>NZ_JALLIY010000001.1 GCF_023242315.1 Pseudomonas sp. MWU13-2105
GCCAACGCCGTTGCTGCCGACGGCTACGACAAGACCCCTGGCGCTGCTGCCATCAGCTAACCCGTCCGTTAGCCTTGCAGCCCGGCTTCGGCCGGGCTTAGTCATTTCTGGCGGGCAGAAATACAAAGCTTCCAGGCGATGAAGAACTCAAGTGGCGAGCGGGCTTGCCCGCTCGCCACAAGTGCGCGGCTATCCAACTATCGCATTTCAAAACCCGGCAACGCACACTGTGCACCTGCACTTCCATCCTGCCCGCGGAACCTCGAACCATGTCCGACGCTATCCACTACTACGAACCCGCCAACGGCCACGGCCTGCCCCACGACCCGTTCAATGCCATCGTCGGCCCGCGGCCCATCGGCTGGATTTCCTCGCAGGATGCCCAAGGTCACCTGAACCTGGCGCCCTACAGTTTTTTCAACGCGTTCAATTACATTCCGCCGATCGTCGGATTCGCCAGCGTCGGCCGCAAGGACAGCCTGAACAACATCGAACAAACCGGTGAGTTCGCCTGGAACCTCGCCACCCGGCCCCTGGCCGAAGCCATGAACCAGAGTTGCGCGGCCGTGCCCGCCGAGGTCAACGAGTTCGAACTGGCCGGCCTCACGCCTGCCGCCTCGCGAATCATCAAGGTACCGCGGGTACAGGAAAGCCCGGTATCATTCGAATGCAAGGTCACCCAGATCATTCAACTGCAACGGGCGGATCGGGAATTGGTGCCCACCTGGCTGGTGCTCGGCGAAGTGGTCGCCGTGCATATCGCCAAGTGGCTGCTCAAGGACGGGATCTACGACACCGGCGCCGCCGAGCCGATTCTGCGCGGCGGTGGTCCGGCGGATTACTTCCAGCTGGGCCCGGAAGCCCTGTTCAAGATGTACCGCCCACGCGCCTAGCGGCCCGCGCACGTCCTTGTAGGAGCCAGCTTGCTGGCGATGAGGCCCTTGAGCCTTGCCGCGCCCATCCGCATGCCATCGCCGGCAAGCCGGCGCCTACAAAAACCGTGCCCCGCAGAGGATCAGTTGCAAACCTAGGCGACAGACCAGCACAACTCAGCCTCTTCGTCGACATCGGCCAGTCGCGCAAGCTCCAGCGCGGCAGCCTCGTCGGCCTCGAAGGCGGTCTTGAACTTCTGTTCATCGAGTATTTTGTGAAACCGTGGCGCACCGGAACCGTCCAGGGCTTTCACGGCAATCGCCGCGCTATAACCGCCCTCACCGGGAACCACCGCCGAAACGGCTTCGAAGTGTGTGAATGCTTTACGTGCCATGCCTGTTATCCCGGCCAATTGATTGGCCGGCATTCTAAACCTTCAGCTGGCCAACTGCTGCAAGGCACCGGCACTGGACAGATGAAAATCACACTGGGCGCGGGCGGCGCTGACATCGCTGAAGGTATGGAAGTCGAAGCTGTCGACCACCAGTTCCTGGATCAGCTCGGCAAAGACCTGCATTACCGGGGTATTGAAGTAGGCCGTCATGGCCGGTTGGTTGACCCAGAACCCGGACACCAACCACAGGTCGGCATCGGCCAGGGAGTGTTGCAGGGAAAACTGCAGGCAACCAGGGGCCTCGCGGGAAGGTTCGATCAGGCTGCTCAGCCGTGCGCCCAGTTCGGCGGAACGCCCAGGGCGTGCACGAACGAAGGCCATGTGGCTGACGGGGATAGGCTTGGACATGCGCGGCGCTCCCGAAGAGAAATTGTACTCGCTCGATCAGTGCGGGGACTGACGGCGACAGGAACAGAGATTAGAGCGTTTGCCGAGGGGGTCGTTAGTCGATTCCTGCCGCCTTATTGCACAATCCTGCCGCACCAGCGATTCCCGCGAATGCCAATACCTGCGGCCGGCCCTGCCCCTGCCCACGGCGTTTTGAGCAACTTCACGGCCGCCAAGCGCCTGTAACATGAGCGTCATATGAAAAGACGGCAGAATCAGGCAAGAATTGCGCAGTATTGTCCTGGCGTTGCGGATTGCCCAAACTTAAGCTTGCCGCATTCGCAATCACCTCCAGGGCCCGCCATGTCCTTGCTCGATCAACCCCAAGTCCCCCTGCCGGTCGAAATGGAAAAGCTGCGCGCGGAACTGGCCGAGATCATCTGCCGCAACACCGGTGAAGACGGTAGCTACGCCACTGCGGTAGGCTCGCTGCACCTGTCGCGCCATAGCCAGCCCCACGAGTTCTCCCCGGTACTGGCCCAGCCGGCCCTGTGCGTCATGGCCCAGGGTCGCAAGGAAGTGCGCCTGGGGGACGAGAACTTTGTCTACGACCCGCTGAACTACATGGTGGTCTCGGTTTCCATGCCGATCTGCGGGCGGATCGCCAGTGTCTCGCCGCAACACCCGATCCTCGCCTTGCGCGTGGATATCGATCCGGCCGAAATCAGTGCCTTGATTGCCGAGGCCGGGCCCATGGGCGTGCCCAGCCGGCCGACCGGGCGCGGCTTGTATGTGGAGCGCCTGGACACGCAGATGTTCGATGCCCTGCTGCGCCTGACCCGCCTGCTCGACAGCCCGAAAGACATCAACATGCTCGCGCCGCTGATCCGCCGGGAAATTCTCTATCGATTGCTGCGCAGCCCGCAGGGTTACCGGCTGTATGAGATCGCCATCGCCAACAGCCAGAGCCATCGGGTCAGCCAGGCGATCAAGTGGTTGAACGGTCATTTCGAGCAACCGCTGCGCATCGACAGCCTGGCCCGCGAGGCCAACCTGAGCGTGTCGACCCTGCACCACCGGTTCAAGGCGATGACCTCCATGAGCCCCTTGCAGTACCAGAAGCAACTGCGCCTGCAAGAGGCGCGGCGGCTGATGCTGCTCGAAGGCCTGGACGCCTCGGCGGCGGGCTACCGCGTGGGCTATGAAAGCCCTTCGCAGTTCAGCCGCGAATACAGCCGGCTGTTCGGCGCGCCGCCGCTGCGCGACCTGGCGCGATTGCGCCTGAGTGTCTAGGCGCTAGGCGGCCAGTACACGACAGGCCTCTGCCGGGATCGTCACCGAGACCCTGTGCCCCACTCCCACGCCGCTGCCCTGGCATGGCGTGCTCAATGCCGTGAACGACACGCCGGAGCACTCGACAATGGTTTCAATGGTCGAGCCGATATCGCGGACGAAGATCACCGTGCCGAGCAGGCGATTACTGCCTGCAGTCGCCTCGGGCGCGGAGAGTTGCAGGTCCTCCGGACGCACCAGCATCCGCACCTGCTTGCCGGTCTCGACAGCGGCACTGCCCGGCACCTCGATGCTCTCGCCCCCCGGTAGCCCGACCCGCCCGCCGCCCAGCACGGTGGCCGGAAAGATATTGCCCGAGCCGATAAAGTCGGCGACGAACTCGTTGGCCGGGTGCCGATAGATCTCGATGGGCGTGCCCACCTGCTGCACCCGGTGCTCGCCCAGCACCACCACGATATCGGCCATGGTCATGGCCTCACGCTGGTCGTGGGTGACCATGATGGTGGTGATGTTCAGACGCTGTTGCAGTTGGCGGATTTCCACCTGCATCGATTCGCGCAACTTGGCGTCCAGCGCCGACAGCGGCTCATCGAGCAACAGGAGCTTGGGCCGCGCGGCAATCGCCCGGGCAATCGCCACCCGTTGGCGCTGCCCACCGGAGAGCTTGGACACCGGCCGGTCGAGCATCTCGCTCAGTTGAATCAGTTGCAGCAGCTCGACCACCCGCGCCTGCTGTTCGGCCTTGCCGACCCCACGCAGTTTCAGCGGATAGGCGATATTTTCGCCCACGGTCATGTGCGGAAACAGCGCCAGGGACTGGAACACCATGCCGAAGTTGCGCAGATGCGCCGGGGTCTGGCCGATGTCCTCGCCATCCAGGCGGATCTCGCCGCCACTGAGGGTTTCCAGGCCAGCGATCATCCGCAGCAAGGTGGTCTTGCCGCACCCCGAAGGGCCGAGGAAACACACCAGTTTGCCCTCGGGCAGGTGCAGATTGACGTCCTTTACCGCACAGGCCATGCCGTAGTGCTTTTCGACGTTTTCCAGAATCAGTCCAGTCATGTTGCTTACCTCAAGAAATCAGAAGGAAACGCCGCCTTCGCCCACCAGCTTCTCCAACGCCCAGATCAGGACGAAGTCGATCAGCACGATCAGCACGGCAAAGGAAAAAACAGTGGGGTCCAGCGACGAGACGGTGCGGCTGTACATCCAGATCGGCACGGTCATCACGTCGATGGTGTAGAGGAAATAGGTCACGGTGAATTCGTTGAACGAGACGATGAACGCCAACAGCATCCCGGCGAGAATCCCCGACTTCATCAACGGCACCACCACATCGAGGATCGCCCGCTGCGGTGAAGCGCCGAGCATCTGCGCGGCCTCCTCGACCTCGCTGCCGATGGACAGCATGGCCGCCGTGCAGTTCTTCACCACGAAGGGCAAGGCCAGGATCACATGGGCGATCACCAGTCGCGAGAAGCTCATCTGGAACGGCAGGCTGTCGAACACCAGCAGCAAGGCCAAGCCCAGCACCACCATCGGAAACACCAGGGGCAGGGACATCAGTTGCAGCGCCACGGCCTTGCCACGAAACTCGCAGCGCACCAGCGCATAGGCGGCGGGCACTGCCACCAGGGTCGCGAAGACCATGGTCAGGCAAGCCACCAGCAGGCTGGTGGTCATCGCCTTGCCCAGGCTCAGCACATCGCTGCTATCGGGTGAGACGAAGGTCTGCCAGGCCGCGCGATACCATTGCAGGCTGTAGCTGCTGGGCGGGAAGTCAAGGTTCGAGGCGCCACTGAAGGACATGACGATCATGGTCAGGATCGGCAGCACCGCCAGCAGCAGGATGATCCCCGAAAGAATCCCGGCGAAGCGTCCGGTCTCCCCCGGCAGGATCGACAGGCGTTTGTGCGACAACAGGCTCATTGGCAGGACTCCAGCATCCGGCGCCGACGGCCGGTGACGTATTCGGACAGGGTCATGATCGCCAGGGTGGTGATGATCAGCACCACGCCGGCCGCCGAGGCCGCCGGCCAGTTCATCAGCGGGGCGATCTGGTCATGGACCATCACCGCCAGCATCGGCACGCGCCGACCGCCCAGCAGCAAGGGCACGACAAAGCTGCTGGCGTTGTAGGCGAACACCAGGGTCGCGCCGGTGATGATGCCCGGCAGGCTCATCGGCAAGACCACCTGGCGAAACACCTGGAAACGGCTGGCGCCAAGGGTTGCGGCGGCCTCTTCATAGGTGCGCGCGACACCGCGCATGGCGCTGGCGATCGGCAATACCGCGAGGGGAAAAGCGGTTTGCACCAAGCCCATCAGCACACCGTTCTGGTTGTACAACAGCATGATCGGGCGTTTGATCAGGCCCAGGCCCATCAGTGCCTGGTTGAGCATGCCGCCGGGACCGAGGATCACCAGCCAGCCGTAGCTTTGCAGCAACAGGTTGACCAGCAGCGGCAGGAGCACCGCGGCGAGGAAGATCCGCCGCAGAAACGGCGAGGTCAGGCGCGACATGGTGTAGGCCACCGGGATCGCCAGCAGCACCGCGATCACCGCGCTGAACAGCGCCAGGCGCAAGGTCAGCAGCAGCGACTTGAGGTAGTAGGGTTCCAGTAGCTGCGCATAGCTGGCGAGGCTGAAGCCGGTCCATTCGGCGCCTTTGGTGCCGACGCTCATGCGCAGCACCAGCAGGCTGGCAAGAATCAGCACGGCGAGAAACAGCATCGACGGCGAGAGGAAAAGCCAGGCCCGGGCGGTGGGCGAAATACCCGTTCGAGGACGCGGCAAAGCCACGCCGACCGGTCGGGCCAGAGGTTGGTGTTCCATAGAAAGAGTCTCGACTGAGAGAAATCATCAACAAGCCAGGCGCCAGGAGGACGCGCTTGATCATCAGGATTAAACGCGGCCCTTGTGGGAGCGGAGCTTGCCCGCGAAGCTTTTGGCGTCCTCAAGGACGCCTTCGCCGGCAAGCCAGGCTCCCACAAGGTTGTGCGGCGATCAGACCTGGCGCTACCGCAACCTCAGGACGAAAAGATTTCCGTATAGCGGCGAATCCACTGGTCATGCACCGTCGCCAGGAAGGCGTTGTCGTGCATGATGGCTTTCTCGGCGATCTGTTCCGGCGTCAGGATGTACGGGCTCTTGCGCGCCTCGGCGGAGATGATCGCCTTGGCGTTGACCGGACCATTGAAGATGTCTTCGGCCATCTTGCCCTGCACCAGCGGGTCGAGCGAATGGTCGATAAAGGCGTAGGCCAGGTCGGTATCGCCAGGACGATTCTTCGGCATCACCGAGAGCATCAGGTCGGTGTAGAAGCCCTCCTTCATGCCGAAGGTGGCACCCAGGCCGTAGGCCGGATCACGGATCTGTTTCGGAAAGAACGCCGGCGCATACAGGCCACCCAGGTCCAGCGAACCGGTGCGGAACAGTTCGGCGATCTGGTTGGGGTTTTCCCCGAGGGTGACCACGCGGTCCTTGAGCTCGGCGAGCTTCTTGAAGCCCGGCTCGATGTTGTGTTCGTCACCGCCGGCCAGCTTGGCGGCGATGATGATCAGGTCCATGGCCTCGGTCCAGTTCGGCGGCGGCAGGAACAGGTTGCTGGCGAAGTCCTTGTCCCATAGCGCCGCGTAGCTGTCCGGCGCCTCTTTCACGGTGCGGGTGCTGTAGACCAGGCTGTTGCACCAGAGCAGATAGCCGATGCCGTGGCCGTTGGCCCCGGTGCGGTATTTTTCCGGCACGTCGACCAGGTTCGGGATGCGGTTCAGATCGGGTTTTTCCAGCAGCCCGGCGGCGGCCAAGCCTTCGGCGCCGACACCGGCCAGGGTGATGATGTCGTACTGCGGACGATCACCGCCGGCCTTGAGCTTGGCGACCATTTCCGAGGTGCTGCCGGTGCGGTCGGCGATGACCTTGGCGCCGGTCTTGGCCTCGAAAGTCGCGGCGATATTGCGCAGGGCGGCGAGGCCGGTGTCATCGGACCAGGTCAGCAACTTCAGGGTCTTGCCCTGGAAGCGGGTGTCGCTGGCATTGGCCCGGATAAACGGCATGCTCATGGCGGCCGCGGCCACCGAAGCGACACCCACGGTCTTGATGAACTGTCTTCTGTTCAGGTCGTACTGGCCCATTTCGGACTCCCTTTATTTTTTTAGATATGAGGTCGGTCGCAATGCGTGCAGCCGGTCTCCGATCTCGCTGGAGCCCCCGAGGACCGTGGGTCGAGGCTGAGTCGGCAGGTTCATCCTGAGGTCGCCCGGAACCGGCAACAATCGAAAGTTTGTCATTGAAGCCATGCGCCCGGCGCATGCCTCATTTCGAGGCATGCGCTGCCCTGTCAGGGACCAGACCGGTCCCAGGTCCAGACACAAAACACACAGGCACGACAAAACCCCGTAGGAGCCGGCAAGCCGGCATCTACAGGGTGTGCGCTGTCGTTAAAGTCCGCTCGCGCTACAGGGCTCGAATCACATGTTTGATCTCCTGGAACGCCTGCAACCCCCAGGGCCCCAGCTCACGGCCCAGGCTGCTCTGCTTGTAGCCGCCCCAGGCGGTTTGCGGAAAGATCACCTGCGGCGCGTTGATCCACACCAGCCCGGCCTGCAGGGCATCGGCGAGCCGCTGCGCGGTCTCATCACTGCGGCTGACCACACTGGCCACCAGGCCGAACTCGCTATCGTTGGCCAGCGCCAGCGCCTCGGCTTCGCTGGCAAAACTGCGCACGCAAAGCACCGGGCCGAAAATCTCTTCACGCCACAACGCACTGTCCAGGGGCACTTCGGTGAAGATGGTCGGCCGCAAAAAATAACCGCGAGTCAGTTCGGGTGGACGCCCGCCACCACAAACCAGCCGTGCGCCGACGCTCAGGCCACGGTCGATATGGCCGAGCACACGCTGGTATTGCGCCTGGTTGACCAGCGCGCCCATTTCCACCTCGGGGTCGAACGGGTCCGCCACGCGAATGGCTTCGGCCCGCGCGGTCAGGCGCAGCAGGAATTCATCGGCAATCTCCTCGGCCACCAGTACCCGGCTGGTGGCCGAACACATCTGTCCGGCATTGAAGAAACCGCCGCCACTGGCGAGCTCCACCGCGAGATCGAGGTCGGCATCAGCCATCACCAACAGCGCGGATTTGCCTCCCAGTTCCAGGCTTACGCCTTTCACGGTTTCCGCCGCCCGCTGCATCACCTGGACCCCCACCGCATTGCTGCCGGTGAAGGAAATCTTCGCCACCCGCGGGTCGGCCGCCAGCGGCGCGCCGACGGCCAGGCCGGTGCCGCAGACCAGGTTGAAGACCCCGGCCGGCAAACCGCTGGCGGCGATGATCGAAGCCAGCTCCAACTCCGGCAGCGGCGTGACTTCCGACGGCTTGAGCACCACGCAACACCCGGCGGCCAGGGCCGGGGCCAGCTTCCAGGCGGTGGTGACCATCGGGAAGTTCCACGGCACGATCAGCCCCACCACCCCGCACGGCTCGCGACGCACACGGGCGGCGAAGGCGTCGCTGGGCAGCTCGACCGGTTTGTCCTGCTGGCCGTCGAGGCTCTCGGCCAGGCCCGCGTAATACTCGAAGGTGGCAATCACATCATCGACATCGATAGCCGCCTCGAACAGCGGCTTGCCGTTGTTGCTCGATTGCAGCTGGACCAGGGTTTCGCGGCGCTCGCGCACACCCTCGGCAATCCTGCGCAGGACCGCTCCACGCTCGGCCCCGGTGGTCGCCGACCAAGCGACGAAAGCCCGGCTCGCCGCGCTCACCGCCTGCTCCACGGCCTGCTCATCGCCAGCGCAAACGCTACCGAGCAAAGCCTCGGTGGCCGGATTGATCAGCCGTAGCTGTGCGCTGCCGGAGCGCCACTGGCCGTCGATGTAGAGACCGTCCTGATTCATTTGCGCTTTCATCACCAGGCCCCCCCGTCCATCCACAGTTGCTGGTCGATTTCGATCAGGGTCGGCCCCTGGCGATCCGCGGCGGCCTCCAGGGCGCCACGCAGGGTCTCGACGCCAGCGACGGCCTCGGCCACACAACCCAGGGCCCGGGCCACACCGATAAAGTCCGGGGTGTAGATATCCACGCCGACCGGGGTGATGGCGCGATTGACCATGTATTTCTTGATCTCTTCGTAGCCCTGGTTATTCCACAGCAACACGATGATCGGAGTCCGCGCTTCCACTGCGCTGGCCAGTTCCGACAGGGTGAACTGCAAGCCGCCATCACCGATCAGACAGACCACCGGGGGCCGTTGGCTGCGTTCGCTGGCCCCGCCCAGCCAGGCGCCGATGGCGGCCGGCAAGGCATAACCAAGGGTGCCGTAGCCGGTAGACGAGTTGAACCAGCGCCGCGGCTGCTCCGGGTTCAGGGTCAGGTTGCCGGTGTACACCGGCTGGGTCGAGTCACCTACCAGCACCGCTTCCGGCAGCACCTCGAGAACGGTGTTGAGGAACTGCGTCTGGGCGCGGGTCGGGGCATCCCAGAGCGCATCCAGCTCGACGCGCAAGGCCGCGGCGCGTTGTGCCCCCCAATCGCCTTGGCGGTCAGCCAGCACCAGGCCTTCGACGGCGGCGAGCAGCGCCTCGGCCGCGGTCCGCGAGTCGGACACCAGCGCGACCTTGGGCGGATAGTTGCGCACGGTCTGGTCCGGGTCGATATCGACACGCAGCAGGGTGCCGGGAATCTCGAAGCCGCCGGCAAAAGTGATGTCGTAATCGGTTTCCGCCAGCTCGGTGCCGATGGCCAGGACCACATCGGCATCCGCCACCAGGGCGCGGGTGGCGACCATGGACTGGGTCGAGCCGATCAGCAGTGGGTGGCGCGACGGCAGCATGCCTTTGGCATTGATGGTCAACGCCACCGGGGCCTCCAGGCGCTCCGCAAGGCGGGTCAGCGCGGCGGCGGCATCGATGGCGCCGCCACCGGCGAGGATCAGCGGACGCCGGGCCTTGGCCAGCAGTTCGGCCATTTGCGCGACCGCCGCGGGGGCGGCGCCGGCACGGCTAATCTGCACCGGCCGGCTATCGAGCAAGGCATCGGCGTTTTCCACCAGCACATCGAGGGGAATCTCGATATGCACCGGACGTGGCCGCCCGGCCTGGAACAGGGCGAAGGCCCGGGCCAGTACCGCCGGCAGCTCGGCTGCCGACATCAGCGTGTGGGAGAACGCCGCGACGCCTGCCACCAGCGTGCCCTGGTTCGGCAACTCGTGCAGCTTGCCGCGCCCGCCGCCCAACTGACTGCGCGACTGCACGCTGGAGATCACCAGCATCGGGATCGAATCGGCATAGGCCTGGCCCATCGCCGTGGTGATATTGGTCATGCCGGGACCGGTGATGATAAAGCACACCCCTGGCTTGCCGCTGGTACGGGCGTAGCCGTCGGCCATGAAACCGGCACCCTGTTCGTGGCGCGGGGTGACATGCTCGATGCTCGACGACGCCAGCCCGCGATAGAGCTCCACGGTATGCACGCCGGGAATGCCGAACACCTGCTCGACCCCATAGCCTTCCAGTAACTTGACCAATACTTCGCCGCACGTCGCCATCTGTCCCGCCCTTCTTGTTCGTATAAGCCATGCTGCCGGTGAGCACGGCGATAGGGTTATTGGAGCGTTTGGCCGATGGCGGGCACAAGGCAAAAATAGTCATACTAGGCATGTCCTGTCGTCATGCCTGAGCTGCCCCGCCATGAAACGTCCACCACCGCTGCCCGCTCTGCATACCTTCCTGGTCACCGCCCAGTGCTGCAACTTCACCCGTGCGGCCGAGTTGCTGCACATCACCCAGGGGGCGGTGAGCCGGCAGATCGCCGGCTTGGAGAGCCACCTCGGTTATGCGCTGTTCCAGCGCCAGGCCCGTGGCCTGAGCCTGACGGCCCAGGGTCGTGAGCTGTTTCCACGGATCCAGCAGGTGTTCAACCTGATCGACGAGGCCGTGGATCAGCTCGGCGCCCGTCGCGAGGCCCTGCAACTCAAGGCCCCGACCTGCATGATGCGCTGGCTGCTACCGCGCCTGTTGCAATGGCAGAAGGAGCGCCCGGACGTGCCCGTGGAGCTGACCACCACGGTGCAGCATGCGGTGGATTTCCGTCGCGAGGAATTCGATGCCGCCGTGGTCTATGGCGCGGCGCCGGGACCTTCGGTGGCCTCTCACCATCTGTTCGATGAGCAACTGACGCCGGTTTGCTCGCCACAACTGCTGGCAGGTCCGGTGCCGTTGAGCAGCTTCGCCGACCTTGAGCAGCACATGCTCCTGCATCCCACGCGCGACCAGCGGGACTGGGAAGCCTGGCTCAAGGTGGCGGGTGCGCGGGTCAGCAATATCGGCAAGGGACAGCATTTCGACACCCTGGACCTGGCGATGAGCGTGGCGTCCCAGGGCACGGGCGTGGCGATTGGCGATTGGGCGTTGATCGGCGAGGACCTGAGCGCCGGGCGGCTGGTCATGCCGTTCGATTTGCGGGTGCGCACCGGGCAGGCGTACTACCTGGTCTACCCGGAGCGGGCCGGGACGGCGCCGGAGTTGCGGGAGTTGATGGAGTGGCTGGTGGCACAGGCGGCGGAGCGGGCTTGCCCGCTCGCCACAGGACCGCGTTCGACCTCAAATTTCAAGCAGCCCACAATCACTCAATAGCCGACGGCAAACCGCTGACGCGAGTGCGCAGGCTTCTCGACTTCATCCAACAGGGCGATGGCGTAGTCGGCGAAGGTGATCCAGCTACGGCCCTCGGCACTCACCAGCAGGTCATCCTTGCCCAGGCGGAAGTGCCCGGTACGCTGACCTTCGACAAACTCCGCCGACGGCGACAGGAAGCTCCAATCGAGTTGCTTTTCCTGACGCAAGGCCTCAAGGAACTCCGCCCCCGCGGCGGCCTCAGTCTTGTACTCCGGCGGAAAGCCCGGGCTGTCGATCACCCGAGCGCCACCTGGCAACAACAGCGAACCGGCACCGCCGACCACCAGCAGGCGCTTGACCCCGGCCTTCTTCACCGGGCCGATCACCGCCGCGGCCGGCAGGGTGGCGAAATGCGCGGCGCTGATCACCACGTCGTGACCGGCAACCGCCGCTTCCAGCGCCGCGGCATCCAGCGCATCGACCGCCTTTTTCAGCACGCCGGCACGCTCGGCGATCTTCGCCGGGTTGCGGGCGATAGCGGTCACGCTGTGGCCGCGACGCAGGGCCTCTTCCAGCAACTGGCTACCGGCACGTCCGGTGGCACCAATGATTGCAATCTTGCTCATGACACTCTCCAGTTCCAATCGAATGACGCGGTGCGTCGAGGGGGGCCTTCCCAGCCTGGGGCAGGAAGACCGACCTACAGATACGTCTAATCAGCCGGCGAGCGAACTCACCACTTCATCTCGCCCTTGGCGACCTTGGCGCTGAGTTCCAGCGAGGACTCCTCACCGAGGCCCGGATAACGCTTGTTCATCGCCACAATCAATTCGGCGGAATTCTTGGCCTTGGCGGTTTCTTCGTCGAAGGCCTTGATGTAATCCGCGGTGAATTGCACCGCCGCGAGAGCGCGCGAGCTATCACCGAGGTAGTGACCAGGCACCAGGGTCATGGGTTGCAGCGCCTGGATGCGTTGCAGTGTCGCCAGCCAGGCCTGATGGGACTGCGCGGTCTGGGTATCAGCCATCCACACATGGATGTTGTCCGCCACCACGACACCGCCCACCACCGCCTTGATCGACGGAATCCAGACAAAAGTGCGATCCGCTTGCTCGCCGTTCAAACCGACAACTTCCAGCTCACGCCCTTCCAGCGTCAGGCGGTCGCCCTTGAGCACCTGCGGCACCACGGTGTGCGCCGGTACATCGGCGCCCATCTTCGGCCCCCAGAAAGCCAGCTTGCCGTCGACAGTGGCCTTGATATGCGCCACGGTCGGCGCCGACGCCAGCACCTTGGCCTTGGGGAATGCCCGGGTAATGGTGTCCAGGCCGAAGTAGTAGTCCGGGTCGCCATGGCTGATGTAGATGGTGCTCAGTTGCTTGCCGCTGGCGCGGATTTTTTCCACCAGTTGTTCGGCCTGGGATTTGCCGAACTGGGCATCCACCAGGATCGCCTCCTTCTCACCGCTGACCAGCACCGAACTCACCGGAAAAATCGCCGAGGTGCCAGGATTGTAGACATCCAGGGTCAGGGCCGACGGGGCCGCCGCCGCGTGTGCGACAAAGCCCAGGGTCGCGGTGGCGAGCAAGAGACGACGAAATAAAGACAATCCGATCATGTGCAACTCCGAGATCTGTTGGCCGTGATGGCAATGAACAGAGCTTAGTTGCCCGAACCAATACAAAAAATGCGATGCTGGAACATAGTTTGTTTCTGAAAGTGGGCAAATCATGGATCGTCTTACGGCAATGCGGGTCTTCGTCACGGTAGTCGACCTGGGCAGCCAGTCGGCGGCGGCCGATCATCTGGACCTGTCGCGGCCAGTGGTGTCACGCTATCTCGCGGAACTCGAGGACTGGGTTGGCGCCCGACTGATGCACCGCACCACTCGCAAGCTGAGCCTGACCGCCGCCGGCAACGAAACCCTGCCGCGCTGCCGGCAGTTGCTGGAATTGTCGGCGGACCTGCAGGCCGCCGTCAGCGTACCGGACGAGGCGCCGCGCGGGCTGCTGCGGATCAGCGTGAGTACCTCCTTCGGCCTGGCGCAACTGGCCGATGCCATGGCCGAGTACGTCAGGCACCATCCGGGTGTCAGCGTCGACCTGCAGATGCTCGATCGCACGGTGAATCTGGTGGACGAGCGCATCGACCTGGCGATCCGCACCAGCACCGAACTGGACCCGAACCTGATCGCCCGGCGACTGACCGTTTGTCGCTCGGTGATCTGCGCCTCCCCGGCTTACCTGCGCGAACATCCGGCGCCGCAACGGGTGGAGGACCTGAGCCGGCACAATTGCCTGACCCACTCGTACTTCGGCAAGAGCCTCTGGCATTTCAAGCAGGACGGCGAACAGATCTCAGTGCCGGTGCAGGGCAATATCAGCGCCAACGAGGCCAGCACTCTGATGCAAGCGGTGATCGCCGGGGCCGGTATCTCGATGCTGCCCACCTACCAGGCCGGCGCCTATATCAAGCGTGGCGAACTGGTACGACTGCTGCCCCAGGCCGAACCGATACTGATGAACATCTATGCGGTGTACGCCTCGCGCAAACACATGCCGGCCACGCTGCGCAGCATGCTCGACTTCCTGGTGCGGCGCTTTCCCGAAACGCCGCTCTGGGATGAGGGGTTATGAGCAACGCTGCGTGCCGCACACGGCCAGCCTGAGTGCACTGAGATATCTCGCCCGCCTTAACTTACGAGACTATCGAATAGCAGGCTATCGAGTACACTGGCAAACATCCCCGCGTACTTGCCTGGTGAGCGGGTCAACCACTGCTTGCAGGTTCTACCGTGACCAATCTCAATCAGTCCGGCCAAACGAAGCCGGCGATTCGCAGTATCCTGATCGCCTTGATGCTGGCGATTTTCCTTGGTGCGTTGGACCAGACCATTGTCGCCGTCTCGATGCCCGCCATCTCCGCCCAATTCAAGGACCTGGGCCTGCTGGCCTGGGTCATTTCCGGCTATATGGTGGCCATGACCGTGGCCGTGCCGATCTACGGCAAGCTCGGCGACCTCTACGGTCGACGCCGCTTGATGCTGTTCGGCATGGGCCTGTTCACCCTCGCCTCGCTGTTCTGCGGCATGGCCCAGAGCATGGAGCAACTGGTGCTGGCGCGGATCATCCAGGGCATCGGTGCCGGCGGCATGATTTCGGTCAGCCAGGCAATTATCGGTGACATCATCCCGCCCCGCGAACGCGGCCGTTACCAGGGCTATTTCAGCAGCATGTACGCGGTGGCCAGCGTCGCCGGACCGGTGCTCGGCGGCTATATGACCGAATACCTGTCGTGGCGCTGGGTTTTCCTGATCAACCTGCCGCTGGGCCTGGGGGCCTGGCTGGTGGCCCAGCGCACCCTGGTCGGCCTGCCGCTACCGCAGCGCAAGCCGATCATCGACTACCTCGGCACCGTGCTGATGATCATCGGCCTGACCGCCCTGCTGCTGGGCATCACCTTCATCGGCCAGGGCCGCCACTGGAACGACAGCCAGGTCCTGGGCCTGCTGGTCACGGCGCTGATCGCCCTTTGGCTGTTTGTCCTGCATGAACGACGCAGCGTGGAACCCTTGCTGCCGATGCATCTGTTCCTCAACCGTAACGCCCTGCTGTGCTGGTGCACGATATTCTTCACCAGCTTCCAGGCGATCTCGCTCACGGTGCTGATGCCCCTGCGCTTCCAGAGCGTGACCGGTGCCGGAGCGGACAGTGCGGCCCTGCACTTGCTGCCGCTGGCAATGGGCCTGCCCATGGGCGCCTATTTCGCCGGGCGACGGACCTCGGTGACCGGCTACTACAAACCGCTGATCCTCAGCGGCGCGCTGCTGATGCCACTGGCGATCCTCGGCATGGCGTTTACCCCACCCCAGGCGGTGCTGCTCAGCAGCCTGTTCATGCTGCTCGGCGGAATCGCCGGCGGTATGCAGTTCCCGACCTCGCTGGTGGGCACGCAGAACTCCGTGGAACAGCGTGATATCGGTGTCGCCACCAGCACCACCAACCTGTTCCGCTCCCTCGGCGGCGCCATGGGTGTGGCGCTGATGTCGGCGTTGCTACTGGCGCTCTTGCAGGACTCCAGCCTGACCCACCTGGCCGGGGCTTCGGTGGTCGCCGAAGGCTCTTCGGGCAATGCCCTGCTCGAAGGCCTGAACAGCGCCGAAGGTCCGGCGCGCGACGCCTTGCGCGGGGAACTGCTGCTGACCTTCCGCCACCTGCTGCTGATCAGCGCCGCCGTCGCCCTGCTGGGACTGGCGGCGGCACTGGCGATGCCGAACAAAGTGTTGCGCGGGCGGGACGACAAGGCCCACTGATCGACAGCCTTCCCCGGTCGGGTGGTCAAGGGCTGTAATACCCGACCGCCACCAGGTACTGCCCGACCTTCCTCAGGTAGGCATGCTTGTCCTCGACCTTTCCGGTCACCGGGTTCTTCCAGCGATATTCGTACTCCCCAAGCTCCTGCTTGGCCATCAACGCCAGGATCGGCTCCCCCACCGGCTTGCCGTCAGGGTCCTTGACCTTGCTGAAGTCGGTGTCCAACAGTCGCAGGTTGGTCCCGTGGGCCAGGTAGCGATGGGTTTTCAGATCCACCACGAAGACATACAGGTCGTCCTCCAGGAAGCCGCCCTGAAGACTATTGATCGCTTCGAGGGTGCCCCGCTGGTCCTTGCCCAGATCGTTCGCGGCCCTCGCCAGCAGGGCTTTGGCCTGCCCCGGCGAGGCCCGGGGCAGGTAATAACCGACCGCCAGGATGCGCTCACCGACCCGCTGGAAAAACACCCGTTTGCGCTCGACCTTGCCGTCGCTCCAGTTCTGCCAGCGATACTCGGCTTCCTGGATGCCGCTACCCTCCGGCGTCTTGAGCACGTCCTTGAACGCCTTGTGCAAATCCGGGCCCAGTGTCTCGGACACGTCACGTCCGATCAACGCCGAAGACGGGCCACCGCTGGCCAGCATCACCCCCCGGGTATCGACCACAAACACATAACGGTCCTGATCGACGAACTCCCCCTGGCGACTGAACGCGGCGAAGGCCTTGTCGCCCTGATCGTGGTAATAGGCCACGGCATTTTCCAGCAGTGCCCTGGCAGCTGATGCTTCATCGGTCGGCGCGCTCGCCGCCAGCGCCGGCCCGAGAAAAAACGCCAGCAAAAAGCCTGACAAGGCCCGTGTTATGCCAAACCCCATGGTGCACCCCTCGTATTTGTTGGTCTCACAGAAGCGTAGACCTACACGGCCTATACGGAAGCATTCAGCAAGCCAGGGTGGCGCAGCGCAACATCCGCGCAAAATGTGCAGGCATTTTTTATCCGCGCCACTAGAATGCGTCCATCGGGAACCCGCCTACGGAATCGTCATGCCGCTTCGCTCAGTGCTCTACTCGCAACGCTCGCTGATCCTGACGCTGATCGCCTTGCTGGCCAGCGGTTTCCTCGCGACCTCCCTGCTCAGCTACTACGCCTCACGCGCCTCGATCCGCGACGGTATCGTCAACACCGAACTGCCCTTGACTTCCGACACGGTCTATTCGGAAATCCAGAAGGACCTGGTCCGCCCGGTGCTGATTTCCTCGATGATGGCCCGCGACACCTTCATGCGTGACTGGGTGGTGGCCGGCGAGCGCGATTCGCAGCAGATGACCCGCTACCTCAACGAAGTCATGACCCATTACGGCGCCTACACCGCCTTCTTCGTCTCCAACAGCAACCTGACCTATTACCAGGCCAAGGGCGTGCTGAAAAAAATCCGTATCGACGAGCCCAATGACCTCTGGTACTTCCGCGTGCGGGACATGCAAGCGCCCTATGAGATCAATGTCGACCCGGACACCGCCAACAATAACCGCCTGACCTTCTTCATCAACTACAAGGTCTTCGACTACGACGAGCACTTCATCGGCGCCGCCGGTGTCGGTCTGACCGTGGACGCGGTGGTCAAGCTGATCGACAAGTACCAGCAGCGCTACCAGCGCAGCGTGTACTTCGTCGACACTTTCGGCCGCCTGGTACTGACCGGTGCCGACGGCGGCCCCGAAGGCGCCCGGGCCGGACAGTCGCTGAACGAGCTGGCGAGCATGAAGAACCTGCAGGCCAAGCTGCCCAAACCGCATGATGGCAGCTACGAATACGCGGAACCGGACGGCAAGGGGCATTTCCTCAACGTACGCTTCATTCCGGAGCTGAACTGGTACCTGTTCGTCGACAAGCGTGAAGACGGTGCCCTCAGCGGGATTCGCCAGTCGCTGTACCTGAACCTGCTGATCTGCCTGCTGGTCAGCCTGATCGTGCTGGCCCTGCTCAACCGCGTGGTGCATCGCTACCAGCGCAGGATCCAGGCCCTGGCGACGCTCGACAGCCTCACCGGCCTGCCCAACCGCCGAGGCTTCGACCTGCTGGCGGCCCAGGCCCTGCATGAAGCCCAACGCGAACCCAAGCCGCTGACCGCGCTGCTGCTGGATCTGGACCACTTCAAGCAACTCAACGACAGCCACGGCCACCTTGCCGGCGATGCCGTGCTGAGCGGATTTGCCCGAGACCTGGAGAACTGCCTGCGTCAGTCGGAAATCATTTGCCGCTGGGGCGGCGAGGAATTCATTGTCCTGCTCAAGGACACCGACGGCGCCAATGCCCAACTGATCGCCGAGAAAATTCGCCGACATATCGAGCAACAGCGTTACAGCTACAACGGCCAGAGCCTGCAACTGACCGTCAGCATCGGCCTGACCTCACTGCAACAGGACGACACCCTGCACAGCCTGCTGGCCCGGGCCGATCACGCGCTGTACCGGGCCAAACAGAGCGGACGCAACCGCGTCTGCAGCGACCTGCTGAAATCCGCCCATGCATGACCCCAGCCGCTGCCCGGCCTGCGGTGCGCAAAACGACTGCGCCCTGGCCGACCCGCGTAGCGCCGACCGGCCCTGCTGGTGCTACAGCGTCAGCATCGACCCGGCGCGACTCCAAGCGCTGCCCGACGAACTGCGCAACGCCGCCTGCCTGTGTCCGCGTTGCGCGCAAGTGGATGAGCAACTGAAGACGCCCCCACGATCGACGCCATGACGTAAACTGCCTGCCCACCCCGAAGCCTTCAGCCATGCGCCTTGACCGTTTCCTCAGCAACCTGCCGCGCTTCAACCGCCAACAGGTGCGCCTGTTGCTGGTGCAAGGACGGATCCGGGTCGACGGCCTGATCATCGCCGATCCCCATCACGAAGTCCGCGAGTTCAGCCAGGTCGAAGTCGATGACGAAGTGCTGCAGGCAGGCCGCCCGCCGCGCTACTTCATGCTGCACAAACCCCAGGGCTGCGTCAGTGCCACCCGCGATCCGCAGCACCGCACGGTCCTCGATCTGATCGACGAACCCGACGCCCTTGAGCTGCACATCGCCGGCCGCCTGGACTTCAACACCACCGGGCTGATGGTCCTGACCAACGATGGCCAGTGGTCGCGCCGATTGACCCAGCCACGGACCAAACTGCCCAAGGTCTACTACGTGGAGACCGAGCAGGTCATAGGCGCCGAATACGCCGAGACCTTCGCCCGCGGCCTGTACTTCGCCTTCGAGGACCTCACCACCCTGCCCGCCACGCTGGAGTTGCTCGGCCCGCGCAGCGCCCGCTTGAGCATCGTCGAAGGCCGCTATCACCAGGTCAAGCGCATGTTCGGCCACTTCGACAACAAGGTCCTGCGCCTGCACCGCGAAGCCATGGGCCCACTGGTGCTGGACGAGCACCTGGCCCCGGGGCAATACCGCCCGCTGCGCGCCGAAGAAATCGGGCTGATCTGAGCCGCGACGACGACCGCTGGGCAGAAGTCACCGACTTATGACAAATCGTTCCTTGCGCAATCGCCTGACGCCTGCTTGAATCAGACCGTCAGCCGAAATATGACTGACAAGTCACACCATCATTCCAAGAAACTCTTTGTCGGCTGCGAGGCCCACCGGCTCTCGCTTTCCGGCAGATTGCCCGCCTATAACAACACCCGTCGGCCAGGCTTCAACGGACCGACATGGGCCTGCAAAATTCCAGGCGAATGCCTACCTGTCATATAGCTCGTGCACAGTTCGTTGCGCGCATACCCGCTAGCCAGGAGTCTTTTGACATGAGGCCAGAAATCGCTGTGTTGGATATACAGGGGCAGTATCGGGTTTACACGGAGTTCTATCGCGCAGATGCCGCAGAAAAGACCATCATCCTGGTCAACGGCTCGATGGCCACCACTGCGTCGTTTGCACAGACCGTGAAGAATCTGCACCCGCAATACAATGTCGTGTGCTATGACCAGCCCTACGCGGGCAAGTCCAAGGCCCACAACCGTCACGAGAAAATGCTGACCAAAGAAGTCGAAGGACAGATCCTCCTGGAGCTGATCGACCACTTCGCCGCCGAGCACGTGATGTCCTTTTCCTGGGGCAGCGCGGCGACCCTGGTGGCCCTGGCGCACCAGCCACGACGGATCGAAAAGGCAGTGATCAGCTCCTTCTCGCCGGTGCTCAGCGAACCGATGCGCGATTACCTGGAACGGGGCGTCGACTACCTCAGCGCCTGCGACCGCGACCGCATGGGCCACCTGGTCAACAGCACCATCGGCAAGCACCTGCCGTCGCTGTTCAAGCGCTACAACTACCGGCATGTCAGCAGCCTGGCCGAGCATGAATACGAGCAGATGCATTTCCATATCGGCCATGTGCTCAACAGTGACCGGCTGTGCTACCTGACGGCGGCGAAACGGATCGAGGTACCGGTGCTGTTCATGAATGGCGAATGGGACGAATACACCTCGCCACACGATGCGCTGCAATTCGGCCAGCATGTGCGCCATAGCCACTTCACCACGATCCGCAGCACCGGGCATTTTCTCGACATGGAACACAAGTCCGCGTGCCGCGACAGCCGCCACGCGTTGCTGGAGTTCCTCAAGCCGACACACCAGGAAAGCCGATCGCGCTATTACCGACACGTTCAGGAGCACCATGCACAAGCCATGTGAACGAGGGCCGTCACGGGTTTGCAGAGTTCTGGCGAACGAACACAAATCCCGTGATGGACGCCAACCCCTTGTAGGAACCTGACTTGTCGGGACGCCGCATCGCAGCGATGAGGCCCGAGCGGCCGTCAGAAGTCTCGCAGGCAAGCCCCGCCCCGTCGGAAACCGCGCTCGGCCTTGCTGACGGGTATTGCTCTTGCGTGCGCCAGCGCCACCCCGACATGCTTGTTAAAACACAGATTTTCAAAGAAAAACTTCAAATCCTCGGCGACATCTGGTACAAAGTCAGCCGTCCGAGCGGGTGTCGTATAATGGCATTACTCCAGCTTCCCAAGCTGATAACGAGGGTTCGATTCCCTTCACCCGCTCCAATCGAATCCAGTCTGACGTTGCTGAACAGCGCGACGAAGACAAAAGAAAACCGGCCCTGGTGGCCGGTTTTTTTATGGGCGGGTATGAAACAGCTATGGGGTGCAGAAATCGGCTCACCTGAAGGGGATGAGCTGGAAGCTCTTGCGCTGCTCATCGAAAAATACGAAGACGAGCATTATCCAATGCCACCTTCCGACTCGATTGAAGCGATTAGTCCGGAGGGCGTCCCTCTAGGCAGGAACCTGCACCGGATCTGAAAAGCTCACCCAGACTCACCTTTACAAGGCCCGCCCCCGCGTGGCTCCATAAGGTATTTTTGGGCGCATACGCATGGATATCGAGCTGGCTAAAACCTTCCTGGAAATCGTCAGATGCGGCAGTCTGATTGCCGCCGCGCAGCGATTGCATGTGACCCAGACGGCGATAACCGCCCGCGTGCAAAAGCTCGAAAGCAGTCTCAACAGCAGGTTATTCGTACGCAATAAAGCCGGTGCCAAACTGACCGCGGACGGGGAAGCCTTCGTTGTCTATGCCAACCAGCTGGTACACACCTGGGAAGCCGCGGTCAGGGATCTACCCTTGCCCGAAGGCTTTCATAAAATGTTGCATATCGGTGGCGAAGTCAGTTTATGCAATCCGCTGATTCTGGATTGGGTTGGTGAAATCCAGAAATCCATACCGACGCATGCCATCAAAACAGAAATCCGGGACGGCTCAACGCTATTGCGGCAATTGGAGCTTGGCCTTCTGGATGCGGCCCTGGTCTATCAACCGGCCTACTGGCCCGATCTGCAAGTCGAGCAGATTCTCGAAGAGAAATTGATCCTGGTCCGCCTGATCGCCAAGCCTGAACCTTATGTCTACATCGATTGGGGCGATGGTTTTCGGCAAGCCCACGATGCGGCCTTGCCGGAGAAGGCCAAGGCGGCGCTTTCCTTCAACCTGGGACCGGTGGCCCTGCAATATATTCTCGACAATGGCGGATCGGGCTACTTCAGAACCCGAGTGGTGCAATCCTATATTGAAAGCGGCATTCTTGAGCGCGTCAGCTGCGCTCCTGAGTTCAGCTACCCGACCTTCCTGGTCTACTCCCGTAGCCGATCATCCGTCGAACTGCAGCTCGCCATAAAGCTGTTGAAAGACATTGTCACTCGCGATAGCGATTGGTCTCAACGCTGGGACCCGCTGATCTGACTAATGCAGGTGCACGATCAGGTCGCGGTGCAAGGCCGCGATCAAGTCCGTCTGTGTAATCACCCCGACAAACAGGTCATTTTGCAGAACCGGGATACAGTGCAAGCCCTGCGTTGACAATAACGGTATCAGCTCAACAATGTGGGTCGTTGTCGTCACGCAGGTCACCGGGGCGTGCATGATGTCTTTCAACAAGGTTTTTTTCTTGACCCCGAACACACCTGGCAACCCGCTGCTCCGACTGGTTGCCGGGTGTTTGATAATATCCGTCAGGCTGATGATACCGACGATATGTTTTTCCTCATTCAGCACGGGCAAGGTTTTGATGTGGTGATGCATCAGGATCCGCACCGCTTCTTTGATCGTGGTTTCCGACGTCCCTGACAGCACATCCTTCGACATGATCTGCGAGGCCTGGATATCCCCCATGCTTCGTCTTAACGCGTGCTTTTCAGTGGATCGAATAATTCTTTCCAGGTCCTCTCTCGTTACGTCAACAAATCCGTCAACATCCGCCAAAGCTGCGTCAAGGTCATCACTATTGAAACCGACCCTCTCGAACGGAGGGATATCCCGGGTGTGATTGATCTCTGCCGCTGGATTGATATGGGCCTTGGGATAACGCACGCCGGTCAGATTATTGAATACCAGTGCGCATCCCAAGAGCGTCGCGGCATTGAGCATCACCGGATAAAAGACCTGCAGGCCCAAGGGTGCCAGATCGGCTTGAGACAAGACCACACAAAGCGCAACAGCCCCGCCGGGAGGGTGCAGGCAGCGCAGAACACACATCGCCCCAATCGCCAACCCCACCGCGACACTGGCGCTTAAAAAAGAATGGCCGAGTAGCGGCACCGTAATCAATGCAGCCACCGTGGCGACAAAATAGCTGCCGACTATCGACCAGGGCTGAGCCAGCGTGCCGGTAGAAACCGCGAACAACAAAACAGCCGATGCGCCGACTGGCCCGACAAGATGAAGTGTCAACTCCAGCCCATAGAAGTATTGGCACACCAGCGACGTGACAAGAACCCCCGCACACGCTCCGACTGACGCGCGCAACCACTCCCTGGGCTTGGTATTGGATGATGCCGGGTAAAAACCCGAGAAGACAGACTTGAGCATTTTTCACGCTTAATAAAAAGGCTCATTGATATCAATGAGCCTGTGTACCGGGGGAGGCACGAAAAGAGCATTCCCTGGAGAATCAGGTCGCCATTTTGGCAACACTGAAACCAACAGACAAACGCAAAATATTGCTATATGAATGCATTTTTTTTGATATAAAAAATCAATACTTTCATCCGCCCTAACTTTTTTCGAGTACCCGCGGCCGCCACGAACAGGCTCTTACCACCTGATGGAGAAGGCCTTTTCCGAGGAGTGAGGCTAGTGGGCCGAGTGAACCTTGACCCAGTCACTCACCTTTTGCACCACGACGCTCTCGACTCCGTTGTAACCATGATGCGCCATGGCTTCACAAGGTTTACCGGAGTCGTCCCCACCCTCTATCGTGATCAGTTCCTTGGCCGGGGCAGAAGAAAGATGGCCAAGAAGCCCCTGCGTCAATTCATAGGGGGTAACACGGCACCCATCATCACGATGATGCACAACCAACACCGGCACCTTGATACGAGACAGATCAAGCGCAGTGACGCTGCCCTCCCCCTCGAGAATGCTTGACGTCAGAACCACGCCATTAAATAAACCATCCGATGCAAACTTTACGCTGACCGATGCTGCGGAAGTCGTTCCACGACTCGTACCGACCAGCCATAGCGGGATATTGGATTTCTTCTTCAGAAACTCGGCGACATAACGAATATCCTGAGCGTATCTATAACTGTCCCGCGCAAGCCCGTCTGAGGGCATATCGACGACTGCAACTTGAAACCCTTGAGCCGCCCATTGATCGCGCGTCCGGACTAGAAAGTTATTCTTGCCCGTGCGGATATCCCCATTATCACTGATACCAAGTTGACCATCCCCCCCAGAAAACAAAATCAAACTGGCTAGCGGGTGCTCTGGTGTTATTAGAATAAATCGTTCCGTCACCCCTGGCCGCGTAGCCAGGGTATTTGTGGTTGTCGTCATCGCCGCCAACGCCGGAACGGCAACGCAGCTGATCAGTAGTACTCTGACAATCCAAGACAGGCGCAGCAGGACAGCGAAACGGGTGAGCTTTGCGAAGAATGCCATGAACGACCTCTGACCTGTTCAGATCCTTTGGTGGGAGTAATGGCAAAGTGACCACTCTTGAGAGTAGACACAAAACTGAACAAAGAAAGGTCGTCCCCCAAAGGGCATACCAACACAAGATCGTGATCAAGCCTTGCCGCCTGAATCAGCCTTTGTTGCCTTCAGCCTGCTTCTTCAAGGCCGAGATCAACGCGCCATTTATCGTGGCCAACGACCCGTAGAGGGTCGACAACTCACCATTCAGCGCGGTGACTTGCTGCGCCTTCTGCTCCGGACTCATGTTCTTGTTCGCCAGAAGCTGCTGCAATTGGGCCTGTTTCTCGGCGATCATCTTCTGCAACCGCTCGATCTGCTTGCGCAGTTGCTTGATATGTTCCGGCTCCGAACTGGCCGCCTGGGCCTGGTCGGCTTTGGACGCGCTGATTCCGGCACCGGACAGGTTGACTTTGACCCCTGCCGAGCTGCCGGCCTCGACCTTGCTGTCCTTATCAGCCCCCTTGGACGGCTCGGTATCGAACGGGGACGGCGCGGGGACGACACTGGGAGTATTGATGTTGACGCTGCTGATGGAAACCATGACCAGAACTCATTCAGGTTTGTGTCTCCAAGACATCGACCTGAAATCAACGAACTTTAGCGATATTGTACAAATCCAGATACAACCACCGGCAATCGCCGCCGTCAGTGCGTCACCACACCCCGCTTGACGCCATACATCGCTTCATCCGCATGTTTGAACAGTTGCTGCGCTTCTTCGCCATTTTCCGGATACAGCGCAATCCCGATACTCGCCACGATGCTCAGGTCGAAAACCGCCCCTGGCACGGGCTCGCCAAGCAGGTGGCGAACCTTGTCGGCCACTCGGCTCGCATGCTCCGGCTGCTGCAAATGTTCCAGCAGGATGACAAATTCGTCGCCGCCAATACGCGCCACGGTGTCGGTATCCCGGACACATTGTTGCAGGCGTCGAGCCACTTCCTGCAACAGCAAGTCGCCCACCGCATGCCCGAAGCTGTCATTGACCTGTTTGAATTTGTCCAGATCGACATAAAGCAACGCCAGTAGCCCGCCCTCGCGCCGAGCCCGGACCAACGCAGCCTTCAGACGCTCCTGAAGGAACGCCCGGTTGGGCAGGTGAGTCAGTTGATCGTAGCGCGCCATGTACTCCAGACGCGCCTGCAGTTGCTTGCGCTCGATAGCCGCCGCAACCTGGGCCGAGACGAATTGCAGCAGTTCCTGGTCGTGTTCGGTGTAGCGCTCGCCGCCGCTGCTTTTCACCAGCAGCGCACCAATGGTGCCGTTCTGTGAATTCAACGGCACACCCAGGCAGGAAGGCGCGCCTTCGATGTTCAACAGCAGTGGCTGGCCGCTGCGCACGACCTCGGCACAATTATGGTCGAGCGCATTCGGCGGGCGTCGATCATCAATGTGATAGGGGAAACTCAGCTGGTCGCGCTGCTGATCGTAAAGCGCCACGCAGAAGTTCTCCGCCGGCAACCATTCGCCGATGATCCGGTGCACCCGCTGGAACAGCGCCAACAGATCCTCGGTGGCATGGGCTGCTTCGGAAATTGCGTAGAGCGCAGCTTGTCGGGACTCCGCCAGCTTGCGTTCGGTGACATCCCGGGCCACGGCGATGCGCAACTGGTCGACCTCGGACCAGCGGGCCGACCACATGATATGCACCACCTGGCCGTCCTTGCGCACATAGCGGTTCTCAAAATACGGCTTGGGCTGCCCGCCCATGATTTCGCTGGCGGCCATCAACGTGCGCTCCCGGTCTGCCGGAAGCACCAGGTTGATCATCGGCATGCCGATCAACTCATCCTGGGTGTAACCGAAGATCCGCTCACAGGCGGCGCTGACAAAAACGAACCGCCCTTCGATATCGACCGCGCACACGGCGTCCATCAACAGGTCGATAAAGCTGGCCAACGGTGTGACAGTCTTGGATTCCATCAGAAAGAGATCGCCCAAAAAAAGTAAGCGTCAACGTCTATCCATGGAAATACCGGCTTCCTGCCCTCCCCTTGCAGCAGATTCAAGCCTTGTGCGGCATCAACCCCGGCAGTGCATGGACCAGCGCATTGATGGCGAAGCCGATAAACATCACGCCACATAAGCGGGTGATTATCAACTCATGCCGCTGGTAAAACGCCCTGACCCGCCGAGCGCCGACCACACCGATGAGAATAGCGTATGCCACGACACCGCCAAGGAAACTGAGAAAAATCAGCCACGGCAGCATTGACCACTGCAACAGCTCGGCACGACTGGAGAGCAAGGCGGTGAAGGTCGCGACCGCCACCGGGTAGGCCTTGGGGTTGGTCAGGCCGAACAGGATGCCGTGCACGAAGGGTTGCCGGGCCGCGCCCTGGGGCGCCTCGGCGCTGGAGCGGCGGGTACGGATCGCCCGCAGCCCCAGCCAGAACAGGTAAAGACCGCTGAGCACACCGAGGATATCGAACGCACTGCTGCCGATTTCCCGAGCGCCGACGATGGCCACCAGCGCCGTGCTACACCAGATCACGTCTCCCAACAGGTGCCCGCAGAGAAACCCCGCACCGGCCACCCGTCCGCGTGCCGCACCGATGCCGAAGACCGCCAGCACGCCAGGCCCCGGGGTAATGCCATAGATAAAGCCGGAAGCGAGCACAGCTATGAGCAACGAAGAAGTCATCGGCAGTTCCTGGGCGCGGGGCGTGCGGGATCGGAGTCTATCAATCCCGCCGATCCAGCGCATTGACTACCAGGCGGTCGACCCAACCCCACAGCCGCTGCTTGACCCGCCGCCACAGCGGCCGGGCCTTCCAGTCCTGCAAGCTGACCGGCTGGCTGAGGGCGAAATCGTTGAGGAAGCTGGCCTCCACCGCCCGGGTCAGCGGCGGGTCGAGGGCTTCGAGATTGGCCTCAAGATTGAAGCGCAGGTTCCAGTGGTCGAAATTGCACGAGCCAATGCTGACCCAGTCATCGATCAACACCATTTTCAAATGCAGGAAACAAGGCTGGTACTCGAAAATCCGCACTCCGGCCCTGAGCAAACGCGGGTAATAACGATGACCGGCATAACGCACCGACGGATGGTCGGTACGCGGCCCGGTCAACAACAGTCGCACATCGATGCCGCGGTTGGCGGCCCGGCGCAGGGAGCGGCGGACTTTCCAGGTCGGCAGGAAATACGGGGTTGCCAGCCAGATCCGTTGCTTGCCGCTGTTCAGCGCCCGCACCAGGGAACGCAGGATGTCGCGATGCTGCCGGGCATCGGCATAAGCCACCCGGCCCAGGCCCTGTCCGGCCGGCGGAACCCGCGGCAGGCGTGGCAGGCCGAAAGGCGCCAGGGGCTTCCAGGCGGCACGCTGCTCGTTGGCCAGCCATTGACGGTCGAACAGCAGTTGCCAGTCAAGCACCAGCGGGCCGCTGATCCGCACCATGACCTCATGCCATTCGAAGCCGTCCTCACCCGGGGTCCAGAACTCATCGGTGACGCCGGTACCACCGACCACGGCCATGGACTGATCCACCAACAGCAGCTTGCGGTGATCACGGTAGAGATTGCGCACCCAATGCTGCCAACTCAGGCGATTGTAGAAGCGCAACTCGACCCCGGCCTCGACCAAGCGTCGACGCAGGCCCAGGGTAAACGCGAGGCTGCCGTAATCATCGAACAAGCAGCGCACCCGCACACCACGTTCAGCCGCCTCGGCCAGCGCCCGGACCATGGCTTCGGCGCAAGCGCCGGCCTCCACCAGGTAAAGCTCCAGCTCTACCTGGCATTCGGCCCGGGCAATCGCCTCAAGCATCAAGGGGAAGAAATTCGGGCCGTCGATCAACAGTTCGAAAGCGTTGTCGGCCCGCCAGGGGAAGATCGCGCCGGCCATGTCAGCGCGCCGCGAAAATCAGCACCGCGCCCACCGGTACCGACAAGCTGATGGCCGCCAGACCGGCGGCCTTGCGCAACACCGACACCCCCGGTACCAGGTCGAAGTCCTCGGCATGCAGTACCAACGGCTCCAGGGTCACCACCTGGAACCGCCGGTCATCCAGGCGGGTCGCCAGCAGTTCGGCGTTGTAGCTGTGCTCCTTGCCGCGCAGCTTCACCAGCAGCGGCAGGCGCAACTCCAGTTGCGCGCCGGGGGCCAGGTCGTTGATGGGCTGGATATTGATCTGTGCGACGATTTGCGCCTCGGGCCAGGTCTTGATCCCGAACAGGTCGCGACGCAAACGCTCGTCACGCAGGGGTATGCCGGTGCTGACCGACTCCAGCTCCACTTCCAGGGTCGCCACGCCCTGGCGATCAACCTTGCCGTGCAGGGTCAGGAAACGGTGGACTTCAGAGATATCGGCGCTGTGGGTGGTGACAAACGACAGCCGCGAGGACTCGTTGTCCAGGTACCAGTTGGCTTGGGCCGGTAGGGCGAGCACCCCGAGCAGGGCCAGAAACAGGCGGGATCGGTGCATGCAAGCTCCTGATTGAACGTAGGCACCACCTTACCCGCCCGGGATAGAGGTGGCAAACCAGCGATCAGGGCTCCAACCGGCAGCCCTCGCGCGGGCCGACCCAGACAGCGCTGCTGCTCCGTCCCAGCCCCCGGGCGGTGACCCGGTGCTGTTGGGGATCATCGTGGAAGTCACTGACTGGCACTGATTGTTTGACGTAGCCCAGGCAATAGTCCGCCGAATTGTTCATCACATAACGGCAGGAACAGTACTCCTTGGCGGTATAGGCGCTGATGATTCGCGGAAAAGCCTGCAAGGCCAGCCGCTCATGCCAGGTCCAGGCGCCCAGGGCGAGCAACAGCACCAGCAGCAGGCTGACCCACGGACGCCGGCGTACAAATCCCCGGAGACTCACGGCGTCACCGTCGGCGCGAACGCCGCCAGTGCGCGCTTGAGCAGTTCGTTGTGGCGATAGCTGCCGTCGCGGTCATCGCCGTAGCGCACGATGATCAGGTCCGCGCTGGGGATCACGTACAACACCTGGCCCCAGTGGCCGAGGGCGGCGAAGGTGTCCGGAGGAGCATCCGGCCAGGGCTTGGCGGCGCCCTTGAGCGAACGATTGAGCCACCACTGGCCGCCGCCCACGGCTTCGTCCTGGCCCGGTTTATAGCCGGCGAAGGGGCGCCGGTTGAAATTCACCCAGGCCCTGGGCAGTAACTGCCGCTCTCCCCAACGTCCCTCGCGCTCCATCAGCAGGCCGATGCGCGCCAGGTCCCGGGCCGTCATATAGACGTAGGACGATGCGACGAAAGTACCGCTGGCATCGCGTTCCCAGACCGCGCTGCGAATGCCCAGCGGGTCGAACAGGGCGGTCCAGGGATAGTTCGGATAACGCTTGGCGCCGACAATCCGGCGCAAGGCGGCGGACAGCACGTTGCTGTCACCGCTGGAATAACGGAAGACCCGCCCTGGCCGGCTGTACTCGCCATGTGCCGCGGTATAACCGGCCATATCGGCGTGTCCCAGGGTGTAAAGCATCGCCACCACCGAAGACTTCAGCGGCGCGTATTCGTAGTCCTCCTGCCAATCGATACCGGAGGACCAATTCATCAGATGTTCCAGGCTCACATGGGGATGGGCGCGCATCGGGCGGTAGAAGCGTGCCGCCGAGTCATGCAACTGGAACAAGCCTTGGCCATAGGCCACGCCGAGCACGCAGGCCATCACGCTTTTGCTGACGGACCAGGTGAGGTGCGGGGTATTGACGTCGGTGGGACCGGCATAACGCTCGTAGACGATCTGGCCGTGGCGGATCACCAGCAGCGCATCACTGCGAACACCTTTTCGCGTGTCATCGTCGCGAGCTGGGAATGCGTAGGACTCCAGGGCTGCAACCTCCGGCCCGGACACCTGTGGCCCCTGGGACCAATCTTCAGCCGGCCAGACCTCGGCCCGCGCGGTCATGCTCAACGCCAACAACAAGGCAGGAAAAAAGGTCGAACCCTTGGACATGGAGCCCGCTCGAGGAAATAGCCTCGCACCAGCCTAAGCGCATTTGATGACAATCCGGGTGCACGGATTCTCCGAGGCTGGACACAGATCCTGTAGGAGCGGGGCTTGTCTGATCACCGCACCGCCGCGAAGGCGTCCTTGAGAACGCCAAAAGCTTCGTCGGAACGCCGCCCGGAGCAAGCCCTGCTCCTAGAGGTTTTGTGGCGTATTCAAGATATCAACACCTTGAGTGTCCGCTCCCGAGCCCCCTGTCATATAAGCATCACCAAAGCTTCATGGCGATGACACCGGGGCTAAATAGCCTGACTTTGCACAACAAAGTCGACTGGCCGCACCCCTGGCCGGCAACCGGAGACTCGTAATGACCCAGATCGCCCGCATCAGCGACACCGGCAGTGAACGCCGCCTGCAAGCCGAACGCCTGCTGGGCGCCGCGGCATTGCAAGAAGCCCAGGCCTTGCGCTTCAACGTCTTCAGCGGCGAATTCAATGCCAAGCTCAAGGGCGCTGAACTGGGCCTGGACATGGATGATTATGATGTGCACTGCGCCCATATCGGCGTGCGCGACCTGAACAGCGGCCGCCTGGTGGCCACCACCCGCCTGCTCGACCACAAGGCCGCCAACACCCTGGGCCGCTACTACAGCGAAGAAGAATTCAGCCTGCACGGCCTGGGTCATCTGCAAGGGCCGATCCTGGAAATCGGCCGTACCTGCGTCGATCCGGCCTACCGCAACGGCGGCACCATCGCCGTGCTCTGGGGCGAACTGGCCGAAGTCCTCAATGAAGGCGGCTACAGCTACCTGATGGGCTGCGCCAGCATCTCCATGCAGGACGGTGGGATCCAGGCCCAGGCGATCATGCAACGCCTGCGCGAACGTTACCTGTGCACCGAGCACTTGCGCGCCGAACCGAAAAAACCGCTGCCGTCACTGGATATTCCCGGCAACGTCATCGCCGAAATGCCCCCGCTGCTCAAGGCCTATATGCGCCTGGGCGCGAAGATCTGCGGCGAGCCGTGCTGGGATGAGGATTTCCAGGTGGCCGACGTGTTTATCCTGCTCAAGCGCGACGAGTTGTGCCCGCGCTACGCTCGGCACTTCAAGGCGGCAGTCTGATGAGCCGCCTACGGGTTTACGCCCGGATAGCCCGGGTGCTGCTGGTGGTGGCGCTCGGCCTGAGCATGGCCAGCATCTTCGGCGTGTTCGAACGCCTGAAGATCGCCAACTCCATGGTCCGGCGGCAACGCTGGTCGCGCTTTTTCATGGCGCGCCTGAGCAATGCCCTGCCCTTTCGCGTCACCGTGCGCGGCGAGCTGCCGAGCCAGCCGATGCTGTGGGTCAGCAACCACGTGTCCTGGACCGATATCGCCTTGCTCGGCGGCTTGACTCCGCTGTCCTTCCTGTCCAAGGCCGAAGTACGCACCTGGCCGGTAGCCGGTTGGCTGGCCGCGAAAGCCGGCAGCCTGTTCATTCGCCGCGGTTCGGGGGACAGCCAACTGATCCGCAAGCAGATGACCCGTCATCTGGAGCAAGAGCACCCACTGCTGATGTTTCCGGAAGGCACCACCACTGACGGTCGTTCGCTGCGCACCTTCCATGGTCGCCTGCTGTCGGCGGCGATCGATGCGGACGTGGCGCTGCAACCGGTGGCCATTCGTTATCTGCGCGACGGCAAGCCCGACCTGCTGGCCCCGTTCATTGGCGACGACGATTTGCTCTCGCACCTGATGCGCCTGTTTTCCAACGACCAGGGCGACGTGGAAATCCAGATACTCGAACCGATCGCCTGCAACGGCCAGGAACGTGCGGCACTGGCCTTCCAGGCGCAGCAGGCGGTGCAGATGGCGTTGTTCGGCGAGGTGGTGGAAGTGAAGCGTTCGGTACCGCGCCAGGCCGAGGCGGCCTGATCAACGCGTTCGCCCGCACTCGACTGGAATACTCGAACACCGCGTAACCTGTAGGAGCCAGCTTGCTGGCGATAGCTATCTGATAGTCGACATCGTAGTCGCTTGAAAAATCGCCATCGCCGGCAAGCCGGCTCCCTACAGGGGATCGCGTGCATTCAGGATATGAGCGTGGGAAAACGCCTGCAGCTCGGGGTAGAACAGCCGAAAGTCCTCGCTCAGCGGCTCATACAGCCCTTCCAGCTCGCGCATCGCGTGCACCAACTCCTCGGGACGCGACAAGCGCCGCGAAATCCCCCGCAACACCGGCCCCAGCACCTCGAAATCGCGGTAGGAACCCAGCCAGTCATTGGCCGCCATATAGGGCGCGATCTCGGCCAGGCGCCCCGGCAGGTTGCGCTCGCTCTCCAGCACGCGATAGACCTGGGCGGTAAAGCTGTCCAACTCGCCCTCGGCATAGAGCGCCCAATCCCGTGCCAGGCAGTGGTCGAAAAACACATCCAGGACAATCCCGGCATAACGTCGCCGCGTCTGGGAAAACCGCGACAAGGCCTGCCCCACCAAGGGATGCCGATCGGTAAACACATCGATGTGACGATGCAGCTGAATCGCCGCCTCGATCGATGGCGTGAATTGCCCTTGCACGCGACCTTTGACGAAGTCGCCATAAAGGCTGCCGAGCAGTTGTTCCGGGCGCTGACCGCCCAGATGCAGGTGTGCGAGATAATTCATGAGCGACAGCTTAGCACCCCGCCAGCCTATATCGTTATAACCCGATATAGCGAACAACGCTGAGATCAGATCAAAATCATATTGGTGTATCGCGAAATACCGATATATATTTCGCTCCATCGCGATATAACGTTTTACCCACCCTGAGCAACGACCATGCCCCTTGACCTCGACGAAATAATAAAAGCGCTGGCACACCCAGTACGCCGAGACATTCTCAGCTGGCTGAAAGACCCGAAAAACCAGTTCCCCGAGCAGTACCACAACCATGAGTACGGCATCTGCGCCGGACAGATCGACCAGCGCTGCGGTCTGTCGCAATCCACTGTGTCCGCGCACCTGGCGACCCTGCAGCGCGCCGGGTTGATCACCAGCCAGAAATCCGGCCAATGGCACTTCTTCAAACGCAACGAGGAAACCATCCAGGAGTTCCTCCGCATCATGAGCCAAGAGCTCTAATAAGGACGGTACAAGATGCCCCTTTCGTTACTCATCCTGGCCCTGAGCGCTTTCGCCATCGGCACCACCGAGTTCGTCATCATGGGCCTGTTGCCCGACGTGGCGGCGGACCTCGGGGTGTCGATTCCCGGCGCCGGCTGGCTGGTGACCGGCTACGCCCTGGGCGTGGCGATCGGCGCACCGTTCATGGCCATGGCCACCGCGCGGCTACCGCGCAAGGTAGCCCTGGTCGCGCTGATGGGGATCTTTATCGTCGGCAACCTGCTCTGTGCCATCGCCAGTGATTACAACGTGCTGATGTTCGCCCGGATCATCACCGCCCTGTGCCACGGTGCCTTCTTCGGTATCGGTTCGGTGGTGGCGGCCAACCTGGTGGCCCCGGACAAGCGTGCTTCGGCGGTGGCCCTGATGTTCACCGGTCTGACCCTCGCCAACGTGCTCGGCGTACCGCTGGGCACCGCGCTGGGCCAACAGGCCGGCTGGCGCTCGACCTTCTGGGCGGTGACCGTGATCGGTGTGATCGCGCTGATCGGCCTGATCCGTTACCTGCCGGCCAAACGCGACGAGGAAACACTCGATATGCGCGCCGAACTGGCCGCGCTCAAGGGCGCCGGACTCTGGCTGTCCCTGAGCATGACCGCACTGTTCGCCGCCGCCGTGTTCGCCCTGTTCACCTACATCGCACCGCTGCTCGGCGAAGTTACCGGCGTCTCGCCACGGGGCGTGACCTGGACCCTGGTGCTGATGGGCCTGGGCCTGACCGTCGGCAACATCATCGGCGGCAAGCTGGCGGACAAGAACCTCGCCGCGACCCTGATCGGCGTGTTCATCGCCATGGCCGTGCTGGCCACCGTGCTGACCTGGAGCAGCCTGCTGCTGATCCCCGCCGAACTCACCCTGTTCCTCTGGGCCACGGCCTGCTTCGCCGCCGTGCCGGCGCTGCAGATCAACGTGGTGACCTACGGCCAGGCCGCGCCCAACCTGGTCTCGACCCTGAACATCGGCGCCTTCAACGTCGGCAACGCCCTTGGTGCCTGGGTCGGCGGCAGCGTCATCGCCCACGGCTTCGGCCTCACCAGCGTGCCCCTGGCCGCCGCGGCACTGGCGGTCCTCGCACTGCTGGTGACCCTGATCACCTTTCGCCAGAACGACAACGACGAACTCGCTCCCGCTACCCACTGACTGCTGCTATCAACTGTTACCCACGAGGCTTGTACACATGGCAACTATTTTCGATTCGATCAAACTCGGCGACCTGCAACTGCCGAACCGCATCATCATGGCTCCGCTGACCCGCTGCCGCGCCGATGAAGGCCGTGTACCCAACGCCCTGATGGCGGAGTACTACGTACAGCGCGCCTCCGCCGGCCTGATCCTCAGCGAAGCCACCTCCGTGACCCCGATGGGCGTCGGCTACCCGGACACCCCGGGTATCTGGTCCAACGACCAGGTCCGTGGCTGGGCCAACGTGACCAAGGCCGTCCACGCGGCGGGCGGACGGATTTTCCTGCAACTGTGGCACGTGGGTCGTGTATCCCACCCCTCGTACCTGAACGGCGAACTGCCGGTCGCGCCGAGTGCCATCCAACCCAAGGGCCATGTCAGCCTGGTGCGCCCGCTGTCGGACTACCCGACCCCGCGCGCCCTGGAAACCGCTGAAATCGCCGACATCGTCGATGCCTACCGCGTCGGTGCGGAAAACGCCAAGGCCGCCGGCTTCGACGGCGTGGAAATCCACGGCGCCAACGGCTACCTGCTCGACCAGTTCCTGCAAAGCAGCACCAACCAGCGCACCGACAACTACGGTGGCTCCCTGGAAAACCGTGCGCGCCTGCTGCTCGAAGTGACCGATGCGGTGATCGAAGTCTGGGGCGCCGGCCGCGTCGGCATGCACCTGGCGCCACGCGCCGACTCCCATGACATGGGTGACGAGAACCTCTCGGAGACCTTCACCTACGTCGCCCGTGAACTGGGCAAGCGCGGTATCGCGTTTATCTGCTCCCGCGAGAAAGAGGCCGACGACAGCCTCGGCCCACAACTGAAGGAGGCATTCGGCGGCCCTTACATCGCCAACGAACGTTTCACCAAGGACAGCGCCAACGCCTGGCTGGCCAGCGGCAAGGCCGATGCGGTGGCCTTCGGTGTGCCGTTTATCGCCAACCCGGACCTGCCAGCCCGCCTGAAGAGCGATGCGCCGTTGAACCCGGCGCACCCGGAAACCTTCTACGGCAAAGGCCCGGTCGGCTACATCGACTACCCGACGCTGTAAGCCGCACCCGGCAAGACCCGCCAGCAGAAGCCCCGGCCCGCAAGCGTCGGGGCTTTTTCGTGGACGATGGCAAGGCAAGCGCCTTCAACTCGCCGCCTTATTGATACGACCCACCTATATTGAGGAATAAGCCTACACACGGAACTGCCCTTTGCTCCGCGTATTTCCGGGAACAAACCCCATACTTACCCAATGCCGGGTCGGAATCGGCCAGGCGCGCAGGGTCATGGGATGACGCTGCCTCAAAGACCTCATTAAAAGGAATTAATCCGATGACTCCCCTCTTGCAGTCCATCAGCCTCGCCCTGTTCTGCGCCATGCTCTCGGGCCTGATTTCACTGACCGCCTTCGCCACGGGCAGCCCTGGCACCGAGCACTTCGGCTCTGGTGCGTCAGAACCCGATCCGGCAAAACCGGGCTTATCCAAAATAATCACGTCCATCGAAATCAGCAACAACTCCCCCGAGGCCCTCGAACTCCTCGGTACCGGCCTCGACTTGGCGGGTGCTTCGCCGTCAAGTTTCAACATTGCCAGCGGCGAGAGCCGTGAACTGGTACTGGACGGTCCGAGGGCCTGGTTCATCTACGGCGCCGGGCCGCGCAAGTGCCGATTTGTCGCCCAACACAGGCTGCAGGAACGCTTCGCCCACACCCAGCGCCCGAACTACCTGCCCATCTGGATCAGGAAGGCCGAGTCCATCGGTGAACGCCAAGCGTCCTGCAGGGCACGCTTGAGCAAAACCCTCAAGGCACCGCCCTACAGCTACAACGTCAAGTTCAGCATGAGTTGAGCGGGAGCAGCAGGCACAGCAAATGACCATTGCGTCCAAGAGCTGGATCAGCCATTGCCAAGAGAAACGCCAATCTCGCCAACAGCCCGGTTCTCAGCGCTTGCGCTGGCCCCAGGCCACTGCGAGCCCACTGAGGCAGATCACCGAAATGCCCGCTACGCCGAATGCATCCGGCATGTGATCGAAGACCAGATAGCCGTACATCCCCGCGAAGAGAATTTGCCCGTAGCTGAACGGTGCCAGCATCGCTGGCGCCGCATGTCGGAACGCCTGGGTCAACAGCATGTGGCCGAGCATGCCGCAGGTGCCCAGGCCGAGCATGAACAGCCCATGCCCCCAGGTGGGGGTACTCCAGAAAAACGGCAGTAAAGCCGTCATGATCAGGCTATTGAGAATACCCGTGAGAAAGTTGCTGGTGGTCGGGCTGTCGACGCCACTGAGCATCCGCGTCAGCAATTGATAGAAGCCAAAGCACAACGCCGAACACAGTGGCAGGGCTATCGCCGGGGTGAACAGGGCACCACCGGGACGCACCACGATCAGCACGCCGACAAAACCGGCAATCACCGCCGCCCACTGACCGCGACCGACCCGTTCACCCAGCAGTGGCACGGACAAGGCCGTCACCAGCAAGGGCGCGAGAAAGTTGACCGCCGTGGCTTCGGCCAAGGGGATGTAGCGCAGTCCCGTGGTGAAAAACAGGCTGGTACCGATCAGGCACAACGCCCGCAACAATTGCAGGCCTGGCCGTTTGGTCCGGACCACGGCGGAGAAGCCGCTGCGGGGGACAAAGATCACCAGCATCAGAAAGGTGTGCACCACGTAGCGCGCCCAAACCACCATGACAATGGGATAGAACCCGGACAGGTACTTGGACAAGGCATCGTGACTGGCAAACATCAGCACCGCCAGGCCGATCAGGGCAATGCCCTTGAGCGGCTGCTCGGAACCCTTGTGCAACAAATCGGGCACACTCATTCACAAACTCGCAACACATTCGCTACAAAATACGTAGCTTACTAACTACCAAGATAGCGCGCTCGGGTAGATAATAGCCCGCTGCTGTCCGTCGACACGACGCGTCAACTCTACTCGCGTCCGACCCTGATACAACTAGAATCAATTACGCATTTTGACTTAATTGCGCAGGCCGGGACTCAAGCGCAGCATATCCAGCCCGGTATCGACCAGACGTTCCGCTTCCGATTGCAGTTCAAAGCTGTCGGAGACCAGCAGCCATTGAGCAATGATCCCATGGATATACGCGTGTATGGCGATGGCGGCGCGGGGCGGGTCGAGATCTCCCGGCAATTGCCCGCGGGCAACGGCATTGCGCAGGGTCAGACCGATCTTCAGATTGCAGTCCACACTGGCGGCCTGGCGCTGACGGCGCAGGTCACACATTTCATCGGTGAACTCGCACTTATGAAACAGAATTTCATTGATTCGCCGGGTCTGGGGGTCCATCGCAACCTGACGAAGCACATGAATCAGCAACGTGCGCATACAGCCCAGCGGATCGCTTTCCTCTTCGCTCTCGCTCGCCCGGGCCAACGCATCCAAGGGTTCGTGGAGGCTGTCCAGCATCGCCTGGACCAGTTCGGCCTTGTTGCTGAAATGCCAATAGATGGCCCCCCGGGTCACCCCCGCCAGGGTTGCGATATCGGCCAGGGTCGTACGCGCCACACCACGCTCATAGAAGGCTTTTTCGGCAGCTTCGAGTATCTGTCTCCGGGTCTCCTGAGCTTCTTCTTTGGTGCGACGGACCATGGCAGTAAAACCTCAATCAGGGTGCCACGGAGCAATGCCGGGCTTCATCAGGACTTAATGACGGGAGGCGATCGTTGTGCCTTTTCCCGGGCTGAATTACATGCTTTGTAACTATTTCTGCGCAAAGCGCAAGTATTTACAAACAACCATGAATGTAAGTATATTCATTAGCAACCTATTTATCCACCCGGATCACCCTTCTTACCCTTCCACTTTTCTTGTGCGCATCGTGCGCGCCTGACCCGAGGATCTTCATGCAACTCAAGCCAGCTGTTACCGCTCTGGTCACTGCCGTCGCCCTGGCATCGCTGCTCAGCGGATGTAAAGAGGAAAAGGCTGCTGCGCCAGCCGCCCCTCCCGCGCCTCAGGTCGGCGTCGTTACCCTGCAAACCCAGGCCTTTACCCTGACCTCCGACCTGCCCGGTCGCACCACGGCCTACCGCATCGCGGAAGTCCGTCCACAGGTCAATGGCATCATTCTCAAGCGTCTGTTCAAGGAAGGCGGCGATGTCAAAGCCGGCCAGCAGCTGTATCAGATCGACCCGTCGGTCTATGAGGCGACCTTGAAAAGCGCCGAAGCGAACCTGCAATCGACCAAGTCGATTGCCGATCGCTACAAGCAGCTGGTCAATGAACAGGCCGTCAGCCGTCAGGAATACGACACCGCCGTGGCCAATCGCCTGCAATCGGAAGCGGCCCTGCAAAGCGCCCAGATCAACGTGCGCTACACCAAGGTCTACGCCCCATTGTCCGGACGCATCGGTCGTTCTTCGGTGACCGAAGGCGCGCTGGTCAGCAGTGGCCAGACCACTGCCATGGCGACGATTTCGCAACTCGACCCGATCTACGTCGACGTTACGCAATCCACCGCCGAGCTGCTGCAACTGCGGCGCGAGCTGGAAAGCGGGCGCCTGCAGAAAGCCGGCGACAATGCCGCCTCGGTCAAGCTGACCCTGGAAGACGGCAGCCAGTACAAGCAGGACGGCAAGCTGGAGTTCTCCGAAGTCACAGTAGACGAAACCACCGGCTCCGTGACCCTGCGCGCGGTGTTCCCGAACCCGGATCACACCCTGCTGCCTGGTATGTTCGTGCATGCCCGGCTGCAGGCCGGAGTGAACAGCGCGGCGATTCTCGCCCCGCAACAAGGCGTGACCCGTGATCTGAAAGGCAGCCCGACCGCGATGGTCGTCGGCCCGGACAACAAGGTCGAACTGCGTCAGCTCAAGGCCAGCCGCACCGTCGGCAACCAATGGTTGATCGAAGACGGCCTGAAAGCCGGCGATCGCGTGATTACCGAAGGTCTCCAGTTCGTCCGTCCTGGCGTTGAAGTCAAGGCCAGCGAAGCCACTAACGTGAAGGCAGCCAACCCGGCACCTGCCCCGGCCACAGATAAAGCCGCAGGCAGCAAAGGGGAGTAAACCATGTCGAAATTTTTTATCGACCGCCCGATTTTCGCCTGGGTTATCGCCCTGGTGATCATGTTGGTCGGGGCTCTATCGATCCTCAAGTTGCCGATCAACCAATACCCGGCCATTGCCCCGCCGGCCATCGCGATTGCCGTGACCTACCCGGGCGCTTCGGCGCAGACCGTGCAGGACACCGTGGTCCAGGTGATCGAGCAGCAGCTCAACGGTATCGACAACCTGCGTTATATCGAGTCGTCGAGTAACTCCGACGGCAGCATGACCATTACCGCGACCTTCAATCAGGGCACCAGCCCCGATACCGCCCAGGTCCAGGTCCAGAACAAACTGAACCTGGCCACCCCGCTGCTGCCGCAAGAAGTGCAGCAGCAGGGTATTCGCGTGACCAAGTCGGTGAAGAACTTCCTGATGGTGATTGGTGTTGTCTCGACAGACGGCAGCATGAACCGCGACGACCTGGCCAACTACATCGTTTCCAACATGCAGGACCCGATCTCGCGGACCACCGGTGTCGGTGACTTCCAGGTGTTCGGTGCCCAGTATGCGATGCGTATCTGGCTCGACCCGGCCAAGCTGAACAACTTCAAGCTGACCCCGGTGGACGTGAAAACCGCCATCGCCGCGCAGAACGTCCAGGTCGCCTCCGGGCAACTCGGTGGGCTGCCGGCCATGCCCGGCCAACAGTTGAATGCCACCATCATCGGCAAGACCCGCCTGCAGACCGCCGAACAGTTCAAGGCGATCCTGCTGAAGGTCAACCAGGACGGCTCGCAAGTGCGCCTGGGGGATGTCGCCGATGTCGCCCTCGGCGGCGAAAACTACAGTATCAACGCGCAGTACAACGGCAAGCCGGCCTCCGGCCTGGCAGTGAAACTCGCTGCCGGCGCCAACGCCCTGGACACCGCCAAGGCCTTGCGCCAGACCATCGCCACGCTGGAGCCGTTCTTCCCGCCGGGCATGCAAGTGGTCTACCCGTACGACACCACCCCGGTGGTGACCGAATCGATCAAGGGCGTGGTTGAAACCCTGGTCGAGGCAATCGTGCTGGTGTTCCTGGTGATGTTCCTGTTCCTGCAGAACTTCCGCGCCACCATCATCACCACCATGACCGTACCGGTGGTATTGCTCGGGACCTTCGGGATCCTCGCCGCCGCCGGTTTCAGCATCAACACCCTGACCATGTTCGGTATGGTACTGGCCATCGGCTTGCTGGTGGACGATGCCATCGTCGTGGTGGAAAACGTCGAACGGGTCATGAGCGAGGAAGGCCTGTCACCCAAGGAGGCCACCAAGAAATCCATGGGCCAGATCCAGGGCGCACTGGTGGGTATCGCCCTCGTGCTCTCGGCGGTATTGCTGCCCATGGCGTTCTTCGCCGGTTCCACCGGGGTGATCTACAAGCAGTTCTCGATCACCATCGTCTCGGCCATGGCCCTGTCGGTGATGGTTGCCCTGATCTTCACCCCGGCGCTGTGCGCGACCATGCTCAAGCCGATCGCCAAGGGTGACCACGGCACGGCCAAACGCGGCTTCTTCGGCTGGTTCAACCGCAACTTCGACCGTAGCGTGCGCGGCTACGAGCGCACCGTCGGCAGCATCCTGCGCCACAAGGCGCCGTACCTGCTGGTCTACGTGATCATCTTTGCCGGCATGATCTGGTTGTTCATGCGCATTCCGACCTCGTTCCTCCCGGAAGAAGACCAGGGCGTACTGTTCGCCCAGGTACAGACGCCATCGGGCTCCAGTGCCGAGCGGACCCAGGCGGTACTCAATGAAATGCGTGAGTATCTGCTGACCAAGGAATCCGACACCGTGGCCTCGGTGTTTACCGTGAACGGCTTCAACTTCGCCGGTAATGGCCAGAGCTCGGGCCTGGGCTTCATCATGCTCAAGCCATGGCATGAGCGCTCCAGCCAAAACACCGTGTTCAGCCTTGCCGCCCGTGCGCAGCAGCACTTCTTCTCGTTCCGCGATGCGATGGTGTTTGCCTTCGCCCCGCCGGCCGTATTGGAGTTGGGTAACGCCATCGGTTTCGACGTCTATCTGCAAGACAAGGCCGGTATCGGTCACGACAAGCTGATGGCCGCGCGTAACCAGTTCCTCGGCATGGCCGCGCAGAGCAAGGTGCTCGCCCAGGTGCGTCCAAACGGTCTGAACGACGAACCTCAGTACCAACTGAGCATCGACGACGAGCGCGCCAGTGCCCTGGGCCTGTCCCTCTCGGACATCAACAACAGCTTGTCGATTGCCCTGGGGGCCAGCTACGTCAACGACTTCATCGACCGTGGTCGGGTGAAGAAGGTGTTCGTGCAGGGCAAGCCGAGTTCGCGGATGAGCCCCGAAGACCTGCAGAAATGGTACGTGCGTAACAGCAGCGGAGTCATGGTGCCGTTCTCCGCGTTCGCCAAGGGCGAGTGGGTCTACGGTTCGCCGAAACTGTCGCGTTTCAACGGCGTCGCCGCCGTCGAGATCCTCGGTGCCCCGGCACCTGGCTACAGTACCGGCCAGGCCCTGGCGGAAGTCGAAGCGATTGCCGCGAAACTGCCGGCCGGCGTCGGGATTTCCTGGACCGGCCTGTCGTACGAGGAGAAGCTCTCCGGTTCCCAGGCGCCGGCGCTGTTCGCCCTGTCGCTGCTGATGGTGTTCCTGTGCCTTGCCGCGCTGTACGAGAGCTGGTCGATTCCAATCGCCGTGGTCCTGGTGGTACCGCTGGGGATCATCGGTGCGCTGTTGGCAACGACCTTCCGCGGGCTGTCCAATGACGTGTACTTCCAGGTGGGCTTGCTGACTACCATCGGCCTGGCGGCGAAAAACGCCATCCTGATCGTCGAGTTCGCCAAGGAACTGCATGAGCAGGGTCGAAGCCTGATCGATGCCGCCGTCGAGGCTTGCCGGATGCGTCTGCGTCCGATCATCATGACCTCCCTGGCGTTCATCCTCGGCGTGGTGCCGCTGGCGATTTCCACCGGTGCCGGTTCGGGTAGCCAGCACGCCATCGGTACAGGCGTGATTGGCGGTATGATCACCGCGACGATTCTGGCGATCTTCTGGGTCCCGCTGTTCTTCGTGTCGGTGTCGTCCATCGGCGGCGAGAAGAAGCACAAGCAGTCAGACACTACTGAAACTCCAAGCAACGAGGCTGGCCAATGAGCAAGTCCCTTCTCAGTGTAGCGGTCGCGGCCTTCGTGCTCAGCGGTTGCTCGTTGATCCCCGACTACCAGCGCCCTGCCGCGCCGGTAGCGGCACAGTACCCGCAAGGACCGGCCTACTCGCCGGCCCAGGCGGCGAATGTCGCGGCCGCCGAACAGGGCTGGCGCCAGTTCTTCAACGACCCGGCGCTGCAACAGCTGATCCAGGTGGCCCTGGAAAACAACCGCGACCTGCGGGTCGCGGCGCTGAACATCGACGCCTACCGCGCCCAGTACCAGATCCAGCGCGCGGACCTGTTCCCGGCGGTCAGCGCCACTGGCAGCGGCAGTCGGCAACGGGTGCCGGCCAACGTTTCGAGTACCGGCAAGGCAACGATCAATGGCCAGTACTCGGCGACCCTCGGCGTCAGTGCCTATGAGCTGGACCTGTTCGGCCGTGTCCGCAGCCTCAGCGAAAAAGCGTTGCAGACCTATTTCGCCAGCGAAGAAGCACGCCGCACCACCCAGATCAGTCTGGTGGCCAGTGTGGCCAACGCCTACCTGACCTGGCAGGCCGACAAGGAACTGCTCAAGCTGACCCAGGACACCCTGGCGGCCTACGAGGAAAGCTACAAGCTGACCGCCCGCAGCAATGAAGTCGGGGTGGCTTCCGCCCTGGACCTGAGCCAGTCGCGGACCTCGGTGGAAGGTGCGCGGGTCAAACTGGCGCAGTTCACCCGCCAGGTGGCCGAAGACCAGAACAGCCTGATATTGCTGCTCGGTAGTGGTTTGCCGGCCAACCTGCCGGCGGCCCAACCGCTGTCGGCCAAGCTGCTCAGCGAGATGCCGGCCGGCCTGCCATCCGAGCTGTTGCAACGGCGTCCGGATATTCTCGGCGCCGAGCACCAGTTGTTGGCGGCCAACGCCAATATCGGTGCCGCCCGTGCGGCGTTCTTCCCGAGCATCAGCCTGACCGCCAATGCCGGGACCTTGAGCCCGGACATGGGCGGCCTGTTCAAGGGCGGTTCGGGGACCTGGTCGTTCGCGCCGAGCATCAACATTCCGATCTTCAACGCCGGGAGCCTGAAAGCCAGCCTGGATTACTCGAAAATCCAGAAAGACATCAGCGTCGCCAACTACGAGAAAGCCATCCAGACCGGCTTCCAGGAAGTCTCCGATGGCCTGGCGGCACGCCAGACCTTCAACCAGCAGTTGCAGGCCCAACGCGACCTGGTCGCCGCCAACCAGGACTACTACCGCCTGGCCGAGCGGCGCTATCGCATCGGTGTCGACAGCAACCTGACCTTCCTCGATGCCCAGCGCTCGTTGTTCAGTGCCCAGCAATCGTTGATCAGCGATCGCCTGTCGCAGCTCACCAGCGAGGTCAACCTGTACAAGGCCCTCGGCGGTGGCTGGTACGAGCAAAGCGCTCAGGCTCGTCCGATCGACGAGACACCACCGAAGGGCTGAGACCTTTCACGCAAGATGAAAACCCGCCGCCGGCGGGTTTTTTATGCCCGAACTGTTTCGTTCGATAATCGCCCAGAACCCACAAACCTCAATTGAACTACCTGGTTAATTCCCCGCACCATCCCCCGCACAGCCCCATAGCCATAACAACAGGTTCGTCCGCCATGTCTCGATACCCCGCCCCCAGCGACTGATCACACCCCCCGTTCGCCGTTCGAAGCGCTTGTCTGCCACCACCGGTTGCGGCGGCGTCCTGCTGCACCCCTAACAATTAGAGAGACCGATCCATGAAGCCACTGAACACGAGCAAGCTTTTCTCCCATACCTTGCTGGCCATCGCCATGGCCAGCGCCAGCCTGTCGGCAATGGCCGAGGAGCATGGCTTCGTCGAGGATGCCCAGGCCAACCTGAACCTGCGTAACTTCTACATAAACCGCAACTTCACCAACCCGGCCTTCGCCCAAGGCAAGGCCGAGGAATGGACACAGAGTTTCATCCTCGATGCCCGATCCGGTTTCACCCAGGGCACCGTGGGATTCGGTGCCGATGTGCTCGGTACCTACTCGCAGAAGCTCGACGGCGGCAAAGGCACCGGCGGTACACAGTTATTGCCACTGGACGGCAACGGGCGCCCGGCCAGCGACTTCGGACGCCTGGACGTAGCCCTCAAGGCGCGGATTTCGAAGACGGAACTGAAGGTCGGCGAATGGATGCCGGTGTTGCCGATCCTGCGCTCGGACGACGGCCGCTCGCTGCCGCAGACCTTTCGTGGCGGCCAGATCACCTCGAAGGAAATCTCTGGCCTGACGCTTTACGGCGGCCAGTTCCAGGACAACAGCCCACGCAACGACTCGAGCATGACCGCCATGTTCATGAACGGTAAGCCGGGCATTACTTCCGACCGCTTCAACTTCCAGGGCGGCGAATACAGCTTCAATGACAATCGCACGATGATCGGAGTGTGGAATGCCCAGCTCAAGGACATCTACAGCCAGCAGTACCTCAATCTGCTGCATAGCCAGCCGCTGGGCGATTGGACCCTGGGCGCCAACCTGGGCTTTTTCTACGGCAAGGACGACGGTAGCGCCAAGGCCGGCGAACTGGAGAACAAGACCTGGTCCGGGCTGTTCTCGGCCAAGTACGGTGGCAACACCTTCTATGTCGGCTTGCAGAAACTCACCGGTAACAGCGCCTGGATGCGCGTCAACGGCACCAGCGGCGGCACCCTGGCCAACGACAGCTACAACAACAGCTACGACAACGCCCAGGAGAAGTCCTGGCAGTTGCGCCACGACTACAACTTCGCTGCCCTCGGAGTGCCGGGACTGACCCTGATGAACCGCTATATCAGCGGCGACAATGTGCACACCGGGACCATCAGCAACGGCAAGGAGTGGGGACGCGAGTCCGAACTGGCCTACACCATCCAGAGCGGCACATTCCGTGACCTGAGCCTGCGCTGGCGCAACTCCAGTCTGCGCAAGACGTTCAACAGCAACGAATTCGACGAAAACCGCCTGATCATCAGCTACCCGATTTCGTTGCTGTAGGCCTCCAACAGCCTAGTGAGAGTCACCGTCCCACCACCAGTTCCAGAATCCGGGCAGGTGCACCGGCACCGCGCTGTCATGTACCGTGCGCGCCATGATGGCTCGCAACAAGGCCGGGCGATCCGTGTAGAAGGGTTGCTCGGCGGTCCGCACGCCTGTGTCCCGGGCGCAGTCCATCAGGATCTGCAGGTATTCCTGCATATGCCTGGCGGTGTAGCGATTGAGGTCGTGGAAGGTCACCACCACCGGGATCACACCATCGACCACCGGCATTTCGCCACGGGCGATCTGCTCGCGGACTTCGGCCAGGTGCTTGAGCAGGTTGGCCCGCCGCTGCGGGCTGGCGGTGATGCCCCAGACCTTGCCGTCATTGGCACTCAGATCGGTCAGCAACACATGCAAGCCATGCCGCTGGTAGGCGGCGAAGGTGCGCTTGTCGTAGTTCCAGAACGGCGGACGCAGGATCGTCGGCGGCGCGCCGGTGATCGCCGCAATGTCCGCACTGCCATCGTTGAGCGACTGCTCCAGCTCTTGCGGGCTCAAGGAACGGTGATTGGTGTGCCAGTGGGTCGCGGTATGAAAGCCGAGGATATGCCCCTCGGCATGCTCGCGACGCATCAGCGCCCGGCCGATGTCGCTGTTGCCGGCCCTGGGTGCGCGGGTCTGGACGAAAAATATCGCCTTGATCCCCGGTTGAATCGGGTTGTGGGCCAGGTCGTCGAGCACCGATGCCGTCGGGTTCCAGAAACTCGAGGCGTTGGGACCGTCATCGAAACTCAGCAGAAAACGGATCGGCGGCTGCGAGCGCAGGGCTTGTTCGGTTTGTGGTGTCAGGGGCATCGGCGGACCGATGCAACCGGCAAGGCTCGTGGCAAGCACGAACCCCGACAGCAGTGTGGCAAACAACTTCATGAGATTGGTCAGGTCCGGATCAAAGCCATGGCAGAAGAGCCATGGCAATCATCAGAGCACAACAGCCGAGTGGCGTTCAGGCCGACGCGAAATTTTCATCTAAAAGAGAAGGGTTTCGCTCGAACGCTCTCACCTGCCGGCGGACAGAAAGTCCAGCACCCGCTGGCTGAACCCATCGCCGGCCTGCACATTGGACAAGTGCGCGGCATGGAACTCGGCGTATTCGGCGCCCTCGACGTGCTGCTGGATAAAGAGGCCGCCCGAAGGCGGTGTCACCGCATCCTCGCTGCCGGAAATCACCAGCAGCGGCAGCTGAATCCGCGCCAGCTGATCGCGGAAATCCGCATCGCGCACCGCACAGCAGTTGGCCGCATAACCCTCAGGCGAAGTGGCGGCGAGCATCTCGGTAATCGGCTTGACCCGATCCGCGTGCGCCGCGGCGAACTCCGCGGTGAACCAGCGTGAAACCGCCCCATCGCGCAAGGCCAGCATCGCCGCCTGGCCGCCCGTCGAGACGGCCTCGATCCGCGGATTCCAGCCGGCCGCATCGCCGATCTTCGCCGCCGTGTTGCAGACAATCAGCCGGTACAGGCGCTGGCCGGCATTGATGCCCAGCCACTGGCCGATCAGACCGCCCATGGACAGGCCACAGAAATGCGCCCGATCAATATCCAGCGCATCGAGCAACGCCAGGACGTCACGGCCCAATTGCTCGATGCTGTAAGGCCCCGGCGTCACCAGCGAACGGCCATGGCCGCGGGTGTCGTAACGCAAAACCCGAAAGTGCTCGGTAAACGCCGGCATCTGGGTATCCCACATCCCCAGATCGGTCCCCAGCGAGTTGGACAGCACCAGTACCGGAGCCCCTGGCGGACCCTCCAGTTGGTAATGCAGTTCACCTTCGGCAAGTCGTACGAAACCCACGTTCATCCCCTTCAAGTAATAAACCAATGTATTGCCCGCTGGTTGCAGCGGTCAGGCGCGCCCCTCAAGGACGCGCGAACCGATCAATGATCGTGGTGCAGGTAGGCCGCCTCTTTAGGCAGGCGCAGGCTGAACAGGAAGGCGATGGCCATCATCGCCGTCACATACCAGTAGAAGACGTTTTCCATCCCCACCGACTTCAGGTTCAGGGCCACGTATTCCGCCGAGCCGCCGAAGAGCGCATTCGCCACCGCGTAGGCCAGGCCCACGCCCAATGCGCGCACCTGGACCGGGAACATCTCGGCTTTGACCAGGCCACTGATGGAGGTATAGAAACTCACGATCGCCAGTGCCAGGGTGATCAGCACAAAGGCCAGGAACGGACTGGTCACGGTCTTCAGGGTCAGCAGGATCGGCACGGTGCACAGGGTCCCCAGGGCGCCGAACCAGAGCATGCTGTTACGCCGGCCGATCCGATCCGAGAGCAGGCCGAACAACGGCTGCATGCACATATAGAGGAAGAGTACGGCGGTCATGATGAAACTGGCGGTCTTGGCCGTCATGCCAGCGGTGTTCACCAGGTACTTCTGCATGTACGTGGTGAAGGTGTAGAAAATCAGCGAGCCGCCGGCGGTGTAGCCGAGCACCGTGATAAAGGCGGCCTTGTGATCGCGGAACAACGCCCGAATGCTACCGGCGTCCTTGTCCTGGCGGGTTTCCTTGCTGGTGGTTTCCTTCAGGGCGCGACGCAGCAGCAGCGAGATCAGCGCCGCGACGGCACCGATCACGAACGGAATCCGCCAGCCCCAGGCCTTGAGCTCCGGCTCGCTGAGGAACTGCTGCAGGATTACCAGTACCAGCACCGCCAGCAACTGGCCGCCGATCAGGGTCACGTACTGGAACGAAGCAAAGAAGCCGCGCTGGCCGCGCAGGGCCACCTCACTCATATAGGTCGCGGTGGTGCCGTATTCACCGCCCACCGACAGGCCCTGGAACAGTCGCGCCACCAGCAGCAGGAACGGCGCCCAGGCCCCGATGGCCGCATAGGTGGGCAAAAAGGCGATGACGAGCGAGCCGCCGCACATCATCAGCACCGAGATCATCATCGAGTTCTTGCGGCCATGTTTGTCCGCCACGCGGCCGAACAGCCAGCCACCGATGGGCCGCATCAGAAAGCCGGCGGCGAATACCCCGGCGGTGTTGAGCAACTGCGCCGTGGGGTCGCCGGAGGGGAAAAACGCCGGGGCGAAGTAGATCGCGCAGAAGGCATAGACGTAGAAGTCGAACCACTCGACCAGATTGCCGGAAGAAGCACCGACAATCGCAAAAATCCTCTTGTTACGTTCTTCGGGGGTGTACGGCATCGTTGTTGTTGTCATATTTCATCACTCGAAGGAGGTAAGTTGCAGTTTAGACATACTTTGCAACAGACCTGCTTTGCAAGAACAATCGCCCGAATGACAGTACGTGGCCATCATTCGGGCGCCTGTTTTATTGCCCGTGGATCTCAGATCCGCTCGATCGCCAGCGCCAGCCCCTGCCCGACGCCGACACACATGGTCGCCAGGCCCTTGCTGCCGCCGGTCTTTTCCAACTGGTGGAGCGCTGTCAGTACCAGGCGTGCGCCGCTCATACCCAGAGGATGGCCGAGGGCTATGGCACCACCGTTCGGGTTGACCTGCGGCGCATCGTCGGCGATGCCCAGTTCACGCAGTACCGCTAGGCCCTGGCTGGCAAAGGCTTCGTTCAGTTCAATGACGTCGAAGTCGCTGACCGCCAGTCCCAGGCGCTCGATCAACTTGCGCACCGCCGGTACCGGGCCGATCCCCATGACCCGCGGCGCGACTCCGGCACTGGCCATGCCGAGCACCCGGGCCCGGGCGGTCAGGCCATGCTTCTTCACGGCCTCGGCGGAGGCCAGGATCAGTGCGGCGGCGCCATCGTTGACACCAGAGGCATTCCCTGCGGTCACGGTCTTGTCCGGGCCGTTGACGGGCTTGAGCCTGGCGAGGGTCTCCAGCGTCGTGTCGGCCCGTGGATGTTCATCGTGCTCGACCAGGGTTTCGCCTTTTTTCTGGGCGATACGTACCGGCACGATTTCTTCACTGAAGAAACCCGCGACCTGGGCGGCAGCCGCGCGCTGCTGGCTGCGCAGGGCAAAAGCATCCTGGTCGGCGCGGGACACCTGATAGTCGTCCGCGACGTTGTCGGCGGTCTGCGGCATCGCATCGACACCGTACTGGGCCTTCATCAGCGGGTTGATAAAACGCCAGCCGATGGTGGTGTCTTCCAGTTTCATGTTGCGCGAGAACGCCGCGTCCGCCTTGCCCATCACAAAGGGCGCACGGGACATGGACTCGACGCCGCCGGCAATCGCCAGCTCCATCTCGCCGCTGGCAATGGCGCGGAACGCCGTACCGATCGCGTCCATGCCCGAGGCGCAGAGGCGATTGAGGGTCACGCCGGGCACCGTCTCCGGCAACCCCGCCAGCAACAGCGCCATGCGCGCGACGTTGCGGTTGTCCTCGCCGGCCTGGTTGGCGCAGCCGAGAAACACTTCGTCGACCGCGTCCCAGTTCACCGACGGATTACGCTCCATCAGCGCCTTGATCGGCACAGCCGCCAGATCGTCGGCACGCACACCGGACAGGCCACCACCGAAGCGACCGATGGGGGTACGAATGGCATCGCAGATAAAGACGTCGCGCATCATGCTTCTCCGGGGGTTTGACCGTGGGCCGCGGCGGTACGGGCTTCGAGGTCGCGCAAGGCGCTCAGCTCGAGCTCGGTCGGCGCCGCCGTGCTGTCGACCTGTTCGGCGAAGCGCACGGGCCAGCCGGTGGCGGCGATCACTTGCTCACGGGTCACCCCCGGGTGCAGCGCCGTGACAATGAACTCGTGGCTGCCGGCTTCCGGCTCCATGACGCACAGGTCAGTGATGATCCCCACGGGACCGGCACCCGGCAAGCCCAAGCGTTTGCGCGAGTCGCCGCCTTCGCCGTGACCGACCGAAGTGATGAAGTCCAGCTTGTCGACAAAGGAGCGCGCCGACTGTTTGAGGATGATCAGCACGCTTTTCGCCGAACCGGCGATTTCCGGGGCACCACCGGCACCGGGCAGGCGAACCTTGGGCGAGAAGTAATCGCCGACCACGGTGGTGTTGATATTGCCGAAACGGTCGACCTGGGCCGCGCCGAGAAAACCGACATCGATGCGCCCGCCTTGCAGCCAGTAGCGGAAGATCTCGCCGGTCGGCACCACGGTGTCGGCGGTTTCCGCCAACTCGCCGTCGCCGATGGACAGCGGCAGTACACTGGGCTTCGCGCCAATCGGGCCCGATTCGTAGATCAGTACCACGTCCGGCGAAGAAGTCAGCCGTGCCAGGTTGGCGGCCTTGGAGGGCAGGCCGATGCCGACAAAGCAGACCGAACCGTTCTTCAACCGACGGGCAGCGGCCACCGTCATCATTTCATTGGTGGTGTAGGTCATCACTTAACCTCCGAAGCGTGGGCCAGTTTGCGCTGGAACTCGGCAAAGTTCGCGGTGCCATGGATGTACTCATCGATCCAGGCGGTAAAGGTCGCGCGGTCGCGGGCAATCGGGTCCCAGGCCTGGTAGAAGCGGTTATCGCGCTCGTTATAGCCATGGGCGTAGGACGGATGGGCACCACCAGGGACATGACAAACCGCGCTCAGGGCCCAGGTCGGCAGGACGCAGGCGTTCATCGGCGCCTGCAGGTCATCGACGATTTCCTCGACTGTGACAATGCAGCGTTTCGCCGCCAAGGCCGCTTCCTTCTGCACGCCGAGAATGCCCCAGAGCAGCACATTGCCCTTGCGGTCGGCTTTCTGCGCATGGATCACGGTGACGTCCGGGCGTACCGAAGGCACGGCGGCCAGCACTTCGCCGGTGAACGGACAGGTGACCGTCTTGATCAGCGGGTTGACCTTCGGCAGGTCGGAACCGGCGTAGGCCCGCAGGACTGCGAACGGCAAGCCAGAGGCACCGGCCACATAGGCGTTGGCCAGGTCGGCATGGCTGTGCTCTTCGATTTCCAGCGGCTGTGGCCAGTGTTTCTCGACGGCATCGCGCAGACGGTGCAACGAACCTACGCCAGGGTTTCCCCCCCAGGAAAAAATCAGCTTGCGGGCACAACCGGCGCCGATGAGCTGGTCATAGACCAAGTCGGGGGTCATGCGCACCAGCGTCAGGTCTTTCCTACCCTGACGAATGATTTCATGACCCGCCGCCGTCGGAATCAGATGGGTAAAGCCTTCGAGCGCGACGGTATCACCGTCGTTGACGAACTGCTTCACCGCGTCATGCAGCGAAAGGATTTCAGCCATGGGTGCAGACTCCCGGTTTCAACAGACCTGAGGGACAGCGCGAGATTCAGCGCCGTGATGAGCTCAGGGTAAGCCGGGGGTCGGCCGCCAAACAATCCGATAATCGATTAACCGTTCGATAATCGAACAAATTGTTTGTAGGCTATCGTTTTCCCTCCAAGTCATTCGGCGCCTGGCAAACCGCATCGCGAGCAAGCTTGCGCCTACAGGTTTCGCGTCGATTACAGGTTATGCGCGCGACACGGAAATATACGAGCAAGCCTGCTCGCGATGAACGATAACGCGGTCTCCTGCCAGCAGAACCACAACTCAGGAAAACAGCTGCGCGCTCAGCTCGCGACTGGCCTTGAGCATGCTCGGCAGGAAACGCTGCTCCAGTTCGCTGCAACTGACACGCCCGGCATGGGCACTGACGTTCAGCGCCGCCAGCACTTGCCCGGAGGCGTCGTAGACCGGCACCGCAATCGAGCGCAAGCCCTGCTCCAGTTCCTGGTCGACAATGCACCAACCCTGCCGGCGAACCTGTTGCAGGCATTCGAGCAAGGCTTCCGGGGTATGCAGCGTCCGGCTGGTCTTGGCGTGCAAGTCGGCGTGTTCGAGGTACTCGTGCAAGGACGCATCGTCCAGCGCCGCCAAGAGGATTCGGCCCATGGACGTGCAATAGGCCGGCAACCGGCCGCCCACCGAGAGATCGACCGAGATCAGCCGCCGGGTGGTGGCGGAACGGGCGATATAGAGGATGTCGTCGCCCTCCAGGGTCGCCATGTTGCAGGCTTCGTGCAGTTGCTCGCTCATACGGTCGAGATAGGGTTGCGCCGACACCGCCAGGGGCGTGGACGACAGGTACGCGTGGCCCAGCGTCAGGACCTTGGGCAGCAGCGAATAAGTGCGGCCGTCGGTGGTGGCATAGCCAAGCTTGATCAAGGTATGCAGGCAACGGCGCACCGCCGCACGGGGAATTTCCGTGCGGTGACTGATCTGCGCAATGGTCAGGTGCCGCTTGCGCTCCTGGAACGCCTGCACCACCGCCAGGCCACGGGCCAGCGACGTCATGAAGTCCGGGTCGCCGGTCAACGCCTGGATACGCTTGGCCGGCGAGGCCACGATGGGCGGCGCCACGGAGGCGAAGGCATCACGCAATTGGTCGTTCATTACAAATTCCTTGTCTGCCGTGGAGCCCCATTACAAGCCGAGCCCGGGCGAATAGACAAGCCGGGGCCGCTCGACTTTGGGCGATTATCGAACCAATGACCGATAATCGCAATTGACCCTGATCGTCGCAGCTTATACCTTGGGCGCGCCGCTGCGGATTTCCCGGGATACTGGTCAGGTACCCACCGGGAGCTCCGCCGGTTCGGCCTCACCCACGAAGTGAGGCCGTTTTTTTTACCCCCCCTGGGATCATGGCAAAGCGCGGCGATCAATAAGTTGAACCGCCGTTGTTCAGCGCATCCGGATTCTATTTCCAAGTATCGGGCTTATTGCAATGCAACTTGAATTGATAACTGTCGCCAAAAAATAGGCGGTGGTTAGCCCGCCCTCAAAGTACAGTTAAAAACTCCTACATCACAAAACTCACCGACAAAGTTGACGAACTCCCTTATCTTCGCGATAGTATCAGTCAAACCAACCGCTATAACTCCCTGTACGACCTCAAGGCCGTCTGGCCCGACAGGGGTTCCGACTGTCAGCGCTCAATCCCGGGATTGAACGTCTCGCCAGGGCGGTTGTGTTTAATGGAACACAATCACTCAACTCAAATTAGGTAGTACTGTGACGAAAGACGAACTGCGCGCGGAACTTGAGCGCCAGGAACAACGTTACAAGGATGTTTACGGCGGGGCTGTCACCACCTACGCCGCACAACCCGATCCGGAACGCAAACCCTGGCGCAAACGAGCCAGTCTTCTGGACCAGGCGTTTACCCAGGAACTGCAAAAGATGGAAAAGGAACTCAAGGCCGAAGAGCCTTAGGCTTATCGCTATTGAACCTTGCCGGGCCCTGCCCTTCGTCGCCTGGTCTTTCCTATCCGGACAACACCAGGCCCGCTGGACGCCAAGACTTACGCCATCCGCGTGTCAACCGTCGGCGCTGACCAGCCGCTCGGGTCAAATGGCGTCAGGCAGGCCCTCACCTGAAAGTTTTCTGGCATAATCGCGCCCCCTTATGACCGGGTCAGAAAACCTTCATGATCGATTTATTCAGCGGACTGGATGCCTGGGTGCTTGTGAGCCTGGTGCTCGCCCTGGCCTTTGTCCTCAGCTTCGAGTTCATCAACGGCTTTCATGACACCGCTAACGCGGTGGCCACTGTGATCTACACCAAAGCCATGCCGCCGCATCTGGCGGTGTTCTTTTCCGGTGTATTCAACTTCCTCGGCGTGCTGCTGGGCGGGGTCGGCGTCGCCTACGCCATCGTCCACCTGCTGCCGGTCGAGCTGCTGATCAACGTCAACACCGGACACGGCCTGGCCATGGTGTTTTCATTGCTTGCGGCGGCCATTGCCTGGAACCTGGGCACCTGGTACTTCGGTATCCCGGCCTCCAGCTCCCATACCCTGATCGGCTCGATCCTCGGTGTCGGCCTGGCCAATGCCCTGCTCAATGGGATTCCCGTGAGCGAAGGGGTGAACTGGCAGAAAGCCGTGGACATCGGCGCCTCGCTGATCTTTTCGCCGATTGCCGGCTTGCTGGTGGCAGGCCTGATACTGGTCGGCCTGAAATGGTGGCGACCGCTGTCGAAGATGCACAAGACACCGGAACAACGGCGCAAGATCGACGACAAGAAACACCCGCCGTTCTGGAACCGCCTGGTGCTGGTGCTGTCCGCCATGGCCGTGAGCTTCGTGCACGGTTCCAACGATGGCCAGAAAGGTATCGGCCTGATCATGCTGGTGCTGATCGGTATCGTTCCGGCGCAGTTCGTCCTCGACCTGAGCACCACAACTTATCAGATCGAACGCACCCGCGACGCGACCCTGCACCTGAGCCAGTTCTATCAGCGTAACAACGCAACCCTGAGCGAGTTCCTCGCCCTGGGTAAAAACGTCACCGACGATATGCCCGGCAAATTCCGTTGCAACCCGCAGCGGACCGAAGCCAACATCAACGCGCTGATGAGCAACCTCACGGGCGTGACCGACTATCATTCGCTGTCCGCGGAAAAACGCATTGAAGTGCGTCGCGACCTGCTCTGCCTGGATGACACCGCCAAGCAAGTCGGCAAGTTGCCGGGCCTGGACTCCCGTGAAAAGGCCGACCTGGAAAAACTGCGCAAGGACCTGACCGCCACCACCGAATACGCGCCGTTCTGGGTGATCATGGCGGTAGCACTGGCCCTGGGCCTGGGCACCATGATCGGTTGGAAGCGCGTGGTCCTGACCATCGGCGAGAAAATCGGCAAACAGGGCATGACCTATGCCCAGGGCATGTCGGCGCAAATCACCACCGCCGGCTTGATCGCCCTGGCGAATATCGTCGCCCTGCCCGTCTCGACCACCCACGTGCTGTCATCGGGTGTGGCCGGGACCATGATTGCCAGCAAGAGCGGCCTGCAAGGCAGCACCATCAAGACCATCCTGCTGGCCTGGCTGCTGACCCTGCCAATGACCATCGGCCTGTCCGCCGGTCTGTTCTGGTTGGCGACGAAAGTGCTCGGCAGCTGATCCCGGGCGGATAACAAAAAAAGGTGCGTTCCTGTCCAGGACCGCACCTTTTTTTATTTCCAGGTATGACTGGGCTCGAACGCCAGTACCCGCCTCGACAGTGCCCACGCCCATAAAACAAAGGCAAAAAAAAGGGCGACCGAAGTCGCCCAAAATGCCTTGCGTGCTCGTTCCCTGGAAGCTCTACGGTTTTTTCCGTTTATGTGAGTCTTTCCAGATAAAAAATCCAAAACCGGCGAAGAACAGCACCATGAGACCTACTGTCAGTACTCCGGCGATCACCACGTTATCGAAAAACATGACTGGCCTCCTGCACTTGCCTTGTTGCGATGGAGCTAAGTTAGCCCAGCAGGCACAGTGAAAAATTGACCAGGGTCAATGCCGCCCAAGGCAGGGCGCGGGAGAAGGGGAATAACTGATCCATATCAAGAATCAGTGGGGGTATCAGCGTTTTTTCGGCTTGTTCTTCGGTTTTTTCTTGCCCTTGCCCAGCGGCAGGGCCTGCTCGAAGGCCTGGCGAACTTCATTCAGGCGCTTTTCATTGAGATCGTGGACCCGCTTGGCCCTTTCGCTATTAAGGTCGATCAACTTGTCATCTTGGTTCATGGTCAGATTACATCGCTATCCGTCGAGTTCCATCGAAGGGCCACTGTCGGCCGTCTTCGACAGGTGCCATGGACTCATAATGCAGCCAAGCGGGCACGCAGGCAAACGGACGCCGTCAGACCTCGACGTCCACCAGCAGTCCCTGGCGCGGTTGATCCTCCATCAGCGCCACCACGGGTACGGTGTTGTCGGCATTCAACTCATCCCCCGGGACGGCCAGATGCAGCTCGGGGTCATCGTCGGCTTCGCGACGGCGTTGCTGCTGCTCCTGCTGTCGCCGCTGCTCTTCGCGCAGGAGCCAGCCGGCCTCGTCCGGGTCACGTTTTTGCAGGTCAATGGTGCTCTCGTTGGAGCTTTGTTGCACCGGCACCACGGGGGGAATGTCCGGTCGCGGTCGAATCGGATCCGTCTGGGACGTAATCGGTACGACACTCAGGGGCAGTATCGGTGGCAGCATGATGGCATTCTCCTGTCGTCAGGCTGTCGGCGGCGCGCTCGGCGACTTGAGCCCAGGATGGTCAAACTGTGACCGGATTAACAGACAAAGGTGCCGCGACGCCGATGAGCTAACCTTTCTTGCAGGTCTCACACCTGTAAAAAAGCGGGATGCTCGCTAAAAGCGCGGTATTTGTGAGCTTCTTTTAGCCTGAAAGCGTCGATTCCGTTAACATAGTCGGCTTTTTCAAGGCGGGAGTCAGGCAGCATGGCGCAGCAGTATCAACCGGGGCAACGCTGGATCAGTGACAGCGAAGCGGAGTTGGGTTTAGGCACCGTTCTGGCACAGGACGGCCGCTTGTTGACCGTGCTCTACCCGGCGACTGGCGACACCCGCCAGTATGCGCTACGGAATGCGCCCCTGACCCGCGTGCGCTTCTCGCCGGGTGACACCATCACCCACTTCGAAGGCTGGAAGATGACTGTGCGTGAAGTCGACGACGTCGACGGACTGCTGGTCTACCACGGTCTCAACACGCAGAACGAAGCCGTCACGCTGCCGGAAACCCAGCTGTCGAACTTCATCCAGTTCCGCCTGGCCAGCGACCGCCTGTTCGCCGGGCAGATCGACCCATTGGCCTGGTTCTCGCTGCGCTACCACACCCTCGAACACACCAGCCGCCAGTTGCAATCCTCGCTCTGGGGCCTGGGCGGCGTGCGTGCGCAACCGATCGCCCACCAGTTGCACATCGCCCGTGAAGTCGCCGACCGCATCGCGCCACGGGTCTTGCTGGCCGACGAAGTGGGCCTGGGCAAGACCATCGAAGCCGGCCTGGTGATCCATCGCCAACTGCTCTCGGGTCGCGCCAACCGTGTGCTGATCCTGGTGCCGGAGAACCTGCAGCACCAGTGGCTGGTGGAAATGCGCCGGCGCTTCAACCTGCAGGTCGCGCTGTTCGACGCCGAGCGCTTTATCGAAAGCGATGCCAGCAACCCGTTCGAAGACACCCAGCTGGCCCTGGTCGCCCTGGAGTGGCTGGTGGAAGACGAGAAGGCCCAGGACGCGCTGTTCGCCGCCGGCTGGGACCTGCTGGTGGTCGACGAAGCCCACCACCTGGTCTGGCACGAAGACCAGGTCAGCCCGCAATACGCCCTGGTCGAGCAACTGGCCGAAACCATTCCCGGCGTCCTGTTGCTGACCGCGACCCCGGAGCAACTGGGCCAGGACAGCCACTTCGCCCGCCTGCGCCTGCTCGACCCGAACCGTTTCCACGACCTCAAGGCCTTCCGCGCCGAGAGCGAGAACTATCGCCCGGTGGCCGAAGCCGTCCAGGAACTGCTGGACAAAGGCCGCCTGTCGCCTGCCGCGCACCAAACCATCCTGGGGTTCCTTGGTGACGAAGGCGAAGCCCTGCTGAGCGCCGTCAACGCCGGCGACAGCGATGCCAGCGCCCGCCTGGTACGCGAACTGCTCGACCGCCACGGCACCGGTCGCGTGCTGTTCCGCAACACCCGCGCCGCGGTGCAGGGCTTCCCGGAGCGCAAGCTGCACGCCTACCCGCTGCCGTGCCCGGACGAATACCTCGAATTGCCCTTGGCCGATCACGCCGAGCTGTACCCGGAAGTCAGCTTCCAGGCCCAGCCGGACACCGATGACGAAGCCCGCTGGTGGCGCTTCGACCCGCGCGTCGAGTGGCTGATCGACCAGTTGAAAATGCTCAAGCGCACCAAGGTCCTGGTGATCTGCGCCCATGCCGAAACCGCCATGGACCTGGAAGATGCCCTGCGCGTGCGCTCCGGCATTCCGGCCACGGTGTTCCACGAAGGCATGAACATCCTCGAGCGTGACCGCGCCGCCGCCTACTTCGCCGACGAAGAGTTCGGCGCCCAGGTGCTGATCTGCTCGGAAATCGGCAGTGAAGGTCGCAACTTCCAGTTCTCCCACCACCTGGTTCTGTTCGACCTGCCGTCCCACCCGGACCTGCTGGAGCAGCGCATCGGCCGTCTCGACCGGATCGGCCAGAAACACGTGATCGAACTGCACGTGCCATACCTGGAAACCAGCCCGCAAGAGCGCCTGTTCCAGTGGTACCACGAGGCGCTGAACGCCTTCCTCAACACCTGCCCGACCGGCAACGCCCTGCAGCACCAGTTCGGCCCGCGCCTGCTGCCGCTGCTGGAAAATGCCGACGATGGCCAGTGGCAAGCGCTGATCGACGAAGCCCGTGGCGAGCGCGAACGCCTGGAAGCCGAGTTGCACACCGGTCGCGATCGCCTGCTGGAACTCAACTCCGGCGGTGCCGGCGAGGGTGATGCGCTGGTCGAGGCGATCCATGAGCAGGACGACCAGTTCGCCCTGCCCATCTATATGGAAACCCTGTTCGACGCCTTCGGTATCGACAGCGAGGACCATTCGGAAAACGCCCTGATCCTCAAGCCGAGCGAGAAGATGCTCGACGCCAGCTTCCCGCTGGGCGACGACGAAGGCGTGACCATCACCTACGACCGCAACCAGGCGCTGTCACGCGAAGACATGCAGTTCATCACCTGGGAACATCCGATGGTGCAGGGCGGCATGGACCTGGTGTTATCCGGCTCGATGGGCAACACCGCCGTGGCGCTGATCAAGAACAAGGCGCTCAAGCCCGGCACCGTCTTGCTGGAGCTGCTCTATGTCAGCGAAGTGGTCGCGCCGCGCTCGCTGCAACTGGGCCGCTACCTGCCTCCAGCGGCGCTGCGCTGCCTGCTGGATGCCAACGGCAACGACCTGTCGACCCGGGTGGCCTTCGAAACCCTGAACGACCAGTTGGAAAGCGTGCCACGGGCCAGCGCCAATAAGTTCATCCAGGCCCAGCGCGACAGCCTGACGCCGAAGATCAACGCTGGCGAAGCCAAGATCGCACCGCGTCACGCCGAGCGCGTGGCCGAGGCCCAACGGCGCCTGGCGGCGGATACCGATGAAGAGCTGGCACGCCTGACCGCGTTGCAGGCGGTCAACCCAAGCGTGCGTGACAGCGAGCTGGCGGCCTTGCGTCAACAGCGTGAACAGGGCCTGGCCATGCTGGAAAAGGCCGCGCTGCGCCTGGAAGCGATTCGGGTGTTGGTGGCGGGTTGATCTAACCCGTCGCTGTGGGAGTCGGCGTGCTCGAGGGCTCTTTCGCGGGCAAGCTCCGCTCCCACAGTTTTATGCCGTACACAAAATAGAAGAACGCCCCCAATACTGTGGGAGCGGAGCTTGCCCGCGAAGCAGGCGACTCGGCCTCAAGCGGTCACAGGCGCCGCACCCGGCGCATCCGCCGCCATCCCCTCGCGCATGCGCTGCGCATCCTTGCTGAAACAGCGCGCCGCCTGGAACAGGAACGCCAACGTCAACAACAAGGCGCCCGGGATCAGGTACATCGCATCATGCAGACCGACGGCCTTGAACGCCTCGCTCATCTGCTCGGCCCCCGCCGCCAGCATCGCCGCATGGGCGAAATGATCGGACAGCAGACCGACCACCACCGGCCCCAAGCCACCACCCAATAAATACAAGCCGGCAAAATACACGGCCATCGCCGTCGCCCGCAGCCGCGGTTCGACCACATCCTGAATCGCCGTATAAACACAGGTGTAGAAGTTGTAGGCAAACAGCCAACCGACACTGAACACCACGACAAACAGCCCAATCTCGATCCGCCCGGCATGCAGTGCCCAGGCCGTGGTCAACGTCGAGATCACCAGGCTCACCGCGGCGAACAACAGTCGACCATTGGCGATGCGCTGGTGCAGCTTGTCCGCAACCCAGCCCCCCAGCGTCAACCCCAGCAGCCCGGTGACCCCGACAATAAAGCCGGTCGCCACCGCCGCTTCCTGCAACGGCATGAGGAAATAACGCTGCAGCATCGGCACCAGGAACGAGTTGCAGGCATAGGTGGCAAAGTTGAAGGTCAGCCCCGCCAGCACCAACCAGAGAAACGTCGGGATCGCCATCAGCCGACGCACCGGCCGGTCAATCCGCTCCTGCGACACCCTCACCGTTTCCGCCGCGCCGCGCTTCGGCTCCTTGATAAGGAACATGAAACCCGCCAGCAGCAGCCCTGGCACCGCCGCGATAAAGAACGGCGCGCGCCAGCTGTCGAAGGCCTTGACCATGGCGCCGGTGGTAAAGAACGCCAGTACCAGCCCCAGCGGCAAGCCAAGCATGAAGATCCCCATGGCCCGCGCCCGACGGTGCGCCGGGAACAGATCGCCGATCAGCGAGTTGGCCGCCGGCGCATAAGCGGCCTCACCGATGCCCACGCCCATGCGCACCAGCAGGAAGGTCGCGAAACTGCCCACCAGGCCGTTCGCCGCCGTCAACCCACTCCAGACTGCCAGGCCCCAGCCCATCAGCTTGCTGCGCGAGCCGTTGTCGGCCAGTCGTCCCAACGGCAGGCCGGCAATGGCATAGACAATGGTGAAGGCGGTGCCGATGATGCCGATCTGGAAGTCGCTCAGGTGCCACTCCATGCGGATCGGCTCGATAATGATCGCCGGCAGGGTGCGGTCGTAGAAATTGAAGAGGTTGGCGAGGAACAACAGGAACAGAATGCGCCAGGCATTCGCCGCTTGGGTCGAGTTCTGCATGGGGTCCGTCTCTTTTATTGTTATAGGGGCTGGCCCGCCAGACGCGTTGAGCCCGGAACCTTCAATCTAGTGAGCGGCGCCCGGACTGTCTGCCACCATTCGTGACGCTGATACCCGGCAATGCCCTGCGCGCCCTGCCCCGGGGCCCGATCACCACGATGCCGGGGCTCCGGTGACGGTCAGGCAAAAAAATACCTTCCAAAGCCCGGGCCGAAGCCTAGAATAGTCGCCGATCACCTCCTCCCCACTTTCTCCGTGACCTTCCATGCCCGACGCTAATCCGTGTCTGAATTGTGGTGCCTGCTGTGCGTATTTCCGCGTGTCTTTCTATTGGGGAGAATGTGCCTCGGCCGGTGGCCTGGTGCCCGACGAACTGGTCACCCAGGTCAGTCCCAACCACGTGGCCATGCTCGGCACCGAACGCCGCGCCCCGCGCTGCACGGCCCTGGAGGGTGAAGTCGGCCAGCAGGTCAGTTGCTCGATCTACCATCAGCGTTCGAGCACCTGCCGGGAGTTCGAGGCTTCATGGGTCGACAGTGTACACAACGAGCACTGCGACAAGGCGCGCGCCGCTTTCGGGCTGCCGCCCCTTGAGCCGGAACCGGCCGAGCTCTTGGTACCAATCGCTATTTAGATCATTGGCAAATAATCGGCATCATTCTGCCGTGAGCCCTTGCAGCCTGGGCTGAACCTCTATACTCCAACGCGTTGCTCGGTGCCGCGTCAACTCAACCAGCGCCGGCAATTCCCCAGCACCGCGTTCCATCCGCTGGTAGTACAAAATTCATAAAAAGTTCCCCGCCAATTAAAGAACGCCATTTTTTGGCCGATCCATCTGTAAGACAAACAAGGATCCCCCCTAGGGCAGCCTAGGGATAAACCCTATCGCTCAGGCCAATATCGCGAGGTACAGTCGCGATCTCTCACTCCGTGATGGCGCGTTGATATCCTTTCGACCGCCGAACCAGACCAGGCAAATGGCGCACAATGACCTCTAAAAATACTCCAGCCAACGTAGTATCCGATCTAACGTTGCCCCCGGTCGCGGAAAAAACCTACAAGGCCTATTCCACTCCCCGGCCGCTGTCGACTCAGCAGTATCTGTACTTCACCGAAACCAACACCGACCGCATCCTCGACAACCTCGACGGCCTGCGCGACATGGTATTCCCCCGTTCAGCCCATACCGAAGGTGAAAGTGAGGCGCGTCGCGACCAGGAATTCCCCTCGGTGTGCCTGATCGGCCTGGGTCGTTGCGGTTCGAACATTGCGCTGGACGTCGCGGAACTGGTGTACAACGCGCGTAAGTTCTACCTCAACGAGTTCAACAACGACGACAAGGTCAGCGACAAGGGCTACCGTCCCGCGCAGTGGATTCGCAACAACCTGCGCCTGGTGCAGAACAAATCGGCCAAGCCGGTGTTCCTGGTGGAACCGCTGGTGATGCTCGGCGACCTGGACAAGGACATCGCCGGGCGCATCCGTTTCTCGCGCAAGGGCGAAAAAAGCGGCTTTATCCGCGACTACAGCAAGATGAAGATCATGGACCTGTCGGAAGTCCATGCCGGTGGTGCGGGCAACGCGCCGATCCTCGGCCAGTACCTGGCCAAGATCATCCTGAACAAGGACACCCAGCGCTTCTCCAGCCCCGACTGGAAGATGATCCACTCGTACCTGATCGACTCCTGCGGGATCAAGGCCAACCAGTCGCGCCTGTACTTCTCGATCTTCAGCGCCGGTGGCGGTACCGGTTCGGGCATGGCCTCGGAGTTCGGCCTGGCCCAGCAATATTCCTACATGAACAAGACCTTCGATACCAAGCCGGCCGACGAGCACGACAGCAAGAGCGGCCACTCCTTCGTCTTCGAGCCGATCTTCACCAGCGGTATCTGCGTACTGCCGAACATTTCCGATCACCGCAGTGAAATGTCCGAAGCACTGCACATCAACGCCGGCCGCCTGCTCTGTAAGTACCTGTCCGAAGAATGGGATTTCTCGTACAACTTCGACAATGACGACAGCAGCGAAGCCAGCGTCATGGGCCGCATTCGCCCGTGGAACGCGATGATGCTGATCTCCAACGACATCATGCGCTATGCCGAAGAAAGCGATGACGGCAACATCCAGAACATCGATGTCAATGCCATGGAGAAGCACGCCAACCAGTACATCTCCCAGCAGATCTTCAACATCCTCACCGCCCAGGCGGTGACCACCGACTACGACCAGAACTATTTCCGACGGGCCGGCATCGACATCGGCGAGACCATTCGCCTGGATGCCAACGACCTGTTCATGAGCCTGGCCGGTCCGGTGGCCATTGCCTATGCTGAATCCGTGGTACCGGAACAGCCGACGCCAACCGGCGACAAGTTCAAAGTGTTCGAGAAAGAGCCCCAGCGGCTGAACATCGACGACCTGTTCTTCCGTTCCATCGACCTGCCGCACTTCAACAAGGTGACCCAGGCGATCGAAGGCATCAGCCTGCTGCCGATCGAGTCCAAGCGCTATCGCGCAGCCCTCGACCAGTACAAGACCTCGGGCTACGACGCGGCGGCGCTGCACGACCTGCATTTCTTCAAGAACTGCTCGTCGGTGGTCTCGATCGTTTCCCTGCCCAAGGATTACAAACTGTCCTATATGGACCTGAACCGGCTCAAGACCCACCTCAACAGCCTGTTCCCCAACACTACGCTCAAGCGCTACGCCCTGGTGATCGGCGCCTCGGCGAACCTGTCGCTGACCACCCTGATCGCCAAGAGCCCGTGCCTGTCGGACGACTTCCTGACGCTGATCGTGGCCTTTATCAAGCGCTGCTTCGCGCGCAACCCGTACCGTTTCGACGATACGCTGGACAACTCGATGCTGGACTTCATCACCCGTGACGAGTTCGATGAAGACAGCCTCGACGAGTTGCTCAACGAATTCGAAAACCCGGCGAAGATCCTCGACACCAACTGGTACGCGATCAAGCCGATGTACGAGAAGAAGTACCGCGAGCTGATCAACGACAAGGAAAAGTTCGTCTCGATCAACGATATCCGTCTGTCCCGCGACTGCGTGAAGAAGGCCATCAAGTACCTGCGTGAGATCTACCGTCACCGCATCGGCAAGACCAAGGTCATTTCGCTGAACAACCACACCGGCAAGACCGAGTACTGAGCATGATCTTGTGGGAGCCGGCGAGCCGGCTCCCACAGTACGGCATCGTATTCGAGAAAATCCGCAATGCCCGGAAGACTGTAGATTTTCTCTACGGGCAAACTGCCATTACTGCGCAACGCAGTTACGGACCTACACACCGCTAGGCTATAAACGCACAAGGCTTATGCACAATCACAGTGCATTGAATTATTTTGTTGCCCTTTCCTGGATCATCACCCAAGGCGAAACCACCACCGCCCACAGCTCCGGATCGCGTTCGAAAAGATCCAGCGCCCGCGATTCAGACACCTTGGCGAGCTCCCCGCTGTCCAGCCACGCGCTGACTTTCGCGGCCTGGTTCTCGGCTACGGCCTCGGCGGCGGCGATCAGATCCAGTGCCGGTTCGACCCACAATAGGGCACCCCGGGCAAAGAACGGCTGCAGCTCTTCCCAGCGAATAGATGCGGTTTCACCAAGCAGCTTGGCATAGAGGGTGCTAGGTTCTTGAATCATGGGGGTCCACCTGAGAAAAAATCGGCGCAATGATAACGTCGAGACTCGCGTGGAAACACCCAGATGAAACTGAAGGGGTGATCGAGGGGATGGAAGGCGCCAGGGATTGCAGCTGAAAGCCAGCAACATCCAGATAAAAATCTGCATGACAATCTGCCGCTATTCTGTCTTTTTCTTTCACTTAAGCGACATTTCTCGATTTTGCCTCCGGCTGCCCGCTATCCAATCGATGAGGGCGCACACTAAACTGTATCGGTACAGTTGCCGGGGCAAGAACCGGGATATCGGCGTTGAATCTGACCCGGTCCCACAGCCTCGGCCGTAGGACTCTAAAAACTACAACAGCAAGAGTGGAGCACTAATGACTAAGCAGATTTCCAAACTGTTCGCCGCTATGGTTCTGGCCGGTATTGCCAGCCATTCTTTCGCTGCAGACACCATCAAGATCGGCATCGCCGGCCCGAAAACCGGTCCTGTGACCCAGTACGGTGACATGCAGTTCATGGGCGCGAAAATGGCCATCGAACAGATCAACGCCAAGGGCGGCGTCGACGGCAAGATGCTCGAGGCCAAGGAATACGACGATGCCTGCGACCCTAAACAGGCCGTAGCCGTGGCCAACAAAGTGGTCAACGACGGCGTCAAGTTCGTAGTCGGTCACCTCTGCTCCAGCTCTACCCAGCCGGCTTCGGATATCTACGAAGACGAAGGCGTGATCATGATCACTCCGGCCGCCACCAGCCCGGAAATCACCGCTCGCGGCTACAAGATGGTGTTCCGTACCATCGGCCTGGACAGCGCCCAGGGCCCTGCCGCCGGTAACTACATCGCCGATCACGTCAAACCGAAGATCGTTGCTGTCCTGCACGACAAGCAGCAATACGGTGAAGGCATCGCCACCGCAGTCAAGCAGACCCTCGAGAAGAAAGGCGTGAAGGTTGCCGTCTTCGAAGGCCTGAACGCCGGCGACAAGGACTTCTCCTCGATCATCCAGAAACTCAAGCAAGCCAACGTCGACTTCGTCTACTACGGCGGCTACCACCCGGAACTGGGCCTGATCCTGCGTCAGTCCAAGGAAAAAGGCCTGAACGCCAAGTTCATGGGTCCGGAAGGCGTCGGCAACGACTCCATCTCGCAGATCGCCCAGGACGCTTCCGAAGGTCTGCTGGTGACCCTGCCGAAGTCCTTCGACCAGGATCCGGCCAACAAGGCCCTGGTGGATGCCTTCACTGCCAAGAAAGAGGACCCGACCGGTCCATTCGTGTTCCCGGCCTACTCGGCTGTGGAAGTCATCGCCGAAGGCATCAAGGCCGCGAAGAGCGAAGACACCGCCAAGGTGGCAGCCGCCATCCACGCCGGTACCTTCAAGACTCCGACCGGCGACCTCAGCTTCGACGCGAAGGGCGACCTGAAGGACTTCAAGTTCGTGGTCTACCAATGGCACTTCGGCAAACCGAAAACCGAAGCATCCCCTCAGTAAGTCAGGCCTGACCGGTCAATAAGCCCACTGTGCAAGCAGTGGGCTTTGTTTTACGAGGTTTATGAGCCCGACACCCGCGATCCGGGAGCTGGCTCACCTGAAAATCTTAAAACCGTCACCAGCGGTTCGCTGGCAAACGCTCGTGCCGACGTGGCCACAGACCACGGCACCGGGCCGGAACATGACTCCACCAGTGAAATGCGTATCGGGTTTTTAGGAGCGCTGTAATGCCTGAGATCTATCACTTCTTCCAACAGCTGGTTAATGGTCTGACCATTGGCAGCACCTATGCCTTGATTGCCATTGGCTACACAATGGTTTACGGCATTATTGGAATGATCAACTTCGCCCATGGCGAGGTATACATGATTGGTTCCTACGTGGCCTTCATTGCCCTTGCCGGGCTGGCCATGCTAGGTATCCATTCACTGCCGCTGTTGATGACCGCCGCGTTCGTCGCGACGATCGTCGTGACCAGTGCCTATGGCTACAGTATCGAGCGCGTTGCCTACCGTCCCTTGCGTGGCAGCAACCGCCTGATCCCGCTGATTTCAGCTATCGGCATGTCGATTTTCCTACAGAACACTGTACTGCTGTCCCAGGACTCGAAGGACAAGTCCATCCCCAACCTGATCCCGGGGAGTTTCTCCTTCGGTCCAGGCGGCGCAGAGGAAGTGCTGATTTCCTACATGCAGATCCTGGTATTCGTCGTCACCCTGGTGGCCATGACCGGGCTGACGCTGTTCATCTCCCGTTCACGCCTGGGCCGCGCCTGTCGCGCCTGCGCCGAAGACATCAAGATGGCCAACCTGCTGGGCATCAACACCAATAACATCATCGCCCTGACCTTCGTCATCGGCGCCGCCCTCGCGGCGGTGGCGGCCGTGCTGCTGAGCATGCAATACGGCGTGATCAACCCCAACGCCGGCTTCCTGGTGGGCCTGAAAGCCTTTACCGCGGCAGTCCTGGGCGGCATCGGCAGTATTCCGGGCGCCATGCTCGGCGGGCTGGTGCTGGGGGTGGCCGAAGCCTTTGGCGCCGACATCTTCGGCGACCAGTACAAGGACGTGGTGGCATTCGGTCTTTTGGTTCTGGTGCTGTTGTTCCGGCCGACCGGCATCCTGGGCCGTCCGGAGGTTGAGAAAGTATGACTAGATATCTCAAATCGGCACTGTTCAGTGCCTTGCTGGTGTGGGCCGTGGCTTTCCCGGTGCTCGGGCTCAAGCTGAGCATCGTCGGGATCAACCTCGCAGTGGAGGGAACAGGTCCCGTCACCCTGGGCATCATCGCCCTGTGTTCGGTCCTGATGTTCCTGCGGGTGCTCTTCAGCCAGCAGTTCAACGCGCTGTTCAAGTCGTCCCGTGGCCCGCTGGTCTCGCCCAAGGTCGGCCAGTTCCTGACCCTGCCGCGCACCCAGCGCTGGATCATCATCGCACTGATCGTGACCGCCTTGATCTGGCCGTTCTTCGGCTCGCGCGGCGCGGTCGACATCGCCACCCTGATCCTGATCTACGTGCTGCTGGGCCTGGGCCTGAACATCGTGGTCGGCCTGGCCGGCCTGCTCGACCTGGGTTATGTCGGCTTCTACGCGGTAGGCGCCTACACCTACGCACTGCTGTCGCACTACTTCGGCCTGAGCTTCTGGATCTGCCTGCCGCTCGCCGGCCTGATGTCGGCCACCTTCGGCTTCCTGCTGGGCTTCCCGGTCCTGCGCTTGCGCGGTGACTACCTGGCCATCGTGACCCTGGGCTTCGGTGAGATCATCCGGCTGTTCCTGCGTAACCTCACCGACCTCACCGGCGGCCCCAACGGCATCAGCAACATCCCCAAGCCGACGTTCTTCGGGCTGTCGTTCGAACGTAGCGCCGCGGAAGGCATGCGGACCTTCCACGAGTTCTTCGGGCTGGAATACAACCCGGTGAGCAAGGTGGTGTTCCTGTACCTGGTGGCCCTGTTGCTGGCCTTGCTGGCGTTGTTCGTGATCAATCGCCTGCTGCGCATGCCTATCGGCCGTGCCTGGGAAGCGCTGCGCGAAGACGAAATCGCCTGCCGTGCATTGGGTCTGAATCCGACCGTAATCAAGCTCTCGGCCTTCACCCTGGGCGCCTGCTTCGCCGGTTTCGCCGGCAGCTTCTTCGCCGCTCGCCAAGGCCTGGTGACGCCGGAGTCGTTCACCTTCATCGAGTCGGCGATCATCCTCGCCATCGTCGTGCTGGGTGGCATGGGCTCGCAACTGGGGGTGATCCTCGCCGCCGTGGTGATGATCCTGCTGCCGGAGCTGATGCGCGACTTCAGCGAATACCGCATGTTGATGTTCGGCGCCCTGATGGTGCTGATGATGATCTGGCGTCCACAAGGTCTGCTGCCCATGCAACGTCCTCACATGGAGCTGCGTAAATGAGCCGTGAGATCCTGAAAGTAACCGACCTGAGCATGCGCTTCGGCGGCCTCCTGGCGGTCAATGGCGTGGCCCTGACCGTCCAGGAAAAACAAGTGGTGGCCTTGATCGGCCCGAACGGCGCCGGCAAGACCACGGTGTTCAACTGCCTGACCGGTTTCTACAAGCCGAGTGCCGGTAGCATCCTGCTCGACGGCCAGCCGATCCAGGGCCTGGCCGGCCATGAGATTGCCCGCAAGGGCGTGGTGCGGACCTTCCAGAACGTGCGTCTGTTCAAGGACATGACTGCGGTGGAAAACCTGCTGATCGCCCAGCACCGGCACCTGAACACCAACTTTCTCGCCGGCCTGTTCAAGACCCCGTCGTTCCGCAAGAGCGAACGTGAAGCCATGGAATACGCCGAGTACTGGCTGGACAAGGTCAACCTGACCGAGTTCGCCAACCGCCCGGCGGGCACCCTGGCCTATGGTCAGCAACGGCGCCTGGAAATCGCCCGCTGCATGATGACCCGTCCGCGGATCCTCATGCTCGACGAGCCCGCGGCCGGCCTGAACCCGCGGGAGACCGACGACCTCAAGGCGCTGATCAGTGTGCTGCGAGAAGAGCACAACGTCACGGTGCTGCTGATCGAGCACGACATGAAGCTGGTCATGAGCATTTCCGACCATATCGTCGTGATCAACCAGGGCACACCGTTGGCCGACGGCACGCCACAACAGATCCGCGACAATCCCGATGTGATCAAAGCCTACCTGGGGGAAGCGTAAATGCTGCAATTCGAAAACGTTTCCACCTTCTACGGCAAGATCCAGGCCCTGCACAGCGTCAATGTGGAAGTTCGCCAGGGTGAAATCGTCACCCTGATCGGCGCCAACGGCGCAGGCAAATCGACCCTGCTGATGACCTTGTGCGGTTCACCGCAGGCCCATAGCGGCAGCATCCGCTACATGGGCGAGGAACTGGTGGGCCAGGAGTCTTCGCAGATCATGCGCAAGAGCATCGCGGTGGTGCCGGAAGGCCGTCGGGTGTTCTCCCGCCTGACCGTGGAAGAGAACCTTTCAATGGGTGGCTTTTTCACCGACAAGGGCGATTACCAGGAGCAGATGGACAAGGTCCTCGGACTGTTTCCACGTCTCAAGGAACGTTTCAACCAGCGCGGCGGCACGATGTCCGGCGGTGAACAGCAGATGCTCGCCATTGGCCGGGCGCTGATGAGCAAGCCGAAACTCTTGCTGCTCGACGAACCGTCCCTGGGCCTGGCGCCGATCATCATCCAGCAGATCTTCGATATCATCGAACAGCTGCGCAAGGACGGTGTGACGGTGTTCCTGGTGGAACAGAACGCCAACCAGGCGCTGAAAATCGCCGACCGGGCCTACGTGCTGGAAAACGGCCGGGTGGTGATGGAGGGCAGCGGCAACGACCTGCTGACCGATCCGAAAGTACGTGAGGCGTATCTGGGCGGTTGATGCCCCGGCGAAACCCGCAAAGCCCCGATTTATCGGGGCTTTTCTTTGACCGTGAAACATCGGGAAAGCCTGGCCGGGTACCGTGACGAAAAATAATCGATTATTTTGGCCGCAAGGCTGTAACAACCACTGGCCCCGGGGCTCAAGTAAAGCAAGAAAGCAATGCAACCCAACCAACCCCTGCTTTCATCATTGAAGACACATCGGAGATCGACCATGAGCACTTCCACCACCCGCGCCCTGTCCGCCGCCACCCTCGCCCTGGCCCTGGGTTCTGCCCTGAGCATGGCGGCATTGCCGATGAGCGCCCACGCCGCCGACAGCATGGAAAAATGCTTCGGCGTCGCCATGGCCGGCAAAAACGATTGCGCCGCAGGTGCCGGCACCACCTGTGCAGGCACTTCGACCAAGGATTACCAGGCAAACTCCTGGAAGTCCGTGCCAAAAGGCACCTGCTTGAGCACGAAAAGCGAGACCTCGCCCACCGGCAAGGGTCAGCTGGAAGCCTTCACCCCCAAGGCCTGATCAACCAGAGCCCTGCCACCCGTCAGCCTGAGCGCCGAAGATGCCCATGTCACTGCAACCTCCCCCTCTTCACCGCGCTCAGGCCCTCGGGCCCGGGCTCCCGCCCCGTGCAGGGCTGGGGCTCAAGACCGAACATTTCCAGACGATACTCGAAACCTGCCCCGACCTCGGTTTCTTCGAGGTCCACGCCGAAAACTATATGGTCGCCGGCGGGCCGTTTCATCATTACCTGGGTTTGATCCGCGAACGGTATCCGCTGTCGTTGCACGGCGTCGGTTTGTCCATTGGTGCCGAAGGCCCATTGGACAGCGAACACCTCAAGCGCCTGGCGACACTGATCGAGCGCTATCAACCCCAATCCTTTTCCGAACACCTGGCCTGGTCGACCCACGGCCCGGTGTTTCTCAACGATCTGCTGCCGCTGGCCTACGACCAGGCCACCTTGCAGCGGGTCTGCGAGCATGTCGACCAGGTGCAAAGCACCTTGAAGCGTCCAATGCTGCTGGAGAACCCAGCGACTTACCTGCAATTCCAGTGCTCGACCCTGGATGAGGCGGACTTCATCAGTGAAATCATCCGCCGCACCGGTTGCGGGCTGCTGCTGGACGTGAACAACGTCTATGTTTCCAGTATCAACCACCAGCGTGATCCGCTGGCCTACATCGAGGCCCTGCCGCTGCGCGCCGTGGGCGAAATCCACCTGGCCGGCTTTGCCGAAGATGCCGACAACCTCGGTGACCGCCTGCTGATCGACGATCACGGTGCGCCGGTCGATCAGGCGGTCTGGGCGTTGTATCGCCAGGTCCTGGCGAAAATCGGCCCGGTCGCCACGCTGATCGAACGCGACAATCAAGTGCCTGCCTTCGCGGTCCTTCACGCCGAAGCCGAGCAGGCCCAACACCTCCTGCAGCAAGCCGGGGAGCGACCATGAGCGATCAAGCCAGCTTCAGCGCCGCCCTGCTCGACACCGAGCAACCCTGCCCGCCCGGTCTATGCAGCGCCAACGGGGCCGACCCGGCCAGTCGTTTCGCGGTGTATCGCAACAATGTCCAGAGCTCGCTGATCAATGCCCTGGCGGACAGCTATCCGGTGGTCATGGCTCTGGTCGGCGAGGAATTCTTCCGCGCCATGGCCGGCCTGTATGTCCAGCACTTCCCGCCGGTCAGCCCGATCCTCAACGAGTACGGCCGGGACTTCGGCGGTTTTATCCAGGGCTTCGCCCCGGCGGCGAACGTGCCTTACCTGGCCGACGTGGCCCGGCTCGAGCGCTTGCGGATCAATGCCTATCACGCTGCCGATGCGCCCCCGCTGAGCCCGGAACAGATTGGCGCTCACCTGGCTGACCCCGAGGCCCTCGGCCGCCTGCAGGTTCGCCTGCACCCCAGCCTCGCCGTACTCAATTCGGCCCATGCCGTCGTGTCGTTATGGAGCGCCCATCAAGGTGAAGGCCAGCTGGAACAGGTCGACCCAACACAGGGCGAGGCCGCGCTGGTCCTGCGCCGGCACTGGCAGGTCGAGGTATTCAGGATCGATTTCGGTACCCTGATGTTTATCCAGAGCCTGCAAAACCACTGTCCGCTGGAACTGGCGATAGCCTATGCCTGTGACGCCAGCGCGGCATTCGAGCCGAGCCATGCCCTGGCCCTGTTGATTCGCTACAGCGCCATCATCCACCTGCACCCAGAAGAAAAGGCCCGTCCATGAACACTCATACTGAATCGCAGAACCCCATCGCGCGCCTGATAGGGCGAATCATCCAGCTCTTCGAGATGATCCCCTACAGCCTGATCGCCTTTATCGCACGGTTCTCCATCGCCGCGGTGTTCTGGAAATCCGGTCAGACCAAGGTCGAGGGCTTTGCCGTGGACCTGATCTCCGGCACTTTCGATATCGGCCTGCCGCGCCTGGCGGACTCCACCGTCCCGTTGTTCGCCAGTGAGTACAAGGTGCCGCTGCTGTCGCCGGAAATTGCCGCCCATCTGTCGGCGTTTGGCGAACACTTTTTCCCGATACTGATCCTACTGGGGTTCGCCACGCGCTTCTCGGCGCTGGGGCTGTTCGGCATGACCTTGACCATCCAGCTGTTCGTCTACCCGGGCGCCTACCCGACCCATGGCACCTGGATGGCAATCCTGTTGCTGTTGATGGCCAAGGGACCGGGTGTGTTCTCCATCGATCACCTGATCGCCAAGCGTTATCGCTGATCGGTTGCGCCCCTCGTCAATCAAGGCCTGACGCGGTCCTTGGAGCCGGCTTGCTGGCGATGGCTTCCAGACAGACAGCATAAGGCTCAAGGGCCTCATCGCTGGCAAGCCAGGCTCCACAAGGGTTCGCGGCACTTTCAAGATTGGAACCTACAGCCGCTCCAGCGCCTCGCCGCTACGCATGAACCAGCCGATCAGATAGTCCGCCAGCACCTGCGTACGGCGCGGCAGGCCACCCTGGTAAGGGTGCACCAGGTACAACGGCATATCGCGGGTGCGGTAGTCGCGCAACAACCAGCGCAGGCGACCATCGGCCAGCTCCGCGGGCAGGACGTAGGACGGCAGGCGGGCGATACCGGCCCCCACCAGCGCCGCTTTCTTCAGCAGGTTGTAGTGATTGCTGGCGAAGGGGCCGCCCACCCGCACCCGCAGCAGCTCATGCTGCCGGTGGTATTGCCATTCCTCGCGACCACCGTAATGGCTGTTGAGCAGGCAACGATGATTGGCCAAGTCCTGGGGCGTGCGCGGCTCACCGTAACGTTCCAGATAAGCCGGACTGGCACAGGTCAGCTCGTTCATCACCAGCAATGGCCGCGCCACCAGCCGTTCGTCACTACCGACCTCGGTACGAATGGCCAGGTCGAAGCCTTCCCGGGCCAGATCGCGGAAACCATTGTTCAGGTCCAGTTCGATCTGCACATCGGGATAATCCCGGGAAAACTCCAGCAGCAGGCCGTCAAAGAAGGTTTCCCCCAGGGACACCGGCACCGTCATGCGCACGGGCCCGGCGATATCGTCCTTGAGCCGGGCCAGGGCCTGATGCGCCCGCTCCACTTGCACCACCAGCGCCTGGGCCTGGGGCAACAAAGCCGCACCGGCGGCGGTGAGACTCAGGCGCCGCGTCGTGCGGTGCAACAACACCACGGCAAACTGTGCCTCCAATTGGCTGATACGCTTGGACAATTGTCCCTTGCTGCAGCCCAATTGCTGGGCGGCCAGGGTAAAGCTGCCGGCCTCTACCAGCACCGCAAAGGCCGCCAGATCATCCATCTCACTCATGAATTGTTTCCAAAAGAAAACCAAAGGTTGCCTATTAGTGCGCTTATCAATGGAAAAATCCACTCTAGACTGAAGGTTCAATCACCCACCGGAGGAACCGCAGCATGAAAATCCTATTGATTGGCGCCCATGGCACCATCGGCTCGGCCGTGGCAGACGAACTGGGCCAGCGTCACCAGATCGTCAAGATCGGCCGCAGCAGCGGTGACCTGCATGTGGACATCAGCGACAGCGCGTCGATTCGCAAGCTGTTCGAACAGACCGGCAAGTTCGATGCACTGGTCTGCGCCGCCGGCAACGTGAACTTCGTGCCCTTGGCCGACATGAGCGAAAAGGACTTTGTCCTTGGTCTGCAGGACAAGTTGATGGGCCAGGTCAATCTGGTGCTGATCGGTCGTGAGTATGCCAACGATGGCGCCTCGTTCACCCTGACCAGCGGTATTCTGAACCGCGACCCGATCCGCAGCGGCGCCTCGGCCAGCCTGGTCAACGGCGCCATCGACGGCTTCGTCAAGGCCGCCGCCATCGAGCTGCCACGCGGTCTGCGGGTCAACTCCGTCAGCCCGAACGTGCTGGTGGAAGCCATGGGCAGCTATGCCCCCTACTTCCGCGGATTCAAGCCGGTGCCAGCGGCGGATGTGGCATTGGCCTACGCCAAGAGCGTGGAAGGTTTGCAAACCGGTCAGACCTATTACGTCGGTTGAATGCCCACGAGTTTTTTTGTCGGCCTTCAGGGGCCTTTCGCGAGCAAGCTCTGCTCCCACAGATTCTCGGTCGTACACCGACTTGAGGTTCGACGCGAACGACTGTGGGAGCGGAGCTTGCCCGCGAAGAGGCCCCCAAAGGCTCGTGCAAAACGTGGAGACTGGCGCCAAGGCTTGTGCAGCTCTCCCGGCCTGAGTAACGTGGCGGCACTTGCCAGGAGACCCCATGATGCGCGCCGCCCGTTCCTTGATGATTTTCGCCTTGCCGCTGTTCGCCGCCGGCTGCCAGATGCTTGCGCCAGCCACCTCGCAGCCCACGGCGGGCCTGAGCCGGATGCAAGGCGAACTCGCCAGCGTCGATGGCAAGCTGATGTTCCAGCCCTGCCAGGAACAACGCCGTTTTGTCGTCAGCGACAGCGGCAACACCAGCGTCCTGCAGCAAGCCGCCAGCCTCTCCGGCCCATCGGGCAAGCTGTTCGCCGACCTGCGTGGGCGCTTCTCCTCCAGCCCGGCCAATGCTGGCGACGGCCAGTTGGACCTGCAGCAGTACTATCGCCTGGAACGCGGCACCGGCAGTTGCAACGAACCCGACTTCAAATTCCAGACCGTGATCGCCAGCGGCCACGGCCCGGACTGGAGCCTGAAGGTCGGCGGCAACGGCATGATCCTGCAACGCGAAAACCAGCCGCCCCTGGCCTTGCCCTACCTGGAAGAACAACTGGGTGACGGGCGCTTCAGCCTGAGCAGCGAAGCCAATTCGCAGCGCATCGAGCTGTGGGTCGCGCCGCAGTCCTGCGTCGACAGCAGCACCGGCAGCGTCCGTCACCTGAGCGCCGAACTGCGGGTCAACGGCCAGGTCCAGCGCGGCTGCGGCTATTTCGGCGGCGCCCGCAACGACTGATTCGACGAGCTGCTGTTTTAGCCTCACGGAATCCGGCCGTTGGGGCTTATAATCACCGGTTTGATGTAAAGCCGGCGCGCCCGCGTGGCCCGCACACTGGACCCTGTCATGTTACGAATCACCGAACTCAAGCTGCCGATCGACCATCCCGACGAAGACCTGCGCCCGGCCATCGTCCAGCGCCTGGGCATCGCCAGCGATGACCTGCTCGATTTCACCTTGTTCAAGCGCAGCTACGACGCCCGCAAGAAATCCTCCGAACTCTGCTTCATCTATACCATCGACCTCTGCGCCCGTGGCGAAGAGGCCCTGCTGAAAAAGTTCGCCGAGGACCGCAACGTCAACCCGGCTCCGGATGTCAGCTACAAGGTGGTCGGCCAGGCGCCCGCGGACCTGACGGAACGTCCCGTGGTCGTGGGCTTCGGCCCCTGCGGGATCTTCGCCGGGCTGTTGCTGGCGCAGATGGGCTTCAAGCCGATCATCCTCGAACGCGGCAAGGAAGTGCGCGAACGCACCAAGGACACCTGGGGCCTGTGGCGCAAAGGCGTGCTCAACCCCGAATCCAACGTGCAGTTCGGCGAAGGCGGCGCCGGGACCTTCTCCGACGGCAAGCTCTACAGCCAGATCAAGGACCCGAACCACCACGGCCGCAAGGTTCTGCACGAGTTCGTCAAGGCCGGCGCGCCGGAAGAAATCCTCTACGTCAGCAAACCGCATATCGGCACCTTCCGCCTCACCGGCGTGGTAGAGAACATGCGCCGGCAGATCGAAGCCCTGGGCGGCGAAGTGCGCTTCCAGCAGCGGGTCACCGACGTGCTGATCGACGCCGGCCAATTGACCGGCGTGCAGCTCGACAGCGGCGAACAGATCCACTCCCGGCACGTGATCATGGCCCTCGGGCATAGCGCCCGCGACACCTTCCGTATGCTCCACGGCCGTGGCGTGTACCTGGAAGCCAAGCCGTTCTCGGTGGGTTTCCGTATCGAACACCCGCAATCGCTGATCGACCGGGCGCGCCTGGGCAAGTACGCCGGGCACCCGAAACTCGGCGCGGCCGACTACAAGCTGGTGCACCACGCCAAGAACGGCCGTTCGGTCTACAGCTTCTGCATGTGCCCGGGCGGCACCGTGGTAGCGGCGACTTCCGAACCGAACCGGGTAGTCACCAACGGCATGAGCCAGTACTCGCGCAATGAGCGCAACGCCAACTCCGGGATCGTTGTCGGCATCACCCCGGAAGTCGACTATCCGGGCGGTCCGCTGGCCGGTATCGAGCTGCAGGAGCGCCTGGAGTCCCACGCCTTCGTCCTCGGCGGCAGCAACTACGAAGCCCCGGCGCAACTGGTCGGCGACTTTATCGCCGGCAAGCCGTCCACCGCCCTCGGCAGTGTGGAGCCGTCCTACAAGCCAGGCGTGGCCCTCGGTGACTTGGCCCTGGCGCTGCCGGACTTCGCCATCGAAGCCATTCGTGAAGCCTTGCCGGCGTTCGAACGGCAGATCAAGGGTTATTCCCTGCATGACGCGGTGCTGACCGGGATTGAAACCCGCACCTCCTCGCCGCTGCGCATGACCCGTAACGAGTCGATGCAGAGCCTGAACGTCAAGGGCCTGTTCCCGGCGGGCGAAGGCGCCGGTTATGCCGGCGGGATCCTCTCGGCGGGTGTCGACGGCATTCGCATTGCCGAAGCCGTGGCCCGGGACATGCTGGGGCTCGGGGCCTGAGGGCCGGACCATGAGCTATAGCGTCTCGCCCATCGGTTTCGTGCGCTCCTGCTTCAAGGAGAAGTTCGCCATCCCGCGCCAGCCACAACTGGCGCCGGCCGCGCGCGGCGTACTGGAACTGGTCGCGCCGTTCAACCAGGGCGAGGCGGTGCAGGGGCTGGAACAGGTCAGCCATGTCTGGCTGCTGTTCCTGTTCCATCAGGCCCTGGAAGACAAGCCACGCTTGAAGGTGCGCCCGCCGCGCCTTGGCGGCAACCAGTCCATGGGGGTCTTCGCCACCCGGGCGACCCACCGGCCGAACGGTATCGGCCAGTCGGTGGTCAAGCTGGACCGGGTCGAGGCCCAGCGCCTGTGGATTTCCGGAATAGACCTGCTGGATGGCACGCCGATTCTCGATATCAAGCCGTACGTGCCCTACGCCGACATCATCCCTGGCGCCGTCAATGGCATCGCCAGCGCTGCGCCGGCACTGATTCCCGTGCTCTGGACGGACAACGCCCTGCAACAGGCTCATGAACATGCCCAGCGCCTGGCAGAACCCCTGGTCGAACTGATCGAGCAATGCCTGGCCCAGGACCCGCGTCCGGCCTACCAGGCGCCCAAACCCGAACGGGAATACGGCGCCCAGTTCTGGGACCTGGATGTGCGCTGGCATTACCCCGAAACCGGAACGATACGCGTACTGGAAGTGATCCCGGCCCGATAGAAACGCCAGAAACGCAAAAGCCCGCGCTGCCTTCTCAGACAACGCGGGCTTTTGCGTAACTCCGTGGCGAGGGGCTTGCCCCCGTTGGGGTGCGAAGCGCCCCTGAAAACCTGCAATCGCGGTCTATCAGAAACAACCAAGAGCATGGTTTACGACTGCTTCGCAGCCGAACGCGGGCAAGCCCGCTCGCCACGAAGTCGAATCAGACAGGCCTATTTCTCGACGAACGCACGCTCGATCAGGTAATCGCCCGGCTCGCGCATGCGCGGCGAAACCTTCAGGCCGAAGCTGTTGAGTACTTCGCTGGTCTCGTCGAGCATGCTCGGGCTGCCGCAGAGCATGGCACGGTCGTCCTGCGGGTTGATCGGTGGCAGGCCGATGTCGCGGAACAGCTTGCCGCTGCGCATCAGGTCGGTCAGCCGGCCTTCGTTCTCGAACGGCTCGCGGGTCACGGTGGGGTAGTAGATCAGCTTCTCACGCAGGGCTTCGCCGAAAAACTCGTTCTGCGGCAGATGCTCGGTGATGAACTCGCGGTAAGCCACTTCGTTGACGTAGCGCACGCCATGGCACAGGATCACCTTCTCGAAACGCTCATAGGTTTCCGGATCCTGGATCACGCTCATGAACGGCGCGAGGCCGGTACCGGTGCTGAGCAGGTACAAATGCTTGCCCGGCTTGAGGTCGTCAAGCACCAGGGTGCCGGTAGGCTTCTTGCTGATGATGATCTCGTCGCCTTCCTTCAGGTGCTGCAACTGGGAAGTCAGCGGACCGTCCGGCACCTTGATGCTGAAGAATTCGAGATGCTCTTCCCAATTCGGGCTGGCAATCGAATAAGCGCGCATCAGCGGTCGGCCGTTGGGCTGTTGCAGGCCGATCATCACGAACTGACCGTTTTCAAAGCGCAGGCCCGGGTCGCGGGTGCACTTGAAGCTGAACAGAGTGTCGTTCCAGTGGTGAACACTGAGGACACGCTCGTGATTCATGTTGCTCATTGGGATAGGGCTCCTGGAAATTTGGCCTGCGCCGTCAGTGAGCGCAATTGCATAGCATTCTAATGGCGGCGACAATATCTGTTAACTGAATTATCAAGATAAGGGTTATCGGTTATATAGATATGCGATTTACTCTCCGTCAACTTCAGGTCTTCGTCGCCGTCGCCCAGCAGGAAAGCGTGTCCCGGGCTGCCGGGCTGCTGGCCTTGTCACAATCCGCCGCGAGCACCTCGATCACCGAGCTGGAACGCCAGTCGAGCTGTCAATTGTTCGACCGCGCCGGCAAGCGCCTGAGCCTCAACGCCCTGGGCAAACAACTGTTGCCCCAGGCCGTGGCCCTGCTCGACCAAGCCAAGGAAATCGAGGACCTGCTCAACGGCAAGTCCGGCTTCGGTTCGCTGGCCGTGGGCGCCACCCTGACCATCGGCAACTACCTGGCAACCCTGCTGATCGGCAGCTTCATGCAGGCGCACCCGGAAAGCCAGGTCAAGCTCCATGTGCAGAACACTGCCAATATTGTGCAACAGGTCGCGCACTACGAAATTGACCTGGGTCTGATCGAAGGCGATTGCGGCCACCCGGACATCGAGGTGCAAACCTGGGTCGAGGACGAACTGGTGGTGTTCTGCGCCCCCCAGCATCCGCTGGCCCGGCGCGGCCAGGCGAGCCTGGAGGAACTGACCCATGAAGCCTGGATCCTGCGCGAACAGGGTTCCGGCACGCGCCTGACCTTCGACCAGGCGATGCGCCATCATCGCAGCGCGCTGAATATCCGCCTGGAACTGGAGCACACCGAGGCGATCAAGCGTGCGGTGGAGTCGGGCCTGGGGATCGGCTGCATTTCGCGCCTGGCCCTGCGCGATGCGTTCCGTCGGGGCAGCCTGGTGGCGCTGGAAACCCCGGACCTGGACCTGTCGCGACAGTTCTATTTCATCTGGCACAAGCAGAAATACCAGACCTCGGCCATGCGTGAGTTCCTTGAACTATGCCGCTCCTTCACTGCCGGGGTGCAGCGCAGCGACGAGATCGTCCTGCCGAATATTGCTTAAAGCAGAATCGCCGCCCAGACCAGGGCAATCATGCTCAGGGCCACGAATTGCGCGGCACTGCCCATGTCCTTGGCATTCTTGGACAAGGGATGACGATCGAGGGAGATACGGTCAATGGCCGCTTCGATCGCCGAATTGAGCAATTCGACGATCAACGCCAGCAAGCACACGGCCATCAACAACGCGCGCTCGACCCGGCTGACCTGGAAAAACAACGTCAGCGGAATCAATACCAGGTTGAGCCAGACCAGTTGGCGAAACGCCGCCTCGCCGCGAAAAGCCGCCCGCAGGCCATCGAAAGAGTAACCCGCGGCGTTGAGCATGCGTTTAAAACCGGTTTGACCTTTGAAAGGCGACGGCATAGGTAGGCAACTGCGCTAAATGGAGTAGGAAATCTAACCCAACCAGTATCAAACAAAGATGAAAGAGCCAGGGTTACTGGCTCGAAATTGACTCTAGTTGTTGCAACAGCAGCGCGGCCTGAGTTCGGGTGCGGACTCCCAGCTTACGAAAAATCGCCGTGACGTGGGCCTTGATGGTCGCCTCGGAAACGCTCAGCTCGTAGGCAATCTGTTTATTCAACAGACCTTCGCAGACCATGGTCAACACCCGGAACTGCTGGGGCGTCAAACTGGCCAGGCCAGCACTGGCGGCCTTGGCCTCGGCGGACACGCTGACCGCTTCGAACGCCTGCGGCGGCCACCAGACATCGCCTTCGAGGACACTGCGCACCGCTTGCTGGATCACTTCCAGGGAGCTCGACTTGGGGATGAAGCCGCTGGCACCGAACTCACGGGAGCGCACCATCACCGAAGCCTCCTCCTGGGCCGAGACCATCACCACCGGAATCTGCGGGTATTGCCCGCGCAGCAGCACCAGGCCGGAAAAGCCATAGGCACCCGGCATGTTCAGGTCCAACAGGACCAGGTCCCAGTCGGCTTTCTCGGTCAGGCGGGTTTCCAGCTCGGCAATGCTGGCCACCTCCACCAGTCGGACGTCGGGCCCCAGGCCCAGGGTCAGTGCCTGATGCAAGGCACTGCGAAACAGAGGATGGTCGTCGGCAATCAGGATTTCGTACATGGTCATTTTTCCAATGATCCTGTTTTATGCGTCAGGCTAGACGCTATGCGGCCACTAGATTACAGGAAAGTCTTCAGATGCTCGTGGGCTTCATCTGCAGTGTTGATCGGCAACTGAAACTTGGCACCCAGGTAATGCGCGGTAAACACATCCAGTAAAGCATCCAGCCCCTGGGCCGCGCGGCTATCCCCGGCCAGTTCCAGGCACAGGGCCGCGACTTCCGCGGTGCAGAAATGATCATCGCGCTTGGAACGACGCAGCTTGTAGCGGGACAACTGTTCCGATTCCAGGCTCAGCACCGGGAAACGCTCCAGGTAAGGGCTCTTGCGAAACATCTTGCGCGCCTCGGTCCAGGTCGCGTCCAACAGGATGAACAACGGGCGCTTGCCCGGCACCGACGGTACCTGTGTCACCACCCGTTCCGCCGCGACGAACTCCCCCGGGAACACGATAAACGGCTGCCACTGCGGGTCATCCAGCAAGGCCAGCAGCTGCGGATCGACTTCGGTCCGCGACCAACTGAAGGCGCTGGTGTCGGCGATCACATCGGCGATCAGCCAGCCGGTATTGCTCGGTTTCATCGGTTCGACGTCGTGCATCAGCAGGCACATGGCCGAATGCGACGCCACTCTCGGGCGCCAGGCGCACAGGCAATACTGTGGAATCACACGGCAGCCCGGGCAGCGCTCGGCGCGTGAGCCGCGCGCGACGAAAGGCGCTTTGGCACGGGCCAGGCGCTCGGCACGCAAGCGGGAGACGGCGTGGCTCATCGTGAAAGACACCGGCGGGAGGAAGGGCTGAACACGAACAATACGACTCGCAAGAGCAAAAGTGCGCGGAGTCTACCAGAGAGCCAGGCTGCGTTTGAGCCTTCATCCGTCGACATTTCCGTCAGCCTCACCCTAGTAGGGCCTACAGCTGCCCTCTATACTTCGCGACCACTGAACGCTCGCCCCGGTAACGGGTCGAAGCACCAGTTACCGAATCAGGAGAGTTGCATGCTGCGCCTTATCGTACCGTCCCTGGCCCTTTTGCTGGCCCTGCCCTTCAGTGCCCAGGCGGCGTCGCTGAAGGATTTCGAACTGAACAAGATGCTCAAGGACGTGGCCGAGCAGAGCAACGAAGGCCTGCCCCACGAACTCGACGAGAATATCCTCGATGTCGGCTACACCGTTGAGGGCAACGAACTGATCGACCACCTGAGCGTCCAGGCCGATTACGCACCGACCATGCGCGATAACGCCAAGGCGGTTTATCTGCAACTGGGGGCCAGCGTCTGCCGTAATGCCAACTACCGCAAGTTGATGGCCAAGGGTGCGGTGATGCGCTACGAGTTCACCGAGAACAAGAGCAACCGCCCTGTCACCTCCGCCCGGTTCGTGGAAAGCGACTGCCCGAAAGAAACACCAGCGAAGAAAAAGTAATCTTATCGCGTCGCGCGCCGCCGCTCATGATCGGCGCGCAGTTCCTCCCTCAGCGCCCGCGCAGCGCCTCTGACGAGCTGCTAAAGTCCTTTGCAAAAGGGCAATAAGCGGTTGCCAGCCATGACTTTATAGGCTCATCATCAAATCGACATGGCACGCATGCGACACATGCAGTGACGCGGCCTTGGCGAACTTTTCTTTCGGCCAAGCCAAGGGTTCCGTGCAGAAGGAGACGTTGAATGCCTTACGAACCGAATGACTTGCTGTCCCGTCATTTCCAGAGCAAAGGGATCGACCTCAGCCGGGTCGAAGAGCAACTTGAGCAGGTTGCGCCCAATAGTCCGAATCTTGAGCTTTACCGTGACATGATGCTGACCGTGCTGCGCATGGCCCAGGATGACCGCAACCGCTGGAATGCCAAGATCGTCCTGCAGACCCTGCGTGAACTGGAGAATGCCTTTCGCGTGCTCGACCAGTTCAAGGGCCGGCGCAAGGTCACCGTGTTCGGCTCGGCGCGAACGCCCGCCGAACACCCGCTCTACGCACAAGCCCGCGCGCTGGGAGCCGCGCTGGCCCAGTCCAACCTGATGGTCATTACCGGTGGCGGTGGCGGCATCATGGCCGCGGCCCACGAAGGTGCCGGCCTGGAACACAGCCTCGGGTTCAACATCACCCTGCCCTTCGAGCAACGTGCCAATGCAACCGTCAGCGGCACGCACAACCTGCTGTCCTTCCACTTCTTCTTCACCCGCAAGCTGTTCTTCGTCAAGGAGGCTGACGCACTGGTGCTCTGCCCGGGCGGCTTTGGCACCCTCGATGAAGCCCTGGAAGTACTGACGCTGATCCAGACCGGCAAGAGTCCGCTGGTTCCGGTGATTCTGCTGGATGCCCCGGGAGGCAATTTCTGGCAGGGCGCGCTGGACTTTATCCGCAATCAACTGGAGGCCCACCACTACATCCTGCCTGCCGACCTCAAGCTGATGCGCCTGGTCTACAGTGCCGACGAGGCCGTGGAAGAGATCAAGCAGTTCTACAGCAACTTCCACTCCAGCCGCTGGCTGAAGAAGCAGTTCGTGATCCGCATGAATCATCCGCTCAATGAGCACGCGATGGAGCAGATGCAAAAGGACTTTGCCGACCTGTGCCTCAGTGGATACTTCTATCAGGGCCCCTGCAGCGAACCGGAACACGATGAACCCCAGTTCAGTCACCTGACGCGCTTGTCGTTCGCCTTCACCGCTCGGGACCAGGGGCGCCTGCGGGAGCTGGTGGACTTTATCAACCGCTCGGAAAACTGGAGCAAGGCCAAGGTGCCGGCGCAGGAGCGCACCCGCGAGCCCATCAAGGCGACGTGATTACCACCCAGCCTCAGTCATCCAGCCCTCGGCCGCTGAACAGGCGGCCGATCATCTCCATGGAATAACCCCGATAACTCAGGAAGCGTCCCTGTTGGGCACGCTCACGGGCGTCGGTGGGCAAATGCCCGGCGAACTTTCGGCGCCAGGTGTCTTCCAGCTGGGCTTGCCAGTCGAAACCGCTTTCACGCAGGGCCAACTCGATATCGGCACGTTGCAGACCGCGTTGGCCCAGCTCTTCGCGAATACGCAAAGGGCCGTAGCCGGAACGGGCACGGTAGGACACGAAGCTTTCGAGGTAACGGGATTCGGACAGCAGCCCCTCTTCCGTCAAGCGGTCGAGTTCGGTGTCGATCATTTCAGGGGAGGCGCCGCGCTGACGCAGTTTACGCGTCAGCTCGACTCGACCGTGCTCGCGTCGCGCGAGCAGGTCCATGGCAGTGCGCCGTACGGCGACCGGGGTATCCAGTACGGCGGTCATCGTCTTACTCAGAGATCAGCGTCAGCCAGGTCGTCTTCGGTTGCGACGACAGCGGCCGCACCGGAGTTGGCCTTGGTGTCGACACCTGGAGTCAGCAGCTTGTCACGCAGTTGCTTCTCGAGGGTCGCGGCGATTTCCGGGTTGTCCGCCAGGAACTTGGCCGAGTTGGCCTTGCCTTGACCGATCTTGCTGCCGTTGTAGCTGTACCAGGCACCGGACTTCTCGACGAAACCGTGCAACACGCCCAGGTCGATCATCTCGCCGTTGAGGTAGATGCCCTTGCCGTAAAGGATCTGGAACTCGGCCTGACGGAACGGCGAAGCGACCTTGTTCTTCACGACCTTGACGCGGGTTTCGCTGCCGACCACTTCGTCGCCTTCCTTCACCGCGCCGGTACGGCGGATGTCCAGGCGTACCGAGGCGTAGAACTTCAGCGCGTTACCACCGGTGGTGGTTTCCGGGCTGCCGAACATCACGCCGATCTTCATGCGGATCTGGTTGATGAAGATCACCAGGCAGTTGGCGTTCTTGATGTTACCGGTGATCTTGCGCAGGGCCTGGGACATCAGACGGGCTTGCAGGCCGACGTGCATGTCGCCCATTTCGCCTTCGATTTCCGCTTTCGGCACCAGGGCGGCCACGGAGTCGACGATGATCACGTCCACCGCATTGGAGCGCACCAGCATGTCGGTGATTTCCAGGGCCTGTTCGCCGGTGTCCGGCTGGGATACCAGCAGGTCGTCGACATTCACGCCCAGCTTGCCGGCGTATTCAGGGTCCAGGGCGTGTTCGGCGTCGACGAAAGCGCAGGTTGCACCGGCTTTTTGCGCCTGGGCGATAACGGAAAGCGTCAGGGTGGTCTTACCCGAGGATTCCGGACCGTAGATCTCGACGATACGGCCTTTCGGCAGGCCGCCGATGCCCAGCGCAATGTCCAGGCCCAGGGAACCGGTGGAGATCGAAGGGATCGCCTGACGGTCATGATCGCCCATGCGCATTACGGCACCCTTGCCGAATTGACGTTCGATCTGACCCAAGGCCGCAGCCAAGGCTTTCTTCTTGTTGTCGTCCATTAAAGTCCTCACGTAATCAATAAGGCCTGACGGCCAACACCTGTATAAGTAGCCAGTATTATTCCACAGCGTTGGCGGATCGCCTACCCCTGATTTGCGATTTCTGCATCCGCCCGTCGTAACAGGCCTTCCAGCGCGGCCTGCACCGTCTGTCGACGGACGGCGTCGCGGTCGCCGGGGAAGTGCCGGAGTTCGGCGCTCACGTCGTCGCCACACCCCCAGGCCAGCCAGACGGTGCCTACCGGTTTCTCGGCAGAGCCGCCATCCGGCCCGGCCACGCCACTGACCGCCACGGCGAAGCGCGCGTTGCTGTGGGCCTGGGCGCCGCGGACCATGGCTTCGACCACTTCCCGGCTGACGGCGCCGACCTGGTCGAACAGGCTCTCGGGCACCTTCAACTGGAGGCTCTTCTGCCGGTTGGAGTAGGTGACATAGCCGGCTTCGAACCAGGCCGAGCTGCCGGGAATCCGGGTGATCGCCTCGGCGATGCCGCCGCCGGTACAGGACTCGGCGGTGGTGACATCGGTCTTGAGCGTCTGCAAGCGCTTGCCGAGTTCGGCGGCAAGCCGGGTGATTTCATCCATGTTCCTCTCCGGGTTAGGCAGCCCTCCGCACCTACCCTGTAGGCGGCGCAGGCCAATCTGTATTGGATCAAAATGAACACCCTACACGAGCAGATCACACTTTCAAGACACGAGATTGCATCCGGATGTCAGCGAGAAACCGCCCCGGCATACGCCTGGCAGGCCTTCAAGGCAATCAGGGCGCGGTCGCCGTCGTCGGTGATGGCGATAATTCGTTGAGCATGCGCCGGGTCAAGTCGGGCTCTTGGGGCTGCATGAACCACGCCGCCGGCGGCGGTGGCGGCTGGCACATCACAGCCACTGGCGGGATCGTTGGCGTCGATAAGGACTGACAGCCGCAGATCAGCAGTGGCAAGACGATCACGCAGGCGAGCTTGATCCTGTTGCACATCGTTCAGCTCCTTGGAATGGGTTTGGTCGCTGACCTGGAGCCGTTGCTCCAGGGCCAGGCGTCTATCCTGCTCGGCGCGCTGTTGCGCGGCCGCGGCGAGGGAAATCTGGTTGAGTGTGTCGGCCTGCAACCGGGCTTGGTGCTCCAGTTGCTGACCGTAGCGCCAGTCTTGAATATGCCAGGCGCTGGCCGCCGCACCACCAGCCAGCAAGGCCAGCAGTGCGACGACAACGCCCAGGCGCCAGGGCGCCGGGATCAGGTCGAGGAGGCGCATAGCACCGCCCTCGCCCGGGCCCAGAGTTGCAGTCGATCCTCGAGGCCGTTCAGGCCGCCGTTGATCTTGCGGGTGATGCTGTTGAACTGATCGGCATCGGCCAGTGCGTTCAACCCTTGTTGCTCCCAGAACCAGGCCGCCGACTCGGCGGCCCATTGCGGTTGCTCCAGCAGTTCCGGTTGCTGCAACAGGCGTTCATCGCCAAACAGCCCGAGGCTGCATTGGCGATAGTTACTGCGACCGGTGATCTGGATCAGCCCGCGACCGCGATAGAGCAGGCCATCGCCGTCGGCATCCGGGGTGTTCCCCAGGCGGAGGGCCAGAGGCCCCGTATCGTATTTGCTCAGGTATTGATCACTGCCCAGTTCCCGTACGTAGCGCAGCTGCGCGGATTCATGGCCCACCTGGGCCAGGAATGCGGCGATGCGTTTCGGGGTGTTGATCTGGTGATCGGACATGGCGGTATTGAGGGGAGATACGAAAACGCCGGCGTTGAGGCCGGCGCTGGGGAGGATCTGTAGCAACTGCTGCTGGGTAATCGGCATGGCTTTCTCCGAGCACAAAAAAACCGCTCGATGGCGGCGTGTGTTGGTCTGGGTTTTGATCAGGCCGGCGGTGTGGGCCAATCAATGGTTGCGGGGAAGCCAGGTTGCTCGGATACACGGTTGATGGCTACCCGGTACTGTTTCCAGAGTTTCAGGTTGACCGTATCGGCGCCGGTCGCGACGTCCAGGTCGACGGCATCCTGCAACGGTGCAATGCGCAGCCCGGCGGACGCCAGCAACGCATCACGCTGAGCATTGGCAGACTGCAAAACCTGCTCAGGTGTCGGAGCCGCTGCCGCTTCCTGAGCGGCACGAACCTCAGCCAAGCCCTTGTCGTCGAGCAATTCGAGGTCAGGACTGATAAACGAGTCTTGCGAGCCGTCAGACTCATAGGCAAATACTTCACCAGTCGCCCGCCTTATATAATATTTCATCAACTTATACCCTCAACGAAGTTCAAACCAAGTAATAATACTGCCAGCATTAACGTTAGCGACATAATTAGAACCCGCCGGCACAACGATAGAAACACACCCGATCTGACTATAGTTAACCCCCCCAGAGTTACTTGTCGAAACTGTAACACCATTGACCCCCATGGAAAAAACCTGATAAGGCTGCCCCGAAACACTGACTAAAACCATAATGGGGTTACCACTTGTATTTGTATAAGTGGTTCCCGACACCCGATTGGCAGTGACGTTCTGCCACGTCTGGCAGCGCCCAATGCTTGGCATATCAATGGCGTACCAAATCCCGTTACCGCTAACCAGTGTTATTGAAGCCCCGGTTTGAACAGAATACGCTGCCACACTGTATGGAATTGCGAGATTTTCCGCCCCAGCGCAGATTAAACTCATTGTTCCGATACCATAATTCCAAAGCTTTATAACCGTCCTTAACGGCACACTAGACGTTGACGGCAAGCTCACATTAAATGCAGCTGTACTACTACCGATAATGAGTGCCCCCGCATGAGCCACAGTCAGTGCGGTGTTCGTACCGATAGCGACAACAGAGCTAAACTGAAGTCCAACCCCTTGAACAAATGCAGTGGTTGCAAGCTTGGTTGAGTTGTCGAATTGTGATGGGGTTACACCAAACGCACTTGGCAACTGATCGAGCAAAACGATGTCAGTACCATCATATACAGCATCCGTCAGTTGGCTTTGGATGACCGCAGCAACTTTGTTGCCGTTGCCATCGTATTGCAGGATACTCTTCGCGCCGAGGCCCGAGATGTTCATCTTGTCAGAACCCGCGCCACCCGAGTGGAACTTCACCTGAAACCGCTGGTTTGCCGTATAGGCGGTGATCGGCGGCACTGGGGTTAACGTGAACAAGGGCGCAGTGCCAGCAGTCGTGAAAGCAACCAGAGCCTGGCCTTGGACTGCTCCAGCCATTTTTTTGGGCGTGACGATGGTCGTATCATCAACACCTGAATTGGTCTGAGCTTGACTTGCAACTTTCGCCACACCTGAAGCGCTTTCAGTGGCTTGGGCCACGGCTTTTGAAACCGCTTGAGAGGCTCGCAGATCAGCAATGCTGACAATGGCATCTGTCAGCTGCGCATTATTACTTTCCGTCGGAACAGCATTGGTTGAACGAATGACCGACAAAATTTCGTCAGTCACCGCATTCCCCCAACTGGAAGGAATCAACGATCCCGGCGTTCCATTCACCAGGTTTTCATCGACAAACTTGCCATTCACCAGCCCAACGCTGGGCACGCTTTTTGGGTAATCCACGTTTCTATCCTCTAGTCATAATTGATGTGTACAAGCGTGTGCGCTGGTGCAGCACGATGTATCAGGCATTCCAGGGCGCTGCCGGGATTAGCGCCAAACCGCTCTCCCCAATAGCTCGCGCCGAAACGCCGCCCCATAAGCAGTCGCCCACCGGTATTCAGCGTCCACATGAACTGCGCCTGCCAGGTGCCGAAGCGCGCCTTGCCGAAGCGCGCCTTGCCGAACCGCGCCCGGCCCATGCGCGGGGTCTGCAGTTCGGTCACGCTGGCATTCGGATAGCCCTGGCTGCGGGCGATATCGATGAAATAACCGATGCTCTGATCACCCACCGCCAGCAACCGCCGACGCACCGCCACACGGCGATCATCAAACAACGGATTAGGCCCCAGGCACGGGTCGGGCAGATTCATCACCCGCTCCCAATCCGGCACCAGTTCACTGACCGTCACCGGGTCGACTTCGTTGAGCAGGTCCACGGCCCGGGCATCAACCCGCGCCAGCTCCTGGGCGATACCCAGCAACACCTGCTGTATCTCCGACACTTGCTCCGGGTCCCAGGCCGGGCCCGCCGGCAGCAGGCTGCGCAGTTGCTCCTGGTATTGCGCGGCGGTTCTTACTGCAGCCATACGCAACCTCCGAAGGTCAGCAACTGATTGGTGGCGGCGGGCACATCGGCGGACGGCGAGACCAGCAGGTGATCCTGCTCGCCGCCGGCACTGCTGATGGACTCGGCAATATGGGTCAGCAACAAGGTTTCACCCAGGCCGCCCTCACGGTCGTGCAAGTCCTGCAACTGGGCCACGACGGCGGCGCGGATGGCGCTGGTATCCGGAATCAGGCGCAGGGTGTAGGTCACCGGGACCAACACCGGCGCCAGCACATGCAACTCGGCGGTCACCGGACGCAGTGGGTCGATATAGGCCTGGACCAGCGCCAGTTGCCCATCGTCCGGCAGCGGCACCGGATCGTCGTCGCGCATAACGAACAAGCCGACGGTACCCGGCCCCAGGTAGCTGCCACGGCACCAGGCCCGGGTAATCCCCGGACATTCCAGCGCCCAGGTTTCGTAATCGGCCGCCGAACCGCCATTGGGAATAATGCGATAGGAACGAATCACCCGGGCCCGCAACGATTCGACACTTTCCGCCGCGACACCACCGCTCAAGCCCGGGTCCAGCACCGTGAAGGTATTGCCGATCCCTTGCACCGGCTGCACCGGAAACAGCGTCAACCCCGCATCGGCATTCCCCAGGCTGCCAGCATCCAGCGCCTGGATCTGCGCGGTATTGGTCCCACCGTTGGTGGTGCCACCAACCGTCACGGTGTAGCTGCGCCCGTCACTGGTCTGCAGCAGGGTCCCGGCATCCAGCACCGCACCGGCCGCAGCGGTATAGCTGACACTGCCGCTGGCCGATTGCGCGGCCTTGCGTGGTTGATGCAAACGCAGCGCGGCAATGCGCTCCAGGGTGGTTTCATCGGCGGTGTCGGGCAGGATCTGCTCGGCGATCCAGTCGAGGTAACCGTAGAGGCCGAAGGCCGCGCCACTCAGGGTGCGGGCCAGGACCTGTGCATCGGACTGGCGCAGCGAATCGCCGGCCAGGTCGCCTTGGGTGCGGTTGATCAACACCGGTAGCGAAGGGGTTTCAAACGGCATAAGTCACCTGCCAACTGTGGTTCGGGTTGATATCCAGGCGCTCGCCGCTGGCCAGGGTCAGAACCGTGCGCAGGTTCAGTCGCTGGGCGTCGAGCCGTTCGGTTTGAATCTCGATGGCGCTGCAATGACCGTCGTCGAGCAGCCATTGCAAGGCTTCGCGGGCATAGAACTCGGCGTCGAGCTGGGTCTGCGCGGAGAGCTTGACCCGCCGCAACAGCCACAGCCGCGAGCCAATACGGTCGTCGGTTACCGAGGGGAAACTGTCGCCCCACCAACCGAAACGCTCATCGTCATCGATCGGGTCATCGCTGTTGGCGCGACGCCAGGTAAACAGGCTGATCAGTACCGAACGGGTCAGCGCCGTCTTCAGGTCGTTGGACACGAACATCAGGCACCTCCCGTCGGCGTGCCGGTCTGGCCGCTGCCCGGCTGGATGCCGCCGTGCACATGCTTCATCTGGCTGATGCCGCCGGCGACCTGATCGCCCTGGGAGACGATCTTGCCGGTCTGGGTCAGGCTCGGTGTGTCGATGTTCACCGCGGTACCGGCGCGAATGTTCAGGGTGCCGGTTTCGATATCGATGATCCGGCCACGCTTGAAGTGGATCTTGTCGCCCTCATCGGTGTAGAGGGCGATTTCGCCGGGGGCGAGGTTCTGCAGGCGGTAGCGGCGGTCGGCGACCACCAGGACGATAGCGTGGGAACGGTCGCCGCCGAGAAAGGTGGCGATGCCTTCGGCGCCAGCCAGCGGGTTGCTGGTGAAACCGTAGGGCTCGAAGTGCTCCATGTCGTCGCTCACTTCACCGGCGGTCAGGCGCATTTGCAGCGATTGCAGTTTGTTGGCCGAATTGGCGAGCACGACAGTGCCGCGCGCCAGCAGGCGTGTCAGTAGGCTCATAAGGGGTCCTTGGGCAAGCGGTGTGTCAGGGAGGCCGCCTTCGCGGGCAAGCTCCGCTCCCACAGGGTTGATGTCACGCCGCGAACTTTCGGCCAAACACGGACATTGTGGGAGCGGAGCTTGCCCGCGAAGGCGGTGGAACAGCATCCGAATAAGATGGGGATAACTACTTCGTGGCCTTCGCAGGTGCCGGCGTGGCATCGAAGACCTGCGGCGGCGCCACTACCAGGGTGGTGATCGAGCCCTGGGCGGACAACGACCAGGTCACTTTGGAGATCAGCATGTCCTGGTCCACGTCCAGCACCGGATCCTTCACCCGCACGGTCAGGTTGTGTCGCCACAGGTCACCGTTGGACTGTCGCCAGCCCTGCACGCTGTAAGTGGTCGTCAGGGCCTTGGCGCCACGCGTCGCCCGCTCCCAGTCGGCCCGTTGCTGGGCCAACAGCGGAGTGATCTGCGCGCTTTCGCTGATCACCGTGACCCGCTTGCGATCCGGATTGACCTCGCTGGACACCCCGGAAACCTCGCTCACCGCGCTACCGCTGTTCTGGTCGCTGCCCTTGTGCTGACCAATCACCCGGTACTCGGAAAATACCGCGCTGTAGTCCCTCGGCGTATTGGCCGAAAGAATGTTCTTGCCCAGCTCCAGTACATCAGTCGCCCGCCCGGCACTGCCAGGTTTGGCAAGTACCAGGTTGCCGCTTGCGTCATCGGTGGAAAATACCCGATACAAAGTCAGCAACCGATCGATGGACTTGAACACCGTCTCACCCGGCACGATGCTGTGGGTTTGCAGTTTGGTGGTTTCCGGGATCTCGCTGCGCACATTGACCTTGTAGGGTTTGGCCAGCGCCTCGACGATCTTTAGCAGGCTCTGTTCACGCCACTGGCTTGGCTGGTTGACGGCCGCGCAATCCACCAGGTCCCGGGTCAGCGAACTGCCCTCGACGGTCAGGCTGATCTGATTGCCGTCATAGCTGATGGGCGCCTTGAACACGTAACCGGTCAGCACCAGGTCGCAGCCGATCAGCACCGAACAACGGGCGCCGGCCTTGATCGGCACGGCCACGGTCTGTCCCGGCCATTTCCAGGTGATACCGAGCTTGAAGGTACGGAACTGACGCTCGAGATCAGCACTGATCTCGATGCTCTTCCAGCCCTCATAACTCAGGCCATCGACCAACAGGACGACAGCATTGTCGATGTCGTTCATGGCTTACTCCTGGGAGATCTGCAACGGCACCGGCGGTATGAAACCGGGGTGCGAAATCCGGTTGCGCTGCACCACCTCACCCACTCGCGTGGCATCGCCGAGTTTCTGGTAAGACACGACCAGGGCCGGCTGGGTGCTCTTGGGAGTCAGGTCAACCAGACGCACCCCGTTGGACGCCACCGCATTGAGATGCTGCGTTAACGCCTGACGAACGCTACTGAGGGCCTGGTACTGCACCGCGTCGGCCTTGAGCGCCGCCTGCCAGATCATATCGTTGAGGCTGTCACGCAGCGCCAGCACATCGTCGACCACCGGCACATCGGCGCGTTGCACCGGCTGCTGGGCTTGTTGGGCCAGTGACGGTGTGGTCGTCAGTTTCACCGCCGGCGTCGCCACCGGTATCATTGACACCAACTGGGAGATCTGGACCAGCAAGGCATCCTGGATCAGGTTCACCGTGGCCTGCGAAGCCGCGGCGGAGTCCTTGCCGATGGTCAGTTTTGACGCGTCGAGGGACTTGGCGTCCTCGACCTGTTTCGAGAGGTCCGCCAGCATTCCGTGATAGCCCTGGACGGCAAAGTCCTTCAGGCCCCGAACTTCGCCCACAACGCTTTTGACTTCACCGACCAATCCGTTGAATTCGCCCAGCACGCTTTTAACCGCGGCACTCACTTGCCGGGGGAACTCCTTGACCGTGCGAACCAGGGCATAGATGTTCGCGTACGTCTCGATCAGCGGTTGCAACTCCTGCTCGATCACGTGATACGCCAGAGTAATCCCCTTGCGCAGGTTTTCCAGGCCGATCCGCGCCTGGTTGATCTGCGACATCGCCCCATCGAAACGCGCCACCGAAGCGTCGAGCAATTTGTCCGACGCCACCTGCAATTGCTTCTGGGTGTCGACGACGACCTTGGGGAACTGCAGCGGTTCATCCGGATAGAACTTCAGGCTGAAGGTGACCAACCCGCCATCCTTGCGGGTCTGGGTCATCTCGCATTCGCCGACCTTGACCTGCAACCGTCCCTGCCACGGGTGAACCAGTTCGCCGCTGCCCTCCTCCAGGGCCTTGAGCAGCGCGTCACGCTTCTCAAGGCAATCGGCGCCAACGATGAAGGCCGTCAGTTCATAGATTTTCGACTGCTGGCCGAGCCCTTCAAAAAACGCTCGGTCGCGCTGCGGGTATTCATGCAACTGGCCTTTCTGGCCGACCGGGTTTTTCGCCTGGTCGACCCAGAATGGCACGCCGCGAAACGACGCCGGCAACAACCGATCACGCCAGTTAGTCGCCATAGACACCTCCGAGGGAAAGTGAGCGATAGCCGACGCGAGGCGTCAGGTCCAGGCCCGGTTGGTTGGTTTGCGCCTGGTCGACGCGCAAGCCCGCTGGCGCGTCTTTGAAGCTCACGGTCAAGCCGCCTTCAAGTTGCGTGCGGTTATTCGCGGCCGTTTGCTGGACCAGGCCGTTGGCGTTGCTGGTCAGACCGGAGTCGGTACTGCCCGACGGGTCGCTCCAACTCCAGAAAGAAGAAGCGCCGCCATTGGCTGCCTTGGCATTACTGGCCTCTTGCTGCTGCGCCAGGCCATCGACCTTGCCGGTGACCTTGGCGACAAAGTCACCGAAACCACCGCTGAACAACTCCTTGATCGGCGTGATAAAGCTCTGCAACTTGCTCCACCAGCCGGCGAACCAGGCGACAATCGGATCCCAGTTCTTGATGATCATCCCCAGCGGCGACCAGTCGAACATCGTCTGGAAAAAGTCCATGACCGGGGCCGCCAGGCTTTGCAGTACCTCCCACAAGGCAGAAAAGACCTTGCTGATGGGCTCCCAGTTGGCAACGATCAGCCCGACGGGAGACCAGTCGAACAAGGTCTGGAAGAACTCCTTGAGCATTTGCGCCGGGTCTTGCAGTGCGGCCCAGATCGTCTCGAAGTAGGCACTGATAGCGCCCCAGTTGTTGACGACCAACCCTACCGGCGACCAGTCGAACAGTGCCTTGAGAAAGTCAACCAGCGGTGCGCTCAGTACTTTGATCGTGTTCCAGGTCTCCTCGAAAAAAGCGCTAATCGCCCCCCAGTTATTGACAATCAACCCCAGCGGCGACCAGTCGAACACGCCCTTGAGAAAGTCCATCACCGGCACGGCCAGTGCCTTGAGCAATCGCCAGATCGAATCGAAGAGTCCCGTTACAGGCCCCCAGTTGTCGATGACCAGGCCCAGCGGAGTCCAGGAAAACAACGCCTTGAAAAAGTCGAATACCGAGGCGGCTGCCATGCTGATCGACTGCCAAAAGCCGGCGAAAAACACACTGATCGTCTCCCAGCCCGCGCTGATCATCGGCATCGGCGACCAGTCGAGCACCGCCTGCAATCCCGACATGAAGCTGGCCGCCATGCTTTTGATGCTGTCCCAAAGCCCACTGAAAAAGCCTGAAATCGGTTTCCAGTAAGCAACGATCAGCGCCGCGGCAAGGGCAAAGCCCACCACGACCAAACCGATCGGCGAAGCGAGCACACCCACCACCGCTGCCACCCCGGCCACCGCACCTTGCAGGACGGTGAACGCCACCGCCCCCGCCGCCAGGCCCTGGACCAGATTCGGATTGGCCGCCACGAACTCGGCGACTCGGCTCACCAGCGGCACCAACGCCGTCACTACGGAATTCACCACAGGCAACAAGCCCTGGCCGAACTTCAGGGAAACCTTGTCGACCGCCTCACTCAAGCTCGCCAGATTTTTTGCCGTGGGCCCTGAATCAGATCCCTCGGCGCCCTTGCGGGCCTCGGCCAGCTTGTTTTCCGCCTCGATCGCTGACTTGACGCCCTCGACAAAAGGCGCCGCCAGGCCTTCGCCCTTGAACAGCGCCGAGAGATCCAGCTCGCCCAGACCGCTGTCCTCCAGGCTCTTCTTGAAACTTTCGACTTTCTTGCTGACCCCTGACAGGTCGTCGTCCATTTTCTGGACACCATTCACGACAAGGGCCATGTTCACAACCGTCTGGGTATTCGCCGTGAGCGTATTATTGGTCGTAGCCATCACTGCACCTGCTGCATCGCATTGATCCGTTGCGCGTGCTCCAGGGATTCCCGGAGCACATCCAGTGGCCTGGCCATCATCTGTTCGGGGTCAACCTTCCAGAACCAGGCCAGGTCATAGGCGACCGCAATCAGCTCGCCGATGGCTGCGATGCCGCACTCATGAAAAAACCCGCCACCGCCCAGCTCAAAGTGTTGAGGTCGGACAGGTCCAGCTGGTTGACCGACGACGGCGGGATGCCGGCGCAGACCGCGATGTACTTGGCCGCGACGTCCATGTCGAGGCTGACGTCTTCGCCCTTGTCGATCTTGTACGGCAGCGCCTTGATCGCCCGCACTTCCTGCACCGTCGGACGGCGCAGGGTGAGTTCGCCCAGGGGTTCGCCGTGGGCCTCGATGGGCACCTGCAACTTCACCGGATCAGTCATTGCCAGGTCCCCTTGATGCCTTCGAATTTCAGCGCGATAGTCGCGTCGTCACCCTTGGCGGACGGTGTATCGGTCAGATAGGCACCGGCCAGGACGTAGACCTTGCCATTGCTGAATTCGCAGGTGACGGTCATGTCGGTGCCGGCGACCAGTTGCTTGAGCGGGAAGTCCGGCGTGTACAGCGCGGTTACCGCGAAAGTCGGAGCGACGTCGGTTTCCTTGTAGAAACCCGGCACGACCGTTTCCCGTTTGACGAACATCAGCGGCGCTTCGCAACCACCGTTGATAGTCAGTTGAGCGCCGTCCACTTTGACGTAGCAGGTGCCCGCAATCAGTTGACCCATGGTGTATCTCCTTACAATAAAAAGCCCGCATCGAGCGGGCTGGGGTTACGCAGTGTGGGCAGGCGATCAGGCCGCCGCGTCGTACTGCAGGCGGAACTGGTTGAGCAGCGCGAATACTCGCAGGCCGTTGATGTAGTCCGGCGGGAACAGCACGTTGACCCGGCTCGGGTCCTGGCTGTCGCGCTCGACGATCAGGTGCTCGGCGAACATCTCGGCGTTCTCCACATGGCCTTCCAGTTCGAGCTTGGCGTACTGGGCGATCAGCTCGCCGCGGATGGTGCTCGGGGTGATGATCGGCTGGCCGGCGCCGAAGCGGGTGCCATCGGCCGCGAGCTTGTGGCGACCGTACTTGCTGGTGATCACGCTTTGCAGGCGGCGCACGATAAAGGCCGACTGGTGCATCGTCTCGCTGTCCAGGTAGGAGTTGTCCGCCTGGCCGTAAGCGTTTTTCTGGTAGGTGGTGATCGCCCGCTGGATGCGCACATAACCGCCTTCGTAGTACGCGGTGGCGAGACCGTAGCTGAGCAGCGACTGACGTTCGGTCAGGGTGAAACGCTCGCTGGCGGCAGCCGGATCGATACCCGGCAGGCTGCCGCTCTGGGTCGGACGGCTGGCGTCGGCGGAGATGAACACCGCAGTCCGCGCGGCCAGGGCCGCGGCCTGGACCCAGACCGGTTGTGGCACACCCGGCTCCATGGCCAGGAGGGTCATGTGCTGGTCGTTGCGGGTTTGGCCGGCGGCCACCAGGGTACCGACGGTGCCGCGCTTGGCGCTGTAGACATGACCGAACAGCTGCTTGGACCAGGACCAGCGACCGACGCTGTCGTCCATCGCCGCTTGCCAGGCATTCAGGGTGGCCACATCGGACCAGGGCTGGCAGATGAACTCGAACGGTTCATCACCGAGTGCCGCGAGTGCGGCAACCTGATCCGGCACCCCGGCACCGCCGGCCATTGCCGCGGAGACGATGGTCAGGCCGGCGGGGGTCTGCTCGCCATTGCTCTTGCCCAGGCGATTGAACTGCAGGCTGATATCGTTGCCGCTGTCCCCGGTCCATTTGCAGGTCAGGGTCACGGTGCCGTCGACGGCCACGGCGCTGACCGGCAGGTCGGTCGCGGCGTTGACTTGCAGCGCCAGGGTAGTGGCAACCTGAGCGGCGGTCGCCCCGTTGACCACGGCAGCCTGGACCCGCACACCACCGACATACAGGTTGAGCGCGCCGCTTTCGGTGGCGGTGCCGGTCAGTTTCAGGTCGGCCTTGGCGATGCTGCCCACGCTGCTGCGCAGCGGCAGGCACCAGATCTCGCCGACCGGATCGGTCTTGCGCCAGGTGTCGTACATCGAAGCGAGCATCGAGCCCTGACCACCGATGCTTTTCGCCAGGGCGACACTGGAGACCAGCACCAGGCTGCCGACTTCGGTGCTGGTGGCGTTGTCGTTGACCTGGGCGACGATCAGGCGCCGCAGGGTCGACGACGCGCTATTGGCCGCCGAGTTGTCCATTTCGGCGTAGAACAGCGGAACACGCAGGTCCGCGGGGATGTTGCTGAATCCGATAGCCATTATTGGGCATCCTGTGGTTGTGCCGCTTGCACGGCATTGAGGGTGATATCGCCATCGGCCAGACGACGGCGCCACCAGGCGCCGTCGGCGACTTCACGGCCTTCGAGCGGTAGCAGGTCGCCGGCTTCCGGATCCGGTACGGCGCGGCCCGGGGCCGGCACTACGGTGATGCGTTGGGTCATTGCGTTACGTCTCCTGAAAAAGTCAGCTCCAGGCGCCCATCGGGGCCTGGGCGGTGCAGATTGGGATCGGCGGGATCGATGGCATCGACCTTCACCGTGACCCCGGTAAAAGACGGCAAGCCGTCCAATTCACGCTCGTGCCAGGTTTCGGCCGGATCCGTGGAGCGATTGCGCCCCAACTGGAACTCGGCGAAGAAATGCAGGCGATAGAGCAGGCGGCTGGCGCTGATCGAGATCAGTTCGCCACCGTCGTATTCGATGGGGTTGTAATAGGTGTCGGGTTTGAAGCCGACCAGCGCGCGCCAGAGTTCGGCGCGCAGGCTGTGGAGTTGGTCGAAGGCTTGGGCGCCGTTGCTGGCGTCGAGCACCAGGATCAGTTCCAGGCGATCGGTCAGGGTCTGGCGGGTGACGTTTTGCGAGGCGTCCTTGCTTGCCAGGTCGGTCATCACGGTGACGAAGGCCGCCGGGGTTTGCAGCGTGGTGTTGCTTTGCAGCAGGTCGAGATCAAGGCCGGTCGAGATATGTTGGGCAAGACTGGGGCATTGAGCACGCAGTTGCGTGAGAATCGGGGTGATGTTCATGGGGTTCACCGGGTAATTGAAAACCCGTCGATTGACGGGTTCGACAGACGATCATTCGCCTCCAGAAAGCCCGCGTCCTTGCGGGCTGGGTCCTGCTCTCGGGCCCGCCAGCTCCAGTCCTTTGGTGATATCCGAGGTGCTCATGAGCGCTTAGTCCGGCTATTGCTCCGGCCGGGTCTCCGGGGGAGGCGTTTCGTCCACCCCCAGACGCTTGGCCGCCCAGCGCTCATAAAGGCCGATGGCGGCATCGGCGCCGGCCATGGCGGTCAGGCAGCCAAAGGCGCCGGCGGTCCAGATCGACACCCCGGCGGCATACAGCAGCATGATGGTCGACACGCCGCAGACCATGCAGGCCCCGGAGCGCAGTACCAGCCGGCGCAGCAGTACCCAGCCACGGGCACCGTCCTTGTCGGCGCGCCACATTTCGCCGGAAACCCCGCCGACCACGGCCAGCAAGATGACCAGCCAGATAGGCATGTCCACCAACGCTTGTTGCTCGCTCGTCATGTCACGCCTCCTGCAATAAAAAAGGGCCATTCATTGGCCGGTGATGGTTTGGGCTTGTCGTTCAAGGTGAAGGGTTCTCTTCAGAGCCCGCGTTCGGTGGGCATTCCAAAAAGCCCGGTCACCCAGGCTTTTCAGTAATGCGGTCCTGATGCCCGGTCCCGGAGCCGCTCGCGTTTTCGGCGATGGCGGTTCCTGGCCGGACACCTGATCTTTCGGCGCTACTGGCGCGGTACGGATCGAGTCAAATTGTTCCTCCGACCGCGACCCTGTCCGCCGGATAACTGCTTACGGTGCTTTACGCTGCACACCCGGGTCAGTTGCCAACCCTCTGAACCGTCAAGGCCGGTTCATCGCTGCCTGTTCTTTGAAGCGGTGCCACTAAAGAGCGGTGGGTTGCCCCTGGCATCTCTGCCTGTCACCGACCTTTCTGGCCGGCTTGAGACAAAGAATATGCATGTATGCATATACAGTCAATGCACAAATGCATTTATTTATGCATTTGTAATGCGCTCACGCATGGAGACCACGTCGTTCAAGGGTTTGGGCTTTGTTACAGGCGTAAAAAAACCCACATCGCTGTGGGTTTTTTCGGATCAGGAAGGGTTAGCGGGCGTACATGCCCCACCAGAAGACGTGACCGAGGATGGTGATCTGCTCCTCCTGGATCTCCTGGAAGCTGTAGTCTTCATCCGGATGCTCGTCGCGATTGAAGCTGCGCAGGCGGATCCCGGTCGGCAGGCGATAGAGCTGCTTCACCCGCAGCTGACCGTTGTGGTTGATGGCGTAAAGGTCGCCGTCGACGATATCGCCGATGGCGCTCTTGCCGGCGTTGACCCCGACCGTGGCCCCATCGCGCAGCACCGGCAGCATGCTGTTGCCGCGCACGGTCACGCATTTGGCCTGGTCGAACTGCACGCCATTGTGGCGCAGGCTGCGCTTGCCGAAGCGCAGGCTGGCCTTCTCGCTTTCCTCTATGACGAATCTTCCTGATCCAGCAGCCAATTCAACCTCGCGAAGAAAGGGGACGGACACTTCGTCTTCATCGACGGGCGTATCGTCGTCCCACAGGCTTATATCCTTGAGTTCGGAGTGCGGCGTGCCCTGCTCCTGATCCCGGGCAACAGCAACCGGTGTGCGTCCGCGCAGTTGGTCGGTGCTGATGCCGAAGTACCCGGCGATCTTCGAGATGTGCTTGTCCGAAGGATCGACGATCTTCCCGCTGAGGATCCGCGACAGGGTGGATTGGGGCACGCCGGTACGACGGTGAAGCTCCGTGGGGGAGATCCCGTGGCGATCGAGCAGTGCTCGTAGGACAGTAGAAACGTTGCGTATTTGCATAACGCGCATATTGCTTGGGCTTTTTGAGATTGGCAAATGCTGATTTGCATATTTTATGCATATACATTTGCACAAGCTTCAAAAGGCCACGCCTGCGGACGCCGGAGCGCCCGTGTTAACCTTGCCGCCATCGAAAAGTCCCGCGCCAGGCGCTCGACTTCGCACTCCACTCAAAACGAATCCGCCTAAGTATCCGATGAGTAAAAATAGCCCCGATCTGTCCAGCCACACCCCGATGATGCAGCAGTACTGGCGCCTGAAGAACCAGCACCCCGACCAGCTGATGTTCTACCGCATGGGCGACTTCTACGAGATCTTCTATGAAGATGCGAAGAAGGCCGCCAAGCTGCTCGATATCACCCTCACCGCCCGTGGGCAATCGGCCGGACAGGCGATTCCGATGTGTGGGATTCCTTACCACTCCCTCGAGGGCTATCTCGCCAAGCTGGTGAAGCTCGGCGAGTCGGTGGTGATCTGCGAGCAGATCGGCGATCCGGCCACCAGCAAGGGGCCGGTCGAACGCCAGGTGGTGCGGATCATCACTCCCGGCACCGTCAGCGACGAAGCCCTGCTCGATGAGCGCCGCGACAACCTGATCGCCGCCGTGCTCGGCGACGAGCGCCTGTTCGGCCTGGCCGTGCTGGACATCACCAGCGGCAACTTCACCGTCCTCGAAATCAAGGGCTGGGAAAACCTGTTGGCGGAGCTGGAGCGGATCAATCCGGTCGAGTTGATGATTCCGGACGACTGGCCACAGGGCTTGCCCGCGGAAAAGCGTCGTGGCACACGTCGGCGCGCGCCGTGGGATTTCGAACGGGACTCCGCGCTCAAAAGCCTCTGCCAGCAATTCTCCGTACAGGACCTCAAGGGCTTCGGCTGCGAAACCCTGACCCTGGCCATCGGCGCCGCCGGCTGCCTGCTCAGCTACGCCAAGGAAACCCAGCGCACCGCCCTGCCGCATTTGCGCAGCCTGCGTCATGAACGCCTGGACGACACCGTGGTGCTCGACGGCGCCAGCCGCCGTAACCTGGAACTGGATACCAACCTCGCCGGTGGCCGCGAAAACACCCTGCAATCGGTGGTCGACCGCTGCCAGACCGCCATGGGCAGCCGCCTGCTGACCCGCTGGTTGAACCGCCCGTTGCGCGACCTGCGTGTCCTGCAGGCCCGCCAGAGCTCCATCACTTGCCTGCTGGAAAGCTACCGCTTCGAAAAACTGCAACCGCAGCTCAAGGAGATCGGCGACATCGAGCGGATCCTCGCCCGGATCGGCCTGCGCAACGCCCGTCCTCGCGACCTGGCCCGCCTGCGCGATGCCCTCGGCGCCCTGCCACAGCTTCAGGATGCAATGCTCGAACTGGACGCCCCGCACCTCAAGCAACTGGCCGTCACCACCAAGACCTACCCGGAGTTGGCGATCCTGCTGGAGCGCGCCATCATCGACAACCCGCCAGCGATCATCCGCGACGGTGGCGTCCTGAAAACCGGCTACGACGCCGAACTGGACGAACTGCTGTCGCTGAGCGAAAACGCCGGGCAGTTCCTGATCGACCTGGAAGCCCGGGAAAAAGCCCGCACGGGCCTGGCCAACCTCAAGGTCGGCTACAACCGCGTCCACGGCTACTTCATCGAGTTGCCGAGCAAGCAGGCGGAATCGGCCCCGGCGGACTACATCCGGCGCCAGACCCTCAAGGGCGCCGAGCGCTTTATCACCCCGGAACTCAAGGAATTCGAGGACAAGGCCCTGTCGGCCAAGAGTCGCGCCCTGGCCCGGGAGAAGATGCTCTACGAAGCCTTGCTGGAAACCCTGATCGGCGAACTCCCGCCACTGCAGGACACCGCCGCGGCCCTGGCCGAGCTGGACGTGCTGAGCAACCTTGCCGAACGGGCCCTGAACCTCGACTTGAACTGCCCGCGCTTTGTCGACGAGCCGTGCATGCGCATCACTCAGGGACGCCACCCGGTGGTCGAGCAGGTACTGACCACGCCGTTCGTGGCCAACGACCTGGCGCTCGACGACAACACCCGCATGCTGGTGATCACCGGTCCCAACATGGGCGGTAAATCCACCTACATGCGCCAGACCGCCCTGATCGTGCTGCTGGCCCATATCGGCAGTTTCGTGCCGGCGGCCAGCTGCGAGTTGTCCCTGGTGGACCGGATCTTCACCCGGATCGGTTCCAGCGACGACCTGGCCGGCGGGCGTTCGACCTTCATGGTGGAAATGAGCGAAACCGCCAACATCCTGCACAATGCCAGTGAGCGCAGCCTGGTGCTGATGGACGAAGTCGGTCGCGGCACCAGCACCTTCGACGGCCTGTCCCTGGCTTGGGCGGCGGCGGAACGTCTCGCCCACCTGCGGGCCTACACCCTGTTCGCCACCCACTACTTCGAACTGACCGTGCTGCCGGAAAGCGAGCCCCTGGTGGCCAACGTGCATCTCAATGCCACCGAGCACAATGAGCGGATCGTCTTCCTCCACCACGTGTTGCCCGGTCCGGCCAGCCAGAGCTACGGCCTGGCAGTGGCACAGTTGGCCGGCGTGCCGAGCGATGTGATCAGCCGGGCCCGCGAGCACCTGAGCCGCCTGGAAACCACCAGCCTGCCCCACGAACAGCCGGTCGCCAAACCAGGGAAACCGGCCGCGCCAATGCAGAGCGACATGTTCGCCAGCCTGCCGCATCCGGTCCTCGATGAACTGGCCAAGCTCAACCTCGACGACCTGACGCCGCGTCGTGCGCTGGAAATGCTCTATACATTAAAGACACGGATCTAACGTAACGGACGACAAGCTGCTAGAATCTCGCGCGGTTTGGGATGCTGTGAACGATTAGCCTGGTTCGCAGACTATCGCTCCCAAACCTGGCGAGCCCATTCTGATAGGGTTTCGCTGCCGCCGCCTGAGGAGAGAACTAGAAATGACCTTCGTCGTCACCGACAACTGCATCAAGTGCAAGTACACCGACTGCGTAGAAGTCTGTCCGGTGGACTGCTTTTACGAAGGCCCGAACTTCCTGGTCATTCACCCGGATGAGTGCATCGACTGCGCGCTTTGCGAGCCGGAATGCCCTGCTGTGGCTATTTTCTCCGAGGATGAAGTCCCGGAGGACATGCAGGAGTTCATTCAGTTGAACGTTGAGCTGGCCGAGATCTGGCCCAACATCACTGAAAAGAAAGAGTCGCTGCCGGACGCCGAAGAGTGGGACGGTGTCAAAGGCAAGCTCAAGGATCTCGAACGCTGATTGCAGCGTGCTCGACGAAAAGGCCCCTTGCGGGCCTTTTTTTATGCTTTCACTTTTCTACAGGCAAAAAAAAGGGGCGGTATGACCCGCCCACATTTTTTCCCTAGTCCCTTTTTTCCCTTTCATCGTCCTGATGAATCGCATCCTGCGATGTTCCTTCCAGCAATCTGTCCTTGATCGCCGTGTCTATCCGTCGACACAGGGGCGATATTAAAGACTTTCTGAGTCGCCGCAACAGGATCCAAAAGGCCATTTCTTCATGATTGGATCCAATGAAGATACATAAAATCCATATATTTCAATTAGTTAATATAAATACCCAGTAATTGAGACGGCAAATTATCCTCGATCGCTTACGCAAGATGTAAGCAATGGCTTACACGCTCAAGCAGATAAAAAAGAACTTCTGGATCCAATCCACGCCTGGAGCATGTGCGGAGCCGAGCAAACGGCGCCCATAAAAAAGGCCTCGATCAATGCGAGGCCTGCGCGGCGAGCCGGACGATTTCAACTTTGCGGCTTGAGCCCTTGGGAAAGGCCGAACATGAACAACAGCAGGTCGTGGTCGGGTTTGGCATCGGTCGCCTTGGAGACACGGGGCAGAGGACAATGCCCAGCCCCCACAGCCGCGGTCAGCACCTTAGGACCTGGCTGCTCCCAGGCCACCAGGGCCAGGGATACCACCGCCAGCGCGCTGACCAGAAACAAACCTCGAGCGACTTCTAACTTCATTACCATAAGCCTTTGATGATACTGCTGAACACCTATCCTCAAAGTAGCTGAGTTTTCCTTGGGCCGTGGCACTCAACGACGAATGGCGTCGTAGCCTTTTGAGATCATCCTGCGTGTCTCAGCGCTTGCCTGGGGCACAAAAACTAAGCGTCCCAGGTGAAAATTTCCGCTCCGATCAGGCATCAGGCCCGCGCAGATCGACATGAAAACGGCAGCCGTTGGGTTGCGTGGTGGTCAGGCTGACATGCCAACCCTGGTTCTCGCAGATGCGCTGGACCAGCGAGAGGCCGAGTCCGAGGCCTTCACCGCGCTTTTCGTTACCGCGAACGAAAGGCTGGAACATGGCTTCGCGTTTTTCTTCAGGAATCCCCACGCCGCTGTCTTCCACCACGAACCCGGCAGGCTCCAGGCTCAAGCGGATAAAGCCCTGGTCGGTGTAGTGCAAGGCATTGCGCAGCAGGTTACCCATCACCGCGTGCAAAAAGATAGCGTTGTAGCGGATATCCAGAGGCTTGCCAGGATCGACGATCAACCTCAGGCCTTTCTCTTCAATGGGGTCGCGCCACAACGCGAGCAGATCCTCCGCCACCGTGCTCAGGGAAACCCGCGGCGACATGCTCGCATCCTCGCGCTGCGCCCGGGCCAGCATCAGGAAGGTCTGCACCAGCTCGCGCATCTCCTCGCTGGCCCGGGCAATACGCGCAACCTGATTGCGTCCGCGCGTGTCGATGGCCGGGTTCTCCAGCAACAGTTCACAGGAGGTCGCCAGCACCATCAACGGCGTGCGCAGTTCATGGCTGACATCGCTGGTGAACAGGCGCTCGCGGGTCAAGGCATCGCGCAACCGACCCAGGGTGGCATCGAACGCCACCGCCAGCTCACCCACTTCATCGGCGGCGTAATCGGGAGCCAAGGGCGGCGCCAGCCCCAATAACTGATCGCGATGACGCACCTGGCGGGCCAGACGCACCACCGGGGCCATCACCCGCCGGGCCAGGATCCAGCCAAGGAACACTGCCAGGACCAGGGCCAGGACGAATCCCACCAGCACCACGGCAAACAGCACCCGCTCACGCTCTTCAAAATCACTCTGGTCCTGCAGCAGCACGTAACGCCGACCGTCGACCACCTCGACCATGGCGTGGTAGGACACCTGCTCGCGAAACACTTCATGGAAGCCGGCGTCCAGGTGGCGAAGATCCCCGGGCAAGGCGAAATCGCCCGGGCCGCCGCTGAAGTAGAACAGTTGGTCGGGTTCGGGCCGGTGGTTCCAGTCGCTGACGCTGTCCATCAGCAGCAGACGCTGGAGATCGCCGCCCAGGCCTGCGGAAATCAGTTTTTCCTCAACCAGGTGAACCGTGGCGACGATGCCCATGGCAAAGGCCCCCGCCACCAAGGCGCTCATCAGCGCAAAGGCAATGATGATCCGCTGGGCGAGGCTCTGTCTAAACTCCATCGCGGCCTTCGGCCAGGCGATAGCCGACACCATGCACGGTGTGTAGCAAAGGCTTTTCGAAGGGCTTGTCGATCACCTGGCGCAGTTGGTGGACATGACTGCGCAGGCTGTCGCTGTCCGGGCAATCGTCGCCCCACAGCGCCTCCTCGAGGACCTCCCGGCGCAACACATGAGGGCTTTTCTGCATCAACACTGCCAGCAGTTTCAGGCCTACGGGGTTGAGCTTGAGCAAGCGCCCTTCGCGGGTCACTTCCAGGGTGTCGAGGTCGTAGTTCAGGTCGCCGACCTGCAGGGCCCTTCGACCGCCGCCCTGGGCCCGGCGCAGGACAGCTTCGATCCGCGCCGCCAGCTCCGACAGCGCGAACGGCTTGAGCAGGTAGTCATCGGCTCCGGATTTGAAGCCCTGCAGACGGTCATCCAGTTGGTCGCGGGCGGTGAGCATGATCACCGGAGTGTCGCGCCGGGCATCTTCTCGCAGGCGCTTGCACAAGGTGAAACCATCGATCCCGGGTAACATGATGTCCAGCACGATCAGGTCGTAATGCTCGGTGGCGGCCAGATGCAAGCCCGACAAGCCGTCCTGCGCACAGTCCACGGTATAACCTTTAAGTCCCAGGTAATCGGCCAGGTTGGCGAGGATATCGCGGTTGTCTTCAACCAGTAGAATTCGCATGGGTACTCTCTCTGTACGCGGTAACGGCCGTGTCTTGGCCCGCGCAGCTTAAGGGCAAGCCTGTGGCAGCTACAAGCCGCATGACAAAAGCAGCACCAAAAGGGTATGCCGGAAAAAAAGAAACCCCGCACAAGGCGGGGTTTCTTTGTAGCAGGTGGGGCCGACTTACATCATGCCGCCCATACCGCCCATGCCGCCCATGTCTGGCATACCGCCGCCAGCACCGCCGTCTTTCTTCGGCGCTTCAGCCACTGCCGCTTCGGTGGTCAGGATCAGACCGCCGATCGAGGAAGCAGCCTGCAGTGCCGAACGAGTCACCTTGGTTGGGTCCAGGATGCCCATTTCGATCATGTCGCCGTATTCGCCAGTCGCAGCGTTGTAACCGAAGTTACCCTTGCCGTTCTTGACTTCGTTGACCACGACGCTTGGCTCGTCACCGCTGTTCGCGGAGATCTGGCGCAGCGGTGCTTCAACCGCGCGACGCAGTACAGCGATACCGACGTCCTGATCGGCGTTGTCGCCTTTCAGTTCGCTGATCGCTTGCAGGGCACGGATCAGCGCCACGCCACCGCCAGGGACCACGCCTTCTTCAACGGCTGCACGGGTCGCGTGCAGGGCGTCTTCAACGCGGGCTTTCTTCTCTTTCATTTCGACTTCGGAACCGGCGCCAACCTTGATCACCGCAACGCCGCCGGACAGCTTGGCCAGACGCTCTTGCAGTTTTTCACGGTCGTAGTCGGAGGAAGTCTCGGCAACCTGGGCACGGATCTGGGTGATACGCGCTTCGATGTCGCCTTGAATGCCAGCACCGTCGACGATGATGGTGTTTTCCTTGGACAGGGTCACGCGCTTGGCGCTGCCCAGGTGGTCCAGGGTGGTGCTTTCCAGGCTCAGGCCGATCTCTTCGGAGATCACGGTACCGCCGGTCAGGACTGCGATGTCCTGCAGCATCGCCTTGCGACGATCGCCGAAGCCCGGTGCCTTGACGGCTGCGACTTTGACGATACCGCGCATGTTGTTCACAACCAGAGTCGCCAGGGCTTCGCCTTCAACGTCTTCAGCCACGATCAGCAGTGGGCGGCCGGCTTTGGCAACGGCTTCCAGCACTGGCAGCATTTCGCGGATGTTGGAGATCTTCTTGTCCACCAGCAGGATCAGCGGGCCGTCGAGCTCGGCGACCATGGTGTCCGGCTTGTTGACGAAATACGGGGACAGGTAGCCACGGTCGAACTGCATGCCTTCTACAACCGACAGTTCGTTTTCCAGGCCCGAGCCTTCTTCGACGGTGATCACGCCTTCTTTACCGACTTTTTCCATGGCTTCGGCAATGATGTCGCCGATGGAGCTGTCGGAGTTGGCGGAGATGGTGCCGACCTGAGCGATAGCCTTGGTGTCAGCGCAAGGCTTGGACAGGGCTTTGAGCTCTTTGACGATGGCGATGGTCGCCTTGTCGATGCCGCGTTTCAGGTCCATCGGGTTCATGCCGGCAGCGACAGCCTTCAGGCCTTCGTTGACGATCGACTGAGCCAGTACGGTGGCGGTGGTGGTACCGTCGCCGGCGTCATCGTTGGCACGGGAAGCAACATCCTTGACCAGCTGCGCGCCCATGTTTTCGAAACGGTCTTCCAGCTCGATTTCCTTGGCAACGGAAACGCCGTCCTTGGTGATGGTCGGAGCGCCGAAGCTCTTCTCGATGATCACGTTACGGCCTTTCGGGCCCAGGGTGGCTTTTACCGCGTCAGCCAGGACGTTGACGCCTTTGAGCATTTTTTTGCGGGCGGAGTCGCCAAACAGAACTTCTTTAGCAGCCATGATCGTAATTCCTTGAATACTTTGTCGTAGCGGGAAAAATGAGCGGGAATCAGCCTTCGATAACAGCGAGAATCTCGTTCTCAGCCATTACCAGCAGGTCTTCACCGTCTACTTTCACAGTGTTGCTGCCGGAGTAAGGGCCGAACACCACCTTGTCACCCACTTTCACGGCCAGCGCACGGACTTCACCGTTGTCCAGCACGCGGCCGGTACCCACAGCAAGAATGACACCGTGGTTGGCTTTCTCGGCGGCCGAACCAGGCAGCACGATGCCACCCGCGGTTTTCTTCTCTTCTTCGCTGCGACGGATGACGACGCGGTCATGCAGAGGACGAAGCTTCATTGTCGATCTCTCCTAATTATGGTTTTCAAGGGCCGATGTCGATACCGACCGGTTTAGCAAATCCGGCGTTGCCGGTTGCGGCTCGCCAAGCGAACCGCGAAAGACTGTCTGGCGATTTTCGCCAAAAACCTTGCGGTGACCGTTACATAAGGTCGCCAAAGGCGATTTCAAGGGCAAGGTGACGTTTTTTTTACCTGGGAGTGCCGAAAACCAACACGGCACCCGAAGGTGCCGTGTCAACGCCGTGCGCCTCAGGAATCGCGATGTTCGAACTCGCCTTCGATGACCTGGGGTTGCCGGCTATTGGCCGGCGCCGATGGACCACGGGCCTGCACGTCGTCGGCGAAGGCGCGTTGGCGCAACGCCTGCTCTTCGACGCGCCGGCGCATCCGATCGGCCAGCAGGCGGCGGGTCATCGGCAGCAGCAGGAGCAGGCCGATAATATCGCTGACAAACCCCGGCAGCAGCAGCAGGCCGCCCCCCAGGGCCAGCATCAGCCCCTCGAGCATGGTCTGCGCCGGCAGCTCGCCGCGGTTCAGGCTTTCCCGCGCCCGCAATGCCGTGGCGATCCCGGCGATCCGCAGGACCAGCACCCCCAGCATCGAGCCGAGAATGATCAGCGCCAGGGCCGGGAAAAACCCGATCGCGGTACTGACCTGGAAAAATACATACAGCTCTAGCACCGGAAACAGCAGAAAGAGCAATAGAAAAGCGCGCATCAAATGGTTCCTCTACGGAAGAATGCCTTCCACTTCACCATAGATGACGTCGGCAGTTGGTGAATTCAAGCTCAAGCCACCTGGTTTTTTGGCCAATGCTCGGCGTGAGCCAGGGAAACCAAGGCTTCGCGAACTTGTGTCGGCGTATTGCAAGGTAACTCGAAGGGCAACCAGTACAGTGCCTGGCCGATACGCAGGTGCATGCCTTCGCTGTCGATACCGGCCAGTTGCGCCGGCAGCGCATCCGGCAACCCGGCCAGGGCGACGTAATGGGCAATGGCCTTGGCGTGATCGTGGTTCATATGCTCGACCATGCTGGTCTCGGCCTTGCCGGCGAACGGATTGGCCAGGGTCACCTGATCGAGCCAGTGGATCGCGCCGAAACCGCCGATGTAGCGATGCCGCACCGGGTTGAGCACCCAGAAATCGAAATCGTGGACTTGATGGTAATTCTGCGAGTCGGGGAAGTAGCGATAGTAGCGTTCGGCCGCGGCTTCGATCGCCTCGGCAGTGCAGAGCTTTTCGGCTTCGGCCAGGTAGGTCAGGCGACCGACCGCCTGCACGTCTTCGGCTTCGCGTTCGCCCACCAGCAAGGAGCACTTGGGGTCCTTCTGCAGGTTATGGGTGTGCTGGGCGATCCGGCTGATCAGGATCAGCGCCCGGCCCTGGTCGTCGAGGCAATAAGGCACCACGGAGCCAAACGGGAAACCGGGCATGGCCTTGGAGTGCGTGGACAACACCCCCCGGTACTCCTTGAGCAACAGCTCGCGGGCATTCTTGGCAACTTCAACACTCACCTTTTGACTCCTCGCCTGAAACCGTCGACAAGCCCTGAGACCCGCGAATGAAAATCAATGACAAAATAAACGTTATCCGCGACGGATGCCAGGGTTGGCAAGACGGATCTTCGCGCCCAGGCGATCACCGTTCTTCAACCAGACACTATCGACCAGCAACGCCGTCGAGGCGCTGAAAATCGCAAGATACGGCAAGGTTCTGGATAATATAAGCAGAAAGAGGATTCGGGTTTGCGCGAGGGAACCTGCATCTACAGCCAAATCCCTGAACAGGATTGCCCACGATGACAGAAGACAGCGCCGCCGAAAGCCCCGCGCAGATGCGCCGCACGGCGCTTTACCTGACCCTGGCGCAAGTCCCCGCAGGCCGGGTCGTAACCTACGGCCAACTCGCCGAGCTGGCCGGTCTCGGACGCGCCGCGCGCTGGGTCGGACGGACCTTGAGCCAATTACCCGCCGACACCCGGCTGCCCTGGCACCGGGTGCTGGGTGCCGGCGGTCGGATCAGTCTGCCCGCCGGCAGCCCCTCCGGCGACGAACAGCGCGCCCGGCTGCGGACCGAAGGCCTGAGCGTGCTAAACAATCGTGTCGATATGCAGCGCCATGGCTGGCGCCCGATAGAGCACAGCGGTTAGAGTGCGCGCTTTGTTTCCGTTAACCTGAGGCAGATTCCAGCCCATGCCCCGTAAAACCTGGCGCGCCGCGCTCGCCGCTTATGCCAGCCCCTCGACACTCGTGCTCTTGCTGCTCGGTTTCGCCGCCGGCCTGCCTTATATGTTGGTGTTTTCCACGCTTTCCGTCTGGCTGCGTGAAGCCGGTGTGGCCCGTGAAACCATCGGTTATGCCAGCCTGATAGGCCTGGCCTACGCCTTCAAATGGGTCTGGTCGCCGCTGCTCGACCAATGGCGCCTGCCGTTGCTCGGCAAGCTCGGACGCCGCCGTTCCTGGCTGGTGCTGGCACAGATCCTGATCGTCCTCGGATTGATCGGCATGGGTTTCTGCGATCCCCAGAAACACCTGTCCTGGCTGATTGCCATTGCCGTGGTCGTGGCCTTTGCCTCCGCGACCCAGGACATCGCGGTGGACGCCTATCGCCTGGAAATCGCCAACGACAGCCAGCAGGCCGCCCTGGCCGCCAGCTATATGTCGGGCTATCGGGTCGCCGCCCTGCTGGCCACCGCCGGCGCGCTGTTTATCGCAGAAGGCTTCGGCTCCACCGGTTTCAGCTACAAACACTCGGCCTGGACCGGCACCTACGTGCTGTTCGGCCTGCTGATGATTCCGGCGCTGCTCACCACCTTCTTCATGCGTGAACCGCCAGTACCGCTGCGCACCCAGCTCTCCGCCGGACGCTACAGTTTCGTGCACCAATTGTCTTCGGTCTTCGTGCTGATTGTCCTGCTGGTCTCGGTCCCGGCGATGTTCACCCAGCTCTACAACACCGATTTCGCCAGCGTGCTGTTCCAGGGCCGGAGCATGCTCGACCTGCTGCTGGAAGACCGCGCCTTCCTGCGCGCGATCCTCTATACCCTCCTCACCACTCTCTGCCTGTCGAGCATGGGGCGTCGCGGCCTGGCGCCGGTGCTGACGCCGGTCAATGACTTTATCGTCCGTTATCGCTGGCAGGCCCTGCTGCTGCTGGGGCTGATCGCCACCTATCGGATGTCGGACACGGTGATGGGCGTAATGGCCAACGTGTTCTATATCGACCAGGGCTTTACCAAGGATCAGATCGCCGGGGTCAGCAAGATCTTCGGCCTGATCATGACCCTGCTGGGCGCCGGCATGGGCGGCCTGCTGATCGTGCGCTTCGGCATCCTGCCGATCCTGTTCATCGGCGGCGCAGCCTCGGCGGCGACCAACCTGCTGTTCATGTTGCTGGCCGACATGGGCCCGAACCTGAAGATGCTGATCGTCACCATCTCCCTGGACAACTTCAGCTCGGGCCTGGCGACCTCGGCTTTCGTCGCCTACCTGTCGAGCCTGACCAACCTGAAGTTCTCCGCCACCCAATACGCCCTGCTCAGCTCGATCATGCTCCTGCTGCCGCGCCTGATCGGCGGTTATTCCGGGGTAATGGTGGAAAAATTCGGTTACCACAAGTTCTTCATCATTACCGCCGTGATGGGCATCCCGACCCTGATCCTGATCGCCCTGCACTGGTATCAGTCCAGTCGTGGCGAAGGCGCGATACCCGCCACCGTCGGCGAAGAAACCCCGTAAACACTGGTCCCCGCCGCCCTCCCCCGAGGCGGCGCGGCGACACGCCTGTACGTCGCCGGATCACACCCGTACAATGCCCAGTCATTTTCAGTCATCAGCAAGCGACAACGGCCAACCATGCGCACCAGTCAATATTTGCTCGCCACACAGAAAGAAACGCCTTCCGACGCGGTCGTGATCAGTCATCAGTTGATGCTGCGCGCCGGGATGATCCGCAAACTCGCTTCCGGCCTGTACACCTGGCTGCCCATGGGCCTGCGTGTGATGCGCAAGGTCGAAGCCATCGTGCGCGAGGAAATGAACGCGGCCGGCGCCCTGGAAGTGCTGATGCCCGGGATCCAGCCGGCTGAACTGTGGCAGGAATCCGGTCGCTGGGAACAATACGGCCCCGAGCTGCTGCGCCTGAAAGATCGCCATGACCGCGACTTCTGCGCAGGCCCCACCCACGAAGAAGTGATCACCGATCTGTGCCGCAACGAGCTGAGCAGCTACAAGCAGCTGCCGATCAACCTGTATCAGATCCAGACCAAATTCCGTGACGAAATCCGTCCACGCTTCGGCCTGATGCGCGGCCGCGAATTCATCATGAAGGACGCCTATTCCTTCCACGTCGACCAGGCTTCGCTGCAGGTCACCTATGACCGCATGCACCAGGCGTACTGCAACGTCTTTACCCGCCTGGGCCTGAAATTCCGCCCAGTGGAAGCCGACAACGGCTCCATCGGTGGCGCCGGCTCCCATGAGTTCCACGTACTGGCCGAGTCCGGCGAAGACGACATCGTCTTCAGCAACGGCTCCGAGTACGCCGCGAACATCGAGAAAGCCGAAGCCGTGCCGCGCGAAACCTCACGCCCCGCGCCAACCGAAGCCCTGCGCCTGGTCGATACCCCTGACGCGAAAACCATCGCGCAGTTGGTCGAAGGCTACAACCTGGCAATCGAAAAGACCGTCAAGACCCTGATCGTCCACGCCGAAGAAGAAGGCAAGCTGATTGCACTGATCGTCCGTGGCGATCACGAACTGAACGAAATCAAGGCCGCCAACCAGCCTGGCGTTGCCAGCCCGCTGGTCATGGCTTCCGACGCCGAACTGCGGGACGCCATCGGTGCCGGTGCCGGTTCCCTCGGCCCGCTGAACCTGCCGCTGCCGATCATCATCGACCGTTCGGTCGAGCTGATGAGCGACTTCGGCATCGGCGCCAACATCGACGACAAACACTACTTCGGCGTCAACTGGGAACGCGACCTGCCGGTCCCGACCGTGGCCGACCTGCGCAACGTCGTGGCCGGCGATCCGAGCCCGGACGGCAAGGGCACCCTGGAGATCAAGCGCGGCATCGAAGTCGGCCACATCTTCCAGCTGGGCACCAAGTACAGCGAAGCGATGAAGTGCCAGGTGCTGGGCGAAAACGGCAAGCCGGTGACCCTGACCATGGGCTGCTACGGTATCGGCGTTTCCCGCGTGGTCGCCGCCGCCATCGAACAGAACAACGACGCCAACGGCATCATCTGGAGCGACTCCCTGGCGCCGTTCCAGATCGCCCTGGTACCGCTGCGCTATGAAACCGAGCAGGTTCGCGAAGCCACCGACAAGCTTTACGCCGAACTGACGGCCGCCGGCTTCGAGGTGCTGCTGGATGACCGGGACAAGAAAACCAGCCCGGGCATCAAGTTCGCGGACATGGAACTGATCGGCATTCCCCATCGGATCGTGGTCAGTGACCGCGGCCTGGCCGAAGGCAACCTGGAATACAAGAGCCGCACCGAGGCCGAGGCGCAAGCCCTGCCAGTCGCCGAGGTGCTGTCGTTCCTTCAGGCCCGTATCCGTCGCTGAGTCCAGATAGAGCGCCCATGTTCAATCGAAGTGCCTTAGCCCTCGGGGGCGCCGCCTTGTGCGGCGCCCTGCTGGTCAGCGGCTGCGCCAACCAGATGTCACAACGTACCGAGCACGAAGAGCGCGTCGAGCGCAAACTGCTCGAACACAATCTGCAGATCGATGTCGGTGATCCCAAGGTCCTCGAACTGCCGCAACGTCGCGTGCGGATTCACGAGCAGAAGACCTTCGAAGTCACCGAGTTCGACGTCACCCGTCGCTATGACCGCTACACACCCTACCAGGGCTGGCGCAAGGTCTATGAAATCCCACTGGGAGCCGTGGCACTGGTCGGTGGTATTGGCGCCAACGTGGCGAATATCTTCGCCCTCGGCCACCTGCCCGACAGCATTACCCATGGCTGGCTCAAGGACGGTATCGACGGCCTCAATCCGTTCGTCAACGTCGAGTCCGGCGGACGCGCCCAGCAGAACCTGGCCGGGGTCGAGGAAGTCCAGCGCGACAAGCGCATGGAACACTCAAGCCTGCCGTGGTCCGAACGGCCGGTGGAAGTACTCGCCGGCAAGCAGAGCGCGGAATTGACCACCGACCGCAATGGCGTATTGCGCCTCAACCTGCTCGACAGCCCGTTCGCCGAGCAGGACCTGTATCGCATCGGCAATCTGCAGATCCGCGTGGAAGATGCCCAGGGTCAAATCCACTCGGACTCGAGCCTGTCCATCAGCAGCAAGCTGCGCGGCAAGCTGCTGGAGGCCCACGACCTGATCTACAACGACCTGGAGGGTGACGACGTCAACCAATGGGTGCACCGGGTCAAGCGCTTGTCGGAGCTGGGACTGGAAGACGAGGCCAGTGAACTGGAACAGAGCCTGATCGAACTGACCCGCAACGATCCCGAGTTGCAGCATGAGTTTCTCCAGACCCTGACCAAGAAGGCCGGGCGACTGGTGGCGGATCCCGGGGCCAACTGAGATCCCGACACCCATTTTCCTGACGCCCCCCTTGCAGGAGCAGAGCTTGCTCGCGAAGGCGTCCTTGAGGACGCTAAAAGCTTCGCGAGCAAGCTCTGCTCCTACAGGTTTTGCGTTGCCCTCAATGTACACCCCACCCAGACAGCGCCTCAGCTATTGAACAACTCCAGTTGCTCATGCCCAGCGCGCAGATCCTGCAGGCGCACACCAATCCCCAACAACCGCACCGGCCGCTCTCCCCGGGCAAAGGCCTGGCTCAGCAACTGCCGATAACTCTCCAGATCCCGCCCGGCCCCGGCCTGCTCCAGGGTGGTCTGGGTAAAGTCATGGAACTTCACTTTTACGAAGGGCTTGCCCGGTCGATAGCTGCTGTCGAGTCGGGCAATGCGCCCGGCGAGGGTTTCCATCAATTCAGGGAGTTTTTCCAGGCAACTGGCAAGATCCGGCAGGTCGGCATCGTAGGTGTTTTCGACGCTGACCGACTGGCGTCGGCTGTCGTTATGCACCAGCCGCTCATCGACCCCCCGGGCCAGCCCCCAGAGGCGCTCACCAAAACTACCGAACTCGCGAACCAGAGCCAACTTGCCCCACTCGCGCAATTGCAGGCAATCGACGATCCCCAGCCGCCCGAGCTTGTCCGCCGTGACCTTGCCGACCCCGTGCAATTTGTTGACCGGCAAGCCGGCAACGAAATCCTCCACCTGGTCCGGGGTGATCACAAACAACCCATTGGGCTTTTTCCAGTCGCTGGCAATCTTGGCCAGGAATTTGTTCGGCGCCACTCCGGCGGAGACGGTGATATGCAATTGCTTCGAGACCCGGCGCCGGATGTCCTGGGCAATCCGCGTCGCGCTGCCGGCAAAGTGCGGGCTGTCGGACACATCCAGGTAGGCTTCATCCAGGGACAAGGGTTCGATCAGATCGGTGTAGTCGCGAAAGATCGCCTGGATATCCTTCGACGCTTCCTTATAGGCATCCATCCGTGGCTTGACGATCAGCAGGTCCGGACACAGGCTCAAGGCATGCCGCGACGACATCGCCGAACGCACGCCATAGGCACGCGCCTCGTAATTACAGGTGGCGATCACCCCTCGCCGATCCGCTGAACCGCCCACCGCCAAGGGCTTACCGACCAGGCTCGGGTTATCACGCATCTCGATGGCGGCGTAGAAGCAATCACAGTCGACGTGGATGATTTTGCGTTGCGTCATGAAAACACAGGTTCATTCAGGGAGCGGAAACAGTACAGGCCAGCAGTATCTCACTGACACCTGTATATAGCACCAGTAGTTTGATTCTTCCTCTTCAACTGTAGGAAACAGCCCGATTGAATTTATTTTCTCAATCGAAAAGCATCCTCCGATAGAGCTGAAAGCCTTGTCCGGCATAGCCCCGAGGCTCGTCACAACCCCTGCTTCAAACGCTAACCAATTGAACCATAAAGGGGTTTTCCTCAATTAAGGTTTGACAGCCGGGCGTTTCGCTGTAGAATGCCGACACACAGACGCGGGATGGAGCAGTCTGGTAGCTCGTCGGGCTCATAACCCGAAGGTCGTCGGTTCAAATCCGGCTCCCGCAACCAAACATCAGAAAAGGCTACTCGAAAGAGTGGCCTTTTTTGTGCGTGCCTGTTTTGCCCGGAAGCCTGAAAAAACCTGCTTGCCGGACACTTACCGAAAGCGATCGGTTAAATCGAGGCTTTTCCGGCTCCTGCAACCAACGATACTGGTGATTCCGAATTTTCCGGGTAGCCGGCTCCATTGCGCACGGATCGGGTATTGCTCAGCGCCTGGAGTCGCCTTCGCGCACAATGATCACAGGCGCCTGGGATCCACCCTCATAACTTTGCCCGATTGGCTCAGCGGTACGAGGCGTTTGAGGACGACGGAATTGCCGAGCGAGGAAGCCTGTCGCCACGAGGGCCGCGGCAAAGCCAGAGGCCGCGCCGATGCCGAGCGCCCAGCGTGGCCCGCAATGATTGGCTACCCATCCGACTATCGGCGCTCCGATCGGCGTGCCTCCAAGCGCGATGCCAACGCGGAGCGCCATCACCCGCCCGCGCATTGCCGGCTCCGTCGAGAGCTGCATCAGGCTATTCGTGGTGTTGGTGAACATCAGGGCGGCCACACCGATGATGACCAGCGCCCCGGCGAAGAGCCAGTAGCTCGGCGCAAGGGCGGCCAGCGTACAGCCGAACCCGAATACCGCCGCGCCGATCAGCAGCGAGCCGAACCGGGGCTTGTTGCGGCCGGCGCCTAGCAGCGCGCCGGCTACCGTGCCGATCGCCATGACCGACGACAGCAGGCCATATCCGCGGGCATCGGCGTGGAAAACCCCGACCGCCATCGCCGAAATGAAGATCGGGAAGTTCAGGCCGAAGGTGCCGATGAAGAACAGCATGACCAGGATTGACCTGAGGTCCGGCCGCGCCCACACATAGCGAAACCCTGCGGTAAAGCTTCCCCGGGTGCGTTGAGCCCTGGCGTTCGGATGAAGCTCGGCGACGCGCAGCAATGTCAGGGAAATCAGCACCGCAATGAAGGAGACGCCGTTGATCAGAAAGGCCCAGCCGCTTCCGATCGCCGCGATGACCACGCCTGAGACGGCCGGGCCGATCATCCGCGCGATGTTAAACGAAGTCGAGTTGAGCGCCACCGCATTGTGCAGACATTCATCGCCGACCAATTCCGCGACGAAGGTCTGACGCACCGGTGCATCGAACGCCGCCGCGCAGCCAAACAGGAAGGCGAAGATGTAAACGTGCCAGAGCTGGATGACACCCGAGACAGTGAGAATCCCCAGCACCAGAGCGAGGGCACCCATGCTCGCCTGCGTGGCGATCAGCAGCTTGCGCTGATTGAAATGGTCGGCGGCAAAGCCAGTCCATGGCAGCAACAGGAGCTGCGGCCCGAATTGCAGCGCCATGACCCAGCCGGCGGCCGACGCATCGTGATGGGTGAGCTGGGTGAACACCAGCCAGTCCTGGGCCGTCCGCTGCATCCAGGTGCCGACATTGGAGATGAAGGCCCCTCCCACCCAGAGCCGATAGTTGAACCCTCGCAGGGAGCGGAAAAAGCTCGCAAAGGGAGGCTTCACCGCTGCTCCGGATGATTACCGCCATGGAAGCGGCCAAAGTGCCGGGCGGAAAAAACGGCGATCAGCAGCGCGCCCGCGCCGAACGCGGCAACGTCGCCTGTATTCCGCAAGGCAAAGTCGCCGACACAAGAAAGGAGCAAATAGCCGATAGTGATGTTGAAAAAGCCTCAAAGCACGTTGACGAGCACCACCGGCAGGCCACGCTCGCGGAAAGCATCGGCGAGCGTCCGGGCCCGCTCTATGACTTCGCCAATCGGGTGGCTGACGGGAAGACCGACGATGCCTTTCTGCAGGTCGACGACAACCAGGGCGGTATTCGGATCGAGCGTAGTCAGCGCCATGGATTCTCCCCTCGAAATTTCGGATGAGTTGGATTGGGCGTGAGCCCCACGAACTTCCGTCAATCGTCGATGAGCCGCTTGAGCAGCTCGACGGCCTCCGCAAGCTTGTTCTGTTCCTCCGGCGACAGACGCGCCTGGAGAGTTCGGGTCAGCCAGTCCTGGCGCGCCGCGCGACCTTCCTTGACCCATTTACGACAGGCGTCCGTGAGCGAGAGCAGGGTCTGCCGCCCGTCCGTCGGGTCTGGCCCGCCACTCACCAGGCCTGCGCTCTCCAGCGCGGCGACGACCGAGCCCATCGATTGCGGACGCATCGCCTCCGCCCGGGCAAGGCTTGATGCCGTGGCGGGACCGTCCTTCTCCAGGCGAAGCAGCACAGACACCTGGGAAGGGGTCAGGTCGTTAACACCAGCTTGCTCGCGCAGTCGGCGCTTCAGCTTTCCCGTCAGGGCTCGGAGGTCCTGCGCGAGAGCAGCAGTACGTAGGGCTTGGAAATTCTCGGGCTGATCGTTCATGTCAGCCGTTATAGAAGATATGAAGACAAACTGTAAAGTAAAACTTATCAGCTAAACTGAATATATTGCGCAAGACTCAAGGGCGCGGTCACAAAATCGCCACATCAAACAGGCCACTCGAAACAGCGACCGTTTTTGTACGCGCCTGTTTTTGCCAGGCAGCCTGAAAAATCCTTGATTGTCGGACACTTACCGAAAGCAGCCGATCAAATCGAGGCTTTACGCATTATTTTGACCAAACGGATGATTAACGGTTGACACCTCGGCGTTCGGCTGTAGAATGCCGCCACACAGACGCGGGATGGAGCAGTCTGGTAGCTCGTCGGGCTCATAACCCGAAGGTCGTCGGTTCAAATCCGGCTCCCGCAACCAAATATCAGAAAAGGCTGCTCGAAAGAGTGGCCTTTTTTGTATCCGCCGAAAAAACTTTCATCCAGTCATGGCTGGACGGATCGAACCCTCGACGGATACCGCAGTCAATGGCTGCACAGGCTAAGCTGAATCCGCAACAAACTTCCTCTACAACAGCCCGGGGCGTGGGTCGCCGTACAACGGCCAGACACGTTAATATTTGCAATTATTTTGTCCATAGGGATTGGTAACTTGGCTGGATACCCCCATCCTGTCGCGCACAATCCTAGAGGTGATTGATGCGCGCCAACTCGTCCGAACCACACGAAACTGTTACAGCGACACACCCGATCACCGCCACCCGTCTACGTTGGCTGGATCTGTTGAGCAAGTACCGACAGTCCGTCGGACTGGCTGTCACCCTGTTTCTGTTCGCCATCGCCCTGATCGCCTGCCGTCACCTGTTGATCGAGCTCGATCTCGACGCCCTGCACGATTCGATTCTCAGTGTGCCCAAACCGGCCCTGGGTGGCGCATTGGCGGCGACCGCCATCGGCTTCATTATCCTGCTGGGCTATGAGTGGTCCGCCAGTCGCTACGCCGATGTGAAATTGCCGACGCGCACCCTGGTACTGGGCGGCTTCACCGCTTTCGCCATCGGCAATGCCATTGGCCTGTCGTTGTTGTCCGGCGGTTCGGTGCGCTACCGGCTCTACGCCCGTCACGGCCTGGGGGCCGCCGAAGTCGCGCGGATGACTCTGTTTGCCAGCCTGTCGCTGGGCTGCGCGCTGCCACCGCTGGCCGCCCTGGCGACCTTGAGTAACCTGCCCGCGGCGTCCGAAGCCCTGCACCTGCCCGCCTACCTGCTCGGCGGCATCGCCGTAGGCGTGCTGGCCCTGGCGGCCCTGCTGGCGGCAGGCATCTACCGTCGGCGCCTGCCGGAACAACCGATCAAGGACAACCTGCTGGTCAAGGCCGGACGCCGTACCCTGCGCCTGCCCAGTGCCCGTCTGACCTTGCTGCAACTGGTGATTACCGCCCTGGATGTGGCCGCCGCGGCGACCGTGCTCTATCTGCTGTTACCCGAGGCGCCACCGTTCGGCGCCTTCCTGCTGGTTTACCTGCTGGCCCTGGCTGCCGGCGTGCTCAGCCATGTGCCCGGCGGCGTCGGCGTGTTCGAAGCCATTCTGCTGGCCGCCTTTGCCAATCAGTTGGGCGCCGCACCGCTGGCCGCCGCGCTGCTGCTCTATCGCCTGATCTACGTGCTGTTGCCGCTGCTGCTGGCCTGCCTGGCACTGCTGAGCACAGAAGCCCAGCGCCTGATCACTACCCGGCAAAGCATGCGGGTCGCTTCAGGTTTCGCCGCGCCGATCCTCGCCGTCCTGGTGTTCCTCTCCGGCGTGGTCCTGCTGTTCTCCGGCGCAACCCCGGAAATCGACACGCGCCTGGAAGGCATCGACTTCCTGGTTCCGGATCGTCTGATCGACGCCTCGCACTTCGGCGCCAGCCTGGTGGGCGTGTTGTGCTTGCTGCTGGCCCAGGGCCTGCGTCGGCGCCTGTCCGCTGCCTGGATGCTGACCATGACCTTGCTGCTGGTGGGCGCCCTGCTCTCGCTGCTCAAGGGTTTCGACTGGGAAGAAGCCAGTATGCTGACGGCCACCGCCTGCCTGCTGGGGATTTTCCGCCGCTCCTTCTATCGACCCAGCCGCCTCACCGAACTGCCGTTCTCGCCACTCTATCTGGTCGCCAGTCTCTGCGTGCTCGGCGCTTCGGTCTGGCTGCTGTTGTTCGCCTACCAGGATGTGCCCTACAGCCACGAGCTGTGGTGGCAGTTCGCACTGGATGGCGATGCCCCCCGCGGCCTGCGTTCGCTGCTGGGAGCTGCCGTGGTATTGGTCGCCGTGTCGCTGACCTGGTTGCTGCGCACCGCGCGTCCGGTGATTCACCAGCCCACCGCCGATGAAATGGAGCGGGCGTTCAAGATCCTGATGGCTTCCGACCAGCCTGACGGCGGCCTGGCCCTGACCGGTGACAAGGCGTTCCTGTTCCACCCCACCGACACCGCCTTCCTGATGTACGCGCGCCGTGGGCGCAGCCTGGTGGCGCTGTACGATCCGATCGGGCCGACACGCCAGCGCGCCGAATTGATCTGGCAATTCCGCGACCTCTGCGACACCCATCATGCCCGTCCGGTGTTCTATCAGGTGCGGGCGGAGAACCTGCCGTACTACATGGACATCGGCCTGACCGCCATCAAGCTCGGCGAAGAAGCCCGGGTCGACCTGCATCGCTTTGACCTCGAGTCCAAGGGCAAGGAGATGAAGGACCTGCGCTACACCTGGAACCGCGGTAGCCGTGACGGCCTGTCACTGGAAATCTACGAACCGGGGCAGGCCCCGCTGGATGAACTCAAGGTCATCTCCGATGCCTGGCTCACCGGCAAGAACGTACGCGAGAAAGGTTTCTCCCTGGGCCGCTTCGCCCCCGAGTACATCAACCACTTCCGCGTCGCGATCATCCATTTCGAGGGGCGCCCGGTGGCTTTCGCCAACCTGCTCGAAACCCACAGCCATGAACTGGCCAGTCTCGACCTGATGCGTTCGCACCCGGAAGCGCCGAAGCTGACCATGGAGTTCTTGATGGTTGGCCTGATTCAGCATTATAAGGCTCACGGATACGCGCGTTTCAGCCTGGGCATGGTGCCGTTGTCGGGCCTGCAACCGCGGCGTGGCGCCCCACTGACCCAGCGCCTGGGCTCGATGGTGTTCCAGCGCGGCGAGCAGCTCTACAACTTCCAGGGCCTGCGTCGTTTCAAGGACAAGTTCCAGCCTGACTGGGAACCCCGTTACATGGCCGTGCCGGCAGGACTTGATCCGCTGGTCGCATTGGCCGATACCGCCGCCCTGATTGCGGGCGGCCTGACTGGATTGGTGAAACGCTGATGATTCAACGCTCCTGGCGGTTTTTACTGGTAATCGTGCTGCTCCTGGCGGCACTCGCGGGAGGTGGCTACTGGTTCTGGAACCGCCCCCCGCCGGAATCCACCCTCGAGCACCTGAGCCAGGCCGACGGTTCGACCCTGACTCGCCTGACCCCCGGCACTACGGCCAAGGCCCAGGTGGTGGTTGCGACCCTCGCCGAAGACGCCCTGAGCGACGCGCAACTGTCCGCCCTGAGCCGTAGCGGCGCGGCGCTGATCGTCCAGGTGATCCTGCCCAAGGACAACTGCACGCTGCAACAAAAGGCCCTGGATGGCGCCCTGCAACAATTGAAGGGTCCGGCGACCCTGGTCAGCGGCATCGGCCCGGGCGCGTCCCTGGCCTGGAACTGGCTGGCATCCCAGGCCAGTGACAAGGCCCAGGCCATCTCGGTGGGGTTTGTGCTCGATCAGCCGGATTGCACTGTCCCAGTGCCGAAGAGCGCCGCCCACGGCCACTGGCTGGTGGCCTGGAACGACGGACCGGATGATCCGAGCGCGGCGTTCGTGCGCGACCAGCCGAATGCCGAAACCAGCATCAGCGACTACGACATCCACCTGCCCCAGGTGCTGAACAACGAACTGCGCAAGATGCTGGTGGGTACGGAAAACGGCGGCCTGGCCATTCCGGTGGTGGAAGTCCCGGCGGAGAAAGCCAGCGACACCGTGACCCTGTTCCTCTCCGGCGACGGTGGCTGGCGTGACCTGGACCGCGACGCGGCGGGCTATATGGCGAAGATGGGCTACTCGGTGGTGGGCATCGATACCCTGCGCTACTACTGGCAACACAAGAGCCCGGAACAGACGGCCGCCGACCTGACCGAACTGATGCAGCACTATCGGCAGAAATGGGGCGCCAAGCGTTTCGTCCTGGCCGGTTATTCCTTCGGTGCCGACGTCCTGCCGGCGATCTACAACCGCCTGCCGGAAAACGAGCAGCAGCGGGTCGACGCAATCATCCTGCTGGCGTTCGCCCGTAGCGGTAGCTTCGAGATCCACGTTGACGGCTGGCTGGGCAAAGCCGGCATGGAGCTCGATACTGGTCCGGATATGGCCAAGCTGCCGGCGGCCAAGGTCTTGTGTATTTATGGCCAGGACGAAGTGAAAGAGAGTGGCTGCACCACCGCGACTGCGGTCGGAGAGCCCGTCAAGCTACCAGGGGGTCATCACTTCGATGAGAACTACCCGGCGTTGGCCAAACGGTTGGTGGATGCCATCCAGAAGCGCCAGGTCAAAAGCGAGTAATGCGAGCCCTGTAGGAGCCGGGACGCCGCATCGCAGCGAAGCTTTTAGCGATCTCAAGGGCCCCATCGCCGGCAAGCCCTTCTCCTACAGGGGGTAGCGTAAGCCGCCCAAGAAAAAGCCCCCGCTGCCACAAGGCAACGGGGGCTTTTTCATATCCGCGACTATCAGATCTCGACCTGGGTCCCCAGCTCGATCACCCGGTTCACCGGCAGCTTGAAAAAGCGCAGGTTACCGTTGGCATTCTTCAGCATGAAGGCGAACAGGCTCTCCCGCCAGCGCGCCATGCCGACGATCTTCGACGCGATCACCGTCTCACGGCTGAGGAAGTAGGTGGTGCGCATCGGACTGAAATCCAGATCGTCCAGATGGCACAGTTTCAGCGCCTGCGGCACATCCGGCTCATCGATAAAGCCGAAGTGCAGGATGACCCGGAAGAACCCCTCTCCATAAGAGTCGACCTCAAACCGCCGCTGTGCCGGGACCCGTGGAATATCTTCATAGACCACCGTCAGCAACACCACCTGCTCATGCAGCACCTGGTTGTGCAGCAAGTTGTGCAACAACGCATGAGGCACCGCATCCGGCCGCGCGGTGAGGAACACCGCCGTACCCTGCACCCGATGGGGCGGCTGCACGCGAATACTGCCGATAAAGATCGGCAACGGCAGGCCACCCTCGTCGAGGCGGTCCATCAGCAGCTCCTTGCCGCGCTTCCAGGTGGTCATGAGGATAAACAGCACGATCCCCGCCAACACCGGAAAGGCACCGCCCTGGACGATCTTGGGCACGTTGGCGGCGAAGAACAGCCCGTCCACCAGCAGGAAGCCCACCAGGATCGGCACGGTCAGGATCGGCGACCATTTCCACAGCAGCAACATCACCGCCGCCACCAGGATACTGGTGATCAGCATGGTCCCGGTCACCGCCACACCATAAGCCGAGGCCAGGGCGTTGGACGAGCCGAAACCGATGACCAGCAGGATTACGCCGATCATCAGGGTCCAGTTCACCGCACCGATGTAGATCTGCCCCTGCTCGGCACTCGAAGTGTGCTGGATATGCATGCGCGGGATGTAGCCCAACTGGATCGCCTGACGGGTCAGGGAGAACGCCCCGGAGATCACCGCCTGGGAAGCGATCACCGTCGCCAGGGTCGACAACACCACCAGCGGCACCAACGCCCAGGCCGGCGCCAGCAGGTAGAAGGGGTTGCGCGCCGCGTCCGGCGCTTCCAGCAGCAAGGCGCCCTGGCCGAAGTAGTTCAGCACCAGCGCCGGCAGCACCAGGGCGAACCAGGCGCGGGCGATCGGCTTGCGACCGAAGTGCCCCATGTCGGCGTACAAGGCTTCGGCACCGGTCAACGCCAGCACCACGGCACCGAGAATCGCCACGCCCATGCCCGGATGATTGGTAAAGAATCGCACGCCCCACATCGGGTTCAACGCGCTCAGCACTTCAGGGTGCCGAGCAACACCATAGCCGCCCATGATCCCCAGCACGACGAACCACGCCACCATCACCGGCCCGAACAGCTTGCCAATACTCGCGGTACCGTGTTTCTGGATCAGGAACAACGCCACCAGCACCACCAACGACAGTGGTACCACCCAGTGCTCCAGGCCATCGAAGGCAATCTCCAGGCCCTCGACCGCTGACAACACCGAAATGGCCGGGGTAATCATGCTGTCGCCATAGAACAATGCCGCGCCGATCAAGCCGAGGACCACCAGCGTCGACTGCAATTTCGGGTAGGACGCCGAGGCCCGCCGCGCCAGCGCGGTCAGGGCCATGATCCCACCCTCACCCTGGTTGTCGGCGCGCAGGATGAACAACACGTACTTGATCGACACCACCCAGATCAGCGACCAGAAGATCAGTGCCAGGATCCCGAAGACACCGTCCTGGTTGACCTGCACCCCGTAACCACCAGTGAACACCTCCTTGAGGGTATATAACGGGCTGGTGCCGATGTCGCCGTACACCACCCCTACCGCCGCTACCAGCATGCCCAACGGCTTCGCCGTCGAGTGCCCGACCTGCCCCTCACTCACTGCCTGACCACCCATCAACTACTCCTACACCCCGGACTAAGGCTTCTTTCAAGAAGCACTATGCTTTTTTGTGCAGCATGCGCTGTTTTTCTTACAGTTGCCGACGATTTATAAGTCATCGATTATTTGAAACAAAAAATGACAGCGACTCGCATCGGGCGAAGCATAGCGCAGCACTCGTCGCATTTCCCTGCATAAAGCTGGTCAAGTGCCTCGGCCATCGCTAGAATTGCGCACTTTTTGATCAGAGGCGCAACAGCGCCCACGCGACGCCCTTGTCCCAAGCGGCTCGACACCCTATTACCGAGGTTAGACATGTCCACCCCTACCGCGCCAGCCAACCCCAAGGTCGGCTTCGTATCCCTGGGTTGCCCGAAAGCACTGGTCGACTCCGAGCGCATCCTTACGCAATTGCGCATGGAAGGCTATGACGTGGTGTCCACCTACCAGGACGCCGATGTCGTGGTGGTCAACACCTGCGGCTTTATCGACAGCGCCAAGGCCGAGTCCCTGGAAGTGATCGGCGAAGCCATCAAGGAAAACGGCAAGGTGATCGTCACCGGCTGCATGGGCGTCGAAGAAGGCAACATCCGCAAGGTCCACCCCAGCGTGCTGGCCGTGAGCGGCCCGCAGCAGTACGAACAGGTGGTCAATGCCGTGCACCAGGTGGTGCCGCCGCGCCAGGATCACAACCCGCTGATCGACCTCGTGCCGCCGCAAGGCATCAAGCTGACCCCGCGCCACTACGCATACCTGAAGATTTCCGAAGGCTGCAACCACAGCTGCAGCTTCTGCATCATCCCGTCGATGCGCGGCAAGCTGGTCAGCCGTCCGGTGGGTGACGTCCTCGACGAGGCCCAGCGCCTGGTCAAGTCCGGGGTCAAGGAACTGCTGGTGATCTCACAGGACACCAGCGCCTATGGCGTCGACGTGAAGTACCGCACCGGTTTCTGGAACGGCGCGCCGGTGAAAACCCGCATGACCGAGTTGTGCGAAGCCCTCGGCACGCTGGGGGTTTGGGTGCGCCTGCACTACGTCTACCCGTACCCGCATGTCGACGAACTGATCCCGCTGATGGCGGCCGGCAAGATCCTGCCGTACCTGGACATCCCGTTCCAGCACGCCAGCCCGAAAGTGCTCAAGTCGATGAAACGCCCGGCGTTCGAAGACAAGACCCTGGCGCGGATCAAGAGCTGGCGGGAAATCTGCCCGGACCTGATCATCCGTTCGACCTTTATCGTCGGTTTCCCCGGCGAAACCGAGGAAGACTTCCAGTACCTGCTCGACTGGCTGACCGAAGCCCAGCTCGACCGCGTCGGCTGCTTCCAGTACTCACCGGTGGAAGGCGCGCCGGCCAACGACCTCGGCCTGGACGTGGTCCCGGATGAGGTCAAGCAGGAGCGCTGGGAGCGCTTCATGGCCCATCAACAGGCCATCAGCAGCGCCCGCCTGCAACTGCGCATCGGCCGCGAGATCGAGGTACTGATCGACGAAGTCGACGAACAAGGCGCGGTCGGCCGTTGCTTCTTCGACGCCCCGGAAATCGACGGCAACGTGTTCATCGAAGGTGCCGGCGATCTCAAGCCCGGCGACAAGGTCTGGTGCCGCGTCACCGACGCCGACGAATACGACCTCTGGGCGGAAACGATCTAAGCTGTAAATAAACTGAAAAGCCCCGCTCTTTCAACGAGATGCGGGGCTTTTTTACGGCTATAGTCTGGCTCATGAACAACCGTGACGGAAGGAATCTGCTGCATGCGCCAGCTCCCGGTGATCCAAACCCCCAAGCCCGGTGACTACCCGGAACTGGCCCGACTCTGGGAAGCCTCGGTGCGCGCCACCCATGACTTCCTGCCGGACAGCTACATCGAACTGCTGAAGAATATGCTGCTGACCCACTACTTGGATGCGGTCATGTTGATCTGCACCCGCGATTCGCGCCAGCGCATCACCGGGTTTGCCGGGGTCGCGGCGGGCAAGGTCGAAATGTTGTTTATCGCCCCGCAGGCACGCGGCACGGGCCTGGGCAAACAGCTGCTGCGCTACGCTATCGAACACCTGAATGCCGATGAACTGGACGTCAACGAACAAAACTCCCAGGCGGTCGGCTTCTACTTCAAGCAGGGCTTCGAAGTGATCGGGCGCTCGGAAAAGGATGGCATGGGCCAGCCCTATCCTCTGTTGCATCTGCGTCTGAAACGCTGATCAACCCGAGCCTCCCCCACAGGGTTCGCGCCCTCCACGAGCCCTGCGACAAATGTTGCCGGGCTTAACCGGCGCCAGGCAGGTACAATAGCCGCCCCCCTTTTTTACGGCCGCCGTCATGTCTGAACCCACTCGCCTTTCCAAACGCCTGATCGAGCTGGTCGGCTGCTCCCGTCGGGAGGCCGAACTGTTCATCGAAGGCGGCTGGGTCACGGTCGACGGCGAAGTCATCGACGAACCACAGTTCAAGGTCGCGGACCAGAAAGTCGCACTCGATCCCGAAGCCAAGGCCACCGCTCCGGAGCCGGTGACCCTGCTGCTGCACCAACCAGCCGGCCTGGACCTCGACGCGGCCATGCAACTGCTGCGCGCCGAAACGCTCTCCGAGGAACACCGCTATGGCAAGCGCCCGCTCAAGGGGCATTTCCTGCGCCTGACCGCCGGCGCCGATCTGCAAGCCGGCGCCAGTGGCCTGGTGGTGTTCACCCAGGACTGGAAGATCCTCCGCAAGCTCACCGCCGACACCGCCAAGATCGAGCAGGAGTATGTGGTGGAAGTCAGCGGCGACATCGTCGAGCACGGCCTCAACCGCCTGAGCCATGGCCTGACCTACAAGGGCCGCGAGCTGCCCGCGGTGAAAGCCAGCTGGCAGAACGAAAATCGCCTGCGTTTCGCGATGAAAAACCCGCAACCGGGGGTGATCGCGCTGTTTTGCCAGGCAGTCGGGCTCAAGGTCGTATCCGTCCGGCGGATCCGCATCGGCGGCGTCTCCATCGGCAAGGTGCCCGTGGGTCAATGGCGTTATCTGTCGACCAAGGAAAAATTCTAATCGCCTTTTCAACGTCGCGCAGATGCGCGGCGTCTACCTCTCAGGATGCTTCCCATGATTCACAACGACGTACTGCGTAGCGTGCGCTACATGCTCGACATCAGCGACAACAAGGTCGTCGAGATCATCAAGCTGACCGGCTTCGAAGTGGCCAAGGCCGATGTCATCACCTACCTGAAAAAGGATGAGGAAGAAGGCTTCGTGCATTGCCCGGACGAGGTCATGGCACATTTTCTCGATGGCCTGGTGATCTTCAAGCGGGGTAAGGACGAAAGCCGTGCGCCGCTACCGGTCGAACTGCCGGTGACCAACAACATCATCCTGAAGAAGCTGCGGGTCGCCTTTGAACTCAAGGAAGACGACATGCACGCCATTCTCAAGGCCGCCGAGTTCCCGGTGTCCAAGCCCGAGCTGAGCGCGCTGTTCCGCAAGTTCGGTCACACCAACTACCGCCCCTGCGGCGACCAGCTGCTGCGCAACTTCCTCAAGGGCCTGACCCTGCGCGTTCGCGGCTGATCCGCGGCATCGTGCATGGCGCATCATTGCGCCGCCCAATAGTGGCTCCGCTTTTGACTCCTGACGGCTAGGGTATCGACACCTTTTCGCACTCAGGAATCGCCATGCACCCTTACTTCTCCCTGCAAGGCCGCACCGCGCTGGTGACCGGCGGTACCCGCGGCATCGGCAAGATGATTGCCAAGGCCTTTGTCGAGGCCGGTGCCCAGGTCTATATCTGTGCGCGGGATGCCGAAGCCTGCCAGCAGACCGCCGATGAACTCGGCGCCCTGGGTCACTGCCAGGCGCTGGCCGCCAACCTGGCGACCGAGGAAGGCGTGGCGGAGTTGGCGACACGCCTGGCCGCAAAGATCGATCGGCTGGATATCCTCGTCAACAACGCCGGTACCACCTGGGGTGCGCCGCTGGAAAGCTACCCGATCAAAGGCTGGGAAAAGGTCATGCAACTGAACGTGACCTCGGTCTTCAACTGCATCCAGCAATTCCTGCCGTTGTTGCGCAAGGCCGGTTCGGTGGAGAGCCCGGCGCGAATCATCAATATCGGTTCGGTCGCGGGGATTTCCTCGTTCGGCGAACAGGCCTATGCCTACGGTCCGAGCAAGGCCGCCTTGCACCAGTTGTCACGGATCCTGGCGCGGGAACTGGTCAGCCAGCACATCAATGTCAATGTGATCGCGCCGGGGCGTTTCCCGAGCAAGATGACCCAACATATAGGCAACGATGAGCAGGCATTGGCCGAAGACACGGCGTTGATTCCGATGAAACGCTGGGGCCGCGAGGAAGAGATGGCGGCACTGGCGATCAGTCTGGCGAGCACCGCCGGGGCTTATATGACGGGCAATATCATCCCGCTGGATGGCGGCTTCAGCCTGTAACGCCAGGAACGGTCGGACGCTGATTTGTGGTGAGTGGGCTTGCCCACGCTGGGTCGCGGAGCGGCCCCAAAACCAGCTATCGCGGTCTACCTGACACACCTGGTTCTCCGGTTTCAGGGGGCTTCGCCCCCAGCGCGGGCAAGCCCGCTCGCCACAAGATCGGGCCCGGCTTCAAAAGTCCTTAACTGGATACTGCCGGGACAAGCCCACTCGCCACAAATCTCATCGATCCGGAAACCCTGAGCGAATCAGATCCCCGCCCGCAACACGCTCTCGGGCAACGCCTCGCCGCGTTCGACGCTGGCTGCCACGGTCGCGACCAGGTCGTCCAGTTCATAGCCCTGGGCCTTCAGCCACTGCGCATCGTAGTAGGTGGTGGCATAACGCTCACCGCCGTCGCAGAGGATCGCCACGATCGAACCGCTCTCCCCCGCCTCGACCATCTGCCGTGCCGCCATCAGCGCACCGATCAGGTTGGTACCACTGGAACCGCCGACCCGCCGACCCAAACGCTGCGCCAGGTAATGCATGGCGGCCAGGGACAAGGCATCCGGCACCTTGACCATGGCATCGATCACCTTGGGCAGGAACGACGCCTCGACCCGCGGACGGCCGATCCCTTCGATGCGCGAACCGCAGTCCAGGCGCAGGCCGGCGTCCCCCGTCTGGTAAAAGTCGAAGAACACCGAACGCTCGGCATCGGCGCACAACACTCGGGTGCAATGCTGGCGATAGCGCACATAACGACCGAGGGTCGCGGTGGTGCCGCCGGTACCGGGGCTGGAAATCAACCAGCTCGGTTCCGGGTAACGCTCAAAACGCAGTTGCTGGAAAATCGACTCGGCAATGTTGTTGTTCGCCCGCCAGTCGGTGGCCCGTTCGGCGTAGGTGAACTGGTCCATGAAATGACCGCCGCTCTCCCGGGCCAGGCGCTCGGACTCGGCATAGATTTGCGTCGGGTCCTGCACCAGGTGGCTCTGGCCGCCGTAGAAGGCGATCTGCGCGATCTTTTCCTGGGAGGTGGTGGCCGGCATCACCGCGATAAACGGCAAGCCCAGCAGGCGCGCGAAATAGGCTTCGGAGATCGCCGTCGAACCGCTGGACGCCTCGATCACCGGCGCGCCCGGGCGCAGCCAGCCATTGCACAGCGCATAGAGGAACAGCGAGCGGGCCAGGCGGTGCTTGAGGCTGCCGGTCGGATGGCTGGATTCGTCCTTGAAGTACAACTCGATGCCCGGCAGGCCCGGCAGCGGCAAAGGAATCAGGTGGGTGTCGGCACTGCGCTGGAAGTCGGCTTCAATGATCCGGATGGCTTCCCGGGCCCACTGTCGGTTGTCGCTCATGATGGCTACTCGTCTTGGAACGGCGGCGCTCGAAAGCACGGCCGGCTGGTTGCGCCACTGGCTCAGGGGCAAACCGCCAAAGGATAAACAACGATCGGCCCCCTGACAGGTCCCACCGCGATAATCCGTTAACTATAGGAAGTTTCCTACCTACCGCACAGATACAGTGAAGACGCAATTAGACACACAACTGCTAGGCTTTTTGCGATGAGCCCTTCAAGCACCCGCTTATAACAAAAAAGAATATAATTTTTGTTTTAACAACTAACAGTACGGGTTAGGGTGTCCCACCTTTTGAATTAATCGATGGAGAGCGACCTTGCCTCTGCGTAGCACTTTCACCCGTTTCTTCCAGTTGGAAGCTGCCAGCGGCCTGCTATTGATTGCCGCCGCGGCCCTGGCCCTGATCATCAACAACTCGCCGCTGTCGCACCTCTACGCCGGTCTGCTGGACGTGCCGGTGGTGGCCCAGGTCGGCGCCCTGAAAATCGCCAAGCCGCTGCTGCTGTGGATCAACGACGGTCTGATGGCGCTGTTCTTCCTGCTGATCGGCCTTGAGGTCAAGCGCGAACTCCTCGAAGGCCATCTGTCCAAGCCTTCGCAGGTGGTACTGCCGGGGGCCGCGGCCATCGGCGGCATGGTGGTGCCGGCGCTGATCTACTGGTTCCTCAACCGTGACAACCCGGCGGCGCTGGGCGGCTGGGCGATCCCCATGGCCACCGATATCGCCTTCGCCCTCGGGGTGCTGGCCTTGCTCGGCAAGCGGGTGCCGGTGTCGCTGAAACTGTTCCTGATGACCCTGGCGATCATCGACGACCTGGGTGCGATCATCGTCATCGCGATCTTCTACTCCCATGAACTGTCGACACTGTCGCTGGCGCTGGCCGGGGCCTGCCTGGTGGCGCTGATCGCGATGAATCGCCTGGGCGTGGTCAAGCTCGGGCCGTATCTGGTGATCGGCCTGATTCTCTGGGTCTGCGTGCTCAAGAGCGGCGTGCATGCCACATTGGCCGGTGTGACCCTGGCATTCTGCATCCCGCTGCGCACCCGCCACGCCGAAACCTCGCCGCTGTTGAGCCTGGAGCACGCGTTGCATCCCTGGGTGGCGTTCGGCATCCTGCCGCTGTTCGCCTTTGCCAACGCCGGCGTGTCCCTGGCGGGGGTGAACCTGGAGAGCTTTACCCACCATGTGCCGATGGGCATCGCCGCCGGCCTGCTGATCGGCAAGACGGTCGGCGTCTTCGGCCTGACCTGGCTGGCGGTCCGCGCCGGCCTCGCGGCGCTGCCTCACGGCGCCAACTGGGGGCAGTTGTTCGGTGTGGCGATCCTCTGCGGGATAGGTTTCACCATGAGTCTGTTCGTTGGCTCCCTGGCCTTTATGCCGGGTCACAGCGACTATGTGGGCATGGACCGCATGGGCATTCTGACAGGCTCCATCCTCGCGGCGCTGATCGGCTATGCCGTGACGGCGGTGGCCAGCCGCAAGCCTGCGAGCACAGTACCCTTGTAGATACCGGCTGGCCGCCGATGAGGCCCGTGAGCCTTGTACTGCCTGACCGGCTTCCATCGCCGCGGTGCGGCGTTACGGCAAGCCGGCTCCTGCCGGGGTAGCGTTGAGCGGTGTTGCAAGCCAGGATCAAGACGCTACACCGGCAAGGTTCGCGGCAATCTTCAGCGCAGCAGAAAAAGAAAACCCCGACCAGTTGCCTGGCCGGGGTTTCTTTTCAAGGCTGATTGCGAAATCAGTGGGAAACGCGACTGGTGCCACCGACAGTGGAGATACGCACACGCTCGCCAACCCGGAAGATTTCGTTCGGCTGAACTTCCTGCACATAGGCACGCATGCTGCCGTCGTCTTCACGCACGGTGATTTCAACACCCTGGGCGCTGGTCAGACCTTTTTCGGCCATGTTGCCCAGCACGCCACCGGCGACCGCACCGATCACCGCGGTCACGATACTGCCACGGCCACCGCCGATGGCGCTGCCGCCGACGCCGCCGACAATTGCACCGGCACCGGCACCGATAGGCGAGTTGCTGCCTTCGATTTTCACCGGACGCAGCGACTCGATGGTGCCCATGCGAATGGTCTGGACGCGGCGCGCTTCATCACGGGAATAGGAATCGCCAGTCAGGCTGTTGGTGCAACCACCCAGCAACATAGCCATTGTGGAAAAGGAAGCAATCAACAAAACAGACTTACGCATAGGATCAACTCCAAAGGAAATGACTTTAATTAAACTCCGCAGCTTGATCCCTGTCACGGCAGCGCACGGATAAAATGCTTTCATTCAGCGCCAGTACAGCCTCGGCGTCCAAATAAACGGGGACACAGGGTAGCGCGATTTCGATCCGCCTGCCCGGGCTGCCAAGCAGTTGAAACAATCAGCGACAACTGAATCGTTACGACAACGACCCAACTGGCAAAGAATCGACATGGACTACTTGATCATCGTAATCGCTACAGCAGCCGGACTGTATTTCCACGGCTGGCTGTACTTCAGGATCAGACGCTGGACAGACCGCGACCTGGCATTATCGCTAGCGGGAGACAACGAATTATACAAAAAGTTCATGCTGGAACGCCTGGCCGCGGCCAGGGAGCAGAAGGTCAAGCGCCGGGACTTGCAACAATGGCTTGAGGCCGCCGCTGCAAGCTACCCGCTGCAAGAGCGGGAACAACACTTGCCGGGCGGCGATCAGGCGAACGCTGGTTCAGCGTCGCCGGATCGAAACGCTGACGGCTCGGGCAAACGCTAAGGCGCGAGACGCTGGCGCGTCCAGTCCGCGCCGAGCAGACGGTAGTCGAGGCGGTCATGCAGGCGGCTGGCGCGCCCCTGCCAGAACTCGATGCGCTCCGGCAGCAAACGATAACCGCCCCAGTGCTCGGGACAATGAGGTTGTGTATCGCTGAAGCGCGCCTCGGTGTTCCTGAGCAAGCCCTCAAGCTCCGCCCGGTCGGCAATTACCCGACTTTGCGGCGAAGCCCAGGCCCCCAACCGGCTGCCCAGCGGGCGTACCTGGAAGTAGGCGTCCGACTCCCGCGCCGAAACCTTGACCACCCGCCCCTCGATCCGCACCTGGCGCTCAAGGCTCGGCCAGAAAAACGTCATCGCGGCAAAGGGACGGGCCGCCAGTTGTCGGCCCTTGTCGCTTTCGTAGTTGGTGAAGAAGGTAAACCCCGCCTCGTCCAAACCCTTGAGCAACAGGATGCGGCAATGCGGGCGCCCTTCCTCGTCCACCGTCGCCAGGGTCATGGCATTGGCTTCGACGGGCGCCTGCTCGGTCTTCACCGCCTCGGCAAACCACTGGTGGAACAGCGCAAACGGTTCGGCCGGAGCCTGGGCCTCGGTGAGACCGTCACGGGTGTAGTCGCGGCGCATATCCGCCAGGGTTTGAGTCACGGCGCGTTCCTTCTTGGTGGTCAGGTCAGTTCTTGGCCGAGCTGTCGCTGCCGGCGTCTTTCTTCGCCGGCGCCGCAGCCTTGTCCGCTGCTGGCTTGGTCGCGGCTTTCTTGACCGGAGCCTTCTTGTGGACCGGGGCTTTCTTCGCTGCGGCCTTGCCCTTGGTCGTGGCTTTCTTCGCCGCAGGTGCCGGGGCCACCGCCGGCTTCACATCCGCCGCCGCCAACTGGGTGGCTGGAAGCGGAGCCGGAACCGGGATGCTGTATTTGCTCAACAGCGCAACCATGGTGTTCTGCGGCGTCAGGATGATTTCCACGCGACGGTTCAGGGCACGGCCCTCATTGCTGTCGTTGGCGGCACGCGGCATGTCCGCGCCCATGCCACGCAGCATCAGGCGGTCACGATGCAGGCCGCTGAGGCCGAAAATCGCGGCAACGGACTGCGCCCGCTGCTGGCTCAAGGCCTGGGTCGATTCGGCGCTGCTGCTGTTGTCGCCATGGCCGAGGATCAGCACGGCGGTCTTGGGGTCACCCTCGATGGTCTTGGCGATTCGGGTGAAGGGACCGAGGGTCACCGGCATCAACATTTCCGGACGCTTGGGGTTATAGAAACCGTCAACCGGGGCAATCACTACCAGCACGTTCTCACGCCGCTCCAGTTTCAGGGCGCTGTTCTGGATGGCGGTACGCAGACGCGGCTCGTAGTCGTCGAGCCAGGCCTGGGTGATTTTCGGATCCGGCATCGGCACTGCCTTGACCGGCGGCTGAGCGGTTGCCTTGGCCTTGTCCTTGTCCGAACTGCCGAACGGCCACCACCAATGGGTGGCAGGGTCCGCTTGTGGCGCCGGGGTGGTCGCAGCAGCGACCGCCGTGGCCAGTGGCACGGGCTTGTCCTGTGGCTTGGCAGCCGGCGTGGCGGCCTGGGCCGAATCTTTCACAGCGGCCTTGTCGGACGAACCGAACGGCCACCACCAGCTGCTACCGGTATCCGTACTGGCTGCCGGCGCGGCGGCGACGCTTGGAACTGCGGGCGCCACGGCGGCTGCCAGCGGAGCACTGGCTTTGGCGGCTGGCGCGGACGCGGCAGGTTTGGCCGCAAGCTTGGCGGCATCCTTGGACGCGGCTACGGCGGCCGCGGGAGCGGCGGGTGTGCTGGCGCTAGCTGTCGCCGGGGCTTGCGCAATGTCCTTGTCCGCACTTTGTGGAGTTTGCGCGCAACCGGTCACGGTCAGGCAGAGGGCCAGGGCGAGAGACTTGTTCGATGACATTGGATATCCACAAAATGAGATAGAGAAACAAGGGCCGTCAGGCCCTATGGAACAGTGTATTAGAAAGCAAAAAAGTCACAGGGTTCCGGCCTACGACTTTATGTGCGCATTCTACAGACAGCCGGCAAGAATCCGTACTAGCTTCTGTGCCCGCGGGTCCATCAATACATACGGGCCGAGGGTATTGGTGACGAAGCCGAAGGCGACATCGTATTCGGGGTCGGCAAAGCCGACGGAGCCGCCGGCCCCCGGATGGCCGAAGGCCTTGGCCCCGAGGCCGAAGGTGGCGTTGGCCACGTCCGGCTGATCGAGCATGCAGCCCAGGCCGAAACGGGTCTGGGTCAGCAGGGTCTTGTCCATGCCCAGGCTGTGCTGGCGGGTCAGTTCCTCCAGCATATCGGCCTCCAGCAGGCGACCGTCGAGCAGCCCACTGTAGAACCCCGCCAGGCTGCGCGCGTTGCCATGCCCGTTGGCGGCCGGCTGCTGCATGCGCCGCCACTCCGGCTTGTTGGTACTGGTCATGATCGACGGCGGGTTGGTAAACGCCCGGGTGCTCATCGCCTCGGGTTCGCGCATGGTCACTTGCAGCAGGCGCTGGGCCGCCGCATCGCCGAGATTGCCCTTGCCCCGGGCGATATGGGCGACGCGATGGAATTCTGCGTCCGCCAGGCCGACATGGAAGTCCAGCCCCAGCGGCCGGGCAATCCGCGCCACGATGGACTCCCCCGGCCCGCGCCCGTCGGTGCGCCGGAGCAACTCGCCGACCAGCCAGCCATAGGTGATCGCTGCATAGCCATGGCCCTCGCCAGGCGTCCACCAGGGTGTTTCAGCCGCCAGGGCATCGACCATGGTCTGCCAGTTGTACAGCGCCTCGGCGGGCAGCAACTGGCGCAAGGCTGGCAAACCGGCCTGATGGCAAAGCAACTGGCGCAGGGTGATAGCACTCTTGCCGGCGGCGGCGAACTCAGGCCAGTACCGGGCAACCGGAACATCCAGTTGCAACTTGCCCTCGGCCACCAGCTGCAGCGCAGTAACGGCGGTAAAGGTCTTGGTGCAGGAAAACAGGTTGGCGATAGTGTCGCTGTGCCAGGCCTCCGCGCCGTCCTTGTCGGCGGTACCGGCCCAGAGATCGACCACGGTTTCACCGCCGATCTGGACACAGAGCGCCGCGCCGCGCTCCTGGGGATCGTCGAAAAGGGCCGCGAAGGCTTCGCGCACCGCCTCGAATTGAAGTTCGAAATGACCCTGAATCTGCACCCGTGAATCTCCCGCCGCAACACCTTTCAAAATGGCCTGCATTGTTCCAGCGATTGCGGGGTTTGGGAACAGAGTCGAATCAGACAATTCGTAACACCTCGCAAGAATTGCCAGACATTACGCGGGGCACCGTAGGAATTGGAATGCACGACCCAAACACCGCAGAACCTTGTAGGAGCCAGCTTGCTGGCGATGGGGCCCATAAGCCTTGCATCGCCTGTTCGGCCGCTATCGCCAGCAAGTCGACTCCTACAGGAACGGTGTCGATTCAGAATTTCCGATCACTGGCCATTGCCGGAGTGGCCGCCGGAATGCCCGGCACCCTCCCCGCCCGCGCTGCCCGAACGCCCCTTGGCGCCGACGTCATCCTGGCCGATGCCCTTGGCGGCTTTCTGCTGCGCCTCCACCTTGGCTTTCTCGGCTTCCTTGTTGAGCAACGCCAGGGCCTGCAGGTTGCTCTTGCGCACGCTCTCGACAAAGCCTTGAAACGGTACATCGGTCATGCCCACCAGGCCGAAATGCCCGTTTTCGCCGTCCAGCAGGCGCCCCGTCACCGGCTGATCGAGGTACTGGAACCAGTGCACGCCGACAATCGAGGGCTCGGCCACCGCCTGCTTGAGGAACGCGGCATAAGCCGGGCCACGATCTTCTTCCCGGGCCAGTTCCGTCACGCCGCCCCAGAACGGGCCGCGATCCCTCGAACCGAAGTTGAATTCGGTGATCAGCACCGGCTTGTTCAACGCCTCCAACTGGTCGAAGTCGTAACCGTCCTGGGGCTTGAGGGTATAGAAGTTGAAGCTCAGCACGTCGCAGTACTGGGCGCAGGAGGCCACGGCCTCAGGCGTACTGACAGCAAAACGGCCGCCCAGCAGCAGGTGGTTCGGCGCATGCCATTTCAGCGAGTCGGAAATGGTCTTGAAGTAGGTGTCGGCAAACACCTTCTGGAAATATTTCAGGTCCGCCTCGATTTGCGGATACGCGGGATTCGGCAATGGGGCCTCGAAGCCCGGGTCTTCCATCTGCTCCCAGGTCGGAATCTCCACGCCCCAGGCCTTGGACAGGCCCTGCTGGTTGCGGTATTTGTCGCGCAACTGCTTGAGGAAGGCGCGCTTGGCCGGTACGTCGGTGGTCATGCGCAATGTGCCGTAGGCCAGGGCGTAGCGGGATTTCGGATCGTCGCCGTGACCGGCCCAGGCCAGTTCGTTATCGGCGAAATAGCCCACCAGCCAAGGGTCGTCGCGATGATCGCGGGTGGCAATCGCCACCGCGCGCTCGGTGGCCATGGCAAAACGCGGATCGAACGGATCGGGCATGCCGCCCCACCAGTCGCTACCGGTGCTGATGCTGGCGTAGTCGCCGACAATCGACAGCGGCAAGGTGTAAGGCACACGGTCATTCAGGCCCAGGGCCGGATCGCTCCAGTTGCCGATGGTGTTGAAACCCCAGGCCTGCAGGCGGTCCAGGGTGTGTTTCTGCCAGCGCTGGGCATCCAGGCCCGGGGCGCAGGGCACCTTGGGCGCCGCCGGCTCGGCGGGCGCACACGACGAACCATAGGTGCGCTCCAGGTTGGCACCATAGAAATCGAACCAGCGCCCGGACTTGAAGACCCGGCCCTGGGAGGCCCCGGTGCTGATGCTGTTGTCGGCCTTGCCGTAGTAGGCGGCCAGGGGTTCGCCGTCCTTGGGCAGGTCGCTGAACATGCCTTCACGACCGTCGACATAGGTCTGCTGGTCGCGGGCGCTGACGGTATTCACGCCCAGGGAGTAGAACGGATGCCCCTCCGGCGTCACCAGGTACCAGCGACCGTCGTGTTTTTCGGTGCGGAAGAAACCCGTGGCGTCAAATAGCGGCCCCTTGAGCGAACCGCCGAACCTGTCCCGGGCACTGCGTTCGCGCTCGGCCAGCCAGGTCTTGAGTTGCTGGCTTTCCTTGCTCGCGGCGGCCTTGAGCTGATCGTCGCTGCTGATTTTTTCCGGCCATTTGGCCCGGGTGGACTGGCCGTAGCCGTCCACCAGCGAGCTATAGACAGCCTTGACCACATCATCACCGCTCTGCACGCCGAAACGTTCCAGGAGGATGTTCTGGGCCACTTTGGGTGCGTCCATCGACAAGGTCACCGACACCACCTGCTGGCGATTCAGTTCACCCTGGCTGCTGGCCAGCAACACCCGCTGGCCATCAACGGTCATCGGCATCGGCGGACCGGCACGCATGCCCTGGCTCAACGGTGAGCTGGCCTGCAGCGGCACCAGCAAGGTCTGCGCCGGGCCGGCCGGCAAGTCGACGCGACTGGTGAGGGTCTTGCCGTCGCTGCTCTGGATCGTCACATTGAGGGTCAATGCCCAATCCATGGCACTCTGGATCCGCAGGCTCATGGCCCCCGCCTGCGACCAGTCCCAGGCTCCGGTCTGTGGCGTCAGGCGCAGGCTCGGCTGGACGGCCGGGTTGAAGGTGACTCGCCGCAGCACTTCGCCTTCGGCCGTCTGTTCCGCATTGTATTGCGGCAAGCTGGCATCCACGGTTGCCACCTGCACCACATCGGCGGGACGAACGAAGTTGAACAGCGTCTGTTGCCCGGCAGGCGCAGCCCACAGCGGCGCGGCGAACAACAAGGCGAAAACGGCGGGCAGCGTACGGCCAATCATATGAATCAAACTCTCCCTTACGGCCAGTCGGAGGCCAGCGTGGCGCCAAGCGGCGCCATCCGTAGACAACAAAGTTGGTAATTTAACCTACATCACATCAAGAAATTTCTCGCCGGAACGGCGGCAAGGCATTGAGGATGGCTTTACCGTAGCGCTGGGTGACCAAACGCCGGTCGAGCAAGGTGATGATGCCCCGGTCCTCTTCGGTGCGCAGCAGGCGACCGCAGGCCTGGACCAGCTTGAGGGAAGCATCCGGCACGGAGATCTCCATGAACGGATTGCCACCCCGGGCTTCGATCCATTCGGCCAGCGCCGCCTCGACCGGGTCGTCCGGGACCGAGAAGGGAATCTTGGCGATCACCACGTGCTCACAGTAGGCGCCGGGCAAGTCCACCCCTTCGGCGAAGCTCGCCAGGCCGAACAGCACGCTGGAGTCCCCGCCGTCGACCCGGGCCTTGTGCTTGTTGAGGGTCTCCTGCTTCGACAGGTTGCCCTGGATAAACACCTGCTTGCGCCAGTCGCGATCCAGGCCGTCGAACACGTCCTGCATCTGCTTGCGCGAGGAAAACAGCACCAGGGTGCCCTTGGAGCCTTCCACCAGTTCCGGCAGGTCGCGAATGATCGCCGCGGTATGCGCCACGGCGTCGCGGGGATCGGCGTTGAGGTTCGGCACCCGCAGCACACCGGCATCGGCATGATGGAAGGGGCTTGGCACCACCGCCGTCACGGCTTTCTTCGGCAGGCCGGCGCGCATGCGGAAACGCTCGAAGGTACCGAGAGCGGTCAGGGTCGCCGAGGTCACCAGGGCGCCATAGGCCACGTTCCACAGATTGCGCCGGAGCATTTCCGCGGCCAGGATCGGGCTGGCATTGACCTCGATATCAAACAGCGCACCGCTCTCGGCCAGGCTCAACCAGCGCGCCATCGGCGGGTTGTCTTCCGGGTCTTCGGCGGTAAAGGCGGTCCACAGCTCCCAGTTGCCCTGGGCGCGGGACAGCAGGCTGCCGAACAGCGGGTACCATTCTTCGGCCTGATGGCTGGCGATACCGATATTGACCTCGCCATCCATGCCTTCCTTGAGCAGCTCGGTCAGGCGGGTGAAGAGGTCGTTGAGGCGGGCGAAGCCTTTTTTCAGCTCGATGCCCATCTCACGGATATGCTCCGGAATCACCCCGCCGACGAAGCGATGGCGCGGTCGCTCGCGACCCTCGGTGTCTTCGCCGGTCTTGAAGTCGGCCAACTGCTCGCAGGCGCTGAACATGAACTGCTGGTGGGTCTTGATCTCCCGCGCCAGTTCCGGCACCTGTTCGATCAGCTTGCCCAGGTCGCCCGGCAGCGGATGCTGGGCCAGCAGCTTGGTCAGGTTCTTGGCGGTCTGCTCCAGCCAGTCGGCGGTGGAGCGCAAGCGCGTGTAGTGGGCGAAGTGGCCGATGGCCTTGTCCGGCAGGTGGTGTCCTTCGTCGAACACATAGAGGGTGTCGCGCGGGTCGGGGAGCACTGCGCCACCGCCCAGGGCCAGGTCGGCGAGGACCATGTCATGGTTGGTGACGATCACATCGACCTTGCCCATGCCTTCGCGGGCCTTGTAGAAGGCGCACTGGCCGAAGTTCGGGCAATGGCGGTTGGTGCACTGGCTGTGATCGGTGGTCAGGCGCGCCCAATCGGCATCTTCCAGGGCCGCGGGCCAGCTGTCGCGGTCGCCGTCCCATTTATTCCCGGCGAGCTTCTCGATCATGCTGGTGAACAGTTTCTGGCTGGCCTCGTCGACCTCGATGCGGAAGCCTTCCTCTTCGAACAACTGCGCGGTGGCGGTCTGCGCGTGACCTTCCTGCAACAGCATGTCGAGCTTGGACAGGCACATGTAGCGCCCGCGGCCCTTGGCCAGGGCGAAGCTGAAGTTCAAGCCGCTGTTGCGCATCAGGTCGGGCAGGTCCTTGTAGACGATCTGCTCCTGCAGCGCGACGGTGGCGGTGGCGATCACCAGGCGCTTGCCGGCGGCCTTGGCGGTGGGAATCGCCGCCAGGCTGTAGGCCACGGTCTTCCCGGTACCGGTCCCCGCTTCCACCGCGACCACGGCCGGATCGCCGCTGCGCCGGCCCTCGTCATCGGTGTCGATATCGCCGAGGACCTTGGCCACTTCGGCGATCATCAGGCGCTGGCCGTAACGCGGCTTGAGGCTCTTGGCTTCGAGAAAACGCGAGTAGGCGCCCTGGATCGTGGTTTTGAGTTCGGTGCTGATCATGAGTCTTCAGGCGCAAGAAACGCTGGATAAATTTTCAGTGGTTCGAATGGACGGCTATCATACCCCGCTAAACCCTCGCGCGCCGCACGGAGTACCCGAATGACCGTTTTTGCCCTTGTCTACACCCTGCATGTCCTGGCGGCCCTGGTCTGGGTTGGCGGTATGTTCTTCGCCTGGATGATCCTGCGCCCGGCGGCCATGGCCGCGCTGGAGGGACCGGCCCGGCTGAAGCTGTGGGTCCAGGTATTCCAGCGCTTCTTCGTCTGGGTCTGGGTCGCGGTGGTGCTTCTGCCGATCAGCGGCGTGGGCCTGATCCAACTGCGCTTCAGCGGCTTCGAGACCGCACCGCGTTATGTGCAGGTCATGATGGGCCTGTACATCGTGATGGTTGCACTGTTTATTCGTATCCAGTCGTTGCAATTGCCGGAGTTGCGCCAGGCGGTGGCGGCCCAGGACTGGCCGGCGGGTGCGGCGGCGCTGGGACGGATTCGCCGGCTGGTGGGGATCAACCTGCTGGTCGGCTTGGTGCTGGTGGCCATTGCGGCGGCACGGCCGATGTTTTGACTGGAACTGACTGAACGCAGGCGCAAGGCTTCCCACGAACAATCTGGGAACCCGGCTTGCCGGCGATGACGACCGCGAGAGCGACGCAAGACTCGAGGCCCCCTTCGCGAGCAAGCTCTGCTCCTACAGGTCCGCGGTGTTTTTGAGCGCGTGTTACAGACGCTGGACCATCACGCTGCCCGCCGGGCCAATCGGCCCCGGCTTGCCCGCATGGCCCGGACGGCCCGGCTTGCCGCCATCGGTGTCGTAGACAAAGCAGCCCTTGGACTTACCGCCCGCGCCCGGACGTCCCGCTGCTCCGGCAATGCCGCCGTTACCACCGTCGACCAGCACCTGGATCTGCGCCGCCGGATAATCCCGCGGCAACTGCAAGCGAACCTGCGCCCCCGGCGCGCCGGGATGGCCGTCGCCGCCATTGTCGCCGTCCGCACCTTGCCCGGCCGCGCCCCAGGTACAGCCCGGCTCATCGCCATTGGCCCCATCGAGCCCGACATACCCCGGCACGCCGGCACCACCCCGGGCATCCACCGACAGCAAGGGACCGCTGAGCGCATCGATGCGCAGATCCAGGTTACGTCCCGGCGAAGGGGCCCTCTGGTAGGTGCCCGGCGCGCCAACCGCGCTGATCTGGCTACCGCTCCCCAACTCGGCGCGGGTGGCCTTGAGGACAAAGCCCTGCTCGCTCGGCACAATGGCAATACGTGCCGCCTTGCCCAGGTGCAACTCACCGATATTCAGTTGCGTGACACTGGCGGGGACCAGCAAGGTGCCGAAGTCGGCTACGTCCAGGCGCTCCAGTTGCAACACCGAGGTGTTGGCCGGCAGGCGCAGCATGGAATTGGTTTCGACGCTCACGACCTGGGCGAACGCCAGGGGGCTGCACAAGGCAGCCAGCAGACACAGGCTACGCATGTTGGCGCTCCTCACGGGTGGGCAAAGGCAGGATTTGCAGGTGGAACATGCCGAACAGCAGGATCTGCGCGCGGTCGCGCCAGGGATGGGCACGGCCCCGCAGGCTGCCGTTGAACAGCAGTACTTCCAGCAAGTGGGTCAACAACAGCATGCTCCCCGCCAGATCCACCAGGACCCGGAACGGGCTGATCAGCGGCAGCACCAGATTGACCAGCACCACCAGCCAGAACATCAGTGTCAACACCTTCCCCAGCCCCCAAAGCACCTTCATACGCCCCCCTGATGAGTTATTCTTTGGCGCACAGTAAGGCGAGTCAGGGCAGTTTGCCAGTGGCCATTGAAAATTCGCCCGTGTTTGCCGCTCCGACCGAGGAATCCCGATGCTAGAAAGCCTTTCCGCCCGCACCCCCCAACAGGCATTGGCAGCACTGCTGGACCGTTATGCCCCGCAAAACCTGCTGCTGGTGGGGGCTGGCAGCTTTCCGGCACTCGAGGCGTTCCAGGCCGCCCATCCCGAGACCCAGGTGGCCTTCGCCGAGCCGGGTGCCCTGCCCGCCGCACTGGCCGCCCGGCGTTTCGACCTGGCGCTGGTGGTCGACTGCCTCGAGCACCTGCCCAAGCGTGACGGCCGGCAATTGCTCGGCGGCATTCGCAACCTCAATGCCAGCCGCATCGCGGTACTGGTGGACATGACCGCCAGCGGCTGGCAGGACAGTGACTTCTTCGCCCTGGCCCTGCAAAGCAGCGAGCGTTTTGCCCGCGACGAGCAGGTCCTGACATTGTTCACCTATGATCTGAAGGAATACAAACAGGTGCCGGACTGGCTGAATGCCAAGTTCTGGGCCAATCCGGAAAATTTCGGCAAGTACTGGTGGTGATTCCCGTGAGCACATCCATCTGTCCCTGTGGTAGCGGCAACCTGCTGGAGGCCTGCTGCGGCCACTATCACTCGGGCCATCCCGCCCCCTGTGCCGAAGCGCTGATGCGCTCGCGCTACTGCGCCTATGTATTGGGACTGGTCGACTACCTGGTGGACACCACGCTGCCCATTCAACAACCCGGCCTCGACCGCCAGGCCATCGGCGAGTGGAGCGCGCAAAGCACCTGGCTGGGCTTGGAGGTGGAAAATTCGGAGATCTTCGGCGGCCAGCCCGAGCATGCCTTCGTGACCTTTACCGCGCGCTGGCACGATAGCAACGGCGAACACAGCCACCGGGAAAAGTCGTCCTTCGTGCAAACCGACGGACGCTGGTATTTCATCGACCCCACCGTGCCCCTCAAGGCCGGGCGCAATGACGCCTGCCCCTGCGGCAGCGGGCAGAAATACAAGAAGTGCTGTGCCGGCTACCTGCTCAGCTGAGGCTCAGGTGTGAGATATCCGGCACCGTGGCGACGGTTGCGACCGGCAGCTGGCCCATGTCGGCCCCCACCGGCGCAACGCTGAACGCCGACAGATCCAGGGCCCGCGCGACCGGCTCGGGCTTGGGGTCCTGCATATCGCTGCCGACCTCGGCAATCCCGAAGTCCGGTGCATCGACCCCACTGAACGCCGCCATATAGGCATCCCGTGGTGCCACCTGGGCACGGCCTGACTCTGGGGCCGGCGCCGTCATCTCGATCTCCTCGACGAGCATCTCGACCACCGCGACCAGCGCCCCGGCACGCTCGATGGTGGCCCGATATTTTTCCGCGGCATCGGCATCGAGATTGCTCTTGAGCACCAGGCGCCGTCCGGAAAACAGCAGCTCGATACGCTGGGCATCGGCCTGGAACAGCCGGGCCAGGTTGCTCCTGACCTGATCGGGCGAGGTGCCGGGCAGCGACTCGCCACTGAAGACAATCTCGTAAAGCGTCATGATCACACTCCTGTGCGCCTGCCTGATCCATTGCGCGAATGATGGGCAGTATCACCCAGTGGATTTACCGCCACAACCATGGCCTTTTTCTGTCACAGGCTTGCTATGCTGGGGCCTCGGCGGGAGGAACCTCATGCACTCACGGACACTTGGCACGCTCGGCCTGCTTATGCTGTTGACGCTTTCCGGCTGCGCGTCCTGGTTCGATGGCGGGGCCCGCGAGCCCGAGGTGCGCCTGGTGCGCGTCGAACTGGTCAAGGCCCGACTGGTGCAACAGAGTTTCCGCCTGCATTTTCGCGTCGACAACCCCAACGACGACAGCCTGACCGTGCGCAGCCTGCATTATCGTCTCTACCTCGACGACTGGCTGCTGAGCGAAGGCGAGTCGTCCAATGGCTGGTTTACCGTGGAGCCCAACAGCCACGCGGCGCTGGTGATTCTGGTCAGGACCAACCTCTGGGAACACCTGCGCGACCTGAACAAACGCCTGAAACATCCCCATGATCCGATCCCCTACCGACTGGAGGGCGAACTGGAAACCGGACTATTCCTCAGCCATGACGTGCACCTGGAGCGTAAAGGCGAGATAATTCCCGCCGAAATTATTCCGGAGTGACACCAGCATGACCCAGCAACCCCACGTGCATGGCCCTGATTGCAACCACGAGCATGAGCACGAGCAACATGATCACGAGCATGGCCATGTCCACGGCCCGAACTGTGGTCACGCTCACCAGGAGCCGGTACGCAACGCACTGAAGGACGTAGGTCGCAACGATCCGTGCCCGTGCGGCAGCAACAAGAAATTCAAGAAGTGCCACGGGGCCTGAGGCCCGAATACAAAAATCCCCGATCTGATCGGGGATTTTCATTGGCCAGATGCGGGGCCGTGCTACTGGAACAGCGCTTCGCTGGACAGGCCGTTCTTTTCAAGGATCTCGCGCAAGCGCTTGAGCCCCTCGACCTGGATCTGGCGGACACGCTCGCGGGTCAGGCCGATCTCCAGGCCGACATCCTCCAGGGTACTGCTCTCATGCCCGCGCAGGCCGAAGCGCCGTACGACCACCTCTCGCTGCTTGTCGGTCAATTCCGATAACCACTGGTCGATGCTCTGGGACAGGTCGTCGTCCTGGAGCAGTTCGCAGGGATCGGTAGGCCGATCGTCGGTCAGGGTATCGAGCAGCGTCTTGTCCGAGTCCGGTCCCAGCGACACGTCCACCGAAGACACCCGCTCATTCAGGCCAAGCATCCGCTTGACCTCACCCACAGGTTTCTCCAGCAGGTTGGCGATTTCTTCCGGGGAAGGCTCATGATCGAGCTTCTGCGTCAGCTCCCGTGCCGCGCGCAGATAGACGTTCAATTCCTTGACCACGTGAATCGGCAGGCGAATGGTCCGGGTCTGATTCATGATCGCCCGTTCAATCGTCTGGCGGATCCACCAGGTGGCATAGGTTGAGAAGCGAAAGCCACGTTCCGGGTCGAATTTCTCGACGGCCCGGATCAAGCCGAGGTTGCCCTCTTCGATCAGGTCCAGCAGGGAAAGACCGCGGTTGACGTAGCGTCGGGCGATTTTCACCACCAGCCGCAGGTTGCTTTCGATCATGCGCTTGCGGCCCGCGGGATCGCCACTTTGCGACAAGCGCGCAAAATGAACTTCCTCTTCCGGGGACAACAAGGGGGAAAAACCGATTTCATTGAGATACAACTGGGTCGCATCCAGCGCCCGCGTGTAGTCAATATACTTATGCTGCTTGAGCGAAGCAGCACTTTTGGCCTTGGCACGAACTGGGGGTGGAGAACTGTCGTCCTCCGGCATCATATCCATGACGATGTCGGAGTCCATAAGGAGCACCTCATCATCGATGTCAAACCCCGGCGCTTCTTTACTGAGAGCCATTGTTATAGTCCTTTGGTGAGTTCGACCTCAAGCTCAAGCGGCGCCTTTATCCTTGGCAACGCTGGAACCTGTTCCCGCTACATCAGGAGAACAGGCTGGAAAACGGATCAACGACGCGGCAGGAATTGCAGTGGGTCTACGGGTTTCCCCTGGCGGCGAATCTCAAAATGCAGTTTCACCCGGTCTGTACCAGTTGACCCCATTTCGGCAATTGTCTGTCCGACCTTGACCTGCTGCCCCTCCCGAACCAACAGCCTACGGTTGTGACCGTAAGCACTGACGTAGGTATCGCTGTGTTTGATGATGACCAGTTCGCCGTAGCCCCGCAAACCACTCCCGGCGTAAACAACTGACCCATCAGACGCGGCTAAAACAGGCTGTCCCAAATCCCCGGCGATATCAATACCTTTATTCAAACTACCGTTTGAAGAGAATTTTCCAATCAAAATTCCATTTGAAGGCCACGCCCAACCCTTCGGCGCGGGACCGGCCGGCGGCGGCGGCGCGGCCGGCGCAGGTGTCTGGGCCGCGGGTTGCGAGGCCGTGGTGCTGGCAGACGTCGAGTTGGCCGGTCGCCGGACGATGGTGAACTTGCCCGAAGGCGAGGTCGTCGTCGACGCTGTCGACGACGTCGAGGCGACGGCACTCGGTGTTGAATTTGAACGGCTGTCGAAACGAATCGCCTGACCTACATGAATGGTGTAGGGCTCGGGAATATTGTTGCGCGCGGCCAGGGCTTTCCAGTCCCAGCCATAGCGAAAGGCGATCGAAAACAGGGTATCGCCACGGGCGACCACATGCTGGCCGGTGGTGGTCATTGGCTTCTGTGGCGCCGCACTCGCGGTGCTGGCGTTGCCGTTACGATCGACGACGCGCACGCCGCCTTTTGGAGCACTGGAGCAACCAGCCAGTAAAGCACTGAGGGCAAGGCCGATCATCAGGCGCTGAACGCTTGCTTTACCCATACGCTGCCGAATGACTGTGAGACTCACCCGCCGCTCCCTTTGTGGTGGCTGAAATAAGAGTGCCTGTACAGGCGATAATGTGGCGTAAGTATAACTGGCTGTTGGAATTTCACTGACAACAAAGCCATGTCGCAAAACCCGACACATTTTAAACATGGGGGCCGTACCAGGTCCCGCTCTAAGACCTGCGACCTTAAACAGAATTCATTGCCGTTCAACAAATGTTCAGGCCAACGGTCCGTTAAGCAGCGGGACGAAACGTACCGCGCCTAATACATGACGGGAAAAACCCTGCTCTTCGCGCACGATCAGCATCAGTTGCTGGACTTCACCGGCACCCACCGGAATCACCAGGCGCCCGCCCGGGGCCAACTGGTCCAGCAGCGCCTGCGGTACATCCGTGGCCACGGCGGTGACGATAATGCCGTTGTACGGCGCCAGCGCCGGCCAGCCTTCCCAGCCGTCGCCCCAGCGGAACACCACGTTACGCAGGTTGAGCTCGACCAGACGCTCCTTGGCGCGGTCCTGCAGGACCTTGATCCGCTCCACCGAAAACACCCGCTCCACCAACTGCGAGAGCACCGCCGTCTGGTAGCCGGAGCCGGTCCCGATCTCCATCACCTTGTCCAGCGGCCCGGCCTCCAGCAGCAGCTCGCTCATGCGTGCCACCATATAGGGCTGGGAAATGGTCTGGTTGTGACCGATCGGCAGCGCCGTATCCTCGTAGGCACGATGGGCCAGCGCCTCGTCGACAAACAGATGACGTGGGGTACGACGGATCACCTCCAGCACCTGGGCGTTGCTCACCCCTTCCTCATAGAGCCGCTGAATCAGCCGTTCGCGGGTGCGCTGGGAGGTCATGCCGATACCGCGTCGCATCAGGTCGTCTTGCTCACGGCCCATCAGGCAAGCCCCTCCAACCAACCACCCAGAGACTGGAAGGCATTGTTGAACGTGCGATCCAGCTGCAGCGGCGTCACCGAGACAAACCCTTGCATCACGGCATGGAAGTCGGTGCCCGGGCCGCCGTCTTCGGCGTCGCCGGCGGCGGCGATCCAGTAACCGGCCTTGCCCCGCGGATCGACCACCTGCGTCGGCGCCGCGGCCCGGGCACGATGGCCCAGGCGGGTGAGCTGGATACCACGAATGCGTTCCAGGGGCAGGTTGGGGATATTCACGTTGAGCACGGTGCGCACCGGCAGTTCCAGGCCTTGATGGGCCTGCACCAGCAGGCGGGCGAAATGCGCGGCGGTGGCCAGGTTGTCGACCTGGCGCGAGACCAGCGAGAAAGCGAACGAAGGACGGCCAAGGAAACGCCCCTCCAGGGCCGCCGCCACCGTTCCGGAATACAGTACGTCATCCCCAAGGTTGGCACCCAGGTTGATACCGGACACCACCATGTCCTGCGGATGCGACAGCAGGGCATTGAGCCCCAGGTGCACGCAGTCGGTAGGTGTGCCGTTGAGACTGATAAAGCCATTGGGCAATGTATGCGGGTGCAGCGGACGGTCCAGGGTCAGCGAGCTGCTGGCGCCACTTTTGTCCTGGTCCGGGGCAATCACCGTGCACTCGGCATAATCTGCCAGCGCAGCATGAAGCGCGGCGAGACCGGGGGCGAAAACCCCATCGTCGTTCGAAATCAGAATACGCATGAGCTGTCCGTCTGTCCTGGCGGCACCAGATCAACGAGTTCGCGCACCAAAGCAGTGGCGAAGCATCCGGCCGGCAGGACGAATTCCAGTTGCAGAATGTCCAGCGAGGGATAATGCCACGACAACCGGCCAATGGGCAGCCGCAGGATGCGACGTTCGTGCTCCATGCCCGCCTTGACCAGCCATTGGCAGAGTTCGGCCTCGCGTTCGGCAACCGCTTGCTCCAGGGCGAAGGTCGCCGCCGTCGCCGGTGATGGCCCCTCGCCCCACTGCGGGCCGGTGGGGTGCAGGTCGAGAATGGCCAGGCGCGGATCACTGCACTCGGCCTCGCCGGCGGGAAAGAAACTGCGGCTGTCGGTGAAGGCCAGCAGGTCGCCGACCTGGGCCCGGTTCCAGCTGCCGTCGGCGACACGCGCCGCCAGCACCTGGTTGAACAGGTAGCTGCGGGCCGTGGACAGCAGTCGCGAGCGCACATTACGTTGCTCGGGCAAGGCCTGGCGCGCCGCATAGGCGCGGGCCTCGCCGAGGTTGCCGCCGAGGTGGCCGAAACGCTGGGCGCCGAAATAATTCGGAATACCTTGCGCGGCGATCCGCTCTAGGCGTTGCTGCAAACCGTCCTTGTCCGCATTCAATTCGGTCAAGCGCAGGGTGAAGCCGTTGGCGGCATGGGCACCGCGTTGCAACTTGCGCTTGTGCCGGGTGCTCTTGAGGATCAGCAGGCTGTCGTTCTGCGCCGCCGACAGATCCGGATCGGCCTTGCCCGGCAGTTGCACGCTGAACCACTGGCGAGTCAGGGCCTGGCGGTCCTTGAGACCGGCATAACTGACCGTGCGCAACGGCACGCCGGCGGCCTTGGCGATACGCCGGGCGGCCTCCTCGGTATTCAAGCCACGCTTCTCCACCCACAGCCAGAGGTGCTCGCCGTCGCCGCTCAACGGGATATCGAGGACTTCATCGACCTGGAAATCTTCCGCCGTGGCCTTGAGCACCGCGCTGCCCAGGACATTGCCGTAGGCACGTGGGCCCAACAGTTCCAGTTCGGTCATGCGCGTAGCAACAAGGCGACGCTATGCACAGCGATACCTTCTTCACGGCCGGTGAAACCGAGCTTTTCAGTGGTGGTGGCTTTGACGTTCACTTGATCCAACTCAACTTCAAGATCCGCGGCAATCAGTGCGCGCATCGATTCGATATGCGGCGCCATTTTCGGCGCCTGGGCAACGATGGTGTTATCGACGTTGCCGACTTTCCAGCCCTTGGCCTTGATCAACGACAGCACATGACGCAACAGCACCCGGCTGTCGACCCCCTTGTAGGTCGGGTCGGTGTCCGGGAAATGCTTGCCGATATCGCCCAGGGCAGCGGCCCCCAGCAGCGCATCGCTCAAGGCATGCAGCAGCACGTCGCCGTCGGAATGAGCCAGCAACCCGTGGTGATGCGCAATCCGTACGCCGCCCAAGGTGATGAAGTCGCCTTCGGCGAAACGGTGCACATCATAGCCGTGGCCAATACGCATAAAAAAACGCCCCGATGTAAGTCAGGGCGTGATTCTACCTATTTTGCGGCAGATTAACCGCTAAGAGCTTCACTGTGATGTCGCAGGTGATCGTCAATGAAACTGGCGATGAAGAAATAGCTATGGTCGTAGCCCGGCTGCAAGCGCAATGTCAGCGGATGTTGTGCCAGCTTCGCCGCCTGCTGCAGCGCCTCGGGCTTGAGCTGGTTGGCCAGGAAATCGTCACGATCGCCCTGATCCACCAGGATCGGCAGCTTTTCAGACGCTTCGGCGATCAGCGCGCAGGCATCCCATTCGCGCCAGCGCGAGCGTTCTTCGCCCAGATAACGGGAAAAGGCTTTTTGCCCCCAGGGACAATCCATCGGGTTGCTGATCGGCGCGAAGGCCGACAGCGACTGATAACGCCCAGGGTTGCGCAAGGCGCAGACCAGCGCGCCATGCCCGCCCATGGAATGACCGCTGATACCACGCTTGGCCGAAGCCGGGAAATGCGCCTCGACCAGTGCCGGCAACTCATGCACCACGTAGTCGTGCATCCGGTAGTGCTGGGCCCAGGGTTGCTGGGTCGCGTTCAGATAGAAGCCGGCGCCGAGACCGAAGTCCCAGGCCTTGTCCGGGTCACCGGGTACATCGGCACCGCGCGGACTGGTATCCGGCGCGACGATGATCAACCCCAGTTCGGCGGCCAGGCGCTGGGCGCCGGCCTTGTGCATGAAATTCTCGTCGGTGCAGGTCAGGCCGGACAGCCAGTACAGTACCGGCAACTTGCCGCCCTGCTCGGCCTGTGGCGGCAGATAGACGGCAAACACCATGTCGCAGCCGAGGACTTCGGAATGATGCTTGTAGCGTTTGTGCCAGCCGCCGAAGCTTTTCTGGCAGGAGAGGTTTTCCAGGCTCATGGGCGACCTCAGAAATGGATGACGGTGCGAATGCTCTTGCCTTCATGCATCAGGTCGAACGCCTTGTTGATATCTTCCAGGCCCATGGTGTGGGTGATGAAGGTATCCAGCGGGATCTCGCCCTTCTGCGCCATCTCCACGTAGCTCGGCAACTCGCTGCGCCCGCGCACGCCACCGAAGGCCGAACCGCGCCAGACGCGCCCGGTCACCAGTTGGAACGGACGGGTGGAAATTTCCTGGCCGGCCCCGGCCACGCCGATGATCACCGACTCGCCCCAGCCCTTGTGGCAGCACTCCAGGGCCGCACGCATCAATTGCACATTGCCGATGCACTCGAAGGAAAAGTCCACGCCGCCATCGGTCATATCGACAATCACTTCCTGGATCGGCCGATCGAAGTCCTTCGGGTTGACGCAATCGGTGGCGCCCAGTTGCCGGGCGATTTCGAACTTGGCCGGGTTGATGTCGATGGCGATGATCCGCGCCGCCTTGGCCTTGACCGCGCCGATCACCGCCGACAGGCCGATGCCGCCGAGGCCGAAGATCGCCACGGTGTCGCCCGGCTTGACCTTGGCGGTGTTGATCACCGCGCCGATCCCGGTGGTGACGCCACAGCCGAGCAGGCAGACCTTCTCCAGCGGCGCGTCTTTCGAGATCTTGGCCACGGAAATTTCCGGCAGTACGGTGTACTCGGAGAACGTAGAGGTGCCCATGTAGTGGAAAATCGTCTCGCCCTTGTAGGAGAAACGCGAAGTGCCGTCCGGCATCAGGCCTTTGCCCTGGGTGGCGCGAATGGCCTGGCAGAGGTTGGTCTTGCCCGACAGGCAGAATTTGCACTTGCCGCATTCCGGGGTGTAGAGCGGGATAACGTGGTCGCCCACCGCCACCGAGGTCACGCCTTCGCCGATCGCTTCGACAATCGCGCCGCCTTCATGGCCGAGGATCGACGGGAAGATACCCTCGGGATCCGCGCCGGACAGGGTGTAGGCATCGGTATGGCAAACGCCGGAGGCCACGACACGCAACAGCACTTCGCCGGCTTTGGGCAGGGCGACATCGACTTCGACGATCTCGAGGGGTTTCTTGGCCTCGAAGGCAACGGCAGCACGTGACTTGATCATCCAGCAACTCCTGAAAAGTGAACAACGAAAACCTGAGTGTAAATCAGCCTCGATTGATTAATAATCCGATCAAAAGCAAAACATTATTGCTGCCCAGGGATAATCTGATGAATGACAACCGCTGGGAGGGTATCGACGAGTTCGTCGCGGTGGCCGAATGCAGCCAGTTCACCGCGGCGGCGGAGCGCCTCGGGGTATCGTCCTCCCATATCAGCCGGCAGGTCGCCCGCTTGGAGGAGCGCCTGCAAACCCGCCTGCTCTATCGCAGTACCCGGCGCGTGACCCTGACCGAGGCCGGCCAGACCTTTCTGCAGCATTGCCAGCGCCTGCAGGATGGACGCGAGGAAGCCCTGCGCGCGGTGGGCGACCTGACCAGCGAACCCAAGGGCATGTTGCGCATGACCTGTGCCGTGGCCTATGGCGAACGTTTTATCGTGCCATTGGTGACCAGTTTCATGGGCCTGCATCCACAACTGCGGGTGGATATCGAGCTGAGCAATCGCACCCTGGACCTGGTGCATGAAGGGCTGGACCTGGCGATCCGCCTGGGACGCCTGCAGGATTCCCGGCTGGTGGCGACGCGACTGGCGCCACGACGGATGTATCTGTGCGCGTCACCGTCCTACCTTGAACGTTACGGTCGCCCGCATAGCCTGTCGGAATTAAGCCGGCATAACTGCCTGATCGGCAGCTCGGATATCTGGCAATTGGCGCAGGACGGGCGGGAGTTTTCCCAGCGAGTCCAGGGCAATTGGCGCTGCAACAGTGGGCAGGCAGTGCTGGATGCGGCGTTGCAGGGGGTCGGGTTGTGTCAGTTGCCGGATTATTACGTGCTCGAACATTTGCACAACGGCACGCTGATTTCCTTGCTTGCAGCCCATCAACCACCGAATACGGCGGTGTGGGCGCTGTATCCGCAACAGCGGCACCTGTCGCCGAAGGTGCGCAAGCTGGTGGACTATCTCAAGGAGGGGTTGGCCAAACGGCCCGAGTACGCCGTTTGATCGACGCCTGTAGATCCCCTCTTGAGATCAATGCCGTCACTGTGGAAGCCGGCTTGCCGGCGAAGAGGGCAGAGAGTCTTGCTTCGATCGTGCGGACGCCATCGCCGACAAGCCAGCTCCTACATGAGTCCGCGCTCCATCGAGAAATGCGTCGAGGCCCAAACTTCAGCGCCGGTTGGCCCAACGCAGGCGCAGCCACTCCAGGTCTTCAGGCCGGGTGACCTTGATATTGTCCGAACGCCCCTCGATCAGGCGCGGCGCTTGCCCCGCCCATTCCATCGCCGAGGCTTCATCGGTGATGATCGCATCGGCCACCAGGCTGTCGGCCAGGGCCCGATGCAAGGCACCGAGGCGGAACATCTGCGGCGTATAGGCCTGCCAGATCAAGCTGCGATCGATGGTCTCCAGCACCCGCCCGTGTTTGTCGACACGCTTGAGCGTATCCCGCGCCGGCACGGCCAGCAGCCCCCCCACCGGGTCATCCGCCAACTCAGCGAGCAAGGTATCGAGGTCGCCGCGGGACAAATTGGGCCGCGCCGCATCGTGGACCAGCACCCAGTCGTCCTCCGTCGCCCCCAGGGTATGCAGGTGCAGCAAGGCATTGAGTACCGAGTCCGCGCGCTCGCCGCCACCGTCGACCCGCTGGATCCGCGGGTCCGTGGCACAGGCCAGGCTCGGCCAGTAGGGGTCGTGCGGGGCAAGGGCAATCACCAGGCCCTTCAAGCCCGGATGATCGAGAAAACAGCCGAGGCTGTGTTCGAGAATCGTGCGTCCGCCCAGGGACAGATACTGCTTGGGACGGTCCGCGGCCATACGGGCACCGACGCCCGCGGCAGGAATCACGGCCCAGAAGGCCGGGAGAGAGAATTCAGTCATTGCGCCAGCTGATAAAGGGTTTCACCGTCCTTGACCATGCCCAGTTCATGGCGAGCGCGTTCTTCAACGGTCTCCATGCCTTTCTTCAGTTCAAGAACTTCCGCGTCAAGCACACGATTGCGCTCCAGCAGACGCTCGTTTTCGGCATGCTGGTCGGCAATCTGCTGTGTCAGGTCGGCTACCTGCGCCAGGCTCCCATTGCCCACCCAAAGGCGATACTGCAGGCCAGCCAGCAGCAAGAGCAGAACGAGGAACAACCAATAGGGACTGCGCATCGAATTTCAGTTATCCAGTGGAAAAGACAGCCTTGCCAACCATTTCGAACCGACTGATAGCACGAAGCCTGGAAGATCCAGGCTTGTGCTCTCAAAGCATCAGATTAGTGCCAAAAAACCCGCGCTAGCGACTTTTTCGAGACAATCCGGTGTCTTTTTACCATCTACGGCTTAACCGCGAAACTCGGAGCGACCGTTGTACTTGGCCTTGCCAGCCAGTTGTTCTTCGATACGCAGCAGTTGGTTGTACTTGGAAACGCGGTCGGAACGGCACAACGAACCGGTCTTGATCTGGCCCGCAGCGGTGCCCACGGCCAGGTCGGCAATGGTCGAATCCTCGGTTTCACCGGATCGGTGCGAGATCACCGCGGTGTAGCCGGCGGCCTTGGCCATCTGGATGGCTTCCAGGGTTTCGGTCAGGGTGCCGATCTGGTTGAACTTGATCAGGATCGAGTTGGCGATCTTCTTGTCGATGCCTTCTTTCAGGATCTTGGTGTTGGTGACGAACAGGTCGTCGCCCACCAGCTGGGTCTTCTCGCCGATCTTGTCGGTGAGGATTTTCCAGCCAGCCCAGTCGGACTCGTCCAGGCCATCTTCGATGGAGATGATCGGGTAACGCTCGGTCAGGCCCTTCAGGTAGTCGGCGAAACCTTCGGCGCTGAACACCTGGCCTTCGCCGGACAGGTTGTACTTGCCGTCTTCGTAGAATTCGCTGGCCGCGCAGTCCAGGGCCAGGGTCACGTCGGTGCCCAACTTGTAACCGGCATTGGCCACGGCTTCGGCGATCACTTTCAAGGCGTCTTCGTTGGAGGCCAGGTTCGGCGCGAAACCACCTTCGTCACCCACGGCGGTGCTCAGGCCACGGGCCTTCAGCACGGCTTTGAGGTGATGGAAAATCTCGGTGCCCATGCGCAGGCCTTCGGAGAAGGTCTTGGCGCCCACCGGCTGGACCATGAATTCCTGGATGTCGACGTTGTTGTCGGCATGCTCGCCGCCGTTGATGATGTTCATCATCGGCACCGGCATGGAGTAGACGCCTGGCGTGCCGTTGAGGTTGGCGATATGCGCGTACAGCGGCAGGTCCTGGTCCTGGGCAGCGGCCTTGGCGGCGGCCAGGGACACGGCGAGGATGGCGTTGGCGCCCAGGGTCGCCTTGTTCTCGGTAGCGTCCAGCGCGATCATTGCGTGGTCCAGGGCCTTCTGGTCGGAAGGATCCTTGCCCAGCAGCAGCTCACGGATCGGGCCGTTGATGTTGCCGACGGCCTTCAGCACGCCCTTGCCCAGGTAACGGCTCTTGTCGCCATCACGCAGTTCCAGCGCTTCACGCGAACCGGTGGAAGCACCGGACGGCGCGCAGGCGCTGCCGATGATGCCGTTGTCCAGAAGCACGTCCGCTTCCACGGTGGGGTTGCCACGGGAGTCGAGAACTTCACGACCTTTGATGTCGACGATTTTTGCCATTGTTGTAAACACTCCAAAGTTGACGAAAACGACGCAGCTGAAGGAAATCTTTTATCGTCGGCAAGCGGATGAAAAATGGGCAGCCTTGCAGACGAAAAGGCTCTGAACCCGGGTTCAGAGCCTTGAATCGTGCGGTACTTTACCGGAGATTTGAGGATTACGCGGTTTCTACCGTCGGAAAACTCTTCACCAGCGTGTCCAAAGCCTTGAGTTGGGCCAGGAACGGTTCCAGCTTGTCCAGGCGCAAGGCACAAGGCCCGTCGCACTTGGCGTTGTCCGGGTCCGGATGCGCTTCCAGGAACAACCCGGCCAGGCCCTGACTCATGCCGGCCTTGGCCAGGTCGGTGACCTGGGCCCGCCGCCCACCGGCGGAATCCGAGCGCCCGCCGGGCATCTGCAGGGCGTGGGTCACGTCGAAGAACACCGGGTACTCGAACTGCTTCATGATGCCGAAGCCGAGCATGTCGACCACCAGGTTGTTGTAGCCGAAGCTCGAACCGCGTTCGCAGAGGATCAACTGGTCGTTGCCCGCTTCCACGCACTTGCTCAGGATGTGCTTCATTTCCTGGGGCGCGAGGAACTGGGCCTTCTTGATGTTGATTACCGCGCCGGTCTTGGCCATGGCCACCACCAGGTCAGTCTGCCGCGACAGGAAGGCCGGCAACTGGATGATCTCGCAGACCTCGGCGACCACGGCGGCCTGGGCCGGCTCATGGACGTCGGTAATGATCGGTACGCCGAACGCCTGCTTGAGGTCCTGGAAAATCCGCATCCCTTCTTCCAGGCCGGGGCCACGGTAGGAGGTGACGGACGAACGGTTGGCCTTGTCGAAGCTGGCCTTGAACACGTAAGGAATACCCAATTTCTCGGTAACCTTCACGTATTCCTCACAGACCTGCATCGCCATGTCCCGGCTTTCCAGTACGTTCATGCCGCCGAACAGCACCATCGGCTTGTCGTTGGCAATCTCGATGTCGCCTACGCGGATGATCTTTTGGGCCATGCTTCTATCTCTCCGAGATCACGCGTTCTTCTGGTGTTGAGCCAAGGCTGCCTTGACGAAACCGCTGAACAGCGGATGGCCGTCGCGCGGGGTCGAGGTGAACTCGGGGTGGAACTGGCAAGCGACGAACCATGGATGATCCGGGGCCTCGACCACTTCCACCAGCGCGCCGTCACCGGAGCGCCCGGAAATCTTCAGGCCGGCTTCGATGATCTGCGGCAGCAGCTTGTTGTTCACTTCATAGCGGTGACGGTGACGCTCGACGATCACGTCCTTGGCATAGCAGTCGTGTACCAGGGAGCCGGCTTCGAGCAGGCAGTCCTGGGCGCCGAGGCGCATGGTGCCACCCAGGTCGGAGGTTTCGGTACGGGTCTCGACCGCGCCGGTGGCGTCTTCCCACTCGGTGATCAGGCCGACCACCGGGTGACCGCTGGTGCGGTCGAACTCGGTGGAGTTGGCGTCTTTCCAGCCCATCACATTACGGGCGAACTCGATCACCGCCACTTGCATGCCCAGGCAGATACCCAGGTATGGCACCTTGTTTTCCCGAGCGTACTGCACCGCGGTGATCTTGCCTTCCACGCCACGCAGGCCGAAACCGCCGGGGACCAGGATGGCGTCGACGCCTTCCAGCAACGCGGTGCCCTGGTTTTCGATGTCTTCGGAGTCGATATAACGCAGGTTGACCTTGGTCCGGTTGGTGATGCCGGCGTGACTCATCGCTTCGATCAGCGACTTGTAGGCGTCCAGCAGCTCCATGTACTTGCCGACCATGGCGATGGTGACTTCGTGTTCCGGGTTCAGCTTGGCGTCCACCACCGCTTCCCACTCGGACAGGTCGGCACCGCCGCATTGCAGGCCGAAGCGCTCGACGACGAAATCATCCAGGCCCTGGGAGTGCAGGATGCCCGGGATCTTGTAGATCGTGTCGGCGTCTTCCAGCGCGATCACCGCACGTTCTTCAACGTTGGTGAACTGTGCGATCTTGCGCCGCGAGGAGATATCGATCGGGTGGTCGGAACGGCACACCAGCACGTCCGGCTGCAGGCCGATGGAACGCAGTTCCTTGACCGAATGCTGGGTCGGCTTGGTCTTGGTCTCGCCGGCCGTGGCGATGTACGGCACCAGGGTCAGGTGCATCAGCATCGCGCGCTTGGCACCGACTTCGAAACGCAATTGGCGGATGGCCTCGAGGAACGGTTGCGACTCGATGTCGCCGACCGTGCCGCCGATTTCCACCAGGGCCACGTCGGCATCGCCGGCACCCTTGATGATGCGGCGCTTGATCTCGTCGGTGATGTGCGGGATCACCTGGATGGTCGCGCCCAGGTAATCACCGCGACGCTCCTTGCGCAGCACGTGCTCGTAGACACGGCCGGTGGTGAAGTTGTTGTTCTGGGTCATGGTCGTGCGGATGAACCGCTCGTAGTGCCCCAGGTCCAGGTCGGTCTCGGCACCGTCGTGGGTGACGAAGACTTCACCGTGCTGGAACGGGCTCATGGTGCCCGGATCGACGTTGATGTACGGGTCCAGTTTGAGCATGGTGACTTTCAGCCCCCGCGCCTCCAGGATGGCCGCCAATGAAGCCGAGGCAATGCCTTTCCCCAATGAAGAAACAACACCGCCCGTGACGAATATGTAGCGCGTCATGAAAAACCCTAGAAGTCTGCGTTAAAGCGGTCCGAGCCGCCGGGGAAAGCGAAGGAAGGCCGAAGCCCCCGATTACCTGCGATCATCACAGTGCACCTTTCGAAAAACTGCTGCGTTGAGACGGTCCGCAGGGACAAACCCGCGGTACGGTGCGCGCTACACATTTTTTGGAATCGCCCGGCAAAGACAGCCTGGTAATCGGCAACTCCTGCAATTGCTGGCAATCCACAGAAGTTGTATCAAGAAGGGAGCGTAGTCTACCGGAAAGCACCTTTCAGCTCAAACCTTGATCGCTCGAAGGTGGCTGCCAATGCAAATGCCAGTCGCCCAACGCCCCGCCGTCCAGGCCCGGCAGGTTCGCCACGGCGAGCAATTCGTCGCCGCGAAAGAGCAGCGGCAATCGGCCGCGGATAAACCAGGGCACGCCACTTTCGTTAAGCAGGCGCTTCAGATCACGGTGTCCGCGGTCCGGCAGGTGCAGCACCTCGCCGCCCTGACGATAGCGAACCTGCAAGGGACCGGATGGCGCCTCGCCGACCACCAGCAGTTCGCCGTTGTCCGGTAGCTCCAGCGGACGATCCGGACAGCTCCAGGCGATATCCGCCAACGGCTGGCGCAACCACGAACCGCTCAACCACCACAGGTGCTCGTCGGCCCGGTGCAACTCACCCTCGGCCAGGCGCCATTTCGGCCGGGCGTCATGGGCGGCATCGCGCAGATCGTCCCAACCGGCCCAGTGGTCGCTGTCCGGCAGCCGGGTCAGCGGTGCCAGCCAATGCCGCAGGGCGTTGCGCTGGCGGGCCGGGGACAGGTCGATCAGGGCATCGAGGGCCAGCGAGGGCATGCCCAGCCAGACGTGCCGGGAATGCGCCAAGGCATCGTCGAGGTCGACTTCGGCCAGTTCGTCGAGCAGTTCCTGGGCCTCGCTCAGGTGCGCGGCGCTGCGCACCATGCTGCTCACCGCTTGCGGCCAACGCTCGGTCAGCCCGGGAAAAACCCGATGGCGCAGGAAGTTGCGCGAGAACTGCTGGTCGCTGTTGGATGGGTCTTCGATCCAGCGCAGGTCGTGCTCACGGGCATAACGCTCGAGCTCGGCGCGGGAGACATCGAGCAACGGGCGCAGCAGATAGCCGCCACCGACCTCGCGCTGCGCCGGCATGGCGGCCAGGCCGCGCACCCCGGCACCGCGCAACAGGCGAAAGAGCAGGGTTTCGGCCTGGTCCTCGCGATGCTGGGCGCTGAGCAGCACATCGTGCAACTGGGTGACACCGGCAAAGGCCAGGTAGCGCGCATCGCGGGCGGCGCGCTCAAGGCTGGCGCCCAGCTGGACGCTGACCCGGATCACCTGCAGCGGCACTCCCAGCTCATCGCAGACCGCCTGGCAATGGGCCGGCCAGCCGTCGGCCGCCGCCTGCAGCCCATGATGGACGTGCAAGGCGGCAATCCTGGGCAGGAGCCGGGTTTTCGCCAGGGTGGCGAGCAGGTGCAGCAGCACCGTGGAGTCCAGGCCGCCGGAGAAGCCGATCCGCCAGGTCTGGGCATTGCGCCAGGGCGAAAGGGCTTCGAGCAGCCTGGAAGGCAGGTCGATATCAGGCTGACGCATGGGTTGCCCCCCGCGCTGGCTGACGAACGATAACGCGCGCTATCAGAGACCGTAGCTCATCAGGCGCTCGTAACGACGAGCCAGCAGCGCATCGTTGTCGAACTTCTTCAGCATAGCCAACTGCGCGCTGAGTTCGGCACGAATCGATGCCGCCGCCGTGGCCGGGTCGCGATGCGCACCACCCAGGGGCTCGGCAATCACCTTGTCGACAATTCCCAGGCCCTTGAGGCGCTCGGCGGTGATGCCCATGGCTTCGGCGGCGTCCGGGGCCTTCTCGGCGGTTTTCCAGAGGATCGAGGCACAACCTTCCGGGGAAATCACCGCATAGGTCGAGTACTGCAGCATGTTCAACTGGTCGCACACGCCGATGGCCAAGGCACCGCCGGAACCGCCCTCGCCGATCACGGTGGCGATGATCGGCGTTTTCAGCCGCGCCATCACCCGCAGGTTCCAGGCAATCGCTTCGCTCTGGTTGCGCTCTTCGGCGTCGATGCCCGGGTAGGCACCCGGGGTATCGATGAAGGTCAGGATCGGCATCTTGAAGCGTTCGGCCATTTCCATCAGGCGGCAGGCCTTGCGGTAGCCTTCCGGACGTGGCATGCCGAAGTTGCGACGGACTTTCTCGCGTACTTCGCGGCCTTTCTGGTGCCCGATGACCATCACCGGCTGGTCGTCCAGGCGGGCAATGCCGCCGACAATCGCCGCGTCATCGGAGAAATGCCGATCGCCGTGCAATTCATCGAACTCGGTAAAGATATGATCGATGTAGTCCAGGGTATAAGGACGACGCGGGTGACGCGCCAAACGCGCGATCTGCCAGCTGGTCAGCTTGCCAAAAATATCTTCGGTCAGCGTGTTGCTCTTGTCCTGCAGGCGGGAAATCTCATCGCCGATGTTCAGCGAATTGTCGTTACCGACCAAGCGCAGCTCTTCGATCTTGGCTTGCAGGTCAGCGATCGGCTGTTCGAAATCAAGAAAATTCGGGTTCATAAGCATCCGTCTTGGGTCGAGCACAGTAGTTTTTACACAGCCTGGCCGGCCGATTGATCTGTATCGCGCCCTACCTTACGGGATATGGCGCGCTCAGGTCGAGATTAAAAATAGGGTCAAGGTCGGCGCGCACCGAGTGCGCCACCGTCCTAACGGTATTGGAGGAAGACGTTGTCTCGCCCGAACTGGTCACGCAATGCCTGAATCAGACTGTCCGCCGGATCGATCCGCCAGCTCTCGCCGAACTGCAGCAAGGCCTTGGCGTCGCTGCCGGTGTACTCCAGGGTGATCGGGCAGGCACCGCGGTGCTTGCCGAGCAACTCCCCCAGCCAACGCAGTTGATCGCCCTTGAGCGCGGCACTTTGCAGCTTCAGGCGCAGGCTCTCGGCCAGGTTGGTGCGGGCATCTTCCATGCTCATCACCCGCTTGACCCGCAGGCGCAGGCCGCCGGAGAAGTCGTCGTTACTGACCTCGCCCTCGACCACCACCATGGCGTCGGTCTGCAACAGCGACTGGGCCGACATGAAGGCATCGGCGAACAACGAGGCCTCGATCCGCGCCGAACGGTCGTCGAGGGTAATGAAGCCCATCTTGTCGCCTTTTTTGTTTTTCATCACCCGCAGGTTGATGATCATCCCGGCGACTGTCTGGGTATCCCGGGCCGGCTTCAGGTCGATGATGCGCTGACGGGCGAAGCGGCGGATCTCGCCCTCGTACTCGTCGATCGGGTGACCGGTGAGGTACAGGCCGAGGGTATCCTTCTCACCTTTCAAGCGCTCCTTGAGGGTCAGCTCCTTGGCCTTGCGGTGATTGGCGTAGACATCGGCGTCTTCTTCGACGAACAGCCCGCCAAACAGGTCGGCATGGCCGCTGTCGTGGGTCCGCGCGGTCTGCTCGGCAGCCTTGATCGCCTCTTCCATCGCCGCCAGCAGCACCGCGCGGTTACGGTCGATATTAGCCTGGTAGGCCTTGCTCTCGTCATGGAAATACGGGCCAAGGCGATCCAGCGCGCCGCTGCGGATCAAACCGTCAAGGGTGCGCTTGTTGATCCGCTTGAGGTCGACCCGGGCGCAGAAATCGAACAGGTCCTTGAACGGACCGTCCTGGCGCGCTTCGGTAATCGCTTCCACCGGGCCTTCGCCGACGCCCTTGATCGCACCAAGGCCATAGATGATCCGGCCTTCGTCGTTCACCGTGAACTTGAACTCCGAGGCGTTCACGTCCGGCGCGTCGAGGCGCAGCTTCATGGTCCGCACTTCCTCGATCAAGGTCACGACCTTGTCGGTGTTGTGCATATCCGCGGACAGCACCGCGGCCATGAACGGCGCCGGGTAGTGGGCCTTCAGCCAGGCAGTCTGGTAGGAGACCAGGCCATAGGCGGCGGAGTGGGACTTGTTGAAGCCATAACCGGCGAACTTCTCTACCAGGTCGAAGATGTTCCCCGCCAGATCCGCATCAATATTATTGGTCGCGCAACCTTCGATGAAACCGCCGCGCTGCTTGGCCATTTCCTCGGGCTTTTTCTTACCCATGGCGCGACGCAGCATGTCCGCGCCACCGAGGGTGTAGCCGGCCATGACCTGGGCAATCTGCATCACCTGTTCCTGATACAGGATGATGCCGTAGGTCGGCGCCAGCACCGGTTTGAGGCCTTCGTACTGGTAATCGGAGTGCGGGTATGCCAGCTCGGCGCGGCCGTGCTTGCGGTTGATGAAGTCGTCGACCATGCCGGACTGCAGCGGCCCCGGACGGAACAGGGCGACCAGGGCGATCAGGTCCTCCAGGCAGTCGGGCTTGAGCTTCTTGATCAGCTCTTTCATGCCGCGCGACTCCAACTGGAACACCGCGGTGGTCTCGGCCTTCTGCAGCAGGCTGTAGGTCGGCTTGTCGTCCAGCGGGATAAAGGCGATGTCCAGTGGCGGTTCGTTGACCTTGGCGCGGTCACGGTTGATGGTCTTCAGCGCCCAGTCAATGATCGTCAGGGTCCGCAGGCCGAGGAAGTCGAACTTCACCAGGCCGGCCGCCTCCACGTCGTCCTTGTCGAACTGGGTGACCAGGCCGTCGCCCTCTTCATCGCAATAGATCGGCGAGAAGTCGGTCAGCTTGGTCGGCGCGATCACCACGCCACCGGCGTGTTTACCGACGTTACGCACCACCCCTTCAAGCTTGCGCGCCATCTCCCAGATTTCCGCCGCTTCTTCATCGACCTTGATGAAGTCACGGAGGATCTCTTCCTGCTCGTAGGCCTTTTCCAGGGTCATGCCGACTTCAAAGGGAATCATCTTCGACAGACGATCCGCCAGGCCATAGGACTTGCCCTGGACCCGCGCGACGTCACGCACCACCGCCTTGGCGGCCATGGAACCGAAGGTGATGATCTGGCTCACCGCGTTGCGGCCGTACTTCTCGGCCACGTAGTCGATCACCCGGTCGCGGCCGTCCATGCAGAAGTCGACGTCGAAGTCGGGCATGGAAACCCGTTCCGGGTTGAGGAAACGTTCGAACAGCAGGTCGTATTCCAGCGGGTCGAGGTCAGTGATCTTCTGTACGTAGGCCACCAGGGAACCGGCACCCGAGCCCCGGCCTGGTCCCACGGGCACGCCATTGCTCTTGGCCCACTGGATAAAGTCCATCACGATCAGGAAGTAACCGGGGAAGCCCATCTGGATAATGATATCCAGTTCGAAATTCAGCCGGTCGACATAGACCTGGCGCTTGGCTTCATAGTCTTCGGTGGTATCCCGGGGCAGCAGTACCGCCAGGCGCTCTTCGAGGCCGTCGAAGGACACCTTGCGGAAATACTCGTCGATGGTCATGCCATCGGGGATCGGGAAATTGGGCAGGAAATGCTTGCCCAGCTTCACTTCGATATTGCAGCGCTTGGCAATCTCGACGCTGTTTTCCAGGGCATCGGGCAGGTCGCTGAACAGCTCAGCCATCTCCTCGGCGCTTTTGAGGTATTGCTGGTCGCTGTAGTTCTTCGAGCGCCGCGGATCGTCGAGGGCCCGACCTTCACCGATACAGACGCGGGTTTCGTGGGCCTCGAAATCTTCCTGCTTGATGAAGCGCACATCATTAGTCGCCACCAGCGGCGCGCCGAGCTTGTCGGCCAGGGCCACGGCACCGTGCAACTGCTCTTCGTCATTGGGGCGGTTGGTGCGCTGGACTTCCAGGTAGAAACGGTCGGGGAACACCGCCATCCATTCACGGGCCAGGGCTTCGGCTTCGGCGGCGTTGTCGCCGAGCAGGGCCATGCCGATCTCGCCCTCCTTGGCCGCCGAGAGCATGATCACGCCTTCGCTGGCCTCGGCCACCCACTCGCGCTCGATGATCACCATGCCGTTGCGCTGGCCATCGATATAGCCACGGGAAATCAGTTCGGTGATGTTGCGGTAGCCGACGGCGTTCATTGCCAGCAGGCTGATGCGGCTCAGCGGGGCATCGGGATCCTTGTTCGACAGCCACAGGTCGGCGCCGCAGATCGGCTTGATCCCGGCGCCCATGGCGGCCTTGTAGAACTTGACCAGGGAACACATGTTGCTCTGGTCGGTCACCGCCACGGCGGGCATGTTCAGGCCGTTCAGGGCCTTGACCAGCGGCTTGATCCGAACCAGGCCGTCGACCAGGGAGTACTCAGTGTGCAGGCGTAGATGAACGAATGAAGCCGGCATAGTGATCCTGTCTAATCTGTAGAAACAACAAGGCCCGGATTGTACCGGGCCTTGGCTAAAACATCAGCAGCGTTAAAGTTCGCCGGAGCGCCCGTGACTCTCATAGGCCAAGCGTACCGGTGCGAACGAACGCCGGTGAATCGGGGTCGGCCCCAGCCGCTGCAAGGCTTCGAGGTGCACGGGAGTCGGATAGCCTTTATGCCCGCCGATGCCGTAGCCCGGGTAGATCAATTCGACAGCCGCCATTTCACGATCGCGACTGACCTTGGCCAGGATCGACGCCGCCGCGATCGCCGGCACCTTGCTGTCGCCCTTGACCACCGCTTCGGCCGGCATCGACAGTTTCGGACAGCGGTTGCCGTCGATCATCGCCAGCTTGGGCTGGATATGCAGGCCTTCGACCGCCCGCTGCATCGCCAGCATGGTGGCATGCAAAATGTTCAGCTCGTCGATTTCCTCGACTTCGGCGCGAGCGATACACCAACTCAGGGCCTTTTCGCGGATTTCGTCGTAGAGCTTTTCGCGCCGCGCCTCGGTGAGTTTCTTCGAGTCGTTCAGACCGAGGATCGGGCGCTGGGGATCGAGGATCACCGCCGCGGTCACCACCGCGCCGCAGAGCGGGCCACGCCCGACTTCATCGACACCGGCCACCAGCTCTTCAGCATCGGCCACCAGGGTGAAGTCCAGGCCCATCTGCATTTTCACGTTACTCATACGGTTTTGCCGATCAGTTTCAACACCGCGTCGGCAGCCTGGTTCGAGGCGTCCAGGCGCAAGGTGCGATGAATTTCGTCGAAGCCCCGGGTCTGCTCTTCGCCGCCTTCGATCAGCGGTGACAAGGTCCGCGCCAGGATTTCAGGGGTTGCATCGTCCTGCAGCAACTCGGGCACCAGCAGACGCTGGGCCAGCAGGTTGGGCAGCGAGATGTAGGGGCTTTTTACCAGCCGCTTGAGAATCCAGAAGGTCAGCGGCGCCAGGCGATAGGCGACCACCATCGGACGCTTGTACAACAAGGCTTCCAGCGTCGCCGTACCGGAGGCGATCAACACCGCGTCGCAGGCAGCCAGGGCCTTGTGGGACTGGCCGTCGAGCAGGGTCAACGGCAGGTCGCGCCCCACCAGCAAGGCCTCGATCTGGCTACGCCGCTGCGGACTGGCGCAAGGCATGATAAAACGAACAGCCGGGTGCATCTCGCGCAGGCGTTGCGCGGCATCGAGAAACAAGCCGCCCAGGCGCCCGACTTCGCCACCGCGACTGCCCGGCATCAGCGCCACCAAGGGGCCGTCCGGTAAACCGAGTTCAGCCCGCGCTTCGGCACGATCGGCCTGCAAGGGGATAGCGTCGGCCAGGGAATGCCCGACAAACCGCACCGGCACGCCCTTCTCTTCATAGAACCGCGCTTCGAACGGGAACAGCGTCAGCATCAGGTCGCAACCTTCGCGGATCTTCAACACCCGCTTCTGCCGCCAGGCCCAGACCGACGGACTGACGTAATGCACAGTCTTGATCCCGGCACGGCGCAGCTTCAGTTCGATATTCAGGGTGAAGTCCGGCGCATCGATGCCAATGAACACATCGGGCCGTTCGGCAATCAGCGTCTGGACCAGCAGCTTGCGGCGCTTGAGCAGCTCAGGCAGACGCCCGAGCACCTCCACCAGGCCCATCACCGACAGCCGCTCCATGGGGAAATAGGAAACCAGGCCTTCGGCCTGCATCAGCGGACCACCGACCCCGATGAACTCGACTTCGGGATGCCGAGCCTTGAGCGCCCGCATCAGACCTGAGCCGAGAATGTCGCCGGAGGCTTCCCCGGCGACCAGCGCAATTCGCAAAGTCGCCATGATCAGCGGGTAATGCCGCGGGTCGAGGACTGGATCGACTCGAGGAACACCGCCACTTCCGGGTACTGCGCGGCGGGTTCGGCCAACTCGGCAATGGCTTGTTCCACCGTCAGGCCCTGGCGGTAAACCACCTTGTAGGCCCGGCGCAGGGCATGGATCACTTCCTCGCTGAAGCCGCGACGGCGCATGCCTTCGAAGTTCATGCTGCGAGCTTCGGCGGGGTTGCCGAAAACCGTGACGTAGGCGGGAACATCCTTGCCGATGGCGGTGCCCATGCCGGAAAAGCTGTGGGCACCGATATGGCAGAACTGATGGACCAGGGTGAAGCCCGACAGGATGGCCCAATCACCCATGTGCACATGCCCGGCCAACGCGGTGTTGTTGACCAGGATGCAGTGGTTGCCGATCACGCTGTCGTGACCGATATGCGCGTAGGCCATGATCAGGTTATGGTCGCCCAGGGTAGTTTCCGAGCGATCCTGCACCGTGCCACGGTGGATGGTCACCCCTTCGCGGATGATGTTGTGGTCACCCATGACCAGGCGCGTCTCTTCGCCTTTGTACTTGAGATCGGGCGTGTCTTCGCCTACCGAGGAAAACTGGTAGATGCGGTTGTGTTTGCCGATCCGGGTCGGGCCCTTGAGAATCACATGCGGCCCGATCACTGTCCCCTCGCCGATTTCCACACCTGCGCCGACGATCGACCAGGGGCCGACTTCAACGCCCTCGGCCAATACGGCCGTCGGATCGATGATTGCACGAGGGTCAATCAAACTCATACTTTCTGTTCCGCACAGATAATCTCGGCCGAGCAGACCGGCTTGCCGTCAACCGAGGCCTGGCATTCGAACTTCCAGATCTTGCGCTTGCAGCTGATGAACTTGGCTTCGAGGATCAACTGGTCACCCGGCAGTACCGGCTGGCGGAAGCGCAGCTTGTCGGAACCGACGAAGTAATACAGGGTGCCGTCGGAAGGCTTCACGTCGAGCATCTTGAAACCGAGGATGCCGGCAGCCTGAGCCATGGCTTCGATGATCAGCACGCCCGGCATGATCGGATGCGCCGGGAAGTGGCCATTGAAGAAAGGCTCGTTGATGCTGACATTCTTGTAGGCACGAATGCGCTGGGCCTCGACATCCAGTTCCACCACCCGGTCCACCAGCAGGAACGGGTAACGGTGAGGCAGGTATTCGCGAATCTCTTTGATGTCCATCATTTCGTGGGGAAGCCTGTAGTAAAGAGTGGGAGCGCGCCACGCGCGGCTCCTCTAGCAAATCAAGAAGGCAGCTGGCGTACAGACTCAGGCGGCTACTTGATATGGAAAATGGTATCAGCCATCTGATGAAGCATTGGCGTCCGGGGTCACGTCGCCTACCCGCTTTTCCAGCTGGCGCAAGCGCCGGGCCATGTCGTCGAGCTGGCGAATACGCGCCGCACTCTTGCGCCATTCGGCGGCCGGCTGCATCGCCGTGCCGGAAGAATAGGCACCCGGCTCGGTAATCGAGTGGGTCACCATGGTCATCCCGGTGAGGAAGACGTTATCGCAGATCTCGATATGCCCCACCAGGCCGACGCCACCGGCGAGCATGCAGTGCTTGCCGATCCTGGTACTGCCGGAAATCCCGCAGCAGGCGGCCATGGCCGTGTGATCGCCGACCTGAACGTTGTGGGCGATCTGAATCTGGTTGTCGAGCTTGACGCCATTACCGATGATCGTGTCGGCCAAGGCTCCGCGATCGATGGCGGTATTGACGCCAATCTCCACGTCATCACCGATGGTCACGCCGCCAATCTGGGCAATTTTCTGCCAGACACCCTTTTCGTTGGCAAAGCCGAAGCCTTCACCACCAAGCACCGCACCGGACTGGATGACCACACGCTTGCCGATGCGCACATCGTGGTAAAGCGTGACCCGAGGCGCCAGCCAGCCGCCTTCGCCGATTTCACAGCGGGCACCGACAAAACACTGGGCGCCGATGGTCACCCCGGCAGCAATCCGCGCGCCGCTCTCGATCACCGCAAAGGCACCGATACTGGCGCTCGGATCGACCTGTGCATCGGCAGCCACCAGCGCGCTCGGGTGAATCCCGGCAGGCGCCTTGGGCTTGGGATCGAACAGGTGCGAAATACGCGCATAGGCGAGGTAAGGGTCGGCCACCACCAGCGCATCGCCGGCATAACCTTCGGCATCGGCTGCCTTGAGCAACACCGCACCGGCCTGGCTGTCAGCCAGGTACTTGCGGTACTGGGGATTTGCCAGAAAGCTCAACTGAGCTGGGCCAGCCTCCTGCAAGGTGGCTAGCCCAGTGATTTGTTTCTCCTCGTTGCCACGTAGGGTGGCGCCGAGGATCTCGGCCAATTGGCCGAGCTTGATGGTCGCTGTCATGGATTACTTCAGCTGGTTCATGCGCTCGATCACCTGGCGGGTGATGTCGTACTGCGGTTTGACATCGATCACGGCACCGCGCTCGAACACCAGGTCAAAGGCACCTTTCTTGATGACTTCTTCCACGGCGCTATCCAGCTTTGGCTTGAGCTGCTTGAGCATTTCACGGTCAGCAACGGCTTTTTGCTCGTTCAGTTCCTTGGACTGGAACTGGAAGTCACGGGCCTTTTGCTTGAATTCCAGCTCCAGACGCTCGCGCTCGCCTTGCTGCATCTTGTCGCCACCTGCCACCAGACGATCCTGGATACCCTTGGCGCTGCTTTCCAGGGCCTTGAGCTTGGTCAGTTGCGGACCGAACTTCTTCTCGGCATCGACGGCGTACTTCTTGGCTGCGTCGGATTCCAGCAGGGCCATCTGATAGTTCAGGACCGCAATTTTCATTTCGGCAAAAGCCGGGGTCGCTACCAGGACAGTGGCCAGCAGAACCAGTTGAGTCAACTTACGCACAATAAACTCCTACAAAATCCGTTGTCGTTATCTAGGGTCAGGCCGTTAGAAGGTCTGACCGAGGGAGAATTGGAAAACCTGGGTTTCAGCGTTATTCGGCTCTTTGATCGGCATTGCCAGAGCGAAACTCAACGGCCCCAGGGCTGTCACCCAGGTCACGCCAACACCCACGGAACTGGCCATGTTGCTGAAGCTGATGTCATTGCACTGAGTCTGCGACAACGTGCCATTGGTGTTCCTGACCTGTTCGCACTTGGAGTCGAACACGTTACCCACGTCCCAGAACAGCGAGGTACGCAGCGAACGCTGGTCTTTCACGAATGGCAGCGGGAACAACAGCTCCGCACCACCTTGAATCAACACGTTACCACCGAACGGCAAGGCGCTTGTGCTGCTATCGGCAACCGTACCGACGTTACCGGTCACATCGACGCCACGACTCGGCGTACCGCGAGGCCCCAGGGTGCTGTCCTTGAAGCCACGTACCGAGTTGAAACCACCGGCGTAGTAGTTCTCATAGAACGGCAGGCCGTTGGTCGAACCGTAGCCGTCGCCATAACCCAATTCGGTGTGGAAACGCATGGTGTAGGTGTCGCTCAACGGCTGGAACACCTGGCCACGATAGTCGAGCTTGAAGAACAACAGGTCGCTGCCTGGGATGGTGCTTTCCAGGGTCAGGCTCTGGGAATGACCACGGGTCGCCAGGACACCTTTGTTCAAGGTCGATTCCGACCAGCCGGCCGAGGCCTTGTAGTTCAGGAAGCTGTCGCCCTGGTTGTTAACGAAGTTGAAGATTTCGTCGACGGTGTACAGGCCGGTCTGGATCTTGTCCTGCTGGGCCGTCAGGCCGAAGGTCAGGCGCGAGGTCTCGTTGATCGGGTAACCGACGCTGACACCGGCACCCAGGCTGTCCACGGCATAGCTGGCAACGCTGACATCGAGCTGGGCGTAGTCAGTGGTGCGGTAGAACACGTTGTAGCCCAGGCTGACACCGTCCGGGGTCCAGTAGGGGTCGACATAACCGAAGTTATAGCGGCTCTGGTACTGGCTGCGGGTCAGGCCGATGCTGACCTTGTTACCGGTACCGAGGAAGTTGTTCTGGGTGATCGAACCACCGAGGATCAGACCGGCACTCTGGGCAAAACCGACGCTGGCGGTAATCGAACCCGAAGCCTGCTCTTCCACGGCGTAGTTCACATCAACCTGGTCATCGACACCCGGAACCGCCGGGGTTTCGACGTTGACTTCTTTAAAGAAGCCCAGGCGCTCAAGACGGGTCTTGGACTGGTCGATCAGGTAGGTGGAAGCCCAACCGCCTTCCATCTGGCGCATTTCACGACGCAGCACTTCGTCCGCGGACTTGGTGTTGCCACGGAAGTTGATACGGTTGACGTAGGCACGCTTGCCGGGGTCGACCACGAAAGTGATGTCGACGGTGTGATCGTCCTCGTGCGGCGTCGGTACGCCGTTGACGTTGGCGAAGGTGTAGCCGTCGTTACCCAGGCGGCGGGTGATCAGTTCCGAGGTGGTGGTCATCAGCTTGCGCGAGAACACCTGGCCCTTCTCTACCAGCAGCAGGGACTTGACCTGGTCCTCAGGCACTTTCAGGTCACCACTGAGCTTCACGTCACGGACCTTGTACTTCTGGCCTTCGGTGACGTTGACAGTGATATAGACGCTTTTCTTGTCCGGGGTGATCGACACCTGGGTCGAGGCGATATCCATGTTGATATAGCCACGGTCCAGGTAGTAGGAACGCAGGCGTTCCAGGTCACCGGAGAGCTTTTCACGGGCGTACTTGTCATCGTTCTTGAAGAACGACAGCCAGTTGGTGGTCTTGAGTTCGAACAGGTCGATCAGGTCCTCGTCCTTGAATACCGAGTTACCCACCACGTTGATGTGCTGGATCGCGGCGACGGTGCCTTCATTGATCTTGATCTTCAAGCCAACGCGGTTACGTGGTTGCGGAACGACTTCGGTCTCGACCTCGGCCGAGTAACGGCCTTGGGCCACATACTGACGCTGGAGTTCGTTACGTACGCCCTCGAGGGTCGCACGCTGGAAGATTTCACCCTCGGCCAGGCCGGACTGCTTCAGGCCCTTCATCAGGTCGTCAGTCGAGATCGCCTTGTTGCCTTCGATATCGATACTGGCCACCGAGGGTCGTTCAACCACCGTGATGACCAGGACGTTACCTTCGCGCCCCAGTTGGATATCCTGGAAGAAACCGGTTTTGAACAGCGCACGAGTGGATTCCACCAGGCGACGGTCATCCGCTTGCTCCCCGACATTCAACGGTAACGCGCCAAACACGCTACCAGCGGATACCCGCTGGAGGCCGTTGACACGAATATCGGAGATAGTGAAGGACTCGGCGTGAACTTCGGCGATCATCAATACGGTGAGAACCGCAGTTAGCAGCAGACGTTTCATGAAGTCCTTTCTTATTCCAACTGGCAATAAACAAACTGCCGCACAATGCGGCAGATTCGCAATTTTCGCGAAGCGTTACAGTCGACCCAGATCGTTGACCAGGGCAAGCAACATGACCCCGACCACCAAACTGATACCGATCTGAATCCCCCAACCTTGCACCCGATCCGACAAGGGACGACCACGCGCCCACTCGATCAGATAAAACAGCAAATGCCCCCCATCCAGTACCGGGATGGGCAACAAATTCAGAACACCCAGGCTGATACTCAGATAAGCCAGGAAATTCAGGAAATCAGCGACGCCCGACTGGGCCGAAGCGCCCGCCACTTTAGCAATGGTTATCGGTCCACTCAAGTTTTTTACCGAGAGCTCGCCGAACAACATTTTCTTCAGCGAGTCCAGGGTCAGGACACTCATGGTCCAAGTGCGTCGAGCCCCCTCGCCGATGGCGGCCAGCGGACCATAACTGACCTCCCTGACCATCTCCGGCGGCCAGTCCACCGCCTTGACCCCCGCCCCCAGATAACCGCTCGCCGCCTTGCCTTCGCCACGGCTGGCCAGGGTCAGCGGGACGTCGATTTGAGCACCATCACGCTCGATGCGCAGCACAATTTTGGTATCAGGACGTACACGGACCCAATCCACCACCTGCTGCCAATCATTCAGCGGCTGGTCGTTCACCGCCAGCAGGCGATCACCGGTCTTGAGGCCGGCAGCCTGGGCCGGGCCCTTCGGATCGAGTTCGGCCAGCACCGGCGCCAACGCCGGGCGCCATGGGCGAATCCCCAGGGACTTGATCGGATCGGGCTCATCGGCGCCCTTCAGCCAGTGGTCCAGCGTCAGTTCGCGTGGCGAGTCACTGCTCGAGCCAGGCTCGCGGACCCGCAACTGCAGGGTGCCACTCTCACCCAGGCGGCGCACCAGTTGAAGATTGACTGCGCCCCAACCGGTGGTCGGTTCGCCGTCGATGGCGACAATTTCCTGACCGCTGTTCAACCCGGCTTTCTGCGCCAGGCTGCCGCTTTCCACGGTACCGATGACCGGACGCACCTGCTGGCTGCCGAGCATCGCCAGGACCCAGAAAAACACGATCGCCAGGAGAAAGTTGGCAATCGGGCCGGCTGCCACGATCGCGATACGCTGGCGCACCGACTTGCGGTTGAAGGCCTGGTCGAGCAGATGTGGCGGAACTTCAGCCTCGCGCTCATCGAGCATTTTCACGTAGCCGCCCAATGGAATGGCGGCGACCACGAACTCGGTGCCCTGGCGATCATGCCAACGCAGCAGCGGCATGCCGAAACCCACGGAAAAACGCAGGACCTTGACGCCGCAACGACGGGCCACCCAGAAGTGCCCGAATTCGTGGAAGGTCACCAGCACACCCAGGGCCACCAGGGTGCCGACTATCATATAGAGCGCGCTCATTTACTTTCTCCGCAATCCCAGGTGCCGACAGCCCCGAAGGCTACGCCAGATTCATCGGCCGTGGCGACTCAGCCATTGCTCGGCCAGGGCCCTGGCCTTGGCGTCCGCCGCGAATACCACATCGAGCTCGTTGACCGCGACCACCGGCTCCAGGTTCAAAACGTCCTCGATGATACGCGCGATCTCGAGGTAGCGGATGCGCCGTTCGAGAAATGCCGCCACCGCCACTTCATTTGCCGCATTCAACATCGCCGGAGCACTGCCTCCCGCCTCGGCGGCCTCACGAGCCAGGCGCAGGCAAGGAAAGCGCTGCTCGTCCGGGGCCTGGAAGTCCAGGCGCGCCACGGCAAACAGGTCCAACGGCGCCGCCCCGGAGTCGATACGCTCAGGCCAGGCCAGGGCATTGGCGATCGGCGTGCGCATATCCGGGTTACCCAACTGCGCAAGCACCGAGCCATCAACGTAATCGACCAACGAGTGGATCACACTCTGCGGATGGATCACCACCTCGACCTGGGACGGCTTGGCATCGAACAGCCAGCAGGCCTCGATCAGTTCCAGGCCCTTGTTCATCATACTCGCCGAGTCGACCGAGATCTTGCGCCCCATCGACCAGGTGGGATGGGCGCACGCCTGCTCAGGGGTGACATCGGCCAGTTCGGCCAACGGCGTTTGCCGGAAGGGCCCCCCCGAAGCGGTCAGCAGGATCCGTCGCACCCCCACCGCCGCCAGGCCACGGGCGTGATCCTGGGGCAGGCACTGGAAAATCGCATTGTGTTCGCTATCGATCGGCAGCAGCACCGAACCGCTGCTGCGCACCGCCTGCATAAAGAGCGCGCCGGTCATTACCAGCGCCTCCTTGTTCGCCAGCAGGATCTTCTTGCCCGCCTCGACTGCCGCCAGGGTCGGACGCAAGCCGGCCGCACCGACGATTGCCGCCATCACCGCATCGACCTCGGGAGCGGCCGCGACCTGGCACAGGCCCGCCTCTCCGACCAGCACTTCAGTCGCCAGGCCGGCAGCCCGCAGTTGCTCCTGCAGGCCGCGCGCGGCAGACGCCTCGGGCACCACCGCATAACGCGGACGATGCCGCACGCACAAGGCAAACAGCTCGGCCAGGCGGCTGAAACCGCTCAGGGCAAAGGCCTGGTAACGCTGCGGGTGGCGAGCGATGACATCGAGGGTGCTCAGGCCGATGGAACCGGTGGCGCCCAGCACGGTAATTTGCTGTGGGCGGCTCACGATGCGGCGATCCACAGGAGTACCGCGAAGGTCGGGATCGCCGCCGTCAGGCTGTCGATCCGATCGAGGATGCCGCCATGCCCGGGCAACAGGTTGCTGCTGTCCTTGACCCCCGACTGGCGCTTGAACATGCTTTCAGTCAAATCACCGACCACCGAGATCACCACGATCAGCGCCGCCCCCAGCAGGCTGGCAATCATCTGTCCGGCGCCCCAGCCGCGTACGACCCCGACCACCGCGGTGATCACCAGGCTCAAGGCCAGGCCACCGTAGACGCCTTCCCAGCTTTTGCCCGGACTGACCGACGGCGCCAGCTTGCGCTTGCCGAAGGCCTTGCCGGAGAAGTAGGCACCGATATCGGCACCCCAGACCAGGATCATCACCGCCATGATCAACCAGTTGCCCAAGGGCTCCTGCTTGATCAGGATCAAGCCCTGCCAGGCCGGCAAGAGGATAAGGAAACCAATCACCAGCTTGCTGGCGGTCGTCGACCAATGAGCGCTGGTGCGCGGATAGGTCAGCACCAGGAACGCCGCCAGGCCCCACCACAATACCGCCGCCCCCAACACCCAGGGCGCCAGGTTGGGCAGTATGTAGAGGAAGAACAGCAGCACCGCGACCAGCGCCGCATAGGCCACGCGGGCCGGCTGCGCCTCGAACCCCGCCAGGCGTGCCCACTCCCAGGCGCCAAGGGTGACGACCAGGCCAATGAACAGCGCAAAGCCGGCGCCTTCGAGCAGGAAGAACCCGCACAGGGCGATAGGCAGGAGAATGAGTGCCGTGATGATGCGTTGCTTGAGCATTAAACCCGCGCCCCGGCTTCGACCTGTTCGCTCGTTTTACCGAAACGACGCTGGCGGGAAGCAAAATCAGCCAGCGCGGTGCGCATGGCCTCGTGTTTGAAGTCCGGCCAGAACAGGTCGGAGAAATACAGCTCGGCATACGCCAGCTGCCACAGCAGGAAATTGCTGATGCGATGCTCGCCACCGGTACGGATACACAGGTCCGGCAACGGCAGGTCGCCGGTCGCCAGGCAGGTCTGCAGCAGTTCCGGCGTAATGTCGTCCGGACGCAAATGCCCGGCCTGCACCTCACGGGCCAGGCGCTGGGCCGCCTGCGCGATATCCCACTGCCCACCATAGTTGGCGGCGATCTGCAGGATGAAACGATCGCTGCCGGCCGTCGCCGCTTCCGCCTCGCGCATCGCCGCCTGCAACTCGGGGTGAAAGCGCGAGCGGTCGCCAATGATCCGCAGGCTGATATTGTTCTCATTGAGACGCTTGGCCTCGCGGCGCAAAGCCTTGAAGAACAGGTCCATCAAGGCACTGACTTCATCGGCGGGGCGCTGCCAGTTCTCGCTGGAGAACGCGAACAGGGTCAATACCTCGACCCCGGCCTCGGCACACACTTCAATGACGGCGCGCACCGCGTCGACACCAGCCTTGTGCCCGGCAACCCCGGGCAAAAAGCGTTTCTTTGCCCAACGGTTATTGCCGTCCATGATGATTGCAACATGGCGCGGCACCGAGGACGGCACAACCTGCTTGGTCTTTTCCATGGAAACGTCCTGACCCTTATACGGCCATCAGGTCCGCTTCTTTTTGCTTCACGGCCACTTCGATTTCCGCCACGAACTTGTCGGTCAGCTTCTGGATATCGTCAGCTGCACGACGTTCTTCGTCTTCGCTGATCTCTTTTTCCTTGACCAGGTCCTTCAGGTCGCCCAGCACGTCACGACGGATATTGCGCACGGCAACGCGGGCGTTTTCCGCCTCTTCACGGGCCTGTTTGGTGAAACCACGACGAGTTTCCTCGGTCAGTGCCGGCATCGAGATCAGCAGCAGCTCGCCGAGGTTGGTCGGATTGAGGTTCAGGCCGGCACTGCCGATCGCCTTGTCCACGGCACCGAGCATGTTGCGCTCGAACGCCACGACCTGCAGGGTGCGCGCGTCCTTGACGGTGATGTTGGCGACCTGCTTGATCGGGGTGTCGGTACCGTAGTAAGGCACCATCACGCCTTCCAGGATGCTTGGGTGAGCCTGCCCGGTACGGATCCGGCCAAACGCGTGGGCCAGGGATTCCAGGGACTTCTTCATGCGCTCTTGAGCGTCTTTCTTGATTTCGTTGATCATTGTTGGCCTTCCTCGATCAGGGTTCCTTCAGCGCCACCATGCACGATGTTCAGCAGGGCGCCAGGCTTGTTCATGTTAAATACGCGCAGCGGCATCTTGTGATCGCGGCACAGGCAGATAGCGGTGAGGTCCATGACACCCAGCTTGCGATCCAGCACTTCATCGTAGGTCAGATGATCGAACTTCTCGGCATGCGGGTCTTTGAATGGGTCCGCGGTGTAAACGCCATCGACCTTGGTGGCCTTGAGCACCACATCGGCGTCGATTTCGATCGCGCGCAGGCAGGCCGCCGAATCCGTGGTGAAGAACGGATTGCCGGTACCGGCCGCGAAGATCACCACTTCCTTGGCATTGAGATGACGCATGGCCTTGCGGCGATCATAGTGATCGGTCACGCCGACCATGGAAATAGCCGACATCACGATGGCCGAGATATTCGCACGTTCCAGCGCGTCGCGCATCGCCAGTGCGTTCATCACCGTGGCCAGCATGCCCATGTGGTCGCCGGTGACGCGGTCCATCCCGGCGGCACTCAAGGCGGCACCGCGGAACAGGTTGCCACCACCGATCACCAGGCCGACCTGAACGCCGATGCCCACCAACTGGCCGACTTCCAGCGCCATGCGATCCAGGACTTTCGGGTCGATCCCGAACTCTTCCGAGCCCATCAGGGCCTCGCCGCTAAGTTTGAGTAGAATGCGTTTATAGCGAGCTTGATAGCCACTGCCCTGCTGAGCCATTGCGAATCTCTCCTGCGGCGTTTAAAAAAAACTTGCGAGCTGTTTGCAGCCTGCGCTTACTCTAGCTTGGCGCTGCTACAGCGCCATCAGAACACATCTCTGTAAGACGGTTCCGAATGGAAAAAGAGAAACCTCTCCTCCCATTTGAAAAGAGGCTGCGCGCGTAAGCGGGCAGCCTCTTGGGTCGACAGTTGAAAACCGTCTTTTACTTGTTGGCAGCCAGCTGAGCAGCAACTTCTTCAGCGAAGTTGTCCACTGGCTTCTCGATGCCATCACCTACCTTGAAGTAAGTGAAGGAAACGATTTCAGCGCCGGCTTTCTTGACCAGGGCACCGACGGTGACTTCCGGGTTCTTGACGAAAGCTTGTTCAACCAGGCTGGCTTCGGCCAGGAACTTGCTGATACGGCCGCCGACCATTTTTTCAACGATTTCAGCTGGCTTGCCTTTGATCTTGTCTTCGTTGAGGGTCAGGAAAACGCCTTTTTCGCGCTCGATAGCCTCAGCGGAGACCTGCGATGGCAGCAGGAACTCAGGGTTGGTTGCCGCAACGTGCATGGCAACGTCCTTGGCCAGGTCTTCGTTGCCGCCTTTGAGGGCCACAACCACACCGATCTTGTTGCCGTGCAGGTAAGCGCCGACCACATCGCCTTCGATACGCGCCAGGCGACGGATGTTGACGTTTTCGCCGACTTTGGCAACCAGTGCTTCACGTGCCGATTCCTGAGCGGCGATCAGCGGAGCTGCGTCGGTCAGTTTGTCAGCGAAGGCTTTTTCAACGCTGGCAGCGACGAAGGCCTTGAAGTCGTCCTGCAGAGCCAGGAAGTCGGTCTGCGAGTTCACTTCCAGGATCACGGCAGCCTTGCCGTCGCCCTTGATTGCGATGGCGCCTTCAGCGGCAATGTTGCCAGCTTTCTTGGCAGCCTTGATGGCGCCCGAAGCGCGCATGTCATCAATGGCTTTTTCGATGTCGCCGCCAGCCTTGGTCAAGGCCTTCTTGCAGTCCATCATGCCTTCGCCGGTACGCTCGCGCAGTTCTTTGACCAACGCTGCAGTAATCTCTGCCATTTCAAAATTCCTCTTGGATAGGTTATCAACCATTCCACCCGATCGAACGGGCGTTCAATTCTTCCCGACCCCGTTGTAGCGACTACACATTACAAAGGCTGTAGCGGCACCGCCGACCAACGGTTTTCGAGGTGGCAAAAAGGGGGCCAAGCCCCCTTTTTGCTTACTGAGTCAACGCCAGGGCGTGTTACTCAGCTGCGGCGACCGGAGCTTCTTCAGCAGCGAACTCGACGGTGCCACCGTTGACGTTGTTGCGACCGCGGATCACAGCGTCAGCCATCGAACCCATGTACAGCTGGATGGCGCGGATGGCGTCATCGTTGCCTGGGATGATGTAGTCAACGCCTTCCGGGCTGCTGTTGGTATCGACTACGCCGATAACCGGGATGCCCAGCTTGTTGGCTTCGGTGATCGCGATGCGCTCGTGGTCAACGTCGATCACGAACAGTGCGTCAGGCAGACCGCCCATGTCCTTGATACCACCCAGGGAACGATCGAGCTTTTCCAGGTCGCGAGTGCGCATCAGCGCCTCTTTCTTGGTCAGCTTGGCGAAAGTACCGTCTTCGGCCTGGATTTCCAGATCACGCAGACGCTTGATCGAAGCACGGATGGTTTTGAAGTTGGTCAGCATGCCGCCCAACCAGCGATGATCGACGTACGGCGAACCGCAACGTGCTGCTTCTTCAGCAACGATCTTGCCAGCGGAACGCTTGGTGCCGACGAACAGAATCTTGTTTTTGCCCTGGGCCAGGCGCTCTACGAAAGTCAGCGCTTCGTTGAACATTGGCAGGGTTTTTTCAAGGTTGATGATGTGGATCTTGTTACGCGCGCCGAAAATGTACTTGCCCATTTTCGGGTTCCAGTAACGGGTCTGGTGACCGAAGTGCACACCGGCCTTCAGCATATCGCGCATGTTGACTTGGGACATGATAGTTCCTTGATAAGTCGGGTTTGGCCTCCACGTATCCCAATGACCAACCAGCAGCATCAGCTGAAGGCACCCAGGTCATCGTGTCGACACGTGTGTGGATTTAAGCTTCGCGGGGCTATCCCCGGAAAGCGGCGCATTTTATACCACAACAACGACCAAAACGAAACCCGCATTCACATTTCCCACCCCGGGCTTTTGCGCGCGCCCTGGATTCAGGCCAGAATGCCCCCAGCTTATAGAGAGAAGCGATGGCCGGACGCTCATGGTTCAGCCCTTGCGTCTGGTAGAATCATGCCTTTAAGGGTACCGAAACCCCGGGCCAGCCATCGCGGCCCCGGCGTTTGCGCCCCATTCCGTGTTTATCCGCGCCCGGCGCGTAGAAGAGAGCCTGTATGACCGTCACCCTCAAAACCCCCGAGGACATCGCGAAAATGCGTGTCGCTGGCCGCCTGGCTGCCGATGTACTGGAAATGATCGGTGAATACGTCAAGCCCGGCGTCACCACCGAGGAACTCGACCGTATCTGCCACGACTACATCGTCAATGTGCAGCAGGCCATTCCCGCCCCGCTCAACTACAAGGGCTTCCCGAAGTCGATCTGCACCTCGGTCAACCACGTGGTCTGCCACGGCATCCCGGGCGACAAGCCGCTCAAGGATGGCGATACGCTGAACATCGACGTGACCGTGATCAAGGACGGCTACCACGGCGACACCAGCAAGATGTTCCACGTCGGCAGCGTGCCGGTCTGGGCCGAGCGCCTGTCGCAGATCACCCAGGAATGCATGTACAAGGCCATCGAGATCGTCAAGCCCGGCTGCCGCCTGGGTGACATCGGCGAAATCATCCAGAAGCACGCGGAAAAGAACGGCTTCTCGGTGGTGCGTGAGTTCTGTGGTCATGGCATCGGCAAGGTGTTCCACGAAGAGCCGCAGATCCTCCACTACGGCCGCGCCGGCACCGGCATGGAACTCAAGGCTGGCATGACCTTCACCATCGAGCCGATGATCAACCAGGGCAAGGCCGACACCAAGGTGCTGGGCGATGGCTGGACCGCGATCACCAAGGACCGCAAGCTCTCGGCCCAGTGGGAGCACACCCTGCTGGTCACCGACAGCGGCTACGAGATCTTCACCCTGCGCAGCGATGAAACCATCCCGCGCGTCTCGGCTTGATCGTTCGCGCCTGCCGCCTCATATAGAACGCCTATGCAACCCAAGGAAAGCCAATCGATGCCGCAGGTGGACCCCGAACTCTTCGACCGCGGCCAGTTCCAGGCGGAACTGGCACTGAAGGCCAGCCCAATCGCCGCCTTCAAGAAGGCCATCCGCCAGGCCCGCGAGGTGCTCGACGAGCGTTTTCGCGCCGGCCGTGACATCCGCCGCCTGATCGAAGACCGCGCCTGGTTCGTCGACAACATCCTGCAAAAGGCCTGGGACCAGTTCAGTTGGAGCGAAGACGCCGACATCGCCCTGGTGGCGGTCGGCGGCTACGGTCGTGGCGAGCTGCACCCCTACTCGGACATCGATCTGCTGATCCTGCTCGACAGCGCCGACCACGAGATCTTTCGCGACTCCATCGAGCGTTTCCTCACCCTGCTCTGGGACATCGGCCTGGAAGTCGGCCAGAGCGTGCGTTCGGTCGACGAGTGCGCCGAAGAGGCCCGGGCCGACCTGACGGTGATCACCAACCTGATGGAAAGCCGCACCATCGCCGGCCCCGAACGCCTGCGCCAGCGCATGCTCGACGTCACCAGCACGGCGCACATGTGGCCGAGCAAGGACTTCTTCCTGGCCAAGCGCGCCGAGCAGAAGGCCCGCCACCACAAGTACAACGACACCGAATACAACCTGGAGCCCAACGTCAAGGGCTCGCCCGGCGGCCTGCGGGATATCCAGACGATCCTCTGGGTCGCCCGCCGCCAGTACGGCACCCTGAACCTGCGGGCCCTGGCCGGCGAAGGCTTTCTGGTGGAAAGCGAAAACGCCGTGCTGGCCTCCTCCCAGGAATTCCTCTGGAAAGTCCGCTATGCCCTGCACATGCTTGCCGGGCGCGCCGAGGACCGCCTGCTGTTCGACCACCAGCGCAGCATCGCCGGGCTGCTGGGCTTCAAGGGCGACGATGCGAAACAGGCCATCGAAAACTTCATGCAGCAGTACTACCGGGTGGTCATGAGCATTGCCCAGCTCAGCGACCTGATCATCCAGCACTTCGAGGAAATCATCCTCGCCCCGGAAGACGAAGCGCCGCCGCAGCCGTTGAACTCACGCTTCCAGTTGCACGACGGCTACATCGAGGCGAGCAATCCCAACGTCTTCCGCCGCACCCCGTTCGCCATGCTGGAAATCTTCGTGCTGATGGCCCAGCAGCCGGAAATCAAGGGCGTGCGCGCCGACACCATCCGCCTGCTGCGAGAAAACCGTCATCTGATCGACGACGACTTCCGCAACGATATCCGCAACACCAGCCTGTTCATCGAGCTGTTCAAGTGCAAGATCGGCATCCACCGCAACCTGCGCCGGATGAACCGCTACGGCATCCTCGGGCGCTACCTGCCGGAGTTCGGCGATATCGTCGGGCAGATGCAGCACGACCTGTTCCATATCTATACAGTCGACGCCCACACCCTGAACCTGATCAAGCACCTGCGCAAACTGCAGTACACCCAGGTCTCGGAGAAATTCCCGCTGGCCGCCAAGCTCATGGCCAAGCTGCCCAAGCCCGAGCTGATCTACATGGCCGGGCTCTACCATGACATCGGCAAGGGCCGCCACGGCGACCATTCGGAACTCGGCGCGGTGGATGCCGCGGCCTTCTGCGCGCGTCACCAGTTGCCGCAGTGGGACAGCCGCCTGATCGTCTGGCTGGTGCAGAACCACCTGGTGATGTCCACCACCGCCCAGCGCAAGGACCTGTCCGACCCGCAGGTCATCCATGACTTCGCCCAGAGCGTCGGCGACCAGGTACGCCTGGACTACCTGTACGTGCTGACCGTCGCCGACATCAACGCGACCAACCCGAGCCTGTGGAACTCCTGGCGCGCCAGCCTGTTGCGCCAGCTCTACACCGAGACCAAGCGCGCCCTGCGCCGCGGCCTGGAAAACCCGGTGGACCGCGAAGAGCAGATTCGCCAGACCCAGAGCGCCGCCCTGGATATCCTGGTGCGCGCCGGCACCGACCCGGACGATGTCGAGCAGCTCTGGTCGCAACTGGGCGATGACTACTTCCTGCGCCACACCGCCGGCGACGTCGCCTGGCACAGCGACGCGATCCTGCAGCAGCCGGCCGATGGCGGCCCGCTGGTGCTAATCAAGGAAACCACCCAGCGCGAATTCGAAGGCGGCACGCAGATCTTCATCTACGCCCCGGACCAGCACGACTTCTTCGCCGTGACCGTGGCCGCGATGGACCAGCTCAACCTGAACATCCATGACGCCCGGGTCATCACCTCGAGCAGCCAGTTCACCCTCGACACCTACATCGTGCTGGACAACGACGGCGGTTCCATCGGCGACAACCCGAAGCGCATCAAGCAGATCCGCGACGGCCTGACCGAAGCCCTGCGCAACCCGGACGACTACCCGACCATCATCCAGCGCCGGGTCCCGCGCCAGCTCAAGCACTTCGCCTTCGCGCCCCAGGTGACCATCCACAACGACGCCCAGCGCCCGGTCACGGTGCTGGAGCTGAGCGCGCCGGACCGTCCCGGGCTGCTGGCGCGGATCGGCAAGATCTTCCTGGAATTCGACCTGTCGCTGCAGAACGCCAAGATCGCCACCCTCGGCGAGCGGGTCGAAGACGTGTTCTTCATTACCGACGCCGATAACCAACCGCTGTCCGACCCGCAACTGTGCAGCCGATTGCAGGACGCCATCGTCGAACAGTTGAGCGTCAACGCCGAACCGCCCCTTGAAACGATGCGCCTGAGTATCTGATAAATGCTTCCCTGTGGGAGCGGCCGGTCGACGCGCGATTGCTCGCGATACGTCAGCCCAAACACCTTGCTGGCGACTGACACAGCGTCATCGCGGGCAGGCCGCTCCGACACTTGATCTACCCGCGCCCGGCAGGCCGCATGCCTACAACCGAATTGAACGAGACTGTCCATGAACAATGCCCTGAACCAGCTGCAGCCCTACCCGTTCGAGAAACTCCGCGCCCTGCTCGGCAGCGTGACGCCGAACGCGGACAAGCGGCCGATCGCCCTGTCCATCGGCGAACCGAAGCACCGCTCGCCGACATTCGTCGCCGAGGCCCTGAGCGCCAACCTGGAACAGATGGCCGTGTACCCGACCACCCTCGGCGTACCGGCCCTGCGTGAAGCCATCGGTGGCTGGTGCGAGTGGCGCTTCGGCGTGCCGAGCGGCTGGATCGACCCGGCGCGCAATATCCTGCCGGTCAATGGCACCCGCGAGGCGCTGTTCGCCTTTACCCAGACCGTGGTCAACCGTGGCGACGATGCCCTGGTGGTCAGCCCCAACCCGTTCTATCAGATCTACGAAGGCGCGGCCTTCCTCGCCGGGGCCAAGCCGCACTACCTGCCATGCCTGGACGAGAACGGTTTCAATCCGGACTTCGAGGCCGTGCCGACGGAGATCTGGCAGCGTTGCCAGATCCTCTTCCTGTGTTCGCCAGGCAACCCGACCGGCGCGCTGATTCCGCTGGAGACCTTGAAAAAGCTGATCGCCCTGGCCGACGAGCATGATTTCGTGATCGCCGCCGACGAGTGCTACAGCGAACTGTACTTCGACGAGCAGACCCCGCCGCCGGGCCTGCTCAGCGCCTGCGTGGCCCTGGGCCGCCAGGACTTCAAGCGTTGCGTGGTGTTCCATAGCCTGTCCAAGCGTTCCAACCTGCCGGGGCTGCGTTCGGGTTTTGTCGCCGGGGACGCGGATATTCTCAAGGCCTTCCTGCTGTATCGCACCTACCACGGCTGCGCGATGCCGGTGCAGACCCAACTGGCCAGCGTGGCGGCCTGGAACGACGAAGTGCATGTACGGGCCAACCGTGCGCTGTACCGGGAGAAATTCGACGCGGTGCTGGAGATCCTCGCCCCGGTGCTGGATGTGCGGCGCCCGGATGGCAGCTTCTACCTGTGGCCGAATGTGCAGGGCGACGATGCGGCGTTCTGCCGTGATCTGTTTGCCGAGGAGCATGTAACGGTGGTGCCGGGTTCCTACCTGTCCCGCGAAGTGGACGGCGTCAATCCGGGAGCCGGGCGCGTGCGCATGGCCCTGGTTGCCCCGCTGGCCGAGTGTGTCGAGGCCGCCGAGCGGATTCGCGCGTTCATCCAGCGCCGCAAGTAGTTACAGCCAATAACACTCTCAACTGTGGCGAGCGGGCTTGCCCGCGTTCGGCTGCGAAGCAGCCGCAAAAACCTGAGCTTGCATTCCGCCTGACACAATGAAGTAGCTGATTTTAGGTCCGCTTCGCGCCCCAGCGCGGGCAAGCCCGCTCGCCACAAGACCGCGTTCGACTTCAAATATCCGGTCCTTGCGGGAGCAGAGTTTGGTCTGTCCCCTCAGTACCCTACCCCCCTCCCCGCTATTTCACCGCCCCCAGGTTCGCCTCGCTCAGATCCAGCTCCGCCAACACCTCGCGCAACACATCGTCGCCGATCTGGTGCTGGCGACTCAGTCGGTACAACTCCAGACGCTGCGCCCGTAGCGCTTTCAAGCGCAAGCGGCGATCCAACTGGTCCATCTGGAACGCCAGCGCCTGGGCTTCGGCGGAGTCGTTGAACACCTCCAACTGATGCCGGTATTCGGCCATCAACCGCGCTTTCAATTCGGTCGCCAACGCGGCCTGGGTCGCATCCTGGAGCGCATCCCGGGTCGTGTCCTGCACTGCCCCCAACTCCTCGGCCTCCAGCACATGGATCGCCGCTTCGGCGGTCTTCTTCCAGGCTTCGCGCACTTCGCCGCGATGCTGGTCATCCTGGCTCCTGGGCAAATCACGCAACAACAACGGCAGGGCAATGCTGGCCGTCGCCAACGACAGCAGGATCACCCCGGCGGCAATGAAAAACAGCAAATCACGCTCGGGAAAATCCACCCCCGGGGCGATCAGCAATGGCACCGACATCACGCCCGCCAGCGTCACGGCCCCGCGCACGCCCCCCACCGTCAGCAACCAGCAGGAGCGCCCCTTGGCCATCCCCGACAGTTGGCTTTTACCACGCCAGCCGCGCAGCAGTTCCGACAGGCGCCAGATGCTGTGCACCCAGATAAAGCGCAACGCCAGCAGCGCCAGGAAGATCGCCAGCACCTCCAGGCAGCGATAGGCCAGGGTCGGCCACAACGAGGTCTCATGACTGGCCACCGCCTTGACGATATCCGGCAACTGTAAGCCCAGCAGCAGGAAGATCAGCCCATTGAAGGCGAACTCCAGCAGCGACCAGACACTGCGGTTGAGCAGCCGGGTACTGGTCTGGCGCGGCAACAGGTCGAGCCAGCTCTGCATCATCCCCGCCGCCACCGCCGAGAGGATCCCCGACACCCCCAGGCGCTCGGCCAGCACATAGGCGGCAAACGGCAACAGCAACATGAACACCACATGAGTCGCCGGATCGTCCCAACCACGGGCGATCATCCACACCCGAAAACGCCCCACCAGCCAGCTCAGCGCCACGCCGACGGCCAGGCCACCGACCGCCACCAGGACAAAGGTCAGGCTCGCAGTGGCCAGGGAGAAGGCACCGGTCACGGCCGCCGCCAGGGCGAACTTGAAGGTCACCAGGCCCGACGCGTCATTCATCAACGCCTCGCCCTGGAGCATATGCATCAGCGGCGTCGGCAGGCGGTTCTGGGCGATGGCGGACACCGCCACGGCGTCGGTCGGCGACAACACGGCGGCCAGGGCGAACGCCACCGGCAAGGGGATGGCCGGCAACAGCCAGTGGATGAAGTAACCGGCACCGACCACAGTGAACAGCACCAAACCCACGGCCAGGGTCAGGATCGGCCCGCGCAGGCGCCACAGTTCGCGCTTGGGCATGCGCCAACCATCGGAAAACAGCAACGGCGGCAGAAACAGGAACAGAAACAGCTCCGGGTCCAGCGCCACATGCAGGCCCAGGGTCGGCCAGGCCAGCAAGGCCCCCGCGGCAATCTGCACCAAGGGCAGCGGCAGCGGGATCACCCGCCAGAGCAAACGCGAGACGCCGACCAGCATCAGCAAAATCAGGACGGTGTAGGCAGTCTGCATAAAAGGCATTCCCGATCGTTCAACAACACATCCCTGGCAAGCAGTTGCCGTCGAAGTGCCATATTAGCCGCTTAAGCTGCCGCCCGGACGCTGCACGAAAGTCGCAGCCGGCCAGGGAAGATGTAACCGTACACGACTAAGGCGCCTAAGCGGCCCGGTCATGGCATAATCTTCAACCTTTCATTCCTCGCATCTCCAAAGGGGAGGCAAACGCTGTGACCGCTTCGAGCAAAACGTTGCACCTTTTCGGAATCAAAGCGTGCGATACCATGAAAAAGGCCCGTACCTGGCTCGACGAGCAGGCCGTGCCCTACGAGTTCCATGACTACAAGACCGCCGGCATCGACCGCGAACACCTGACCCAGTGGTGCAACGAGCATGGCTGGCAAGTGGTGCTGAACCGCGCCGGCACCACCTTTCGCAAACTCGACGACGAACGTAAAGCCGATCTCGACCAGGCGAAAGCGATTGAACTGATGCTGGCACAACCCTCGATGATCAAGCGCCCGGTGCTTGATCTCGGTGACCGAACCCTGATTGGCTTCAAGCCAGATAGCTATGCGGCGGCCCTCAACTGAGCCAGAGCGCTCAAGGCCCCCACTCATTTTGCAAGAGGTAACTGCATGTCCACTACTCTGTTCAGCCTGGGCTTCGGCGTTGGCACCCAGAATCGTCAAGGTGCCTGGCTGGAAGTTTTCTACGCCCAACCCATGATCCAGCCCTCAGCCGAGCTGGTCGCCGCAATCGCGCCGATCCTCGGTTACACCGGCGGCAACCAGGCGATCACCTTCAGCACCGCCCAGGCCTCGCAACTGGCCGAGGCGCTGAAAGGCATCGACGCCGCCCAGGCCGCCCTGCTGACCCGCCTGGCGGAAAGCCACAAGCCGTTGGTCGCCACCGTGTTGGCGGAAGACGCCCAACTGACTTCCACCCCTGAGGCCTACCTCAAGCTGCACCTGCTCTCCCACCGCCTGGTCAAACCTCACGGCCTGAGCCTGGCGGGTGTGTTCCCGTTGCTGCCGAACGTGGCCTGGACCAGCCAGGGCGCCATCGACCTGTCGGAGCTGGCCGCGCATCAACTGGAAGCACGCCTGCGTGGCGAGCTGCTGGAAGTGTTCTCGGTGGACAAGTTCCCGAAAATGACCGACTACGTGGTCCCGAGCGGCGTGCGTATCGCTGACAGCGCGCGGATCCGCCTGGGCGCCTACATCGGCGAAGGTACCACCGTGATGCACGAAGGTTTCGTCAACTTCAACGCCGGTACCGAAGGCCCCGGCATGATCGAAGGTCGCGTTTCCGCGGGTGTCTTCGTCGGCAAGGGTTCGGACCTGGGCGGCGGTTGCTCGACCATGGGCACCCTGTCCGGTGGCGGCAATATCGTCATCAAGGTTGGCGAAGGCTGCCTGATCGGCGCCAACGCCGGTATCGGCATTCCGCTGGGCGACCGCAACACCGTGGAGTCGGGCCTGTATGTGACCGCCGGGACCAAGGTCGCGCTGCTCGACGAAAACAACCAGTTGGTCAAGGTGCTCAAGGCCCGTGACCTGGCCGGCCTGCCGGACCTGCTGTTCCGTCGCAACTCGGAAACCGGTGCGGTGGAATGCAAGAGCCACAAGTCGGCCATCGCGCTGAACGAAGCCCTGCACGCACATAACTGAGCAGGATTGCCGCAGGCCTTGCGGCACCCCCCCTTGCCGGCGATGGCGCCTGAAAGGCCGTCTTCGCGGGCAAGCTCCGCTCCCACAGTAGGACGTTGAGCGCAGTTTTTTGTGCACGGCACAAATCTTTTGTGGGAGCGGAGCTTGCCCGCGAAGAGGCCCTCAAGGCTGCTACAAATCTCGCTGACAAGCTCTGCTCCCAACACCAGGGCCGAACACCATGCTGATAGCTTCTCCCTGGCGCGCCGATTTCCCGGCCATCGCCGCCCTGCAACGGCAAGACCAGGTGTACCTGGACAGCGCCGCCACCACCCAGAAGCCCCAGGCGCTGATCGATGCCCTGGCGCACTATTACAGCAACGGCGCGGCCAATGTGCACCGTGCCCAACACCTGCCCGGTGCCCACGCTACCCAGGCTTTCGAGGACAGTCGGAGCAAGACGGGCCAGTGGCTCAATGCCGGCAACAGCGGCCAGATCGTCTTCACCCACGGTGCCACCTCGGCGCTGAATCTCCTCGCCTATGGTCTGGAGGCGCTGTTCCAACCCGGCGACGAGATCGTTATCAGCGCCCTGGAGCATCACGCCAACCTGCTGCCCTGGCAGCAACTGGCACAACGTCGGGGGCTGCGGCTGGTGGTCCTGCCGATCAGCGACAGCGGCCTGATCGACCTGGACGCCGCCCGCTCGTTGATCGGCCCGCGGACCCGACTGCTGGCGGTCAGCCAACTGTCCAACGTGCTCGGCGCCTGGCAACCGTTAGCGCAATTGTTGAGCCTGGCCCGTTCGGTCAACGCGCTGAGCGTGATCGACGGTGCCCAGGGCGTGGTCCACGGTCGTCACGACGTCCAGGCGCTGGGCTGCGATTTCTATGTATTTTCCAGCCACAAGCTCTACGGCCCCGATGGCGTCGGTGTGCTCTATGGCCGCCACGAAGCCCTGAGCCAACTGCGTCACTGGCAGTTCGGCGGCGAGATGGTACTGGACGCGGACTATCAGCAGGCCAGCTTCCGTCCGGCCCCATTGGGCTTCGAGGCCGGAACACCGCCGATTGCCGGCGTCATCGGCCTGGGCGCGAGCCTCGACTACCTGGCCGGCCTCGACCAGGCGGCCGTCTCGGCCCACGAAGCAGCACTGCACGCTCACCTGTTGCAAGGCCTGAAGGTGCGCAAGGGCATCCGTCTGCTGGGAGAGCCGCAACTGGCGTTGGCCAGCTTCGTCGTCGACGGCGTGCACAACGCCGACCTGGCGCACCTGCTGACCGAGCAAGGGATTGCCGTGCGCGCCGGCCATCACTGCGCAATGCCGCTGATGAAACAGCTCGGGCTGGCGGGCGCGATCCGCGTCTCGCTGGGGCTGTACAACGACTCCGAAGACCTCGAACGGTTTTTCGAGGCGCTCGATCAGGCCCTGGAGTTGTTGCGATGAGCCTGCCCGCCGAGGCGCAGTTGGTGCTGGAAAACTTCCAGCACCTGGCGGGTTGGGAACAACGGGCGCGCCTGCTGATGCAATGGGGCGAGCGCTTGCCGCCCTTGAGCGACGCCGACAAGACCGAAGCCAACCGCGTGCATGGCTGCGAAAGCCAGGTGTGGTTGACCGGCCGGCTGCATGACGATCAGTGGCAGTTTGCCGCAAGCAGCGACGCGCGAATGATTCGCGGACTGGTGGCGTTGCTGCTGGTGAGGGTCAATGGCCTGAGCGCCGACGAATTGCGGCAGGTCGACCTGCCGGACTGGTTCAACCAGCTTGGCCTGTCCCGACAATTGTCGCCGTCGCGCAGCAACGGCCTGAGTGCAGTGCTGCAGCGGATGCAGAAGCTGGCGCACAGCGCATGATTGAACGGATGTGTGTGACGAGCGGGCTTGCCCGCGCTGGGTCGCGAAGCGGCCCCAAAACCGGCGAGCCCGGTGCATCAGGTACACCGAGGTGCCCGATTTTGCGACTGCTGCGCAGCTGAGCGCGGCGGTGCGGCGTTCCGACAAGCCCACTCGCCACAAAGGAGTCCATCTGCTACTCAGGCTTGATCCGATCCGCCGGTCGGCGCATGCCGGCGACGATCTTGTCCACTGCCTTGGTCGCCGCCACCATGCCGAACGTCGCCGTGACCATCATCACCGCGCCAAAACCACCGGCACAGTCCAGCTTCACCCCATCGCCAACAAAACTCTTCTGCAAACAAATGCTGCCATCGGGCTTGGGATAACGCAGCTGCTCGGTGGAAAACACACAAGGCACACTGTAATGGCGGGTCACCGTGCGGGAAAAACCGTAGTCACGGCGCAAGGTCGAACGCACTTTCGAGGCCAGCGGATCATTGAAGGTACGGTTCAGGTCACAGACCTGGATCAACGTCGGATCAATCTGCCCGCCGGCACCACCCGTGGTGATGATCTGGATCTTGCGCCGCTTGCACCAGGCGATCAGCGCGGCCTTGGCGTTGACGCTGTCGATGCAGTCGATCACACAGTCGATGTCCGGGGTGATGTACTCGGCCATGGTTTCGCGGGTCACAAAATCCGTCACCGCGTGGACCCGGCAGTCCGAGTTGATGCCCTGCAGGCGCTCGGCCATCACTTCGACCTTGGCCCGGCCGACGGTGCTGTCCAAAGCATGCAACTGACGGTTGCTGTTGCTGACGCAGACATCATCCAGGTCGAACAGCGAGATCTCGCCGACCCCGCAACGGGCAATGGCTTCGGCCGCCCAGGAACCGACACCGCCAACGCCGACGATTGCCACATGGGCGGCCTTCAGCCGTTCCAGGCCTTCAATGCCATACAACCGGGCGACGCCGGCAAACCGCGGATCTTCTGCACTCATGACCATTACCCCAAAAACCGGCGCGCATTATAGGGCCGGGCGCAAGCCGAGGGCAGCTTTAGCCTATGAATGGCGGTCCATGAGTGTTAAATCACAACGCTTTGACGAGAATAGAGCTACAAAGAATTCGGAAAGAACTTAAGTCTCGCGTCATTGCCCAATGTCCGCGCGCACTCCACGGTGCTGTACGGTCGACGGATAGCAAGTGTAGGATGCGCGCCGCTCTGTTCCTTGTTCTAGCCCTTTTCGGAACCCGAAATACCTATGCCATCGCGTAAATTTGGACTCAACCTGGTCGTGGTGCTGGCAATCGCCGCACTATTCACCGGTTTCTGGGCGCTGATCAACCGCCCGGTTTCAGCGCCTGACTGGCCCGAGCAGATCGCCGGCTTCTCCTACTCGCCTTTCCAGCAGGGACAATTCCCACAGAAAGAGCAGTATCCGACCGACGATGATATGCGTCGCGACTTGGAGATCATGAGCAAGCTGACGGATAACATCCGTATCTACTCGGTCGACGGCACCCTTCAGGATATTCCCAAGCTCGCCGAAGAGTTCGGCCTACGGGTAACCCTGGGGATCTGGATCAGCCCGGACCAGGAACGCAACGAGCGCGAAATCACCCGCGCCATCGAACTGGCCAACACCAGCCGCAGTGTCGTGCGCGTGGTGGTCGGCAACGAAGCGATCTTCCGCAAGGAAATCACCGCCAAGGAACTGGCCGTGCTGCTCGACCGCGTGCGCGCCGCCGTCAAGGTGCCGGTGACCACCTCGGAACAGTGGCATATCTGGGAACACAACCCGGAACTGGTCAAGCACGTCGACCTGATCGCCGCGCACATCCTGCCCTATTGGGAATCTATCCCGATGGACAAGGCCGGCCAGTACGTGCTGGACCGCGCCCGCGAGCTCAAGCGCATGTTCCCGAAAAAGCCGCTGCTGCTCTCGGAAGTCGGCTGGCCGAGCAACGGCCGCATGCGTGGCGGTGCCGATGCGACCCAGGCCGACCAGGCGATTTACCTGCGGACGCTGGTCAACAAGCTTAACCGCCAGGGCTTCAACTACTTCGTGATCGAAGCCTTCGACCAGCCGTGGAAGGCCAGCGACGAAGGTTCGGTGGGCGCCTACTGGGGCGTGTTCAACGCCGCGCGCCAGCAGAAGTTCAACTTCGAAGGCCCGGTGGTGGCGATCCCGCAATGGCGCGTGCTGGCCATCGGCTCGGTGGTGCTGGCGCTGCTCTCGCTGACCTTGCTGATGATCGACGGCTCGGCCCTGCGCCAGCGCGGGCGGACCTTCCTGACCTTTACCGCGTTCCTCTGCGGTTCGGTGCTGGTGTGGATCGGCTACGACTACAGCCAGCAATACAGCACCTGGTTCAGCCTGACGGTGGGCTTCCTGCTGGCCATCGGTGCCCTGGGCGTGTTTATCGTCCTCTTGACCGAAGCCCACGAACTGGCCGAGGCGGTCTGGACACACAAACGCCGGCGTGAATTCCTGCCGGTGGAAGGCGACTCGGACTACCGGCCGAAGGTCTCGATCCACGTGCCGTGCTACAACGAGCCGCCGGAGATGGTCAAACAGACCCTCGACGCCCTGGCGGCCCTCGATTACCCGGACTACGAAGTCCTGATCATCGACAACAACACCAAGGACCCGGCGGTCTGGGAACCAGTGCAGGCCTACTGCGAAACCCTCGGCCCGCGCTTTCGCTTCTTCCACGTCGCGCCGCTGGCCGGGTTCAAGGGCGGGGCGCTGAACTACCTGATCCCGCACACCGCCAAGGACGCCGAAGTCATCGCGGTGATCGACTCGGACTACTGCGTCGACCGCAACTGGCTCAAGCACATGGTGCCGCACTTCGCCGATCCGAAGATCGCCATCGTGCAATCGCCGCAGGACTACCGCGACCAGAACGAAAGCACCTTCAAGAAACTCTGCTACTCGGAATACAAGGGTTTCTTCCATATCGGTATGGTCACCCGCAACGACCGTGACGCGATCATCCAGCACGGCACCATGACCATGACCCGACGCTCGGTCCTGGAAGAACTGGGCTGGGCCGACTGGTGCATCTGCGAAGACGCCGAGCTGGGCCTGCGGGTCTTCGAAAAAGGTCTGTCGGCGGCTTATCACCACAACAGTTACGGCAAGGGCCTGATGCCCGATACCTTTATCGACTTCAAGAAACAGCGGTTCCGCTGGGCCTACGGGGCGATCCAGATCATCAAGCGGCACACCGCCAGCCTGCTGCGCGGCAAGGACACCGAGCTGACCCGCGGCCAGCGCTACCACTTCCTCGCGGGCTGGTTGCCGTGGGTCGCCGACGGCATGAACATCTTCTTCACCGTCGGGGCCCTGCTCTGGTCGGCGGCGATGATCATCGTGCCGCAACGGGTCGATCCGCCGCTGTTGATCTTCGCGATCCCGCCATTGGCGCTGTTCGTGTTCAAGGTCGGCAAGATCCTGTTCCTCTACCGTCGCGCGGTCGGGGTCAACATGAAGGATGCCTTCGCCGCGGCACTGGCCGGGCTAGCCTTGTCCCACACCATCGCCAAAGCGGTGCTGTATGGCTTCTTCACCAGTAGCATCCCATTCTTCCGCACGCCGAAAAACGCCGACAACCACGGCTTCTGGGTGGCGATTTCGGAAGCCCGGGAAGAGATGTTCATCATGCTGCTGCTGTGGGCCGCGGCACTGGGGATCTTCCTGGTGCAGGGCTTGCCGAGCAACGACATGCGCTTCTGGGTGGTGATGTTGCTGGTGCAGTCGCTGCCGTACCTGGCGGCGCTGATCATGGCGTTCGTCTCCTCGCTGCCGAAACCGGCCGGCGAGCCGGAGCCGGCGGCGGTCGCATAAACGCGATGCACGACACCAAACGGCGGCCTGCGGGCCGCCGTTTTGCTTTAAGATATCCACCCTTTGCGCGCCCCTACCCGTGTAGGAGCCGGCAAGCCGGCTTCTACAAAAAGCTTCGGAGCTTTCCCATGACGGCCCACGCCGACCTTTCGCCGACCCTGCAACTCGCTTGCGAACTGATTCGCCGCCCTTCCGTGACCCCGGTCGATGCCGACTGCCAGAAGCTGATGATGCAGCGCCTGGGCGATGCCGGTTTCAAGCTCGAGCCGATGCGTATCGAAGACGTCGACAACTTCTGGGCCTCCCATGGCAAGCACGAAGGCCCGGTGCTGTGCTTCGCCGGTCATACCGACGTGGTGCCCACCGGTCCCGTGCAGGCCTGGCAGAACGATCCGTTCGCTGCCCTGATCGACGAGCACGGCATGCTCTGCGGGCGCGGCGCGGCCGACATGAAAGGCAGCCTGGCCGCGATGCTGGTGGCCGCCGAGCGTTTTGTCGGCGACTACCCGGATCATCGCGGTTCAGTCGCCTTCCTGATCACCAGCGACGAAGAAGGCCCGGCCCACCATGGCACCAAGGCCGTGGTCGAGCGCCTGGCCGCGCGTAAAGAGCGCCTGGACTGGTGTATCGTCGGCGAACCGTCGAGCACCACCCTGGTCGGTGACGTGGTGAAAAACGGCCGTCGCGGTTCCCTCGGCGCCCGCCTCACCGTGCGCGGAGTGCAAGGCCACGTGGCCTATCCGCACCTGGCGAAGAACCCGATCCACCTGGCCGCCCCGGCCCTGGCCGAACTGGCCGCCGAGCACTGGGACGACGGCAACGCCTTTTTCCCACCGACCAGTTTCCAGATCTCCAACCTCAACTCGGGGACCGGCGCGACCAACGTGATTGCCGGCGAGCTGGTGGCGTTGTTCAACTTCCGCTTCTCCACCGAGTCCACGGTCGAAGGCCTGCAACAGCGGGTCGCGGCGATCCTCGACAAACACGGCCTGGACTGGCATGTGGAATGGGCACTGTCCGGCCTGCCGTTCCTGACCGAACCGGGCGCGCTGCTCGATGCCGTGTCGGCGAGCATCAAGAGCGTCACCGGACGCGAGACCAAGGCCTCCACCAGCGGCGGCACCTCCGACGGGCGCTTTATCGCCACCCTCGGCACCCAGGTGGTCGAACTGGGCCCGGTCAACGCGACCATTCACCAGGTCAATGAGCGGGTCCTGGCCAGCGACCTCGACGTACTGACCGAAATCTACTACCAGACCCTGATCAAGTTGCTTGCCTGATGCTCATCTGCCCTCTCTGCTCCGCGCCCCTGGGTGCGGTCGACAACGGCGTGGCCTGTGCCCTCGGACATCGTTTCGACCGGGCACGCCAGGGTTACCTGAACCTGTTGCCAGTGCAGCACAAGAACAGCCGCGACCCGGGCGACAACCTGGCCATGGTCGAAGCCCGGCGTGATTTCCTCAACGCCGGCCACTACGCACCGGTGGCCCGCCGCCTGGCGCAACTGGCTGCCGAACGGGCGCCAGGGCGTTGGGTCGATATCGGCTGTGGCGAGGGCTACTACACTGCGCAGTTAGCCGAGGCACTGCCCACGGCTGACGGCTATGCGCTGGATATTTCCCGCGAGGCGGTCAAACGCGCCTGTCGACGCAACCCGCAACTGACCTGGTTGATCGCCAGCATGGCGCGGGTGCCATTGGCCGACGCCAGCTGCCAGTTCATCGCCAGCGTGTTCAGCCCGTTGGACTGGCAGGAAGCCAAACGCCTGCTGAGCCCGGGTGGCGGCCTGATGAAAGTCGGACCGACCAGCGGCCACCTGATGGAACTGCGCGAGCGCCTGTACGATGAAGTGCGCGAATACACCGACGACAAGCACCTGGCCCTGGTGCCGGCGGGCATGGCGCTGCAACACAGCGAAGTGCTGGAATTCAAGCTGAGCCTGGCCAGTGCCCAGGACCGGGCGAACCTGCTGGCCATGACGCCCCACGGCTGGCGCGCCAGCGCCGAGCGCCGAGCGCAGGTCATCGAGCAGCCCGAACCGTTCGAGGTCAGCGTGTCGATGCGCTACGATTACTTCGTTTTACAATAACCCCACTTTTCATGGCCTTGAACAGCGATTCAAGGCCGACAAAATCCGCGAATGGATTTTTCGAACAGCCGCAGCGAGGACTTCCATGCGCCAGCCCGATATCGAGATTTACCTCAAGGACGACGACGTCGACCACAAGGCCATTGCCACCTGGCTCGGCGCCGCGTTGGGCCCTTGCAGCGACTGGACCCAGAAAGGCCAGACCTGGAAGTGCAAGGCCGGCAACGTGCCCGTGACCTGGCTGCCCAAGGCCGTGGGCAAATGGAACAGCCTGTACCTGGAAAGCGACCAGACCCCATGGGACGACGATATCGCCTGCGCCCGCGCCGCCTTTGCCGCGCTGAACGTGGAAGTGCGTTGCGCCCCGGGCAGTTGGGTCGAGGAAGAAGGCGAGGAGACGGCTGATCGCTGGATCCGCATCAGCGCCGATGGCGAAGAAGAGATCACCTGGCGTACCGCCTGATGCTGACTGCGGGCACGGAGTCTGTGTGCCGAGCGTGCCCCTGTGGCGAGCGGGCTTGCCCGCGCTCGGCTGCGAAGCAGTCGTAAATCGGCTGACGCAGTACACCTGAAAGTCCGCGTCAGCCGGTTTGGGGGCTGCTTCGCAGCCCAGCGCGGGCAAGCCCGCTCGCCACAACGGGCCCCTCAACAGCATCACACCGGCGGTTAGAGCCCAACCACATCCTCGGCCTGCAGGCCTTTCTGGCCTTCCACCACCGCGTACTCCACCTGCTGCCCTTCCGCCAGGGAGCGGTGGCCTTCGCCACGAATCGCGCGGTAGTGCACAAACACATCCGCCCCGTCTTCGCGCTGAATAAAGCCGTAGCCCTTGGCATCGTTGAACCACTTCACATTGCCTGTCTCGCGAGTTGCCATGAATCCGTACTCCGTCTTGTTATTGTGGAATGGGCCCGGCTCGACGAGCCCTTCAAGCAGCGTCGCCAGAACGTCGTGCTATGCGGATTAATCCTACCGTTCACGGCGAACGTCCGAGTATAAGACAGGTCAATAAACTCTCAATCAATATTAGTTCGCCGCGTTTTTGCCGATCTTCGACGAATACGGCACACTAGCCGCCGAGCAAACGCTCGGTTCAATCCATTTGCCTGCAGAAGCCGTATGACCCGTTCCCCGTTCCGCCGTCTCGTGTTTGGCACCTTGCGCCGCCTCCTGTACCTGTGGGTGCGCTCGGAGACGATCAACCAATCGTCGCTGACCCTCGACCTCGACCGTAGCCGGCCGGTGTTCTATGTCCTGCAATCGCCGTCGCTGACCGACCTGGCCGTGGTCGACCGCGAATGCACCAAGGCCGGCCTGCCGCGCCCGGTGCTGCCGGTGTCGGTCGGCACGCTGCTGGAGCCGGCGGCGTTCTTCTACCTGACCCCCGAGCCCGACTGGCTCGGCCGCCAGGACAAGCGCGGCGCGCCACCGACCCTGACCCGACTGGTCAGCGCCCTGACGCAGAACCCCAGCGAAGACGCGCTGATCATCCCGGTGAGTGTGTTCTGGGGCCAGTCGCCGGACAGCGAATCGAGCCCCTGGAAACTGCTGTTCGCCGACAGCTGGGCGGTCACCGGCCGTCTGCGCCGCCTGCTGAGCATCCTGATTCTCGGGCGCAAGACCCGCGTGCAGTTCTCCGCGCCGATCCACCTGCGTGGCCTGATCGAACACAACAAGGGTCATGAACGCACCGTGCGCATGGCCCAGCGGATCCTGCGGGTGCACCTGCGCAACCTCAAGGCCGCGGTGATCGGCCCGGACATCTCGCACCGGCGCAACCTGGTCAAGGGCCTGGTCAACGAACCGATGGTGCGCCAGGCGATCCTCGAAGAAGCCCAGCGCGAAAACATCTCCGTGGAAAAAGCCCAGGCCCAGGCCCTGCGCTACGGCAACGAGATCGCCTCGGACTACACCTACACCGCGATCCGCTTCCTCGAAGTGGTGTTGAGCTGGTTCTGGAACAAGATCTATGACGGTATCAAGGTCAACCATATCGAGGGCGTACAGGCCGTGGCCCAGGGCCATGAAATCATCTATGTGCCTTGCCACCGCAGCCATATCGACTACCTGCTGCTGTCCTACCTGCTGTTTCGCAACGGCCTGACCCCGCCGCACATCGCCGCCGGGATCAACCTGAACATGCCGGTGATCGGCAGCCTGCTGCGCCGCGGCGGCGCGTTCTTCATGCGCCGCACCTTCAAGGGCAACCCGCTCTACACCTCGGTGTTCAACGAGTACCTGCACACCCTGTTCACCAAGGGGTTCCCGGTGGAGTACTTCGTCGAAGGCGGCCGCTCGCGCACCGGGCGCATGCTGCGGCCGAAGACCGGCATGCTGGCCATCACCCTGCGCAGCTTCCTGCGCTCCTCGCGCATGCCGATCGTCTTCATCCCGGTGTATATCGGCTACGAGCGGGTGCTGGAAGGTCGCACCTACCTGGGCGAACTGCGTGGAGCGAGCAAGAAGAAAGAATCGATCTTCGACATCTTCAAGGTCATCGGTGCGCTCAAGCAGCGTTTCGGCCAGGTCGCGGTCAACTTCGGCGAGCCGATCAAGCTGGCCGAATTCCTCGACCAGGAACAACCGGACTGGCGTGCCCAGGAACTGGGGCCGCAATTCCGCCCGGCCTGGCTAAATGACACCACCCACCGCCTGGGCGAGCGCGTGGCCCGGCACCTGAACGAAGCAGCGGCGATCAACCCGGTGAACCTGGTGGCCCTGGCGCTGCTCTCGACCACGCGCCTGGCCCTCGATGACCGTGCCATGGCCCGGGTCCTCGACCTCTACCTGGCGTTGTTGCGCCGCGTGCCCTACTCGCCACACACCACCCTGCCGGAAGGCGATGGCCGCGCGCTGATCCAGCACGTCAAGGACATGGACCTGCTGGCCGAACAAAGCGACGCCCTCGGCAAGATCCTCTACCTGGACGAGCAGAACGCCGTCCTGATGACCTATTACCGCAACAACGTGCTGCATATCTTCGCCCTGCCCTCATTGCTCGCGAGCTTCTTCCAGAGCGCCTCGCGCATGAGCCGCGAGCAGATCCTGCGCTACAGCCGCGCACTTTATCCGTACCTGCAGGCGGAACTGTTCATCCGCTGGTCACTGGACGAACTGGACGCGGTGATCGACCAGTGGCTGCAGGCCTTTGTCGAACAGGGCCTGTTGCGCCTGGAGAACGACGTCTACCAGCGCCCGGCGCCGAGTTCGCGGCACTTCGTGCTGTTGACCCTGCTGTCGCGGAGCATCGCCCAGACCCTGCAACGCTTCTACATGGCTATCTCGCTGCTGCTCAACAGCGGCCAGCACAGCATCAGCGCCGAGGAGCTGGAAGACCTCTGTACGGTCATGGCCCAACGCCTGTCGATTCTCCATGGCCTGAACGCCCCGGAGTTTTTCGACAAGAGCCTGTTCCGCCACTTTATCCAGACCCTGCTCGACCTCGATGTGCTGCGGCGCGACGCCGCCGGCAAACTGGGTTATCACGAACTGCTCGGCGAGTTGGCCGAGGGCGCGGCCAAACGGGTACTACCGGCGGAAATCCGCCTGTCGATTCGCCAGGTCGCCCTGCATCGCAGCGAAGATGCCGCCGAGCAAAGCCCCGATTCAGCTCCTGACGCGGGATAAGGCGAACCACCCTTGTCAGAGCATTCGGTAAAGCAGCAAGGATGCTTCTCGGCCGGTTTTCAAGCGCAAAGGCGCGTGTAGACTCAATCTTGCGTTGCCTTTGACGCGTTCGATAAGGACATCGAGATGACCGCAAAAAACGTCGTGACCGCTGTTTTCCACTTCCCCCCGGATTACAGGATCCCGGCCAAGGCCGAAACCCGTATCACCCTGCGCAACCGCTGCAGCGACACCCTGCTGGGGACCTGGACCAGTGCGCAACTGCCCGACCAGTCGCCCTGGCGCTTTAGCTTCGAACTGCCGGCGGACCTCAAGCGTAACTGCAAGGTCGAGATCGACATCGACCTGAGCGTCGCCGGCACCTCGCTGCTGCCGGACATCAAGTACAGCTTCCGCTGGCGCCGGGACAACCAGGAAGAAACCTTTCACCTGAGCCCGCCGGGCTACCTGTATCTCAGCGCGGCGCTGGTGCCGATGATCGGCACGCAGGACAATACCCTGGCCACCCTGAGGCTGGTCGCCCAGACCGAACCGGGCATTCCGGTGCATGTCCTCAGCGAGGAAATCACCTTCTTCAAGGGTTCCATTCCACGCTACCTGCGCTACGACGTGAACAAGGTCAAGCCGGGCCAGATCTACGAGACCCAGGGCACCTTCGGCAGTCGGCGCAAGTTCACCATGAAACCCATTCCACGCACTGTCGTATTGCTGAAAGAAAAACCGCAAAGCCTGATCCTCAGCGCTTAAACAGCCTGCGGCGTCTTTCAAAGACTGGCGTTTGCCGATAAATCCGTTAGATTCTTACTGGCTGGCGCCAGGTTTCTTCTGGCGCCACGGATTTCCCCACTGACTCAACAAGGAAGCTTCCATGCTCCGTCCCTCCCTTCGTCTGGCCGGCTTCTGCGCGGGCCTGCTGATTTCCGTCAACGCCCTGGCCCTGTCCCTCGGCAGTCTTACCCAGGACCAGGCGTCCGGCGGCCTCAAGGACGCATTGGCCCAGGGCGCCGTCGCCGCCGTGACCAACCTCGGCAAACCGGGTGGTTTCAGCAACAACCCCGCGGTGAAGATCGAACTGCCGGGCAGCCTCGGCAAGGTCGCCAGCAAAATGAAACAGTTCGGCATGGGCGCCCAGGTCGACCAGTTGGAAGCCAGCATGAACAAGGCGGCGGAAGCGGCCATGCCGCAGGCCCAGGCGCTGCTGGTGGACGCGGTGAAGAAGATGACCGTGACCGATGCCAAGGGCATCCTCACCGGCGGCAAGGATTCGGCCACCCAGTACCTGGACAAGAGCAGCCGCGAACAGATCCGCGCCAAGTTCCTGCCGATCGTCAAGCAGGCCACCGACCAGGTGGGCCTGGCCAAGCAGTACAACTCGTTCGCCGGGCAGGCGGCGACCCTCGGCGTACTCGACGCCAAGAGTGCCAACGTTGAAGGCTACGTAACGGAAAAAGCCCTGGACGGCCTGTTCAAGATGATCGCGCAGAAGGAAGAAGACATCCGCGCCAACCCGGCGGCAGCGGCCACCAGCCTGGCGAAGAAGGTGTTTGGCGCACTTTGACGCAACGCACGCTGCAGGAGCCGATTTGTTCACTCAAGCCTGAGCCACCAGCTTGTGGGAACTGATCTGTTCACTCAAGCCTGAGCCCATACCTTGTGGGAGCCGGATTTATCCGCGAAGGGGCCCTGGAGGCCGCCAAAAGCTTCGCGGCGGTGCGGCGATCCGACAAGCACCGCTCCCACAGGTTATCTGGCGCTTTATGGCGTGGTCTTCTTCACCCTGAACCAGCCCGCATACAACGCCGGCAGGAACAGCAGGGTCAAGGCCGTCGCCACGATCAGCCCCCCCATGATCGCCACCGCCATCGGTCCGTAGAACACGCTGCGCGACAGCGGGATCATCGCCAGCACCGCCGCCAGGGCGGTGAGCACGATGGGCCGGAAGCGTCGCACCGTCGCCTCGATGATCGCCTGCCATTGCGACATGCCCGCACGGATATCCTGCTCGATCTGGTCCACCAGGATCACCGAGTTGCGCATGATCATCCCCGACAGGGCAATGGTCCCGAGCATCGCGACAAACCCGAACGGCTGGCGGAACACCAGCAGGAACAAGGTCACCCCGATCAAGCCGAGCGGCGCGGTGAGAAATACCAGCGCCACCCGCGAGAAGCTGCGCAGTTGCAGCATCAACAAGGTCAGCACCACCACGATGAACAGCGGCACGCCAGCATTCACCGAGGCCTGGCCGCGTTCCGAATCCTCCACGGTGCCGCCGACATCCAGCAGGTAACCATCGGGCAATTCGGCGCGAATCGGGTCCAGGGTCGGCATGATCTGCTTGACCAGGCTCAGCGGCTGCTCCTGGCCGTAGATATCGGCGCGGATGGTCACGTTCGGCAAGCGGTTGCGATGCCAGATGATGCCTTCCTCGAAACCGTACTCCAGGGTCGCGATCTGCGACAGCGCCACGCTGGTGCCGTTGTCCGTCGGTACCGCCAGGCTCGGCAGCGCCGACAGCTCGTTGCGCTCCTGGACAGTGCCGCGCATAAGGATTTCGATCAACTCGTTGTCCTCGCGGTACTGGCTGACGGTCGAGCCGGTCAGCGACAGTTGCAGGAAGCGCGACAGGTTGGCGGTACTGACCCCCAGTGCCCGGGCACGGTCCTGATCGACGTTCAGATAGACCACCTTGCTCGGCTCTTCCCAGTCCAGGTGCACATTGGTCACGTGCGGGTTCTCACGGACCTTGGCCGCCACCTTGCGCGCCAGGGCACGGACCACCTCGATATGCTCGCCGGTCACCCGGAACTGCACCGGGTAACCCACCGGCGGCCCGTTCTCCAGGCGCGTCACCCGCGCCCGCACATCGGCAAACTGTTCATCAAGCACCTTGATCAGCCAGCTGCGCAGTGCTTCCCGCTCCTCGATGCTCTTGGCCAGCACGACGAACTGGGCAAAGCTGGTGGCCGGCAATTGCTGGTCCAGCGGCAGGTAGAAACGCGGCGAACCGGTGCCGACATACGCCACATAGTTATCGATGCCGGGGTGGTCCTTGAGCAAGGCCTCCAGACGCGCAACCTGTTCGGTGGTGTTGTTCAGGGACGCACCTTCGGCCAGCTTCAGGTCGACCATCAGTTCCAGTCGCCCGGAGGCCGGGAAGAACTGCTGCGGCACAAAGCGGAACAACAACACCGAGCCGATAAACAGGGCGACAGTCAGTACAATCACGGTTTTGCGCCGACGCACACACCACTCCACCGTGCGCCTGACCCGCTGGTAGAACGGCGTGCCATAGGGGTCCGGTTGCTCGCCACCGTGCTTGGCGGCGTGGATCTTGGCCAGATCCGGCAGCAGTTTTTCCCCTAGATAGGGTACGAACACCACCGCCGCGATCCATGACGCCAACAGCGCCAGGGTCACCACTTGGAAAATCGAGCGGGTGTACTCGCCCGTACCCGACTGCGCGGTGGCAATCGGCAGGAAGCCGGCGGCGGTGATCAGGGTGCCGGTAAGCATCGGGAACGCCGTACTGGTCCAGGCGAAGCTTGCCGCCTTGAGGCGATCGAAGCCCTGCTCCATCTTGATCGCCATCATCTCCACGGCAATGATCGCGTCGTCCACCAGCAAGCCAAGGGCCAGCACCAACGCGCCAAGGGAAATCTTGTGCAGGCCGATGCCCAGGTAGTACATGGCCGCGAAGGTCATCGCCAGCACCAGCGGAATCGCCAGGGCCACCACCATCCCGGTGCGCACGCCCAGGGAGAAGAAGCTCACCAGCAGCACGATGACCAGGGCCTCCACCAGCACCTGGACAAACTCGCCGACACCGGTCTTCACCGCCGCTGGCTGGTCGGAGACCTTGCTCAGTTTCATCCCCGCCGGCAGGCTTTTCTGGATACGCGCGAACTCGCTTTCCAGGGCCTTGCCGAGTACCAGGATGTCACCGCCGTCGTTCATCGCCACCGCCAGGCCGATCGCGTCCTCGCCCATGAAACGCATGCGCGGGGCCGGTGGATCGTTGAAGCCACGGTGTACGTCAGCGACATCGCTGATCCGGAAAGTGCGATCGCCAACGCGGATCGGGAAGTTCTTGATCTCGTCGACCGTCTTGAAGTTACCGCTGACCCGCAGCTGCACGCGTTCGGTCGGGGTCTCGAAGAAACCGGCGGTGGACACCGCATTCTGCTCTTGCAAGGCCTGTTGCACGGCAGTCAACGGCAGCCCAAGGGTCGCCAGCTTGACGTTGGACAGTTCGATCCAGACCTTTTCATCCTGCAACCCGAGCAGGTCGACCTTACCCACATCCTTGACCCGCTGCAGCTGGATCTGGATCCGGTCGGCGTAGTCCTTGAGCACGGCGTAGTCGAAACCATCTCCGGTCAGGGCGTAGATATTGCCGAAGGTGGTGCCGAACTCATCGTTGAAAAACGGTCCCTGGATATCCGGCGGCAAGGTCTGGCGGATATCGCCGATCTTCTTCCGTACCTGGTACCAGAGGTCGGGAATCTCCGAGGAGTGCATCGAGTCCCGAGCCATGAAGGTCACCTGGGACTCCCCCGGCCGGGAGAAGGACACGATCCGTTCATACTCGCCGGTCTCCATCAGCTTCTTTTCGATGCGTTCGGTGACCTGCCGGGAAACTTCCTGGGCCGTGGCCCCCGGCCAGTTGGTCTTGATGACCATGGCCTTGAAGGTGAACGGCGGGTCTTCGCTCTGCCCCAGCTTGGTGTAGGACAAGGCGCCGACCACTGCCAGCAGGATCATCAGGAACAGGACAATCTGGCGATTACGCAACGCCCATTCGGAAAGATTGAAACCCATCGGGGACTACTCCTTGTTGGCCGCCAGATTGACCACGCGGTTGGAACGATCCACCGGACGAATCAGCTCGCCGTCATGCAGCACATGCACACCGGCCGCCACCACCCAATCGCTGGCCGACAGGCCTTCGAACACCGGCACGGTCTTTTCGCCAAAGGCGCCGACCCGCACCGGGGTCAGCTTGAGGGTATTGTCGGCCTGGACCCGCCAGACATAGGTCGCACCGTTTTCCGCGGTCAACGCCGACAGCGGCACCGACAACGGCACCACGCCGACGGCCTGGATATACACCCGGGCGCTCTGGCCCAGCTCGGCCGGGACCTTGCCGGCGCTGAAGGCGATCCGCGCGGCGAAGGTCCGCGACTTGGGATCGGCGGCCGGCGACAATTCGCGGATCCGCCCGTTGAAGCGTTGATCCGGTTGCGACCAAAGCTCCACCGAGACATCCTGGCCGATTTTGAAGCGCCCGAAGGCCTGTTCCGGGAAACTGATCAGCACTTCGCGCTCGCCATCGGCGGCCAGGGTGAAGACTGTCTGGCCGGCGGCAACCACCTGGCCGACTTCCACCAGGCGCTTGGCAACCACACCATCCTGGGGCGCGCGCAACACGGCATAACCGGCCTGGTTGCTGGACACGTCAAACTCAGCCTTGATCTGCTTGAGCCGCGCCTCACCGGAACGGTAGAGGTTTTCCGCATTGTCATACTGCGAGCGGCTGACCATCTGCCGGTCCAGCAAGGTCTTGTAGCGATCCCGCTCGGAGCGCACCAGGTTCAGGTTGGCCTCGGCGGCCGCGACCTGGGCGCGGGTCGCTTCCAGTTGCAGGCGCACATCCTGTGGGTCGAGCTCCGCCAGGGGCTGGTTGGCCTTGACCCGTTCCCCCTCTTCCACCAGTCGACGGCTTACCTTGCCCGCGATGCGAAAGGCCAGGTCGGGCTCGAAACGCGCCCGCACTTCGCCAGGATAGCTGTCCATGGCCTGGGCCGAAGGCTGTGGCTGAACCACCATGGCAGGGCGCACGCTGACCTGGGCCGGATCTTCATGACCACAACCGAGGAGGAAAAGGGCTAGACTGGCGGGCAAAGCAAGGGGCAAGACGTAGCGGAACATGGTGTGGGACCTTTCGCTAGTGGTGCTCAGAATATTTATACTCGCCAGTATGGTATTAATACCAAACCGACCAGTCCAGTATTAAGTAAGAAAATGTCCGACAATCTTTCAGTGCCCAGCGGCCCCGGCCGCCCCAAGGATCTGGCAAAACGCCAGGCCATTCTGAACGCGGCGAAAGATCTGTTCCTGAGTAATGGATACGCCAGCACCAGCATGGACGCAGTCGCTGCAGCAGCAGGTGTTTCGAAGCTGACGGTGTATAGCCATTTCAACGACAAGGAGACACTGTTCTCCGCTGCCGTGGTGGCCAAATGCGAGGAGCAGCTACCCGAGCTGTTCTTCGCCCTGCCCGAAGGCGTGCCGGTGGAAAGCGTGCTGCTGAACATCGCCCGCGGCTTTCATCATCTGATCAACAGCGACGAGTCGGTGAACCTGCATCGGCTGATCATGGCCCTGGGTAGCCAGGACCCGAAACTCTCGCAGATCTTCTTCGAGGCCGGGCCGCAGCGCATGCTCACGGAGATGGAGCGGCTGCTGAGCCGGATCCACCAGAGCGGCGCCCTGGCGATCGACAAACCGCACAACGCCGCCGAGCACTTCTTCTGCCTGCTCAAGGGCGCGGGGAACTTCCGCCTGCTCTACGGCTGCGGCGAGCCGCTGAGCGAAGCCGAGGGTGAGGCCCATGTGCGCGAGGTGGTGGGCTTGTTCATGCGCGCCTACCGGCCTTGAGAGCCCGCTCGCATCAAGGCTTCAGGGCTTTCTTCGGGTAGATATCGTAGCGGCTCGACTTGCCGTCCAGGCCATGGCTCGGCTTCGGCCCGTCAATGCACGGGGCCTTGCGCGGGCGCTTGACCACCACCCGATGGGTCGCCAGGGCCAACGCCGCCGCGAGCAACGCCGGCGCGTCCGGGTCATCACCCACCAACGGACGGAACAGGCGCATTTCCTTCTTCACCAGGGCGGTTTTCTCGCGATGGGGAAACATCGGGTCCAGATAGATCACCTGCGGCGCCTCCCCCTGCCAATTGCGCATCACCTCGATCGAGTTGCCCTTGAGCAGGCGCATGCGTGAAACAATCGGTGCCACCTCGAAATCCTCCAGCCCACGGGCCAGGCCGTCTTCGAGCAAGGCGCCAATCAGCGGCTGGCGCTCGATCAGGCTCATCTCGCAGCCCAGGCTGGCCAACACGAATGCATCCTTGCCCAGGCCCGCCGTGGCATCCAGCACCCGCGGCCGTACGCCTGGCTGGATGCCCACGGCCTTGGCGATCATCTGCCCGCTGCCACCACCGTACAGGCGCCGATGTGCCGCGCCGCCTTCGACAAAGTCCACGCGAACCGGCCCGGGCGCCTCCGGCCCCAGTTGCTGCAACTGCAAGCCCTGCTCCGAGACCTGCAAAGCAAACTCCGCCGTGGGCTCCTGCAACGGCAGACCGAGGCGTTCGGCCCACTCTTCGGCCCGGGATTGCAGCCCTTCGGCCAGGGCCTCGACTCTGATACGCACCGGCGCTTGCTGCTCACTCATGAAAAACACGCTCAAAAATTTAATGATCGGCAAAAGCTGCCGATAAAAACATTATCCAGCATTTTGCCAGACCTGAGCGTCACTCGAGAGCCATGTCAGACATTCGCAATACATCCATAGGTTATCTATCACCCGTCGGTGATTATGGCCTGCGCAATTCCCAGGCACTGAGCGGTGTCAGTCACTTGTGGCAAGATTTCTTTGCCCGGGCGCTGGCCGAACAGGTCGGGGACGCATCGGATGCACAGAATGTCCCGGCGCAGCTGCCGGTCGATGGCCCGGTGGAGCCTACCGCCGGCGCCGAGTTGCTGGCGCAGATCGTCGACCAGCGCCAGTGTGACGTCCAGGAAAAGCCGGTCCGCCCCCCCGAGCCGCTGTTCCTGCCGATTGCCGAGTTCGACCTGGACCTGCTGAAACGCCCCGTCCCCTATCCGCCGGAAGAAGTTGTCGCCCAGCAGAAGCAGCAGGACTTCGAAAGCGGCTGGGTACGCCCTATCGTTCTGACCGCCGGTCAGCCGCTGCCCGCCCCGGGGCCGGCACCACAACCGCGTCCGCTGCACCTGCCGATCGCCGAGTTCGAACTGGATCTGCTGGAACCGCACGTACCATTCGACGAAGAAACCCTGGCCAAGCAGCAGAAAGCCATGGATTACGACCTGCACTGGGCCCGCCCGCTGGTGGCGCAGAACCTGCGCCTGGCGGCCTGAGCCTGAACCTGGGCTGAAAAACACAGCGAGACTCTGCAGGAGCTGGGCTTGCCCGCGAAGGCGTCTTCAAGGACGCCAAAAAGCTTCACGGGCAAGCCCTGCCCCTGCAAGTACGAGGCCGCAGTTGGTTTCGTGCTCGAGCGCAAAGCACCCTAGACCTTGAACATCTGGTTGATCCGCGCAAAGGGCATCGCCTGATCCAACGCGGTAAAGGTGCCCTGCCCGCGAATTTCCTCGGCCGCCCGATAGAAGGCGCCGTACGCCGCCCGGGCTAATGCCGAACCGACACTGATGCGCTTGACCCCCAGTTCGCTCAACTCGCTCACCGACAGATTGATCCCACCCGACATCAACACATTCACCGGCTTCGGAGCCACGGCCCTGACCACCGCCAGGATCTCCTCGGGGCTACGCAGGCCCGGCGCATACAGCACGTCGGCGCCGGCCTCGGCGAACGCCTGCAAACGCCGAATGGTATCGGCCAGGTCCTGGCGCCCGTGCAACAGGTTCTCCGCCCGCGCCGTGAGCATGAACGGGAACGCCAGGCTGCGGGCCGCCGCCACCGCCGCCTCAACCCGCTCGACCGCGTGATTGAATGCATAGATGGGGTCGTCGGCATGGCCGCTGGCATCTTCGATCGAGCCGCCGACCAGTCCAGCCTCAGCCGCCCGCAAAATTGCCTCGGCGCAACCGGCGGGGCTATGGCCAAAGCCATTTTCCAGATCCGCCGCCACCGGCAGCGAAGTCGCCAGGACAATAGCGCGAGCGTTTTCCAGTGTATCGCCCAGCGAGTTGGCCCCCTCCGCATCCGGGCGGCCAAGGGAAAACGCCAAGCCCGCGCTGGTGGTCGCCAACGCCTCGAAGCCCAGCGCGGCGAGCATTTTCGCCGAACCGGCATCCCAGGGGTTGGGAATCACAAAGGCCTCGGCACGCTGGTGCAGGGCCTTGAATGTCTGGGCTCGAAGGGTTTGCGCATCCATGGGGCGACTCCTGGCAAAGAGAAAATGGCGCCGTCAGAGTAACCCGAGTTGCTCCGTGGCCGGCCCTCTGTATAGCTCAGGCAGCGCCGGCAAGCCAGGCAGACGCGCCCTCAGCCGGGCGTGAAAACGTTGCGCCAGCGCCGCTGCGAGGCGGTTGTCGGCGGTATGCAGAAACACATAGGGCGTGCGCCCCTCCTCGATCCAGCCGGCGACCTTTTCGATCCAGGGGGTCAGGAACGGCTCATTCGCCTCCAGTTCCGGGTGCCCGATAAAACGCACCTGCGGGAACAGTGTGAACGCCGCCGGCCGGGGTGGCACCTTGGGCTTTTTCGACTGGGCGTGGAGCACCGAGGGATCGCTGGAGGTGCAACTGAACAGCGCTCGCGGATCGAGGCAGATCCGTTCGACACCCCGGTCCAGCAGCAGGCGATTGAGCATCCGCTCGGCGTCGCCCTTGGCGAAAAAGTCGCGATGACGGACTTCAATCGCCAACGGGCGTTGCAGTGCGTCGATAAACCCGGCCAGCTCGGCCAGGCGCTGCGGCGCAAAACTGGCCGGCAATTGCAGCCACAACGGCGCCACCCGCGGGCCCAGCGGCTTGAGCAGTTGCAGGAAGTCTTCGGCAGCCTGCGCTTGATCCCGCAGGTCGCCGCCATGGCTGATATCCCGGGGAAACTTGGCGGTAAAGCGAAAATGCTCAGGCAAGGTCTGCGCCCAGCGTTGCACCGTGGCTGGCGCGGGTCGCGCATAGAAGGTGGTGTTGCCCTCAACGGCGTTGAATACCCGGGCGTACAGGTCGAGAAAGTCGCCGGCACGCGCGGTGGGCGGGTACAGATACTCGCGCCAGGCGTTTTCGCTCCAGGAAGGGCAACCGAGGTAATAAGGCAGCAGGACAGGGTCAGTCATTGACCCGATTAAATCAGATATGCAGGTCGAGCCCCAACACTTCCATGTCCCACTCGACGAAACCGGCGGTGGTCAGGTAGCTGGCCAATGCATTGGCGACACTTTTGCTCATGGCGCGATGGAAGATCATGTCCTGCGGCCGGGCCGGCAGATTGGCCAGGCGGCTACCGGCCGCTTCGGCACGCGCGGCCACCTCGGAGAGGTCCTCGCTATCGCCACTCGACACATCGGCGTCGTCGTCGAGCACGACGCTGCCTTTGCGCGGTTTGCGCTTGATGGGGTAGGACTGTGAGGAAACGCCGTCTATACGCATTGGAGTATGCTCGGTGTCGATGATGGCAATTTAGCAGCACGCACCGCACTTAGCTATTGCCCGAGTGATAACTGGACCACAGAACCTGGAAAAGGTTTTCACAGCCCAAGGCCCGGGTGGGCAAAACATGACGAACGGCACATTTTTGACCAATCCGGGCGATTCGTCGAATGATCGGCTTAACGCTCAGTTTAGCCTGGATTTTATGGGTTGCCGCGCAACCTTGTGGGAGCCGGCTTGCCGGCGATAAGGCCAGTGACCCTGCATTTGCGCCATCGCTGGCAAGCCAGGCTACAAGGAGCCGTGTTCGGCCTTGCAGACTCAACGAGCCTTGGGCGTTGCCACTTTATCGCGCAAGTAGACGGGCTGGGCGTCGTCGGCCGGGATGGCCTCGCCGCGCGCCCAGGCGAAGCGCGCCAGGCTCAACAGATCTTCGGCGTGGGGCAGCAGGCTGGCATCCTGGCCGCTCAGCGCAACGTTGATCCGCTCGCCGTAACCCCAGCCGGTGCCAGCGCCGAACCACTCGCCACTGGCATCGTCCGGCAAAGCCGCCACTTGCGGTGCCAGCACCGCCTCGACGCCGGCCAGGCGCATTTCCCCCGCTTCCTCGCGGTAGCAGCCCCAATACACCTCGTCCATCCGCGCATCGATGGCCGCGGCCACCTGGCGCACGCCGTGCTCGCGAAAGGCCCGTTGCGCCAGGACCGCCAGGTTCGACACCGGCAACACCGGCCGCTCCAGGGCGAACGCCAGCCCCTGGACCACACCGATGGCAATCCGCACCCCGGTAAAGGCCCCGGGACCACGGCCGAAGGCAATCGCATCCACGGCCGACAGGCTGATACCGGCGTCCGCCAGCAACTGCTGGATCATCGGCAAGAGCTTTTGCGCGTGCAGGCGCGGAATCACCTCGTAGTGGCTCGTCACCTTGCCGTCATGCAGCAGGGCGACGGAGCAGGCTTCAGTCGCGGTGTCCAGGGCCAGCAAGGTGCTCATCGATGTATCCGTCAGGTCGAAAGGAAAAAAGTGCGACAGTATAAACAACAACAGCCCGCAAGCGGGCTGTTGAAGAGGCAACGACTACAGCGATCAGCTAAGGGCTTCAAGCACCTTGCCGGTGATCGACTCCACCGAGCCGACACCGGCGATATGGCTGTACTTCGGCTTGCCCTGGGCGGCCGAGAGCTTCTGGTAGAAATCCACCAGCGGCTTGGTCTGGGAATGGTAGACCGACAGGCGATGACGCACGGTTTCTTCGGTGTCGTCCTTGCGCTGGACCAGGTCTTCACCGGTCAGGTCGTCCTTGCCTTCGACTTTCGGCGGGTTGTAGACGGTGTGGTAGACGCGCCCGGAAGCCTCGTGCACACGACGGCCGGCAATGCGCTGGACGATCTCTTCGTCATCGACGGCGATCTCGACCACGTAGTCCAGCTCGACGCCGGCTTCCACCAGGGCTTCGGCCTGGGGAATGGTGCGCGGGAAGCCGTCGAAGAGGAAACCCTTGGCGCAGTCGGCCTGGGCGATACGGTCCTTGACCAGCGCGATGATCAGGTCATCGGAGACCAGGCCGCCGGCGTCCATGATGCCCTTGGCCTTGAGGCCCAGCTCAGTGCCGGCCTTGACCGCGGCGCGCAGCATGTCGCCAGTGGAAATTTGCGGGATACCGAATTTTTCGGTGATGAACTTAGCCTGAGTACCTTTACCGGCCCCGGGAGCTCCCAGCAGAATGACGCGCATCGATGTGCTCCTCAATTTTTTATTTAGAAACGCTCGGATTCGCCTCGTGGGGCCAATCTCAAAAATAGGATCATGGCCGCAAAACGGCCAAAGGCTGATCAAGATACACAGCCGACCGTACCCACACAAGCCGCCGAAAGTAGCAGCAACCCATGCCTGCACAAGCGGTGAAACCTGCTACGCCAGGTCGCCCCCCGACAATAAAGTGTCGCCAGACAAAAACGACCGCCCCTGACTGGGCGGTCGCTTTTGTCCTGTCGCACACAGAGAACCTTCCTGCATACCTTAGCCAGTATTGCGCAGCCCGGCGGCAATCCCCGCCACAGACACCAGCAAAGCCTGTTCCAGAGGGCTGTCCTGGGCTGTTTCCTGGCGCCGCGAACGGGCCAGCAACTCGGCCTGCAAGCGATGCAACGGATCCAGGTAGGTGTTGCGCAGGCGAATGAATTCCAGGGTCTCGGGACTGTGGGCGAGCAGTTGTGACTGCCCGGTCAAACCCAGTACTACCGCGCAGGCCTGCGACAATAGGTCGCGTAAGTGCACACCCAACGGCAGCAATTCGGCATCCACCAGGCGTTCGTCATAGGAACGGGCGATATCGCCGTCGGCCTTGGCCAGGACCATTTCCAGCATGTCGATACGGGTACGGAAGAACGGCCATTGCTCGCGCATCTGCGCCAACAGCGCGCCCTCGCCCCGTGCCAGGGCCTTGCTCAACGCGGCTTCCCAGCCGAGCCAGGCCGGCAGCATCAGGCGCGTCTGGGTCCAGCCGAAAATCCACGGGATCGCCCGCAGGCTTTCGATACCGCCGGCCCGGCGCTTGGCCGGACGACTGCCCAGCGGCAGGCGCCCGAGTTCCTGTTCCGGGGTGGACTGCCGGAAGTACTCGACGAACTGCGGATTATCCCGCACCTCGGCGCGGTAGGCGCTGACGCCGTCCGCGGCCAATTCGTCCATCAGCGTGCGCCAGGCCGGCTGTGGTGGCGGTGGCGGCAGCAAGGTGGCTTCGAGCACGGCGGCCAGGTAGAGGTTGAGGTTTTGCTCGGCGATGTCTGGCAGGCCGAACTTGAAGCGAATCATTTCACCCTGCTCGGTAGTGCGGAAACGTCCCGCCACCGAGCCCGGCGGTTGCGACAGAATGGCTGCGTGGGCCGGACCGCCACCGCGACCAACGGTGCCGCCGCGACCATGGAACAGCAACAGTTCGACCTGCTGCTCACGGCAGATCTCCACCAGCCGCTCCTGGGCCCGATACTGCGCCCAGGCTGCCGCCGTGGTACCGGCGTCCTTGGCCGAATCGGAGTAACCGATCATCACTTCCTGGGGGCCTTGCAGGCGTGCGCGATAACCGGGCAGCAGCAACAGCCGCTGCATCACCGGCCCGGCGTTATCCAGGTCGGCCAGGGTTTCGAACAACGGCACCACGCGCATCGGCCGCAGCACGCCGGACTCCTTGAGGAGCAACTGCACCGCCAGCACATCGGAGGCGGCACCAGCCATGGAGATCACATAGGAGCCCAGGGACGCCGCCGGCGCTGCGGCGATTTCGCGGCAGGTCGCCAGCACTTCGGCGGTGTCCGCGGAAGGCTTGAACCAGGCTGGCAGCAGCGGGCGACGATTGGCCAGCTCGCGCATCAGGAAGGTCAGGCGGTCTTCCTCCTTCCAGTCTTCGTAACGTCCCAGCCCCAGGTAGTCGGTGATCTCGGTCATGGCGGCGGCGTGGCGGGAGGAGTCCTGGCGCACATCCAGGCGCACCAGGAACAGGCCGAAGGTCACCGCCCGGCGCAGGCAATCGAGCAACGGGCCATCGGCAATCACCCCCATGCCGCACTCGTGCAGGGACTGGTAGCACAGTTGCAGCGGCTCGAGCAGTTCGCGGTTGTTCTGCAGCACCTCGTCCGACGCCGCTTGCGTCGTGGCGAGGGAGGCCTGGGCCCAGTTGCGGGTGGCCCGCAGCCGCTCACGCAATTGCTTGAGCACGGCACGGTAAGGTTCGGCGCTCTCGCCGGCACGGGCGCGCAGGGCCCCGCTGGCCTGCTGCATCGACAACTCGGCGGCCAGGTAATCGACATCACGCAGATAGAGGTCCGCCGCCATCCAACGGGCCAGCAACAGGACTTCACGGGTGACCGTGGCCGTGACATTCGGGTTGCCATCGCGGTCGCCGCCCATCCAGGACGCGAAACGGATCGGCGCGGCCTCCAGGGGCAGGTGCAGGCCAGTGGCGGCGAACAGCGCCTGGTCGGCGCGGCGCAGGTAATTGGGAATGGCCTGCCAGAGGGAATGTTCGATCACCGCGAAGCCCCACTTCGCCTCGTCCACCGGGGTCGGCCGGGTGCGGCGGATTTCCTCGGTGTGCCAGGCTTCGGCGATCAGGCGCTGCAAGCGCTGGCGGATCTGCTCACGCTCGGCGCCAGTGAGGTCCCGATGGTCCTGCTGGGCCAATTGCGCGGCAATGGCATCGTATTTCTGGATCAGCGTACGCCGCGTCACTTCAGTGGGGTGCGCGGTAAGTACCAGTTCGATCTCCAGGCGGCCCAATTGCCGCGCCAGGGATTCGGCGCCGTGGCCTTCGGCGAGCAGCCGGGCCAGCAACTCCGGCAGCACCCGCGCCTCGAAGGGTGCCGGCTGCGACGCATCGCGACGGTGAATCAACTGATACTGCTCGGCGATGTTGGCCAGGTTGAGGAACTGGTTGAAGGCCCGGGCCACCGGCAGCAGCTCGTCGTCGCCCAGGCTGTCCAGGCTGGCACTGAGCTCGGCATTCGCCGAACCGCTGCGGTCGGCCTTGGCGCCCTTGCGGATACGCTCGATCTTGTCGAGGAACTCGTCACCGTGCTGGTCACGGATGGTATTGCCCAGCAGTTCACCCAGCAGGTGGACGTCTTCACGCAAACGCACATCAATATCGGACATCGACAGACTCTCCAGGGGACGCTGAGATGGCTCACAGGCCCAAGAGTGCACCACGGCGACGAATGCTTACAAGTCGAGCGAATAATTGCTGCCCGGCAAAAATCCGCGCTGAACCTCGTGACCAGGAGCTAGTCTGATAGATAGGTCCCACGAGGGCCTTATCGCCGGTGCAGACCGGTCACTCATCAATGCCCGCCATCAACGGGTGCGAATTGAGGTCGATATGAAAATCCGCGAGCTTGCCCAGCACTGGGAAGAAAACGCCAAGGGTCGGTTGACCGACACCGGCTATGCCATTCATCTGGATGTGGAAGCTGCGGCGCGACTGGCGGCGGTGATCGACATGTACCCCAAACGCTCCCCGGAAGAGCTGCTCGGCGAGCTGATCGGCGCGGCGCTGGAGGAACTGGAAGCCAGTTTCCCCTACGTCCGGGGCTCACAGGTAGTGGCCACCGACGAGGAAGGTGATCCGCTTTATGAGGATGTCGGGCCGACGCCGCGCTTCCTCTCGCTGTCGCGACGACATCTGCATGACCTGGCATCCCAGGACAAACCGAAACACTAGATCCTGACACGACGCCCTGCCGACACTGCCCCTACGACGTCAGTCGGCGCGGTCAATGTAGGAGCCGGCAAGCCGGCTCCCACAGGTTTCGTTGCGTGTCCAAAAGACCGTTCGCCCGCCACTACCACCGCCCTCCGATACCCCTGCACACCGTGAAAGTTCAGACTTTTTGCACTGACCGCTCGGTCAGTATTTTTTCCGGCGAAGGGCCATCTTTTCCTGAACTATTCAAAAAAGCCGCGAGTCACAGCCAGTAGCCATCACCGGAGCAGATGCAGTGAACATGCACCGGCCCACCCGCTGGACACGGCGCCACCATCTCCCGGAACCGTGATGGACGATGTCGTTATTCAGGAGCTATCCAATGGAGTTGAAGATCATGAAGACCCACACTGTCCAATCCTCGTTTACCGCCCTGCACGGGTTGAAACTGGCCGCGCTGGTGTTCGGCGGCAGCCTGCTCCTGGCCGGTTGCGCCGGTAACCCGCCGAGTGAGCAGTACGCCGTCACCCAATCGGCGGTCAACAGCGCCGTCAGTGCCGGCGGTACCGAATACGCCGCCGTGGAAATGAAGTCGGCCCAGGACAAGCTCAAACAAGCCGAGCTGGCCATGCACGACAAGAAGTATGACGAAGCCCGCCGCCTGGCCGAGCAGGCCGAATGGGATGCCCGCGTCGCCGAACGCAAGGCCCAGGCGACCAAGGCCGAGCTGGCCGTGAAGGACTCACAGAAAGGTGTTCAGGAATTGCGCCAGGAGAGCCAACGCTCCGCGCAACCGGTGCAGTAAGCACCGGCAGGCTCAGCCCCTGCACTCCCTGAAGCTTGAACCTCATAAAGGATGACAACCATGATACGCAAACAAGTGATGATCCCAGCCCTCCTGGCCCTCGGCGTCGGCCTGGCCGCCTGCTCGTCGCAGCCCAACAGCAATCTGGAGCAGGCCCGGACCAACTTCTCCGGGCTGCAAGCCAACCCGCAGGCGAGCAAGGTCGCGGCCCTGGAAACCAAGGATGCCAGCGACTACCTGGACAAGGCCGACAAGGCCTACCAGAACCGTGAAAAGGTCGAGACCGTCGACCAGCTGGCTTACTTGACCAACCAGCGGGTTGAAGTGGCGAAGCAGACCATCGCCCTGCGCACCGCCGAAGCCAACCTGAAAAATGCTGCCGCCCAGCGCGCCCAGGCGCGCCTGGATGCCCGCGACCAGCAGATCAAGCAGTTGCAGGAAAGCCTGAACGCCAAGCAGACCGAGCGCGGTACCCTGGTGACCTTCGGTGACGTGCTGTTCGCCACCAACAAGGCCGAGCTGAAATCCTCCGGCCTGCTCAACATCAACAAACTGGCGCAGTTCCTCCAGGAAAACCCCGATCGCAAGGTGATCATCGAGGGTTACACCGACAGCACCGGCGCCTCGGGTTACAACCAGAGCCTGTCCGAACGCCGCGCCACCTCGGTGCAGGTGGCACTGATCAAGATGGGCGTGGACCCGTCGCGTATCGTGACCCAGGGCTATGGCCAGGAGTACCCGGTGGCGGATAACGGCAGCGTTTCCGGCCGCGCCATGAACCGTCGCGTGGAAGTAACCATTTCCAACGACAACCAGCCCGTGGCACCGCGCTCGTCCATCAGCCGCAATAACTGATCGGCGAAAAAAAACCGCCTGATTGGATCAGGCGGTTTTTTCACGTGCGGCCACCGGAAAAAGGTTACTGCACAAGCGTCGGCGTCTCCTGTCCCATGCAGCGCACTGCCTGCCTCTTGCTGTTCACCAGCACACCGGTCAGGCCCTTCTGCTCGGTGTCGAACAGCACGAGCACACCATCGACGCACTGCGCGGTTTGCGCCGCCGGCTCCAGCGAGACTTTGTAGTCTTCCCCGGGCACGGTCTTGAGCATGGTGAATTCGCTCAGCAGCAGCGCATCCTCCGGCTTGGCGAAATGCAGGTAGCCGTAGTACCAGAGGCAGGCCACCGTACCGATGATGCTGGCGATACCGGTGATGATCAGGGGAATGGCATTACGTTCTTCAGTCATTGCGGGCTCTCTGGTTCAACATTCGAATTCGGGACAGACGGGTAATTCGGGATCTCGCCCAGGCGGCGCAGGCCGTTGAAGTGCTGCGGGTCGTCGAGATAACGCAGCATTACCCGGCGCCAGGTCGGATCGCCGAAGGTCTGCACATGACCGCCGCGGGTCAGTTGCAACACCCGCGGCGGCGGTGCCGCCTGATACAGCAGGATGCCATTGGCCAGTGGCACGATTGGGTCGTCGAGGCTGTGGAAAATCAGTTTCGGCACACCGTTCAGGCGCGGCATGGCCTTGATCGCGCTGTCGCCGTCCGGGAGCAGCCAGGACAGCGGGATTTGCAGGGGCCAGGTCAGCCAGGACGACGCCAGGGCATCACGCCCCACCAAACGGTAGCTGGCCGGCACGCCATCGAGCACCAGGGCCTTGAGCCGTGACTGGTACTCGGGATGGCGTTCCACCAGGTAATGCACCACCAGCGCCCCGCCCAGGCTCTGCCCCAGGACCACCAGGGGTTTGCCCTGGACTTCCGGGGCCTTTTGCAGCCAGTCGAACGCCGCATCGATATCCTGGTAAACCGCCGGCAGGCTCGGCTCGCCTTCGGATACGCCGTAACCGCGATAGTCGAGCATCAGCACCTGGTAACCCTGCTCCGGCAACCACCAGCTACCGCCCAGATGCCCGGACAGGTTGCCGCCGTTGCCATGCAGGTGCAGCACCGTGCCCTTGACCGCCACGCCGGCCTTGACCGGCAGCCACCAGGCACGCAAGCGCAAGCCATCGGCGCTGGTCAGGGTGACATCGCGGTATTCGAGGTGCGCCTTGTCCGGGGTGAACGGCAGGCCGGGATCGGGATAGAACAGCAGGGAACTGCAACCGCCCAGGGTCAGCAGCAGGCACAGCATGCCGAGGATTCTCATCCGTTCGAAGCCTCGCTAGATAAGTGCGCAGCCCCCCCTTGCAGGAGCGAGCAAGCTTGCTCCTGCAAGGTCCGGGCAGTGGTCAGAGGATATTAGAGTAATCCGCTTCGATCCGATCCAGGCTCAAATGGTTCAGGAAGTTGCTGAAACACATCCAGGCCGACAGCGCATTCATGTCGCGGAACTGCTCCGGCAGGTACTTGGGCGGCACCACCAGGCCCTCATCCACCAACTGGCGCAACGTACGCATATCCTCCAGCGTGGTCTTGCCGCAAAACAGCAACGGCACCTGTTCGAGCTTGCCCTTGCGCACGGCCAACTGAATATAGTTGTAAACCATGATAAAGCCTTTGAGGTAGGACAAGTCTTTGGTAAATGGCAGCCCCGTGGGGGTCGAGCCCCGGAAGATCCGACTGGCATTGCCGTAGCTTTCCGCCATCTCGAACCCCTGCTCGCGGAAGAACTCGAACACCTGGAGGAAATCCGCGCCCTGCTCCACCATGTCGATGGCGCGGGTCCGGTTGGTCAGCTTGCGCAAGCGAGTCGGGTAGGAGGCGAAGGCAATCACTTCCATCAGGATCGCCAGGCCTTCCTGGGTCACGGTGGACGAGGGCGGCCCCTTGGACAGGAAGGTGCAGATCGGCTGGTTCAAGCCGTTGAGGGTGGTGCCGACATGCACCAGGCCTTCGTGCACCTCCAGCGCCCGCACATCCCGCGAGTTGAACATCGCATCGGCGCGGATCTTGATGTAGTCGGCGCCGGCCGCCGCGTCGGCAACGATACCATCGGACTCGAACACCCGGATGGTCCCCTCGGCCTCGCCGAACACCTTGTTCAAGCGGCTTTGCAACAGGTCGACCGCGTCCTTGGCGGTGAGGGTCTTGGGTTCGTCCTTGAGGTCGCCACGCACGTCGATATTGTTCAGGTAATCCGACAGCATCAAGCCCAGGTCGGCCAGGGTCGGATCACCGGCGTGGAAAGCGTCCGACGCGGCACCGTACAACTCCTGGGAAATCAGCCCGAAATCCGCGGTGCCGCGGGCTTCGAGCATCCGCACCACCTGCCGGTACTCGCGGCACATACGGCGCATGATCTGCCCGACCGGGTTGAACTGACCGAGCCGCCGGGTGATATCGCGCTCGATATTCTGGAACTCCAGCTTCACCGCACTGGAATCGAACGACAGCGGCCGCGCGGTGTAATAGTCGCGATCCACCGCCGGCATTTCCTTGCCCTTGGCCTTGAGAAAACCCTTGCGGATGTTCTCGTCCCACTTCACCGCGTCGAGCACGCGAATCGGTGTCTGCGCCAGCACAATGCGATCGGAAAGGCTGCGTATCGTCTGCTGGTAATCGTCCAAGGGTGACTCCTGAAAGTGAGGCCGGTGAATAGCCATGCACAGAGCCTAGACCGAGGCCAGCACCAGGTGCATGTAACGCGAGAGGATCCCCAGCATGTCCTGTTCGGACTGGACCTCGGCGTCGTTGAGCAGGCCCTGATATTCCATCCGTCCGATAATCGCCGTCAACACTTTGGCATCCTGCTGTGGCTGTTTGGTTCCCAGTACCTGGACAAACTGGTAGGCACCCTGCAGGAGAATCTGCTGGTGCGAGCGCACCAATACCGCCAGGCGAGGATTGAGCAGCGCTTCCTGACGAAACGCCTGCTCAGCCATCAGGTACTCGCGACGGTTGAGCAGTTGCCGCTGGATGTAGTCGACAATCATGTGGGCGATATCGTCGGCCACTTGCGCCCGTGAGGCTGCACTGCCGTCACCGTAGGCGACCATTTCCCGCAATATGCCCTCGGTGTTTCCCCAGAGCTTGGCCATGAAGGCCGCGCTGCGCTCGACATACTGGGCAAAGGTATCGGTGAGCAGGTCATCGATATCCTTGAAGTAATAGGTGGTGGCCGACAACGGCACATCAGCCTCCGCGGCCACCGCGCGGTGCCGCACCCCGCGCACGCCGTCGCGCACGACAATGCGCATGGCGGCGTCAAGAATCGCCTGTCGGCGCTGCTCGCTTCCCTGTCGACTGGCCTTGCGCCCTTGATACTGAACGCTTTCAGCCACCGCCGTAGCGACGCCAGCTGCTCCCTTTTGCGCCATTGCACGCTCCACTACTGGTCTTCCTCTCTTGTAATAATTTGAAACATCAGTACCAACAGACAATAAAAAAGCCGCCTTGCAAGGGCGGCTTTTTCAACAACGGGTTTACGCTTGCGGCCGCATGTGCGGGAACAGGATCACATCGCGAATCGACGGTGCGTTGGTGAGCAACATCACCAGGCGGTCGATACCGATACCTTCGCCTGCCGTTGGCGGCATGCCGTACTCCAGGGCGCGGACGAAGTCGGCATCGTAGTGCATGGCCTCGTCGTCACCGGCGTCCTTCTCGGCCACCTGGGCCTGGAAGCGCTCGGCCTGGTCTTCCGCGTCGTTCAACTCGGAATAGGCGTTGGCGATTTCACGGCCGCCGATAAACAGCTCGAAACGGTCGGTGACGTTCGGGTTCTCGTCATTGCGGCGGGCCAACGGCGAGACTTCGAACGGGTACTCGGTAATGAAGTGCGGCTGTTCCAGCTTGTGCTCGACCAACTCTTCGAAAATCATCACCTGCAGCTTGCCCAGACCTTCGAAGCCGAGCACCTTGGCGCCGGCCTTCTTGGCGATGGCGCGGGCCTTGTCGACATCCTGCAGGTCGGCGGCGGTCAGCTCCGGGTTGTACTTGAGGATCGAGTCGAACACCGACAGGCGCACGAACGGCTCGCCGAAGTGGAAGACCTTGTCGCCGTAAGGTACGTCGGTGCTGCCGAGCACGGCCTGGGCCAGCTCACGGAACAGCTCTTCGGTCAGGTCCATGTTGTCTTCGTAGTCGGCGTACGCCTGGTAGAACTCCAACATGGTGAACTCGGGGTTGTGCCGGGTCGACACGCCTTCGTTACGGAAGTTGCGGTTGATCTCGAATACCCGCTCGAAGCCACCGACCACCAGGCGTTTGAGGTACAGCTCCGGCGCGATGCGCAGGTACATGCCCATGTCCAGCGCGTTGTGGTGGGTTTCGAACGGCTTGGCCGCGGCGCCACCGGGGATGGTCTGCAGCATCGGCGTTTCCACTTCCATGAAATCGCGCTGCATCATGAAGTTGCGGATATGCGCGATGACCTGCGAACGCACGCGGAAGGTCTGGCGCACTTCTTCGTTGACGATCAGGTCGACGTAGCGCTGGCGATAGCGGGTTTCGGTGTCGGTCAGGCCGTGGTGCTTGTCCGGCAGCGGGCGCAGCGACTTGGTCAGCAGGCGCACCTGGGTCATCTCGACGTACAGGTCGCCCTTGCCGGAACGGGCCAGGGTGCCTTCGGCGGCGATGATGTCACCGAGGTCCCAGGTTTTCACCGCGGCCAGGGTCTCTTCCGAGAGGGTCTTGCGGTTGACGTAGACCTGGATACGCCCGGACATGTCCTGGATCACCATGAACGAGCCACGGTTGAGCATGATGCGACCGGCAACCTTGACCGGGATCGCTGCCTCAGCCAGCTCTTCCTTGGTCTTGTCCGCGTACTGTTTCTGCAAGTCTTCGCAGTAGGCGTCGCGACGGAAGTCGTTGGGGAAGGCCTGCCCCTTGGCGCGCTCGGCAGCCAGCTTTTCCTTGCGCAGGGCGATCAGGGTGTTTTCTTCCTGTTGCAGGGCTTGCGGGTCGAGTTGTTGGTCGCTCATGTCTTTAGATTTTCCATCACAGGTTCGTTGCCCCCGGCCTTCGGCCGGGGATCGCCAGCAAGCCGGCTCCCAGAGTAGTGTCTTACAGCCCTTGCTTGAGGCTGGCTTCCAGGTATTCGTCGATATCGCCGTCCAGCACCTTGTCGCAGTCGCTGCGTTCGATGTTGGTGCGCAGATCCTTGATCCGCGAGGCGTCGAGTACGTAGGAGCGGATCTGGTGACCCCAGCCGATATCCGACTTGGTGTCTTCCAGGGCCTGGGAAGCGGCGTTGCGCTTCTGCACTTCCTGTTCGTACAAGCGCGCCCGCAACATTTTCATCGCGGTGTCTTTGTTCGCGTGCTGGGAGCGTTCGTTCTGGCAGCTGACCACGGTGTTGGTCGGTACGTGGGTGATCCGTACCGCCGAGTCGGTGGTGTTGACGTGCTGACCACCGGCACCGGAGGAACGATAGGTGTCGATCCGCAGGTCTGCCGGGTTGATTTCGATCTCGATGTTGTCGTCGATTTCCGGCGAGACGAATACCGCCGAGAACGAGGTGTGCCGACGGTTGCCCGAGTCGAACGGGCTCTTGCGCACCAGGCGGTGCACGCCGATCTCGGTGCGCAGCCAGCCGAAGGCGTACTCGCCCTTGATATGCACGGTGGCGCCCTTGATCCCGGCGACTTCGCCGGCCGACAGTTCCATGATGGTGGCGTCGAAACCGCGCTTGTCGGCCCAGCGCAGGTACATGCGCAGCAGGATGTTGGCCCAGTCCTGGGCTTCGGTGCCGCCGGAACCGGCCTGGATATCCAGGTAGGCGTTGTTCGCGTCCATCTCGCCGCTGAACATCCGCCGGAATTCGAGTTTTTCCAGGGCGGCGCGCAGGCGTTCGACTTCAGCGGCGACGTCGTCGACGGCACCCTGGTCTTCTTCGGCGGCGGCCATTTCCAGCAGGTCGCGGGCATCGCTCAGGCCGCTGGACATGTCGTCCAGGGTCTCGACGATCAGCGCCAGCGCCGAGCGCTCGCGGCCGAGGTTCTGCGCGTATTCGGGGTTGTTCCAGACAGCCGGATCTTCAAGCTCGCGATTGACTTCGGTCAGGCGCTCATGCTTTTGATCGTAGTCAAAGATACCCCCGAATGGTTTCGGAGCGCTCGGACAAGTCCTTGATACTGTTAAGGATCGGGTTGATTTCCATGGCGGGCAGCACTCGTCGGTGAACTTTTGAAAGCCGGCGAGTATAACCGAGTTGTGCGCGTCCCGGCAGCCCGCTTGGCGGGGTGAGGGCACAAAGTCATGATCCCAGCGAAAAAATTACCGACTGCGTAGGTCTTTAAAACCTTCATGCGTAAGGCTTTTCAATTTTTTCACCGCACTATTCAAACGCACCGCCAAGGACAAGCAGACTCCCCCCTTACCGCTTGAGTAAGGGACTACGAATGTTCATTTCAGCGCCGTCAAACCGCTTTACCCTGACCCTCCCGGGCCTTGCCCCTGAACTCCAGGTGCTGGCCTTCAAAGGCAGTGAAGCCATCAGCCAGCCCTACCGCTTCGAGCTGGAACTGGTCAGCCGCCGCGCGGACCTGAACCTCGACGAACTGTTGCACCGCCAGGGTTTCCTCGCCTTCGACGACAGCGGCGCGGGCATCCACGGCCAGGTCTACAGCATCGGCCAGGGCGATAGCGGCCGGCGCTGGACCCACTATCAGCTCACCCTCGTACCGCAACTGACCTACCTGGACCATCGCTTCAACCAGCGCATCTTCCAGAACCAGACCGTACCGCAGATCATCGCCCGGGTGCTCAAGGACCACGGCATCCTCGGCAATGCCTTCAGTTTCAATCTCGCCACGCCCCTGCCAGCCCGCGAGTACTGCGTGCAGTACAACGAGTCCGACCTGGAGTTCATCCAGCGGTTGTGTGCTGAAGACGGCCTGCACTACCACTTCCAGCACAGCCCGGCCGACCATCACCTGGCCTTCGGCGATGACCAGACCCTCTTTCGCCGGCTGGCCAACGCCGTGCCCTATGTACCGGACGGTGGCACCGTGGCCGCGACCGCAAGCATCAAGTCCTTTGACCTGCGCCTGGAGACTCGCAGCAGTCATGCGGCCTTGCGTGATTACGACTTCGAAAAACCGCATACCTTGCTGGAGCGGACCACCCACTGCACTGATTCAACACCAAAACCGGAGTTGGAGGACTATTGCTATCCCGGCCGTTTCAAGCATGACGACGCCGGCAAACAACTCAATCGCCGCCAACTGGAACGCCATCGCGCCGACTATCGACAGGCCTCGGGCAAAAGCAATGCGCCACAATTGGCCAGCGGTCACCTCCTGACCCTGAGCGACCATCCGCAGCCGGACGGGAATGATCTCTGGCTGCTGACCCACCTGACCCACGAAGGTAAACAGCCGCAGGTGCTGGAGGAGTCGGTGCCGAGCCCGAGCGGCGCCGACGGCGATTTCCGCCAGGGCTACCGCAACAGCTTTCTCGCCACACCACGGGATGTGTTCTTTCGGCCGCCGTTGCAAGCGCACGAATCTCGTCGCCTGAATGCCCAGACCGCTATCGTCACCGGGCCGCCCGGGGAAGAAATCCACTGCGACGAATACGGTCGGGTGAAGGTGAAGTTTCACTGGGACCGTTCCGACGAAACCGGCGCCCACAGCAGCTGCTGGTTGCGGGTGGCGTCCGGCCGGGCCGGGTCATGGCGCCGTCAGCCTGCCTCGTGTCGGCATGGAAGTGCTGGTGACCTTTCTCGAAGGCGACCCGGACCAACCGCTGATCGTCGGTTGCCTGAACAACGCGGTGCAGCAAGCGCCCTACCCTCTGCCGGCGCACAAGACCCGCAGCGTGTTCAAAAGCCAGAGCAGTCCGGGTGGCGGTGGCAGTAATGAAATCCGCATCGAGGACCTCAAGGGCCAGGAGCAGATCTATGTGCATGCCCAACGGGATTTCGAGCAGCACATCGAACACGACCAGCACGTACAGGTCGGCCATGAGCGGCATGAAAGGGTTGAAGCCAACAGCTATGCCGAGTTCAGGGCCGAAGAGCATCACACGGTTCATCAGGATCGACGTTGCGAGGTGAAGGGGGATGATCATCTGACGGTGGGACGAAGCCAGCAGGTGAAGGCGGGGGTGGGCCACCTCGTTGAGGCTGGTCAGGAGATTCACCTCTATGCAGGCAAAAAAATCGTTATCGAGGCCGGTACCGAATTGACGATCAAGGTGGGTAGTCACTTCATCAAGCTCGACGGCAACGGTATCAGTCGTGTAGGCCCCGACGCCGATGGGATCGCAGGTACGGGAGCGGGAGTTGCCGTGCTGACGGCCCTCAACCCCGCCGCCGTAGGACAGGCCGGAACCACACATCGCATGCCCGGCAGTTCACCCCAAGAAGCCCACGACGAGCAGATGCAACTGCTCAGCCGCTCCGGCATGCCGCTGAAAGGGATCAAGGTCACCGTTGCAGTGCCTGGAGAAAGCGCCCCTCTGGTTGTCACCAGCGACGTCGACGGACTTCTCCCCCGCATCAAGACCCAAACCGCCCAGGACCTCAAGGCATTTCTGAACTGGGACAAATTCCATGTCCCGGAAGGCGCTGACAGTTACGAAAGGAGTCGCAAGCAATGAGCGCAGATCCAATCCTCACATGCACCACCAATACCCGAGGAACGTGAGCGCGGGCTGGACGTTTGACTCACACAACCTTTCAGGCCAACGCCGGCTCGTGTCGGAGCCGGCTTTATTGGTGATAAGACGCTCAAGATTTGCATCGCCAGAACTGACGCCTTCGCGGGCAAGCTCCGCTCCCACAGTATTTGAATCGCCCCCGGATATTGTGTACGACACAAAGCCTGTGGGAGAGGAGCTTGTCGGGACGCCGCACCGCCGCGAAGAGGCCCTTGAGCCTTGCACTGCCCTTGAGGAAGTCTTCGCCAGCAAGCCGGCCCCACACGGGTGATGTTCAGTCAGGAAACCGTGGCGCTGCGGGTTCGGTCGGTGAAGCGGCCCTGCATCGCGTCCAGCGCGTCGCGGCCATCCTGCAACAGCAGGTAAGAGGCACTGGCGAAGTGCTGAAGATCACGGTCGCAGGTGTTGCCGATGCTCATGCAGGTCAGGCTGTAGCTCAGGTCACGGGCGGCCTTGATGCGTTGGATGGCACACTCATACAGGTCACGCACCGGGGCATCGAGATTGAGGGAGAGAATGGGGACTTCGGTGAGGTTGCTTTGTAGCGGGCGATATTGGGTCATCGATGAAAATCCTTACATAGAGGTATTTACGCTCCGACAGGAATTTCGACCGGCTAAGATCGATCACCGACGCATCGGTGACGACCGAACTATAGTCCAACCGCTCGCCGAATAGTCGCCGCTTTTACAGCTTGAAATACGAGCCACTGCGGATGCCAGTAATGGCGATTTATCCGCCTCAACCAACCCCCACCTGATTACGCCCACTGTTCTTCGCCGAATACAGCCCCTTGTCCGCCGCCGAAATCAGATCGCGACAGTTGCTGCCCTGCTGCGGTATCACCGTGGACACCCCAATGCTGACCGTCAGCACCGCCCCCTCGCCCGGCATATTGTGCGGAATCTTCAACCCCACCACGGTCTGCCGCAGTTTTTCCGCGACCAGTCGCGCACCGCCTTGCGAAGTGTTCGGCAGGACCAACGCAAACTCCTCACCGCCATAACGCGCCGGCAGGTCCGAAGGCCGGTTGCTGGCCTCACGGATTGTCTCCGCCACCTTGCGCAGGGCTTCATCGCCCGCCAGATGACCAAAGCTGTCATTGAAAGCTTTGAAATAGTCCACATCGATCATCAGCAATGACATCTGCATCTGCTCGCGCTGCGCTCGTCGCCACTCCAGCTCCAGGTACTCGTCGAAGTGCCGGCGATTGGACAAGCCGGTCAAGCCATCAGAGTTCATCAAGCGCTGCAGCACCAGGTTGGTGTCAAGCAATTGCTGCTGGCTGACCCGCAATGCGCGATACGCCGCATCACGCTGCAACAAGGTCATATAGGAGCGCGAGTGATAGCGAATGCGTGCCACCAGTTCGATGTTGTCCGGCAACTTGACCAGGTAATCATTGGCCCCGGCGGCAAACGCCGCGCTCTTGATCAGCGGGTCTTCCTTGGTCGAGAGCACGATGATCGGGATGTCCTTGGTCGCCGGGTGATTGCGGTATTCACGCACCAGGCTCAGGCCATCGAGCCCGGGCATCACCAGGTCCTGCAGGATCACCGTCGGCTTGATGCGGATCGCCTGGGCAATCGCCTGGTGCGGATCGGCACAGAAGTGGAAATCGATATTGCTCTCAGTGGCCAGCCCGCGCCGCACCGCCTCGCCGATCATGGCCTGATCGTCAACCAGCAACACCATCGCGGCGTTTTCGTCAGTGGTCTTGAAATCATATAGCTGTAAATCATTCATACGCGGTCACCTGAAATACTGCTTTCAAACCAGGATTGCTGACTATAGAACTCATGTCGGAAATATCTCCAGCAAGCGTGGCGCGATCTTGTTCAGTGGGCGAATCTCAACGGCGGCGTCGATGGCCGCCGCCGCCTTGGGCATGCCGTATACGGCGCTGCTCTGTTGGTCCTGGGCGATGGTCAGGTAGCCGTGCTCGCGCATCAGCTTCAACCCGTGGGCACCGTCGCGGCCCATGCCCGTCAACAACACACCCACCGCATCGCCATTCCAGTAACTGGCGACACTCTCGAAGAACACATCGATGGAAGGCCGATAGATCTCGTTCACCGGCTCGGCGGTGTAGGCCAGGGTCCCGTTTTTCAACAACCGGATATGGTGGTTGGTCCCGGCCAACAGTACGCTGCCAGGCTGCGGTGCCTCGCCATCGCAGGCCAGGCGCACCGGCAGGCCGCAGGCACCGCTCAACCATTCGGCCATACCGGCGGCGAATACCTGGTCGACATGCTGGACCAGGACGATGGCGGCGGGGAAATTAGCAGGCAAACCTTTCAGCAGGGTTTCCAAGGCCGCCGGCCCCCCGGCTGAAGAGCCGATGGCCACCAGTTTCTGCCGCGGGCTGTTGTCCCGGATCGCCGCGCTCACGCTGCGCACCTGGCTGCCACGCTGGCCGATCAGCCAGCCGATATTGAGGATCTTGCGCAACAATGGCGCCGCAGCTTCCTTCGGATTGCCGGCGCCGATGGCCGGAGTGTCGACCACATCCAGGGCGCCGTGGCCCATGGCCTCGAACACCCGGTGGACGTTCTGCTGCCGGTCGACGGTGACAATGACGATGGCACACGGCGACTCGGCCATGATCCGCCGGGTGGCTTCGACGCCATCCATCACCGGCATGATCAGGTCCATCAGGATCAGGTCCGGGGTGTCCTCGGCACAGTGCTGCACCGCTTCGGCGCCATTGCCGGCGACCCAGATCACTTGGTGCGCCGGCTCGAAGGCCAGGGCACGGCGCAATGCTTCCACCGCCATGGGCATATCATTGACGATAGCGATCCTCATCCCTGGGCTCCCCCGATCAACTCGACCACGGCATCGAGCAAGGCGTCGTCATGAAAACTGGCCTTGGCCAGATAATAGTCGGCTCCGGCGTCCAGCCCACGGCGACGGTCTTCTTCACGGTCCTTGTAGGACACCACCATGACCGGCAGCGATTGCAAGCGCGCGTCTTTACGCAAGAGTGTGACCAATTCAATCCCGTCCATTCGTGGCATGTCGATATCGGTGATCAACAGGTCGAAGTCTTCGCCGCGCAGGGCGTTCCAACCGTCCATGCCATCCACCGCGACCGCCACCTCGTACCCGCGGTTGAGCAGCAGTTTGCGTTGCAATTCGCGCACAGTGAGGGAGTCGTCGACCACCAGCACGCGCTTGCGCACCGCCTCGCTGGCCTGGCGCTTGCGCCGGTCGATACGTTCCAGGCGACCGGTATCGAGCAGCTTGTCCACCGAGCGCAGCATGTCCTCGACATCGACGATCAACACCGCCGAACCGTCATCGAGCAAGGCTCCGGCGGAAATATCCTGGACCTTGCCCAGCCGTGGGTCCAGCGGCAATACCACCAGGGTGCGCTCGCCGACAAAACGCTCCACCTCGACCCCATAGACCGCCTCGCGCTCGCGGATCACCACGACCTTGAGGTTGCCATCAGGGTGTTCACTGGCCGGGCGCTGCAACAACTGGCTGGCCGCCACCAGCCCGACATGCCGGCCTTCGTGCCAGAAGTGCTGGCGCCCCTCGAGCTGGACGATGTCCTCGGGGGCCAGGTCGCACATGCGCTCGATATGGGCCAGGGGAAAGGCATAGGCCTCGCCGCCGACTTCCACCACCAGGCTGCGCACCACCGACAAGGTCAGCGGCACTTCAAGGTGGAAACGACTGCCCTGCCCCGTCGTCTGCTCCAGCACCACCGCACCGCGCAACTGGCGGACCATGTGCTGCACCGCGTCGAGGCCAACCCCGCGCCCGGAGACTTCGGTGACCTTGTCGCGCAGGCTGAAACCCGGCAGGAAGAGAAAGCTCAGCAGCTCCTCGTCACTCAGTTGCGCGGCGGTCTCGGCCGGGGACAGCTGGCGCTCGATAACGCTACGCCGGACCCGCTCCAGATCCACGCCGGCGCCGTCATCGCTCAATTGCAGCACCAGCAAGCCGGCCTGGTGCGAGGCGCGCAGGCGAATCAGGCCTTCCGCCGGCTTGCCGGCCAGCACCCGCAGTTCCGGGCTTTCGATTCCATGGTCGACGGCATTGCGCAGCAGGTGGGTCAGCGGCGCTTCGAGTTTCTCCAGCACGTCGCGGTCGACCTGGGTTTTCTCCCCTTCGATTTCCAGGCGTATCTGTTTACCCAGGCTACGGCCCAGGTCGCGGACCATCCGCACCTGGCCACTGAGCACATCGGCAAAGGGCCGCATGCGGCAGGCCAGTGCCGTGTCATACAGGACTTGGGCACGCTGGCTGGCCTGCCAGCCGAACTCGTCCAGCTCCACGGCTTGCGCCGTCAGCATCTGCTGGGACTCGGCCAGCAGGCGCCGGGCATCGGCCAGGGCCTCCTCGGCTTCCAGGCTCAAGCCGACGCTCCTCAAGTGATCGCTGAGTTGGTCCAGGGCGCGCAGGCCTTTGTTCTGTATCCGCCGCGCGCGCTGCATGCTCGCCAGGTAAGGCTTGATGCGCTGGGTTTCCACCAGCGACTTGCTCGACAGGTCGAGCAGGCTGTTCAAGCGTTCGGCGGTAACCCGCAATACCCGCTCGCCGCCTTCGGCAACCCGACGCCCCGGGGGCGTCAGTTCCACCGACGCCGCCTCAACAGGCGTCAGGTCCTGGTCCAGGGGCGCGGGCGGCGGCACCACAGGCTCCAGCGGCGCGGCCACGCTTGGCAGGCCGGGCTCCGTCCGGGCAACGCCAGCGGCAGGATCGAGCAACACCTGCAATCGCAGGACATAAGCCTCGATCTCCTGCGGCCCGACCTTGGCGCTGGGCGTAGCGATGCGCATCAACAGGTCGGTGCCGTGCAGCAAGGCGTCGATATGTTCGGCCTGCAGGTACAGGCGACCTTCCTGGGCGCTGACCAGGCAATCCTCCATCACATGGGCGACGCTGACCCCGGCATCCACGCCGACAATCCGCGCCGCGCCCTTGAGCGAGTGGGCCGCACGCATGCAAGCCTCGAGCTGGTCGGCCTGGGTCGGATTGCGCTCCAGGGCCAGCAGGCCGGCGCTGAGCACCTGGGTCTGGGCCTCGGCCTCCAGGCTGAACAACTCCAGCAGCGACGAGTCGCGCATTTGATCGGGGGTCATGTGAGGCTCCGGGTCACGGCCGACAACAATTGCTCTTCATCCAGCCAACGCAGGCTGCGCCCCCTGAACGGCAGTACACCACGGGTGAACCGCGCGCTGGCCTGGGGGCCGGCGGCGCTGGCATTGTCGAGCAGGCGCTGGTCAATGCCATGAATACCGTCCACCTCGTCCACCGGTAGTACCACCGGACCGCCCTGGGCGCCGACGATCAGCATACGCGGCATGATCCGAGCGCCCGCTGGCGGCGTCACCGAAGCGTCCAGCCCAAGCAACTCCACCAACGACAGGCACGCCACCAGGGCCCCGCGCACATTGGCGACACCGAGCAAGGCCCGTGAGCGCTGGTGCGGCAGGGAATGAATCGGCCGCAGCGGCGCAATTTCCACCAGGCAGCGGGTGGCCAGGCCCAGCCATTCTTCGCCGAGCCGGAACATCAGCAACGAACGGGTGACGATATCGCTGTCGACCTCGACCGTCGCGACCTGCTCGGCACGCTCCTGTTGCAACGAATAACGGTCGAGCAGGCGCGTGGCGGCGGCGGAATACACCGCACAGTTGCGGCAGTGGATATGCTCGGCCAGCAACGGGCAGGACCTGTCGCCGTGGATACCCATGCGGTTCCAGCAATCGTCGATTTTCTCGGCGTCATGGTGGGTCAGGTTCAAGTCTGTCAAACCACTCATCGTTTACGCTCACTGTCAGCGGTGCGCTCGCTCCGGGCGGCGCGCTCCTGCAATCGCCGGGCACCTGCCGCATCACCCTGGGAAGCCAGCAGGGCGGCCAGGTGCACGAGGGCCTCGGGATGTTGCGGTTCCAGGTACAAGGCCTTGCGATAAAAGCCCTGGGCCTCCAGCGCACTGCCGGCCACGTCGCTCAGCAGGCCCAGCCAGTAGAAGACCTGGGCCACCGGCTCGTGTCGGCGCAGGTAGGTTTCGCAGGCCTGGCGTGCCTGGACGCCGTTGCCCTCGTTGGCCAGGGTGGCAATCCGCGCCAGCAGGCTGGCCGCATCGTCCGAAGCCAGCGGCGCTGGCGCGGGGGGCGCGAATGCGGCGTTGGAGGAGAACGGTCGACGCAGCGGCTGCACCGGCGCGCCGACGGCGGGCGACACACGCAGCGGCAAAGGCGGCGGCACAAACACCGGCAGAGGCTCGGGCGCCACCTCCGTCTGCCGGCGAAACGCAAAGGACTGCGCCGCACCGATGGAACGCATGCCTATCCGCCCCAGCAGGTTGCCCTCGGCCGGGCCGATAAACAGCACCCCGTCGACATGGGTAAGACGCTTGAGTATCTCGAAAACCTCGCGTTGCGTGGCCAGGTCGAAATAGATCAGCAAATTGCGGCAGAACACAAAGTCATAGACCTCGCCTGCCCGCAACTCAGGATCGAGCAGGTTACCGCTTTGCAAACGTACCTGTTCGCGGACCCGCTCGCTGAGCCGGTAGCCGTCCGCCACCACGGTGAAATACCGTTCGCGAAACTCGAGGCCCTGGCCGCGAAAGGAGTTCTTGCCGTACACCGCGCGCTTGGCCCGCTCCACCGACAGCGGGCTGACGTCAATGCCGTCGACCTTGAACTGGTGCGGCGCCAGGCCGGCATCGAGCAGGGCCATGGCAATCGAATAGGGCTCTTCGCCGGTGGAACAGGGCAGGCTGAGGATCTTCAAGGCACGCATGCCCTTGAGCTGCGCCAGCCGCTCGATGGCCAGGCGTGCCAGGGTGGAAAAGGACTCCGGGTACCGGAAGAACCAGGTTTCCGGGACGATCACCGCTTCGATCAGCGCTTGCTGCTCGTCGCCGCTGGCCAGCAGCCGGGTCCAGTAGTGCTCCGCCGTCGGCATCTGCAACTGGGTACAACGCTGGCGCACGGCACGCTCGATAATCGCCGGGCCGACCGAGGCCACGTCGAGACCGATGCGCTGCTTGAGGAAGTCGAAAAAGCGTGGGTCGTCACTCATGCCGGCGCCTCATCCGCGGCTGGAAACAGCAGCGCGCGCACCTCGGCACTGAGCAGGTCATTGACCCGGATACGTTGCAGCAGGCCCTGGGCATCTTCACGCACCGGTCCCAGGTAGGGTGCCGCGCGATTATCCAGGCCATAGGGCTGGAAGTCCGCCGGGTTGCAGCGCAGGGTATCGGTGGCCTGCTCGAGAATCAGCCCGAGCAAGCGCCCGGGCACCTCGCCGGCGGGACGGTAATGCACCAGTACCAGGCGCGTGCTGGTGCGCGCCGCCGCCGGCGTGCCAAAGGTCATGGCGCTGACATCGATCACCGGCACCATCGCCCCCCGATGGGCCAACACCCCCACGACCCAGGCCGGGGCCTGGGCAATCGGCTTGAGTTGCAGGCGCGGCAGCACTTCGGCCACTTCGACGGCCTCCAGGGCATAGCGTTCGCCCTGGATACGAAAGACCAGGAACAGGCTGTTCCCGGGCTGCGCGCTGGCAACGCGTTTAGCCACCCACTCGCTCATCAGACTTTGAAACGCGAGACGCCGCTGCGCAGGCCCACCGCGACCTGGCTCAGCTCGTCGATGGCGAAACTGGCCTGGCGCAGGGATTCGACGGTCTGGCTGCTCGCGTCGCCCAGTTGCACCAGGGCGAGGTTGATCTGCTCGGCGCCGGTAGCCTGGGCCTGCATGCCTTCGTTGACCATCAGCACCCGTGGGGCCAGGGCCTGGACCTGATGGATGATCTGCGACAGTTGCTCACCGACCTGCTGCACTTCGAACATGCCGCGACGCACTTCCTCGGAGAACTTGTCCATGCCCATGACCCCGGCGGACACCGCCGACTGGATCTCACGGACCATCTGCTCGATATCGTAGGTGGCGACGGCGGTCTGGTCCGCCAGGCGCCGCACTTCGGTGGCGACCACGGCAAAACCGCGGCCGTACTCGCCAGCCTTTTCCGCTTCGATGGCGGCATTGAGGGACAACAGGTTGGTCTGGTCGGCGACCTTGACGATGGTCACCACCACCTGGTTGATGTTGCCGGCCTTCTCGTTGAGGATCGCCAGCTTGGAGTTCACCAGGTCGGCGGCGCCCATCACCGAATGCATGGTTTCCTCCATGCGCGCCAGGCCTTGCTGGCCGGAACCGGCCAGCACCGAGGCCTGGTCGGCGGCGGTGGAGACTTCGGTCATGGTCCGCACCAGGTCGCGGGAGGTCGCGGCGATTTCCCGCGAGGTCGCGCCGATCTCGGTGGTGGTCGCGGCGGTCTCGGTGGCCGTGGCCTGCTGTTGCTTGGAGGTGGCGGCGATTTCCGTGACCGAGGTGGTGACCTGCACCGAGGAACGCTGGGCCTGGGAAACCAGGGCCGTGAGCTCGGTCATCATGTCGTTGAAGCCGGTTTCCACCGCGCCGAACTCGTCCTTGCGCTCCAGGTTCAGGCGGCTGCTAAGGTCACCGGTGCGCATGATTTCGAGGATTTCGACAATTCGCTGCATCGGCGCCATGATCGCCCGCATCAACAGCAGGCCACAGAGGCCGGCAGCCACCAGCGCGATCAGCAAGGAAATGCCCATGCTGAGTTTCGCCGCGGACACGGCGGCGGAAATCGAGGCAGTGTCCTGGTCGGCGACATCCTTGTTCTGGTTGATGATGTCATTGAGTTGATTGCGACCGGCGGACCAGGCAGGCGCCAGTTGTTCGTTGAACATCCGGATAGCCTGGTCGTTCTGCTTGTGCTGGTAGAGATCGAGCACGCTGGTCAGCAACTTGTCGTAAGCCACGTGATCACGTTTGAATGCGTCGAAGGCCGCTTGGTCTTCCTGGGTGAAAATGGTCTTCTGGTAGTTGTCGATCTGCGCGCTCAGGCGGTTTTCAAAGTCCTTGAACTGCGCCTGGTCGGCGGCACTGATGTTGCCGTCGGCGGTGAACCCCAACAGTTGCTGGGTCAGCACATAGCTGTCGACCCAGGCGCTGCGGATCATGGTGCTGTAGTAAACCCCGGGAAGGGCGTCGGTGCGCACGCTTTCCTCGCTGGACTCGATCGACAGCAGCCGGGAATACGCGGCGACGACCATCAGCAGCATGATCGCGATGATTACCGCAAAGCTTGCCAGTATTCGTTGGCGCAACGTCCAGTTCTTCACTCGCAGTCCTCTAGAGCCATTCAAATGAAGGGCAGTATAGCCGAGCGTGTGTCATCCTTGAGCCATCCATCCCAGGAACCTTGTTCATGCCCGTCCTGCCCAGCCTGCGCAGCCGTTTTGCGTTGATGATTGCCTTGTTGGTCGGCTTGCTGAGCTGGTTGCTGGGTGCATTGATCAGCCACGACTCCAGTTCCCGGATGATGCGCGAAATTGGCCAGGATCTGGCCGAAAATGCCTACCAGATGTCCGATCGACTGGACCGTGACATGGCCAGCCGGATCCACCTGCTGAGTGTCATCAGTCGGCTCCAGGTCATACAGCAAGCCTCGGACACCCGGCAGATCCGGCACCTGCTCAATCATTTGCAGGCGCAGTTCCCCAGCCTCGCCTGGGTCGGCTTCGTCGCGCCCGACGGCGTGGTCAAGGCGGCGACCCAAGGCATTCTCGAACAGGCCAATATCGGCGAACGCCCCGTGTTCAGCCAGGGCCGCGAGCAGTTGTTCGTCGGTGATGTGCATGACGCCAAGCGACTGTCCAAACTGCTGCCCAACCCCAGTGGCGAGCCCATGAAGTTCGTGGACATCAGCTTGCCGGTGCTCAGCGACGAACTCAGCAACATACCATCACAAAATAAAGTAGGGGTCCTCGCGGCACACCTCTCCTGGGACTGGGCCGAAGAGCTGCGTCAATCCTTGTACGAACCCCGGCAGATCCGGCGTAAAGCTGAATTTTTCGTACTTGCCGCCAACCACCAGCTCATCCTCGGTCCCAAGGACTCGATCGGCCAGGCATTGCCCCTGCCCTTGCTCGATGACCCCGGCGGCCAACAGACCCGCTGGGGCGTCCAGCGCTGGCCGGACGGCAAGGACTACCTCACGGGCATTGCCGTGAGTCGCGGCTACGGCAGCTATAGCGGACTGGGCTGGACCGTGGTCGCGCGCCAGACGCTCGACGAGGCCTACGCCCCAACCAATCAATTGCAGCGCGATATCCTGGTCTGGGGCATTGCCCTGGCGGTGGTTACCGCCTTTGTCGGCTGGCTGTTGGCTACCTGGTTTACCCGACCGCTGCATGACATCGCCAGGGCCGCCGACCGTTTGAGCCTGGGCGAATCCATGGAGATTCCCGAGATCAAGGGCACCCGGGAAATCGCTCAACTGAGCCAGTCGATCCGCCATCTGGTGGACAGCCTGAGCAATCACCAGACCGCCCTGGGCCTGATGGAGAGCCTGGCTCACCACGACGCCCTGACCGGTTTGCCGAACCGCGCCGCGCTGGAGAAATACCTGCCCCGGGCCCAGCAACGCAGCCAGGCGCAGAATCATTACCTGGCCGTGCTGTATCTGGACCTGGACGGTTTCAAGCCGATCAACGACCAGTTCGGCCATGCCGGCGGCGATGAGTTGCTCAGGGAAGTGGCCAGTCGTTTGCGCGTCTGTCTGCGCGAAGGCGACCTGGTGGCGCGCCTGGGCGGCGATGAGTTCCTGATGGTCCTGCAGGTGCCCCGCCACGATGCCATCGACCAGGCACGCAGCGTTGCCGAGCGGGTACTGGCCAGCCTGGGACAAGCGTTCCGGGTGCACGATGCCCCTGCGTGGATCGGCTGCAGCATCGGCGGCGCATTGTGGCCCCCGGATGCCCCGGACATGAGCGACGTGCTGGGCCTCGCGGACCAGGCCCTGTACCGCGCCAAGCATGCGGGCAAGGGCCAGGCGCATTTTCATGAGGCGGTAAAAGGCTGACGGCTTGCGTTGAGCGGACGGCCCGCGCTGCTTGCTGCACTAGCGAAACGCCTTTTATGGTATACGCTGACCACTGCAAGAATAATGAAGCGATTCAAATCAATGGAATGAAGAGCGAAATACGATGGCTGACCAGACTTATCAAGGCAGAAAGCAACGGCGCAATCCCGACGATACGGTCAGCCAACGCAAATCGGTGGTATTAAAAGATAATCGTGCGCAATCGCAGCAAGGCAGGGTATTACATGATGCGCGCCCGACATCGGCGCAGTTAGCCCGGACACCTGTCGCAGAGTCCAATCATACGGGTCTGCCGGATCAGCTTAAAGCCGGTATAGAGTCACTGTCAGGCATGAACATGGATCATGTCAACGTCCACTACAACTCAAATAAACCCGCCCAGCTAAATGCCCATGCTTATGCGCAAGGCAGTCAGATTCACCTGGCCTCAGGGCAGGAAAAACATTTACCGCATGAAGCCTGGCATGTGGTGCAGCAGGCACAGGGTCGGGTGAAACCGACAATGCAAATGAAGGGAAACGTTGGGGTGAATGATGATCGGAGGTTGGAACGAGAAGCTGACGTGATGGGTGATCAGGCCGCGCAAATGATAGCGCAGACGAAGATGAAGGTTACCCCGACGCCCCCAAGCGCTGAAAATAAAACTGTTCAGCGTGTCGTCATAGCAGGCGGCAAAACGGCACAAGACATCGAAAAGCAGGGTGAATTGGAGCCTGGTGACATAGCCGTTCTAAGAAACTGGGACACCTCAAAAACCCTCCACCACTTCCCAGACGAAGCTACTCTTTTAGAAGCAATAGAGCGTGCAAAGAGCCAACAAGAACTCGACAAAAAAAATAATCATTTCAGTCCCTCTGGCCTGTACCACAAGGACAACCTCAAGTTCTTGACAACATCGCCCGACAGGCTGCCAACCTTATATTTTAAAACAGCCGGCAACAACGACAGCGGGCGAATCAGGCAACAGCACGCCAGTGGTCCTCTTGTTAAATCCCAGACCGGAAAAATAGATTACTTTTTTCTCGAAAAAGAAAAAATGTTAGCTTTCAGAAAGGCCTTGAGAAACATCAAAAAAGATGCAGGCAAACTAAAAGATATTAATGTGACAGAGCATGGCGGTTCACTTGAGGCCAGCGAGGGCGCTTATCACCTTGAAGTCACATATAAAAAAGACGCCGACGGAAATATCGTTGAGATAGCCAGTACACATCCTTCTGGTGGAACAGTTGCCCTGAGTCACGACACCTATTCGCAAGAAAAAATAGAGCACACTTATAAACAGGCAACCGGACAGATGCCTTGAAAACAAACACCCCCTCGAAGTCAACGCACCTATAGGGTCTGGTAACCTCACCTCAGTTTCACTTGCACGACAAAAAAACCTTCCCCACATAGAGCACGGTAAATACGAGTGTCTTGCGAAAAACCTTCACTCAAACGCCCGCACACAGTTAAACCACCCGCTCACACTTCCACATCAACAACGTAAAATCGTCCACCCGATACCCATCCACCACCTCCACATTACCCGACAGGCTTTGACAATACGCCAGCACCCCCGCCCGATCATGCCCCACCAATAGTGGATGTTCAGGAAATAGTGCCGCATCCAGCATATTAAATGCCAGCCCATGCCGCGCCGCCTGATAAAACTTCGCAATCATCCGCTGATAATAGTCCACCTCGGTACTGCGATAACTCAGCGCTCCGCTGGCAAACACATAATCCACCTCGGGCAGTATCAACTGGCTGAAGTCGCACTGATAAAACGCCACATTGTCTTGTCCGGAAAAGCGCGCCTGGGCCGTCTCGATAAACTCGGGCAGCAGATCAACCCCGATATAGGCGCCGAGAGCGGCAGCGTCCGGCGCAATACGATCCAGATAGGCCTTCAAATCCCCATGCCCGCAACCGACATCCAGCACTGTACAGCCCTGTAGCGGGCCAATCCGCGCCAACACCGCAAAGCGGGCATCCTGGCTGTGCTGGTCTTTCCAGCCCAACGCCTTGGTCGAGCCCCTTGAATGCTCGGCAATGCGATGACGGTGAAAATGCATCAGTGTCGCCTTCTCAATCAGGTTAACCATCTGCCGAACCCGTCAGTTCCATTAGAGATGCCCACGGTCAAAGACCAGGGCCCGGCGACGGCAAGGCCATCGATTAAAAAGATATACACTGGTTCGCATCCATAAAAACAACCTACCGGAAACCGGCAGCGGTGCACAGCCCATGATGACCTTGCGTCAGATCCGTCACTTTATCGCCGTGGCCGAGACCGGCTCGATCTCGGCCGCCGCCCAGGCAGTGTTCATTTCCCAATCGACCCTGACCCTGGCGATCCAGCAGCTGGAGCAGGAGATCGGCGTCAGCCTGTTCAACCGCCACGCCAAGGGCATGACCCTGACCCACCAGGGCCACCAGTTCCTGCGCCAGGCCCACCTGATCCTGGCCACCGTCGACAACGCCAAGCGCAGCCTGCAACAGAGCACCGACCAGGTCGCCGGACAACTGACCATCGGCGTGACCAGCCTGGTGGCCGGTTACTACCTGGCTGACCTGCTGACCCGCTTCCAGCGCGCCTACCCCAATGTGGAGATCCGCGTGATGGAAGACGAGCGGCCCTATATCGAACACTTGCTGGTCAGCGGCGAGATCGATGTCGGCGTGCTGATCCTCTCCAACCTGGAGGACCGCCATGCCCTGCAGACCGAAGTCCTGACCCACTCGCCGCATCGCCTGTGGCTGCCGGCCCAGCATCCGCTGCTGGAACACGACAGCATCAACCTGGCCGACGTCGCCCGCGAGCCGCTGATCCAGCTCAATGTCGATGAAATGGACCGCAATGCCCAGCGCATGTGGCGCGGTGCCGGCCTGCAACCGCGGATCACCTTGCGCACCGCGTCCACCGAGGCGGTACGGAGCCTGGTGGCGGCCGGGCTGGGGGTATCGATCCAGCCGGACATGACCTACCGGCCCTGGTCGCTGGAAGGCGACATCATCGAAGCGCGGCCACTGGCCGACCTCAGCCAGACCCTCGACGTCGGCCTGGCCTGGCGCCGGGGCACCGCCCGGCCGCCGTTGGTGGACCCGTTCCTGACCGTGGCCCGTGAACAACCCCAGGGCGGGCGCAAGCCATCTATTTAATCGAACGCTGCATTCAGTATTTAGTATTTGTCGACCTCCCGTCCGCCCACTAGTCTCTTGCCATCCATCTAGAGAAAGGCCGGACTCCAGCGATAGGGGAAGCTCCATGGCCACACAAGAAAAGAGAACTCGTAAAATGGCTGGCGCGCACCCGACCCCACTGTTCACTGCTTTGCTGATCGACGGTGAACTCGTTGCCGGCCAGGGCTTTGTCGAGCCAATCCTCAACCCGGCCACGGGCGAGGTGCTCACCCATATCGCCGAAGCCAGCCCCGAACAGGTCGAAAGCGCCATCCTCGCCGCCCACCGGGCCTTTGCCGGCTGGTCGCGGACCACTCCGCAGCAACGCGCCAATAGCCTCCTGGCCATCGCCGACGCGGTGGAGAAAAACGCCGACCTGCTCGCCCGCCTGGAATCGCTGAACTGCGGCAAGCCCCTGCACCTGGCCCGCCAGGACGACCTCAGTGCCACCGTCGACGTATTCCGTTTCTTCGCCGGTGCCGTGCGCTGCCAGACCGGCCAGTTGTCCGGCGAATACCTGCCGGGCTACACCAGCATGGTCCGCCGCGACCCGATTGGCGTGGTGGCCTCCATTGCACCGTGGAACTACCCGATCATGATGGCCGCGTGGAAGATCGCCCCGGCCCTGGCCGCCGGCAACACCCTGGTGTTCAAGCCCTCGGAACACACGCCGCTGTCGATCCTGGCCCTGGCGCCGATGCTCGCCGAGCTTCTGCCGGCGGGGGTGATCAATATCGTCTGCGGCGGTGGCGAAGGGGTCGGCAGCCATCTGGTCAGCCACCCGAAGGTGCGCATGGTGTCGCTGACCGGCGATATCGTCACCGGCCAGAAAATCCTCCAGGCCGCCGCCAAGAGTGTGAAACGCACCCACCTGGAACTGGGCGGCAAGGCCCCGGTGATTGTCTGCAACGACGCCGATCTGCAAGCCGTGGTCGAAGGCGTGCGCAGCTACGGCTACTACAACGCCGGGCAGGATTGCACCGCCGCCTGCCGGATCTACGCCCAGGCCGGGATTCACGACAAACTGGTCGCCGAGCTCGGCGCGGCGGTCAGCAGCCTGCGGTTTGCCGGCAAGCGCGACGCCGACAATGAAATCGGCCCGCTGATCAGTACCCGCCAGCGCGACCGTGTCGCCAGCTTCGTCGAGCGCGCCCTCGGCCAGCCGCATATCGAACGGGTCACCGGCGCCGCCGTGCACTCCGGGGCCGGGTTCTATTACCAGCCGACCCTGCTTGCCGGTTGCAGGCAGAGCGACGAAATCGTCCAGCGCGAAGTGTTCGGCCCGGTGGTCACCGTGACCCGCTTCGACGAACTGAGCCAGGCGGTGGACTGGGCCAATGACTCGGAATACGGCCTGGCCTCGTCGGTCTGGACCCAGAACCTGGACAAGGCCATGCAGGTGGCTTCGCGCCTGCAATACGGCTGCACCTGGATCAACAGCCATTTCATGCTGGTCAGCGAAATGCCCCACGGCGGCCTGAAACGCTCCGGTTATGGCAAGGACCTGTCCAGCGATTCGCTTCAGGACTACAGCGTGGTACGCCACATCATGGCGCGCCACGGCCAGCATCTGTAACACGCTCTACTCTAATAACCAGCCCGCAACGGCACGCTGCATCACGTTCAACTGCCCCGACCATAATTAAAGAAGAGGGAATCCCCATGTTCGTGCACAAGACCGCACTCCTCAGTGCAATGACCACCGCGCTGCTGGCCAGCGTCTCGATCCAGGCCGCCGAGCCGCTGAAAGCCGTCGGTGCGGGCGAAGGCCAACTGGATATCGTCGCCTGGCCCGGCTACATCGAACGCGGCGAAAGCGACAAGGCCTACGACTGGGTGACGGGTTTCGAGAAGGAAACCGGCTGCAAGGTCAGCGTGAAAACCGCGGCCACCTCCGATGAAATGGTCAGTCTGATGGCCAAGGGCGGTTATGACCTGGTCACCGCCTCGGGCGACGCCTCCCTGCGACTGATCGTCGGCAAGCGCGTGCAACCGATCAACACCGCGTTGATCCCGAACTGGAAGAACCTCGACCCGCGGCTCAAGGATGCACCGTGGTATGTGGTCAACAAGCAGACCTATGGCACCCCTTATCAGTGGGGCCCGAACGTGCTGATGTACAACACCAATGTATTCAAGCAGGCCCCCACCAGCTGGGGCGTGGTCTTCGATGCGCAGAACCTGCCGGACGGCAAGTCGAACAAGGGCCGCGTGCAGGCCTATGACGGTCCGATCTACATCGCCGACGCGGCGCTGTACCTGAAGTCGGCCAAACCGGAACTGGGCATCCAGAACCCCTACGAACTGACCGAAACCCAGTACAAGGCCGTGCTCGACCTACTGCGCGCGCAGCAGCCGTTGATCCACCGCTACTGGCATGACGCCACAGTGCAGATGAGTGACTTCAAGAACGAAGGCGTTGCGGCCTCCAGCTCCTGGGGCTACATGGTCAACGGCCTGCAGGCGGACAAGCAGCCGGTGGCCTCGACCATTCCGAAGGAAGGCGTCACCGGCTGGGCCGACACCACCATGCTGCACGCCGATGCCAAGCACCCGAACTGTGCCTACAAGTGGATGGACTGGTCGTTGCAGCCCAAGGTCCAGGGCGATGTCGCGGCCTGGTTCGGTTCGTTGCCGGCGGTACCGGCGGCGTGCAAGGAAAGCGAGCTGCTGGGGGCCGAAGGCTGCAAGACCAACGGTTTCGACCACTTTGACAAGATCGCCTTCTGGACCACCCCGCAGGCCGCGGGCGGCAAGTTCGTGCCGTACAGCCGCTGGACCCAGGACTACATCGCGATCATGGGTGGTCGGTAATCATCCAGTTTGAAGGCTAATGATGAACCTGTAGGAGCTGGCTTGCCGGCGATAAGGCCCTTGAGCCTTGCATCGCCTATCCGGACGCCATCGCCGGCAAGCCAGCTCCTACACGGGTTCGCGGTGTTAGTCAGACCACCATCCACCGTTTCGGATTTTTCAGAAGTCCAGGCCGGGCCGCTGCGGCCACCCACGCCTTCTCGGAGCACCGCATCATGACGCTTGCAGTCCAGTTCACCCACGTTTCCCGTCAGTTCGGCGAAGTGAAAGCCGTCGACCGGGTTTCCATCGATATCCAGGACGGCGAGTTCTTTTCCATGCTCGGCCCTTCCGGCTCGGGCAAGACCACCTGCCTGCGCCTGATCGCCGGCTTCGAACAACCCAGCGCCGGCTCGATCCGCATCCATGGCGAAGAAGCCGCCGGCCTGCCGCCCTATCAGCGCGACGTGAACACGGTATTCCAGGATTACGCGCTGTTCCCCCACATGAACGTACGTGACAACGTCGCCTACGGCCTGAAAGTCAAAGGCGTCGGCAAGAGCGAACGCCTGGAGCGCGCCGAAGAGGCCCTGGGTATGGTCGCCCTGGCCGGCTACGGCGAGCGCAAGCCGGTACAACTCTCCGGCGGCCAGCGCCAGCGCGTGGCCCTGGCCCGCGCCCTGGTCAATCGCCCCCGCGTGCTGCTGCTCGACGAACCCCTCGGCGCGCTCGACCTCAAGCTGCGCGAACAGATGCAGGGCGAGCTGAAAAAGCTCCAGCGGCAACTGGGCATCACCTTCATTTTCGTCACTCACGACCAGACTGAAGCCCTGTCCATGTCCGACCGCGTGGCCGTGTTCAACAAGGGCCGCATCGAGCAGGTCGACAGCCCGCGCAACCTCTACATGAAACCGGCCACAGTGTTTGTCGCCGAGTTCGTCGGCACCTCCAACGTGCTTCGCGGCGAGCTGGCCAAACAGCTCTGCGGCAGCGACCTGCCGCTGTCGATCCGCCCGGAACACGTGCGCTTCGCCGACGGTCCGGTGCAAGGCCATGAAGTCGAGATCAGCGGCCTGCTCCACGATATCCAGTACCAGGGCAGCGCCACCCGCTACGAACTGAAACTGGACAACGGCCAGACCCTGAACATCAGCCAGCCCAATACCCAATGGCAGACCAGCAGCAACGGGCACCAGGCCGGCCAGCGCCTCACCGCGCGCTGGGCGCGGGAAGCCATGACCGTGCTGGCGAGCGAGGCCTGAGATGAACACCCTCGCCCTCCCCCAGGCCAACTCGGCCGGCTCGCCGATGCGACGCTTCGCCAACCTGCTGTACCGCCGCCCCAATCTCTACCTGGCACTGCTGCTGGTGCCGCCGCTGATCTGGTTCGGCGCGATCTACCTCGGCTCGCTGCTGACCCTGCTCTGGCAAGGCTTCTACACCTTCGACGACTTCACCATGGCGGTCACCCCGGACCTGACCCTGGCCAACTTCGCCGCGTTGTTCGCGCCGTCGAACTTCGACATCATCCTGCGCACCCTGGGCATGGCCGTGGTGGTCTCGATCGTCGCCGGCTGCATCGCTTTCCCCATCGCCTACTACATGGCGCGCTACACCACGGGCAAGACCAAGGCGTTCTTCTACATCGCGGTGATGATGCCGATGTGGGCCAGCTATATCGTCAAGGCCTATGCCTGGACCCTGCTACTGGCCAAGGGCGGCGTCGCCCAGTGGTTCGTCCAGCACCTCGGGCTGGAGCCGCTGTTGCAGTTCGTGCTGGGGATTCCCGGGGTCGGCGGCAGTACCCTGTCGACCTCGCACCTGGGCCGTTGCCTGGTGTTCGTCTATATCTGGCTGCCGTTCATGATCCTGCCGATCCAGGCCTCCCTGGAACGCCTGCCGCCGTCGCTGCTGCAAGCCTCCGCGGACCTCGGCGCCAAACCGCGCCAGACCTTTATGCAGGTGGTCCTGCCGCTGTCGATTCCAGGTATCGCGGCGGGTTCGATCTTCACCTTCTCGCTGACCCTGGGCGACTTTATCGTGCCGCAACTGATCGGCCCGCCCGGCTACTTCGTCGGCAGCATGGTCTACGCCCAGCAAGGCGCCATCGGCAACATGCCGATGGCGGCGGCCTTCACCCTGGTGCCGATCGTGCTGATAGCCGTGTACCTGTCCATCGTCAAACGTCTGGGGGCCTTCGATGCGCTCTAATGCACAACAACACGGCGACCAGGCTTCACTCGGCCTGCGCCTGGCGGCCTGGGGCGGGCTGGTGTTCCTGCACTTCCCGATCCTGATCATCTTCCTCTACGCCTTCAACACCGAAGACGCGGCCTTCAGCTTCCCGCCCCAGGGCTTCACCCTGAAGTGGTTCAGCGTGGCCTTCGCCCGACCGGACGTACTGGAAGCCATCAAGCTGTCGTTACAGATCGCCGCGATTGCCACGCTGATCGCCATGCTGCTCGGCACCCTGGCCTCGGCCGCCCTGTATCGCCGCGACTTCTTCGGCAAGCAGGGCATATCGCTGATGCTGATCCTGCCCATCGCCCTGCCGGGGATCATCACCGGGATCGCCTTGCTCGCGACCTTCAAGACCTTGGGGATAGAGCCGGGGATGTTCACCATCATCGTCGGCCACGCGACCTTCTGCGTGGTGATCGTCTACAACAACGTCATCGCCCGCTTGCGGCGCACCTCCCACAGCCTGATCGAAGCCTCGATGGACCTGGGTGCCGACGGCTGGCAGACCTTCCGCTACATCGTCCTGCCGAACCTCGGCTCGGCGCTGCTGGCCGGCGGCATGCTGGCGTTCGCCCTGTCGTTCGACGAGATCATCGTCACTACCTTTACCGCCGGGCATGAACGCACCTTGCCGATCTGGCTGCTCAACCAGCTCAGCCGGCCACGGGACGTCCCGGTGACCAACGTGGTCGCCATGCTGGTGATGATGGTCACGATGCTGCCGATACTCGGCGCCTACTACCTGACCCGCGGCGGCGAAAGCGTGGCCGGCAGTGGCGGCAAATAAGCGAAGACCGAGGCCGGCTACCGAAATTGAAAGCTAAATCGGAACTGGAACTGAGGCTGTGACTGGAATTTGGACTTGAACTTGAACTTGGACCGTGGGAGCGGAGCTTGCCCGCGAAGGGGCCCTTGAGGGCACTAAAAGCTTCGCGGACAAGCTCCGCCCCCACAAGGAGACTCCCATCCATCCGAAGGCTCCCACAAACTCCGAAAAATTCGGTGTCTACAGAACCACCTGATTGCTCCATGAGGACATGACCATGCAAACCAAACTGCTGATCAACGGCCAACTCGTCAACGGCGAAGGCCCGGCCCAATCCGTGTTCAACCCGGCCCTGGGCCGGGTCCTGGTAGATATCAACGAAGCCAGCGAAGCCCAGGTCGACGCCGCCGTGCGCGCCGCCGACGGCGCCTTCGAAAGCTGGTCGCAGACCGCGCCGAAAGACCGCTCCCTGCTGCTGCTGAAACTGGCCGACGCCATCGAGGCCCATGGCCCGGAACTGGCGAAACTGGAGTCGGACAACTGCGGCAAGCCCCTGAGCGCGGCCCTCAACGACGAGATCCCGGCGATCGCCGACGTGTTCCGTTTCTTCGCCGGCGCCAACCGTTGCATGAGCGGTTCGGCGGGAGGCGAATACCTGCCCGGCCACACTTCGATGATCCGCCGCGACCCGGTGGGCGTGATCGCCTCCATCGCGCCGTGGAACTACCCGCTGATGATGGTCGCCTGGAAAATCGCCCCGGCCCTGGCCGCCGGCAATACCGTGGTACTCAAGCCCTCGGAACAGACCCCGCTGACCGCCTTGCGCCTGGCCGAACTGGCCGCGCAGATCTTCCCGGCCGGCGTGTTCAACCTGGTCTTCGGCCGCGGCCCGACCGTGGGCAACCCGCTGGTGACCCACCCGAAAGTACGCATGGTGTCGCTGACCGGCTCCATCGCTACCGGTTCGCAGATCATTTCCAGCACCGCCGACAGCGTCAAGCGCATGCACATGGAACTGGGCGGCAAGGCCCCGGTGATCATCTTCGACGACGCCGATATCGATGCCGCCGTGGAGGGCATCCGCACCTTCGGTTTCTACAATGCCGGCCAGGACTGCACCGCCGCCTGTCGGGTCTATACCCAGGCCGGGATCTACGAGAAGTTCGTCGAGAAACTCGGCGCGGCGGTCAGCACCATCAAGTATGGCTTGCAGGATGATCCGCAAACCGAGCTGGGCCCGCTGATCACCGCCCAGCACCGTGATCGCGTGGCCGGTTTCGTCGAGCGCGCACTGGCCCAGTCACATATCCGCCTGGTCACGGGCGGCAAGGCGGTGCCCGGCAACGGCTTCTTCTTCGAACCGACGGTCCTGGCCGACGCCCTGCAGGATGACGAAATCGTCCGGCGCGAGGTGTTCGGGCCGGTGGTCTCGGTAACCCGGTTCGACGATGAAGCCCAGGTGCTGGGTTGGGCCAACGATTCGGACTACGGCCTGGCGTCGTCGGTGTGGACCGCCGATGTCGGTCGCGCCCATCGCCTGGCGGCCCGCTTGCAGTACGGCTGCACCTGGGTCAACACCCACTTCATGCTGGTCAGCGAAATGCCCCATGGCGGGCAGAAGCTGTCCGGGTATGGCAAGGACATGTCGATGTACGGATTGGAGGACTACACCACCGTGCGGCATGTGATGTTCAAGCACTGACACATCAATACCTGGGTTGTCCGCGAAGCAGGCGTTCGTCTTGAGGGCCTCTTCGCGGGCAAGCTCCGCTCCCACAGGTTATCGGTCGCCTGCGAAAAGTAAATTCGACGCGGTCATTGTGGCAGCGGAGCTTGTCGGGACGCCGCACAGCCGCGAAGAGGCCAGAACAAGCACCACCATTCAAGATATCTACCCGCAATCCAGATCCACCACAACAATACCGAACCGGGACGGGCCGTCATGGCCCGGCCACGGTTTCGGACACCTGAAATCTGCCGATTTTCTGGAGCAACAGCGTCATGAGTGCACAACCCCACCTCGGCGCAGCGGCCGACAGCGGGTGTTCGAGCGCCATCAACCGCTCTGCGTGCTGTTCAACACCTTCGATATCCGCGCCGAGGATTCCTACCGGCCAGCATTCCTCAGCGCGTCCCTGGCGGGCATGACGACTTGTGCGACTCAAAACCGCGAAACACCCTCCATCACATTCAACAGGCAGCGCATCGCATTGCGGTCCTCGGCCGACAACGCGCGATAGCGTTCCAGCAATTGTTGCTCTTCAGCGCTGAGCTTGCGCGCCCTGGGCCGGGATGAGGTCCTGAACGTCCAGAGGAACAGCATGAAACCGACAATGCTCCGCGCCTTTGCCATGACCACTTTCCTCGCTGGATAGACCTGCCCCGCCTGAACGAACCGCTCAGGATTGCCTTAAGCGTAGGAACAGTCCGAATCAGGCTAAGAACATTTCGAAATTTCCAGCAAGAAAACTCAAGTCATCCTGGCAAGAGCCCGTGATAAACACCCGGGGTACGCCTATTCATACCGCACCACCTCAAACCCCTCTTCCAGCGCCGGAGCTTCGAAATAGCGGGAAATCGCCTCGAACTCGGCCTCACTGGTCTTGAACGGGTGATCACCCGCCTCATTACGGACCTTCAGACGGGCCTTGCACAGCTCATCAGCCACATCGAGGAAATGCAGCCGATGGGCAGCCCCCGCGCTTTCAAAGACCGAACGCGCCCAAAGCCGGCTGGCCACGGTATTGGACGGAAAATCGAGGACCACCGAGACCCCAGCGTGCAAAAGCGCAACGAGATGCTCGGCCAAGACCCCGCGCAAGCGGCCGGCACAGCGCACATAGTCAGCGATTGCAGTGATCTCGCCCGGATACAGCCGGGCAAGCCAGACGTCCTCACAGATCAACACGGTCGAGGCGGTTGCCGCCAGGCGTTGTGCCAGCATCGACTTCCCCGAGCCGATCTTTCCACAGACCAGATGCAGGGTCGGAACGCTATCGCCGGGGGCGCGGGTTTCAGGTGGCGACATTTCAATCTCCTTTTGACGTCCAATACCCAGGAAGGCGGCCAGAAAAAACCCGCCTCGGTGGGCGGGTTTCGGGTGTTTTCAGAACACGCGTCAGCCCACCCTCGTATCGAAGGTGGGAATAATCGCGATGTTCTGCTGTGAGTTCATGAAACTGACCCTATTCACTTAAACGTCTGACGGCAAGCCTCAACCCTTCACTCACGCAAATTCGACTCGTGAATCGGCTGATCGCGATGGGTCGCCCGCTGATACTGCGCCGGCCAGATCGCCTTGCGCCCGCCCAGGTCATCATCGGCATGCAACGGCCAATAAGGGTCGCGCAACAACTCGCGGGCCAGCAGGATCATATCCGCCTGGCCGGTGCGCAGGATGTGCTCGGCCTGGGCCGGCTCGGTAATCAGTCCGACGGTACCGGTGGCGATATCGGACTCCTTGCGTACGCGCTCGGCGAAACGGGTCTGGTATCCGGGGCCCGTGGGAATTTCCGCATTGGCGGCGGTACCACCCGAAGACACATCGATCAGGTCGACGCCCAAGGCTTTCAGACGCCGCGCCAACTCCACCGTTTCGTCCGGATTCCAGCCATCTTCCACCCAGTCGGTGGCCGACACGCGGACGAACAGCGGCAGCTCTTCAGGCCAGACCGCGCGCACCGCTTCGGTCACCTGCAAGACCAGGCGGATACGATTCTCAAAGGAGCCGCCGTATTGGTCGCGACGCTGGTTGCTCAATGGCGATAGAAACTGGTGCAACAGATAACCGTGGGCCGCATGCACTTCGACCACCTTGAAGCCGGCGATCAAGGCCCGCTGGGCAGCCGCGACAAAGGCCTGGATCACCTCGGCGATCTGGCTCTCGCCCAGGGGAGTGGGCGACGTGTGCTGCGGATCGAAGGCTATCGACGAAGGGCCGACCGGAGTCCAGCCGCCGTCCTCGGGCTTGACGCTGCCATGCTTGCCGAGCCACGGCCGATGGGTACTGGCCTTGCGCCCGGCATGGGCCAACTGGATACCCGCCACCGCGCCCTGGGCGCTGATAAAGCGGGTGATGCGTTGCAGCGGTTCAATCTGTTCGTCGTTCCACAGGCCGAGGTCCTGGGCGGTGATCCGGCCATCTGCGGTGACCGCGGTGGCCTCGGTGAAAATCAGTCCGGCACCGCCCACCGCCCGACTGCCCAGGTGGACAAGGTGCCAATCGTTGGCCAGGCCGTCGACGCTGGAGTATTGGCACATGGGTGAGACCGCAATGCGATTGAGCAGGGTCAATTGGCGAAGGGTATAGGGTTCGAGCAGCAGACTCATGGGGCACCTCTCAAATCAAGTGGGCTGGCTCCAGGGTTCTGTTAGAACGTCGGCAAGTGACAAGAGTGGTGGAGAACCGCCCCCCAGCGGGTAAAAAAACAGGACGACGTCACAAGACCATTCAGACAGTGCTTACAGACTAGTCGACAAAGGCACGGGCGGGAGGGTTCAGCGGATTTAAACCGGCATAATCGCCTGTAACTCGCCCCTGGAGCCTGACCCGAGAAAACCAGCCAACACGGTATCCACAAAGCGCCCTCGAAATACCTCAGCGCGGCTCGATATGGGCAATCATCAGCTGCACGCTTTCCTTGCCACGGAACTCGTTGAGGTCGAGCTTGTAGGCCAGCTCCACCCAGTCGACCCGCGCATTGGTCCACAGCTCCGGGTCGATGCCGAAGGCGATGCCATCAAGTTTCAGCGAACCGCATTCGCTTTTCAGCACCACCTTCAAGTGGCGCTCGCCGACGATGCGCTTTTCCACCAGTTGGAACACGCCATGGAACAGCGGTTCGGGAAAATGCTGCCCCCAGGGACCGGCATTGCGCAGCGCCCGGGCCAGCTCCAGGTTGAACTCCTCGATGGCCAGCGAACCATCGGTCTGCAGGCGCCCGGTCAGGTCGTCTTCGCTAAGCTGACGACGCACTTCAGCATCGAAGGCTGCGGCAAACAGCGGGAGGTTTTCCTGCGCCAGGCTCAGGCCGGCGGCCATGGCGTGCCCGCCGTACTTGCCCATCAGGTCCGGGTGTTGCGCCGCCACCACGCTCAAGGCATCGCGAATATGGAAGCCCGGCACCGAACGCCCGGAGCCCTTGAGCATGCCGTCGCCGGCATCGGCAAAGGCGATGGTCGGGCGGTGATAACGCTCTTTCATGCGTGAGGCGAGAATCCCGATCACCCCCTGGTGCCAGTCCGGCTCGAACAAGCACAGGCCGAACGGCATCGACTCCAGCGGCAGGTCCTTGAGCTGGGCCAGCGCTTCGCGCTGCATGCCCTGTTCGATGGACTTGCGATCCTTGTTCATTTCATCGAGCTGACTGGCCATTTCCAAGGCCAGGGCCGGGTCTTCGCAGAGCAGGCATTCGATGCCCAGGCTCATATCGTCCAGGCGCCCCGCCGCGTTCAGACGCGGGCCGAGGATAAAACCCAGGTCGGTGGAAGTCAGCCGCGAATGCTCGCGCTTGGCCACCTCGAGGATCGCCTTGAGCCCCGGCCGCGCACGCCCCGCGCGAATCCGCTCGAGGCCCTGGTGCACCAGGATGCGGTTGTTCGCATCCAGCGGCACCACGTCGGCGACGCTGCCCAACGCCACCAGGTCGAGCAGTTCGCCGATGTTCGGCTGCGGCTTACTGGCGTAATGGCCGAGGCTGCGCAAACGCGCACGCAAGGCCATCAGCACATAGAAAATCACCCCGACGCCGGCCAGGGCCTTGCTCGGAAACTCGCAGCCCGGCTGGTTCGGGTTGACGATGGCATCGGCCGCCGGCAATTCGCTACCCGGCAAGTGGTGGTCGGTCACCAGCACCTTGAGCCCGGCCGCCTTGGCCGCCTGCACGCCCTCGATGCTGGAGATGCCGTTGTCCACGGTGATCAGCAAGTGCGGCTCGCGCTGCAAGGCCACCGCAACGATCTCCGGGGTCAGGCCATAGCCGTATTCAAAGCGGTTCGGCACCAGGTAGTCGACATGCGCCGCCCCCAGCAAGCGCAGGCCCAGCACCCCGACAGTACTGGCGGTGGCGCCGTCGGCATCGAAATCACCGACAATCAGGATCCGCTGGCGCTGCTCCAGCGCCGTCACCAGCAGGTCCACCGCCGCGTCGATGCCCTTGAGTTGCTGGAAGGGAATCAGCCGCGCCAGGCTCTTGTCCAATTCCTCCTCGGACACCACGCCGCGAGCGGCATAGAGGCGGGTCAACAATGGCGGCAGATCACCGAGAAAAGGTAGCGTGGCGGGCAGCGGGCGGGGTTCGATACGCATGGGAATAATTAACCGCGCTCGCCCATCAGCCATTCCAGCTGGACTTCATGCTGGCCACGATCGTCGGTGACGAAGATCGTGCCTTCACTGATCATCACGTCCCACTTGATCACCCGTGGCATATCCTTGGCCAGGGTCTCGAGGATTTCCTGCGGCACGGCGGCAATATTCACGTTCTTCAGGTTCTTCACCGCGTCGACCACCTTGGTCTGCCAGACCCGCAGGCTGCCGTAGGCCAGCAGGCTGGTGCGCTCGGTGCGACGGGAGCACCAGGTCAGGCGATCGGCGTCCGGCTGGCCGACTTCGATCCAGTGCAACACGCGATCATCCAGGCTCTTTTCCCACAGTGCCGGCTCATCCACTTCTGACAGACCCCGACCAAAGGACAGTTGCTCGTTGTACCAGAAGGCGTAGGCCAGCAGACGCACGGTCATGCGCTCCTCGGTTTCCGACGGGTGGCGGGCAATGGTCTGGTTGACACTCTCGTAGACCCCGCGATCCAGGTCGGTGAGGTTCAGGTTGAATTTGTAGGTCGTGGACGGCTGGGCCATGAACAGGGCTTCTAAGGACGAGGAAAGGCGGCCAGTCTAACCGATACGCAGGGCAAGCAACGACTGCTCGCAGTTATGCGGATGGCGCCAGCCATGATAAAAAGCCCTACTGCCCCCGTGTTGCCCTACAGGATCTGCCATGCCGCTCACCGCCAAACCCCTTTCCGGCCTGAAGGTCATTGAGCTCGGTACCCTGATCGCCGGTCCTTTCGCCTCGCGTATCTGCGCCGAATTCGGCGCGCAGGTGATCAAGGTCGAATCGCCGGACGGCGGCGACCCGCTGCGCAAATGGCGCAAGCTCTACGAGGGCACCTCGCTGTGGTGGTTTGTCCAGGCCCGCAACAAGCAATCCCTGACCCTGAACCTGAAACACCCCGACGGCCTGGCCATCCTCAAGCAGTTGCTCAGCGACGCGGACATCCTCATCGAGAACTTCCGCCCCGGCGTGCTGGAAAAACTCGGCCTCGGCTGGGAAACCCTGCACGCGCTGAACCCCAAGCTGGTGATGGTGCGCCTGTCGGGCTTCGGCCAGACCGGGCCGATGAAGGATCAACCGGGCTTCGGCGCGGTCGGCGAGTCCATGGGCGGCTTGCGCTACATCACCGGTTTCGAGGACCGCCCGCCGGTACGCACCGGGATTTCCATCGGTGACTCGATTGCCGCGCTGTGGGGCGTGATCGGCGCGCTCATGGCCCTGCGTCATCGCGAAGTCAACGGTGGCGACGGCCAGGTGGTGGACGTGGCCTTGTACGAGGCGATCTTCGCGATGATGGAAAGCATGGTCCCGGAGTTCGACGTGTTCGGCTTTATCCGCGAGCGCAGCGGCAACATCATGCCGGGGATCACCCCTTCTTCGATCCACACCACGGCCGATGGCAAGCATGTGCAGATCGGCGCGAATGGCGATGCGATTTTCAAGCGTTTCATGCAGGCCATCGGCCGTGACGACCTGGCGGACGACCCGGCGCTGGCCAGCAATGACGGCCGCGACAGCCGGCGTGACGAACTCTATGGTGTGATCGATCGCTGGGTGAACAGCCAGTCGCTGGAGGCGGTACTCGCCGCCCTGAACCAGGCCGAAGTGCCGGCCAGCCGCATCTACAGCGCCGAAGACATGTTCAGCGACCCGCAATTTCTCGCCCGGGAAATGTTTATCCAGGCCAAGCTGCCCGACGGCAAGGCTTTCAAGATGCCGGGGATTGTGCCAAAACTGTCGCAGACCCCGGGTTCCAGCGAATGGGTGGGACCGGAACTGGGCGAGCACAACAGCCTGGTACTGGCTAGCCTGGGTTATGACGCCACGCAGATTGCCCGCCTGCGTGAAAGTGGCGCTATCTAGCGTGCCAGGGCGGCAAGACCTTGACCTGATCGCGCAGAAGGTATGGACCTCATGAGTCCTCGATTTCTCTGGCAACACGTGCTCTGTCGACGCCCCGCCCTCGCCTTGCTGGTACTGCTGGCCTGTGCGCTGTCGACGGCTGCCCAGGCCAAGGACACACTGATCTGGCTGCTGCGGGACCTGCCGCCGCTGAGCATTTTCGACGGCCCGCAAAAAGGCCAGGGAGCCATCGATCAATTGCGGCCGCTGTTGGACGCCGCCATGCCCGAGTACGAACACACGAGCATGCGGGTCAACCGCGCGCGAGCCATGCAGATGCTGGCCGAGCCCTCGTTCACCTGCGACCCGATGCTGCTCTGGACGGCCGAACGGACGAAAACCATCGTCTTCTCCATTCCCAGCCTTGGCCAGGTCAGCAATGGCCTGGTGGTACGCCAGGCCGACCGCGCGCTGATCGCGCCGTTTGTGCAGGACGGCCAGGTCGACCTCGCCGCCTTGCTGGCCAGCGAGCGCCTGAAGCTGGGGATTGTCGCCGAACGCAGCTACGGCCGACTGATCGACGACCTGTTGAAACAGACCCCCACGGAACGCTTGGCCCCGCATTACGGCAACGATGCCCTGGGTAGCCTGTTACAAATGCAACGCCTGGGACGCCTCACCGCGCTACTCGGCTACTGGACGGAAATCCGCTATCAGGCCCAACAACAAGGCATCGTGACCGAGGACCTGGCGTTCTATCCGATCAAGGGCGTCGACAAATACCAGTTTATCCGCGTCGGTTGCTCCAATACGGAACAGGGACGCACGGCCATTACCCACATCAACCAGATCCTGCGTGAACTGCGCCAGCACCAGTTGCTCGACTTCTATGTGCAATGGCTCGACCCGCAACAACGGGACGCCTATCGGGAGGATGCCAAGCAGTTTTTCCTCGCCCCTGAGGACCAGTGACAAACGCCAGGCAAAAGAAACCCCGAGAAGTGGGGAAACAACTCGGGGTTAAACGTGGCCTACAAAGACCAGTACGACAAGCTACAAGCACCGGAGCACAATGCTTGATCCTGCCGTTATAAATCTGACAACCCTTTCGGAAAAATGGTTCCCGAAAAACTCTACACGGCAGCCGAACGGAACACCTTGTCCTGGGCGGCGTGACGCAGGGCCGCGATGACAGAGGGTTCCAGACGCCCTTCGGCAATGCGCAGGTCGCGGTGCAAGCCATCGACCACATCGGTCAACAAACGCTTGTCGTTCAATTGCGCATGGCTGATTTCACGGCTCAGCAGGACCAGACCCGCGCGACTGTTCACGGTCAACAGGCATTCACCGTGGCTCCCCGATGGGGTCAGGGTGACGGGATAAGGACTCAATGCTTCATTCAGCAACAGACTGATACTTTCCATCTCGATCACCACTCAATAGTCAAAACCCGACAGGTCAAAAACAAAGGGGCTGGCGTCAGGAACCGCCAGTCAGAGAAGAAAGTGCGTCAGGCCAGCTAACCTGATATCGCTGGAGACCGAGCATCAAGCGGCTGCGCCCAGCGTTCCATTGCGAGCATGAACGAGAAAGATGACAGAGAGAAAACAACGAAATCCAGCGTCCCCACCGCCCTTGCGCATCATCCTCGCGGACGATCATCCGATTTTCCTGATCGGACTGCGCGTCGTCCTCGAACACGATCCCGGACTCAGCGTCGTCGGCGAGGCCAGCTCGCCACTGGAGCTCCTGGCGCTTCTGCAAGACTGTGCCTGCGAGGTACTGGTCACCGACTTCATGATGCCGGTCGAACAGCAGAGCGACGGCTTGCGCATGCTCGAAAGCGTGACCCGGCAACACCCGCGGTTGCCGATCGTGGTGGTGACCATGCTCAACAACGCCGGGCTGTTCCGCTCCATTCTCGATCTCGGGGTGATGGGACTGCTGAGCAAGGCCAGCCTGGCCGCCGAGCTGCCGGACGCCATCGCCCAGGTCCGCCGCAGCCGACCCTACGTGGCCAACTCGATTCGCCAGACCCTGGCACTGGCCGGCGAGGTCGGCGAGCATCGCCTGGGCGACCAGGAACAGCTTTCACCCCGCGAGCTGGAGGTGACGCGCCTCCTCGCGGCGGGACGCACCGTCGGTGAGATCGCCATCCAGCTGTGCCGGAGCAAGCAAACGGTGAGTGCGCAGAAGGTCAGCGCCATGCGCAAGCTCGGCCTGTCCAACGATGCGGCGCTGTTTCTCTACCTCCAGGAACATGGCTTGGCCTGAGCGCCTGCAACCGCTAGAGGTTGACGCTATTCGTGGCCGCGCATTGCAAGGTCCCGGACAACCGGTGAACCGGGCCGAAACCCGCCACTTCCAACCAGGACAGGAGTTCGGCGCGGCCCATGGACGGCACGATGAAGTCGCCCTGGATCACCGACTCGCCCAGGGCCATGACCGCCTGGTAGTCGCTCTCGCTGGCAATCCCGCCAAGGACCACCTGCACGCTCATGCCCCGCGCCATGCGCAGGACGCCGGCGACGATCGCCGACTTGCGCGGATCCGCCGCCATGCCGACAAGGAAGGGCGAACTGATCTTCAACTCGCTGAAGGGTAACTCGAGCAGCCGCTGAAGGCTGCCGCCGCCCATGCCGAAATCGCCGACGGACAACTGGCAGCCGAGCAGACGCACTCTCAGCAAACCTTCGGTCAGCGCACTGGCGCTGTTGAATTCGGCGCCTTCCCGCAGGTCGAGGGTCAGCCGCTCGGGCGGCAACTCGAAGCGCTCCAGCAAGGCTCTGAGCCGGTCGGCAAAGTCCGCCTGCTCCAGCAGGGGCCCCGGAATGCCCAGGGCGACCGGCAAGGCTTCATCGGTGGCAAAACGCACCTCGGCCGACAGGCTGACGGCCAGCTCCAGCACCCGCCAGATCAGCGCCTGCGCCAGCCCGGCATACTCGAGCACCGGCATGAAACTGCCGGGCAGCAGCAGGCCCTGTTCCGGATGTTGCCAGCGCGGCAGCACCTCGACCCCGACGACACGACCGTCATGGGTCAACCTGGGCTGAAAATGCGCGGTCGCGTACTTCTCGATGGCCGGGGTCCCGGCACAGGCCTGGAGTTCGTGCAGCGACAGCAGCTCACAGACCTGGGCCAGCGGCAGCCCGGGGCGCTGCCGGGCGAAACGTTGCTGGTAGCTCGCCAGCAGTTCCGCCAGCGCCGCGGCCGACGCCGGCTTGCGCAGGCAGCCGAGGACATGCAAGCCCTGCTGGCGCGCCATAAGCGCGGCGCCCTCGAGTACCTCCGGCTCGGCACTGCTGAGGATGATCAGGGCCTGGGCCTCCTGCCCCGCGGCCAGGGAACGAATCAGTTCCAGACCATCGCCCTCCTCCAGGTGCAGATCACAGATGGCCACGTCGATCCGGCCACGGTTGGCCAACGACTGCCGGGCGTTCTCGACATTTTCCGCCGTCAGCACATCAAAGACACCGGTGGCATTGAGCATCTGGTGCAAGGCCATCAGTTGAAAAGAGTTGTCTTCAAGAATCAGGACTTTGAGTGCGCGCATCGAGGGTCTCCGCAAAATGAGGCGGCCGGGGTCCGCAATGACCCTCGACTTTAAGCAACCGCCCCATCCGTGCCCCATAGGACAAGTCCTAAAATGCCGGAATATCTGCCTGCAAATGCGCTTCGATATCCTCCAGCACGCACTCGATGGCCTGCTTGAGGACCTGCCAGTCGGTGACCAGCCGCTCGTCGGACTTGAGCCGCACGCAGCCATCCAGGTCGGCGCAGGCACGCGCCAGGGCGATGGCATCGATCAGGCAGGCGATCCCCTTGAGCCGATGGATCGCCACCGCCAAACCCTTCCAGTTGCCCAAGCCCACCGCGACTTCCAGCGCCCCACGCTCCTGTTCGAGGTTCTTGCGCAATTCCAGCAACATGCGCCGCATGACCTCGGCGTTGGCACAGGTCATGGCACTCAGGGCGTGAATATCGAAGGAACGCTCGGGCAGGATGCTCGCCAACAGTCGCGCCAGCTCATCCAGGGACACCGGCTTGACCAGCAGCTCGGTCATTCCGGCCTGCTGGCAGCGCTCGCGCTCGTCGCTCATGGCATTGGCCGTGCAGCCGACCACCGGGCACGGCGGACGCTGCTCCCGGGCCTCGATCCGGCGTATCGCCTCGGCCAGTGCATAACCGCTCATCTCCGGCATGTTGCAATCGGTGATCACCAGGTCGAAAGGCTCCTGCCGCAAGGCTTGCAACGCCGCCTCGGCACTCTGGCAGGCGACCACCTGCTGGCCGAGAAAACGCAGTTGCTGGTTGAGCACCAGGCAGTTGGCGGACAGGTCGTCGACAATCAACACCTTGAGTGCCGCCAGCCGAGGCCTGTCATCTTCCACCGCGACCGTTACGGTCGGGGCCGGAGCTTGTACCACCGGCTTGAGCGCCAGCTCGATACGCACACGGGTCCCCTCTCCCGGCTGGCTCAGCAAGGCGATGCTGCCGCCCATCAACTCCACCAGTTGCTTGCAGATACTCAAGCCGAGGCCAGTGCCGCCATATTCTTCATCGGCTTGACCACGGATCTGGACAAAGGGGGCGAAGAGCTTCTGCTGCTGTTCGAGGCCGATCCCCTTGCCGCTGTCTTCGATGCTGATGCACAGGGTTTCCAGCTCCGTGGTAGACGACAGGCTGCGCACCTGAATACTGACAAAGCCTTCGGCGGTAAATTTCAGCGCATTGCCGATCAGGTTGTTCAGCACCTGGCGCAAACGCAGCGGGTCGAACCAGTAATCGCCCGCCAGCCCCGGCGCCACCTCCAGGCTCAGTTCGACGCCCTTGCCGCGCGCCACCGCCTCGAACAGTTGCCGCACGCTTTCCAGCAGCCCGACCAGGGAGCCGGCGCGCAACGCCAGGTGCATGCCGCCGGCCTCGATCTTGGCCAGATCAAGGCTATCGCCGATCAAGGCCGTCAGTTCCTGCGCCGATTGATAGGCCACGTGCAACGCCTGGGAGAAGTCCTGCCCGTTGGCGCGGGCCTGTTCACGCTCCAGTTCGAGCAGGCCGATGATGGCGACCATCGGGGTGCGAATCTCATGGCTCATGGTTGCCAGGAACGCGCTCTTTGCCTGGCTGGCCTGCTCCGCCTGCTGGCGCGCCTCCATCAACTGGGCTTCGAGCCGCTTGCGCTCGGTAATATCGATCCAGCCGCCAAGCAGCCCCTGCAACTGCGCCTCCGCCGAGTAGAACGGCACCATCCATTGGTAGATATCGATCCGGCCGCTGGCAAAGTCGAGCTGGCGATCCTGGAACAGCGGCTGCTGGGTTTCGAACAGCTGGATGAACTCGGCGTGCAGTTGCTCGGCGGTGGCCCGGGGCAAGATATCCACTTCGGTGATCCGCCGGCCCTGGACTTGCTCCAGGGTGGTGGCAAAGCGTTCCTCGTAACTGCGGTTGCAGGTCATCAGCCGCCCGTCCAGGTCGCGCACGAAAATCGGATTGGGAATACCGTCCAGCAAGGCGCGCTGGAAGGCCAGTTGATCGCTGAGTTCCTGCTCGGCCCGGCGGCGTTGGCGAATCTGGATATTCAGCCGGCGGTTCCAGGCCAGGGACACGCCCCCCAGCAGGATCATCACCGCCGTCAAACCGTAGACCCAGCGCGGCACGCGCTCCCAGACCGGACGCATCGGCGCCAGGCCGATCGCGCCATGCCACTTGATGCGCAACGCGCGCAGTTCAGCCACGGGGAACGCCTCCAGGGCCTTGTTCAGGATACTCAGCAGCTCCGGGTCGCTCTTGACCACCGAGAAACTGTCCGCCGACCACAACCCTTCGACGCTGCGCCCGACCTTCAGCCGCCCGGGCGGATACAGGTAGGCCCGGGTATCGCTCTGGATCGTCGCGGTTGCCTCGCCGCGCTCGACCATCGCCCTGGCCTCCTCGGGGGTCCTGACCGTGCGCAGGTCGATGTCCGGATAGCCCCTGCGGATCATCGGCTCCAGGGCGTGTTTCTCCGGCAGCACCAGCACCCGCCCGGACAACTGCGAGAGCGAGCCGAGGGGCGAATCGTGCACCCGCACCACGAACACCCAGGCGCTGCCACCAAAGGCATAGGTGAAATTCAGGAAGGCCTTGCGCTCGACACTCTCGGCCAGCGTCGTGCTCATCTGCGCCTTGCCAGCCTGGAGCAGCTCGACACTCTCGGCGGTGGAGGCGGTCTCCTTGTACTCGAACTGCAGGCCGGTCATCCGCGAAATGCGCGACAGCAGGTCCGGATTGAGGCCGACCCAGCGGTTGTGACCATCCTTGTAGATATGCGGCGGATACGGCTGGGCCACCACCGTGACCCTGGGGTTGCGGTCGATCCAGGCCAGTTCCGCCGCGGTGAGGCTGATGCGCTGCTGGGCGATGTCCGAACCGAAGCCGGTGGTCCAGCGGGCGAGGATCTCCCGTCGCGTGGCGTTGTCGATGCTGTCCAGGACGCGCTCCACCAAGCCGCTGAGCACCGGATCGGACTGGCGCGTGGCAAAGGCGAAGCCAATCGGCGGCAAGTCGCTCTTGTCCTTGATGTGCACGCCCATGTAAGGCCGCAGGCTCTTGTAGGCGCGGACAATCACCTCGTTGCCGATAAACGCCTCGACCTCGCCCTGGGACAGGGCTTCCAGGGCACTGTAGAGGGTCGGGGCGAGGATGATCTCGCTCTGCGGATAAGTGGCATGCACGACCTGCGCATCGGCGTAGCCATCGAGCAGCACCACCTTCTTGCCATTGAGATCGTGAAGGCCGTGACCGCCGGCGCGCCCGACGATCACCGAACGATCCGGCATGTAGTCGCTGGAGAAACTCAGCCCGGGCACGCCGCGCTCGTAGCCGTTGGCGCTGGTGAGGATATCGATCTGTCCGCTGCGCAGGGCCTCGACCGCCTGGTCGCGCTCGCCGAAGCCGAGCACCTGGACCCGCACTCCCAGGCGGTCGCGGATCAGCCCGACGTAATCGGCGCTGATACCCTGGTAGCGGTTGCGGTCATTGGTGATATCGACGGGCTCATAGTCGGCCACCGAAATCCCCACCCGCAAGGTCCGTTCGGGCCCCAGCCATTGCTCCTCCTCCGGGCTCAGGGACAGGCGATCGACCTCGACGAACGAAGGCGGCAGGCTGAACGGCAGGCCCTGGGCCGCTATCGCACTGGCGGGCAGATACAGCAGCAACCACCAGCACAGCCTGGCCAGAACGGATTGTATGGATCGAGCCAAAAACACCATGACGAACTACCTGCCCCCTTCGGTCCATTTCAGGAAATGGCAAAAAACAGGGCAAGTTTGACATGCGAAAATGATAAAGCCCGCCAAGGGGCGGGCTTTATTGTGTGACCTTTCTAGTCTGTCAGAGCGGCTTACCACGGTTGCCATGCTGGCTGACAAAGGCCTGCACGACTTTCAAGTCGTTGGCCAAGACGGTGCAACGCTCATCTCGCTCAAACAAATCGGAAAGGTGCGCAGGTAGTTCGAGCGCTTTTCCTACGCCCGCCTTCTCCACTGCCTCAGGGAACTTGACCGGATGCGCGGTTCCCAGGATCACCATCGGGGTGTCCAGGCTGCGTCGACATTCGCGGGCCGCGCGCACGCCGATGGCGGTGTGCGGATCGAGGACTTCACCGCTCTGGGCGAAGACTTCGGCGATGGTCTCGCAGGTCTGCGCATCGTCCACGGCCAGGGAGTCGAACAGCTTGCGGGCTTCGGTCCAGCGGTCCTGGTCGACACTGAAACCGCCGCCTTGCTTGAAGGTCTCCATCAACCCGGCGATGGCCGCGCCGTTGCGCCCGTGCAGGTCGAACAGCAGGCGTTCGAAGTTCGATGACACCATGATGTCCATGGACGGCGACAGGGTCGCGTGGAGGGTCTCCTTGACGTACTGGTTGCCGCTCATGAAGCGGTGCAGGATGTCATTGCGGTTGGTCGCGACGATCAACTGGTTGATCGGCAGGCCCATGTTGCGCGCCAGGTAGCCGGCGAAGATATCGCCGAAGTTGCCGGTCGGCACCGAGAACGCCACCGAACGGGCCGGGCCGCCCAACTGCAGGGCCGCGTGGAAGTAGTAGACGATCTGGGCCATGATCCGCGCCCAGTTGATCGAGTTCACCGCCACCAGCCGCGTGCCCTTGAGGAAGCTCTGGTCGGCGAAGCTGTTCTTGACCATTTCCTGGCAGTCGTCGAAGTTGCCTTCGATGGCGATGTTGTGGATGTTGTCGCCGAACAGGGTGGTCATCTGCCGACGCTGCACCTCGGACACCCGGTTGTGCGGGTGGAGGATGAAGATGTCGACGTTCTCGCAGTGCTTGCAGCCTTCGATGGCGGCCGAACCGGTGTCACCCGAGGTCGCGCCGACGATCACCACGCGCTCGCCACGTTTGGCCAGCACGTAGTCGAGCAGGCGACCGAGCAGTTGCAGGGCGAAGTCCTTGAACGCCAGGGTCGGGCCGTGGAACAGCTCCAGCACCCATTCATTGCCGTTCAGCTGGCGCAACGGCGCCACGGCGCCGTGGGAGAACGCGCCGTAGGTTTCCTCAAGGATCTTCTTGAAATCGGCATCCGGAATGCTGCCGGTGACAAACGGGCGCATGACCCGGAACGCCAGCTCGTGATACGGCAGGCCGGCCCAGGAAGCGATTTCCTCCTGGGTGAAACGTGGCAGGTTCTCCGGCACGTACAGGCCACCGTCGCTGGCCAGGCCGGCCAGCAGCACGTCTTCGAAGTTCAGGGCCGGTGCCTGGCCGCGGGTACTGATGTAACGCATGAAAAATTCCTCTCTGATCGGCGGCGCCGGCTTAGTTCAAGTGCTCGACGCGGATCCGCACGACAGGGCCGACCACGCCTTGCAGGGCCTCCAGCGCCGCGATGGCGTCGTTGATATGCTGCTCCCGCACGCGATGGGTCAGCAGGATCATCGGCACCAGGCCGTCGTGCTCTTCGACTTCCTTCTGCATGATCGATTCGATATTGATGCCGCGTTCCGACAGGATGCTCGCGACCTGGGCCAGCACGCCCGGATGGTCCTTGGCCTGGATGCGCAGGTAGTAGGCGCTTTCGCAGTCCTCGATCGGCAGGATCGGGTGGGCCGACAGCGAGTCCGGCTGGAAGGCCAGGTGCGGCACACGGTTTTCCGGGTCACTGGTCATGGCGCGAACCACATCCACCAGGTCGGCGATCACCGACGAGGCGGTCGGTTCCATGCCGGCGCCGGCGCCGTAGAACAGGGTCGAACCGGAAGCATCGCCGTTGACCATCACCGCGTTCATCACGCCGTTGACGTTGGCGATCAGGCGATCGGCCGGGATCAGCGTCGGGTGCACCCGCAGTTCGATACCGGCGGCGGTGCTACGGGCTACGCCCAGGTGCTTGATGCGGTAGCCCAGGGCCTCGGCGTAGTTGACGTCGGCGGTGGTCAGCTTGGTGATGCCTTCGGTGTAGGCCTTGTCGAATTGCAGCGGGATGCCGAAGGCGATGGACGCCAGGATCGTCAGCTTGTGCGCGGCGTCGATGCCTTCGACGTCGAAGGTCGGATCGGCTTCGGCGTAACCCAGGGCCTGGGCTTCGGCCAGCACGTCCTCGAAGGTACGGCCCTTCTCGCGCATTTCGGTGAGGATGAAGTTACCGGTGCCGTTGATGATACCGGCGACCCAGTTGATGCGGTTGGCCGAGAGGCCTTCGCGAATCGCCTTGATCACCGGGATGCCACCGGCCACCGCGGCTTCGAACGCGACGATCACGCCTTTCTCGCGGGCCTTGGCGAAGATTTCGTTGCCGTGCACGGCGATCAGCGCCTTGTTCGCGGTGACCACGTGCTTGCCGTTCTCGATGGCGCTGAGCACCAGCTCGCGGGCAACGGTGTAGCCGCCCATCAGCTCGACGACGATATCGATTTCAGGGTTGCTCGCCACTTCGAAGACATCGTGGGTAATCGCAATACCGGTGGTCTGGAACTGAGGCTTTGGCGTACGCACGGCAATTTGAGCCACTTCGATTCCACGCCCGGCACGGCGGGCAATCTCCTCGGCGTTACGCTGAAGTACGTTGAAGGTGCCGCCACCGACGGTACCTAACCCACAGATGCCTACTTTGACCGGTTTCACTCTGAACTCCCCATGAAACGGCCGACACGAGGTCGGCCGTGGAAAACAGCCGCTGGACTGCCAGCAGCTCGCTATTGATGACCCGGGAACCCGTTCCGCGGGCCATGCTCGTCAAAGGTTGAGCATGACGAGGCTGGATTACTTGGCGGACAGTGCCAGTTTGGCAACTTGCGCCGCCGGCTGGTAGCCCGGAATTACCTGACCATCGGCCAAAACAATTGCCGGCGTGCCATTGACACCAATCGATTGACCGAGGGCGAACTGCTTGGAAACCGGGTTGGCGCACTTGGCTGCCTTGATTTCATCGCCCTCGACCATCTTGTCCATCGCCGCTTTCTTGTCGGTCGAGCACCAGACCGCCTGCAACTGCTCGTCGCCCGGCGAGCCGAGGCCCTGGCGCGGGAACGCGACGTAGCGCACTTCGATGCCCATCTTGTTCAGTGCCGGCACTTCGGCATGCAGCTTGTGGCAGTACGGGCAGGTGGTGTCGGTGAACACGGTGATATGCGACTTGGTCTCGCCGATGGCCGGATAGACCACGGTCTCGGCCACCGGAATACCGTTGATCAGCTTGGACACGCCCAGGCGTTCGGTTTTCTCGGTGAGGTTGACCGGCTTGCCGTCCTTGAGCTGGAACAGGTAGCCCTGCATGACGAACTGGCCGTCGGCGCTGGCGTAGAGCACGCGGCTGCCCTTGAGCTTGACTTCATAGAGCCCGGCCAGGGGGCTGGCGCTGATGCTCTCCACCGGGGTTTCCAGTTGGAGGCTCTCGAGGCTCTTGCGAATCGCCTGCTCGGCGGTGTCGTCGGCCAAGGCCAGGGAGCTGACCAGGGCGAGGGCAGCGGCGGCGAAAATCTGGGTCAAACGCATGGGAACTCCTGAAGGCGGGCAAAGGGGTCGAGGCTGTTACGACCACTGGAAAACCGATCGGTTTCAAGCGCCCGCTTTGCAAACCGATAGAGCCTATCACATAAGCCCGGCGGGGCCGAACCCCTGTGTGGCTTAGCCGCGCGGGTGGTGTTTGGCGTGCATATCCTGCAAGCGCGCACGGGCCACATGAGTGTAGATCTGCGTGGTCGACAGGTCGCTGTGACCGAGCAACATCTGCACCACCCGCAGGTCGGCACCGTGATTGAGCAGGTGGGTGGCGAAGGCATGCCGCAGGGTATGCGGCGACAGCGATTTGCCGATCCCCGCCACCTTGGCCTGGTGCTTGATCCGATGCCAGAAGGTCTGGCGGGTCATCTGTTCGCCACGCTGGCTGGGAAACAGCACATCGCTGGGGCGCCCGCCGAGCAGTTCGACACGGGCGTCGCGCAGATAACGCTCGACCCAGACAATCGCCTCCTCGCCCATCGGCACCAGGCGTTCCTTGCTGCCCTTGCCCATGACTCGCAACACGCCCTGGCGCAGATTGACCTGTTCCAGGGTCAGGCTGATCAGTTCGGTAACCCGCAGCCCGCAGGCGTAGAGCACTTCGAGCATGGCACGGTCGCGCTGGCCGATGGCTTCGCTCAGGTCAGGGGCGGCCAGCAGCGCCTCCACATCCGCCTCCGACAGGGATTTGGGCAATGGCCTACCCAACTGCGGCATCTCGACCTGCAAGGTCGGATCGACGGCAATCAGCCTTTCACGCAACAGGTAACGATAGAAGCCCCGCACACCGGAAAGAAAGCGCGCGGTGGAGCGCGGTTTGTAGGCCTGTTCCAGGCGCCAGGCCAGGTGATCGAGGATCAGCTCGCGGCCGGCATTCGCCAGTTCCAGGCCTTTGTCCTGCAACCAGCCGTTGAACAATGCCAGGTCGCTGCGATAGGCATCCCGGGTGTTGTCGGAAAGACCTTTCTCCAGCCACAGGGCGTCGAGAAACTGGTCGATAAGCGGGTGATCGATGGCGGGCATAAGGGCTCGAAAAACAAAAGGCGATAAGCAGATGGACATTGTAGGAGCTGGCTTGCCGGCGATAAGGCCCTTGAGGCACGTAGCGCCTGTCAGGACGTCATCGCCGGCAAGCCAGCTCCTACAGGGTATTCATTGCAGCCGACTGTGACAGCGGCAAGCGGCTTTTTCAAAACCCGGAATGCAAAAAAGCAGCCCGGAGGCTGCTTTTTTCTGCATCGGAAGCTGGACTTAAACCAGTTTTTCCTTGATGCGAGCTGCTTTACCCGACAGGTCACGCAGGTAGTACAGCTTGGCCTTGCGTACGTCACCGCGACGCTTGACAGCCATGCTGTCGATTTGCGGGCTGTAGGTCTGGAAAGTACGCTCTACGCCAACACCGTTGGAGATTTTACGTACGGTGAACGCGCTGTTCACACCGCGGTTACGCTTGGCAATTACCACGCCTTCGAACGCTTGCAGACGCGAACGGTCGCCTTCCTTCACTTTCACCTGAACGACAATGGTGTCGCCCGGGGCAAAGGTAGGGATCTCTTTGGTCATCTGCTCGGCTTCGAGTTGCAGAATGATTTTGTTAGTCATGCTGTGCTCCTAAGGTAAATCGTCCGATCTACCATCGATACGTTGTTAACTATCGTCCCGCTCGCGGATGTATTCCTCGAGCAGCTTCTTCTCTTCTCCAGAAAGCGAGCGGCTTTCCAGAAGATCGGCGCGTCGTTCCGAGGTCCTGCCAAGGGACTGCTTCAGACGCCAACGCCGGATATGTGCGTGGTTGCCACTGAGCAACACGTCGGGAACACGCTGATCCGCATACACCTCCGGACGGGTGTAGTGCGGGCAATCCAGCAAACCATCCGTGAAGGAATCTTCCTCCGCGGAGTCCGCATGCCCTAAAGCTCCAGGCAGCAGCCGTGTAACCGCATCTATCAGGACCATCGCCGGCAGCTCGCCACCGGAAAGAACATAGTCCCCAATCGACCACTCTTCATCGACATGAGCATCTATAAAGCGCTCGTCAATGCCTTCATAACGACCTGCAATGAGGATCAAGGCTTCCTCTTTCGCCAGGTCGCGTACCGCCAACTGATTGAGTTGTCGGCCTTGGGGCGACAGGTAAATCACCTTCGCCGCCTCCCCTGCCGCTGCCTTGGCTTGAACCAGGGCGTCCTCAAGGGGCTTGATCTTCATCACCATGCCCGGACCACCGCCAAATGGGCGATCATCCACAGTGTGATGTCGATCCGTCGTGTAGTCCCGCGGGTTCCAACAGGTCAACTGCAAGAGCCCCTGTTTCACCGCACGACTGGTGATGCCGTAGTCGCTGATGGCGGAAAACATTTCGGGAAACAAACTGATCACTTCTACGCGCAGGCTAGCCATCGCTTAGAAGTCCGCGTCCCAATCCACCTTCATCTCGCCAGCGGCCAGGTCAACAGCCAACACGCATTGCTCGGTATAGGGCAACAGGCGTTCGCGATCATCCAGGCTGCCCGGGCAAGGCTTGACCACCATGACATCATTCGAGCCAGTCTCGAGCAGGTGATCGATTTTCCCGAACAATTGTCCGAGGGTGTCGATGACCTTGAGACCTTCCAGCTGGTACCAGTAGTACTCGCCGTCGGTCAGTTCCGGGAACAGGTTGCGCGGCACGCAGATCTCATAACCGGCCAGAAGACGGGCTTCTTCACGATCGTCGAGATCCTTGAGCTTTGCGACCAGGAACTTATCGTTCCCGCGTCCGCTGACCAGCTCTACCTGTTTCACGCTGCCTTCGCGCCGGAGCGTCCAGGTTTTGTAGTCCAACAGGTTTTTAATCGGGTCGGTAAAGGAATAAACCTTCACTTCGCCGCGAACGCCATGCACAGAGTAGATCTTGCCGATAACGATCAAATCATCGGTAGAAGCCGGCGCCGCGTTCATATTGCTCAGGCCGCAACCTTAGCGTTTTCCTTCAGCAACTGAGCAACACGCTCAGAAGGTTGTGCACCAACGCTCAGCCAGTAGGCTACGCGCTCTTGGTTCACGGACAGACGAACTTCCTGACCACGAGCAACCGGGTTGAAGAAACCCACTTGTTCTTTGTGCGAACCGTCACGAGCGTTGCGGCTGTCGGTTACGGTCAGGTGGTAAAACGGGCGCTTTTTGGAGCCGCCAAGGGCAAGACGGATTGTTAGCATGTGAACATCGTTCCTGTAGTCGGTGCTGCAAATCTAAATGCACAGCGGGCATGGGTGCCCGAAAGGCCGCATATTCTAAGGAATATACGGACTTTTGCAAATGACTTTTTCCGGCGCCCGGCGCCGTGCAATCAGGATTTGCCATAGAGCCGTCGTCAAGACGGCAGGTCAGCTCCCGCTAAACGCGGGTTTACTGGCGATCCCCCACATCCCTGCGGGGGTAGCGCCGACCGTCAGGTCGACGCGAATTCCTTACATTTTCGGCATGCCGCCGCCGGGCAACATACCGCCCATGCCGCGCATCATCTTGGCCATACCGCCTTTGGCGGAGAATTTCTTCATCATCTTCTGCATCTGCTTGTGCTGCTTGATCAAGCGTCCGATGTCCTGCACCTGGGTGCCGGAGCCCATGGCGATCCGGCGTTTGCGCGAACCGCTGATCAGCTCAGGGTCGCGGCGCTCGGCCGGGGTCATGGAGTTGATGATCGCTTCCATCTGCTTGAACTGCTTCTCGGCCGCGCCCTGGGCATTGCCCATCTGCGCCAGGTTGACCCCGCCGATATTCGGCAGCTTGTCCATCAGACCACCGAGGCCGCCCATGTTCTTCATCTGTTGCAGCTGGTCGCGGAAGTCTTCGAGGTCGAAGCCTTTGCCTTTCTTCAGCTTTTTAGCCAGTTTGTCGGCTTTTTCCTTGTCGAGGGTCTGTTCGGCCTTCTCGATCAGGCTGAGCACGTCGCCCATGCCGAGGATGCGCGAGGCGATCCGCTCCGGGTGGAACGGTTCGAGCGCTTCGCTCTTCTCACCCATACCGATGAACTTGATCGGCTTGCCGGTGATGGCCCGTACCGACAGCGCGGCACCGCCACGGGCGTCGCCGTCGACCTTGGTCAGGATCACCCCGGTCAACGGCAGCGCATCGCCAAACGCCTTGGCGGTGTTGGCGGCGTCCTGGCCGGTCATGGCGTCGACCACGAACAGCGTCTCCACGGGCTTGATCGCCGCGTGCAGCTGTTTGATCTCGGCCATCATCTCGTCGTCGATGTGCAGGCGACCAGCGGTGTCGACGATGACCACGTCGATGAATTTGAGGCGGGCTTCCTTGATCGCCGCTTCGGCGATGTCCACCGGCTTCTGGCTGAGATCGGACGGGAAGAAGGTCACGCCGATGTCGCCAGCCAGGGTTTCCAGCTGTTTGATCGCCGCCGGACGGTAGACGTCGGCCGAGACCACCATCACGCTTTTCTTCTTGCGCTCCTTGAGGAAGCGCGCCAGCTTGCCGACGGTGGTGGTTTTACCCGCACCCTGCAGACCGGCCATCAGCACCACCGCGGGCGGCACGGCGCTGAGGTTGAGGTCCTCGTTGGCGGCGCCCATCAGGCTTTCGAGCTCGGCCTGGACGATCTTCACGAACGCCTGGCCCGGGGTCAGGCTGCGCGACACCTCGGTGCCGACCGCACGGTCCTTGACCGAATTGACGAAGTCCTTCACCACCGGCAGGGCGACGTCGGCTTCGAGCAACGCCATGCGTACTTCACGCAGGGTGTCTTTGATGTTGTCCTCGGTCAGCTTGGCCTTGCCGGTGACATGGCGCAGCGTCTGCGAGAGACGGTCGGTCAGGTTTTCAAACATGCGCGATCCTTTGAGGCCCTCATGGAGACCGAAGTGATGGCTGCCGGAACAAGGAAAAACAGCGCCTGGCGAGCCTGCGGCGTGGGCAGGTCGCGGATTATAGCGGAGACTGCATGCCGCCACTAGCGCCACGGTCTTTCGTGGACCGGGGGTTCTATGCCAAACTCAGCGTCTTTCGGGCTTGCCTAACAGGACTTATGCTCCCTTTGTCACCCAGTTTGCTGACCAGCCTCGCCGCCGCTTTCGTCTACGCCGCTGCGACCCTCTATCAGGGCTCCCGCCTGCGCCAGGGCGCCAAGGCGAACAAACGCCTGCTGGTCGGGCTCGGCGTGATCGCCGTGATCGCCCACGCAGCGAGCCTGCTCACCCACCTGATGACCCCGATCGGCCTGGGCCTGGACTTTTTCAACGCCGCCAGCCTGATCGCCGTCGCCGTGATCGCCCTGACCCTGGCGGCCTGCTCGCGCATCCCCGTGGAGAACCTGCTGCTCCTGCTGTTCCCACTGGGCCTGCTGACGGTGCTGCTGGCGCAGTTCGCGCCCTCGGGCACGGTGCAGGTCATCGATGAGGAACCGGGCATACTCGCGCATATCCTGCTGTCGATCCTGGCCTACGGCATGTTCACCATCGCGGTGTTCCAGGCCCTGCTCCTGCTGCTGCAGGACCACCAGTTGAAAAACAAGCACCCTTCCGGGCTGATCCGTAACTTCCCGCCGCTGCAAACCATGGAAAGCCTGCTGTTCGGCTTCCTCTGGGCCGGCTGGAGCCTGCTGTCGCTGTCGCTGATCTCCGGCTGGCTGTTCGTCGAGAACCTGTTCGCCCAGCACCTGGTGCACAAGACCCTGCTGGCCTTCCTCGCCTGGGTGGTGTTCAGCGTGCTGCTGTGGGGGCGCAACCGTCTCGGCTGGCGGGGGCACAAGGCGATCCGCTGGACCCTGGCCGGTTTCTGCCTGCTGATGCTGGCCTATTTCGGCAGCAAGCTGGTCCGCGAATACATCCTGCATATCTGACGGGCATACAAGACCATGGACAACCTGCCCGCCGGGCCAATGCTCGCCGTATTGGCCCTGCTGATTCTCTGGTCGGCGCTGTTTACCGCCGTTGAAGTCGCCCAGCAACAACTCGCCGCCCTGCGCCCCGCTTCACGCTCGGGTGAAAAACCGGCGGCCCGGCTGAAATTCCCCCGAGACAGCCTGATCCTGTGCAATACCCTGTGCCGGGTCGTCGTGGTCATCCTCGGCACTCTGTTGTCGATCCTGCTGTGGGGCCAGCACGGGCCCTGGCTGGCCTGCCTGGGGGCCACGGTACTGCTGCTGGTCTTCGCCGACTACCTGCCGCGCCTGCTCGCTGTCCGTTATCCCGAACCGATCCTGGCCACCGGCAATGCCCTGCTGGGGATTCCGCTGAAAATCATCTACCCCGCGGCCTGGTTGCTGAACGGTATCGCGCAACTGTTGCTGCGGCCCTTTATCAGCAAAGCCAACGCGGTCAAGCAGAGTGATGAGGACCAGCCGCCCCTCGACCCGGAAGACGAGCCGGAACACCCGCCACGCAACCCGTCGCTATCGAGCATCAAGGCGCTGGACAACATCACGGTCAACGACATCCTGGTACCGCGCAGCGAGGTGGATGGGATCAATCTCGACGATTCCATCGAGGAAATCACCGCGCAGTTGCTGAAGAACCGTCGCACCCGCCTGCCGGTGTTCCACAGCGATATCAACCAGGTCGAGGCGGTGATCAATACCCGCCAGATCCTCAATCTGCTGTTCGATGCCCAACTGACCAAAGCCGCCCTGCTCGCCGCCTGCCACGAGCCGTACTTCGTCCCGGAAAGCACGCCATTGCAACTGCAACTGCTGAATTTCCACAAGCAGCAGCGACGCCTGGGCATGGTGGTGGACGAATACGGCGAAGTGCTGGGCATCGTCACCCTGGAGGATATCCTGGAAGAAATCGTCGGCGAATTCGAAAGCGAACACAGTCTCGACAACCCGCATATCCATCCCCAGGCCGACGGTCGGCTGGTGATCGAAGGCGCCGCATCGATTCGCGAACTGAACAAGAGCCTGGGCTGGCACCTGCCCTGCGACGGTCCGAAGACCCTCAACGGCCTGGTCACCGAAGCGCTGGAGACCATCCCGGAAAGTGCCGTATGCCTGAAGATCGGCCGTTACCGCCTGGAAATCCTTGAAACCGAGGACAATCGGGTCAGCCGGGTGCTGGTCTGGCATACGAGTTCCACCCCACCGGTAATGCCTTCCGCATAATTCAAAATCGCCGCATGACCTTGTGGGAACCGGCTTGCCGGCGATGAGGCCGGCAAGCCAGCTCCTGCAGTCTCGCCAACCTCAGGCCAGCCACGCGCACCGCGCGACCTTCGCTCTTGTTTGATCCCTCGGCGCCTTCCTATAATCGAGCCGGCTTACCCAGCCTCGTCGGAACGCCTGCTTACCCGCAGCCCGCCCCTCCGCCCCGCACATCGTCACCCTCCAGCGCCGACTCGAACCTCAAGCGGCACGGAACCTGCCCTTATCCCTGGGCGTTCAATACTAATAATTCGCACGCGCAAGACTTTCAGGGACGCCCGCAATGACTTCCAGCAGCACCTTTGACACTGCCACATCAAGCAAACCGCTGAACTCGACCTCGCGAGTGGCGACCGCCAGCTTTATCGGCACGGCCATCGAGTTCTACGACTTCTATGTCTACGCCACCGCCGCCGCCCTGGTGATCGGCCCGGTGTTTTTCCCGCAGACCGACAGCACCGCGCAGATGCTCTCGGCCTTCCTGACCTTCGGCATCGCCTTCCTCGCCCGCCCGCTGGGCTCGATCCTGTTCGGCCACTTCGGTGACCGCATCGGGCGTAAGTCGACGCTGGTCGCCTCGTTGCTGCTGATGGGCGTGTGCACCACGCTGATCGGCGTGCTGCCGGGCTACGCGACCATCGGCGCCTGGGCGCCGATCCTCTTGTGCCTGCTGCGCTTCGGCCAGGGCCTGGGGCTTGGCGGGGAATGGGGCGGGGCCGCGCTGCTGGCGACCGAAAACGCCCCCGCCGGCAAGCGCGCCTGGTTCGGCATGTTTCCGCAACTGGGCCCGTCCATCGGTTTTCTCGCCGCCAACGGCTTATTCCTGATCCTGGCCATGACCTTGAGCGACGAACAATTCCGCTCCTGGGGCTGGCGCATTCCATTCCTGCTCAGCGCCGCGCTGGTGATGGTCGGCCTGTATGTGCGCCTCAAGCTCGAGGAAACGCCAATTTTCGCCAATGCCATGGCCCGCCAGGAACGGGTGAAGATGCCTCTGGTCGAGCTGTTCAGCCGCTATTGGGCACCGGTACTGCTCGGCTCGCTGGCCATGGTGGTGTGTTACGCGCTGTTCTATATCTCGGCGGTGTTTTCCCTGAGCTACGGCGTGGCCAACCTTGGCTACAGTCGCGAGACTTTCCTCGGCTTGTTGTGTTTCGCCGTGCTGTTCATGGCCGCGGCCACCCCGCTGGCAGCCTGGGCCAGCGATCGCTTCGGGCGCAAGCCGGTGCTGCTTCTCGGCGGTGTGCTGGCCTTGCTCTCGGGCTTTACCATGGAGCCGCTGCTGGGCCATGGCTCGACCACGGGCGTCGCGCTGTTCCTGTGCCTTGAGCTGTTTTTGATGGGGATTACTTTCGCGCCGATGGGAGCGTTGCTGCCGGAGCTGTTTCCGACCCATGTGCGTTATACCGGCGCATCGGCGGCGTATAACCTGGGCGGCATCGTCGGCGCCTCGGCGGCACCGTTCTTTGCCCAGAAGCTGGTGGCGATGGGCGGTTTGAGCTGGGTCGGCGGGTATGTATCAGGAGCGGCGGCGCTGAGCCTGATTGCGATTTTCTGCTTGAAGGAAACGCGCTACAACGATTTGAACAAGGTGGGCTGACAGACCATCGATCATTCCCACGCAGGCCGTGGGAATGATCGGCACAACAGGGGTTACAGCTCTACCACAACCGCCTGAGCAGCACGGGTCGCCTTGGCCCGCGCGGCCTCGATCGACTCGTCCCGCGCCAGGGCCACGCCCATCCGGCGCTGGCCGTTGACTTCCGGCTTGCCGAACAGGCGCAAGGCGGTATCCGGTTCGCTCAACGCCGCACCAAGATTGGCGAACGCGGTCCGGGTCGACTGCCCTTCCACCAGGATCACCGCCGACGCCGATGGGCCGAACTGACGGATCAACGGGATCGGCAAGCCGAGGATCGCCCGGGCATGCAGCGCGAATTGCGACAGGTCCTGGGAAATCATGGTCACCATGCCGGTGTCATGGGGACGCGGCGACACTTCGCTGAACCAGACCTGGTCGCCCTTGATAAACAACTCGACGCCAAACATGCCGCGCCCACCCAGGGCCTCGGTCACCGCCTTGGCAACCCGCTCCGACTCGGCCAGGGCCAACGGGCTCATGGCCTGCGGCTGCCAGGACTCCTGGTAGTCGCCCTTCTCCTGACGGTGGCCGACCGGCGCGCAGAAGGTGGTACCGCCAATGTGACGAACGGTCAGCAGAGTGATTTCGTAGTCGAAGTCGATAAAGCCTTCGACAATCACCCGGCCTTTACCGGCACGCCCGCCTTCCTGGGCATAGTCCCAGGCCTTCTGCACGTCGTCATTGCTGCGCAGCAGGCTCTGGCCCTTGCCCGAGGAGCTCATCACCGGTTTGACCACGCAGGGGAAGCCCAGGTCTTCGACCGCCTTGCTATAGGCTTCGAAGGTGTCGGCGAAGTGATACGGCGAGGTCGGCAGCTTCAGCTCTTCGGCGGCCAGGCGACGGATGCCTTCACGGTTCATGGTCAGTTGCGCGGCACGGGCGGTAGGCACCACGGTGAAGCCTTCGGCTTCCAGTTCCACCAGGGTGGCGGTGGCGATGGCTTCGATTTCCGGGACGATGAAATGCGGCTTCTCGGCTTCGATCACCGCCCGCAGGGCCGCGCCGTCGAGCATATTGATCACGTGACTGCGATGAGCCACCTGCATCGCCGGCGCGTCGGCGTAACGATCAACGGCGATCACTTCGACACCCAGGCGTTGCAGCTCGATCACCACTTCCTTGCCCAGCTCACCGCAGCCACAGAGCAATACGCGAGTCGCGGTCGACGACAGTGGAGTTCCGATACGGGTCATTTCAGGTCCTCAAGGAAGCAGATCAGCGAAGGCGCCTGGACAATCCGGCACCTGTCGGGAAGAAAGGCCGGCATTTTACATGAACTGAGCGGGACATGAACCGAACGGGCGTGGCTTCAGCTGGAAAGTGCCGTCTTGCGCATCCGCCAGGCCATGGCCAGCCAGACGCAAGTCACCCCGGCGAATTTCGAACCCAGGGCGGTGAGGATCACCCCGGGGGTCAGCGCGCCGATCAGGCCGAAGAAGATAAAGGTGTCCAACGGGATGCTCAGTGCCGAACTTATCCACAGGCGATCGTGCAGCGGGCGCTTGGTGATACTGAAGACCAGCCAGTCTATGCATTCGGAGATGGCGAAGGCGGTGGCGCTCGCCAGGGCGATGGCCGGCTCGGAAGTGAAGTAGGACAGCAGCAGCGCGGCGATCATCGCGACAATCGCGCCGTGGCCGAAGCGGGTCTGCACCATGTCGCGCAGGATGAACACCAGTCCGCCCCAGGCCGACCAGATGATGTCCAGGTGCGGCGCGGCGGAGAAGGCGAAGTTGATCAGCACGACGCTGGCGATGTAGGCGATGAGAAAGAGCATGGGGCACGGACTACCTTGTCTATGTAGCCATATAGGTTACCCCAAAGCAGTAAAGGGATCACACAAGAGCCACTGGGCCAGGCTCTGCTGATTGATGCTGAGTCAGGTCTTGGCGTTCGGTATCCACAACAAGCCGCTGGCCTTGGCCCGCCCATGGCAACGCGCCAGCACCTCGCGGCGCTCGGCGTTGTCCATGCGGCTCCAGCGAGTGATCTCTTCGACCGTACGCTGGCAGCCGATACAGACGTCCTGCTCGTCCAGCGCACAGACACTCACACAGGGCGAGGCCAGCGGACGCTCGACCGTGCTCATGCCTCGTCGACCGCCAGGTCGCGAGCATAACGCTGGGCGTTGTGCACATAGTGGGCGGCGCTGGCTTCGAGCATTTTCTTCTGCGCCTCGGTCAACTCGCGGACCACCTTGCCCGGCGAACCCATCACCAGCGAACCGTCAGGGATTTCCTTGTTCTCGCCGATCAGCGCATTGGCGCCGATGATGCAGTGCTTGCCGATCTTCGCACCGTTGAGGATCACCGCGTTGATACCGATCAGACTGTAGTCGTCCACGGTGCAGCCATGCAGCATGGCGTTATGACCGATGGTCACCCCGGTGCCGATGCTCAGTGGATAACCCATGTCGGTATGCATCACCGTGCCGTCCTGGACATTGCTGTTACGGCCGATCAGGATCAGCTCGTTGTCACCGCGCAATACCGCGTTGAACCAGACACTGGCCCCTTCCTCCAGCCGGACCTTGCCGACCAGGGTCGCATTGGGCGCCACCCAGCTCTGCGGATGCGTCTCGACCCGGGCATCGCCCAGACGGTATTTCATAGGGTTGTCCTCAAGGCTCACGGCCACCTGAACGGCGGCTCTAGATGTTGATAAAGCGTTCCGGGGGATTGTGCAGGCTGATCCGCGCGTCATACAACAGGTTGACCAGCTCGACGATCATGATCGCCGTCAGCCCCCAGATCTTGTATTCGCCAAAGCGGTAGCTGGGCACGTACCAACTGCGGCCCTGGTAGTCGATGCGATGGGTATGTTCGCGCGGGTCCTGGCGGAAAAATTCAAGCGGCACATTGAATACCGCGGCGATCTCCGCGTCGTTGGCCCGATAGTCGACAAAATCCGGCACTACGCCGACGTAAGGCGTGACCTTGATCCCGTGCAGGGAGATCAGCGGGCTGAGCGGCCCGATGATTTCCACCAGCCCCGGGGCCAGGCCGATTTCCTCTTCGGCTTCGCGCAAGGCGGTAAAAATCAGGTCCGGATCCTCCGGATCACGACGCCCACCGGGAAAGGCCACCTCGCCACCGTGGGTCGACAGACCGCTGGCGCGCAGGGTCAGCACCAGCTCCGGTTCGTCACTGCGTGTAATAGGCACCAGTACCGCCGCCTCGGGAAAACGACGATCCGTTTCCAGGGGGCGGGGCGTATGGCTGCTTACCCGTCGAAGTAACTCGTCCAGCATGGCTGATCTCGATTTGCGGCTTACCCTGCATCATGCACCAAAAGAAGTGACTGGCCCAAGTCCCGGACGTTGCCATGTCGCGAAAGCACAACTTGCCGACAGACCGCCACCCACGCGAAGATAGGCGCATCGCCAAGAGAATCCAGCATGAAGTTTTGCAGCCAATGCGGCAAACCGGTGAGTCAACGCATACCCGAGGGCGACACGCGCCCGCGCTTCGTCTGCGACCACTGCGACACCATCCATTACCAGAACCCCAATATCGTCGCCGGCTGCCTGCCGGTCTGGGGTACCCGGGTCCTGCTCTGCCGCCGTGCCATCGAGCCGCGCCGGGGCTACTGGACCCTGCCCGCGGGCTTTATGGAAAACGGCGAGACCGTGGAACAGGCCGCCCGCCGGGAAACCCTGGAAGAAGCTTGCGCGCAGGTGCGCAACCTGAGCATCTATACGCTGATCGACGTGCCGCACATCAACCAGGTACACGTGTTCTACCGTGCCGAACTGGTGGACCTGGAGTTTGCCGCCGGCGAAGAAAGCCTGGAAGTGCGCCTGTTCGAAGAACACGAGATTCCCTGGTCCGAACTGGCGTTCAGGACCGTCGGACGGACCCTGGAATACTTTTTCGCCGACCGCCGGAGCGAGCAATACCCGGTTCGCAGCGAAGCCGTACCGCCCATGGCGCCACGTGGCATCGCCCAATAACCCAATAATCAGAAACGTTTTACCTTCAGGGATACCGTTTTAATGCGCTGGTTGTTCGTTGTCCTCTGCCTGTCGTTCGCCACTCTGTCCCAGGCCTCCGCCGCCGATCCGCTGAACGGCAAAATTATCGAAAAGATCCTTGTCCTCAAGTCTGCCCGCCAGCTGCAACTGATCAGTGATGGCAAACCGCTGAAGACCTACCGTATTTCCCTGGGGAGAAATCCCAAGGGGCAAAAACTCATCGCCGGCGACCGACGCACGCCGGAAGGTTTCTACTGGATCGACTGGCGTAAACCCAGTGACAAATACAGCCTGTCGCTGCACCTGTCCTACCCCAACATCAGCGACTCGGTCCGCGCCCGCCGCGAAGGCGTGGATCCCGGCAATATGATCATGATCCACGGCACCCCGGACTCCGAGGAGTACCCGGAACAGCTGTTCCACACCCTGGACTGGACCGACGGCTGCGTGGCCATGCGCAATGTCGACATGCGCGAGGTCTGGGGCCTGGTCAAGGACGGCACGATGGTGGAAATCCGCCCCTGAGCCGAACCACCCTGATACCACTGTTTCAGCCGACGCCCGTCATGCCCAGCATGACGGGCGTTTTTATTACACTCGAAGGAAACCATTGGCATTGACATGGTATTCAAGTGGTATTACTTTCATTACCACTGTCCGAGTGCAAAACCTCTAACAAACGCACAGGAACCCCCTTACATGAATGACATCCTCGCCCTGCGACCCGACGAGTCCCAGCCGACTCCGCTGTACCTGCAACTGGCGCGCAACCTGGAAGCGGCGATCCATGCCGGCCAATGGAAAGCCGAACAGGCACTGCCTTCGGAGCGCAACCTGAGCGAGCTGTTGAGCATTTCCCGAGTAACCGCGCGCAAGGCCCTGGAAGTTCTCCTGGAACAGGGGCTGATCCGTCGCAGCCAGGGCTCCGGGACCTTTATCACCCCACGTCTGGAACAACCGCTGTCACGCCTGTCGAGTTTCAGCGAACGGCTGCGGGCCAAGGGCTTTGTCCCCGGCTCGCGCTGGCTGGAGCGCGAGATCGCCCTGCCGAGCCACGAGGAACTGATCCGCCTGGCCTTGTCGCCGCGGGACCAGGTCACCCGGCTCAAGCGCCTGCGCACCGCCGATGACACGGTCATGGCCATCGAGATGAGCACCCTGCCCGCCGCCCTGCTGCCCGACCCCGAGGCCGTCGGCGATTCGCTCTACGCCTTCCTCGACAGCATCGGCCGCCCGGTGGTGCGGGCCCTGCAACATATTCGCGCGATCAACGCCTCGGCCGAATTCGCCGCGCTGGTGGGCATCGAGCCCGGCACAGCGATGCTACTGATGACCCGCGTCGGCTATCTCGAGGACAACACCCCCATCGAGCTGACCGACACCTACTGCCGTAACGATTACTACGACTTCGTCGCCGAACTGCGGCGTTAGTCCGTTCAGAGAGCCAGCCATGTCCGAAGACAACATCCTCACCCCGCAAGGCTGGATTCGCGGTCGCCTGCTGCACCAGCACGGCAAGGTCACGCGGATCGAGGGCAGGCCCTGCGATCCAAGCGAAAACGACCTGCCGTACCTGCTGCCCGGCTTTATCGACCTGCACGTCCACGGCGGCGGCGGCAAGGACATCATGCAGGGCTTCGATGCCTTCGAGACCATCGCCCGCACCCACCTGCGCTTCGGCACCACTTCGCTGCTGGCCACCACCATGACCGCGCCGCCCGAGGAAATCAGCCTGATCCTCGGCCAACTCGGGATCTATTGCGAACAGCGCCAACCCGGCACCGCCCGGGTCCTCGGCGTACACCTGGAAGGCCCGTTCATCAACCCCGGCAAGCTGGGGGCACAACCGAACTTCGCCCACACCGCGGTCAGCGCCGAGATCGAGGACTACCTGCGCCTGGCCCCCATCCGGGTGATTACCATCGCCCCGGAAATCGCCGGCCACGCGCCATTGATCCGTGACCTCAGCTCACGGGGTATCCGCATGCAGATCGGTCATACCCTGGGCAGCTATGAGGAAGGCGTCGCCGCCCTCGAGGCCGGGGCCACCAGTTTCACCCACCTGTATAACGCCATGAGCCCGCTGCATCACCGTGAACCCGGCATCGTCGGTGCCGCCCTGGCCCACGCCCGCTACGCCGAACTGATCCCCGACCTGCTGCATGTGCATCCCGGCGCCATGCGCGTGGCCTTGCGCGCGATTCCCTGCCTGTATTGCGTCACCGATTCCACGGCGGCGGCCGGCATGCCCGACGGCGAGTACAAGCTGGGCAGCCACACCGTGACCAAATGCCTGGGCGGCGTACGCCTGGCCGACGGCACCCTGGCCGGCAGCACCCTGACCATGGACCAGGCCCTGCGCAACCTGGTGAAGATCGGCCTGCCACTGGCCGAAGCCTCGCAACGCCTGTCGCAATTCCCCGCCGACTACCTCGGCCTGCCCGAGCGCGGACGCCTGCAAGCCGGCAGTTGGGCCGACTGCGTGCGCCTGGACCGTTCACTGACACTGACCTCGATCCTGGTCGAAGGAGAAGCCGTTGACTTCCAGAATGCTTGAAGAAGCGCTGTCGGCCCACGAGGCGGTCAGTCGCCAGTTGCAGCAACTCGATACCCGGCTGATGGCGCTCGGTACGCGGCTGCGCGAGCAACCGCCGCAGGTGCTGATGACCGTCGCCCGCGGCAGCTCCGACCACGCCGCCAGCTACTTCGCCTATATCGCCATGCAGCAGACCGGGATCCCGGTGGCCTCCCTGCCGATGTCGGTGGTGACCCTGCAACACTCGCCGCTACAGGTCAGCGGCCAGGCGGTACTGGCTTTCTCCCAGTCCGGCCAGAGCCCCGATCTGGTCGACAGCCTGCGCCTGCTGCGTAAGCGCGGCGCCTTGACGGTGGCCCTGGTCAACGCAGCGGACTCACCGCTGGAAGCCGCCTGCGAATATGCGATCCCGCTGCTGGCCGGGGCTGAACAAAGCGTGGCTGCGACCAAGAGCTTTATCGCCACCCTCAGCGCCAGTGCGAGACTGCTCGGCCACTGGCACCAGGACCCGGCCTTGCTCGCCGCCACCGAAGCCCTGCCGGAAGGCCTGCGCCTGGCCGCGAGCCGCGACTGGAGCCAGGCCATCGCGAGCCTGCGCGATTGCCAACGGCTGATGGTGATCGGCCGTGGCGCCGGTTTCGCCATCGCCCAGGAAGCAGCGCTGAAATTCAAGGAAACCTCGGCGATCCAGGCCGAAGCCTTCAGCAGCGCGGAAGTCCGCCACGGCCCCATGGCCCTGATCGACGCCGGCTACCCATTGCTGGTCTTCGCCCCGCGCGGTGCCGAACAGGTCGGGCTGCTCAAGCTCGCCGCCGAGATGCGCCAGCGCGGTGCCCGGGTCCTGCTGGCGGCACCGTCGGACGTGGCCGAACGCGACCTCGACCTGAGCTGCGCCGAACACCCGGCCCTCGACCCGATCCTGGCAATCCAGAGTTTCTACGTGATGGCCGCCCACCTGGCCGTGGCCCGAGGCATGGACCCCGACCAACCGCGCCACCTGAGCAAAGTCACCCGTACCCACTGACGAGTACAGCGCCATGCATAACAAGAACAACATCACCCTCAGCGCCCCGCTGAGCGGTCCCGTGTTCCCGCTTGCCGAGGTCGACGATGCGGTATTCGCCAGCGGCACCATGGGCCCGGGGCTGGCCATCGACCCGCTCAACGATTGCCTGTATGCGCCCTGTGACGGCGAGATCATCCACATCGCCCGCACCCGGCACGCCCTGACCCTGCGCGCCGACAACGGCGCCGAACTGCTGCTGCACCTGGGCCTGGACACGGTCGAGCTGCAAGGCGAAGGCTTCGCCCTGCTGGTCGAGGTCGGCGCCAGGGTGAAGAACGGCCAAGCCTTGCTACGTATCGACCTGGATCGGGTGGCTCGCCAGTGCAAAAGCCTGGTGAGCCTGCTCGTCCTGACCAACGGCGAGCATTACGACCTGCAGCCCGTGGCCCAGGACCAGGCCAAGGTCGGAGAGCCCTTGCTGCGTATCGTGCCGCGCCAGGACGCCAAGCGGCCCGCGCCTTCCACGACCACGGACAGCGATGAAGTCCGCGGCAGCGCCCGGGTCGCCCATCACGGCGGCCTGCATGCACGCCCGGCAGCCTTGCTGCGCCAGACCGCACTGGGTTTCAGCTGCACCGCGCGCCTGCATCTGGACGACCGATCCGCGCCCCTCGACAGCCTGATCGGCATCATGGGACTCAGCGTCGGCGAACAACAGGAAGTGCAGATCAGCTGCCGCGGCCCGGACCGCGAAGCGGCGCTGCAGGCCCTGCTGAACGTGCTGCGCACGCCGCTGAACGACGCACGCCATTCGGCACCGCCACCGCTCAGGACGGCCCCGCTCCAGCCAAGTGAAGACGGCGTCCTCCAGGGGGTATGCGCCGCCCCCGGACTGGTCAGTGGCCCGCTGGTACGCCTGGTCGCCATCAGCCTGGCAGCGGACATCGGCCAGCACATCGCCGATGAACAACTGCAAGCGCTGGACAGCGCCCTGGAAAAGGTCCGCGCGGACATCCACGGCACCCTGTTGCGCGCCCGCCAACGCAAAGACAGCGAAGAAGAAGCAATCTTCAACGCCCACCTGGCCTTGCTCGAAGACCCTGTTCTACTGGATGCCGCCAGCCAGGCCATCAAGACGGGCCAGGCGGCCACCCACGCCTGGGACCGCTCGATCGAAACCCAGTGCCAGGTCCTGCTCAACCTCGACAATCCGCTGCTGGCCGAGCGCGCCAACGACCTGCGCGACCTCCGGCAACAGGTACTGCGAGCCCTGCTGGGCGAGGCGGCGCACTACGACCTGCCTCCCGGCGTGATCGTTGCCGCGCAGGAACTGACCCCCTCCGACCTGCTGCTGCTCAGCCAGCAACAGGTCGCCGGGCTGTGCATGGCCGCCGGCGGCGCGACGTCCCACGTGGCAATCCTCGCCCGGAGCAAGGGCCTGCCCTGCCTGGTGGCGCTGGGCAGCGGCCTGCTGGAGATTGCCCCCGGCCAAGTGGTGGTCCTCGACGCCGATCACGGCCGCCTCGAACTGAAACCCGATGAGGCGCGCCGCGAAGGCGTCGCCCTGGCCCACTGGCAACAACGACTGCGCCACCAGCAACAACAGGCCCAGGCCCAGTTGCCGGCCGAGACCCGCGACGACCTGCCTATCGAAGTGGCAGCCAATGTCGCCTCGGCCACTGAGGCCCGGGAGGCCCATCTGCACGGTGCCGACGGCGTCGGCCTGTTGCGCACCGAGTTCCTCTTTGTCGACCGCCGCAGCGCACCGGACCAGGAGGAGCAGCGCAGCGCCTACCAGGGCGTGCTCGACGCCATGGGCGAGCGCCCGGTGATCATCCGCACCATCGATGTCGGCGGCGACAAGCAACTCGATTACCTGCCATTGCCGCAGGAAGCCAATCCGGTGCTGGGCCTGCGCGGCATCCGTCTGGCCCAGGCCCGGCCGGAATTGCTCGACCAGCAACTGCGCGCCCTGCTGCAAGTCAGCCCGCTGCAACGCTGCCGGATCCTCCTGCCGATGGTCAGCGAAGTAGACGAACTGCTGCAGGTGCGTCGGCGCCTGGACGAGTTGGCCGACGAGATGGGGCTCAACCTGCGCCCGGAACTGGGAGTGATGATCGAGGTGCCTTCCGCCGCCCTGCTGGCCGAACAACTGGCCGAGCACGCGGACTTCCTCTCCATCGGTACCAACGATCTATCGCAATACACCCTGGCCATGGACCGCGACCACGCTGGTCTCGCCGCCCGGGTCGATGCCCTGCACCCGGCGCTGCTGCGGCTGATGGCCCAGACCTGCGCCGGTGCCGCCGTGCATCAGCGTTGGGTCGGAGTCTGCGGCGCGCTGGCCTCCGATCCGCTGGCGACCCCGGTGCTGATTGGCCTGGGGGTCAACGAGCTGTCCGTGAGCCCCCCACAAGTTGGCGAAATCAAGGCGCGGGTACGCAGCCTCGATGCCGCCGAATGTCGGCGGGTCGTGCCGTCGCTGCTGCAACTGGGCAGCGCCGCGAAAGTCCGTGAAGCCTGTCGCCAACACTGGCCGCTGGGCTGATTTATCCAAGGCTGGAAAACAACAACAAGAAGGAGACACGCCATGTACCAGTTCTTCATCGAAGGTCTGCAACGCCTGGGACGGGCGTTGATGCTCCCCATCGCCATCCTGCCGATTGCCGGCCTGTTGCTGCGCCTGGGCGATACCGACCTGCTGAACATTGCGATCGTCCACGATGCCGGCAACACCATCTTCGCCAACCTGGCGCTGATCTTCGCCATCGGCATCGCCGTCGGTTTCGCCCGCGACAACAACGGCACCGCCGGACTGGCTGGGGCCATCGGTTACCTGGTGCTGATCGCCACCCTCAAGGTGCTCGACGCGAGCATCAACATGGGCATGCTCGCCGGGATCATCAGTGGCCTGCTGGGCGGGGCGCTGTACAACCGGTTCAAGGACATCAAGCTGCCGGAATACCTGGCGTTCTTCGGCGGGCGCCGCTTCGTGCCGATTGTCACCGGATTCTCGGCGGTGGGCCTGGGGGTGGTGTTCGGCATTATCTGGCCGCCGATCCAGAGCGGCATCAACAGCCTCGGCCTGCTGATGGTCGAGAGCGGCAGCCTCGGCGCCTTCGTCTTCGGCGTCCTCAACCGACTGCTGATCGTCACCGGCTTGCACCACATCCTCAACAATATGATGTGGTTCGTGTTCGGTAGCTACACCTCGCCCGAGACCGGGCTGATGGTGACCGGTGACCTGGCACGCTACTTCGCCGGCGACCCGAAGGCCGGGCAGTTCATGACCGGCATGTTTCCGGTGATGGTCTTCGGCCTGCCGGCCGCTTGCCTGGCGATGTACCGCAACGCCCTGCCGGAACGGCGCAAGCTGATGGGCGGGCTGCTGCTGTCGATGGCCCTGACCTCGTTCCTGACCGGGGTGACCGAACCGATCGAATTCGCCTTCATGTTCCTCGCGCCGATGCTCTACCTGCTGCATGCCTTGCTGACGGGGCTATCGATGGCGGTGAGCAATGCGCTGAATATCCACCTGGGGTTTACCTTCTCCGGCGGCGCCATCGACATGGCCCTGGGCTGGGGCAAATCCACCCACGGCTGGCTGGTGTTTCCAGTGGGGCTGGCCTATGCCCTGCTGTACTACTTCGTTTTCGATTTCTGCATCCGCCGCTTCGACCTGAAGACGCCCGGGCGCGAGAACATCGCCAATGCCACCGCCACCCGGATACTCAGCGAAAACCAGCGGGGAGCAGCTTATATCCGCGCTCTCGGCGGGGCCGCCAACCTGATCACGGTTGGCGCCTGCACCACGCGCCTGCGGGTGGAATTGCGGGACCGGGACAAAGCGCTGGACGCCGAGCTGAAAAGCCTCGGGGCGATGGCGGTGGTCAGGCCGGGTCATGGCGGCAGCCTGCAAGTGGTGGTCGGGCCGTTGGCGGACAGCATTGCCGATGAGATTCGCCTGGCCTTGCCGGTGACCGCTTCGATCGACGTGGCGGTGGGCGAGCCGCTGCGTACCGGGTCGCTGGCGATCGACGCGCAGCAGCTCCAGCAGTGGTTGGACGCACTGGGTGGGAAAGATAATGTGCTGGCCTTGGAGTGTGTCGCCCAGACGCGGTTGCGGGTGCAGCTCGAGGACGGTCGCCGGCTATCGGAAGCGGATCTGAAAGCCCTCGGCTGCCAGGGTGTCAGTCAGGTGGAAGGCGGGGCCTGGCACGTGTTGGTGGGGAGTCGGGCCGGCGGTATCAGTGACGCGCTAAGGACATTATTGAACCGCAGGGAAACTTGCGCGGTACCACTCTAGCCCCGCCACTTGAGGTAGCGGATTCGATTCGTCACCTCAGACGGCCTGGCTACGTGCCAATACCATCAAGGGTGAGGATGAGGCCTGGCCACCACAAAGCGCCAGGGCAAAGCCGACATCTCCCCGCTTTCAATGCTTTTCACGGTGATTGAATAATCACCCTTGTCGAACCGCGGCGGTATGAACTCCCACAGTCCGAGATCCGGGACAAAAATTTCGAAATCCCCCAGCCGCTGCCCGTGGTTATACATATGCAGTCTATCCCTGGCCATGGCGTTGCCGGCAAAGCGGATGGAAGTCGCCTGGGTAATCTGTCCTCCGCCCTGCACAACCTCGTCTGTGTCGTTGTTGACGACATAGGTAATAGTGGGCGGAACTCGTGGGGTATGGTTTTTTGAAGTCATGATTAATGCTCCCTATCAACTCATGGATCGGAGAAATTATTCAAGAGCATTGCAAGGAGGCTTGGCTACTGTCAGAAATAACAGGTAGCAATTGATTCCGACCGGCGGAATCAGAGGGGCGTGAATCAGAAATCCGCCAGGCGCCAGACTTCATAGGCCGGCGTTTCGTAGGGATGGCTCTGCCTCAGAGCCATCACCACCGCCTCGATCAAGGCGTCCGCCACCACCAGCTCAACCTTCCACTCGTCCACCTGCTCGACCACGCCGGTCTGCCCGAGAAACGGCTGGCTGCCGTCCAACGGGCGAAACTGGCCCTGGCCCAGCACCTGCCACGCGCACTGGTCATAAGCACCGATCCGACCGCCTCCGGCGGCGAATACGGCACTCTTGACCTGTTCCACATGGCTCGGCGGCACGAAAAAGCTGAGCTTGTACATGAGCGCTTAGTTAACCCAGACGCGGGCGTTGCGGAACATGCGCATCCATGGCGCGTCCTCGTTCCAGTCTTCCGAACGCCAGGAGTTCTGCACGGCACGGAAGACCCGCTCAGGGTGCGGCATCATGATGGTGACGCGACCGTCGCGGCTGGTCAGCCCGGTGATCCCGCGCGGCGAGCCGTTCGGGTTGGCCGGGTAGGTCTGGGTGACCTTGCCGTGGTTGTCGACGAAACGCATGGCCACGCAACCCGACAGGTCGGCTTGCAGCAGGGCTTCCTCGCTTTCGAACTCGGCATGACCTTCGCCGTGGGCGATGGCGATCGGCATGCGCGAACCGGCCATGCCCTGCAGGAAGATCGAATTCGACTCCTGGATCTGCACCATCGCCACCCGCGCTTCGAACTGCTCGGAACGGTTGCGCACGAAGTGCGGCCAGAATTCGCTGCCCGGAATCAGCTCGTGCAGGTTGGACATCATCTGGCAACCGTTGCACACGCCCAGGGTGAAGCTGTCAGTGCGCTCGAAGAAACCCTGGAAGGCATCACGGGCACGGGCGTTGAACAGCGCCGACTTGGCCCAGCCTTCGCCGGCGCCGAGTACGTCACCGTAGGAGAAGCCGCCACAGGCAACCATACCCTTGAAGTCGTTCAGGTCAACGCGACCGGCGAGGATATCGCTCATGTGCACGTCGATGGCGTTGAAGCCGGCGCGGTCGAATGCCGCGGCCATTTCCACCTGGCCGTTGACACCCTGCTCACGCAGCACGGCAACCTGTGGACGAATGCCTTTCTTGATGTACGGCGCGGCAATGTCCTGGTTCACATCGAAGCTGGTCTTGTAGCTCAGGCCCGGGTTGCCTTCGTCGAGCAGGACATCGAATTCCTGGTCGGCGCACTCGGCGTTGTCGCGCAGGCGCTGGATGCGATAGCTGGTTTCCGCCCACTGGCGCTGCAACAGGCGGCGCTCGCCGGTGAAGACCGTCTCGCCGTCGAAGGTGATGCTGACTTCGCCATTGTTCAACGGCTGGCCGATCACCGACACGCAGTCGCCCAGGCCGGCGGCGCTGAACTGCGCCAGCACGTCCGGAGTGGAGTCCTGGCGCACCTGGATCACCGCACCGAGCTCTTCGTTGAACAGGATAGCCGCGAGGTCGGCTGAGGTTTCCGCCAGGCCGTCGAGGTTCAGGTTCAAGCCGCAGTGACCGGCAAAGGCCATTTCCAGCACGGAGGTCAGCAGACCGCCATCGGAACGGTCATGGTAGGCCAGCAGGTGACCGTCGGCGTTGAGGCCCTGGATCACCACGAAGAAAGCCTTCAGGTCTTCGGCGTCGTCGACGTCCGGTGCCTGCTTGCCGAGCTTGCCGTAGACCTGGGCGAGAATCGAGGCGCCCATGCGGTTCTGGCCGCGACCGAGGTCGATCAGGATCAGGTCGGTGGTGCCCTTGTCCATGCGCAGTTGCGGGGTCAGGGTCTGGCGGATATCGGTGACCGGGGCGAAACCGGTGACGATCAGCGACAGCGGCGAGGTCACGCTCTTGTCGGTGCCCTCTTCGTTCCAGCGGGTGGCCATGGACATGGAGTCCTTGCCCACTGGAATGGTCAGGCCCAATTCCGGGCACAGCTCCATGCCGACCGCCTTGACGGTGTCGTACAGACGGGCGTCTTCACCCGGATGGCCGGCAGCCGACATCCAGTTGGCCGACAGCTTGATATCGGACAGCTTGCCGATCCGCGAAGCGGCAATGTTGGTCAGGGTTTCGCCGATCGCCATGCGCCCGGAGGCCGGGGCGTCGAGCAGGGCCAGCGGCGTGCGCTCGCCCATGGCCATGGCTTCGCCGGTGTAGACGTCGAAGCTGGTGGCGGTCACGGCGACGTCAGCCACCGGGACCTGCCACGGGCCGACCATCTGGTCGCGGGAGACCAGGCCGGTGATGGTGCGGTCGCCGATGGTGATCAGGAAGCTCTTGCTTGCCACGGCCGGGTGATGCAGGACACGCTCGACGCACTCGGCCAGGGCCAGGCTGCTCGGATCGAAATCGTCGCCCAGCTCGGTTTCGCGAACCGCCGAACGGTGCATGCGCGGGGCCTTGCCCAGCAGCACTTCCAGCGGCATGTCCACCGGGCTGTTGCCGAAGTGGCTGTCGGTGACCGTCAGTTGCGGCTCGGCGGTGGCTTCGCCGACCACGGCGAACGGGCAGCGCTCGCGCTCGCAGATCGCCTTGAAGCGTTCGAAGTCCGCCGCGCCGACCGCCAGGACATAACGTTCCTGGGATTCGTTGGACCAGATTTCGTGCGGGGCCATGCCCGGCTCGTCATTGGGGATATTGCGCAGTTCGAAACGACCGCCGCGGTCGCCGTCATTGACCAGTTCAGGGAAGGCGTTGGACAGGCCGCCGGCACCGACGTCATGGATGAAGCTGATGGGGTTCTTGTCGCCCAGTTGCCAGCAACGGTCGATGACCTCCTGGCAACGGCGTTCCATCTCCGGGTTTTCGCGCTGTACCGAAGCGAAATCCAGGTCCGCCGAGCTGGTGCCGGTGGCCATGGAGGAAGCCGCGCCGCCGCCCAGGCCGATCAGCATCGCCGGGCCGCCGAGGACGATCAGCTTGGAACCGACGACGATTTCGCCTTTCTGTACGTGCTCGGCGCGGATGTTGCCCATGCCGCCGGCCAGCATGATCGGCTTGTGGTAACCGCGGACTTCGTCGCCACGCGGGGTGCTGATGGACTGCTCGAAGGTCCGGAAGTAGCCGGTCAGGGCCGGACGACCGAATTCGTTGTTGAACGCGGCGCCACCCAGTGGGCCTTCGATCATGATGTCCAGCGCGGTGACGATGCGCTCAGGCTTGCCGTACGGCACTTCCCACGGCTGTTCGAAACCGGGGATCTGCAGGTTGGACACGGTGAAACCGGTAAGGCCGGCTTTCGGCTTGGCGCCACGACCGGTCGCACCTTCGTCGCGGATCTCGCCGCCGGAACCGGTGGCCGCGCCCGGGAACGGGGCAATCGCGGTCGGGTGGTTGTGGGTCTCGACCTTCATCAGGATATGCACCGGCTCCTGCACCGCGCCGTACTGGCGGGTTTCAGGATCCGGGAAAAAACGCCCGGCAACGTTACCGACGATCACCGAGGCGTTGTCCTTGTAAGCCGACAAAACGCCTTCGCTGTGCATCTGGTAGGTGTTCTTGATCATGCCGAACAGGCTTTTTTCCTGGCTCTGGCCGTCGATGTCCCAACTGGCGTTGAAGATCTTGTGCCGGCAGTGCTCGGAGTTCGCCTGGGCGAACATCATCAGTTCGATGTCATGGGGGTTGCGCTTGAGACCGGTAAAGGCATTCACCAGATAGTCGATCTCGTCTTCGGCCAGGGCCAGGCCCAATTCGACGTTGGCTTTTTCCAGCGCGGCACGCCCACCGCCCAGCAGGTCGATGGCCGTCAGCGGCTTCGGCTCGGCGTGGCTGAACAGGCCGGCGGCCTCCTCCAGCTTGCCCAGCACGATCTGGGTCATGCGGTCATGCAGGGCGGCGGCGATCAGCTCGGCTTCGGCGTCGCTGAACTGGCCGGCAACATAGAAAGCGATACCACGCTCCAGGCGCTGGACATTCCCCAGGCCGCAGTTGCGGGCAATGTCGCTGGCCTTGCTCGACCAGGGCGAAATGGTGCCGAAACGCGGCAACACCAGAAACAGACGACCGGTCGGCTCCTGGACCGGCACGCTCGGGCCGTATTTCAACAGGCGGGCCAGCACTTGCTGTTCGTCGCCAGTCAGCACGCCAGTCACTTCGGCGAAATGGGCGAACTCGGCATACAAGCCACTGACAGCCGGAACTTTTTGGCTCAGTTGCTCGAGCAGTTTGCTGTGGCGAAAGGCGGAAAGGGCAGGAGCGCCGCGCAGGATCAACATCTTCGGGACAGCCTCGGGAAGGGGTGTGCTTTGAGGCCGTGCATTCTAGCCTAAACCGCCCGCGACGGCACCCGAAACGGCATGCTTGCTCCATAGCAAATGCCGCTCATAGCTTATTTACCTATTCCTACAGATTATTATCATTATTCATCAGCACTATTTTATAAAGTTCATACACCCTCAAAAGCCCATTCCTACAGCCTCCAGCCTTTCCCACGGATCACTAGCAGACCGGCGCGATTCTGTCGAGATATGGCGGCCGGGGTCCTTTGCGTATACTGCGCAGATGTTCTCCCCAACTGCTTTCCGTCCGCGCTGTGCCAGGTGGCTCATCGCAACCGGACTCTTCCTGATGCTCGGTGCCTGTGTTGATAAACCCAGCACACTCGAGCGCGTAAAGGAGGACGGCGTACTGCGGGTGATTACCCGCAACAGTCCGGCCACCTATTTCCAGGATCGCAACGGCGAAACCGGCTTCGAGTACGAGCTGGTCAAGCGCTTTGCCGATGACCTGGGGGTCAAGCTCGAGATCGAAACCGCGGACAATCTCGACGACCTGTTCAACCAGCTGGGCAAACCCAACGGCCCGGTGCTGGCGGCTGCCGGCCTGGTAAGCAGCGACGAACGCAAGCTGCAGGCACGCTTTTCCCATCCGTATCTGGAAGTCACCCCGCAGATCGTCTATCGCAACGGCCAGTCCCGCCCCACCACGCCGGCGGATCTGGTGGGCAAGCGCATCACCGTGCTCAAGGGCAGCAGCCATGCCGAACAACTCGCCGAGCTGAAGAAGCAGAATCCTGCGATCGAATACGAAGAGTCCGACGCGGTTGAAGTGGTCGACTTACTGCGCATGGTCGACGAAGGTCAGATCGACCTGACCCTGGTGGACTCCAACGAAGTGGCAATGAACCAGGTCTACTTCCCCAATGTGCGGGTCGCCTTCGACCTCGGCGATGCCCGCAGCCAGCGCTGGGCGGTGGCCCCGGGCGAAGACAACAGCCTGCTCAACGAGATCAACACCTACCTCGACAAGGTGCAGAAAAATGGCACCTTGCAACGCCTGAAAGATCGCTATTACGGGCATGTCGATGTACTGGGTTACGTTGGCGCCTATACCTTCGCCCAGCACTTGCAACAGCGGCTGCCCAAGTACGAAAAACATTTCCGCGCGTCGGCCAAGGAAGAAAAAGTCGACTGGCGCTTGCTGGCGGCCATCGGCTACCAGGAATCGCTGTGGCAACCCGGGGTCACTTCCAAGACCGGCGTGCGCGGCCTGATGATGCTGACCCAGAGCACGGCCCAGGCCATGGGCGTGTCCAATCGCCTGGATGCCAGGCAAAGCATCAGCGGCGGGGCCAAGTACCTGGCGTATATGAAGGATCAGTTGGACGAGCAGATCGAAGAGCCGGACCGCACCTGGTTTGCCCTGGCGGCCTACAACGTCGGCAGCGGCCATCTGGACGACGCGCGCAAGCTGGCCGAGAAGGAAGGCCTGAACCCGAACAAGTGGCTCGATGTAAAGAAGATGTTGCCGCGCCTGGCGCAGAAACAGTGGTACAGCAAGACCCGCTACGGGTATGCGCGAGGCGGCGAGCCGGTGCATTTCGTCGCCAACATCCGCCGATACTACGACATCCTGACCTGGGTGACCCAGCCGCAGCTGGAGGGCAGCCAGGTGGTCGACAGCAACCTGCACGTGCCGGGCGTGGACAAGACCAAGCCGACCGAGCAGCCGTCACAGCTCTAGCCAACTGCCAGCCTGTGCTATTTGTAGCGCTCTCACGGGCGCAACAAAACTCCAGGTTGCGCCGCGATATGAAGTACCCAGCCCTCAAGCCTTGGGCGCAGCCGCCAGAATCAGCTCTTTCATCTCCACCACCGCCGCCTTGAAGCCGACGAACAGCGCATGCGCCACCAGCGCATGACCGATGTTCAGTTCGTTGATCCCCGGAATCGCCGCCACCGCCTCGACGTTGTGGTAATGCAAGCCATGCCCGGCATTGACGATCAACCCCTGGGCCACGCCGAATGCTACGCCATCAGCAATCCGCTGCAGTTCTTCGGCGACTTCCGCCGCTGTATGGGCATCGGCATAGCGCCCGGTGTGCAACTCGATGGCCGGCGCGCCGACACGCTTGGCCGCGGCGATCTGACGCTCGTCGGCATCGATGAACAGTGACACTTCACTGCCGATCTTGCCCAGGCGCTCGACCGCCGCCTTGATCCGCGCCTCCTGCCCTGCCACGTCCAGGCCACCTTCGGTGGTCAGCTCCTGGCGGGTTTCCGGCACCAGGCAGATATGCGCCGGCCGAATGCGCTCGGCAAACGCCATCATCTCCTCGGTCACACCCATCTCGAAGTTCATCCGCGTCTGCAACACATCCTTGAGCAACAGGACATCGCGCTCCTGGATATGCCGGCGGTCTTCACGCAAGTGCACGGTAATACCGTCGGCGCCCGCCTCTTCGGCATCCAGCGCAGCCTTGACCGGATCGGGATAACGCGTGCCCCGGGCCTGGCGCAGGGTGGCGACGTGGTCGATGTTCACGCCGAGAAGGATACGAGTGCTGGTGCTCACGGAAAGACTCCTGAAGAGTGGAAGATTCGCTGCACAGCATACACGTCAGAAGTGGCCTTTACGGCCAGTTCTGTGCGTCGAATGCGGATGCCAGGAGGCCTTGCCGCAATGCTGTTGTAGGAACGGGCGCGCGATGGACTCAAGAGCCCCCGCGTTTACCTGCTGAACACGCGTTATCGTTAACGACCATCGCGGGCAATCGAGCGTCGACCGACCGCTCCTGCAACAACGATATCAGGCCATACCCCACCGCTCAGGGTTTGCGGAACAACTCGCGACTGACCAGCGGCTTACCGCCCAGGTGCACCGCCAGGGCCTGGCGCATCAGGCGCTTGGCCGCCGACAAGGCGCCCACCGCAGTCCAGTCAGCCTCGGCCATGGCCAGCAGTTCGGTGCCCTGGAACAGGCCCGGTTGCAACAGGTAGACCCGCTCCAGGCCGGCGTCGACTTGCAGGCGGTACAAGCCATCCGCCGCCAAGGGTTCGCCGTGAATATCCAGGTCGAGGGAAAAGCCGTAGCCGAGGTCGTCCAGCAGCCGCCACTCGAAGGAGCGCAACAGCGGTTCCAGGGGGCGACCTTCGGCCAGGGCCAGCAAGGTCGCGGCATAGTGGTCGAAGACCGCGGGGTGCGGGTCTTCGGCCGGGAGCAGGCGGATTAACAACTCATTGAGGTAGAGACCACTGAACAAGGCCTCGCCGATAAGCCAGGTGGCGACACCGGCGCTTTCCATCCGGCCGACGTTCTTCAGCTCGCCGCGACCGCGAAACTCCACCTCGAGGGGCACGAAGGGCCGCGCCAGGGTCCCGGCCTTGCCCCGCGCACTGCGCAGTACGGCACGCAACCGGCCTTGCGGGGTGATGAAATCCACCAACGCGCTGTTTTCGCGATAGGCGCGGGAGTGCAGGACGTAGGCGGGCTGGCCGGGAGGTGGCTGGCTGGACATCGGCGTATGAATGTCTCTGAAGGATATTGCTTGTGTGGCAAGAGGCCTTAGCTCAACCCTAGCCTGAACACCTGACTTGTGGGAACGGTGCGAGCTTATTGTGGCGAGCGGACTTACCCGCGCTGGGGGGCGGAGCCCCCCCTCCTAAAACCAGTAATCGCGGAATATCAGGTAGAACGCGGTGCCTGGTTTTACGACTGCTTCGCAGCCGAGCGCGGGCAAGCCCGCTCGCCACAAAATTCGAACTTCCTTAACGGCAAGTCACTTGAAGACCGCGTTACAGATCGCCGTAACCCAACGAACGCAGGGCACGCTCGTCATCGGACCAGCCCCCCTTCACCTTGACCCACAGGTTGAGCATGATCTTCGAATCGAACAGCAGCTCCATATCCTTGCGCGCCTCGGTGCCAATGCGCTTGATGCGCTCGCCCTTGTCGCCAATGATGATCTTCTTCTGGCCGTCACGTTCGACGAGGATCAGCGCATGGATGTGCAGGGTCTTCCCCTGTTGCTTGAACTCTTCGATCTCCACGGTGATCTGGTAAGGCAGCTCGGCCCCCATCTGCCGCATGATTTTCTCACGCACCAGTTCCGCGGCCAGGAAGCGGCTGCTGCGGTCGGTGATCTGGTCTTCCGGGAAAAAGTGCTCGTTTTCCGGCAGGTGCGTGGCGATCAGGCTTTCCAGATGTTCGAGGTTGTGCCCGTGCTGCGCCGAGATCGGCACGATCTGCGCCTTGGGCAACTGTTCCTGCAACCAGGTCAGGTGCGGCATCAGCTCGGCCTTGTCCTCGATCCGGTCGGTCTTGTTCAAGGCCACGATTACCGGGCCTTCGACGTACTGGATACGCTCCAAGACCATCTGGTCCTCATCGGTCCAACGGGTACGGTCAACCACGAAGATCACCACGTCGACGTCTTTCAACGCCGCCGAAGCGGTCTTGTTCATGTAGCGGTTCAGGGCCTTTTCGCCGCCCTTGTGCATACCGGGGGTATCCACGTAGACCGCCTGCACGCTGCCTTCGGTCTTGATCCCGAGCATGTTGTGGCGAGTGGTCTGGGGCTTGCGCGAGGTGATCGCCAGTTTCTGCCCGAGGATATGGTTCAGCAGCGTGGACTTGCCCACGTTCGGCCGGCCGACGATGGCGACGTAGCCGCAGCGGGTTGCCGTTGAATCAGTCATTACCATTCTCCACGCCCAGGGCAATCAGTGCCGATGCCGCCGCTACCTGTTCGGCAATACGACGGCTCACGCCCTGTCCTCGGCTTTTTTCATTCAATAGGGTGATCTCACACTCGACGAAGAACGTCCGGCAATGCGGCTCACCCTGGATATCCACCACTTCGTAACGCGGCAGGTCGCAGGCCCGCGACTGCAGAAACTCCTGCAGGCGGGTCTTGGGGTCCTTGTTGGTGTCGACCAGCGTCAGGCTGTCAAATTCCGAGGTCAGCCAGGCCAACACCCGGTCCCGTGCCGCTTCCATGCCGGCATCCAGGTAAATCGCGCCGATCAGCGCTTCCAGGGCATCGGCGAGAATCGATTCACGGCGGAAACCACCGCTTTTCAATTCGCCGGAGCCCAGGCGCAGGTACTCGCCCAGCTCAAAACCACGGGCCAGTACCGCCAGTGTTTCACCTTTGACCAGGCGCGCGCGCAAACGCGACAACTGGCCTTCGCGAGCCTGGGGGAAACGCTCGAACAGCGCTTCGCCGGCGACGAAGTTGAGAATGGCATCCCCGAGGAATTCCAGGCGCTCATTGTTGCGTCCGGCAAAACTGCGGTGGGTCAGGGCCAGGAGCATCAGTTCCTGGTCCTTGAAGGTATAGCCGAGCTGACGCTCGAGACGACTTAACGACACGCTCACGGTTTGGCCACGCTGAATTCGTGGTCGAACTTGACCACCAGATCGATATTCTGGATCAGCGGATCACGCTGCTCATATTTCAAGTGCGCGAGGAACCGGTTGTTCTCCAACGTCACGCTTAACACCTTGTTCACATCCAAATCCTGAATACTGTTGACCTGCATGCCGCGGATAACATGAGTATAAAAGTCATTGATGGTGACGATATCCGCCGCCTTGTCGGTTTCCACCGACATGATGATTTTCTTCATCGACATATAGTCGAGGTAATGCGGGACCACTTTCAACGCCACACTGGCAGCGAAGGCCACCAAGGCCAGGGTCAGCAACCAGCCAAAAAACGACAGGCCTTGTTGCGAGCGAGCAGAGGTCATCTTCATGGTACTGCGGCACCTGAAAAAGCACTCGGCGCTGTGTTCACAGCGCCGGGTTTGGTTACTTGATCAGACCGACCCGGGAAAAATTCGGGAAGTGGCTGAGTTTCGGTTCGGGCCAGCTCATCCAGACCGCGAAGGCCTTGCCGACGATATTCTCGTCGGGAACCATGCCCAACAGCTCCTTGGGAATGCTCGGGTCATCCCAGTAGCGGCTGTCGTTGGAGTTGTCGCGGTTGTCGCCCATCATGAAGTAGTGGCCCGCCGGGACCGTCCACTCGTGATCGGGCGGCGCGCGGTAGCGGCCCATTTCCTTGCGGATCAGGTGTTCGGCGGCGCCCAGTTGCTCTTTGTAGAGCTCGGCACTGCCCAACATGCCCGGCTCGGCGCCGACCAGCTGTTCGGCCACCGACTGGCCATTGACGAACAGCTTCTTGTCACTGGTGTAGCGCACCACATCGCCCGGCAAGCCGACTACACGCTTGATGTAGTTGACGTTGGGGTCGCTCGGGTAGCGGAACACCATCACATCGCCGCGCTGCGGATCACCGACCTGGATGACCTTCTTGTCGATCACCGGCAAACGAATCCCGTAGGAAAACTTGTTCACCAGGATGAAGTCACCGACATCCAGGGTCGGCTTCATCGAGCCGGACGGAATCTGGAACGGTTCCACCAGGAACGAACGCAGCACCAGCACGATGAACAACACCGGAAAGAAGGATTTGCCGTATTCAACCAGCAAAGGCTCCTTGTTCAGTTTTTCGACCACATCGCCGTCGGGCTGCGTCACGCTGCCCTGATAGGCCGCGATAGCGGAACGCCGACGAGGCGCCAGAAAGACCAGATCGAACAACGCCAGTGCACCACAGATGGCGACGGCGATGACCAGCAACAGCGGGAAATTTAGTGACATAGGACCTAACTATCCAACCTGAGCACTGCAAGGAAGGCTTCCTGTGGAATTTCCACGTTACCCACTTGCTTCATGCGTTTCTTACCGGCCTTTTGCTTTTCCAACAGCTTGCGCTTACGGCTGACGTCACCGCCGTAGCATTTGGCCAGTACGTTCTTTCTGAGGGCCTTGACAGTTGTCCGCGCCACGATCTGCCCGCCAATGGCGGCCTGGATGGCAACGTCGAACATCTGACGAGGAATCAGTTCTTTCATCTTCTCGGTCAACGCACGACCTTTGTAATGCGCGTTATCACGATGCACGATCAGCGCCAGGGCGTCGACCTTTTCACCGTTGATCAGAACATCCAGCTTGACCAGGTTGGCCGACTGGTAACGATCAAAATGATAGTCCAGCGAAGCATAGCCGCGACTGGTGGATTTGAGACGGTCGAAGAAGTCCAGGACCACTTCGTTCATCGGCAAATCGTAGGTCACTTGCACCTGGGAACCGAGGAACAGCATGTCGTGCTGGATGCCACGCTTCTCGATGCACAGGGTAATGACGTTGCCCAGGTGCTCCTGCGGTACAAGAATATTCGCCCGGACGATCGGTTCGCGCATATCCTCGATGGCCGACAGGTCCGGGAGCTTGGACGGGTTGTCGACGTAAATGGTTTCGCCGTTCTTGAGCAGCAGCTCGAAGATTACCGTCGGCGCGGTGGTGATCAGGTCCAGGTCGTACTCGCGCTCCAGGCGCTCCTGGATGATCTCCATGTGCAACATGCCGAGGAACCCGCAACGGAAACCGAAGCCCAGGGCGTCGGAGCTTTCCGGGGTGTACTGCAGCGAGGAGTCGTTCAGCGTGAGCTTTTGCAGGGCTTCGCGGAAGTCTTCGAAATCGTCGGAGCTGACCGGGAACAGACCGGCGTAGACCTGCGGCTGGATGCGCTTGAAGCCCGGCAGCACGTCGACATCGGGGGTGGTGCTCAGGGTCAGGGTGTCGCCTACCGGCGCACCGTGGATGTCCTTGATACCGGCGATGATGAAGCCCACTTCGCCGGCCTTCAGGTCGACGGTGGCGGTGTGTTTCGGGTTGAACACCCCGACGCTGTCCACCAGGTGCATCTTGCCGGTGGACTTGACCAGGATCTTGTCACCCTTCTTCACGCGGCCGTGGCGCACGCGCACCAGGGACACGACGCCCAGGTAGTTGTCGAACCAGGAGTCGATGATCAACGCTTGCAGCGGATCTTCGATATTGCCGGTCGGCGCCGGAATGGTGGTCACCAGGCGTTCGAGCACTTCGTCGACACCCAGGCCGGTCTTGGCGCTGCAGGTGACGGCGTCGGTGGCGTCGATCCCGATGATTTTCTCGATTTCTTCCTTCACCCGGTCCGGATCGGCTTGCGGCAGGTCGATCTTGTTCAGCACCGGCATGACTTCCAGGCCCTGCTCGATCGCGGTGTAGCAGTTGGCAACGGACTGGGCTTCGACGCCCTGGCCGGCGTCCACCACCAGCAAGGCACCTTCACAGGCGGCCAGGGAACGGCTGACTTCATAGGTGAAGTCGACGTGGCCGGGGGTATCGATGAAGTTCAGCTGGTAGGTGATGCCGTCGCGAGCCTTGTAGTACAGAGTAACGCTGTGGGCCTTGATGGTGATCCCGCGCTCGCGCTCGAGGTCCATGGAATCCAGCACCTGCGCTTCCATCTCGCGCTCGGCAAGGCCGCCGCACATCTGGATGAAGCGATCGGCCAGAGTCGACTTGCCATGGTCAATGTGGGCGATGATGGAGAAATTGCGGATATGACTCAAATCACTCACGGATCAACACTCAAAAAGGTTGCAGGCAGACTGCCCGCCGAAAAATAGCCGGTAATTGTACCTGATGCACGGCCAAGGCGTCACGTGAACAGGCCGGGCGGCACGGACAAAAAAGCCCCGGTCACTGGACAGAGGCTTTTTCCTGGATCATTTGCCGCTCGATCGCCGCATCATCCGGCCCTGCGTAACAGCCAGACGCCCGCCACCGCACAGATCGCCGCCGGCACCACCACCGCCAGCAGCGGCGGGAAGCCGAACACCAGGCTCGACGGCCCCAGCAGATCCTGGGCAATACGGAAGGTAAAGCCCACCAGCACGCCGGTGAACACCCGCTGCCCCAGGGTAACCGAACGCAACGGGCCGAAGATGAAAGAAATCGCCATCAATACCAGTGCCGCGGTCACCAGCGGTTGCAGGACCTTGACCCAGAACGCCAGCCAGTAACGACCGTTCGCCAGGCCCTGGTCCGCCAGGTAGTGAATGTAGCTCCACAGACCGCTGATCGACAGCGCTTCGGGCACCATCACCACGGTACTCAGCAGGTTCGGACTCAACGCCACGTCCCAGCGCTCCTCCGGCACATTGACCACTTCGGTGCGGCCGTCGCGGAAATAGGTGGTGGTGACGTCGGTCAGTTGCCAGAAGTCCTTGTCGAAGTGGGCCTTCTTGGCAAAGCTCGACGACAGCATGTGCCGCTCGCTGTCGAAGTGGTAGCGGGTCACACCATAAAGCAGGCCATTGGGCTGCACGGCGTTGATATGGATGAACTCGTCGCCCTGGCGATGCCACAGGCCATTGCGCGAGCTTTGCGCGTCCCCCGAACCCTGGGCCAGGGCCTTGGCCGCCTGGGCCTTGCTCTCGGTGGCCGGAGCGACGTACTCGCCGACCAGCACGCCGATCAGCATCAGCACCAGCATCGGCTTCATCACGGCCCAGACGATACGCCCGACGGACACCCCCGCCGCACGCATGATGGTCAATTCGCTGTTGCTGGCCAGGCTGCCGAGGCCGATCAGGCAGCCGATCAGGCCGGCCATCGGCAACATGTCGTAGACCCGACGCGGCGCCGTGAGCACCACAAAACTCAGCACATCGCCCAAGGTGTAGGTATCGGAGATGCTGCCCATCTCGTCGATAAAGGCAAACAGCGAGGCCAGCCCGAGGATGATCCCCAGCACCGCGAGGATCGCCATGAACACACTGCTGCCAATGTAGCGATCGAGCTTAACCACGAGCCATCTCCTTCACAGTGCGACGACTCGCCAGTTTCAAACGCAGGGGTTCCCAATACAGCAGCACCAGGCCGATGGCCAGGAACAGGCCGTGCACCCACCACATGCCCAGCACCGGTGACAAGTTGCCTTTCTCCAGCGCACCACGGGCCGAAATCAGCATGGTCAGGTAGGCCATATATAGGAGGATCGCCGGCAGCAGCTTGAGGAAACGGCCCTGGCGCGGGTTGACCCGTGACAGCGGCACGGCCATCAGGGTCACGATAAACACCAGCAGGGGCAGCGAAAGACGCCATTGCAACTCGGCGACCGCCTTCAGATCCGGGTTGCCGAACAGGCTGGACGTCGCCATCGCATCACGGTCGGTGACTTCCTCGCTGATCTCGGGCTTGGGCAACATGACGCCATAGGTGTCGTACTTGATCGCCCGGTAATCGGCCATGCCCGGACTGCCGTCGTAGCGATAACCGTTTTCCAGGATCAGGTAGCGGTTGCCGTCCTGGCGCACTTCCTGACGCCCCTTCTCGGCCACCAGCACGGAAATGCCGCGATCCTTCTTGTTCACGCCAAAGCGTTTTTCCGAGATGAACACACCACCCAGGTTCGCCCGGTCATCGGACAGTTGCTCGGTATAGGTGACCCGCGAGCCATCGTTGAGCTCCTGGAAGCGCCCGGGCACCAGGGTATCGAATTCGGTCATCGCGTCCTGCTGGTTGAGCAGCAACTGGAACTGCAGGGCGCCCTTGGGCGCCAGGCTCAGGCTGATCCAGGCGACGAGCAAGGCCACCAGCAGCGCCGGCGCCATGGTCATGCCGAGCAAACGCTGCTGGCTCATGCCGGTGGCCGACAGCACGGTCATCTCGCTTTCGAGATAGAGCCGACCGTAGGCCAGCAGAATCCCGAGGAACAGGCCCAGCGGCAGGATCAGCTGGAGGAAACCGGGCAGGCGGAAGCCCATGATCAGGAACAGCGAGCCCGGATCCAATTGACCCGAGGCGGCCTGGGCGAGGAACTTGACGAAACGCCCGCTCATGGTGATGACCAGCAGCACGGCGCTGACCGCACTCAAGGTGATCAGGACTTCGCGGGACAGATAACGAAAAACAATCAAACCAGACACTCCAGGGTTGTCAGGCTAAGGTGGCCGAACAAGCAAACATAGGCACCGACAGAGGGCTCGCCGCGGCGGGTCCTGCAAAAAGAGGCGCATTATCCTGTGATTGCTCCCGGCTGTCACTGCGCACTTGCCTACAGCGCCCGCCTTATTGCAGTGCCGTATTCAGTCGCACGCAAACGCCTGGCTTGACAGCGGGCAGTGTGGGAGCCGGTTTTATCCGCGAAGAGGCCCCAAAGGTCAGCAAAAGCTTCCCGGGCAAGCACCGCTCCCACAGGTTATCTTGCGCGCTCGAGATTGAATGCCCGTGAACTGGACAATTTGCTCCTCGGTATTGGGACTTGCCCCCGGCCAGCGCCGAGGTTCAAACTGCGGCCTTTGCCGGAGGCCACGCCATTGCGTCGCCCCGCCCCGGCGCAGAGCTGTCTCTGCGCCCTTCGACCTTAATATTCAGGGACCCGGACATGGAACTGGTTGTAAAAAGCGTCAGCCCAGAAACGTTGAAAACCGCCACCCTGGTACTCGCCGTAGGCGAAGGCCGTAAACTCGGCACGGTCGCCAGCAAAGTCGACGAACTCAGCGGCGGCGCCATCAGCGCCATCCTCAAGCGCGGCGACCTGGCCGGCAAGGTCGGCCAGAGCCTGTTGCTGCAAAGCCTGCCCAACCTCAAGGCCGAACGCGTGCTGCTGGTGGGCGTGGGCAAGGACGCCGAACTCGGCGATCGTCCGTTCCGCAAAGCCGTGGCCTCGATCCTCGCCACCCTCAAGGGCCTGGGCGGCAGCGACGCCGTGCTCGCCCTCGATGAAGTGGTGGTCAAGGGCCGCGACAGCTACGGCAAGACCCGCCTGCTGGCCGAAAGCCTGCTGGACGGTGAATACAGCTTCGAGCAGTTCAAGAGCCAGAAGGCCGAACCGCGCGCCCTGAAGAAAATCACCCTGGTGACCATCAAGGCCGCGCAAGCCGAAGTCGAACGCGCCGTCAGCCACGCCCGCGCCATCGCCGGCGGCATGGCCTTCACCCGCGACCTGGGCAACCTGCCACCAAACATCTGCCACCCGAGCTACCTCGCCGAACAGGCGAAGAACCTCGGCAAGGCGAACAAAGGCCTGAAGGTCGAGATCCTTGACGAGAAGAAGATCAAGGAACTGGGCATGGGCTCGTTCTATGCCGTGGGCCAGGGCAGCGACCAGCCGCCACGCCTGATCGTCATGCAATACAACGGCGGCAAGAAATCCGAGAAGCCGTTCGCCCTGGTCGGCAAGGGCATCACCTTCGACACCGGCGGCATCAGCCTCAAGCCGGGGCTGGGCATGGACGAGATGAAATACGACATGGGCGGTGCCGCCAGCGTGTTCGGTACCCTGCACGCCGTGCTCGCCCTGCAGTTGCCGATCAACCTGGTGTGCATCCTGGCTTGTGCCGAGAACATGCCGAGCGGTGGCGCGACCCGTCCGGGCGACATCGTCACCACCCTCAGCGGCCAGACCGTGGAAATCCTCAACACCGACGCCGAAGGCCGCCTGGTTCTGTGCGATGCACTGACCTACGCCGAACGCTTCAAGCCCCAGGCGGTGATCGATATCGCCACCCTGACCGGCGCCTGCGTGGTCGCCCTCGGCGCCCACACCTCGGGCCTGCTGGGCAACAACGACGAACTGATCGAGCAACTGCTCAGCGCCGGCCGCCAGGCCGACGACCGTGCCTGGCAGCTGCCGCTGTTCGATGAGTACCAGGAACAGCTGGACAGCCCGTTCGCCGACATCGCCAACATCGGCGGGCCGAAAGCCGGGACCATCACCGCGGCCTGCTTCCTGTCGCGTTTTGCCAAGCAGTTCAACTGGGCGCACCTGGACATCGCCGGCACCGCCTGGACCAGCGGCGGCAAGGACAAAGGCGCCACCGGTCGGCCGGTGCCCCTGCTGACCCAGTACCTGCTTGACCGCGCCAAGGCCTGAACCTGAGCCTGCCGGGCGGCGTCGGTCAACGACGGCGCCCGGAATCCGGAACCCCCTATGACCCAAGTCGACTTCTATATCCTTCCCAGCGCGGCCCCTTTGGCGCGCCTGGACTTTGCCTGCAAGCTGACCGAAAAGGCCTGGCGCCTGGGGCACAAGGTCTACCTGCATTGCCGTGACAGCGCCCAGCGCGACGACCTGGACGCCCGCCTGTGGCAGTTCAAGGGCGAAAGCTTCATTCCCCACGGCCCGGCGGAAAACGAACCGGAAGGCCGCGTGGTCCTGGGCCTGGGCGAAGATCCTGGCACGCATCAGGACCTGCTGGTGAACCTCGATATGAAGGTACCGCCGTTTGCTTCGCGCTTTGCCCGCGTAGCGGAAGTGGTGGTCGAAGACCCGGCTATTCGTCAAGCGGCGCGGGAGAGTTTCCGCTTCTACCGCGAACAGGGCTATCCTCTGCAAGATCACCGTCTACAGCGACTTTGAGCACCCCGATGGACACTCCAAGACAACCCCAAAAAGCCGCGCCCCTGCTGGACGAGCTCGAATCGATCCGCAAACTGCTGGGCGACGACACCTTGCAACCGCCGCTACTGACCGAAACGGTCGCCAGTGAAGGACAGATCCCCCTGTTGTTCGACATGGTAGGTAATAAAACCAAGGTCGAGGTGCAGCCCGAGGTGGTTGCCACGCCGGTGGTCGAGCCCAAACCGACACCGCCAGTCGTCGCGGCGGAACCGGCCAAACAGAAGAGCCAGGACGCCCTGCTGCATCTGGACAGCGAACTGCGCGCCGCCGCGCAATTGATCATGCAGGACGTGATCGACGACTTCGCCCCGCATATCGAGACCGAGATCAAGCGTCGCCTGGATGCCCGCATGGAACGCCTGCTCAGCCAATATCCTTCCTGACCCCATTCGCCCTCCTTGGTAGAAGCAGGGCTTTCCCCCTCCACAACGCTCTCAAGCCTGACCAGGATTTGTGGCGAGCGGGCTTGCCCGCGCAGGGCTGCGAAGCGGCCCTAAAACCAGCGATTGCGGTGTATCAGGTACAGCGAGGTGGCCAGTTATACGACTGCTGCGCAGCCGAACGCGGGCAAGCCCGCTCGCCACAGGACCGCGCTCGGCTTCAAACGCTCTGAGCTGACCGAGACTGGCCCGCCAGCGGGCATTTTTGTGCCAGCCGCCCTCACCTCGCTCTACGCCCCGCGCCATATCCCCGTTATACTTGCCGGCTTTCCTGAATTAATGCCTAAGGGTCCCGCCGCGCATGGATAAGACCTACCAGCCGCACGCCATTGAAACTTCCTGGTACCAGACCTGGGAGTCCGAGAATTATTTCGCCCCGCAAGGTACCGGCGACGCCTACACCATCATGATCCCGCCGCCGAACGTCACTGGCAGCCTGCACATGGGCCACGGTTTCAATAACGCGATCATGGACGCCCTGATCCGTTTCCGCCGCATGCAGGGGCGCAACACCCTGTGGCAGCCGGGCACCGACCACGCCGGGATCGCCACGCAGATGCTGGTGGAACGCCAACTCGAAGCCCAGGGCCAGAGTCGCCACGACCTGGGGCGCGAGAAGTTCCTGGAAAAGGTCTGGGAATGGAAGGATCAATCCGGTGGCAACATCAGCCGGCAGATCCGCCGCCTGGGTTCGTCCGTGGACTGGAGCCGCGAGCGCTTCACCATGGACGACGGTCTCTCGGAAGCGGTCAAGGAAGCCTTCGTGCGCCTGCACGAAGATGGCTTGATCTATCGCGGCAAGCGCCTGGTCAACTGGGACACCAAGCTGCACACGGCGATCTCCGACCTCGAAGTGGAAAACCACGACGAGAAAGGTTTCCTCTGGAACCTGCGTTATCCACTGGCTGACGGCGCCAAGACCGCCGACGGCCTGGACTACCTGATCGTCGCCACCACCCGTCCGGAAACCATGCTCGGCGACTCGGCCGTGGCGGTAAACCCGGAAGACGAACGCTACAAGGCGCTGATCGGCAAATTTGTCGAGCTGCCGCTGGTCGGCCGCCGCATCCCGATCATCGCCGACGACTATTGCGACCCTGAATTCGGCACCGGCTGCGTGAAAATCACCCCGGCCCACGATTTCAACGACTACGAAGTCGGCAAGCGCCACAACCTGCCGCTGCTGAACATCTTCGACAAAAACGCCGCCATCCTGCCGGCCTGCCAGGTGTTCAACCTCGACGGTACGCTGAACGACAGCATCGACGGCAAGATCCCGGCGCAATACGTCGGCCTCGACCGTTTCGAAGCGCGCAAGCAGATCGTTGCCGCCTTCGAGGCCGCCGGCCTGCTGGTCAGCGTTGACGACCACGGCCTGAAAGTGCCGAAGGGCGACCGCTCCGGGACCATCATCGAGCCGTGGCTGACCGACCAGTGGTACGTGTCGACCAAGCCCCTGGCCGAGCCGGCCATTGCCGCCGTGGAAGACGGCCGCATCGCCTTCGTGCCCAAGCAATACGAAAACATGTACTTCTCCTGGATGCGCGATATCCAGGACTGGTGCATCAGCCGCCAGCTGTGGTGGGGCCACCGGATTCCGGCCTGGTACGACGAGTCGGGCAAGGTCTATGTCGGGCGCGACGAAGCCGAAGTCCGCGCCAAGCACCACCTCGGCCCGGACGTGGCGCTGCAACAGGACAACGACGTCCTCGACACCTGGTTCAGTTCGGGCCTGTGGACCTTCTCCACCCTGGGCTGGCCGGAGCAGACCGACTTCCTCAAGACCTTCCACCCCACCGACGTGCTGGTAACCGGTTTCGACATCATTTTCTTCTGGGTCGCCCGGATGATCATGCTGACCATGCACCTGGTGAAAAACGAGGACGGCACCCCGCAGGTACCGTTCAAGACCGTCTACGTGCACGGCCTGGTACGTGATGGCCAGGGCCAGAAGATGTCCAAGTCCAAGGGCAACGTCCTTGACCCGCTGGACATCATCGACGGCATCGAACTCGAAGCCCTGGTGCAGAAGCGCACCACCGGCCTGATGCAGCCAAAATTGCAGAAAGCCATCGAAAAACAGACCCGCGCCGAGTTCGCCGAGGGCATCGCCAGCTACGGTACCGATGCCCTGCGCTTCACCTTCTGCTCGCTGGCGTCCACCGGTCGTGACATCAAGTTCGACATGGGCCGCGTCGAAGGCTATCGCAACTTCTGCAACAAGATCTGGAACGCCGCGCGCTACGTGCTCGACAAGGGCGACGACTGCGGCCAGAACGGCGAAGCCTTCGAACTGTCCCTGGCCGATCGCTGGATCATCTCGCAGTTGCAGCGCACCGAAGCCGAAGTGACCCGCCAGCTCGACCAGTTCCGTTTCGACCTGGCCGCCCAGGCCTTGTACGAGTTCATCTGGAACCAGTATTGCGACTGGTACCTGGAACTGTCCAAGCCGGTGCTGTGGGACGAGAATGCCCCGGTCGAACGCCAGCGCGGCACCCGTCGCACCCTGGTGCGCGTGCTGGAAGTGGCCCTGCGCCTGGCACATCCGTTCATGCCGTTCATCACCGAGGAAATCTGGCAGCGCCTGGCGCCGCTGGTCGGTGCCGAGGGCAAGACCATCATGCTGCAACCATGGCCGGTGGCGAACGAAGCGCGGATCGACCCGGTTGCCGAGGACGATATCGAATGGCTCAAGGGCCTGATGCTTGGCGTGCGCAACATCCGCGCCGAGATGAACATCGGCCCGGGCAAGCCACTGGCGTTGTTCCTGAAGAACGTCAATGCCCAGGACCAGCGGCGCCTGAGCGAGAACGAGCAGTTGCTGAAGAAGCTGGCCAAGCTCGAATCGATCACCGTGCTGGCGGCCGGCGACGAAGCCCCACTGTCCGCCACCGCATTGGTCGGCGAGATGGAAGTGCTGGTACCGATGGCCGGGTTGATCGACAAGGCCGCCGAACTGGCGCGTCTGGACAAGGAAATCCAGCGCCTGCAAGGTGAAGTGCAGCGGGTCGGCGGCAAGCTGTCGAATGCCGCGTTCGTCGACAAGGCTCCGGCCGAAGTCATCGAGAAGGAACGCGCCAAACTGACCGAGGCCGAACAGGCCCTGGGCAAGCTGGCCGAGCAACATGCGCGGATCGCCAGCCTGTAAGCCTGGTGATTGACTGAAAAAGGGAGGCCCTCGGGCCTCCCTTTTTCATGCCCACATGCAGCCCTGAACAGACTTCTTGCAGGCCCCACAAAACCTGTGGGAGCGGAGCTTGTCGGATCTCCGCACCGCCACGAAGAAGCCAGTGATACCGCTAAAAGCTTCGCCGGCAAGCACCGCTCCCACGGTCCTTATGGGACAATACCCGCCAATCAAAGCCCTGCCCGAATCGACCCTGCCCATGACCGCCCCGAGCAAACCCAAAGCCCCACGCAAGAAGCCCAAGCCCGCGCCCCCGGCCAAGGCCGTCGAGTCGCGTGAAAAAGCCAGCCTGCATCCGCGCAATCGCCATCAGGGCCGCTACGACTTCCCGCAATTGATCAAGGGCTGCCCAGAACTGGGCCGCTTTGTGATTCTCAATCCCTACGGCAAGGAAAGCATCGACTTCGCCGACCCGGCCGCCGTGCGTGTATTCAACCGTGCCCTGCTCAAGAACTTCTACGGCATCGCCCACTGGGATATTCCGGCGGACTTCCTCTGCCCGCCGGTACCGGGCCGGGCCGACTACGTGCATTTCCTCGCCGACCTGCTGGCCGAGGACAACGAAGGCGTGATCCCCCGAGGCGCGGCTGTACGCGTGCTGGATATCGGTGTCGGCGCCAACTGCATCTACCCGCTGATCGGCCACAGCGACTACCGCTGGCAGTTTCTCGGTTCGGACATCAATCCCACCGCCCTGGCCGCGGCCAAGGCCATCGTCCAGTCCAACGGCCTGAACAAGGCCATCGGCCTGCGCCTGCAAAGCCAGCCGAAGCAGATCCTCAACGGCCTGCTGGAAAGCTCTGAGCGCTTCGACCTGACCCTGTGCAACCCGCCGTTCCATACCTCCCTGGACGAAGCGCAAAATGGCAGCCGACGCAAATGGCGCGCCCTGGGCAAGGCCGATCCGCAGCGCAAACTGCCGATACTGAACTTCGGTGGACAAACGTCGGAATTGTGGTGCGAAGGCGGTGAAATACGCTTTGTGACCCAACTGATCGCCGAAAGCGCCGCCCTCGGCCAGCAGGTATTGTGGTTCAGCACCCTGGTGTCCAAGGCCTCCAACCTGCCGGCGATCGAAAGCGCGCTGAAAAAAGCCGGTATCCTGCAGCGCCAGGTGGTGGAAATGTCCCAGGGGCAGAAACAGAGCCGTTTCGTCGCCTGGACCTTCCAGGATCAGGTGCAGCGGCAAACGTGGCGTCAGGAGCGCTGGAGCCGACCTGACGGCTGAACCACGTCCCGTTCAGGCACCCAACGCTTTTCCACAGGCGAAAAAAAACCGTGCCCGGACAGACCCCGGGGCACGGTTTCAGTGCATCTTACTTGTTTACAGCGTCGGTCAGAACCTTGGCCACAACCAGCTTGATCACTTTCTTGGCAGGGATTTCGATGGCAGCGCCAGTCGACGGGTTACGGCCGGTACGGGCAGGGCGCTCGGTCACTTTCAGTTTGCCAACGCCTGGCAGAGTGATTTCGCCGCCGTTTTCCAATTGATCAGCAACGATCTGGGCCAGTTGGTCCAGAGCGGCACGCGCGGTAGTTTTCGGCGCGTCGATAGCTTCGGCGATATCGGCGATCAGTTGGTCTTTGGTAATAGCCATTGAGATGTTCCTTCCCTATCAAATTCATTTGGATTGCAGAGTGCAGTGTCAGCCATCGAACCAGCCTTGTGCCCCCTGCTAACAACCACGACGGATCGCAGATGTAGATAGCAGAATTGGGGTTTGGTTCGACGTGACACCTGCTGAATGCACGCTTTGCGCCGTTACCGAGCGCAAGACCGGGCAAAACTAGCACAGAGACGGGGAAATATCCGCCTCTACCTAGCCATTTGGTCAGCTTTTGCGCTCGTTTTCGAAAAAAAAACTGTCTGAAACCGCTCATCCCACCCGAACGACCGTGCAAAAGCGGATTCAACCCGTGGGTGCGGTACACTGGTCGCTTTTCCGGGGAGCCCGCCTTCCCCCTGACAAATCAGCCGAGATACCTATGCCGATCCGTCATTGCATCGTCCACCTGATCGACAAAAAGCCCGACGGCAGCCCCGCGGTCCTGCATGCCCGTGACTCCGAACTGGCCGAATCCCAGGCCATCGAGCACATGCTTGCCGACCTCAACGAAAGCTACAATGCCAAGCAAGGCAAAGCCTGGGGCTTCTTCCATGCCGAGTCCGGCGCGCATCCGTTCAGCGGCTGGCTGAAGGAATACCTGGACGGCGGCAAGGACTTCACCGCGTTCAGCCGGATTGCCGTCGAACATCTGCAAAAGCTGATGGAGGAGTCCAACCTCTCGGTCGGTGGACATGTGCTGTTCGCGCATTACCAGCAAGGCATGACCGACTACCTGGCGATCGCCCTGCTGCACCACAGCGAAGGCGTGGCGGTGAACGCCGAGCTGGACGTGACCCCGTCGCGCCACCTGGACCTGGGGCAATTGCACCTGGCGGCGCGGATCAATCTCTCCGAATGGCAGAACAACAAGCAGTCGAAACAGTACATTTCCTTTATCAAAGGCAAGAACGGGAAAAAGGTTTCGGAGTATTTCCGCGACTTTATCGGCTGCCAGGAAGGTGTCGATGGTCCGGGTGAAACCCGCACCCTGCTCAAGGCCTTCAGCGACTTCGTCGAAAGCGAAGACCTGCCCGAGGACGATGCCCGGGAAAAAACCAAGACCCTGGTGGACTACGCCAGCAGCCAGGCGAAGATGGGCGAGCCGATGGGCCTGGAGGAGCTCTCCGGACTGATTGACGAAGATCGTCCACGGGCGTTCTACGAGCATATCCGCAACAAGGATTACGGCCTGTCGCCGGAAATTCCGGCGGATAAACGCACCCTGAACCAGTTCCGTCGCTTCACCGGGCGTGCCGAAGGCCTGTCCATCAGCTTCGAGGCGCACTTGCTGGGTTCGAAGATCGAGTATGACGAAGAGGCCGGGACCCTGATCATCAAGGGCCTGCCGACCCAGTTGACCGATCAGCTCAAGCGACGCAAGGACTGAGTCATGCTCACAGGCATGCTGAAGAAGGTCCTGCTGATCCTGCTGGTGGTGGTGGTCTATCAGAACTGGGGCAAGATCGAGCGGGTGTTCCATCCGGACCAGGTGGTCTCGGAACAGACCCGAGCCAAGGCCCGGGTGGTGCTCTACGCCACCGACTGGTGTGGCTACTGCAAGCAGACCCGACGTTTTCTCGACCAGAAAGGCATTCCCTACGAGGAATTCGATATCGAGAAAGACGCCGCCGCGCGCAAGACCTACCAGGCCCTGGGCGGCGGCGGGATCCCGATGCTGGACGTGAACGGCACCTTGATTCGCGGCTATGAGCCAGAGGCTATTCTGGCCGCGCTTCGATCCTGAAGCCGAGCCGCGGGAAGTGCACATGCACTACACCCGCGCGCTCATCCTCGCGCCGCACGATCAACTCTTCGCGACCGGCAAACAGCAACTCGCCCGCCACCGGATCGACGCCATAATCGGTCGCCGAGACGATTACTGGCTGGCCGGCGACAAAGCCGTTCGGATCGTTGAAAAGCTCATCAGGAAGCACGGCCGGCGTCGACTCGCGGGCTACCTGCAAGGCCTGCTCGGCGCTCATCTCACTCGGCGCGCCATGCCCGAATGCCATGACCCGGGCAAACCAGGCGAGCACCGCCGGATAGGCATCCACCAGCGGCGCGGTGACCGGTGTCGCCTTGAGGAACCACAGTGGATGAGCCATGGCGATATCGGCAATCGACGGCTCGCCGAACAGGAAGTCGCCCTCCTCATGCTGTAACTGCTGCTCCAGCCGCGCCATGAACACCGGCCACTGGTGCTTGGCCAACTCCAACGGTACACGTGCAGCCGAACCACCGCTGAACAGCCCGGCGCGGTCGATCATGAAGCCCTTGATCTGCTCCGGGGACAAGCGGGCAAAACGCACGGCTACCGACTCGGGTTGGAACACCAGGCTGACCGCATGGCTGAACACCACCGAATCGGCCCAGGCGGCGAAGGTTGCCGCGACCATTTCCAGGCTCTGGGGGAACAGCCGCGGCGTGGCTTTTTCCTGCTCCAGGCGGCGGGCGATCAAGGCGGTGTCGCAGTAGATATCGGCACCGACCTGCAACACCGGGGTTTTCCGGTAGCCGCCGGTCAGCGCGGTCAGGTCGGGCTTGGGCATCATCGGCGGAATGTGCACCGAGCGCCAAGAGAGCCCTTTGAACCCCAGCAGCAAGCGGGCCTTTTCGGCAAAGGGAGAGGTCGGGTAGTGATGAAGAATCAACTCAGACATGCTGGAGTCCGCCGGGCAAATAAGAACCTGCAGCTTAGCCTGCAAATCGTGGGCGGCCTACCCAGCCAGCCTGATGCCGTCTCATCAACGATATCAATTGCCAGGGAGTCGAAAGGCAGAGTGGCAGGGTAAGCTGGCGGTTTGACCGGAATGGAGGCCGAAGTGACCGCCTATTTTCCAGCGCTGGCCATTGGCGGTCAGACTTACGATTTTGCTCACCTTGAGCCATTCACCTTCACGATTTCAAGCCAGTTGGCCAAACGTGATTTGCGCGAACATATAACCTTCTCCAATCGAAGACCCGAGCGGGCCTTATCATGTCTTTTTTGAGGTAAGACGCGCCGCGCACGAAAAGCGCCAATGGCAGGAGCTGAATCTGGTAGTGGAGAGTGCGTATTACGAAGGAAAAGGCGGCGGTCCAAACCTGAAAGGATCAATGGCCTTTGCACTATTGTGCGGTAAGGTCTACTTGCGTCAACCAACCGCAACCACACGTTAGAGGGAGAAACGAAAAAAGACGCCATGAGCGTCTTTTTCGTATTCGATAAAACAGATCCGGACACCACTTTCGAACCGCCTTGCGCGATTACGGCTTTCACCGCTGGGAAGCGCTCAATCTCATCCGGTCAGTCGCTTCGATGGATCAATCGTATTCGAGCATGACAGTGTCGTCAATTGCAGCCACAGCCAGGCGTCGGCCTGCGATGAGACGCCGAAAAACGTCCCAACTCATTTCCGCCCGGCGGCAAAGGCTTCCAGACTGAACCCCGCCGCCAGGGTTTCCTTGGCGCTCTTGCGCAACTTCTTGATCAGGCGCTCCTGGCGCAGGGCCTCGCCCTTGTCGCGACAGGCCTCCACATACACCAGCGCGACCGCCGGGCTGGAATGGAAGAAGCGCGCGCCCTTGCCACTCTGATGCGAGGCAAAACGCCGCTGCGGATCATCGCTGATCCCGCAATACAGCGCACCATTGGCGGCACGCACCAGGTAGACAAACCAGGGTTTGACCGCGGGCGCTGCCGGCTCGGTTTCGGCACTCGGCGTTTCGCTGATGTTCACGTGGCAAAGGGTTTGATCGCTGACGGGGCCGCGATCTTAGCAGAACCTAACGGCTCGCCTGGAAGGCCTTCAAGCCTTTCAGCGCCTGGGCACGCACAGCGTTCTTGACCAGCGGCGTCCAGCCCAGCAACAAGCCCTTGGTCCCCAGCGCCTGACGCGACCAGCGCCACAGGTCGAAGCGGTCATGGTGCTCGCAGATCTTGCCGTCGCGAAAGACAAACCGCGCATGGATATCGTTGACCACGGTATTGCCAGTCTGTCTGAACAGATAGGTGGCGACCCAATGGGCACCGCCACTACGCTCGTCGGCACGGACATTGTCGAAGGTCAGGGAGAAGTCCTTGGCCCGGGTGGTCAGCATGCGCCACATATCGCCGGCATCACGGCCACGCAACTCGCCGAACGCCGGATCACTGAACACCACATCCTCGGTGTAGCAGGCACTCATGGCCTCGGCATCCAGCCGCTGGAACGCTTTATAGAACTCAGTAATCAACGCGCTGTGGGCATCACTCATGAACGGGCTCCGTGCAGGTAAAGGGATCGCCTGCACGATAGTCCGCAAATGTCCGGCTGACTATCGGCATTCGCACTCCGAATACCGGGAGTGTGGGGTGATTCAGAGTTTTTCGCTGGTCACCTGTACATAACGCGCCCGGCCGGCCCCGAGCCCGAAGACGATGGCACCCAGGCCGATCACGCCGAAGATCCAGCCCAGCGCATCCCAACCACCGCTGAGGTCATGCACCAGCCCGACCGCGAACGGCCCCATGGACGCCAGGGTGTAGCCGATGCCCTGGGCCATGCCCGACAGGTTCGCCGCCACATGGGCATCGCGCGAGCGCAACACAATCAGGGTCAGCGCCAGGCTGAAGGTCCCGCCTTGCCCCAGGCCGAGCAGTATCGCCCAGCCCCAGAGCCCTTCGAGCGGCGCATACAGGCAACCGAACAGACCACCCAAGGTCAGCACCATCACCACGACAATCGCCAGCCGCTGATCCTTGCCCCGCGTCGCCAGCCAGGGCGTCGCCAATGAACTGATCAGCTGGATCAGAATCGATCCGGACAGCACGATCCCCGCCTGGGTAGCACTCAGGCCGCGCCCGATCAGCACCGAGGGCAACCAGCCAAAGACGATATAGGCCAGGGACGATTGCAGACCCATGTAGAGGGTGACCTGCCAGGCCAATGGATCGCGCAGCAAACCGCGCACACGGTAGGCCACGTGATGGGCACCGTGTTTCTGCCCCACTTGCGGCAACCAGAACATCGCCGCCAGCAGCGCGGGCAAAACCCAGAAACCCAGGCCGATCGACCAGCTCCCGGCAAAGTGCTGGCTCAGCGGCACCGTCGCCCCCGCCGCCAGTGCCGCGCCCAGGCACAGGGCCATGGTGTAGACACCGGTCATGGTCCCGGCCTGCTTGGCGAAGTCGCGCTTGACGATACCGGGCAACAGCACGCCGATCACTCCGATGCTCGCGCCCGCCAACACGCTGCCGGCAAACAGACCGAACTCGCCCAGGGAACTGCGCAGGATGATCCCGCCGGCCAGGGTCAGCAGGATGCCCAGCACCACCCGCTCGCTGCCGAAACGCCGGGCCAGCAATGGTGCCAGCGGCGCCGCCAGGCCGAGGCAGAGCACCGGCAAGGTAGTCAGCAGACCGGCCTTGGCCGCCGACAAGCCCAGGCTGCGGGATACCTCGCCGAGCAACGGCGCCATGCTCGACAGCGCCGGACGCAGGTTCAGGGCCACCAGCACCAGGCCCAGCAGCAACAACCAGGGCCGACGCAACACTGGATGCTGCTGTTGGACCAGATCGTCATCGGCCTCGGCATCGATCAGCAGTCGGTCGAGCTCGACCGGACGCGAGGCGCTGCCGGGTTCCTCAGGAGCACGGGACATGGGTCTCTCACTTTCAAGGTTCATTGATCAAGCTCCGGCACAAGGCCTTGGCGCGCTCCGGGTCCTGCTGCTCCACCGCTTCGAGGAGGGCCACATGCAGGTCGAACACCGATTGACGCCGGGGGTTGATATCCAGGGTCTGGCGCAACGCACCGGCAATCACACTGGAAAAGTAGCGATACAGCTCGCTGAGCATCGGGTTGTGCGCGGCGTCGATCAGACGCTGGTGAAACACCAGGTCACAATTGATGTAGCTGTCGAGATCGCCGTGATAGTGGTCACCGGCAGTGTGCAGCGCCTCGCGCAATCCCCTGAGATCCTCCTCGGTGCGCCGCAGCGCCGCCAGGCCGACGGCCTCGACCTCGAAACTGTGCCGGGTCTCACGGGCCTGGTCGAGGGAGCAGCGCGACAACGCCTGCATGGTCGTCAGCGGATCGATGGTCGCCCGCAGGTAGCTGCCGTCGCCCTGGCGGATCTCGATCAATCCGGAAAACGCCAGCACCCGCAGGGCTTCGCGCATGGTGTTGCGGCTGATGCCCAGCTCCGCGGCCAGTTCCGGCTCGGTGGGCAACCGCGCGCCCACGGCCCAGGCGCCACGGCTGATGCGGTCGCGCAATTGCTCCAGGGCCTGGTCGACCAGGGAGCGCTTGATAAGGGGAATGCTCTGAGACATGAAAATCGCCCTGACATCCAATCATAGGATGAATTGAACAAAAGGTTACTGCAAACCTGACTGAGAACTCAAGAACCAACGTTTCCCACAATAAATAGGGAATCCGTCACCTATCTAAAAATCACCCTGAGAAGGTAGCGTTCAGATCCACTACATCAATGGTTACCGCCTTGCTGGCGGGTCTCCGGTTGTCTCCTTCAAGGAGAGCGAGTCATGAAACGACAGGATTGCGTCAGCTGTGGCACGAACAACGTCATGCATTGGTTTGAAGGTCGGGACTTCGAGGTCGACCTCAAAGCGCTGAGAAAATCAGTCCTCGGACTGTCGGGCTGGCAGTGCGAGGCCTGCTCGGAGATCGAGCTTGCCCCTGAAAGCGCCCAGCGCTATTCAGACGCCAGCGATGAGCTTATTTATCAGTCGAGGCGCCCTTTGGATCGACACCCACTCACCTGATCAATAAAAACCCAGGCAAAAAAAACCCGGACCAGGTCCGGGTTTTTCATTCAACGTCAGCCGATCAATGCAGGATCTGGCTCAGGAACAGCTTGGTCCGATCATTCTGCGGGTTGTCGAAGAAGTCGTTCGGCGCCGCCTGTTCGACGATTTCGCCCTTGTCCATGAAGATCACGCGATTGGCCACGGTACGGGCGAAGCCCATTTCGTGGGTTACGCAGAGCATGGTCATGCCGTCTTCGGCCAGGCCGATCATGGTGTCCAGTACCTCTTTCACCATTTCCGGATCGAGCGCCGAGGTCGGTTCGTCGAACAGCATGATTTTCGGCTTCATGCACAACGCACGGGCAATCGCCACACGCTGCTGCTGACCACCGGACAACTGGCCCGGGAACTTGTGAGCCTGCTCCGGGATACGCACGCGCTGCAGATAATGCATGGCGATTTCTTCCGCCTCGCGCTTGGGCATCTTGCGCACCCACATCGGTGCCAGGGTGCAGTTCTGCAGGATGGTCAGGTGCGGGAACAGGTTGAAGTGCTGGAACACCATGCCGACTTCACGACGGATCGCTTCGATCTGCTTGAGGTCGTTGGTCAGTTCCACGCCATCGACCACGATGCGGCCTTGCTGGTGCTCTTCCAGACGGTTGAGGCAGCGGATGGTGGTCGATTTGCCCGAACCCGACGGGCCGCAGAGGACGATACGCTCGCCCTGCTTGACGTTCAGGTTGATGTCTTTCAACACGTGGAACTGGCCGTACCACTTGTTCACGCCCTGCATCTGAATAATGCCTTCAGGACCCACAGGCTGTTTGATCGCTTGACTCATGACAAAACTCCTAACGCTTGTGGCCTGTGTCCAGCTTGCGTTCCAAATGCATGGAATAGCGGGACATACCAAAACAGAAAATCCAGAACACCAGGGCGGCGAACACGTAGCCTTCGGTGGCCATGCCCAGCCATTTCGGGTCGGCGGCAGCTTGCTTGACGCTGTTGAGCAGGTCGAACAGGCCGATGATGATCACCAGGCTGGTGTCCTTGAACAGCGCAATCACGGTGTTGACGATCCCCGGGATCACCAGTTTCAAGGCTTGCGGCAGAATCACCAGGCCCATCGAGCGCCAGTAACCCAGGCCCATGGCGGCAGCCGCTTCGTATTGGCCCTTGGGAATGGCTTGCAGGCCACCACGGACCACTTCGGCGACATAGGCCGACTGGAACAGGATCACGCCGATCAGCGCCCGCAGCAACTTGTCGAAGTTCATGCCCTCAGGCAGGAACAACGGCAGCATCACCGAGGACATGAACAGCACGGTGATCAACGGCACGCCGCGCCAGAACTCGATGAAGGTCACGCAGACCACCTTCACCGCCGGCATGTTCGAACGCCGTCCCAACGCCAGCATGATCCCCAGCGGCAAGGCCCCGGCAATACCGACGGTAGCGATGACCAGGGTCAGCATCAGGCCGCCCCACTCGGTGGTGGCAACGCTGGGCAGGCCCAGGTAGCCGCCGCGCAGCAGGGTGAAGGCGACGATCGGGTACAGCACCAGGAAGCCCAGGCCGTAGACCGCCTTGCGCGGGAAGCGCGGGATGAACAACGGCGCCACGCCAATCACCGCCAGCCACACGGTCAGGTCCACGCGCCAGCGCAGCACGGGCGGGTAGTAGCCATACATGAACTGGCCGAAACGCTGCTGGATGAACACCCAGCAGGCGCCGCTCTTGGTACAGTCGGCGCGGGTGGTGCCAACCCAGTTGGCGTCCAGGATGGCCCAGTGCAGCAGCGGCGGGACGATCAGGTAGATCAGGTAGAAGGCGAACAGGGTCAGCAGCGTGTTGAGCCAGCTGGAGAACATGTTGGCGCGCATCCACGCCACCACGCCGATACTGTTGCTCGGCGGTGGCATGTCGGGTTTGAAAGTATGCGAACTCATGGGCGTTTCCTCACCGCTCGATCAGCGCAATGCGCTTGTTGTACCAGTTCATCAGCAGGGAAATGCTGATACTGATCGCCAGGTACACGCTCATGGTGATGGCAATGACTTCAATGGCCTGCCCGGTCTGGTTCAACACCGTACCGGCAAACAACGAAACCATTTCCGGGTAACCGATACCGGCGGCCAGGGACGAGTTCTTCGCCAGGTTCAGGTATTGGCTGGTCAGCGGCGGAATAATCACGCGCAGGGCTTGCGGGATGATCACCTTGCGCAGGGTCGGACCGTTGCGCAGGCCGAGGGAACGCGCCGCCTCGGTCTGGCCATGGCTGACCGACTTGATACCCGAGCGCACGATCTCGGCGATAAACGCCGCGGTGTACACCGTCAGGGCCAGGGTCAAGGCCAGCAGTTCAGGGATCAATACCCAGCCGCCGACGAAGTTGAACCCTTGCAGCTGGGGCATTTCCCAGTGCACGGGGGCGCCGAAGACCAGGGCCGACAACGCCGGGATCACCAGGAACAAGGCCAGGCCGACCCAGAACTTGTGGAACGGCACGCCGGTTTCTTCGAAGCGCTTGGTCGCCCAGCGGCTCATCAGCACGATCGCCACGATGGCCACCACGACACTGGCCACGAACGGCCAGAATCCGGCGGAAGCAATGGCCGCCGGCATGTTCAGGCCACGGCTGCTGACGAAGAACATGTCCCAGAAGTTATGGCTGTTGCGCGGTCCCGGCATGGTCAGGAACACCGCGAAGTACCAGAACAGGATCTGCAGCAACGGCGGGATGTTACGGAACACCTCGATATAGACGGTGGCCAGCTTGTTGATCACCCAGTTCGACGACAGTCGCGAGACGCCGATGATGAAACCCAGCAGGGTCGCCAGGATGACACCGATCACCGTCACCAGCAGGGTGTTGAGCAGACCGATGACAAACACCCGGGAGTAACTGTCCGATTCGGTGTAGTCGATCAGGTGCTGGGCGATGCCGAACCCGGCACTGCGCTCAAGAAAGCCGAAACCCGAGGTAATGCCCCGGTGTTGCAGGTTGGTCTGGGTATTGTGAAACAGATACCAGCCCAACGAGACCACCGCGACAATCGTGATGATCTGAAATAGCCACGCACGCACTTTGGGGTCGCTGAGACTGAGTCTCTGCTTGGGTGCGCCGATTTTATTTTGCATGAAGTGCCCCAGGAAAAACGGAACAAGAACATCGCCCGGCAGTTGGCCTGCCGGGCGATAGGTCAATCAGCGCACAGGAGGTGCGTATTGAATGCCGCCCTTGGTCCACAGAGCGTTCAGGCCGCGGTCGATTTCCAGCGGAGTGCTCTTGCCGAGGTTCTTCTCGAAGATCTCGCCGTAGTTACCCACCTGGGAAACGATCTTGACGACCCAATCCTTCGGCAGTTTCAGATCCTTGCCGTATTCGCCGTCGGCACCCAGCAGACGAGCGACGTCCGGGTTCTTGGTCGACTTGGCTTCTTCCAGGACGTTTTTCGAAGTGATACCGGCTTCTTCGGTGTTGAGCAGCGCGTAGCCGACCCAACGAACGATCTTGGTCCACTCTTCGTCGCCGTTACGCACCACCGGGCCCAGAGGCTCCTTGGAGATGGTTTCTGGCAGAACGACGTAGTCTTTCGGCGAAGCCAGCTTGCTGCGCTGGGCGAACAGCTGGGATTTGTCCGAGGTCAGTACGTCGCAACGACCGGATTCCAGCGACTTGGCGCTTTCGTCGGAAGTGTCGAAGGTGATCGGGGTGTACTTCAGGCCATTGGCGCGGAAGTAGTCGGACACGTTCAGTTCGGTGGTAGTACCGGCCTGGATACAGATGGTTGCGCCATCCAGTTCCTTGGCACTTTTCACGCCCAGTTTGGTGTTGGCCAGGAAGCCGACGCCATCGTAGTAGGTGATGAAGCCTGGGAAAATCAGGCCCATGCCGGCGTCACGGGAACTGGTCATGGTGGTGTTACGCGAAAGGATGTCGATTTCGCCGGACTGCAGCGCGGTGAAGCGCTCCTTGGCGTTCAACTGGCTGAACTTGACCTTGGTCGCGTCGCCGAATACAGCGGCGGCCACGGCACGGCAGACGTCAGCGTCGATACCGACGATCTTGCCGGAAGCATCAGGCACCGAGAAGCCCGGCAAGCCGTCACTCACGCCACACTGAACAAAACCCTTCTTCTGTACGGCATCCAGGGTAGCGCCCGCTTGCGCGAAACCGCTGACGCCCAGTACGACGGCTGCAGTCACGACTGCCAGGGTGGATTTCAACATCTTCATTCAAACCTCCAGTTGCTCTTGTTGTGTCGGAGCTAGAGTCTAGCCGCACCCTTATGAGGCGTTGTTAACCCGTGCTGGCTTTTTTTTGGGTCAAGCGGCTAAAGACTTGAGCTATGAGTTTAGTAGGAGAAAATCTCCCGCCTGTAAAACTCACCGCCCACCAAATTGGCCGAACGGGCATCAGCCCTTTCCAGATTCGCTAAAGCCCTGCCGGCCCTCGGCGAACGTGAATCAGAACCCACCGAGACGGATTCATTTGCTATCCCACGGCCAGCGGTAGACTGATAGTGTTACCGCCAGGGGTGAATACATTCACTCGGTTCTCCCATAGCAAAGCCCGTACCACAGTGGCGGCTAAAGCGTTTCAGCCACAGGTCAATAGGAAAACGATCAAGAACGCGACATTTTATTAACGAATCCACTCGCTACGCACCGTAACCGCGCACACATCTGGAGCGCACGCACACTAATGGAGCACACATGACTGAACCGCTGATCATTCACCCCAGCAAGACCGCCGACGCCTGTGTTATCTGGCTTCACGGCCTGGGGGCCGACCGTTATGACTTCCTGCCGGTGGCCGAGGCGCTGCAGGAGAGCCTGACAAGCACACGCTTCGTCCTGCCCCAGGCGCCGACCCGCGCCGTGACCATCAATGGCGGCTACGCCATGCCCAGCTGGTACGACATCAAAGCCATGAGCCCGGCGCGTTCGATCAGTTTCGAAGAGCTTGAAGAATCGGCGGCGACCGTCATCGAACTGCTGGAAGCCCAGCGGGCCGCGGGTATCGACCCTTCGCGGATCTTCCTCGCGGGCTTTTCCCAGGGCGGCGCCGTGGTGCTGCATACCGCCTACCTGAAGTGGCAAGGAGCCCTCGGCGGCGTGCTGGCGCTCTCGACCTACGCCCCGACCTTCAGCGATGCACTGCAACTTTCCGCCAGCCAGCAGCGAATTCCAGCCCTCTGCCTGCATGGCCACTATGACGAGGTGGTCCAGAACGCCATGGGCCGAACCGCCTATGAGCACCTCAAACGCCTTGATGTCACCGTGACATGGCAGGAATACCCAATGGGCCACGAAGTGTTACCCGAAGAAATCCGTGACATCGGTACCTGGCTGGCCGCTCGTTTACGCTGATCGCGGTAACGCACTACGCCGCGCCCGATTCTTGCATTACACTGGCCGGCGTACATTCCTTAACCAAATTAACGAGATGACCGTGCTCAAAGCACTCAAAAAAATATTCGGTAAAAGCGAGGCTGAGCAGCTCGCACCAGGCTCCAGCGCCCCTGTTCCAAGCTCCGAGAGCCGCCATCCCGGCCAGGCAGCGGACCGCGCCGAGCCTGCCGCCAAACCGAAAGCCCCGGCCGCCATCCCGGCAGAGCCAGTAGCGACGGTTGAAACGCCACGCACAGAACAGCCGAAAGCCGCACCACCGCGTCGTGAACGAGCGCCGAAGCCGCCCGTCAAGCCGTGGAAGCTCGAAGACTTCGTCGTCGAACCGCAGGAAGGCAAGACCCGCTTCCACGACTTCAAGCTGGCGCCCGAACTGATGCACGCCATCCAGGACCTCGGTTTTCCTTACTGCACGCCGATCCAGGCGCAGGTCCTGGGCTTTACCCTGGCCGGCAAGGACGCCATCGGTCGCGCCCAGACCGGCACCGGCAAGACCGCCGCCTTCCTGATCTCGATCATCACCCAGCTGTTGCAGACCCCACCACCGAAAGAGCGCTACATGGGCGAACCGCGGGCGCTGATCATCGCGCCGACCCGCGAGCTGGTGGTGCAGATCGCCAAGGACGCCGCCGACCTGACCAAATACACCGGCCTCAACGTCATGCAATTCGTCGGTGGCATGGACTTCGACAAGCAGCTCAAGCTGCTCGAAGCCCGGCACTGCGACATCCTGGTCGCCACCCCGGGTCGCCTGCTGGACTTCAACCAGCGCGGTGAAGTGCACCTGGACATGGTCGAAGTGATGGTCCTGGACGAAGCCGACCGCATGCTCGACATGGGCTTTATCCCGCAGGTCCGGCAGATCATCCGCCAGACCCCGCCCAAGAACGAACGCCAGACCCTGCTGTTCTCGGCCACCTTCACCGAAGACGTGATGAACCTGGCCAAGCAATGGACCACCGATCCGTCGATCGTCGAGATCGAAGCGCTGAGCCCGGCCAACGCCAACGTCGAACAGCACGTCTACGCCGTCGCCGGCGCCGACAAGTACAAGCTGCTCTACAACCTGGTCACCGACAATGGCTGGGAGCGGGTGATGGTCTTCGCCAACCGCAAGGATGAAGTGCGGCGGATCGAGGAACGCCTGGTGCGCGACGGCGTCAACGCCGCGCAATTGTCCGGTGATGTGCCGCAACACAAGCGCATCAAGACCCTGGAAGGTTTCCGCGAGGGCAAGATCCGCGTGCTGGTGGCTACCGACGTGGCCGGGCGCGGGATTCATATCGACGGCATCAGCCACGTGATCAACTTCACCCTGCCGGAAGTGCCGGACGATTACGTCCACCGTATCGGCCGGACCGGACGGGCGGGTGCCGACGGCGTGTCCATCAGCTTCGCCGGCGAAGACGACTCCTACCAGTTGCCGGCGATCGAAACCCTGCTCGGGCACAAGATCAGCTGCGAAATGCCGCCTGCCGAGTTGTTGCGCCCGGTGGTACGCCAGCGTCCGGCCTGACCAGCCAAGCCGAAAGGCACGCCGCACGACAAAACGTCGCCCGACACCCGGCGGCGTTTTTTTTCGCCCGGTGATTGCTGAAATAAACTAAAAGTCCATAATGGACAAATTAGTTTAATTACAATCATTCGGGAGCCTCCCCATGTCCGGCCATACCCCCTTCGTGATCGACAGCCAGCAGGCACATCGACTCCTGCAACAGATCGACGTGCCGCAGATCCTGCGCAAGCTGTTTCGCGACCTGGCGGCCGGAAAGGCAGTGCAACCGGCGCAGCAACTGGTGGAGTTCCCGCAAGGTGCCGGCGACTTCATCAACTACCTCGGGGTGCTGGCTGACGACCAGGTCTACGGGGTCAAGACCTCGCCCTACATCGTCCGCGAGCAAGGCCCGCTGGTGACCGCCTGGACCCTGCTGATGTCCATGCGCAGCGGCCAGCCATTGCTGCTCTGCGATGCCGCCGAACTGACCACCGCGCGCACTGCGGCGACCACCGCCGTGGCCGTGGATGCCCTCGCTCCGCTGGACGCCAGGCGCCTGGCCATCGTCGGTAGCGGCCCGCTGGCCCAGGCGCACCTGCATTACGCCAAGGGCCTGCGCGATTGGCAGGACATCAGCCTCTACTCACCCAATGTGAATGCCGAAAAGCGCCTGCGCCTGACCGCTATCGAACCGCGCCTGCGCATCGTCGAGCAGTTGGAGCAAGCCCTGGAAGACGCCGATGTCATCCTGCTCTGCACTTCCTCGGCGACCCCGGTCATGGACCCAGGCCAGTTGCGCAAGCCGGCCTTGATCACCTCCATCAGCACCAATGCCGTGCGCGCCCATGAAGTACCGCCGCAAGCCTTGAGCGACATGCAGGTCTACTGCGACTATCGCAAGACCACGCCGGGCGCGGCCGGGGAAATGTTGATTGCCGCCAGCCAGCACGCTTGGCACGCCGACAAGATCCGCGGCGACCTGGCCGAACTGCTGAGCGAGCAGACACCACGGCCAACGTATGAACGCCCGGTGTTCTTCCGCTCCATCGGCCTGGGCCTGGAAGACGTCGCCCTGGCCAATGCGCTTTATCATCTACACCACAAGGCAAGCTGAACAGTGCTTTTGTAGGAGCCGGCTTGCCGGCTCCCACAGGTTACGCAGAACGCCTTTAGAACCTACCAACAGGAAGCCTCGAATGAACCAGGCAGACTTCATCATCATCGGCGCCGGCATTGCCGGCGCCTCCACCGGTTTCTGGCTGGCCCAGCATGGCCGGGTCATCGTGCTCGAACGTGAATCGCACCCGGCCTATCACTCCACCGGACGTTCCGCCGCCCTCTACACCGCCGCCTACGGCACACCTCAAGTACGCGCCCTGACCCTCGCCAGCCGGGCCTTCTTCGACGCGCCGCCGCCCGGCTTCGCCGAACACCCGTTGCTCACCCCCCGGGGCGAAATGACCGTGGACTTCACCGGCGACCCGGAAGAACTGCAGCAGCAATACCTCAGCGCCAAAGCCAGCGTGCCCGAGATGCAATTGCTCAGCGCCGACCAGGCCTGCGCGCGCCTGCCGATCCTGCGCCGGGACAAAGTCCACGGGGCGATCTACGACCCCAGCGCCAGTGACATCGACACCGACGCCCTGCACCAGGGCTATCTACGCGGTATCCGCCGCCAGCAAGGACAGGTCCACACCGACTGCGAGGTCCTCTGTCTTGAGCGTGATGCCGACGGCCTGTGGCAGGTCCGCACGGCCGGACAAACCTTCAGCGCCAAAGTCGTGATCAACGCCGCCGGCGCCTGGGCCGACAAGATCGGCGCACTAGCCGGCGCGCGCCCCCTGGGCCTGCAACCCAAGCGCCGGGCCGCCTTTATCTTCGCGCCGCCCGAAGGCCTGGAGATCCACGACTGGCCGATGCTGGTCAGCCTCGATGAGTCCTTCTATATGAAGCCGGATGCCGGCATGTTCCTCGGCTCCCCGGCCAACGCCGACCCGGTCGAGCCCCACGACGTGCAACCGGAAGAACTGGACATCGCCATGGGCATCTACCAGATCGAAGAAGCCACCACCCTGAGCATTCGCCGACCGACCCGCACCTGGGCCGGCCTGCGCAGCTTCGTCAGCGACGGCAACCTGGTCGCGGGTTTCGATCCCCTGGTCCCCGGCCTGTTCTGGGTCGCCGCCCAGGGCGGCTACGGCATCCAGACCTCGCCGGCCATGGGCCAGGCCAGCGCGGCGCTGGTGCGTGGCCAAGCCTTGCCCGAGTCGCTCGCGCACTTCGGCCTCGATGCCGCGATGCTCGCCCCTGCCCGTCTCGGGTGACGACTGGCGCTGATTGCGGCACACTCTTTAGTACGCCCGTACCTGGGCATCACCCTTTCGCACCTGCTGATCGGGCCTGCCTCTTGCAAGGCGACCCGATCATCGCACCAGCTGTTTTCCTTTGGCCCCCTCCCAAAGACGCTGAAGTTGCCTGGAGAACCACCATGACAGCCAGACAGGCCCCCGCCCTGGATAACTTCCGGGCGATTGCCGATGCCATCGCCACCCTGTTCTTTCCCCATGCGGAAGTGGTGCTGCACGACCTGCGCACGCAGCGGATCGACTACATCGCCAACAACATCTCCAAACGCGAGATCGGCGACGACGCAGCACTGGAGGACATGCTCGAGGAAGGTATCAACGAGCGCAATATCGGCCCTTACGAGAAACTCAACTGGGACGGCCAGAAGATTCGCAGTGTCAGCACCGTGCTGCATGACACCCAGGGCTGCCCCTTGGCGGTGCTGTGCATCAACCTGAATATTTCCCTGTTCGAAAGCGCCAGGGCGGCGCTGGACCTGTTCCTCTCACCGAACAAACTGATCCCGCAGCCCGATGCGCTGTTCCGCGATGACTGGCAGGAGCGGATCAACACCTTCCTGCACAACTGGCTGCGCCAGCGGCAGTTGGGACTGAACCTGCTGACCCGCGACCACAAGCGCGAGCTGGTATTGGCGTTGCACGCCGAGGGCGCATTCAAAGGCAAGAGCGCGGCCAACTATGTGGCCAATGTGCTGAATATGGGACGGGCGACGGTGTACAAGCACCTGAAGGAGTTGAAGGCGGAGGTTTGAGGGCAACCCCATCGCCCGGTTTGTAGAGATCTTGCCCAATATCAGTCAATACAAGAAGGCCTGGAGCCGGGTGCGGTTTTGTGGCGAGCGGGCTTGCCCGCGTTCGGCTGCGCAGCAGTCGCAAAACCTGTGACTGCGTTTTATCTGACACGATGAAGTCGCTGACTTCAGGGGCGCTTCGCGCCCCAACGCGGGCAAGCCCGCTCGCCACAAATTTCGGCCAGGCCGAAGACATCAGTGCTCCAACCATCAGTCGCCGTAGATATCCGTCTTGAAGTACTTGCCCTCGATCTTCTGGTACTCGCCGCTGGCGCGCAGCCCGTCGATGGCCTTGTTCAGCTTGCTCACCAGCTCGCTGTTACCTTTGCGCACCGCGATCCCGGCGCCCTCGCCCACATACTTCGGATCTTTCAACTCCGGCCCGACAAAGGCGTAACCGGCACCACGCGGCATCGAGAGGAAATCATCCAGCGGGATGGTGTCGGCAAAGATCGCATCCAGGCGCCCGGATGCCAGGTCCATGTAGATTTCTTCGTTGTTGCTGTAGCGCATCACCTTGATGCCCAGCGGCTCGAAGACTTCCGTGGCGTAACGGTCGGTGGTAGTGGAACGCTGCACACCGACGGTCTTGCCCTTGAGGCTGGCGTACTGGTCATCCACCACCGCGCCCTTCTTCATGACCAGGCGCGAGGAGGTGAAGTAGTACTTGTGGGTGAAATCCACCGACTTCTTGCGCTCGTCGGTGATGGTCATGGACGACAGCGCCGCGTCGATTTTCTTGACCTTCAAGGCCGGGATCAGGCCATCGAACTCGCCCTCGATCCACTCGCACTTGACCTTCATCTGTGCGCACAGGGCGTTGCCGATGTCGTAGTCGAAGCCGACGATGGTGCCTTCGGCGGTTTTCGAAGCAAAGGGCGGGTAAGCCGCCTCGATGCCGATACGCAAGGTGGGCTCGGCGGCAAACGCAGTACTGCCGGCCAGCAGGCTCAAGGCCAGACCGCCGATCAGGGTGAACTTCTTCATGCTGGAACTCCCGCTCTTTTATTTGAGGTGTTGTGGCAAGACAGTAGGAAAGAAGACGACAAAGCTATTTTGTACTTATTTGTCCATATTGGACTTGCAAGTACAAATCGTCAACGGGTAGATGCCTGCACCCTGTCAGAAAGCCATGCACCGATGAATGTTTGAAGATGAGACGGCTTGCAGGCAATGAGGCCCGCCAGTCTTGCAGCACCCGCACCGCCGCCATCGCTGGCAAGCCTGGCTCCTACAGGATACGGGCGCAGACAAAATCTCTGTTCGACTCCGGACTCATGTGGGGGCAGGCTTGCCAGCGATGGCGGCCTGGAGCCTGACGTAGATAAAGCGGCAAACCGTTATTTCCAGCGTTCCGCCGCCGCCTGGTCGCTGGCACGACCCTCGACCCAGTGCGGGCCTTCGGCGGTGTTTTCCTTTTTCCAGAACGGGGCCTGGGTCTTCAGGTAGTCCATGACGAAATTGCAAGCGTCGAACGCAGCCTGACGATGGCCGCTGGTCACCCCGACAAACACGATGGGCTCGCCCGGTTCCAGGGCGCCGACCCGGTGCAGCACCTCCAGCCCGAGCAACGGCCAGCGCTCCCGGGCCTGCGCCACGATCTTGCCCAGGGCCTTTTCGGTCATCCCCGGATAATGCTCAAGGAACATCCCGGCCACTTCACGTCCGTCGTTGAAATCGCGGACGTAGCCGACAAAACTCACCACCGCGCCGATTCCCAGGTTGGCGGCGTGCAAGGCATTCACCTCGGCCCCCGGGTCGAACGCCTGCACCTGCACGCGAATCGCCATCTCAGCCTCCGGTCACCGTGGGGAAAAAGGCCACTTCGTCGCCGTCGGCCAGTGGCTCGCTCAGTGAACAGAGGTCCTCGTTACGGGCACACATCAGGTTCTGCTCGGCGAGAACCTCCATCCCCTCGCGCAACAACAGTAACCGGCGGACAGCATCGACGCTGGCGAAATCCCCCTCCAGCGCCAGCTCGTCCACCCCGAGCGCCTCGCGGTAGCGGGCAAAGAACTTCACCAGGATCTTCATGGCGCATCCGCCAGGTAGTGCCCGCTCTTGCCACCGAGCTTTTCCAGCAAGCAGACGTTTTCGATGATCATGCCGCGATCCACCGCCTTGCACATGTCATAGATGGTCAGCGCCGCAACACTGGCGGCGGTCAGCGCTTCCATCTCCACGCCGGTCTGCCCGGACAGCTTGCAGCGCGCGACGATGCGCACGGCATCCTCGCCGTCAGCGCTCAGTTCGACCTTGATACTGGTGAGCATCAGCGGATGGCACAAGGGGATCAGGTCGGAGGTTTTCTTCGCCGCCTGGATACCGGCGATCCGCGCCACGGCGAACACATCGCCCTTGGGATGGCCACCGCTGACGATCATTTGCAGGGTCGCGGGCAGCATGCGCACGCGGGCCTGGGCCACGGCCTCGCGGAAGGTCACGGCCTTGTCGGTGACGTCGACCATATTGGCGCGACCTTGGGAATCGAGATGAGTCAGCACAGCGATACTCCTGATCAGGAACGTCGATTGTAAACCCGCGGGTCAGTTTTACGCGACCATCGCAAAATGTGTGGCGGCACGCGGATTTAATGTGGGGACTGGCTTGCCGGCGATGGCGTCCGGATAGGCAATGCCAGACTCAAGGGCTCCATCGCTGGCAAGCCAACTCCTACAGGGATCGTGGCAACCACGATATTGGGGGGCGACATAAAAAAGGCGGCCGCCTGGCCGCCCTTGGTGTGGATGGGATTACAGGTGGGATTCGGCGTATTCGGCCAAGATCGAACGCGGCACGCCCTGCAGCGTGATGTGCACGCCGTTCGGGAAGTCCTTGAAGCGTTCGGTCAGGTAGGTCAGCCCGGAGCTGGTCGCGGACAGGTAAGGGGTGTCGATCTGCGCCAGGTTACCCAGGCACACCACTTTGGAACCGGCACCGGCACGGGTGATGATGGTTTTCATCTGGTGCGGCGTCAGGTTCTGGCACTCATCGATCAGGATCAGGCTCTGCTGGAAGCTGCGCCCACGGATGTAGTTCAGCGATTTGAACTGCAACGGCACCTTGCTGAGGATGTAGTCGACGCTGCCATGGGTGCTTTCATCATCCATGTGCAAGGCTTCGAGGTTGTCGGTGATCGCCCCCAGCCAAGGCTCCATCTTCTCCGCCTCGGTGCCGGGCAGAAAGCCGATCTCCTGGTCCAGCCCCTGCACGCTGCGGGTCGCGATAATGCGCCGGTAGCGCTTGCTGACCATGGTCTGTTCGATGGCGGCGGCCAGGGCCAGGATGGTCTTCCCGGAACCGGCAGCGCCGGTCAGATTGACCAGGTGGATATCCGGATCGAGCAAGGCGAACAGCGCCAGGCTCTGGTAGACGTCACGCGGTTTCAGGCCCCAGGCCTCCTGGTGCAACAGGGGTTCCTGATGCAGATCGAGAATCACCAGCACATCGGCGCGGATTTCCTTGACCCAGCCGACAAAGCCCTGTTCGTCGATGATGAATTCGTTGACGTGCACCGCCGGCAGGTTGTCGGTCAGTTGCACCTGGTGCCAGGTGCGACCATGGTCCTGGCGGGTCTCGACCTTGCTGACACGATCCCAGAACGAGCCTTTGACGTCGTGATAACCGTTGGGCAGCAAGGACACGTCGTCGACCAACTGGTCGGTGCTGTAGTCCTCCGCCGCGATCCCGCAGGCGCGCGCCTTGAGGCGCATGTTGATGTCCTTGGTCACCAGGACCACCCGCAGGTCCTTTTCCCGCGCGTGCAGATCGATCAACTGATTGATGATGATGTTGTCGTTCAGGTGTTCGGGCAGCACCAGGTTCGGTTCGCTGCGCTTGCTCATCAGGATCGACAGCAGGCCCTTGGGACCGCTCTTGCCACGCTGGATCGGTACGCCCAGCTCGACGTCCTCGGGACTGGCGTCGCCCAGGGTCTTGTCGATCAGACGGATCGCCTGCCGGCATTCGGCGGCGACACTGTGATGCCCGCCCTTGAGCTTGTCGAGCTCCTCAAGCACGGTCATCGGGATGGCGACATGGTGTTCTTCGAAGTTGAGTAACGCGTTTGGATCGTGGATCAGTACGTTGGTATCGAGCACGTAAAGGATTGGCTGGTTGGAAGAAGGAGTGCGTCCGTGATCATCCATACTCGGTCACCTTTGTGGGAGCCAGTCGACGCAATACCTTGACGGTGCCGCGCCTCGAAGTGACCGCCGAATTCGCCTGTGAAGGGGCAGGCGTTCTGTGCACAAGTAGGGTCTTGTAAGACGCCACCTGTGTCGCAGGTTTCGGCGGTCTGACTCCGTAATACCGCAAAAGACATGACAGGAAAAAGCACTTTGACGTTTTTTTGAAGTTTATTTTTCAAGCTGACGAATAGCCCTTGGCGAGGCGCCCGCACACCGTTACAGTCGGAAGTCTGCCTGCATCGAAATCATCCGCTGATTTTCCCCCGGCCCAACAAATACGGGCACTTGGTTTTTTCCCTCCTAACGAAATGCTTCCTTGCACTCCTGCCAGCCGAGCCCGCTTTCGGCGGTCTGCTTGAGTAACCAGGGTAACGCCGTGCGTGCCTTGTCCTGGGTGTCATGAAAGACGATGACCCCACGCCGCCAGAGCAGCATCAAGGTCATCACCCGCTGGGCGGACTGCTCGGCGCTGAGCTTGCCGCTGGCATCCGCCGAATCGATGTCCCACAAGGCGACCTGCAGGTGCTGGGCCTTGAAGAACGCCGCGGCGTCGGCCCGGCGCTGCCCGTATGGCGGCCGAAACAGCGCCACATAGTTGTCCGGCAAGGCGCTCTGGACCAGCGAGATACTGCGCAGGATCGAATCCTCCCAGTCCTGCCATTGGCTGTGGGAGCGGTACTGCCAGCCTTCCATACCCACGCATTGCTGGCGGTAAAGCTCGCGCACCGCCGGCATCGAAGTCTTGTCCAGGCGGGCCTGCAAGGCATTGCCGAGGACAAAGAACAGGCCACTCATCTTCTGCTTGCGCAGATAGTCGGCCAACTCGTCGGTATTGCCCTGGGCCAGCGTCGGGCCGCCGTCGAAGGTCAGCAGGAACAGACGGTCATTGAAACCTTCGCCATTGCGCTCGTGATCGCCCATCAGCTGGATCTCGCTGCTGGTCTGCGGTAACAGCGCGGCCAGGCGCAGCAGTTCGTCCAGGTAACGCTCATGGAAGGCCCGGGACGGTAGCGCCCAGCGCGCATAAAAGGAGTCTTCGCCAACCCGGAACTTGCCGGCGGCGGTCCGCAGGCTCTCCAGGTCTTCGACATAGAAGCAGAAGGAGGCGTCCTGCTCGCAACTTTGCTGGGCGGCGTTGTAGCTGGTCAGCAGGCGCTGCCAGAGACGCTGGCGCAGCGTATCGATCGAGACCATGTTGATCTGCTTGAGCCCCAGGCGCTTCTTCAGGGCCGGTTCGTCGAGCAACTCGCTGACCAGCAGCGCATGGGCGAACATCAGCACCTCGGCGCGCGAGGCGACATCGAACAGTGCCGGGCTGCTCAGTTGCTCGGGCCAGACGCTGCGATCCAGGGTCGCGGGGTCGTTCGGCGCGGCGGCGACCGCGAGGCAGGCCAGCAGGGCCGAGAAGAAAAGAACAATGCGCAAAAGGGTGACTCCATTTCAGAACCCGCCGCGCACTATAGCCGATCTGACGACCGGAGCCTTTGTGGTGGCTTTTCCGGCCTCTTCGCGGGCAAGATCAACAAAGATCTCCCAGACAAACCACACGGCGGCTATCGCCATCATAGGTGGAGTCAAACCGCCCAAGCCCCTAGAATCGCCCGACGATTAAAGGAGACGACTTCATGCTGATGGTGATTTCCCCCGCCAAGACCCTCGATTTCGAAACACCGGCGGTGACCCGGCGCTTCACCCAACCGCAGTACCTGGACCACTCCCAGGAGTTGATCGAGCAACTGCGTACATTGAGCCCGGCGCAGATCAGCGAGCTGATGCACGTTTCCGACAAGATCGGCGGCCTCAACGCCGCGCGTTTCGGCAGCTGGAACCCGGCTTTTACCCCGGACAACGCCAAACAGGCGCTGCTGGCGTTCAAGGGTGACGTCTATACCGGCCTCAATGCCGAAGACTTCAGCGACGTCGACTTTGATTATGCCCAGACCCACCTGCGCATGCTCTCCGGCCTCTACGGCCTGTTGCGCCCACTGGACCTGATGCAACCCTATCGCCTGGAGATGGGCACCCGGTTCGCCAACGCCCGGGGCAAGGACCTCTACGCCTTCTGGGGCAAGCGCATCAGCGAATGGCTCAATGAAGCCCTGGCCGAACAAGGCGACGACGTGCTGCTGAACCTGGCGTCGAACGAGTACTTCTCGGCGGTCAAACGCTCCGCCCTGAACGCCCGCATCGTCAATACCGAGTTCCGCGACCAGAAGAACGGCCAGTACAAGATCATCAGTTTCTACGCGAAAAAAGCCCGCGGGATGATGGCCCGCTTCGTGATCCGCGAGCGCATCCAGAGTCCCGAGCAATTGAAGACGTTCGACGAACAAGGCTACCGGTTCAGCGCTGAACTCTCCAAGGTGGACAACCTGGTGTTTTTGCGCGATCACGCGCCGGAGTAAGACGATACGCCTGTTAGACCGCGTTATCGTTTTTCGCGGGCAAGCTGCGCTCCCACATCAGTATCGATGTCGTAGCAAAATTTTGTGTACCACTGAAAACCTGTGGGAGCGCAGCTTGCCCGCGAAAAGGCCGGCACAGACACCGCAACCCCCTCAGGCACACACTTCTGTTACCCTGCCCCCAGTCGGTGCACTACACGCAATGTGTAACTCCCGCCCCCCCTATACCCCCTCCTGAAACACCAAAAAGCCATTTAATTGACGCCAATAAACCGACCGTTACAACCATGAAAATTCTTTCACTCGACATTTACAATTTTTTTGAGTAGTGGCACGCAAAATTTTTTCCCATAGTGGCACACCACCATCCCAGCATTTTTAATCCCCATAACTAAAGGGCGAAACGGAAAGTGCTATCAATATGAAGCCGTGCCATCTTTTCGTCTGTTTCTAGAAATCCAAGAAAACAGGATGAGCGGACTGGAACTTATGTTCCGAAGCATTGCTCATACCACCGGTAACGATTCTCACAGTGCTTGTAAGAGATGACTTACATTGAGGCGGGATGAAATGTTTAAGTTGCCAACAGCGACTTACAACCGCGCCCCACAATTCAAACCACAGCAAAGGACAGGAGATACGCAACCTTGATATCCCCTAAAAGGCCAAGGCAGGCCCCCGGACAAAGCACTTGCAGGCGGTTCACAACCTGTTGATCCACAAGGCTTCTCTGTGGGCAGCAGAAAGTTTAGAGCACGCAGGCAAGGGTCTTCTCGCTGAAGGCCGGCCACATTCAAGGGCACGCCCCTATAACAAGGCCAAGTTGCGCACAACTTGAGTGCAATTATTTAGCCACTCGACGCTTATATGCCTGCCTTCGGGAGACACGACCTATTGGGTCGCACTTCCGAACGCACCACGGTTACTGGCTACATTAACTCCGGCCATTTAATGGCGTGATTAAGATAGAGGTAAATGCAATGCGCATTAGCATATTCGGTTTGGGTTACGTCGGTGCAGTCTGTGCCGGTTGCCTGTCTGCACGGGGCCATGATGTCATTGGCGTCGATATTTCCCAGGACAAGATCGACCTGATCAACAACGGCAAATCGCCGATTGTCGAACCCGGCCTGGAAGCCCTGCTGGCCGAGGGGATTGCCAGCGGTCGACTGCGCGGCACCACCGACTTCGCCGAAGCGATTCGCAGCAGCGACCTGTCGATGCTCTGCGTCGGCACGCCGAGCAAGAAGAACGGCGACCTGGAGCTCAACTACATCGAATCGGTGTGCCGCGAAATCGGTTTTGTCCTGCGTGACAAAACCAGTCGCCACACCATCGTCGTGCGCAGCACTGTGCTCCCGGGCACGGTGAAAAACGTGGTGATCCCGATCCTCGAAGACTGTTCGGGGAAAAAAGCCGGGGTCGACTTCGGCATCGCGGTCAACCCCGAGTTTCTCCGTGAAAGCACCGCGATCAAGGACTACGACTTCCCACCGATGACCGTGATCGGCGAATTCGACAGCGCTTCCGGCGACGTCCTCCAGGCGCTCTACGAGGAGCTCGACGCACCGATCATCCGCAAGGACATCGAGGTGGCCGAGATGATCAAGTACACCTGCAACGTCTGGCACGCCACCAAAGTGACCTTCGCCAACGAAATCGGCAACATCGCCAAGGCGGTCGGGGTCGACGGACGCGAAGTGATGGAGGTGGTCTGCCAGGACAAGACCCTCAACCTGTCCCAGTACTACATGCGCCCCGGCTTTGCCTTCGGCGGTTCCTGCCTGCCCAAGGACGTGCGCGCCCTGACCTACCGCGCCGCCTCCCTGGACGTCGACTCGCCGCTGCTCAACTCGCTGATGCGCAGCAACGAAAGCCAGGTACAGAACGCCTTCGACATCGTCGCCAGCCATGACAAACGCCGCATCGCCCTGCTCGGCCTGAGCTTCAAGGCCGGTACCGACGACCTGCGCGAAAGCCCGCTGGTGGAATTGGCGGAAATGCTCATCGGCAAGGGCTTCGACCTGAGCATCTACGACAAGAACGTCGAGTACGCCCGTGTCCACGGGGCGAACAAGGACTACATCGAATCGAAGATTCCCCATGTGTCGTCCCTGCTCAATGCTGACTTCGACGAGGTGATCGACAACAGCGACGTGATCATCCTCGGCAACCGTGACGAGAAGTTCCGCGCCCTGGCCGAGAACGCCCCGCATGGCAAGCAGGTCATCGACCTGGTCGGCTTCATGTCCAAGGCCACCAGTGCGAGTGGCCGGACCGAAGGCATCTGTTGGTAAACCCGCTGCAACCGCGGCGCGGTTGATCGCCAGCAAGCCGGCCGCTACAGGACAGCGATCACGTACGACCCGGCACCGCGGGAGCCGGCTTGCTGGCGATGGCGTCCGAAAGGACGCCTTGGTCCCGATATGGGTAACGCCTGCCTTAACACCATCGAGCCAGCCACCCGGCTCGCCCGAGACAGAGACGGATGCAGATTATGCACAGGCTAAAGCACGGCCTCCTTCAAACCGCCGGTTGGCTGTTCTACTTGAGTTTGCTGATGGGCCTGGCCTTGTTGCTGCCCACTTCGACCTTCGACGCCGACTCCAAGGACTTCATCTTCCTGATCGGTGCCGTGGGCATCTGGCGCTACTCCATGGGCGCCACCCATTTCGTCCGCGGGATGATTTTCCTCTACATCGTCTACCCGCACCTGCGCCGCAAAGTGCGCAAGCTGGGCAAGGCCGCGGACCCGTCGCAGGTGTTCCTGATGGTCACCAGCTTCCGCATCGATGCGCTGACCACCGCCCAGGTCTACAGCTCGGTGATCCGCGAAGCCATCGACTGCGGCTTCCCCACCACCGTGGTCTGCTCCCTGGTGGAAATGTCCGATGAACTGCTGGTCAAGAGCCTCTGGGCGAAAATGAACCCGCCCGATCGCGTCAGCCTCGACTTCGTGCGCATCGCCGGCACCGGCAAGCGCGACGGCCTGGCCTTCGGTTTCCGCGCCATCTCCCGCCACCTGCCGGACGAGCGCGCCGTGGTCGCGGTGATCGACGGCGACACCGTCCTCAGCGAAGGCGTGGTGCGCAAGACCGTGCCCTGGTTCCAGCTGTTCGGCAATGTCGGCGGCCTGACCACCAACGAGTTCTGCGAGGTGCGCGGCGGCTACGTCATGAGCGAATGGCACAAGCTGCGCTTCGCCCAGCGTCACATCAACATGTGCTCCATGGCCCTGTCCAAGCGCGTGCTGACCATGACCGGGCGCATGTCGGTATTCCGCGCCAGCGTGGTCACCGACCCGGACTTTATCGCCGACGTCGAAAGCGACTCGCTGCAACACTGGCGCCTGGGCCGCTTCAAGTTCCTCACCGGCGACGACAAATCCAGCTGGTTCAGCCTGATGCGCCTGGGCTACGACACCTTCTACGTGCCCGACGCGGCGATCCACACCGTGGAACACCCGCCGGAAAAGAGCTTTATCAAATCCAGCCGCAAGCTGATGTACCGCTGGTACGGCAACAACCTGCGGCAGAACTCCCGGGCCCTGGGCCTGGGGCTGCGCCGCCTCGGCCTGTTCACCAGCGTGGTGCTGTTCGACCAGCGCGTGTCGATGTGGACCTCGCTGCTGGGACTGACCGTAGCGCTGATCGCCAGCTTCAAGTACGGCATTGCGTTCATCCTCGCCTACCTGCTGTGGATCGGCATGACCCGGCTGATCCTGACGCTACTGCTGGCCTGTTCCGGGCACAGCATCGGCCCGGCCTACCCGGTGATTCTTTATTACAACCAGATCGTCGGCGCCCTGATGAAGATCTACGTGTTCTTCCGCCTCGACCGTCAATCCTGGACCCGCCAGGACACCAAATTGAGCCGCGACCTCGCCAGCTTTCAAGGTTGGTTCAACACCTGGTCGTCTCGGACCATGACCTTCTCCGCCGGCAGCATCTTCGTCGCCGTGCTGATGACGATGGTCTGACCCGACTCGCCTGAATTAGCTAATGGAGCTTTACCCATGAACTCTCAAGTCAATGCCAACGTCGTCCACGAATCCGAAGCCCAACGCCAGCATGCGCGGGTGAAAATCCCGGCCAAGCTGCGCTTTTTCGGCAGCGAGAACCAGCCCCTGGAAGTCCGGGTGCATGACCTGTCCGCCGGCGGCCTGAGCTTCAACGTCCCGCCACAACAAGCCCTGAAGCTCGGCGAGGTGTACAAGGGCCGCCTGCAATTCGTCATCGACAACCTCGGCCTGGCCATGGATGTCGAGTTGCAAGTGCGCTCCCATGACCGCCAGAGCGGTCGGGTCGGCTGCCAGTTCCAGAACCTGGAACAACAGGACATCGCCACCCTGCGCCACCTGATCACCTCGCACCTGTCCGGCGACATCGTCAACATGGGTGACGTGCTCGCCACCCTGCAACGTGACAACTTCACCAAGGCGCGCAAGAAAAAATCCGACGGCAGCGGCATGAGCGCGTTCGGCCGCCTGCGCGCCGTGACCTTCAGCCTCGGCATCTTCGTGGTCGGCCTCGCGGCCTTCGGCTTTGTCCTGAAATCGGTGTATGGCCTGTACTTCGTCAGCCACGCCCAGGCCGGCCTGGTCAGCGTGCCGGGCATAAGCATCACCATGCCCCGCGACGGCACCGTGCAAAGCCTGATCAAGGAAGACGGCGTCGCCGCCAAGGGCGCGCCGCTGGCGACCTTCAGCACCAGCATGCTCGATGTGCTCAAGGGCCATCTGGACGAAGAGCAACTGGCTCCGGCCAAGGTCGAGGAACTGTTCGGCAAGCAGATGATCGGCACCCTGACCTCGCCCTGCGATTGCACGGTGGCGCAGCAACTGGTCGCCAACGGCCAATACGCCAGCAAGGGCGATGTGATCTTCCAACTGGTGCCCAAAGGCAGCCTGGCGAACGTCGAGGCGCGCTTCTCCTATCGCCAGTTCGGCGACGTGCGTCCGGGCACCCGAGTGAACTTCCAGATCGCCGGCGAAGACCATGTACGCCAGGGCAAGATCGTCAGCAGCAGCAGCCTGAAAAGCACTGACCTGTCGTCCGATATCCGCGTCCTGATCAAGCCGGACGAAAGTCTCGACAGCACCCTCGCCGGCCGTCCGGTGGAGGTCAACAGCGACCGTGGGCCGAGCATGAACTGGCTGATCGACAAAGCCATGGCCGCCGGTCTGTAAGCGGAGGACATGCCTGTGACGACCTTACGCATCCTGCCGCTGACACTGGCTATGGCAATCAGCCTCGCCGGCTGTGCCGGCCTGCCCGACCAGCGCCTGGCCAATGAAGCGCTCAAGCGCGGCGACACCGCCGTGGCCGAGCAGAACTACCGCCAACTGGCGGACCTGGGCTATACCGAAGCCCAGGTCGGTCTGGCCGACATCCAGGTGGAAAGCCGCGACCCGGCCCTGCTCAAACAGGCCGAGGCGACCTACCGCGCCGCCGCCGCCACCTCGCCGCGGGCCCAGGCCCGCCTGGGTCGCTTGCTGGTGGCCAAGCCCGGTGCCAGCGCAGCCGAACACCGCGAAGCCGAAGGTCTGTTGAAAAAGGCCTTCGCCAACGGCGAAGGCAACACCCTGATTGCCCTGGCCATGCTCTACCTGCAATTCCCGCAGAGCTTCCCCGAGATCAATGCCCAGCAACAGATCAGCCAATGGCGCAGCGCCGGTTACCCGGAGGCGGGTGTGGCCCAGGTGCTGCTGTACCGCACCCAGGACACCTATGACCAGCATCTGGACGAGGTGGAAAAGATCTGCAAGAACGCGCTCCACAGCTTCGACATCTGCTACGTCGAACTGGCCACCGTGTACCAGAAGCGCGCCCAGCCGGAGCAACAGGCCGCCCTGCTCAAACAACTGCAGGCCGCTCACAGCCGTGGCGCCGTCGGCGCCCAAAGGATCGACAGCGTAGCCCGGGTGCTCAGCGATGCGAGCCTCGGCCAACCGGACACCAAGACCGCGCAAGCGCTGCTCGAACAGATCGCCCCCGGCTACCCGGCATCCTGGGTCAGCCTGGCGCAACTGCTCTACGACTTCCCCGACCTGGGCGACGTCAAGCAGATGATGGAATACCTCGACAACGGCCGCGCCGCCGACCAGCCCCGCGCCGAACTGCTGCTGGGCAAGCTCTACTACGAAGGCAAGTGGGTGACGGTGGACGCCAAACAGGCCGAAGCGCATTTCCAGAAAGCCCTCGGCAAGGAAGTCGCCGCCGATTACTACCTGGGGCAGATCTATCGCCGCGGCTACCTCGGACAGGTCGACTCGCAAAAGGCCCTCGACCACCTGCTCAAGGCGGCCCGCAACGGCCAGAACAGTGCCGACTTCACCATCGCCCAACTTTTTTCCCAGGGCAAAGGGACCCGACCCGACCCGCTCAACGCCTACGTTTTCAGCCAGTTGGCCAAGGTCCAGGACACCCCGCTGAGCAATGACCTGGCCCAACAACTCGACACCCAACTGCCGCCTGCCCGACGTGCCGATGCCCAGCGCCTGCTGCAACAGGAGCAACGCCTGCGCGGGACCCTGAGCCGCAATCCGCTGGACCTGCAACAAGTCCTGCAAGAAGGCGACCGCGAGGAAAAAACCTTATGACACTCAATCCTTTCGTCAAGGCCGGTATCGGCCTGAGCTGCGCCCTGCTCTGGTCCTGCCCGAGCCTGGCGGCGATCACCGAGACCCAGAACTTCGGCCTCGAAGTGAAAATCACCGGCCAGTCGGAAGACGACCGCGACCTCGGCACCCTCAAGGGCGGCGACGTCAACGGCATCGGCCTGGACCTGCGGCCGTGGGCCTACGGCGAACGCGGCAACTGGAGCGCCTACGCCATGGGCCAGGCCGTGACCGCCAGCGACATCATTGAAACCGACACCCTGCAGCAGTCCGATGCCAGCCAGGAAACCTCGAGCAACGACGCGCGCAAACCGGATAAAAGCTACCTAGCCCTGCGCGAATTCTGGATCGGCTACAAGGGCCTGACCCCTTATCCGGGGGAGATGCTGAAACTCGGTCGCCAGCGCCTGCGCAATGACGACGGGCAATGGCGCGACACCAATATCGAGGCGCTGAACTGGAGCTTCGACACTACCCTGCTGCGCGCCAACCTGGGCGCCGCCGAGCGTTTCAGCGAGTACCGCACCGACCTCACCGAACTCGCGCCGAAAGACAAGGACCGCCTGCATGTCTACGGCGACGTCGCCTACCAGTGGACACCCGGCCAATGGCTCGGCGTACGCGCCCACCACAGCCACGACGACGGCAAGCTCGACTACCCGACACCGGGTGTCGCCGCCGACCCGCTGGACAAGAAGGCCAACGGTGACCTGACCTGGCTCGGTGTGGAAGCCAATAGCGATGCCTACAATTTCAAAAACACCAACACCATCAACTACTGGGCCAGCCTGACCGGCATGAGCGGCCACCGCGACAGCGTCAACCCGCTCAATGCCGACGGCAGCCGACCGGTAGATGCCAGCCAAGGCAGCCACATCAACGGCTGGGCCACCGACCTCGGCGTGCGCCTGCGCCTCGACCCGAACTGGCAGGTCGGCGCCGCCTATGCCCGCGCCAGCGGCGATTACGAACAGAACGGCCTGGAAAGCAACCGCTCGAACTTCACCGGTACCCGCTCGCGGACCCACCGTTTCGGCGAGGCCTTCCGTGGCGAAATGAACAACCTGCAGACCGCCACCCTGTTCGGCTCCTGGCAGCTGCGCGAGGACTACGACGCCAGCCTGATCTACCACAAGTTCTGGCGCGTCGACGGGCAGAAGGACGTCGGCAGCAACGGCATCAACGCCGTGCAGGGCAACTACGACGACGCCACCGGCGCGCTGCTCTCCAGTGCCTCGCTGCCGTTGCAGGACGGCAAGAAGGACCTCGGCCAGGAAGTCGACCTGGTCGTGACCAAGTACTTCAAGCAAGGCCTGCTGCCGGCCGCCCTGAGCCAATCGATCGATGAACCTTCGGCGCTGGTGCGCTTTCGCGGCGGCGTGTTCAAGCCCGGCGATGCCTATGGCAAGAGCGTCGATTCCTATATGCACCGCGCGTTTGTCGACGTGATCTGGCGCTTCTGATGCAAACCGCCAAGGGAGTGACCGAGATGAACCACAGCGCCATGCAAGGCTCGCTCAGCGTATTGGCCGGCGCCCTGCTGCTGGCCAGTAGCGCGGCCTTTGCCAGCGTCGAGGCGCCGCCCGGCAAAACCGAGCACGCGCCGATCCTGGCCAAGGAACTGCAACAGGCCAAGACCTACACCGTGAGCAGCGCCCCGACCGCGCCGCTGCACCTGGAAAAGCCCAAGCTGCCGGACCTCGGCGGCTACACCGGCAAGGCGGTCGCGGCAAAGATCGTGCGCGGCAAGCCGGGCCAGATCAGCGTGCGGCGGATGATGCAAGAAGACGCCCTGAAGGACTTTATCGGCGGCGATAACAAGATGGCCGAGTGGGTGGTGCGCCAGCACGGTATTCCCCAGGCGATCTTCATCGACGACGGCTATATCAACCTCAAGGATCTGAGCAGAAAACTGCCCAAACAGTACATCAGCGAAACCTCGCCGGGGGTATTCCTGGCCAGGTTGCCGATCGTGGTCGGGCGCAAGGGCATCCTTGAAATCGACGGCCAGACCCAGGAACTGCGGCTGTCCCAGGAAGGCGGCTCGTTCCTGATCAACGACGGCCAACTGTTTATCCGTGACACCAAAGTCACCGGCTGGCGCGAAGCCGACAACGGCCCGGCGAGCTTCCGCTCGCCCAAGGAATTCCGGCCGTTCCTCCTGGCCTGGGGCGGCACCGAGACCTATATCGCCAACAGCCGGATGGCCAGCTTGGGCTATGCCAACAGCAAGTCCTATGGCGTGAGTATTTCCCAGTACACGCCAAACATGGCCAAGGTGCTCAAGCGTTCGGAGCCGACCGGTTGGATCATCGGCTCCGAGTTCTCGGACATGTGGTACGGCTTCTACTGCTATGAGACCCGTGACTTCGTGGTCAAGAGCAACACCTACCGCGACAACATCGTCTACGGCATCGACCCGCACGACCGCTCGCACGGACTGATCATCGCCGACAACACCGTACACGGTACCAAGAAGAAGCACGGCATCATCATTTCCCGGGAAGTGAACGACAGCTTCATCTTCAACAACCGCAGCTATGACAACCATCTCTCGGGCCTGGTGATCGACCGCAACAGCGTCAACAACCTGATCGCCTACAACGAGATCTACCAGAACCACACCGACGGCATCACCCTCTACGAGAGCGCCGACAACCTGATCTACGCCAACAAGGTCATCGGCAACCAGCGCCACGGCATCCGGATCCGTAACAGCGTGAATATCCGCCTGTACGAGAACGTCTCGATGGCCAACGGCCTGACCGGGGTCTACGGCCATATCAAGGACCTGAGCGACACCGACCGCGACATCGAGCTCGACCCGTTCGACGCCGAGGTCTCGCTGATAGTGGTCGGCGGCGAACTGGCCGGCAACGGCAGCGGCCCGCTGTCCATCGACTCGCCGTTGAGTGTCGAGCTGTACCGGGTGTCGATGCTCGCCCCGACGAAAAACAGCGGCATCAGCTTCAGCGGGATTCTCGGCGAGCGCCAGGATGAAATTCTCGACCTGCTGGTGCGCCAGCAGAAAGCCGTGCTGATCGACCCCGTCGAACGCCAGACACCCTTGCGGGATTGAGGACGACCTTTATGAACCCACACCTGATCAAACTGCTCGGCCTGTCCGGCCTCGCCGCGGCGATCTTCGTCGCCAGCGGTACCCTCAAGGCCGAGGAAGTCCAGGCACCGAGCTTCAGCGCCGAACCCTGCTGCAGCCTGTGCCCGGCGGCCCATGACGCGAAGAACTACACCACCCGCTACCAGCAGAACTTCACCACTCTGGTCCAGGCCCAGGGTGATTGGCTGTTCCGCACCCAGGAAGACCTGCGTACCGAGTTCGACACCAGCCCCGAAGGCTACCGGCGCCTGCAACAACTGCACGATGCCTTCAAGAGCAAGGGCGTGGAGCTGGTGGTGGTGTACCAGCCGACCCGTGGCCTGGTCGATCGCAACAAGCTGTTCCCGGCCGAACGCGCCAAGTTCGACTATGAGAAAGCCCTGGGCAACTACCAGAGCATGCTCGGGCGCTTCGCCAGGATGGGCTACCACGTACCGGACCTGTCGCCGCTGACCAACGAGCAGCAGGCCCACGACTTCTACTTCCGTGGCGACCAGCACTGGACCCCGTACGGCGCCGAGCGCACCGCGAAGATCGTCGCCGAAACGGTGAAGAAGATGCCGGGCTTTGCCGACATTCCCCGCCGCGAATTCGAGACCAGGATCTCCGGGCGCATGGGCAAGACCGGCACCCTGCACAACATGGCCGGCCAGCTCTGCGGCACCAGCTACGCGATCCAGTACATGGATCAGTTCAGTACCGAGCCCAAGGGCGAAGCGGCGGACGGCGACCTGTTCAGCGATGCCGCCAACCCGCAGATCACCCTGGTGGGCACCAGCCACAGTGGCAAGAACTACAACTTCGCCGGCTTCCTGCAACAGTACATCGGCGCCGACATTCTCAACGTCGCCTTCCCCGGCGGCGGCCTGGAAGGCTCGATGTTGCAGTACCTGGGCAGCGATGAATTCCAGAAGACCCCGCCGAAGATCCTGATCTGGGAATTCTCGCCGCTGTACCGCCTGGACCAGGAAACCATCTACCGGCAGATGATGGCCCTGCTCGACAACGGCTGCGAAGGCAAGACCGCCGAGATGAGCAGCAGCACCACGGTCAAGACGGGCAAGAACGAACTGCTGGTCAACAGCAACAACCGCGACCTGCGCAACAGCGCGCACCAGGTCGATATCCGCTTCGCCGACACCTCGGTGAAAACCCTGCACGCCACCCTCTGGTACATGAACGGCCGCCACGAGGACATCAAGATCGACAAACCGAAAACCTCCGACACCGACGGACGTTTCGCCTTTGAACTGCGCACCGACAAAGACTGGGCCAACCAGAACCTGCTGGCCGTCGAAGTCCAGGGCCCGGAAGCCGGCGGCGCGCCACAGCAAGTCGAGGCGAAAATCTGCAAACGCAACGTATTCCCCAGCGCCGAGCCCCATGTGGCACAGGCCGGGCTATGAGGTGCCTACCGATGAAACTCCGCACACTGCTTGCTCCTTCTCTACTGGGCCTGGCGATCATCGCCGGCTCGACCCAGGCCGCCGCGCCACTGCGTCCGCCCCAGGGTTACCTGGCCGCCATCGACAAGGTCAAGAGCGGCGACAACAGCGACGGCTGTGACAGCATGCCGCCGCCCTACACCGGCTCGTTGCAGTTCCGCAGCAAATACGAGGGCTCCGACAAGGCCCGCTCGACCCTCAACGTACAGTCGGAAAAAGCCTTCCGCGACACCACTTCCGACATCACCAAGATGGAGCGCGGCACCAGCAAGCGGGTGATGCAGTTCATGCGTGACGGGCGCCCGGAACAGTTGAGCTGCACCCTGAACTGGCTGACCGCCTGGGCCCAGGCCGACGCGCTGATGTCCAAGGACTTCAACCACACCGGCAAGTCCATGCGCAAATGGGCCCTGGGCAGCATGGCCTCGGCCTATATCCGCCTGAAGTTCTCCGACTCCCGTCCGCTGGCGAGCCACCAGAAGGAAGCGCAACTGATCGAGGCCTGGTTCAGCAAGATGGCCGACCAGGTGGTCAGCGACTGGGACAACCTGCCGCTGGAAAAAACCAACAACCACTCGTACTGGGCGGCTTGGTCGGTGATGGCGACCGCGATCGCCACCGACCGTCGCGACCTGTTCGATTGGGCGGTGAAGGAATACAAGGTCGGGGCCAACCAGATCGACCCGCAGGGTTTCCTGCCCAACGAACTCAAGCGCCAGCAACGGGCCTTGGCTTATCACAACTACGCGTTGCCGCCGCTGGCGATGATCGCCAGTTTTGCCCTGGCCAACGGCGTGGACCTGCGCCAGGAAAACAATGGCGCGCTGAAGCGCCTGGGTGAGCGGGTACTGGCCGGGGTCAAGGACCCTGGGGAATTCCAGGCCAGGAATGGCAAGGACCAGGACATGACCGACCTCAAGGTCGACTCGAAATTCGCCTGGCTCGAACCCTACTGCACGCTCTACACCTGTGCGCCCGAAGTGCTTGAACACAAGCATGCGATGCAACCGTTCAAGACCTTCCGCCTGGGCGGCGACCTGACCAAGGTCTACGACCCGACGCACGAAAAGGGCAACAAAAGCCCGTAACACCAGTCCTCCCACTCTCCTGTGGGAACGCAGCTTATGTGGGAGGTTGGGATTGATTCAAATGTTGTAGAGCTCCCCGATTACCACGGGGGGTTTGGGGGGGCCTTGGCCCTTGATCGTTGATGAAACAAGGAGAGATCGGGATGGTATTTTCATCCAATGTGTTCCTGTTCCTGTTCCTGCCGATCTTTCTCGGCCTGTACTACCTGAGCGGGCAACGCTATCGCAACCTGCTGTTGCTGATCGCCAGCTACGTGTTCTACGCCTGGTGGCGGGTCGACTTCCTGGCGTTGTTCGCCGGCGTCACCCTGTGGAACTACTGGATCGGCCTCAAGGTCGGCGCCGCCGGCGTGCGCAGCAAGCCGGCACAACGCTGGCTGCTGCTCGGCGTGGCCATCGACCTGGGCATCCTCGGCTACTTCAAGTACGCCAACTTCGGTGTCGACAGCCTCAACGCGATCATGACCTCGTTCGGCCTCGAACCCTTCATCCTGACCCACGTGCTGTTGCCGATCGGGATCTCGTTCTACATCTTCGAGTCCATCAGCTACATCATCGACGTCTACCGCGGCGACACCCCGGCGACCCGCAACCTGATCGACTTCGCGGCCTTCGTGGCGATCTTCCCGCACCTGATCGCCGGCCCCGTACTGCGCTTTCGCGACCTTGCCGAACAGTTCAACAACCGTACCCACACCCTCGACAAATTCTCCGAAGGCGCCACGCGGTTCATGCAGGGTTTTATCAAGAAGGTCTTTATCGCCGACACCCTGGCGGTGGTCGCCGACCATTGCTTCGCCCTGCAGCAGCCGACCACCGGCGACGCCTGGCTCGGCGCCCTGGCCTATACCGCGCAGCTGTACTTCGACTTCTCCGGCTACAGCGACATGGCCATCGGCCTGGGCCTGATGATGGGCTTCCGCTTCATGGAGAACTTCAAGCAGCCGTACATCAGCCAATCGATCACCGAATTCTGGCGGCGCTGGCATATCAGCCTGTCGACCTGGCTGCGCGACTACCTCTACATCACCCTGGGCGGCAACCGCAAAGGCACGCTGACCACCTACCGCAACCTGTTCCTGACCATGCTGCTCGGCGGCCTGTGGCACGGCGCCAACCTCACCTACATCGTCTGGGGTGCCTGGCACGGCCTGTGGCTGGCGATCGAAAAAGCCCTGGGCATCGACACCTCGCCACGGCGTTTCAACCCGATCCGCTGGGCCCTGACCTTCCTGCTGGTGATCATGGGCTGGGTGATCTTCCGCTCTGAAAACCTCCACGTCGCCGCGCGCATGTACGGCGCCATGTTCAGCTTCGGCGAGTGGTCGCTGTCGGAACTCAACCGCGCCAGCCTCACCGGCCTGCAAGTGGCGACCCTGGTGCTGGCCTACGCGACCCTGGGGTTCTTCGGCCTGCGCGACTTCTACCGCAACCCGCCCGCCGCCAAAGCCAAGGCCAAACCCGCCGACGGCCCGGCCAGCGCGCAACCCGGCCTGATCAAGGCCGCCCCCGGTGAGGCGGCCGGCAGTATCCACGAGCCCGGCTATAGCGTCGGGGTCGAGGCCGAGGTGCAACCGGCTTACTGGGTCGCCGACTGGCCGCGTTATGTGATGCGCTGCCTGGTGCTGCTGCTGTTCATCGCCTCGATTCTCAAACTCTCGGCGCAAAGCTTCTCGCCGTTCCTTTACTTCCAGTTCTGAGGGAGCCGACCATGACCCGAGCACTCCGCATCCTCTACGTCGCCCTGTTCCTCGTCACCTTGCTGGCGCTGGGGCTGTGGTCCCTGCGCAGCTTTATCGGCTTCAGCACCAACGCCGACGCGACCTTGCTCGACGGGCGCTGGAGCAAGGCGGTCGAGACCCGCTACGACGGTGAATTCCCGATCAAGCGCCTGGGCACCAACCTCTGGGCCGCGCTGGACTTCAAGCTGTTCAACGAAGGCCGTCCGGGGGTGGTACTGGGCCGCGACCAGTGGCTCTACAGCGACGAGGAATTCAACCCCATCGCCGGCGAGCAGCAGAACCTGCAAGGCAACTACGCGCTGGTCGAAGGCGTGCGCCAGGCCCTCAAGGCCAAGGGCGTGAAGCTGGTGCTGGCGATCGTTCCGGCCAAGGTCCGCCTGTACCCGGAACACCTGGGCGACGTGCGTCCGGCGAGCATCCACGCCAACCTCTACCGGGACTTCCACGCCCGGGCCGCCGCTGACCGGATCCTTGCTCCCGACCTGCTGGGCCCGCTGCAACAGGCCAAGCAACAAGGCCAGCAAGTGTTCCTGCGCACCGACACCCACTGGACCCCGGACGGCGCGCAGATCGCCGCGACCCAACTGGCCGCCGCCATCGGCAAGCACGCCCCGCTCAGCGGCGAGCCGCAGCGCTTTGTCACCGAAGCCGAGAAAACCGAACAGCACAAGGGCGACCTGACCCTGTTCCTGCCGCTGGACCCACTGTTCAGCGACCTGATGCCGCCCCAGGAGCCCCTGGAAAAACGCACCACCCGTGCCGCCGACGATCAACCGGCCGGTGCAGACGCGTTGTTTGCCGACAAGGAAGTCCCGGTGGCGCTGATCGGCACCAGCTACAGCGCCAACCCGAACTGGAACTTCGTCGGCGCGCTGAAGCAGGCCCTGCACCGCGACGTGGTGAATTACGCCGAAGACGGCCACGGCCCGATCCTGCCGATGCTTGCCTACCTGGAAAGCGACGCCTTCAAGAACAACCCGCCGCAGCTGCTGATCTGGGAATTCCCGGAGCGCTACCTGCCGGTCAACAACGAAATCGGCGATGCCGACCCGCAGTGGGTCGCGCAATTGAAAGCCAACGGCATCCGTCAACAAAACCTGGTCCAGAACACCACTAAATCCGAGTCGCCCGCACAGGCGCAAAACTGAAAGAGGTACTTACCATGACCTTCAACACTACTCGTAAAAACACCCACGGCCGCGCGGTCAAAACCCTGGCCATGGCCGCGGGCCTGAGCCTGTTGTCCTTGTCCGTCTGGGCCGGCGATGCCGCCCTGTATGGCCCGATCGCACCGAAGGGTTCGAGCTTCGTACGCCTCTACAACGCCAGCAACCAGGAGGTCAGCGCCAGCGTCGGTGCCACGGCGCTGAGCGATGTCGCGCCATTGGCCAGCAGTGACTTCAGCTTCATGCCCGGCGGCGACTACAGCGCCAAGGTCGGCAGCCAGAGCCTGTCGGTGAAACTCGCCGCCGACCACTATTACACCCTGGTCAACACCACCAGCGGCCAACCGCAACTGATCGAAGAGCCGCCGTTCAAGAACAAGCAGAAGTCCTTGGTACGGGTGCAGAACCTGAGTGACAAGGCCCTGACCCTGAAGACCGCCGACGGCAAGACCGACGTGGTCCAGGCGGTGGCGGCCAAGGGCCGTGGCGAACGCGAGATCAACCCGGTGAAAGTCAGCCTGGCCCTGTACGACGGCGGCACCAAGGTCAGCGACCTCAAGCCGGTGGCCCTGGAGCGCGGCGAAGCGGCGGTGCTCTACGTCACCGGCAACGGCAGCAACCTGTCGCCGGTGTGGGTCAAGCGCCCGGTTTCGACGCGCTGACCGACTCACCACTGATTCAGGTCACTCATACACCTATCAAGCCGGTTGAATTACCTGTGGCGAGGGGGCTTGCCCCCGCTGGAGCGCGAAGCGGTCCCAAAACCTGTGACCATGCACTATCAGGTAAATCGAGGCACCTGGTTTTACGACTGCTGCGCAGTCGAACGGGGGCAAGCCCCCTCGCCACAGTAGCTCTAACCCATAGACTGTTTAAAGGAGTAACACCATGATTCCAGTAATCCTCTCAGGTGGTAGCGGCTCACGTCTTTGGCCACTCTCGCGCAAGCAGTTTCCCAAGCAATTCCTCGCCCTCACCGGCAAGGAAACGCTGTTCCAGCAAACCCTGGAACGCCTGGTATTCGACGGCATGGAAAGCCCGATCGTGGTCTGCAACCTCGACCACCGTTTTATCGTCAACGAACAGCTGCGCAACCGTCAGCTCAGCACCCAGCGCATCCTGATGGAGCCCTTCGGCCGCAACACCGCACCGGCCGTGGCCCTGACCGCGATGCTGCTGGTCAACGAAGGCCGCGACGAACTGATGCTGGTGCTCCCGGCCGACCACGTGCTCGACGACCAGAAAGCCCTGCAACGCGCCCTGGCCCTGGCCACCGTGGCCGCCGAGCGCGGTGAAATGGTGTTGTTCGGCGTGCCGGCGACCAAACCGGAAACCGGCTACGGCTACATCAAGTCGAGCAACGATGCGCTGCTGCCGGAAGGCGTCAGCCGGGTCTCGCAATTCGTCGAGAAACCCGATGAAAAACGCGCCACCGAGTTCGTCGAAGCCGGCGGTTACTTCTGGAACAGCGGCATGTTCCTGTTCCGTGCCAGCCGCTTCCTCGAAGAACTGAAAAAGCACGACCCGGACATCTACGACACCTGCCTGCTGACCCTGGAGCGCAGTACCCAGGACGGTGACAGCGTGACCCTCGACGAAGCCACCTTCGCCCAGTGCCCGGACAACTCCATCGACTACGCGGTGATGGAAAAGACCCAACGCGCCTGCGTGGTGCCCCTGAGCGCCGGCTGGAGCGACGTCGGCTGCTGGTCATCGTTGTGGGACGTGCATGAAAAGGACGAAAACGGCAACGTCAGCAAAGGCGACGTGGTGATCCAGGACAGCCACAACTGCATGATCCACGGCAACGGCAAACTGGTCTCGGTGATCGGCCTGGATGACATAGTCGTGGTCGAAACCAAGGACGCGATGATGATCGCCCACAAAGACAAGGTCCAGGGCGTGAAACAGATGGTCAACACCCTCAACGCCCAGGGTCGCAGCGAAACCCAGAACCACTGCGAGGTCTACCGGCCCTGGGGTTCCTATGACTCGGTGGACATGGGCGGGCGCTTCCAGGTCAAGCACATCTCGGTAAAGCCGGGGGCCTGCCTGTCGTTGCAGATGCACCACCACCGCGCCGAACACTGGATCGTGGTCAGCGGCACCGCCGAAGTGACCTGCGACGACAACGTGTTCCTGCTCTGCGAGAACCAGTCCACCTACATCCCGATTGCCTCGGTGCACCGCCTGCGCAACCCGGGCAAGATCCCGTTGGAGATCATCGAAGTGCAGTCCGGCAGCTACCTGGGCGAAGACGATATCGAGCGCTTTGAAGATGTCTATGGCCGTTCGACTGCGGTTGAACAGGAGGTCGTGAAAAACATCGCCCAGTAAACTACAGTGTTCCACTCACCCCCGCCCCACTGGCTGCGTACCCCCTATCCGCAGCAGGTGGGTGCGGGGGTGTTTTTTTCCGGGGATACCTTTCCTGAACTCTGTTTTCGGACTAAAACACCCCTTGAAACCAGCTTTTCAAGCGTCCAAAAAAAGTTGGCGGCGAAGCGTTAAAACGCTCATATTCATGGTTTAGCGTGTACACAAGGTAGGCAATATTGTCGGCATTATCGTCCACTAGGGGCGGCTTTTCTTGGATGTACTTCAAGCTACCTCAGAGACTCACCGATGTATCTTGGAATCTCCCAAGTCCAGCCCACAACACTTATCTGTGGCGATAGACACTATTGAAAGTTTGACCAAGCAGTATAGCAGATATTGCAATATCTATCGGCATTATGCTTCCAAGCCCCACAACATTGAAAGCCTGCTTTTCCGCCAAAACATAATCATCATCCAAGCAGTAAAAATCCTTGGTCGCAGCACCGACACCTAAAAATCTATTGACATCAGAAAGATGACTCGCCTCGCGAATAACAGCAGACACTCTATTTGAAGTTTAATATGCAAAAACTCATCATTAATAAATATATGCCCCAACAAATAATTTTTATTAATCCAAGCTACACTTTTCTGATCCCCACCCCCTCTTACAAATTTCCCTCTACCAAACCCAGTATTATGGTACTGCCGCAGCAACCCCTCTGTCTTCCCCCATGCATTGATGATGGTCGGGTGTTCTTGTGTGTGTGTTCCGGACCAAAAAAACTTCTCAAGACAGGCGTACTTAAATCAGATCGGTTATATAACATCCAACGGGCTTCCTGCAGCACAAGTGGTGCCTCGTACAATGCATCGGCGAGCGCGGCTCGCTCAGGCGAAACAAAATTATCTAGACCATGAGCGGCTACCGTTTCATTACGCTTCGCCGCATATTGATAAATATCCTGCCCCTCGGGTATAGCACGGGGTGGAGAGTGCCTAAAATATTTTAGCTTCCGATCGTCCTCTCCCCACAAGCCATTTTTATCAATACCATTAACAGGATCACCCTGAACAAAAGCATATACATTCAATCCATCCATACTCCCGGCGGGATCCGGGTTGTTCCACCGCTGCAACCAGGGTACGTAATACCTGAATCCATAGTAATAAAGCCCTGCCGCATCCCGTTCCTTGCCCGAATACCGCACTGTCTTGTAACTGGCCTCCACTTCACTGCGCCCGGCAAACCAGGCTGTACCGCCATAGGGGTGATAGGTTTCCTGACTGATCACCTGCGCTTCGCTGTCCAGCTCCAGGCTGCTGGAGCCCAGATGGTCGGTGAGGTTATAGCGGTATTGATCATTGGCGATGCTGGAGGGCGGTGCCGTTTCCCAGTGCAGCACCTGCATGGCACTGCGTCCGGCCTGGACGCAGATCACCTGCAACACTTCGCCAGTGCCTTTGCGGGTGCGGATTTCCAGGCCAGGTAAGTAGCGGACCTCCGATATCAGAGAACGGGCCTTGGTCTGCGTAGACCTGACTTTACGTCGCCGCAAACCATCGCCACCGTAAAAATACAACTCAAGATCATCGTCAGAACTCTCACGCTCAACCGGTCGCACCTCGCGCAACTGATTACGCAGATCCCAACTCATCGCCTGCCCCGGTTGCAGGGCCAGAAGGTTGCCATTGCCATCAAAAGCGACGGCAATTTCATCCTCGGTCGGGGGCCGGTCATTGTGCCCTGGCAGGCAGCGATTGCTATAGCGCGCCGCCGTCAGCTTGCGACTGTGGCTTTGCGGGCCGACATGGACCAGCTCCAGCAAGTTGCCGCCCGCGTCGTAGTGATAGGTTTGAACAAGCTGATCGCCATCGCCGAACAAGCTGATCCGCTCGCCGGCATCGACACTGAGTGAGTTCAGTACCTTTTCTGACAACGAATAACGATTGATCAGGTTGGCCGGTGTTGTCGCATCTTCGGCACTGAGCGCCCACAACCTGGGGTCCCATTGCTCGACCAGGCGTCCCATGGCGTCATAGGCGCTGCGGTTGACCCGCTCTTCGGCTTGCGCCGTCGCGACGGAGCGGCAGTAAGCAACCGAGCGCACGGCGAGCCCGCGAGGATCAATGACCGCCAGCGTCGGTGTATGAGTATGAAGGCCGCCCGTCAGTCTCGACATGGCTCAGGCTCTGAGTAGGAGGCGTCAACCTAGTAATCACCCAATCCGCCGTGTTGGCTACTGTCAGAAATGACAGGTCCGATAGATGGTATTGAAAACACCGCGCAACTTGTGGGAGCCGGCTTGCCGGCGATGGCGCAGGGATAAGCACCGCAAGGCTCAAGGACCTCATCGCCAGCGAGCCGGCGCCTAAAGGAACCGTGTTCGGCCTTGGCTAACGGGCATCGTGCCCAGCGTCGGAACTGGCCGAAGGCACGCGACGCCCGCTACTTTGAGGTGTTTTCATGAAGTCAAACGATAAGGGTATGCGGATAGGCGTGCAGCGCCCCGTCGTGCGTTACCAGGCTGATCCCCTCGACCAGCGCTTGGGCCACCATGATGCGGTCAAACGGGTCACGATGATGATTCTCCAGGGCGCCGACAGCCAGCCCGTGCTCGGAAGTGATAGGCAGTTCAAGATAGCCCGCCCCCAACAACGCCTTACGCAGCACACCTGGAATCATGCCGGTGCGCTCAGCGCCTTTAATGGTCAGTTCCCACAGGCTGGCCGCGCTGAAATACAGGGTATTGGCCTCATCGTCGATCAACTGGGCCGCAGTCTTGGATAGCTTGACGTCATCGGTAGCCGCCCAGATCAGGATATGAGTATCGAGCAATAGCCTCATGCCTTGCCCTCGAACAGGTCCGCGATCTCAGCATCCAGGGCATCCGAAGCCTCAGCGTTGAAAGTTACACCGGCTAGCATTCCGCGCCGCTTGGGGGCGGTGATTGGGACCAGCTTGGCGACGGGTATGCCGGCCTTGGCGATGATGATGGTTTCCCCACCCGCTGCTGCATCGACAAGCTGCGAGAAATGCGTCTTGGCCGCATGGATATTGTGGGTCTGCATGTTGTTGCCCCCCATGGATGGATTGAGGCCTCAAGCTTAGTCCAGGGTATGGACTAAAGATAGAGTCACTCCCCATTTATTCGTACCGCCGCTGGTTGGCAGCGGCATCAGCGAAGACTATTCCCTTTCACTTGACTGAAATTTCCTAGAAAATCCCAACCCGTTGCGCCTGTCGGGACCGGCGACTAGTCTGCATGTGTCACCGCAAATTCGGTGATACGGACGTGCAAGTCCGGACCGACAAAAGGCGCGCGACGCCAACTACTTCCAGGCGTTTTTTTATGCCCGAAATAGTGTGTTATGGCGGCCGTGCGCGGGAGATCTTCGGGATCTGCCGGGTTTACCTTTTGCCCCGGTCTTGCACACCTGCGTACGGCCGCCACCCTCATTCGCGTGCAAGCGAACGGTGACGGTCCCCACTTATCAAAAGGGATACACCATGTTCAAGATCACCCCCAATCCGCCTGTCGCGGAAGACCTCGCTTCCCCGGCATTCCGGCTCGCCGCCGAGCGCGCCTTCGCTCATTATGAACTGCCGCCGACGCGCATTCGGCCTCAGAAAAATCAAACCCGCAACATCGAAGAAACCCTGCTCCATATCTACGAAATCCTCCAGAGTGCTTCGGCTACCGCCTATGAGTCGGCGGACAATCTCCAGGGCTCGCAGCGCAAACTCGCCCTGGGCGCCGTGCACCTGATCGATATGGCCCAACAGGAAATGGATGGGCTACTCGAAGAGCAACACACGGCCACTGCCTGATGGACTGACCCGCTCCCGTACCACCGTACGATTGAAGACCGGGCGACAATGGACCGCGTGAACCTCTATTATTTCAGGACGATAGGTTTCGATCGCCTGGAAGACCTCCTCTGTATAGGAACTTACTCCGGGCGGAACATAGATAATGTCGTACTGTTGAGTAGGTAACGACGTATCTCCCTCTTCAGCAAAGGTCAATCGATAGCGCGTCCGCCTCGAAATTGCCATAACGCACCCGGCTCAGATAGCACTGGGCACCAAAGTCGCGCGGGGTATCGGCGGGCATCCCGGCGTGGTCTTCGCCAGCGTACTCATAGAGGATATGTTCGCCGTGGGCGTTGAGGCTTTCTTCCAGCAGCCACTCGCCGACCCGCAGGTGATCCTCCAGGTCGGTACTGCGTGACGAGCTGTTGATCCCGTACAGGTGCAAGGTGCCGTCGGTGCCGTGGACCAGCCAGAACCCTGGAAAGTCATCCGCCGAACGCCAATGCTCGATGCGCTCGAACGCGCCTTCGATCCGTGGAAAATAACGCGAGACCTGGTACTCCGTGTCCAGCTCCAGCTCTTGATAAGAGCGCCTAGGCGTACGGATGATCGCCCCGGCGGCATCGCGCTCGGCCATCCAGACCATGCCGTCGGGACCGAGCATGACATCCTCATCGGTGTAATCCGGCACGCCCTTGCTGGTGCGTCGCGCCACGCAGCCCAGCGACAGTACCCAGCCGATACCGAACAGGCTGTTACCGACGCTGCTGCCATAACCGAGTGTCAGCGGCGGGGCGAAACCGCGTCCGGGCGAGATCGGCAACGGCAGGTCAAAGGACGCCTTGCCGCTGGAACCGACCTCGCCCCAGCCTTTACCGATGCTCTGGATGGCTCCGCCGCCCTTGGGCAGCGACGGCGGCGTGATGCTGAAGCTTTCTTGTTGGTCCATCGCCGGGCTCCAAGCGGGTCTGCTGGGAGCTAATGTGGACGCAATACGGAGGATCGAGCTACTGTCAGAAATGACAGTTTTTTAGTGATAAACGAAATAAGAAAACATCGAACGGGGCATATCCCACCCCCTCAAGACATTAGCGTGAGTTAATTAGTAAATATTATCTTCCGACAATCAAGGCCAAAACGCTCATCTCACATACGATTTCAGCCAGTAATTCATTGAATTCATTTAAAAATATATTTAATACGAGCGTTCCACCGGACCCCAATCGACTGTGATATCACTTTGACACCCGTCATTTCTGACAGGTTACACTGGATCACATTTGACGTTGAATACCCCCCAACACAGAAACAGGGCGGCAAGGTATTGAGCATGAAAGGGACGAACACAGTTATCGAGATAAAAACTCGACAAGCGTTCAGGGCGGAGCTGGGCAGCCTTGAGGTTCCGTTGATCCGACCCCGCCCGGCCGTGGTGCTGGTCTACAGCCGCCACTGTCCGTCGTGCGAAAGGCTCAAACCCCTGCTCGAGGCCCTGGTTGCGGGCCCCTACCGGGAACGGGTGGCGTTTTATCAGATCAGCTATCCGATCTTCAAACTGTTCCAGCCGGAGATCAAGATCGAGTACGTGCCGGCCTTGTTCTTCCTTGATGCCCATGGCACCCAGAGCCACATGTACGGCACGCAAAAGGATGAGATCAAGAAGGGCCTGGATACGCTCCTTTTTGTCTCGGACGGGGTATTCTCGGAGGTCTTCGACTCTCAATCCCAAGCCCACTAAGGAAGTGCCATGCCCGTTGCCCTGATCACCGGATGTTCCAGCGGCATCGGCCGCGCCTTGGCGGATGTGTTCAAGCAGGCGGGTTACGAGGTCTGGGCCTCGGCGCGTCGGGCCGAGGATGTGGCGGCGCTGGCCGACGCCGGCTTCACCGCGGTAAAGCTTGACGTGAATGATGGCGAGACCCTGCGGCGGCTGGGCGAACGCATCAACCAGCAGAGCGGCGGCCTCGATGTGCTGATCAACAACGCCGGCTACGGCGCCATGGGGCCGCTGCTCGACGGCGGGGTAGAGGCGATGCGCCGGCAGTTCGAAACCAATGTGTTCTCCATTGTCGGGGTGACCCGGGCGATGCTCCCGGTATTGCGCCGCAGCCGAGGCCTGGTGGTAAATATCGGCAGCGTCTCCGGGGTGCTGGTGACGCCGTTCGCCGGGGCCTATTGCGCCTCCAAGGCGGCGGTGCATGCCTTGAGCGATGCCCTGCGCATGGAGCTGGCGCCATTCGCGATCCGGGTGATGGAAGTACAACCCGGGGCTATCGATACCCGCTTTGCCAAAAACGCCGGGCATGAAGCCGAGCAGTTGATTGGCGAACAATCGCCCTGGTGGCCGCTGCGCGAAGGTATTCGGGCGCGGGCCAACGCCTCGCAGAACAATCCGACGCCGGCCGTCAGCGTGGCCGCCGACGTGCTCAAGGCCGTGCGGCAAACCCGGCCGCCGCGCCTGTTGCGCCTGGGCAATGGCAGTCGGGCACTGCCATTGATGGCCTGGTTGTTGCCCAAGGGCTTGCTGGAAAAAGTGCTGATGAAGCGGTTTGGCTTGAACGCACACCTGTAGCAAGCGGCCAGCAAGCAATGCCGTTCACTTGAGCCTGAACACCTACCTCAATGTGGGAGCGGTGCTTGCCCGCGAAGAACGATGACGCGGTGTACCTGAAAAACCGCGGCGCTCCTTTCGCGGGCAAGCACCGCTCCCACAAATGATCTTGCGCTGTCCAGATTGAACATTTTCAAGGGAACGAGATTGCGCTCAGGCATGGTCCTTCATGAAGTCGATGAACACCCGGACTTTCAACGGCAGGTGCCGGGTGTCCGGGTACAGCGCGTAGATCCCCTGCTCGACAAAGCAGTAGTCGTTCAACAAGCGGCACAGGCGCCCGCTCTCCAGATCCTCACGTACCAGCCAATCCGGCAGAATCGCCACCCCCTGTCCCGCCAGGGCAAAGCCAAGCAGCACCGAGGAGTTGTCAGCGACGATGCGTGACTGCTCGACGCCGGGTCGAAAGAAAAACTGCTCGCCACTCGTCACATGGGTCAGGCCAAGATCCCCCAGCCGTCGATGCACCAGGCTCTGCACCTGTTGCAAGGCCTCGAAGGTGTGCAATTCGCCACCAGGCAATCCGGCGACAAAACCCGGCGAGGCCACGGCAAAGATCTTGAAGGTGGCGAGTTGCGTGGCCCGATGATTGGAATCGGACACCTGACCCAACCGGAGCGCCACATCGAAACGCTCCGAGATCAGATCGGCGTGGGTCGAGGAGGTCGACAGATGCACCTTCAACTCCGGGTGAATCTGCCGGAACAGTTCCAGCGCCGGCACCACTTTGGCCAAGGCATATTCCACCGTGGTGGTGATCCGTAGCGTGCCGCGCAGTTGCGTGTGCTCCGAACGCGCTTCGTCGATCGCCAGCCGGGCCTGTTCCAGCATGCTCAGGCAACGGCCATAAAAGCGCTCGCCAGCTTCGGTCAGGGCCAGGCGCCGGGTGTTGCGCGCCAACAGGGTCACACCCAGCTCAGCCTCCAGGCGCTTGAGGGTGAAGCTGATCACGGCGCGGGTTTGCCCCAGTCGTTCGGCGGCGGCGGTCAACGAACCGGCCTCGACCACGGTCTTGAAGGTTTCGAAACGATCCAGGCTGACCAAAGGTCCCCACCTCTATTGTCAAAATAATTTTGACAAACTAGCAGCCAAATCGCGGTTTCCCAAACAACGGTGGCGACCTAACCTGTCGCCACAAGGAGAATCCGCATGAACGATAAAGCGCTGTACCTCAATGAAGTGATCGAAACCCTTACAGCCATCGAACAGTGGTTTTCCGGAGCCATGGCGGACAACGCGCTGGAGTCGTTGCTGGCACGGTTCTCGGAGACCTTTTCCATGGTCACGCCCACTGGCAGACAACTGGACAAAGCGGGGTTGGGCGAATTGTTTAGCAGTGCGGGCGGACACCGACCGGGTTGTGTCATTACCCTCGGAGAGCTTGAAGTGATTGCATTGCATGAAGCCGGCGCCGTAGTTCGTTATCGCGAATGGCAGGCTGATGACACCGGTACGCCTACCGATCGGCTGGCCACGGCGGTGTTTGAAAAACAGCCGGGTGGACAGGTGCTATGGCGGCATTTGCACGAGACCTTCACTCAGGCCTGAAAGACGAACCTTGCAAATATCGTCTCGACCGCTACTCCGCCACCGCGCCCAACGCGGTCACCTGCAGGCGCTGGCTTGCCAGCGATGGGCCCTCGAGCCTTGCATCTGTCTTGCGGACGCCATCGCCGGCAAGCCGGCTCCCACGCAGGTTTGTGTTTCAGGCCTGACTGAGCATTGTCAGTTCGTGACGACGCCAGGTCGCGCATCCAACACCGAATCCACCCAGCGCTGAGCCAACTCGATCAGGTGCACAACCCCCATCGCCACCTGGCGGTTGGAACCGGTCTGGTTGTCGGCGTGTTCACAGGCCGTGGCCACTGCCGATTGCAGGACGGAGTAGGCGTTGACGAGGGCGTCTTCGCGGCTTCTGCTCTCGGGGAGACGGTAAAGCGACGAGCTGCTAAACCCGGTCACTGAATTGGCAGTAACGAAATCAAGCCTAGCCGCGCAATCAGGCACAAACAAGCGCGCGGGATTTTCTAGGAAATTTCACTCAATGGAAAGCGAGTTGTCTTGCTGGCCGAGCTTGTCCCGAGGCTTTGGGCGCCCGCAAGGCCCCTCGCCGCTTGTCGGAACTGTCATTTCTGACAGTAGCGACGAGGCTTGGCTTGGGATCAGGCTTGGAGCGCCTGGAAAGGGAATTTCGTGGTTTTTCAGGTCAACCCTGAGCGAACGACTCGATACGACCTCGAAAGGAGAGCTGAAATGAGCACCCAATTCGATACCAATGAAGAAGAAATCATTACCTGGCTTTGCCTCAGCACCAAGTGAGACCAACTACTCCCCCACCGCCTTAACAATCACCGTACACGTAATCCCCGCCGCCAGCAGCACCCCGTCCGGCACCTGATCGATATGAATCCGCACCGGCACCCGCTGGGCCAGGCGCACCCAGTTGAAGGTCGGGTTCACATCGGCGATCAGTTCACGACTCTCCGGGTTATCACGGTCGTAGATCCCCCGCGAGATACTCTCCACATGCCCCTTGAGCACCTGCCCGCTCATCAGTTGCATATCCGCCGGATCACCCACCTTCAAATGCGGCAGCTTGGTCTCTTCAAAGAAGCCATAGACCCAGAACGAGTTCATATCGACCACCGCCATCTTCGCCTCGCCGATCCGCGCATAGTCGCCGCGATGCACATTGAGGTTGGTGACATAACCGTCCACTGCCGCCCGCACTTCGGTGCGCGCCAGGTTCAACTGCGCAGCCTCCAGCTGTGCCTGGGCCTGCTGGTAATCAGCCAGGGCCGCATCCGCGGTGTTGCTGGCGTCATCACGGCTTTCCTTGGAGATCACCAGGTTATCCAGGTCCGCACGGCGATGGGCATTGAGCTTGCGCATCTCCCAGGTCGCCTTGCGCGAGTCCACCAGCGACTGCGCCTGCTTGACCGCAATACGGTAGTGCTCGGGGTCGATGCGCATCAGCAGGTCGCCCTTCTTCACTACTTGGTTATCGCGCACCGGCACCTCCACCACTTCACCGGTGACGTCCGCCGCGACATTGATGATGTCGGCGCGCACCCGGCCGTCGCGGGTCCAGGGGGTTTCCATGTACTGCACCCAGAGGAACCGGCCGATGCAGATCGCAAGGGCCAGGACCAGCAAGGTGGCGATCAGGCTGAACAGCTTTTTCATCAGGTCGTTCTCAACGGTAGACAGTGAGCGCCAAGGCGCCGAACAAGCAGCAGAACAGGCTCAGGCGCAGCAGCGCCGGGTGCCAGAAGAAGCGGTACAGGTCATGGCTGGCGATAAAGCGGTCCAGCGCCCAGCCCAACCCCGCCGCGATCAGGAACATCAAGGTCATGGTCGGCATGTACACACCATGGAAGGCCACTTCACGGGGCATGGGGATTTCCTTGTGGACGGCCCAGGTCGGCCAGCGGTGATTGCGGGTCCAGCAACGAGGTGCGGATAAAGTGCAGGTAGCTTTGCACCCGGCGCAGGGCCGAGGTGTCGAAGTGCCGGGCAAAGGGTTCGTCGGTGGCCTGGACCCGGCTGATGGCATGGTCCACCGCCACCAGCCCACGCTCCAGGTTGCTCGCGTTGGGCTGGATGAACAGGCGCACCAGCGCCCGGCCCATGACCCGGATCGACTGGCGCCACGGCTGCGATTCGGCATACGCCGGGTGCACCGGCAAGATCGCCTGTTCCTTGCGCAGCTCGATAATCGCGTGGCCGACTTCCAGCACCACGAACATCCAGCGCAACAACTGGCTCTGCACTTTCGGTTGCCCGGCGGCCAGGCCGTAGGCCTGGTGCAGCAGGTCGCGGGTGCCGCTTTCGAAGGTCGAACCGAGGCCCTTGAGCTTGCCGCTGATGGCGAACACCACCTGTTCGCGCAGGTCCTGTTCCAGGCGCCGCCACAGCCAGCGGCTGTTGGGCGGCAGGATGATCGCCCCGGCCGCCGCGCAGACCAGCATGCCTAGGACCATGCCGATGTAGTCGTTGATAAAGCTGTAGGGGTTGTAGATGGTCAGGTTGTCCGGCACCGAACCGATACTGAAGAAGATCAACAGGCCCAGGCCGATACCGGCATACCGCGGCCGCGAAGCGAGAAAGGCACCGAGCACGATCACCGGCGCGAGCATCAGGCAGAGCAGCGGGAAGCCGTCGATCCGGGGAAACACGAAGAACATCTCGACAAAGCCGATCACCGCGCCGAGCAGGGTGCCGCAGGCCATCTGGAAGGCCATGCGCTTGGGGTTCGGGGTGGCGGCGGAAAGCCCCACGGTGGCGGCCGAGACCAGGGTCATGGTCACCCCGCTCGGCCAGGCGGTCGCCACCCAATAGCTGCCGAGCACGATCAGGATGAACGCGGCGCGAATCCCCGAGGCCGAGGCGGCGAACCAGTTGGTTTTCGGCACATAGGGCTCGTCCCACTGTTCGCGTTCGTGGTGGTGATCGGCCAGGGACGCATGGGTCAAAGCGTAGCTGTGCAGTTCCTCGACAAAGCGATAGAGCAGCTCGTAGGCGGTGTGAAAATCCAGCAGGTCGGCTTCGCTCGGCTCACTTTCCTGGAAACTCGCCCGCAGGCTACGCACCCGCTCCGGCAGGCCCTGTTTGTAATCGGCCAGGCGGATCGCCAGGCGCTGCGCGTCGGCGTCGGTCAGGGCCCGCCCGGCAAAGTCGTCGAGCAGTTCGCCGAGGCTCGGAAAACCCGGTTCGATGGCCGCCAGCACCTCGACCCGGCCCCGGCTGCGCAGGCGCTCAAGTAACTGGTGCAAGGCGTTGAAGCGGGTGGTCAAGGTCATGAATTCGCTGTTCAGGCGGTTCAGCCGACCATTGCGCCGACGCATGTGCGGGTCTTCGAACACGGTGACGCTGCGCAACCCTTCAAGGCCCACCGCCTGGGCGATAAAGCCGACGTTGGCGGCCTCGAAGGCGGTCTGCGGGTGGCTGCCACGCAGGCCGGTACTGACAAACCCGGCGAACACCCCGAAACGCTGGTAGAGCGCATTACGCATGGCGGCGCTGGAGGTTTGCGGCAGGATCGCGGCACTGATCAGGGTCGAACAGAGAATCCCCAGGGAGATTTCCAGTACCCGCCACACCGCCGCCATAAACGCCCCTTCCGGGTGGGCCAGGGCCGGCAGGCCGACCATCGCGGCGGTGTAGCCGGCGAGCACGAAGCCGTAGGCGCGAAAGTTGCGGTTGCGTTGCGCGCCGGCCGAGCAGAGGCCGACCCAGATCGCCAATGCGCCGAGGAACAGTTCGGTGTACTGGGCGAACAGGGCGATCAGCGCCACCATCACCGCGGAACCGGCCAGGGTACCGAGGAAGCGGTAGAAGCTCTTGGCGAACACGTGGCCGCTCTGCGGCTGCATGACGATAAACACGGTGATCATCGCCGTACGCGGCTGCGGCAACTCCAGGCGCATGGCCAGCCACAGGGTGAGGAACGCGGCGGCCAGGACCTTGAAGATATAGATCCAGGTCACGCCGTCGCTACGGGCCCAGTCGAAGAAACCACGACGCCATTCCAGGGAGTACAGCCAGCGCACCGGGGCGGGCAAGGGAGTCATGACGCGGTTCTCAGTGATCGAAGGCGGCCAGCACGGCCGGGGGTTTGTTCGCCAGGGTACGGCTCTCGGCCGGTACGTCGTTGCCCGCGCCCAGCCCGCCACCCAGTTCGGTGACCAGTTCGGCATGGGCACTCAGGCGCGCGGCCTGGACCTGCTGCTCGATCTGCTGCTGGTGAAACAGCAGGGTCTGGGCATTGAGCACATTGAGGTAGTCGGTCAGGCCACGCTGATAGGCGATCATCGCGATGTCGTAGGTTTTCTGCGCCGAGGCCACGGACTCGGCGGCGAACACCTGCTGTTTGTCCAGCGACTCGCGGCGGATCAACTGGTCGGAAATGCCCTTGAGGGCATTGACCAGGGTCTGGTTGTACTTCGCCACGGCGAGGTCATAACCGGCCGCCGCTTCGCCCAGTTCAGCGCGCAGGCGACCGCCGTCGAAGATCGGCAGGGACAGTGCCGGGCCGACGCCGTAGTTGAATTTCTTGCCGGTGAGAAACTCCAGCAGGCCGCCGCCGGTGGCCATGTAGCCGAGGTTGCCGACCAGGTCGACATTGGGATAGAAACCGGCATGGGCGACATCGATGCCCCGGGCCTGGGCCGCCACTTGCCAGCGGCTGGCGACCACGTCCGGGCGCTGGCCGAGCAGTTGCGCAGGCAGTGCCGAAGGCAGTTTCAAGGCCGTGTGCAGGGACAGCGCCGGTCGTTGCAGGCGCGCGCCCTCGCCCGGGCCGACGCCGGCCAGGGCCGCCAGCTGGTTGCGGCTCAGGGCGATCTCCTCGTCCAGCGCGTCGATCTGGCGATGGGTTTCCGGCAGCGGCGTCTCGGCCTGGCTGACTTCGAAATGGGTGCCGAGGCCGCCGTTCAGGCGTTTTTGCGCCAGATCGAGAATCTGCATCTGCTGCTTGAGGGTGGCTTCGACGATATCGCGCTCGGCGTAATGCAAGGACAGCTGGATATAGGCGCGCACAATGCTGTTCTGCAATTCGAGGCGGGCCTGGCGCGCTTCGGCGACGCTCATATGCGCCAGGTCGACAGCCCGTTCGCTGGCGTTGCTTTCGCGGCCCCAGAGGTCCAGGGAATAGCTCAGGCCGAGCCCGGCGTTATTGTCCCAGGTGGTGCTACCCGCCAGTTCGCCAGGGCCGTAGAACTGGTCGTTGGCCCAGTTGTGCCGTTTGAGCGCGGCGTCACCCTTGATCTGCACGGACTCGGCCGACTCGGCCAGCCCCGCCAGGGCCCGGGCCTGGCGCACCCGGGCGGCGGCCATGGCCAGGCTCGGGCTGCCCTGCACGGCGCGCTCGATCCACTGGTCGAGCTGACGGTCGCCATAGGCCTGCCACCATTGGGCGACGGGCCAGTGGGCGTCGCGCTCGGCACCGCGGATCGCTTCATCGGTGAGCAGGGTGTTGGCCGCGAGGGTCTGACCTTGCGGGGCAATACCTCCGGTTCCGATGCAGCCGCTGATAGCCAAGGATAAAGCCCAAACACTGAGAGTCTTCAGCTCTCTGCTGATGCGACGCGGCACTGCTGCAAATTCCTGGGGTGGGGAAAAAAGCGGTTTCCTGTGGGCACGGTGTTGGGCATGACACCACTCCGTAGGAGCCGGCTTGCCGGCGATAGCGTCCGCAAGGTCGGTGCGAGGCTCACGGGCCTCATCGCCGGCAAGCCGGCTCCTACAGGGTTACGGGGTGTTCTTGAGAGCGGAGGTGCACACAGGTCGGGGCAATTCTAGAGGGCGGCCTGTCAGGCGATAAGATGGCCTTTCTGTGAAGCTTTGTTACCGTAAACGCGATAATCCCTTGGTCGTATGCCCAGCACCCCGTTACTTCGTGTCACAATTTACCGTCACCCCAGAGAGCACTCCATGGACACTTTGCAAAATATGCGCGCTTTCAGTTGCGTGGCCGAAGCCGGCAGCTTCACCGCCGCCGCCGTGCAGCTGGACACCACGACGGCCAACGTCTCGCGCGCGGTCTCGGCTCTTGAGGCCCACCTGCAAACCCGCCTGCTCAACCGCACCACCCGGCGCATCGCCCTGACCGAGGCCGGCAAGCGTTACCTGCTGCGCTGCGGGCAGATCCTGGCCTATGTCGAGGAGGCCGAAGCCGAGGCCAGCGACGCCCATGCGCGCCCGGCCGGGCAGTTGAAGGTGCACTCGATGACCGGGGTCGGCCAGCATTTCGTCATCGATGCCATTGCTCGCTACCGCAAGACCCACCCTGACGTGACCTTCGACCTGACCCTGGCTAACCGCGTGCCGGACCTGCTCGACGAGGGTTATGACGTGTCCATCGTGCTGGCCAGCGAGTTGCCGGACTCGGGGTTTGTCTCGCAGCGCCTGGGGATCACCTACAGCATCGTCTGTGCCTCGCCGGCCTATGTGAAAGCCAACGGTGGCGCGCAGCGGCCCAGCGACCTGCTCAACCATGCCTGCCTGCGCCTGGTGAGCCCGGTGATCGCCCTGGACCGCTGGGCCTTCGATGGCCCGGATGGCCAGGAGGCAGTGAACATCGCCACCTCGCCGTTCCTGGTCAACTCCGCCGATGCGATGAAGGCGGCGATCATCAGCGGCATGGGCGTCGGCGTGTTGCCGGTGTATGCGGCCATCGAAGGGCTGCGCAACGGCAGTTTGGTGCGGATGATGCCCAGCTACCGCTCGCAGGAGCTGAACGTGTATGCGATCTACCCGTCGCGCCAGTACCTGGATGCCAAGATCAAGACCTGGGTCGAGCACCTGCGCGGTACCTTGCCGGAAATCCTTGCGGGCCATCAGGCCGAATTGGCGGCGTATGAGCTGAAAAGCGTGCGTATCGCCAACTGAGCTCATCAGCACCAGCCAGGCCGCCATCGCCGGCAAGCCAGCTCCCACAGGGGTTTGTGACTCCACGGAAGTACAATCCGGCGCACAACTCCGGCGAAAAATGATAGCGTGCTTGGCATTCCCGCCGTTCGATGAGCCCTGCGATGAAAAAAACCGTACTCGCCTTCAGCCGCGTCACCCCTGCCATGGTCGAACAACTGCGCCAGGATTTCGAGGTGATAGTCCCGGATCCCAAGCTCGGTGATCTCAACACCCAGTTCGACGAAGCCCTGCCCCACGCCCACGGCCTGATCGGCGTCGGTCGCAAGCTTGGCCGCGCCCAGTTGGAAAACGCCGGCAAGCTCGAAGTGGTCTCCAGCGTCTCGGTCGGCTACGACAACTACGACGTGGCCTATTTCAACGAACGCGGGATCATGCTCACCAACACCCCCGACGTGCTCACCGAAAGCACCGCCGACCTCGGCTTCGCCCTGCTCATGAGCAGCGCCCGCCGCGTCGCCGAGCTCGACGCCTGGACCAAGGCCGGGGAGTGGAAGGCCAGCGTCGGCCCGGCGCTGTTCGGCGGCGATGTGCACGGCAAGACCCTGGGCATCGTCGGCATGGGTAATATCGGCGCGGCCGTGGCCCGGCGTGGCCATCTCGGCTTCAACATGCCGATTCTCTACAGCGGCAACAGCCGCAAGCCGGAACTCGAACAGCAACTCGGCGCGCAGTTGCGCAGTCTCGACGCGCTGCTCGCCGAAGCCGACTTCGTGGTGCTGGTGGTGCCCTTGAGCGACAAGACCCGCCACCTGATCAGCCAGCGCGAACTGGGCCTGATGAAGTCGGACGCGATCCTGATCAATATCTCCCGTGGCCCGGTGGTGGACGAACCGGCGCTGATCCAGGCCCTGCAAAACGGTACCATCCGTGGCGCCGGGCTGGACGTCTATGAGAAGGAACCGCTGGCCGAGTCGCCGTTGTTCCAACTGAAGAACGCCGTGACCCTGCCGCATATCGGCTCGGCCACCCACGAAACCCGTGAAGCCATGGCCAATCGGGCGCTGGCCAACCTGCGCAGCGCCTTGCTCGGCGAGCGACCACGCGACCTGGTCAATCCGCAGGTCTGGAAAGGCTGAGCCGCCGGATCGGGCCCACGGCGCTAGTCGAGTATCGCCACCCGATCCTCGCTTGTCGTCGCGCGCGACCGCTCAGTGGCGCCATTCAAGACTTCCAGGGTAAGCGTGCCGATCCGGGACTCGCGCTCCTGGACAGACAATGACTGGGTCTCCTGCTCGTAGGCCAGATACAGGAACCGGCACCAGAACGGCTGGGATACCAGGTAGCGGTGCAGGCCGTTCGCTTCCGGCGGCAACGTTTCCATCTCTCGGACATAGTCGACCATCGTCTCAAGCTCCGTGTGGTCCAACTGCACCCGCTCCGTGTAGAACCGCTCGTTGCACAGGTCAGGCAACTCCAGGCGCTCGCCCAGCTGTTCCCAGTAGGCCCGGTAAATCGCCGGATCGATGGTCTTGTCCCAGAACATCAGCAGGCGGAACTTGCCCTTCAGCAAGCGCAGTATCCGGGCCCTGGCGGCGGCTTTGTCGACCACCGCGAGTGCCTGGTGGCAGAGCACCGCGAACTCGAGTTCATTGAAGACCCGCAACCGTTCCATGCCCTGCGCCGCCGCCGTGCGTTGCAGGAGGAACAGTTGCCGGCACAAGTCCGCACTGTCGGCCGCCGCCGCCATGATCCGCCAGACCCGCTCTGTCAGGTTCCGGCGCGCACTGGAGAACTGCGGATCATAGAACGTCGCCAGGGCACTGAGGTTTTCCAGGAAGGCGAAAAAGCCAGCGGCATGCGGCTCGTCCCTGACGCATTGCCAGCATTCGTTCTGATGCGTGGTCCGGTCCATGGCCGCGCCCCAGGCCTCGATGCCGACCGGTGCGGCAAGCTCGGCCGAGGTGAGCCCGAAGGTAATGCCCGCGCCCTTTTTTTCCCGCGCATACACCGACAGTTTGGTCATGCTATCGGGCAGCAGCGGATTGCCTTCCAGGTTCACACCACGGTTGAGCGACAGCGGGGCCAACAGCACGGAATCGGGTACCTGTTGGATGCGATTATGCGACAGGTTCAGGACCACCAGTTGCTTGAGGAAGAGCACACCCGAAGGCCAGGCATCGATCGCGGTCCGGCTCAGGTCCAGTGACTGCAAGTCCGCCAGGGCAGCGAAGTCGGGGAGTAACTTCAACGGGTTGCCACGCAAGTTCAAGTACTTCAACTGCCGCAGTCCCGCCAGTTGCAAGGCGCCCGCCGTCGTCAGGGCAATCTGATTGCCCTCCAGGTCGAGCTCTTGCAGGCCGTGCATCTCGCCGATCTCATGGGGCAGGCGCTTCAACCCGGCCCCAAACAGGCGCAGATGCTGCAAGGCTGGAAAGGCCCGCAGGAAAGCGCTCAGATAGCGGATATCCAGGTTCATGTCACGAATCAGCAGCTGGGTCACGTGTTTGAACGGCACGTTGAGTATCGGCATCTGCTCGACGGAAAAGCCTTCAAGCAGCAGCACGCCACCCAGGACATTACGACTTTCCCAGCGCCAGCAACGGCGGATCCTGGATGCCATTGCCTTGCGCATTCTGAGCGCCAGGCTGCGGTCCGTGCCCTCGACCTGCGGGACATCGAGCCAGACTTCCAGGTCGCTGCGCAACCTGCGGTAGTCATGCTCCAAGGCTTCGACCGCCGCCCGTTGCTCCACTCTCGTACGTCCCAGCGAGCGGAGCAGGTCGAACAGTTCCTGACTGGTCGCGCCGCGATAGAGTCTTTTCAGCGTACCGAACACCTCCACCGGCGGCAGGCCCGCGCCGCGCCCGCTCAGCTCGATTCCTATCCGACCGCCGCGCTGACGCACCAGACGCCATGGCACCGCCGCCCAGGCATGCGCCGGACGCAGACCGAGGCGACGGCGCAGTTCCCCACGTTGGCGAATCGCCTGTTGATAGACCAGGGTCTTCAACTGCGCTCTCGGGTCCTGGGCCGCGCCCCTGGGCAAGCGCGCGGGCAGATCCTGGATCACCCGCGACAAGGCCAGGAGCAGGTCACTTTGCCGCGTGCCCCGACGGGAAACCTGCTCGCCCTCGACCATGAATGCCTCATAACCATCAGCGCTCTTCACCACCACCCGCCGTTTGCCGAGCTCGGCGCTGCCACTGCTGTCCAACAAGGCGCCGTCGATGCTCGCCGCGCGCAGCTCAATGCGCGCCTGGCTTGGCCAACCCGGCAATTCCTTGAGCAGCGGCAGCAGGAACGGATCGCTCTGGGCATTCCCCAGCGCATCGGGACTCAGGCCTATGAGAACCCGGCTCAGGATCGCTTCCTCACGCCACCAGCGGGCTTCTTCGGCCAGCGCCAGCGGGATGCGCCCGGTCTGGCGGATCAGCGTGCGCTGCCAGGCTTCGCTGTGCGCCAGGATCTCGTCGGCCACACCGACCGGCAGGTCGGGGAACACCTCTTCGAGCGAACTCGCCAAAGGCTCCCCGGCCCTGGCCCGCTGCCTGGTCAGGCCGTCGGCCAATATCCGCCTGACTCGCCGGGCGTCACTCTCCAGGCCCCGCAGCAATGCACCGACCCACTGATCCTCGGTCGACTCGGGCGTGACCGCCAGCCACAGGCTATCGGCCTCGCCGAGCGTGGCGAGGGCCGTTTTAAACAGCGCGGGCAACGCCTTCGCACGCCAGTTCAGCGCGGCGAGCTGCCGTTCGATATCCAGGCAGTCCCTGAAGTGCCGCATGACCGCGGTCAGCAAGGCCGGAGGCCGCCGATTGCAAAAAATCGTCTGCCGCAACAGGCTGTCGGACGTCGCGCTGATGCTCAGTATCTGCCGGGCGACAGGCTCGGCAAATGACTCGGCTTGCCCGCCCAGGCGACGAAACGCGGTCAAGCCATCCCAGCGCAGCGGATTTTCGAACTCATGCCACCAGGCACTCGCGCCGTTATGTTCCAGGCTCGGCGTGTAGGCCCCGGGCAGATCGCCAGGGTTGATCCGCCAGTCCTCCGGCAGACCGCAGTTTTCAATGCGGTACAGGCCCCCCTCGAGCATCAGGTAGGTGTTGCCGTCCAGCCGATAGCGACCGGCCTCATCAGGCAGCAGGGTCGCAGGCAGGCTGAACCGCTCCTGACAATGCTTGATCGGCAGGCGGATGCGGCCGTCCCGGGCCCGGCGCTGTTCCAGCACCGCGGCGAGCCACTTGCGCAAGACCTTGACGTCAGTGGCATCGGCCACGCCCAGCCGGCGCAGTTCGGGGGGCTTGAACAGCCCCGCCAGCGCCCGATAGAAGTCGTCATGGGTCGCACTCGTGCGCACCTGCGGACACAGGCTCAGACCCAATTGCTCTTGCACCAGCAACTCGCCGGCCAGTTGCAGCCAGATCTCCGTATCGCGATTGGCGGCTCGGTGCTGATGGATCCCGTCCAGCATCCGGCCCAGGCGGGTCAAGCCCTGCGCATCGGCCAGGACGCGAGCCTGTTCGCCCGGCAGATCGGCACTCGCCAGGAAGTGCTGGCGTTGTCGCGAATCCAGCGGCATACGTCGCAGATGCTCGGCAATCCGCGCCAGCGACAATGCCGGGTACAGCTCCTGGAGTTTGAGCACCAGCGGCGGCAGGGACGGCGTGAGCAGCGACAGGTAATGCCGGGCCGGCGCCTGCGAGGTCGAGCGGGCCAGGCCATCATGGACACTGAGCATCTCGAACAGCGCGGGCCGCTCAAGCCGGGCCAGGGCCTTGATCTGCTGCCTTATGCTCTTGTTCCACTGGCGCCGGACAAAGGGCTCGAAGCGGCCCTTGAGCGGACAGTCGTCGGGCAACAGGCTGAGGATCAGTGCCTGTACCCCCTCTTCATGGGCGAGCGCGTTAGCGCTCGGCGGCGAGTCGACGGCATGCTCGACATAACCGCCCTCCTCCAGCCTTCGAATGGTCACCTTGTGCTCGAAGTCCGTCGCTCGCGCCTGTCGACCATGGACCGCGAGCAACTCGCCCTCGGCTCCGTGGATAAACAGCCCGACCGTTTGCGGCCAGTCGGGCAGCCGTGGCAGCAGGCAGAACAGTACGCGTTCGGCCTCCACCGGCAAACTCAGCCGCGCATCGCTACTGGCGATCAGTGCGTCGAGGCCGGCGTCGATCTGCCGGCGGCGCACGGCCTCGACCAGGGACGCCGGTGGCAAGCCACCCGACCAGAGCACCTGGAGCGCCTGGCGGTCGATGCCGCTGATGCGCAACAGCACCTCGGCCTCTTCGCCGGTTCCCTGGCCCATCATCCGCGCCAACCAGCCGGCATCGCTCAGGCCGGCACTGTCATCCAGGTCCGCCAGCCAGTGCCGCGCCTGCGGGTCATAGAGCATCGGCGGACGAAATCCCGCCGCGTCGGGCCTGACCGCCACATAACGCTTGAGCGCGGCATCGTAGTCCAAGCGTATCTGCAACGAACGGCCGTTCTCGCGCACCTCGCCGAACAGCCGGCCGCCCTCCTCGAAAAGCCCCCGCTCATCCGCGACAAAGCGCTCTGCCAATCCCGTGACGGAAACGGCATAGCCGCTCAGGTCGATCTTCCAGAGCTGCTCCGTCCCTGGGCCCAGGGTTACCTTGCGCCAGCGCCCGATTTCCAGGGACAACGCCTGGAAACGCCGCTCCATGGCGCGCCCCGCGGCCCCCAGCACGCTCCCGCTCAGGATCATCATACCGAGACTGACCAGGGCCTGGCCCAGCGCCTTCGGCCTGCCCTGGAAAGTCGCCAGGACACCGTCGGCCAACTCCAGGCCCATCTGCGCGAACATCATCGTCGCCACCACCCGCCCCAGGACCCCGAAGCCACCTGGAACCGGCAACATCAGGACATTGAGCAACAGGTGCATGACGGCGAGAACGCCCTCCTTGACGGCTTGCAGATCGTGCTCGGTCTTGGACACCGCGATCGCCCGGGTATTCAAGCGAAAACGCCAGGCGTAGAACTCCGCCAAGGCCTGGCCGGGGCTGAAATCGGCACGCGCCGGGCCATACTCGAAAATCAGCTCGTCGATGCCCTCCCCCGACCAGAACCACTCGTAGACGTCGGCAAAAGTCGAGGTCCAGGTGACCGTCCCGGGCTTGCGGTGCGCCTTGATCCAGTGCCAGAACTGATGCTGCTGCTTGAACGCCAATGACGAGATCAACCAGTGCAGTCGCTTATGGGCGCTGTCTTTTTGCACTTGCGCCTTGAAATCCTTTTCGAACGCCGCTTTTGAGTGGTGATAGCGCAAGGCGCCCTCCGGACGCTCGACACAGTAGCTGTAGAGCCCCTGGTGCCCGACGACCTCGAAGACCAGCAGCGGCAGGTAAATGACCTGCAGGGGCTCATGCTCGATATCGAAGAGGTGCAGCAACTCGCTCTCGATGGATTCCAGCACCCGGTCCAGGCGGGCCTTCAGCCCCCCCGGCAAACGCAGCGCGACATAACCGCCCTTGAGCCGGGGATGGGCCGTCGACAGCTCGTCCCTGAGGGTGACAAAGGCGCTGTAGCTCAGGCCCGTGGTGGCCGACTGGCGGGCCGAGTCATACACGCCGAAACCGATCTCGGCCCCGCTGAAGGCCTGCATGGACCGCTCCAGCGGCCCGTCGGCGTGCAGCGCCCGCTCGACATGGGGCTTGAGCACGGCCCCGAGATTGAGCTCGCGGACGATCTCGACAAATTGCTCGGTCGAGAGCAACCAGCGTCGATCGTTGATATCGACCTTCTTGTCGAAGGAAATCCAGCGCCGCTTGAGGTTGGCGTAGTGGCTATCGGAAAAGGCGAAGTTCAGGCACGCGGCCTGCCACAAGGTCATGGTCAAGACGGTCACCGTGCCGATCCGCCGCTCGAAGCTCTCCACCTCGACCAGAGGACCCTCGCCCTTGGGTTGGGGAACCTGCGCCTGCGCGTCGATCACGGTGTGCAGATAGGTGGTGTGCGGGTCGAGGTCCAGGCCCGAAACCTGTTTCAAACGTTCGCGCAGCGTTGCCAGGCCGGCGGCCTCGAAGGCCGAGACGACCTTCTCGCTCTCCGCGTCCAGTGCCGATCTGGCCGCCATCAGTTGCCGGTAGCGCCCCAGCCAGCTGCGCTGTTCGGCTTCATGCAACGGCCCCATGGCCGCCTTGAACGAGCTCGCCAGATGTTCGACGACCTGCTGCCGCGCCCAGCTCTGTTCGCAGTGCAGCAGGTCGGCGTCGCGCCGCAGAAAAGCCGACAACAAGGGGTCGTCGACCTCGGCGGGGGCCGGCGACGGGGTTTCGTCGCCGCTCTCGACATCCGTACTTTGTTCAACCGATAGGTTCATGGCATGGCCTTCCTGATACGTCGTGGAAAGCCTCAGGTTATCCAGCCATTGATCCGTGACTGATCTACATAGATGTGGCGTGCCTTATATGGCGCGGTTCAGGCCACCCGGGCCGGCGTCGGTCGCAATACCGCCTTGGGTTTGCGGAACACCAGCACGTTGCCCGCCATCACCGCCACCAGCCCGAGCAGGGCCGGCGCACTCCAGTGATAACCCTCGGCATAGGCCGAGACATTCAATGCCACCAGCGGAAACAGCACCGTGCAGTAAGCAGCGCGTTCCGGGCCCATGCGCCCGACCAGGGTCAGGTAGGCGGTGAAGCCGATCACCGAGCCCGGAATCACCAGGTACAGCAGCGAGCCGATATACCGCGTGTTCCATTCCATGGCGAACGGGATGCCCTGGACCAGGCAATAGGCGGCCAGCATCGTCGCGCCGTAGAGCATGCCCCAGGCATTGGTGGTCAGCGGCTTGAGCCCGGCCTTCTGTTGCAGGCTGGAGAGCAGGTTTCCGGCCGAGAAACACATGGTGCCGAGCAAGGCCAGCGCCAGCCCCAGCAGCGTGTGCGGGCCGGCGGTGTGCCCGGAGAGTTCCGGCCAGAACAGCAGGCCCAGGCCGAGCAAGCCGAGAGCGCCGCCCATCAGCACATTGCGCGCGATCTTCTGCTTGAAGAACACCCGCGCGTTCAGGGCATTCCACAAGGTCGCGGTGGAAAACACCACGGCCACCAAGCCACTGGGCACCCACTGGCTGGCGGTGAGAAAGCACATGAAGTTCAGGCAGAACAGGCACAGGCCCTGGGCCAGGCAGATCAGGTGACCGCGGCGGTTCATCGGTTGCAGGCGGCGGCTGAGCAGCAGCATGACGAACAGCACCAGCGCCGCCAGGCCGAAGCGATAGACGATGGAGACCGGAATCGCCACCACCCCCAGTTGCAGTTTCAGGGCGATCCAGGTGGTGCCCCAGATCAATACGGTCAGCAGGTAGAGAAACAGGTTCATGCGGCGGACTCCGGAAGACAGGCCCCAGTGTCGGTGGGCGGCAGGTCTGGCGCTTGCAAAAACTTGCGCTTTTGTCGGCGCCGGGCTGTCAGGGCCCGGTCTACGGAGTAGGATGCAAGACGTTGGAGAACAGACCATGCCCGCACTGGATACCCTGCAAGTCTTTCAAGCGCTGAGCCGCTCGCCCAATTCGCGCCTGGAGCACAGCGCGGAGCTCGGTGACGGCCTGGCCGCGGCCTTGTGGAGCAACCACCATGACGCCCAGGACTACGAGGCGCCCGGTCACCACACCCTGTCCTGCTATATCGCCGGCGGCACCGGGACCTTTCGCCGTGATCGCCCGGACACCAAGGGCGGCCCGGACAAGCTCTGCATCCTGCCCGCCGAGCACCAGTCCGGTTGGGTGATCAATGGCAGTATCCGCCTGGCTCATTTGTACTTCAGTGCCGAACAGTTCGCGGTCGGTTGCGTGACGCTGCTGGACCGCGAGCCGCGTGAGCTGCAATTGCAGGAACATACCTTTCTCGACGACCCGCGGCAGGCCCGGCGTTTTCGCCAACTGATCGGCCTGAACTGGGACGAACCGGGGGAGCGCCTGCTCAGTAGCAGCCTGGCCCACGAGTTGCTCGGACATACCTTGCTCAACCAGGTGGGCATGCGCCAGGGCTTGCGCCTGAAAGGTGGCTTGGCCGCGCATCAGCGGCGCTTGTTGGTGGAGTACATCGACAGTCGCCTGGACCAGCCGTTGAGCCTGGGTGAGTTGGCCGGGTTGTGCGCGCTATCGGAATACCACTTTGCGCGGATGTTTCGTACCAGCTTCGGCCTGCCACCCCATCAGTATGTGCTGGCGCGGCGCCTGGAGCGGGCGCGGGTGCTGTTGCGCGGCGGCGCGCAGCCCCTTGGGGAGATCGCCCTGGCGTGCGGGTTTGCCAGTGCCAGCCACTTCGCCAATCGGTTTCGCCAGGTCCTGGGCGCTACGCCCGGCGAATACCGGCAGGCCTTCACCCACTAGAGCCAGACACAATCCCTGTGGCCCCCCGCTCCCACAGGTTATGCGGGGTTTTCAATAGCCTGTTTTCTCAATCGGACTTGTTGGCCAAGGCCATCACCACCTGGTCCTCCACCGCCTTGACCTGCCGCCCCCCTACCATGTAGTTGTTGCTCAACATGGCAAATACCAGCGGTCGCCCATCCCGGCTGGTGACATAACCGGCCAACGACGACACGCCGCCCATGCTGCCGGTCTTGGCATGCAGGTTGTTCGCCGCCGCCGTGCCGCGCAGGCGTTTGCGCAAGGTGCCGCCGATCATCCGCTCGGGATTGCCGGCAACCGGCAGCGCCGCGTACCAGGCCTGGAACCAGGGCCGGCTGCGCACCGCCAGCAGCATGTCGCTGAGGGTCCGCGCCGATATCTGGTTACGCCGCGACAAACCGGAACCATCGAACTGCAGCAACTCCGCCGGCGACACCCCGTGCCCCTGCAGGAACGCGTTGACCGCTGCCACGCCCGCCGGCGCCGTCCCCACCTGAGCCGTCTTGCGGCCCATGGACTTGAGCAGGATCTCCGCCATATTGTTGTTCGACAATTTGAGCAGTGGCGGCATCAGTTCCGCGAGAACCGGCGACTGATGTTCGAGCAACGGCCGGGCCGAAGCCGGCGTGGCGACGCCCAGCAGGCTGCCGCCTTCCACCGTGATGCCCTGTTGGGCCAGGGCACTTCTGAACAGGTCGGCCACCAGCCCGGTCGGTTCCCAGACACTGACCTGGGCGATACGCTCCGCGCCCTTGGGCAGCGCGCCGTCAATGCGCAGCAGGTTGCCGCCATGGCCGCGACTGACCACCAGCGGACCGCCACGGCCGGTCTTGGCCCGATTGAGCACGTTCATATAACGGTTGGCCGGGGTGAAACTGACCCGCACCGGCTGGCGCGCGGTAGCGCCGGCACGCACGTTGACCAGGATCGAACCGACATCGAGGTCGGCGTTCGGCGACACGCTCAGCGCGGAAATCTGTGCCGAAAAATACTGTTGCTCATCGTCACTGGACCAGTCGGCCCCCAACCGCTCATGGTCGAACGCCGTGTCATCGAGGACCAGCCGTCCGCGAATCCGCGTGATGCCTTTACGCGCCAGCCCGGCCGCCAGGGCCTGGTAATCTTCCTGGCGCATGCTCGGGTCCCCCGTGCCGCGCAGGTACAGATCGCCCATCAGCACGTTGCCTTGCTGCACGCCGCTACTCAGCAACGTTGTGGAAAACCGATAGTCGGCGCCCAGGATCTCCATCGCCGCGGCGGTGGTCACCAGCTTGAGGCTGGAGGCCGGAATCAGTCGACTTTGCGGGTTGTATTCACAGACCAGCTTGCCGGTGTTCGCCTCGCGCACCACCAGCGAGGTCATCGCACCTTGCAACGCCGGCGCGCGCAGGACACTGTCGAGCCCGGCGCAAAAGGCCGAACGCGGCAACGGCAAGGGCAATTGCGCCGCTTGCAGGACCACCGTTCTCACCGGCTCGGGCGGCCGCGGCGCCTTGCTCGAACAGGCCGCCAGCAGCGCGCACAGCAGCAGTGCGCCCCCCTTGCCCATGAAACCGCGTACCGAACTCATCTTGCGCCTCGAACTCAACCGGAAAAATACCAAGGAGCCGCTGCCGGAAGCCGCGGCTCGTCACTCATGAGGCACTTGGGAACAAGGGACTTATCGAGTCGACAGGGAGAATTATGCGGCAATCCCGCCCCGGGAATCCATGCGCAAGCTACAGGTTTTCCAGGGACAGCATCTGTAGTTCAAGGCGCCAGCGTGGTGACGGAAAAACTATTGGCGTGAAACAGCGGATCGGCCTTGGCTTCGCCCTTGGCGGTCGCCGCCTGGGTGAAGTCCATGGCCGGCAGGTAGACCTTGCGGCTCAGTGGGTCGAACGCCATGTTGTAGGCCATCGGCAAGGTGCTGATGCTGCCCAGTACACGGTAGTGATCGACATCCGTCTGTTCGACCAGCGTCAGGTTGGCGTCCACCCCGCTGGGGATGACCAGCCGATGCCGCCCGGCATCCCAGGCCAGGGCGTTGACGTCCCGGGTGATCGGCAGGCTGGCCTTGACCGCGCCGTTCTCCAGGTCGGCCACGATCAGCCGTGGCTGTTCGCCGCGACAGGCAATGAACAGCCGCTGTCCCGGTTGGTCCTGGGCCAGGGCGCTGGGTTTCGGGCAACCCTCGAAGCTCCAGCTGTCGAGCACTTCGAAGGTGCTGGCGGAAAACCGCGCCACCTTGCCCTCGTCACGCATCGGCAGGAAGAAACTGCCATCGCCCTTGACCAGCAGCGGGTCGATCTTCTTCACGTCCAGTTCGTGGGCGGCGGTGATCCTTTCCTGTTTCGGATCGAAGACAAACAGCGTCGAACGATCCGCCCGCCGGCCACTGACGACGATCACCTGGCCGGTACGCGGTTCGTACACCGCGCTGTTGAGGTTGCTCCGGGCCACCGCGATACGCTTGAGCAGCTTGAGACTCGACAGCTCGACAACGCCGAGGCTGCCGTCGGTGTTGAGCACGAACAGGCGATTGCGTTCGGGCACGAACACCACGGCATTGGCACCCTGCGAATGCCCGATAGTTTTCACCAGGCGTTGTTTCGCCACGTCGAACACACTCAGGCCGTTTTCCCGCCGGGCCAGAAACAGGTAGGGCCGGGTCGGGTCGAGGGCGGCGAAGCCCCAGCTGTCGCCGGAGCCGGGCAAGCGGACCTGATGCTCACGCTGGTACAGGCGCCCGTCATCGGCTGCCGCCGCCAGGCCGGCCGCGCCCAGGGTCAGGGCCAACAAAACCGCACTGAGTCTTTTCATCAGAACTCCAGGGTGCTGGAAACCGACACCTGCCGCGCATCGCCCATGGACACGAAGAGCTGGCTGACCGCCGAGGTGTAGTAGACCTTGTTGAACAGGTTCTTCACGTTGAGCTGGAACTTGACCTTCTGCCCTTCGACCTGGGTGTCATAGGTGGCAAAGGCGTCGGCCACGGTATAGCCCGGCAGGTCGAAGGTGTTGGCCGCATCCCCGGTGCGATGGCCGACATAACGCGCCCCGGCACCGGCGCGCAGCTTGTCGCCGCCGCCCATGATCGAGCCAAAGTCGTAGACCGCCGACAGCGAGCCGGCGTTCTTCGCCACGTTTTGCAGGCGGTTGCCCTGGTAATTGGCGTCCTGGGTGACCTGGGCATCGGTGTAGGCGTAACTGCCGATCAGGCTCCAACGCTCGCTCAACTGACCGCTGGCATCCAGTTCCAGCCCGCGCGAGCGAACCTGGCCGGCCACGCTGTATTGCGTGGTCAGGCCGTCGGCGACGGACACCAGAACGTTGCGCTTGTGGATATCGAAGATCGCCGCCGTGGCAGTGATGCGTCCGGGGATATCCAGCTTGGTGCCGATTTCCCAGGCCTTGGACTGTTCCGGTTCAAGCGAGCCGTCGAGCACCAGGCGGGTATTGCTGGTCAGCGCCAACGGGGCGATGGTGGAGTTGGGCTTGAAGGATTCGGTGTAGCTGCCATAGAACGACAGCTCGTCGCTGTAGCGATACACCAGGCCGGCGCGTGGCACGAACTTCTCGCCGTTGCCGTTGGTGTTGACCTGGAACGGCCGGCCCTTGCCCGCGTATTGGTCGTACATCTGGAAGCGGCCGCCGGCCACCAGGATCCACTGGTCGTTGAGGTGGATCGAGTCCTGGGCAAACAACGAGTCGCTGCGCAGCAGGTCGGTCTGGTCGCTGTCCTTGGCGCTGACGGTGGAGCCCGGGACTTCGCGGCCATAGACCGGGTCCAGGTAGTTGAAGGTGGTCAACGGACTCTGGCGGATCAGGTTGGAGCGGTAGATCTTGCGGTACTCGTCGTCGACACCGAACACCAGGTCATGCTGCATGCCGGCCACATCGACCTTGCCGTCGAGGCTGGCGGTGGTGAAGCGGTCAGTGGTCAGCGCGCCCTGGGTGCCATCCATGCTGCGCACCAGGGTGCCGTTGGCCGGGTTGACCGAGACCACCCGGACCTGGCTGGCATCGTAGGTTTCGCGGTTCCAGCTATAGCCGAAGTGGGCCTTCCAGTTGTCGTTCAAATCGTGGTCGGCTTCGAAATGGACCAGGTCCGAACGTCCTTCCATATTGTTGAACGGCTCATCCAGCCGGCGATCCTTGGGAATCGCCAGCGGGTGGTTGGTCCGCGGGTCGATGGCCGTGCCACGGTCGAACGGGGTCAGGAACTCGCGGTGTTCGTAGGACAGCAGCAGCTTGGTGGTCTCGCCGAACCAGGCCAGGGACGGGGCGATCAGGGTCTCGCGGTGGGCGCCGAAGTTGCGCCAGTAATCTTCGTCCTCACGGTCAAGGACCATGCGATAGGCCAACCCGGAATCGCCGAGGGCACCGGTACTGTCGAGGCTGCCGCCGCTGCCATTCTTGCCGGAGCCATAGGTCGAGCCGCGCAGGGTCACGGCGTTGTACTGCTCCAGCTGCGGTTTCTTGCTGACCAGGTTGACCACCCCGCCCGGGTCCTGGATGCCGTAGAGCAAGGAGGCCGGGCCCTTGAGCACTTCGACCCGCTCGGTGCTGGCGTTCAGCGCGCGGCCCTGCACCAGCGGCATGCCGTCCTGCATGATCGAACCGTTGCGGTTGTCGCCGAAGCCGCGAATCATCACCGCGTCCTGGGTGCCGCCGAGGGTGTTGGCCTGGGTGATGCCACTGATGTTGTTCAGCGCATCGTCGAGGTTGCGCGGGGTCTGGTCACGCAGGACCTGGGCCGAGACCACGTTGATGCTCTGCGGGATTTCCTGCAGCGAGGCGCTGGAACGGGATACCGAGGTGACTTGCGGCGGCTGGTAGCTGGTGGCGGAGGCCTGCGGGTTGCCGTTGATGGTGGTCGCGCCGAGGTTCAGGGCGCCCGCGGTCGGCAAGGGTTCGAGGGCCAGGGTGTGCTCGTCGGTGCGGCGGAAGGTGAAGCCGGAATTGCTCAGCAGCCGTTGCATGGCCTGCTCGGCGCTCATCTGTCCGTTGAGCGCCGGGGCTTGATGGCCGTAGGCGGCTTCATCGGTGTAGACCACGCTCAGGCCGGTGACCCGGCTGAAGTCGCTCAGGGCCTGGGGCAACGGTTTGGCGGCGATGGCGAAGTTGAACTGCGCGCTGTGCTGCGCGGCGGACTCGGCCGCCAGGGCCACGCCCAGAGGCAACGAGGCCAACCCCGACACCGCCAGCGCCGACGCGCCGAACCAGCGTTTGACCGAACTGCCTGCCACCGATTTTGCCCTGGACTTCATGTGTGCCTGACCCGTATGTAGAGAAACCATTAATGCGAATGAATCGCACTTTCAACCACTACACGGATTGGCTCCGGGTTTACCTCACCTTTATTTTGAAAATATTTTTATGCCGCGGTGCCGCCGCACAAACCGCTGGCCTGACACGGCCCCTGCGGGAGCCGGCTGGTCGGGACGCCGCACCGCAGCGATGGGGCCAGTGAATCTTGCATCGCCTATTCGGCCGCCATCGCCGGCAAGCCGGCTCCTGCACGGGACGGTGTTGTCTGGGGGATCAGCGTAATACGATGACCCGGCCCCACAGGCTATGCTGTTCGAACCCCAGCACCCCTTGCAGCGAATCGAGTACCGCCCGCGGATCCTTGCTCGGAAAGCTGCCACTGATCCGTCGTGCCGCCAGGCTGTCGTTGAACACCAGGATCCGCCCCGGATAGTAGCGTCCCAGGTCCTCGACCACCTCGGCCAGGGTGACTTTCGAATAGTTCAGCCAGCCCTGGCGCCAGGCCAACAGTTGCTCGCTGTCCACCGGCTGCAGCGGCTGCGCCGCACCGTCGGCATAGGCCACCTGCTGGTTGGCGCCGAGAATCTGTTGCGGCGCTCCCGCGCTCGCCCGCACCCCGACCCGCCCGGACAACACCGTCACCCGCGCACCACCAGGTTGCAGGCGCACCTCGAATTGCGTGCCGAGCACCCGCGCCTCGCCGCCCTCGGCCGTCACCACAAAAGGTTCGCCGGTATGGCTCACGTGGAAAAACGCCGAGCCGCGACGCAACCGGACATGCCGCTCGCCCGCGCTGAAATCCACGGAGATCGCACTGTCGGTGTCCAGGGTCACTTCGGATTGATCGGCCAGGATCAGCGTGCGCACCTGCCCAGGCACCGACACATAGTCGGCACCGAGGTCATCGAGCCAACGCCGGGGCTCGAAGCCCAGGCCCATGGACAACGTCAGCAGCAGGCAGGCGGCCATGGCCAGGCCCGCCGACCAGCGCCAACGCGATGCCGGGCGCTGCCGGGCCATGGCCGCGAGCAACGCTTGCAGGGCCGCGGCCTCCTCCCGGGCCAGGGTGGCCGCCGGCACTTCACTCAACTCCCAGAGCACCTGGGCCTGGGCATAGGCCTCGACATGGGCCGGGTCGGCTTGCAGCCAGAGACTGAAACACGCCTGGTCGCCCCGGCTCGGCTGATCGTGCAAGAGGCTGAGCCAGGCCAGCGCGGCCTGTTCCTGGGCGGGTGTCACGGTGACGCTGGAAGAATGGATCACGATGCTTTCCCTGGCAGACGTGTGGTGGACGGCTCTCTCTGTGCCGCTGAAGGCTCTCGCAGACTGGCCTTGCAGGCTTCGAGGGCGCGCATCATGTGTTTTTCCACGGCACTTTGCGACAGGCCCATGGCCTTGGCGATCTCGGCATACTTGCGGCCATGGATGCGGTTGAGCAGGAAAATCTGCCGGGTGCGTTGCGGCAGGCTGCGCAGCGCCGCCTCGACATGCCGCAGGTCGTTGCCAGCCTCCAGGGCCGCCTCGGGCTCGAAGCTCTGGTTATCCTGCTGCTCGGGCAGCCAGCCTTCATTGACTCGCACCCGCGCGCCCTCGCTGCGCAAATGGTCGATGGCAATGTTGCCGGCGCAGCGCAGCAGGTAGGTGCTCAGTTCCTCCACCTGCACCAGCGGCCGACGCCAGAAACGCAGGAACAGGTCCTGGACCAGGTCCGCCGCCGTCGCGCGGCAACCGACCCGCCGACTGACCAGCGCCTCCATCTGCGAACGCTGGGACAGGAACACTTGCAGGAAGTGCGCGCGACCGGCGTGCAGCTCGGTCCTCTCGGCATCCGGGCTCTCGGGGGGGCGCATGGCCAGGTTCATCGCGACACTCCCAGCAACAGTCAGCCGCCGGGCAGCAGCGGGCCAGCGGAAAAAACGCCAATACTAATGATAAAAATTATCATGCGCAAAGACATTCGACGATCCGCAGGGACACGAGGGCATCCAGGACTGGTCATCCGAATGGCTGTTCAGGGTGAAACACAAGGTGGATCAGGCGGCTTGCGGACTGGTTATTGAACGGGCCCGCAACGAAAACGGGCCTGCAAATGCAGGCCCGTCGGGGTCAGCGTCAAGGATCAGCCGTTAGCGGCCAGTCGCACACGTTCTTTCTCTTCGAACTCCTCTTCCAGCAGTGCGTCTCCCAGGTCACGGCGTTCGCCCTGAATGGCGCTCGCGCGTTTGGCTTGCAGTTTGCCGAACAGATGCTCCAGTGCATGTTCCAGTTTGGTCGCCGCGCCATCGATCGCCTGTTCCAGCGTATCGGCTTTATGGGTGACCGAAATCGGTTGATGGCCTTTTGGCCGCGCTTCCATCTGGCAGCGCATATCGTGGGGACCAGGCTTGTCGCCGTTCTCGTCCGCCAGGTGAACTTCGACCCGTGTCAGGTCTTCTTCATAACGTTCGAGCGCGTTCTCGACGCTCGTCCGGACCCACTCCTCCAGTCGAATGCTGCTTTGAATATGGTTATCACTATTGACTTGGATTTGCATAGTTCTTCCCTTATTTCAGCGAGCTTGCAAGAGGCTCGTCGGCAACGCCTGGAGGCGTGCTGAAGATGACCTCTTGATGACAGAGTTGGGCAGTTGGAAAAACAATTCAAGCCCTTTGAAAAGATAAATAATTATCCGACGAAATAGCCGGACAAGCCGCTAAAGCGCTGTTAATGTCGGGAGTTCAGTCGAATCGCTTTCCTGTCACTTCTTGCAACAACCTCCCGGAAAAAGCCCCATCGCGAGCCCGCTGGAAAGGCCTTCGGTGCCGGACATCCTTGCCCGGCAGTCGCGTGCATCAAGCGTCGCGCAGCCCCGGCAGCACCTTGCGCTCGCGGGTGTAGCTGAGTACGAAATGCGCCACCAGGCCGAAGATCAGGCCCCAGAACGCCGCCGCCAAACCCAGGTAACTCATTCCCGAAGCAGTCACCAGAAAGGTGATCAATGCCGCTTCGCGCTGCTTCTCCTCGGCCATGGCCGCCGTGAGTCCGGAACTGATCGCGCCGAACAACGCCAACCCGGCCAGCGACGCGATCAGTTCCTTGGGCAAGGCACCGAACACCGAGGCCAGGGTCGCGCCGAAGGTGCCCATCAGGATGTAGAACACCCCGCAGGCGATGCCGGCGACATAACGCCTGTCACGGTTTTCGTGAGCTTCGCGACCGGTGCAGATCGCCGCCGTGATCGCCGCCAGGTTGAGGCCATGGGCACCGAACGGCGCCAGCAACACCGCGGCCACGGCCGTCAGCGAAATCATCGGGCGGGCCGGCTGGGTATAACCGGCCGTGCGCAGCACCGCCATGCCCGGCACGTGCTGGCCGGTCAGGGTCACCAGCGCCAGCGGCAGGCCGATATTGATGATCGCGTGCCAGCTCCATTCGGGCGCGGTGAAGATCGGATACGCCACCGCCACGCTGATCGCCGCCTGGTTCAACTCGCCCAGCAGTGCGGCCAAGCCACAGCCGACGATCAGCACCGAAAGAATCGCGTAGCGCGGCGAGAAGCGCTTGCACACCAGGTAGACGGCGATCATCGACAATACCAGCGCCGGTTGCAGGCGGATCGAGGTGAACAGCTCGGCACCGAAGCGAAACAGGATCCCCGCCAGCATCGCTGCGGCAATCGCCTTGGGCAGGCGGCTCATCAACCTGTCGAAGGCCCCGGACAAACCCACCACCAGGATGATCACCGAGGCCACCACATAGGCGCCGATCGCCTCGGCAAACGATACCGTCGGCAGCATCGACACCAGCAACGCCGCGCCGGGCGTCGACCAGGCGGTAATCACCGGGATCCGCAGGCGCCAGCTCAACCACAGGCCAGTGACACCGCTGCCGATGGAAATCGCCCAGATCCACGACGATACCTGCTCGCCGGACAAATGCGCCTGGGACGCCGCCTGGAACACGATGATCAGCGGGCCGGCGTAGGAGATGACCACGGCGATAAAGCCGGCGATCACCGCGGATAACGAAAAGTCCTGTCTGAGGCTGCTCATAAGCGTCGGTACCTGGGCGAGGGAGACATTGATTCGATTGAATCGATTTGTGCGCATATAACCGCAAAAATTGATTCGATTCAATAGAATCAATTTGGCTTGCATACCCTGTGATAAGCTTGCCCCCACTTTTCAGGATCGGTAGTCATTGCATGTGGGTTCCTCGGCTCAGCGACTTCAACCAACCGGTGTATCTTTCCATCGCCGACGCGCTGGCGCGGGATATCGCCAGCGGTACGCTGAAAACCGGCAGCCGCCTGCCGACGCTGCGTGAACTGGCCCAGGCGCTGGATGTCACGCCCGGCACCATCAGCCGCGCCTACAGCGAGGCCCAGCGGCGCAAGCTGGTGCAGGGCGAAGTCGGCCGCGGCACCTATGTGCTGGAACAGGACGCGCCGACACCGACCCGGCAACAGCCCCCGGCACTGCTGGCAGCAGGACCGAGCGACCTGCTCGACCTGTCGATCATCAAGCCCCATGGCGAGCCGCTCGAACACGAGTTGCGCGATGCCCTGGTGAACATGGCCAACGATGCGGATTTCGCCCGCGCCCTGGACTACGCCCCCGACGGCGGTCACCCGGCCCACCGGGAAGCCGGCGCGCAGTGGCTACGCCAGTCGCTGCCCGGGGCGCAATGGCAACAGGTGGTGATCACCGCCGGCGCGCAACATGGGCTGATGGTCGCCATGAGTGCCCTGAGCAACAGCGGTGACCTGGTGCTCTGCGAAGCCCTTTGCTACCCGGGTATCATTTCCCTGGCCCATGGCCTGGAGCGACGCCTCGGCGGCGTCGAAATGGACGCGGAAGGCATCATTCCCGAAGCCCTGCGCGAGCGTTGCCGGCGGGAAAAACCGGCGCTGCTGATCTGCGTCGCCACCTGCCAGAACCCGACCACGGCGATCATGTCCGCCGCGCGCCGGGCGCAGATCGCGGCGATTGCCGAAGAGTTCGACTTCCTCATTATCGACGACGATATCTACGGTTTCCTCGCCAACGATCCGTCGATCAAGCCATTGTCCAGCTACGCACCGGAGCGCTCGGTGTACCTCACCAGCCTGTCGAAATCGGTGATGCCGGCACTGCGCATCGGCTACCTGTACAGCCCGCCGAAACTGCTGTCGCGCCTGACCTCGATGGTGCGCAGCAGCATCTGGATGCCCTCGCCGCTGACCGCGCAACTGGCCAGCATGATGCTCGGCGAAGGCCTGGATACCCGCCTGGTCGCGGTCCAGCGCGCCGAAGCGGCCGCGCGCCAGGCCATCGCCGCCGACGTCTTTCGTGGTTTGCAGATCAGCACCCAGCCCCACAGTTATCATCTGTGGCTGACCTTGCCCGAGCCCTGGAGCGGCGACGAGTTCACCCTGCTGGCGCGGGCCAACGGCGTGCTGGTGCTCAGCGGCACGCAGTTCCAGGCCGAACGCCTGGGGCATACCCGCAGCGTGCGGGTCGTGCTGATGTCGCCCACCAGCCGCGACGAACTGCGCTTCGCCCTGACCAAGCTGGCCAGCCTGATCGATGCCGATCCGCGGCGTTTCTACTGAACGGTCGTTTACTCGGCACAAGCCTTGCACTTGCTGACTCGTCAATACCGCACCCATGCAGTATCGATGCAGTTGTGCCCCGACATGAGGTCAGGGCACCTGACCTGCCGCCGGTCCGGAACCGACGAACCAACCCGGCCCGCGAGCAGTCAATGAATGCAGGTTTCGATCAGAGTGGTGACACACATGGATAACCCCTTTCAGTTGATCAACGAGGCGTTCCAACCCGAATACCGGGTCAACCTCAGCCTCCAGGGACTGGACGGCGACATCATGCTGACCCTGTCCAACGCCGACGGGATAGTGGCCAAGCGGATGATCAGCGCCGAGCAGCGCAATGATCCGCGGCGCCTGAAACGCCTGATCCAGAGCGTGCAATTCGGCATCGCCATCGAGCAGGGGCACAGTGCGCTGGATATTCTCACGGCCATGACCGACAGCGACAGCCTCAAGCTGGCGACCCTCCCCGCGCCGGTCTGGAGCGGTGCCGGCCATCGGGTCGGACGCCCGGCCACGCCGACCGGGAGGGTGCTGACGCTGCCAGTTCGTTAAGCAACCGCTACACCAACTGCAACCCATTGGGGCGCACGCCGGGAAAAACGCTCTGAAGTTGCGCAGTGGACAAACCCCAGGTGCGACCCAACAGGCCGCCGAGCAGATCGCGGTAGTTGTTCAGCACCGGATAATCGCGGTTCTGCAACAGGCTGCCCGGCGCCACCGCCACCTGCTCGCCGGCGATCCGCCCACCGTGTACGCTGCCGCCCAGCACCCAGTAGACCGTGCCATGGCCATGATCGGTGCCGCGATTGCCGTTCTCGCGGAAGGTGCGGCCAAACTCCGAGACCACTACCACCGTGGTGTCTTTCCACTGCTCGCCCATGGCCTCGGCAAACGCCGCCAGGCCCTGCCCCAGGTTCGCCAGGTTGTTGGAAAGCGGCCCCTGGGCGCCGCCCTGGTTGACGTGGGTGTCCCAGCCGCCGACATCGACGAAACCGAGCCGATACTGATCGCGCATCAGGGTGGCGATACGTCGGGTTTCCGCGGCGAAATTCTGCGCTGTCTGCGCGCCGCGCCCGGCCTTGGTCATTTCGTCCTGCAGGTCCTTCGACACCTGCTGGCGCAGTTGCAGGCCGTCGGACACTGGCGCGGCCAGCGTCGTGCCTTTGTACATCGAGGCAAGGATCGCGGACTGGCGTTCGTCGAACACCGGCTTCGAAATTCCGCGCAACGACAGGTTGGGAATATCCCGGCCGCCCTGGAAACTCAGCGGCAAGGCATCGGTAAAGGCAATCGGCGCGCTGCCGGGCATGACGCCGGCCAGCCGGGCGAGAAAGCCCGAGCCATAGTGGCCGTGCTGCTCGCCGGCCAGGCCGGCCTCGATATTGTCCTGGGTTTCGAAGTGGCTGCGCGACAGGTCGTCGGTGCCGGCAAAGGGCACGAAGGCCAGCTGCTTGCGCTGCCAGAGCGGGTAGAGCGAATCGCGCAGCTGCGGGTTGAGGCCCCAATGGCCGTCGAGGGCGATGGCACTGCTGGGGTTGTGCGGATCGGGCCGGGCAATCGCCAGGCTCGGCCGCGACTCGTAGTAGAAATCGCTGGCATAGGGCACCAGCAGGTTGTTGCAGTCATAGCCGCCGCGCAGGAACACCATCAGAAAACGCGGCGCCGACGCCGGGGCGGCAAACAGCTTGCCGGAGAACGACAGGGTCGGCAGGGTCGCCGCGGCGACCGCTGAAGCGAGCAGAAAGTCTCGACGATTCATCACAGCACCTTCCTGAAGAGCACGGCGTTAGCGGTTGTTGAAATCAGGTGAAGAGAGCAGGAAGGTGTTCCATTCCTGGGGCGAAGTGGCCTGATTCAGCGCGGCTGTGGTGGCGGCTGACAGATGTGGACCAATCGCCTCGTAATACAACGGCGTGGTGATCATGGGAAAACCGCCCTGGGCCTTGTCGCTGCCTTCCGGAGTAAACAGCTTGTTGTAGCCCGAACCGATGGAGCGGGCTATCTCGAAACGTTTCGACATCTGCCCGGAGCTGGCCCAGCCGGCGGCATCCAGCGGCCAGCCGTCCGGGGTCTGCCGGCCGAATACCGGTTCACCCAGCTGATTGAGCCAGTTGAGCATCGGCCGCGGATTGGCGATCGGCTTGCCGTCGTAGGCCAGGCGTACCGCCGAGACCACGAACTGGGTCGGGTCCTTGAATTTTTTCCCGGCGCTTTGCAGCAGTTCCGGCGACTCGAAGAGCGTGCGCAGCACCTGGGCGATATCGCCATCGCTGCGCTGGAAGGTCACGCTCATGCGCTCCACCAGGGATTGAGGCGGCTGGTCGGCAACGAAGTATTGCGCCAGTTTGCGCGAGATAAACTGCGCACAGGCTTTCTGCCGGGTGATCAGGTTGACCGCCCGGGTGATCTCATCGAAACCGCTGCCCTGGATCGGTTCGCCCAGCAGCACCTTGTCGGAGAAGTCGTGGCGATTGGGGTTGAACTGGAACATCCCGTCATTCACCACCAACGCTGCCACCCGTGGCCCGAACTTCTGCACCCGACCATCCAGCGGCCTCACCCCGGCGCCGGTAAGGATCAGCGCCAGTTGCTGGACATCCTGCTGGGTGTAGCCGGAACCGACCCCCAGGGTGTGCAGCTCCATCAGCTCGCGGGCGTAGTTTTCATTGACCTTGCCCCTGGCGTTCTGCGCGTTGTCGAGGAACTCGAGCATGGCCGGGCTCTTGAGGGTCGCCAGCAGCAGGTCCTTGAACTTGCCCAGGGCATGCGGGCGGATCACCTGCTCTTCGTAGTCCGCCGCCATCAGGCGTACCGCGCCTTTGCCGGCAAATACGCTGAAGTGATTGAGCCAGAAGCCGACCATCTGCTCCTTGAGCTGGTTGCTGCCATAGACGGCCCGCAACAGAGTGATTTGCCGGGCCTGGTCGGCGGCGTCATTGAGCTGTTGCTGCTGGGATTTTTTCGCCTCGGCCTTGGCATCGCCGTCCGGCATTGCCTGGAGCTGTTCCTGGCCCTGCTTGAAGGCGAGCAAGGTCGCCTGCAACGGTTGCGCGAGGATCGGGAACGCCCGCACTTGCGCGTCGATGCCCGGCGGCAACGGCTCACGAATACGGTCGGTCAACTGCGCCTCGAGCAAGCCGGCACGGCCCATGGCGCGAAAACGCGCGACGTTCGCCGCATCCAGGTCGTAACCGTCGCGCCGCAGCCAGGCCGAATCGGCGGGACTCAAAGGCACGGCAGGCGCCGCCATGGCAACGACGGGAAGGCCCACCGCCAGGCATACAGACAACCCCAGACAACGTAGAACAGCACCCGGTACTGGCATATCAAGAGGCTTCCAAAGGTGAGGGCGACAGCAATCCTTTCATCCCCAGTGTCTGTCGAACTGGCTGTACCAATGCTGACAAATGCGCATTCAGTTCTATCCTGCCTAAGGCTTGTGACAAGCGGCTCTTGCCGTGAAAAAGTCTGTACCGGGTTCAGGATCCGGACAGATACATACTGTTACAACAAGCCTAGCCGGTGAGAAAACACGGCAACGATCCGTTCGCCAGGCATGCGCCGTCGGCGGACCATCCCGAGGAGGCAACATGTTTTTACGTTACGCAGCACTTGCAGCGGTAGTCGTGGCGGCTTCCGGTTGCGTACAGGAGCGCGTGGTTCACGAGCGCCAGGTGGTGGTCGAACGACCCGCGCCGCAATACGTGGAAGTGGTGGCACCGCAACCGCCGCCGCAGGAAGTCATCGAAGTGGAGCCGGCCTATCGCCCCGGTTTCGTCTGGGCCCGTGGCTATTGGCATTGGGACGGGCGGCGCTATGTGGCGATGCACGGTCATTGGGAACCGGTGCGCCAGGGTTATCGCTATGTGCACCCGCACTGGGAACGGCATAACGATGGCTGGCATCTGCGTGCAGGGGCCTGGATCAACTGATGATGTAGATGTAGGAGCGAGCAAGCTCGCTCCTACAAGGTGTCAAAGCTCGCCCTTCTCCACTTCCGGATGCTCGCTGGAGCCCTCGCCGATCTTGCGTTGCGGATGCTCGATCTTCACCGATGGGAATTGCGATGAGGCATAGCGCACCACCAGGATCGCCAGCGCCAGCAACAGGATCGCACCGGAAAGGTAAACCACGCCCATATCCGGCGGATTGTGGTGCGACACGTTGGAGATCAGCAGCCGGGTCAGCGCGGTGATCGCCACGTAGATCAGGAAGCGCACCGGCATGTGGTTGGTCTTGAAGTAGATCCCCACCATCGCCCCCAGTTCGAGGTAGATGAACAGCAGCAGGATGTCGTCGATCTTCAGATGACCCTCTTCGATCATCACCAAAAACTCCATCACCGCCGCCCAGGCAGTCACCCCGCCGATGGCGAACAGCGCCAGGTAATGAAACGACTCGACCAACAGGTTGCCCAGGGACTCGGCCACCTGATGCACATTTTGTCGCAGGTTCTCGGCCCAATTGATTTTCACGGTACAGGTTCCTTGGTTCGGCTTGATCGAATGATGCGGGTGGAAGATGACTGTTGTCCCTCTCTGCACAAGCATGCAGAAAAAAGGCCAGGGACAGGGGGTGAGATGATAGTAGGTGGTCGGCGCTAATCCATGACTCGACCACCACGTAATGAAGTTCTACCTATTCATACTGAGGATCGATAACGCTCTGCTGGCTCGGAGTTGCTAAAGCCGGAAGCGAGAACACTCCTTGCCTGCTCGAAAGCCTCCCAGGCTGCCACTTCAGGCACAGGAGGAATTGTCACCAACTCCCGGCGATCAAAGCCGACCAACGCAGCATCCACCAAAGCCTCTACTTCCATGACGTCTGGCACCTTGCTGATGTCACCACCCGCTCGCTCATATATTTCAGTGCGCGTTGCCGCAGGCAGTACGGCTTGCACGTACACCCCTTTTGCTGAAACTTCGGCCGCAAGGCTTTGCGACAGCGTCAGCACGTAGGCCTTGGTGGCGGCATAGATCCCATGAGAATACTCTGGTAGCAGCGCCAACACCGAAGCAATGTTGATGATAGAGCCGTTGCCACGCGCCAGCATATTATCGATGACGGCAGAGGCAAGCAGGGTTGGAGCGATGACGTTGAGGCGCAGCAAGGTTTGCATCTTGTCAGGCTCAGCGCTGGCAAAGTCACCGACCAGTGCTGCCCCGGCGTTATTCACCAGGATATCGATTACTGGTGCGCTGCGCAGGCGCTTCAGAACAGAGTCGAGTTGGATCGAGTCGGTCAAGTCGGCAGTGATGACTTCAACTGAAATACCATGCGCATCGCACAACTCGGATGCAAGCGCATTGAGTCGATCAGTGGCGCGAGCGACAAGCACTAGATCATGGCCTCGCGCTGCCAAGCGGCGTGCGTAGATTGCACCAATGCCGCTTGAGGCGCCGGTGATAAGGGCGGTCGACATAAAAAGACTCCTCATAATAATTACAATGTCTTGCGCTGTAATCTGTAAATCATTAGCGCTTATAAAGTCGCATGGTGAATTGGTGTTGCGACGTACATGGGGGGGGGGGTCAAGGACGCGCTGTCAGGTGCAGCATGGTGTAGTGCTCGTAATGGCCAACTCCGTTCTTGATGATGGGGTCTTGCGATGTCAACTCAATAACATTCTGGTCGTCAGCAAGTTGGTAAAGTGAGACGCCATAACCTCCCGCCTCATCTATTACAGGGCCGTGAGCGACAATCAATCCTTTATTGAGCAGGTCATTCATATACACACCATGCTGCTTCATCCACTCCCGCTCATTGCTAGACATGGTTGCCAGGAAGTCTGCGCGTGGTGGAATGAATTTACACAAAAAATATTTCATGCCTTGGTTCCGTGATATATAGAAAACAGTTTTTTCCAGGCGAAGTTCTGCTATGGAGTACAACTCGCGCTCCGCGCCGTTCGCAAATTAAAAGTGCAGTCGCGACTTGAAAAGCCAAGCCGACTGGCTTTGGGGCACGCCAGATATGATGAGCAGACTGTCGGGGCCGACTTTAAAAAAGCTTACTCACTCGACAGCAACTGGAATAGCAGCAATTCGCTTGCCCACCTCAGCGGATAATGCCAGCACGACGCCTGCTGGTCGCATCATTACCATGAAGTCAGTAATCTTGCCCTCATCATTGAACTCAATAAGGTCGGCACCCGTTACACGGTCATCGCCTATAGCTGCACTGAACTCCAGTACATAGCCTGTTTCACTACCGAAGTGCCTGTGATATTCAAAGTTTTCGAGAACGCTAAACACCGCAGGCAGAATCACCTGCATTGGGCCCTTACCTTGATAGGGTTCGAAGGTAGATGGATTGCGAAAGACAACGTCCTCGGCGAGCAAGCTTGAAAGCTCTTTCCAATCTGACTCGGCAACGATGCGATGCCACTCCTGGATTCCTGCCTGGGCGGCCGCATGTGGCCGAGCTGTTTGGATAGAATGTGCAGTATGCTGGTCAACTTTCTTCATTTTCATCTCCGGTTCTATATATCCAGGGGGGCATTGCCTATGTCAGGCATTAAGTTTTGATTGGTTTATTTTGCCGACTGCACGCTCCTCAATATTGAGCCTTCAAACATTTTAGGCATGTAGCTTTGCAGAAAAAGAATCATGCCAGTCATTTTCCCTACCGGATTACTGAACTTGGAGCTCTTGGTTTCAATGAGCGCTCTGATTCTTTCCACAACGGCGCCTGGTTCTTCGGCTTCATCGATGCCTTTCTGTGTGGCAGCGTTGACTTTCGTCCGATAAGCGTCATAGTCAGCAATGCGGTTGTTTGTTGCAGGAATCGCATTGACAGCCAAATTGGTCTTAAACCATACCGGCTCAACCATGTTGACCTTGATGTTGAATTGATCCAGCTCAAAACGCAGAGATTTGAAGTAACCTTGAACCGCGTGCTTAGAGGCTGTGTAAAATGAAAGATTCGGCGGACCAATCAAACCGACGATAGAGCTGACAGTAATTATCTGCCCCTGCTTTTGACGTCTGAAATAGGGGAGCAAGGCATTGGTCACCTTGACAGTGCCCCAAAAATTGGTCTCAAACTGTTGACGGCCAAGCTCCACAGGCGTTTCTTCTGCGATACCAGTGACCATGTAACCGGCATTATTTACCAGAACGTCCAAATGCTTAATGTGCTGGAACAAATTTTCCGTAAACCGCTTGATAGAAACATCATTATCAACATCCAGTTCAAGCAATTTGAACGGCAGTTGCGCTGCGTGTTTTTCGGGTGTACGGCTGGTGCCGATGACATTAAAACCTTGCTGGTGCAGGTTTTTCGCCAGCATCAATCCAAAGCCGGACGATGCACCAGTGATCAGGATTGTCTTTTTCATATGTCTACCAGTAATGGGAGGTCTCATCCCTTCAAGTACGCGGTTGGTTCCGGCAGGTAGGGATTTGTCGCATCGATGACTTCATCGAACGGACGCTCCCGGCCCCCGGATGACATATAGACTGCTGGGGATACCACAATTTGACACTCGCCTAACGCGCCTATATGACTGCAGAACCCGCCAAGATCGCTCTGGCATATTGGCGCGATCTGTCGTTGTCGTGGCGTGATCGGCTCACTAGACTGGGGTGCCTGAATACTGGAAATACCCCCCAAAAAAGGAGGAATTAAATTTCATGGCAGGCAAGCGCAGCTCCGTTTTGGACTTCTCTGTTTGGCCCGGATGGCGATTGCTGATGCATGATGCCGGATTGGCCACTGCACCTGTTTTGCGGCGCGCACAGATGCCAGGCGATCTGTTCACGCGGCAGAACGTGCGCTTGGATTCCGCACATTTTTTCAAGCTGTGGCGGGCGATTGATGCTGAGGCTGCGGCTGTTTGCGCAGAGTTGCCTGCGCCGTTGCAGATCGCGAGGGTAATGTCCTCCGACTGGTTTGATCCGGAGCTTTTCGCAGCATTGTGCAGTACCAATTTAGGCGGCGCTCTCGAACGGATTGCCCAGTACGTGCGGCTAATAGCACCTATGACGATTCGGGTCGTTCGTACTGACGCGCACACCACGGTAACCATGGACTTTCTAGATCCTTCCGAGCCGCCACCAGAAGTTTTCTTAGCCTTTAAAATCGTGTTCTTCGTGCAACTGGCAAGGTTGGCGACTCGTAGCCATGTGCAACCGTTGCAAGTGAGCTGGCCCTCGCTAGCTATTGAGTCGGATTCAGATGCCTATCAGGCTTACTTCGGCATTCCTGTGACTAGAAGCCCCCTGGCCTGCGTAGTATTCGCTGCAGCAGACGTCGAACGACCTTTTCTGACCGAGAACCACAAGATGTGGTTGTTCTTCGAACCTAGCCTGCGTCAGCGATTGTCCGACTTGGAGAGGACGTGCGGCATGGCCGATAGGGTACGCAGTGTCCTGCTTGAATCCTTGCCCGCAGGCGAGGTATCGATGCAGTCGGTCAGTCGAAAGCTCGCGGTCAGTACCCGCACATTGCAGCGTAAACTGCACGATGAAGGGACAACGTTTCAACAGACATTAGATACGCTACGCGCTTCGTTGGCGCGTCACTATCTACGGAACACGGCCATGTCGAGCGCTGAGATCTCTTTCCTTCTAGGGTTTGATGATTCCAATTCCTTTGCTCGAGCATTTCAGTCCTGGAGTGGCATTACGCCGGCCAGGGCGAGATCGCAAATGCTTGTCTCCAGTGATCCTCAGCTTTCCGTAGCAAAGCGGGAGCAGCAGGATTGACCTTGCATTTGCTAGCGCGGTCAGCGTGTTCCTGGCCGAGCAGCTCTCCCCCTTATTGTCGCTGTCAGTCATAAACATCCCCATTTGTCTATCCCCTATCTCAAGGGGAGCGGTGTCCGCGAGATCGCCAAAGGCAGCGCAGCCCACCTGACAAACCACGAAATAGGTCTACATTAAAAAGCCACTACCCAAAACCTGGGGATTCGCTTATGCTTTTAGCTGTATATAAATACAGTAATTGCAAAACACAACTATCGTGAAGGCATGTGAGGTGGTGAATGGCCGTCGAAGTGGTATACCGCAGCAGCCGAGATCTGGAGCGTTTGTTCATGGATAAAGCCGAAGCTGACCGTCATGACAAAATGCTCGAATTGGCCGAGCTGTTGGCCGAAGTCCTGCAAAAAGCCGTGCCCTCGCTGAGCGAGCAGCAGGTGGAAGAAGCCGGCATCTACATGGCGAAAAACCGCGATGTGTTCGCCCGGGCGTTCAAGAGCCAGCCGGATGCACTGAGCGAATTGCTCTCGGCCCCGGTTCCTGCCGAATAAGACCGCGCCACATGACGTGGGAGCCGGCTTGCCGGCGATGGCATCCTTGAAGGCAACGCCAGGCTTGTCGGCCTTATCGCCAGCAAACCGGCTCCGACAAGAGATCGCATTCAATCCTGACCGAATAGCCCTACCGGTAAAGCAGGCGCTCCGCCAGCTCGTCGGCCACCCGTGCCGGCGAGCGCTTTTCCGCCTGGGCATGGGCAAAGACTTCGGTCAGGCGCGAACCGATACGGGACAAATGGGCGGTGATGGTCGACAGCTCCTCGCCCTGATGCCTGAGGGCGACATAGATCAAGCCACCGGAACTGATTACGTAGTCGGGCGCATAAAGAATGCCGCGTTTTTCCAACTGATCGGCGACGTTGATATGGGTCAGTTGGGTACTGGCCGAACCGGCCACCGCCGCGCAACGCAGCTGCGCCACGCTCTGGCTGGTGAGCACATTACCCACGCTGCACGGGGCAAGAATATCGCAGGGGGTACTGAGCAAGGCTTCACAGGCGATCGGATGCGCCCCCAGTTGTTCCATGGCCAGTTGCACCTTGCCCGGGTCGGTATCGCTGACCAGCAGCTCCGCTCCCGCCGCGTGCAACTGCTCGGCCAGGGCATAGCCGACATTGCCCAGCCCCTGTACGGCCACCCGTAGCCCCTCCAGGTTGTCGCTGCCCAAGCGCGCCATGGCAGTGGTGCGAATCCCGGCGAACACGCCCATGGCCGCATGTGGCGACGGGTCGCCGGCGCTGGTAGTGCTGGTGACGTGCTGGGTATATTGGGCAATGCAGTCCATATCGGCGGTGGAGGTCCCGCTGTCGATGGCGGTGATATAGCGCCCGTTGAGCTGCTCGATACAACGACCGAAGGCTTCGAACAGGGCGGCGCGGCTTTCCACATGGGGCGGACGAATGATCACCGCCTTGCCCCCGCCCACCGACAATCCGGCGAGCGCAGCCTTGTAGCTCATGCCCTGGGCCAGGCGGATGGCATCGACCATGGCACTTTCATCATTGGGATAGGCCAGATAACGACAGCCGCCCAGCGCCGGCCCGAGACGACGATTATGGATGGCGATCACCGCCTTCAATCCGGTGACCGGATCAACACTGAGGTGCAGCGACTCAAGACGAGTGCTTTGCATGAGAGCGAACATCGAGAGGCCCCCTGGATACTACCTGTAGCGAGTATAGGCTTCGTGGGAAAGCTTGCAGAAGCAAGCAGGAATAAGCCTTTGGCGTTTGCAGGCTTTGCGACATAACCCTCAAACGCCGCAAGAGACTGGACGAAAGCCCGGCGCGGGGCTAAAACAGAGACTCTGCCGGAGATCTCGATGAACCCCCGCCAAGCCTTTTTCGCCTGCCTGCAACGCACTCCGCCCGCAGTGTTCGAAGCGGCCTTGTGGGTGGCCGCCGAACATGACCCGCAGGTCCGTCCCGAGGCCGTGCTGCGGGATTTCCGCGACCTGCAGCAGCGGGTCAGCGCCGGCCTGCCGATGCTGCCCGTCAGCGAGTTGGGCCAGCCGCTGTTGCGCCGGCTGAATGACCTGGGCTTCCAGCAGGACGAGTTCACCCCGCTGCGTCCGCACGCGGCGCTGCTCGACAAGGTCTTGCAGCGGCGACGCGGGCAACCGCTGGTGCTCGCGTTGATCGCCCTGGAACTGGCCCGGCAGTTGGAGATACCGCTGGAGGGGGTGAATTTCCCCGGGCATTTCCTGCTACGGGTGCCGGGGGCCGACCATCTGCTCGACCCGTGCGGCGGACGACGTCTTTATCCCAATGACTGCCGTGAGCTGCTGACCCGCCAGTATGGTCCGAGCACAGTGCTGAAGGCCGAACATATGCACACGGCCACACCAGTACAGATGCTCCAGCGCCTGTCGCGCAACCTGCGGCAATTGCACCAGGCCAACGACGATTTCCTCGGCGCCCTGGTAGATGCCGAACGGGTCCTGGAACTGGGCCAGGCCAATGCCGGCGACTACCTGGCCCGCGCCAGCCTGTACCAGCGCCTCGATTGCCCGCGGGCCGAACGCCATGACCTGGAACGGGCACTGTTGCTCAGCGAAGACCCGCTCCAGCGACTACGGCTGACGGAGCGACTGGGGCAATTGCCACCGAATGCGGTGGTGCATTAGGCAATTGCGAGAGGATCCGCTTCGGTCGCATCGTGGACCCAGCAAACCTTTATGGTGAGACACCTATCTTCATGTGGGAGCGGAGCTTGCCCACGAAGGGGCCACTGATGCCGCTAAAAGCTTCGCGGGCAAGCTCCGCTCCCACAAGATGTTCAGCGTGCCTTACAAAGGGGTATCCGGCTGATTGGCCGGATGCGCCTTGATAAACGCCGGATGCTGTTCCGCCAGCGCTGCGACCCGGCGGATACGCGGATAAGCCTCCAGCGACACCTTGAAACGCTGCGCCGCATACAACTGCGGAATCAGGTACACATCCGCCAGCCCCGGCTCCTTGCCGAAGCAATAACCGACCTCGCCAATCAACTGCTCCACCGCCGCCAACCCCTGGCTGACCCAGTGGCCGATCCACTCCAGCACCTGGGCGTCGTCATGCCCCCACTGGCGCAGCAGGTTGGTGGTGCCGGAGTTGTGCAACGGATGAATATCGCAACCGATCAGCGCCGCCACCGCCCGCTCGCGGGCACGGGTCAGCAGGTCCGAGGCCAGCAGCGGCGGCTGTGGATAACGTTCTTCGAGAAACTCGATGATCGCCGGCGACTGTGTCAGCACATCCCCGGCATCGGTGCGCAAGGCCGGCACCCGGCCCTGCGGGTTGACCGCCAGGTACGCCGCCTGGCGATGCTCGCCACCGCCCGGGGCGACCAGGTTGATCGGCAGCGCGTGGTAGTCCAGGCCCTTGAGGGCCAGGGCGATCCGCACGCGGTAGGACGAGGTCGAACGGTAATAGGTGTAAAGCTCCATGGTCCTCTCCTCTCAACGCGCCGGAACAATCTTGCCGCGACATTCGCCGAAGCCAATCGAAGCAAAGCCTTCACGGCGGCAACGCGCCCGCAGGATGATCTCATCACCGTCCTCAAGGAACTTGCGTACCTCACCCGAGGCCAGCTCCACGGTTTTCTTGCCGCCTTCGGTGATCTCCAGCAGGCTGCCGAACTGCCCGGTTTCTGGACCGGACAAGGTGCCCGAGCCGAACAGGTCGCCGGCCAGCAACTGGCAGCCATTGACACTGTGGTGCGCAACCAGTTGTGCCACGGTCCAGTACATGTACCGGGTGTTGCTCAGGGTCAGGCGCTGGGCCGGCAGGTTCTGCTCGCGCATGGCCTCGGTCAGCAGCAGCACTTCCAGTTCGATATCGAAGGCACCGTCCTGCTGATCGCGCGCGTCGAACAGGTACGGCAACGGCTGCGGATCGCCCTGCGGACGCGCCGGCTGGGCCTGGCGGAACGGCGCCAGGGCCTCGGCCGTCACCACCCAGGGCGAGACGCTGGTGATGAAGCTCTTGGACAGGAACGGGCCCAGCGGCTGGTATTCCCAGGCCTGGATATCCCGCGCCGACCAATCGTTGAGCAGGCAGAAACCGGCGATATGCTCGGCGGCATCGCCGATGGCAATCGACTCGCCCAGGGCGTTGCCCTGGCCGATCCAGATGCCCAGTTCCAGTTCGTAGTCCAGCCGTGCGCAGGGACCGAAGGTCGGCTCAGTCTGCCCGGCAGGCAAGGTCTGGCCCTTGGGCCGCCGTACCTCGGCACCGGACGCACGCACGGTCGAAGCCCGGCCGTGATAACCGATGGGCACATACTTGTAGTTGGGCAGCAGCGGGTTGTCGGGCCGGAACAGCTTGCCGACATTCTGCGCATGCTCGATGCCGACATAAAAATCGGTGTAGTCGCCGATCCTGGCCGGCAGGTGCAATTGGCAATCAGCAGCCAGGTGCAGCAGCTTGGCGCCCTGGGCTTCGATCTTGCCGCGCAGGCTGCTGCCTTCGCCGAGCAGTTCCAGCAGGCGTGCGCGCAAGGCCACGCGGGCCGCGGAGCCGAGTTCGAAAAAAGCATTCAACTGGCCACCACGGGTCGCTTCGACCGCGACCTTGGCCGCGCCGTCAAACAGGCCGAGCTCCAGCGCCGCTTCCAGGTCGAAGATCTGCTCGCCGATTGCCACGCCACTGCGCGGGGTCGAGCCCTGGTGGCTGAACACCCCTAGCGGCAGGTTCTGCAACGGGAAATCGGCATGGCCGTTGGCGGACGCAACCCAGCTGCGAAGGATTGTTGGCTGAGTCATGGGTTATCTCCGATTCGGGTTGAAAGTGACGGGCAATGAGGCCCAGCAAGTATCGTAGTCCTTCTGCAGCTGCGGGCAGTCGAGGGCGAAACGGCTCGGGCGCAGCACCTGGCTGGTCTCGAACATGAAGGCCATGGTGTTGTCGATCTTGCTCGGCGCGAGCTCGGCGGCAATCGCCCGGGTGCAGGTTTCGCCGTCCGGGCCGTGGGCGCTCATGCAACTGTGCAGCGACGCGCCGCCGGGCAGGAAGCCTTCGGCCTTGGCGTCGTAGGCGCCCTGGATCAGGCCCATGAACTCGTTCATCAGGTTGCGGTGGAACCACGGCGGACGGAAGGTGTTCTCGGCCACCATCCAGCGCGGCGGGAAGATCACGAAGTCGAGGTTGGCCAGGCCCGGCACGCTGCTGGGCGAGGTCAACACGGTGAAGATCGATGGATCCGGGTGATCGAAGCTGACCGTGCCGATGGTGTTGAACCGGCGCAGATCGTATTTGTACGGCACATTGTTGCCATGCCAGGCGACCACGTTGAGCGGTGAATGATCGAGCTCGCACCCCCAGAGTTCGCCGAGGAACTTCTGCACCAGGCTGGTCGGTTGCCGTAGGTCTTCGTACCGGGCGACCGGGGTCAGGAAGTCCCGCGGGTTGGCCAGGCCGTTGCTGCCGATCGGCCCGAGGTCCGGCAGGCGCAGTGGCGCGCCATGGTTTTCGGCGAGGTAGCCACGGGCTTGCGAATCGAGCAGTTCGATGCGGAATTTCAGGCCACGGGGCAGGACCGCGATTTCCAGCGGTTCGATCGCCAGCACGCCCAGCTCGGTGACGAGGCGCAGCCGCCCCTGTTCCGGGACCAGCAGCCATTCACCGTCGGCATTGAAGAACACCCGCTCCATGGAGCGGTTGGCGCGGTAGCTGTAGAGGCTGATGCCGGCCGGTTTGTCCGCCGCCGAGTTGGCCGCCATGCTCACCAGGCCGTCGAGGAAATCCGTCGGCTCGCCCGGGATCTCCAGCGGGTTCCAGCGCAGGCGGTTGGGGGTCACCGCACCCAGCGGCCCGCCAGCCAACTGCCGCTCCAGCTTGACGAACGCCGGGTGCCGGGCCGACGGCTGGATGCGATACATCCAGGTGCGCCGTGCTTCGCTGCGGGTCATGGTGAAGGCCGTACCGGAAAACAGCTCGGCATACAGGCCATACGGCGCTTTCTGTGGGGAGTTCTGACCAACCGGCAGCGCGCCGGGCAGGGCCTCGCTGCTGAATTCGTTACCGAAGCCGGACTGATAGGCCAGCACCGTGGAATCGGGGTTCATGGAGCCTCCTGGAGGGAGTGGACCTGGGGCTGCCTCCGGATTCAAGAGGAGTGCAACACGGGTCGGTTTATTTTTATGGGGATGAAATTATGCATTACGTAACTTAATTATGCAGAACGTAATTTGATTGACGATGCCCGTCAAGCTATAAAGACGCCCATTCGTCCCGGGATTACATTGCCTCCATGGAAAAGCCGCGCCCTACCAGCGACAGCAACGGTAAACAGAAAGTCCGCTCGGCGGAGGTCGGTACCGACATCCTCAAGGCACTGGCGGAACTGTCGCCCAGCACCTCGCTATCACGCCTGGCCGAGCATGTGCAGATGCCGGCGAGCAAGGTCCACCGTTATTTGCAGGCCTTGATCGCCAGCGGCTTCGCCGAGCAGAACCCGGCGACCAACCACTATGGCCTGGGTCGCGAAGCGCTGCGGGTCGGCCTCGCGGCGCTGAACAGCATGGAGGTACTGCACGTGGCGGCCATGCCGTTGGCGGAACTGCGCGACGACCTGAATGAAAGCTGCTTCCTCGCGGTATGGGGCAACCATGGCGCGACCGTGGTGCATATCGAACCGGCGGTGCGCGCGGTGACGGTGGTGACGCAGTTGGGGTCGGTGCTGCCGTTGCTCAGTTCGTCCACCGGGCTGGTGTTCAATGCCTTCCTGCCGGATCGGGAAACGGTCGAGCTGCGCAAAGCCGAACTCAAGGCCGGCCAGCCGCACCCGCTGGCGGATGCCGCCGCGTATGCCGCGACTTGCGAACAGATCCGCCGCCGCGGACTGCATTTCGTCCATGGCCTGCTGATGCCGGGGGTCGATGCCCTGTCGGCGCCGGTGTTCAATGCCCTGGGCCAGGTAGTGGCGGTGCTCACGGTGGTGGGGCCGACCTCGTTGTTCCACGCCGATGAAGACGGCCCGGCGGCCAAGCGCTTGCTGGCGGCGAGCGAGGCAGTCAGCTGGCGGATGGGTTATCAACCGCAGGACTGAAAATACCTCTTGTGGCGAGCGGGCTTGTCGGAACGCCGCACCGCCGCGCTCAGCTGCGAAGCAGTCGCAAAACCTGTGAATGCGCTCTGCCTGACACAATGAAGTCGCTGACTTCAGGGCCGCTTCGCTGCCCAGCGCGGGCAAGCCCGCTCGCCACAGGGATTACCTCTCCAGCGGAATTACCCCATCAGCCCCAGGGCCTTGGCCTTGGCCACCGCCTGGGTCCGCCGCTCCACCCCCAGCTTGCTGTGAATCCGCCGCGCATGGGTTTTCACCGTGTGCAATGAAATAAACAACTGGTCGGCGATCTGCAGATTGGAGCTGCCCAGGGCAATCAGCTTGAGCACTTCCAGCTCACGCTGGCTCAACGGATTGTCACCCGTGGCGATCAACGCCTCCTCGAACCCCAGGCGCCCCAGCATCCCCGGCTGGCGCAGGCGCAGCTCACGCAAGGCCTGTTGCAGGTTGCAACGGCTGACCAGCGCCAGCCCCTCCTCCAGATGACTCTTGGCCAACGCCGTTCGCCCCTGCAGGAACGCCACTTCCGCCAGCGCCAGGCGCAGTTCGGTTTCCATCCCCTGCATGCCCCGGCGTTGGGCCTGCTCAAGCAACAGCGCCAGTGCTTCCAAGGGAGTCTGGGCCTTGTGTAGATAAACCTGCGCCAGCACCAACAGGTACTCAAGACGCGGAATCAACTCCAGCGTCGCCGGCGGCGCCTGCACCCCACTCACACCGCTGTAGTGACGCAACACCCGGGTCAGCGCCTCTTCCGCCAGCTCCGGGCGCCCCTGCTGCAACCAGAAATGGCAACTGACCATCAGCAGTACCGCGCGATACACCACGTCCGGAATATGCCGTTGCTGCATCAGGCGTTCGGCATCGCGCAGGCGCACAAACGCCTTGGCGTAGTCGCCGTGGTTGGCATCCAGCAAGGCCAGCCCGAGAAAGCCGTACAAGGCCTGTTTATCCTGGCTGCGCAGGCACTCATCCAGACCTGTCTGAAAATACCCGGCCGCCTGTTGATCGCGGCCCTGGCGCAGGGCGATCCGTCCCTGGCGCAAGGCGATCCGCCCGAGCAGCGGCCCGGCCAGATGGCGCTTGGCCGATAACAAGGCGTGCATGTTGTCCAGCAGGCTCTCACTGCGGTGCAGGGCGCCACGCTGTTCCAGCAACTGCGCATGGTCAAGTTCCAGCAGCGCCTCGAACAGCAGCGAGCCTTGTGCCCGCGCCAGGCACAGGGCGTCGCGGCTCAAGGCGTGGGCCTGCTCCAACTCGCCCTCGAGCAGCGCCTGCTGGGTCAGCCCCGACAGACAGAACAACCGCGCCGGCCAGGCCGCCGCCGGCAGCTCCTGCAACGCCTCGAGGAAATGCCCGCGCGCCTGTTGCGCCTGCCCTTGCAGATGCAGCAACCAGCCCTGCTGGGCCTGCCAGCGCGCCACCAGCTGTCGCTGTGCCGCCGCCGAGGGTTGCGGCGAGAAACGCGCCATCTGCTCGATGCTGTGGGCCGCCTCGTCGAAACGCCCGGCGAACAGCAACGCGGTGGTGATCAAGCCCACCAGGTGCGGCGTGCCGAACATCAGGTCGTCCGGTTGTTGCTCGTGCAGGCGCAACAGCAACGCCACGTTCTGCTCCTGGAACAAGTAATCGAATGTGAAGTTGTGCAACAGGCTGGCGGCCACTTCGAACTCTTCGGCGGCCAGGGCCTGTTCCACCGCCGCCTGCCAGTCGCCACGGGCACTGAACCACTGGCAGGCGCGCCGATGCCAGGAACGCCCGGCCGGCCAGGGTTCGTCGCGCAGCAGCAGGGCCAGCGGGGCGAACACCCGCAGCCATTCCGAAGAGTCTTCCCAGGGTTCGATAAAACAGCCCAGCTCCTGCAGGGTACGCATCCACTGGGCGCCCTCCCCGGCGCCGAACAGGTGCTCGCAGAGGTCGGCATTGAAACGTGGCAGATGCACCAGCACGCGCCAGGCCTCGGCCAGCTCCGGCGCCAGGGCATCGAACAGTTCATGTTGCAGGTAGTCGAGCAGGGTCGCCGAACGTCGCGACCCGGCGTCGGGAAGGTTGGCGATCCAGGCCGGCGCCTCGAGCATGGCGACCCGCACCCCGGCGCACCAACCGGCGGTGTACTGGCTCATCCGGTCAAGGCACTGCGGGGTCAGGGTGATCGACGGGTGGCTCACCAAGCGTTCGATTTCGCCGCGCTCGAACGCCAGGCTCGGGCCCTCGACTTCATAGAGTTCGCCTTCGAGCAACAGGCGCGGCCAGTTGCAGTGGGGGCGCCGCCGCACGCCCAGCCACCAACTGAGAACCGGACTGCTGGCCGCCAGCAAGCGATCGAGCAGTTGATCCAGCGCCGGGTTGGGCAACCGACAATAGTCGTCGAGAAAAATCCAGGTAGGCGTGGTCCAGCGCGCCAGCCGCGCCAACAGGCTCGATTCGTCCTGCGGTTCGTCCAGCCCCAACGCCTGGGCCAGGGCCGTGCAAAAGGCCTCGCTCGTGAGGCTCACCCCGGACAGCGGCAGCCAGCACACCCCACAGCTGGGCGGGGCTTGCAGCAGGCATTCGGCGAGCAAGGCGCTCTTGCCGCTGCCGGCGGGCGCGCAGAGCAGGCGGACGCGAGCCTGGGATTCGATCAAGGGGCTGCTTAGCCGCGGACGCGGCAAATGGCGGGAGGATAAACGAGGCAGGAACCCGGGACGGTCCAGACGCGGGGTCATGGCGGTCATTGCGGCGGCCTTTCTTGATTTTATCCGATCACCCTAGCCCTGTTCGCGCCTGGAAATGAACAAATATTCAGGAAACTTATCGCCGCCCATAAAAAACAGGCCCCGAGGGGCCAGTGAATGGATTCTTGAAAACGCCACGGAACCTGTAGGAGCAGGGCTTGCCGGATCGCCGCGAAGCTTTCAGCGGCCCCAAGGATCTCTTCGCGAGCAAGCTCTGCTCCCACAGGATTAGGGCGGTTTAACGCACCCCGGTCGCCCGCAGCGCCGCCGGCGTGTAATCCGCCGCCTTGCCGACAAAACCGAACTGGAAGCTGTGCTTCTCTTCGTTCTTCATGCCCAGGGCGATATAACGCCCGGCAATCAGGTCATACAGCGTTTCAACGGTATAAGCCGGCACCTGGTGGTCGTAGTAGAACTGCGCATGCCCCTCAGCCACCCGCCACAATTGACCGCGACCGTCGTAGTGATCCACCAGCGCAACCTGCCAGCTGTCCTCGTCGATGTACATATGGCGCTTGGCATAGATATGCCGTTCGCTCGGCTTGACCGTGCCCTCGATTTCCCAGACCCGGTGCAACTCGTAACGGGTCAGGTCCTGGTTGATATGGCCGGCCTTGATCACGTCGGTGTACTTGAGGGTCGGCGAGTCCAGCTTGTAGCTGTTGTAGGGGATATACATCTCCTTCTTGCCGATCAGTTTCCAGTCGTAGCGGTCCGGCGCGCCGGAGAACATGTCGAAGTTGTCCGAGGTCCGCAGGCCGTCGGCGGCGGTACCCGGGCCGTCATAGGCCACTTGCGGGGCGCGCCGCACACGACGCTGGCCGGCGTTGTAGACCCAGGCCAGGCGCGGTTCCTTGACCTGGTCGAGGGTTTCGTGGACCAGCAGTACGTTGCCCGCCAGGCGTGCCGGCGCGGTCACTTCCTGCTTGAAGAAGGTCAGCACGTTGGCGCCTTTGTCCGCCCCCAGATCAGGGATCTCCGACGGCACGGCGGCTTCTTCCTCGAAGGTGATCGGGGTGAAAGAGCCGTCGGTCTGCGGCGTGGCCTGGGTGATGGTGCGGCGCAGGTTGCCGCCGTGATAACGGGTGATGTGGTTCCACAGCACTTCCACACCGTTCTTCGGAATCGGGAAGGCGTAGTAACGGGTGCCGGTGAAGTTCGCCAGGCCGTTACCGTCGTTGATTGCCGTGACATTCAGGGCGCTGCGCTTGGCCGCCTCCAGGACCGCGTCCGGCAGGACGACGGTACGGTGCGTCGGATAGACCGGGATCTTGTAGGTCTGCGGATAACGCTTGAACATCGCCAGCTGGCCTTCGGAGAGCTTGGCCTTGTACTGCTCGGCGGTGGCGGCGGTGATGACGAACAGCGGTTTTTCGTTGGCGAACGGGTCGGCCAGAAAGCCCTTGCTGTCCACCGCACCGGCATTTTTCGGGATACCGCCGGTGTAGGCCGGGATCGAGCCGTCGGCGTTGCCGGCCTTTTCCGCGCCGATGGCGGTCAGGCTGGTGCCGAGCTTGGCCGCTTCCTCCGGGGAAACCGCCGCCATTACGTTGGCTGCCAGCAGGCTCAGGGCCAGGGCACCACATTGCAGAATCATCTTGCGCATAAAGTTGTCCTTCTCAAGCCTGGATCAGAAGTTCGCGCCGACGCTGAGCGCCACGAAGTCACGGTCAATCAGGGTGTTGTAGCGGCCACCGAAAAAGTCGGTGTAGCTGAGGCTCGCGGTGTAGGTGTTGCGATAGTCGGCATCCACACCGATGCTGACCGCCTTGGCACCTTCGTTGAACAGGCCGTTGGGGCCGTAACCCTTGACGTCATGGGACCAGGACAGGTTCGGCTTGAGGTTGACCCCGGCGAACACGTTGCTGTAGTCGAGGATCGCCCGGGCACGGTAGCCCCAGGAGGTCGCGGTGACAAAACCGCCGGTATCGCCCTGGAAGCCATAGGCGCCGTAGACCGAGTCGCGTCCGTAACGAGCCTTGTCCTTGGTCTCCAGGCCGCCGACATAGGTCATCCCCGCCTCGCCCACCAGTGTCAGTCGATCAGCACCGAGGACCTGGTCGAAAAACTGCGTGAGGGTGCTTTGTATCTGGGTGATTTCCTTGCGGCGGTAGCCGGGGTTGTCGGCACCGGCCGAAGTCTGGATCGGCGAGGAGGTGCCGCGGCTGAGCGGGTTGACCAGGGCCAGCGTCAGGTCAGTGGTGTTGAGCTGCACCGGCGCATTGGGCCGGTAGCTGATCTCGCCACTCCAGGCGGTGCCGGTGGGCAGGGTGGTAGAGAAGCTCGCACCATAGAGATGGATGTCTTCCGGATACTCCAGGTAGTACTGGCCGCGACCGAGCAGCATGCTGCTGGCCAGGTTTATCCCGTTCCCAGGGGACACCGCATTACCCGTGGCAATAATACCCGGGATGCTGTTAATCGCGCTTTGATTGGCGGTGATGGTGCCCACCGTCGGCGTACGGCTGTGATAATTCATGAAATACAAGCCGTACTCGGTATCGCTACCCAGCCAGCGCAGGGCCATACCCCATTGACCGCCGTCACGGGCGTCGCGGTCATCGGCGCGCTGTACAACGACCCCCTCCGAAGTCACCTGAAAACCCTGACCGAACAAGGCGGCAACCGGTTGCAGCGGCGCAATCGCCGGGCTGCCGACGGTGTAGTTGTTGTTGCAACCGTGCTGCACCACATCGTTGCCGAAGAAAGTCCCGCAGTTATCCACCACGGTGTTTTCCCAGTTCAACTGATAGAACCCTTCGACCGTCAGTTGGTCGGTCAGGCTCTGGGAAGCGAAGAACATGTTGACCGGGATCAGGCCTTCCTTGATCTCGGCACCGGGCCGGCGGAAGGCCGATACATCGATAGGGTTGATGCTGTTGATCGAGTTGCCGATGAAGGTACTTTCCCCCCAACTGACCACCTGCTTGCCCAGGCGCACGGTGCCTGGCAGGTCGGCGATGGAGTAGTTGTGGTAGACGAAGGCGTCGAGGATTTGCGCGCCGGAAGAGCGTGCGCCTTCATCACGATGGTGATCGCTGATGTCCTTGAAGTCCTGGCCGCCGTCGGCCGTGGCAAAGTCGTACCAGTACTTGCCGCGGACGAACACGCCGGTATCGCCGTACTTCAACTCCAGGTCGTGAATACCCTTGATGATCTTCGAGAAGGCCTCGCCCTTCTTGTAGTTCAGGCGTCCGTCATCACCGGTGGAGGCCTGGCCGGTGCCGCCGTTGACCACTCCCACCAGGCCCTTGTCGGCATCGCGCATGCCCCAGCTCACGCCGGCCGACAGGGATGAGTCGAATTTGCCTTCGATTTCCCCAATATTGAACGAAACAGCCTGCGCCTGCGCACTGACGCCCATGGCAACCGCGATGGCCAGAGCCTGCGGCGTGAAGATGGCGCGCATTGTTGTTTTTGTCATGCGTCTTCCCCGGTGTGTGACAGAAGGCTTCACCCTACCCACCGCCAACGGGAGCGATAAGCGCACCAAGGAGGTATTCGTGCTGTACCTCGAAAGGATGAATGCATGCTCAGGGCACGGTTTGCAGCGGACCATCGAACCCATGGATAACCTGTCATAGCGCACATGGATGGAGGGTTGCCTGGGGTGACCGCGGAGGCAGCGACTGGAAAAGCGACTGTTACCCCAGCGGTAACGGTGATTGTCGCAAAGCGGGCTTTTTCAGCCGGGCGCCAGGCCGTTAATATGGCGTCCATCCACTGATTGCCGACGTTGGATTCACTCCTTGATCGAACGTCTTCCCTTGGCCACTGCGTTTGCAGTGGCCTTTTTTTTGCCTGCGAGTATCTGCCGCCGCGGCAATGACATTGGCGTGGTTCAAGCAGTACGGGGATGACGTGACGGGAGCCGACACGGAAAAGGCCTTCAAACAACTGGTCAGGACTAGACACATTCCAGATGCATTTCCGAGCGGCGAATTATGATGGGGTGCTGGATGCCGGGACCGCGGCAGCGCTGGCGGCAAGGTACTTCCGCGGGTCAGTCGAGGCCAACTGAGGCAAACCCGCCACGGGGCTTGCCCCTATAGCGCTTATTGGAAACACCGCGAAACCTTGTAGGAGCTGGCTTGCCCGCGAAGCTTTTGCTTCCGACGGCCTCAAGGGCCTCTCCCACAGGTGCCGCGTTGTGCCAGGCAGCGCAGTTATTCAGGCCATGTACTTCTGCAGATTCGCCATCATTTCCCGCAGGGCTTCAGGCGTGTCCTTCGGATGCACGGCACCCTCGAAATCGCAGATCTGCTTCCAACTGGCCGCCACGTCCTCCACGGAAAAGCCGTTGTGCGGATCGAAGCCGGCGCCCAGGCTGCGCTCCCAGCGGGTCTTGCCGATCCAGCCGCCACCGACCTCGAACAGGCCGGCGGTTTCATCGCACTGTTCACTGCCGAGGAACACCACCAGCGGGCTGATCAACTCCGGCTTGAGCAGCTCGAAGACCTGCGGCGGAATCAGGCCTTCGGTCATGCGCGTGCCGCCGGTCGGCGCGATGGCATTGACCAGGATATTGTTCTTGCGACCCTCGATGGCCAGGGTCCGGGTCAAGCCATACAGGCCGAGCTTGGCCATGCCATAGTTGGACTGGCCGAAATTGCCATAGATGCCGGACGTCGACGCGGTGAAGATCACCCGGCCGTAGTTCTGCTCGCGCATATGGGGCCAGGCCGCGTGGGTAACTTTGTAGGCACCTTCGACATGCACCCGGTAAACCAGGTCCCAGTCGGCGTCCTCCATCTTCAGGAAGGTCTTGTCCCGCAAGATCCCGGCGTTGTTCACCACCACATCGATACGGCCAAAGGCATCCAGGGCGTTCTGCACGATCTTGTCGCCATCGGTGACCGAGTCGTGGTTGGCCACGGCGGTACCGCCGGCCTCGCGGATCTCGGCCACCACCTTGTCCGCCGCCGAGGCATTGGCGCCTTCGCCGTGGGCCGAGCCGCCGAGATCGTTGACCACCACTTTCGCCCCATGGCGGGCGAACAGCAGTGCATGGGCACGCCCCAGGCCGCCACCGGCGCCGGTAACGATCACCACTTTATCTTCGAAGCGCACAGACTCACTCATACAGGTCTCCAGCCAGGGCCGATGGAAATAGAAGCCGAGTGTCGGACACCCGGCCTTTGGTCACAATAAAGTCGGCCAGGGCTGAATGGTGTGCGATAAGGCAGCGGGATAGTCCGGCCCTGGCCGCGACTGCCCGCATTGACGCCCACTCCCCGGGCAATCCCGGACGCAGGCCTCAGAGCCTGAATCCGGGGTCCTGCTGGTCCAGCTTGCGCAACAGCGCCGGCCAGGCCAGCGCACCGCCCATGCCCTGGGCGCTACGGGTCACCGCGGCGACCATGGCCTTGGCCCCGGCGAGAATCTGCGGCTCGATGACGATCAGTGGCGCCGCGCCATTTTGCGCCAGCACCTGGATATCGCAGGCCCGCTGGAAGGTAAACATCATCAGGAAGGTATCGGCGATGGTCGAGCCACAGGTCAGCAGGCCGTGGTTGTGCAGCATGAGAAAGTTGTTTTCACCGAGATCGGCCTGCAACCGTGCTTTTTCCTCATGGTTGAGGGCCACCCCTTCGTAGGCGTGATAGGCCAGGCTCGACAGCACGAACAACGATTGCTGGCTGATCGGCAACACGCCCTGTTGCTGCGCCGAGACCGCGACACCGGCGGCGGTGTGGGTGTGCAGCACGCACGTCACGTCGTGCCGCACCTCGTGAATCGCGCTGTGGATGGTGTAACCGGCCGGGTTGATCTCGTAGGGGCTGTCCAGCAGCTTGTTGCCGGCCTGGTCGACCTTGACCAGGCTCGACGCGGTGATCTCGTGGAACATCAGCCCGTAGGGGTTGATCAGGAAGTCTTCGGTGCCCGGCACCTTGGCCGAGATATGGGTGAAGATCAGGTCGTCCCAGCCGTGCATCGCCACCAGGCGATAACAGGCCGCCAGGTCCACGCGGGCCTGCCATTCGGCGGCGCTGACCTGGCTCTTCACATCGGCTGCGGCGGTAACAGGGACTGCGTTCACGGCACTGACCTCGGCGGTTTGCGGTTTTTATTCTAGTCCCCACCAGTCTAGAGCAGCCGGTTGCCGCAACGGAGTTGCCTTGCCAGCCAGCTTGATGACTCAGCGAGTCAGCACGGCGGCCGAAGATAAAATCAGATCAGCGCCGCCAACAGAGGCGCGGCAAACAGATTCAGCAGGCCGGTCAGCACCATCACCAGCCCCGCCACCGAGCCCTCTTCGCCGCCCACTTCCCGGGCGCGGCTGACCCCGGCACCATGCGCCCCGACACCGAACAACGCACCGCGCGCCAGGCTGCTACGCAGCGGCAACCATTTGAGCAGCAGCCCGCCGAGAAAGGCCCCGAACACCCCGGTGACCATCACGAACACCGCGGTCAGCTCCGGCACCCCGCCGAGGTCCTGCGCCAGCGGCATGGCAAAGGGCGTGGTGATCGAGCGCGGCACCAGTGACAGGGCCAGGCTGTTATCCAGCGACAGCGCCCTGGCCAACCCGTAGGAAGTGCCGATGGACGCCGCGCTACCGGCAAGCATCCCCAACAGCAATGCCGGGCCATGGCGCACCAGCATCTGCCGTTGCTGCCAGATCGGCACTGCGAAGGCCACCGTGACCGGCCCCAGGACCAGCATCAGCCAGTGGGTATCGCGCGAGTATTCGGCATACGCGGTGTGCAAGGGCATCGCCACCACCAGCAAGATGAACGGCACCAGAATCAGCGGCGACAGCAGGTAACGGCCAGTACGCCCATACACCCAGCGACTGAAGACATAGGCCAGCAGGGTCAACCCCAGCCAGAACAGGGACATCCATTCAAGCTTCACGACGGGCGCTCCAGCGACAGACGAATTCGACGGTGCAGGCGGTCGCGAGCATCACCGCCAGGGTACTGACGCCGATCACCAGCAGGATCCGCCAGCCGTCCTGGCGGACCATGGCGCCATAGTCCAGCAGGCTCATCAACGCCGGGATAAAGAACAGCAACATCTCCGCCATCAGCAGCCCGGCCCCCAGTTGCAGGGTGGCCGGCTTGACCCAGCCGGTGGCGAAGACCAGCAGCAACAGCGCCAGGCCGATTACCCCGCCGGGGATCGGCCAGCGGCTCCAGGCGGCGAACAGCGTGCCCAACTGATAGAGCCCCAGCAACACGGCCAGTTCGGCGAGCAGGCGGCAGGATTTTTTCAGCAAAAGACGGTTCATCGGGTTCAGTCCTCTCAGGAACACGATTTTAAAGTTGTCGCTGTCATCCCAAAAGCGAATTGTTAGACTGGAAGCCATTCCACTTTGGAATCAGGCCATGGAATTCAAGCAACTGCGCAGTTTTATCGAAGTGGTCCGCCAAGGCGGTTTCACCCAGGCGGCGAAAACCTTGCATATCAGCCAGTCGGCGGTCAGCAAGCAGGTCGCCCAGCTCGAGCATGACCTCGCGACGCCATTGTTCGATCGCCAGGGCTCGCGGGTCCTGCTGACAGCGGCCGGCAGCGTCGTGTTGCAACGGGCCGAAGAAATGCTGCGCCTGCGCGACGGGCTGCTCAGCGAGCTGGATGACCTGAGCCAACTGGCCCGGGGTGAACTGCGCCTGGGCCTGCCGCAGCTGGGTGGCGAGACCTTGTTCGCCAGCCTCTTCGCCGAGTACCGGCGGCGCTACCCGAATATCAGCATCCACCTGCTCGAAGGTGGCAGCCTGAATATCGAGCCGGCGGTGCTGAGCGGCGAACTGGAGCTGGGCGGCAGCCTAAAGCCAAGCGACCCGGTGTTCGACTACCAGCCGTTTTGCGACGAGCCACTGGATGTGTTGCTGGCGAGCGATCATCCGCTGGCCGAGGAAGGCTCGATCCGCCTGGAGCAATTGGCCGATACGCCGTTCCTGTTGTACCAGCGCAGTTTCGTGCTCAATCACCGGTTGATGGAGGCTTGTCGGCAAGCCGGGTTCACGCCCAAGGAGAGCGGGCGCAGCGGCCAGGCGGACTTTCTCGCCGCACTGGTGGCCGCCGGGCAGGGCGTGGCGCTGCTGCCCAGCGTGGTCGCGCGTTCGCTGATACGGCCTGGCGTGGTGCGCCTGACCTTGAGCTCACCCACTGACCTGCGCTGGGACATCGCTTTTATCTGGCGCCGCGGTGCCTATCTATCGAAGGCCGCCCAGGCTTGGCTGGCGTTGTTGCGTGAGCGACCAGGGATTAGCGCAACGCGCTGATGAACTCGGCCAGCCATGGCTCGGCGTCGGTTTCCGGAGTGACGCTTTCGCTGGCATCCAGGCGCAGCATGTCCTGGACTTCCCGGACCCCCAGCTCGGCGAACAGCTCACGCATCAGTTCGCCGCCGCCGCAGAAAGTATCGCCATAGCTGGAGTCACCGAGGCCGATCACCCCGCCCGGCAAGCCACGCCACGCCGCCGGCAACTGGTCGCGGATGGCGTGGTACAGCGGTTGCAGATTGTCCGGCAGCTCACCCATGCCGGTGGTGGCGGTCACGGCCAGGAAGGCCTCCGGAGCGAAGGCCTGGACATCGGCCAAGGTCGCCCGCGCGTTGTGCCAGGCGTCGAAACCGGCGTCACGAAGGATTTTTTCAGCGTGGCGGGCAACTTCTTCGGCGGTGCCGTAGACCGAGCCGGAAAGGATGGCGACTTTCATCAATCTGATCCTGATGCTTGATAAAAAACCCAGGATACCAGCAGATGAGAGACTTTCTCACAAAACCCGCTCCGCGCCGCAAGCAAATGGGATGGAATATTCAAGACCATGCCTTAAACTTCGGCAGCAACGTCAATGGACTGCAGGTGCCCTGAGCATGATAAATCCCAAACTGTTGCAACTGGTGATTGACGCGTCGAACGACGGCATCGTGGTAGCCGAACAGGAAGGCGAAGACCATATCCTGATCTACGCCAACCCGGCGTTCGAACGCCTGACCGGCTACACCAACGAAGAAATTCTCTATCAGGACTGTCGCTTCCTGCAGTCGGGTGACCGCGACCAGCCGGCGCTGGAACTGATCCGTGAAGCCCTGCACACGCGCCAGCCGTGCCGCCAGATCCTGCGCAACTACCGCAAGGATGGCAGCCATTTCTGGAACGAGCTGTCGCTGTCCCCGGTGTTCAACGAAAGCGACCAGCTGACCTACTTCATCGGCGTGCAAAAAGACGTGACGGTGCAGGTCAAGGCGCAACAGCGGGTGCTGCAACTGGAAGCCCAACTGGCCGAGCTCCAGGCCGAGCTGGATGCGCTCAAGGCCGCCGGCGGCAAGCCGCGATAACCCAGGACGATCCCCGGGCCGGCGGCGGAAGACGCCTGGGCGGCGATCAGGTGTCGAGCCGGCCCGCGAGCAACTGCTGCAAGCGCCGGCGCATCAGCCGGCCGTCATTGCCCAGGCAGCCGATGCTCGAACCTTCCAGGCGTTCCTGCAACAGCTCCGAAACATCCCCGGCGAGCATCACCGCACAGTCCACCGACAGCGCCAGGCGATTGAGCCGGCGTGGCAGATCGGCCATCGGCGAGCGGTTGGAGTACAGCACCAACGCCTCGGGCCGGACCTTTTCACAGACCAGGGTCAGTTCATCGAAGGGTTGGCCAATCGCCAGGACGCTGACCGAGCGGTCGCCGTCGCCCAGCAACAGGCCCGCCACCAGCAATTCGAGCTCTCGACATTGATCCGGTAAAGCGGCGAGCACGATGCGCTGGGAGGGCAGCCCACGGACCGAATGCAGGCGTTGCAGGACCCGCGTACGCAAGAACGCGTCGAGGAACAGCCACTCACTGACCTGGCCGAACTCGTTGGTCTGCAGTTGCCGGCGCTGCCACAGCGGCAGGAGGATATTCTGGAACACCACGGTCAGCGGATAACTGGAAAACACCTGCCCATAGAGGCGCTCGAGGCCTGGCTCGTCGAAAGCGCTGACCGCCGCAGCCAGCTGCGTCTGCCAGTCGTCCCATTCCGTCTGGGCAAGCGACTGCGCGGCAATACCGGTGGGTGTGTGGATCGGCACGGCCTGGACGGCGGTTTTCGCCAGGATCTTGCCGACCTTGCTCACTGCCACGCCGCGCTCGATCCAGCCCATGATGGTACGGACCGTCTCGATATCGCTCATGGCATAGAGCCGATGCCCACTTTCAGTGCGCGTCGGTTGAATCAGACCGTAGCGCCGCTCCCACGCCCGCAGGGTGACCGGGTTGACGCCGGTGAGGCGCGAGACTTCACGAATGGGGAACAACTCTTCCTGTTTCAACGCTCGCAACAGCGGCGCGGCAGGTTCAAGTTCGGTCATGACGGGCATCTGTCACACATTTATGAATAGGATTTGGCAGATATTCTAGCCCACTGGATCCAACCCCCTGCAAATCATACGCAATACGACTTACTTGTTTGGTGCATTTCCTGGGAATAGGGAATAATTCTTGCCTGTCCAAACACGCAGCCCACCACCCCGGCGCTGCGTTGCGCATCTGCCCTACCCGGGCGGCGTGCTTGTCTTACGGAGATACATGATGTCTACCTCACCCGTCACCATGATGGTTGCCCGGCGCGTCGCCGAAGGTCGCTACCAGGACATGCTCACCTGGTTGCACGAAGGCGAATTGCTCGCCACCGACTTCCCTGGTTACCTGGGCTCCGGCGTGCTCGCCCCGCCGCCCGGCGATAACGAATTCCAGATGATTTTCCGCTTCAGCGATGCCATCACCCTGGGCGCCTGGGAGCATTCCGCCTCGCGCAAGGCCTGGTTGGCGCGTGGCGGCGATCTGTTCGCCGGACCGCACGAGCAGCGGGTCAGCGGCATCGACGGCTGGTTCGGTGCGGTGGGCCGACGGCCGCCACGGTGGAAACAGGCGGTGGCGATCTGGCTGGCGTTCTTTCCGGTGTCGCTGCTGTTCAACTTCGGCCTCGCGCCGTTGCTGGCCGAACTGAGCCTGCTACCACGGGTACTGGTCAGCACCCTGGCGCTGACCCCGCTGATGGTCTACTTTTTCATTCCGTTGTCGACTCATCTGCTGGCGGGCTGGTTGCACAGTGCCCCAGCCAAGGCGTCGGCGGGCGAAACCGCGCCTGCCAGGCACTAAAAGCACACAGTCCTGCAGGAGCCGGGCTCGCCCGCGAAGCTTTTGGCGCCCTCAAGGCCCTCTTCGCCGGCAAGCCAGACTCCTGCAGGTTGCGCTGCCCAGGAGACCTCGTTCTCATTGACAGGTCGCGTCAGCCGCCACTCGCAACAGTTGTACAAGCCCAGTGGCTGGTATAGTTTTGACTTCAACGTCAACCGACGCCCCTCCACCGCTTGCCACGAGCTTTCGATGCCACCGTCTTGTGCTCCAATCCTGATTACTGGCGCCGGCCAGCGTGTCGGCCTGCACTGCGCAGAGCGGCTGCTGGCCGACGGCTACCCGGTGATCGTCAGCTATCGCAGCGAGCGGCCCGGCGTCCAGGCCCTGCGCGACCTCGGTGCCACCGCGCTGTTCGCCGATTTCTCCAGCGAAGCCGGGATCCTGGCCTTTATCGACACGCTGAAGCAGCACACCGACTGCCTGCGGGCGATCGTCCACAATGCCTCGGCCTGGCTGGCGGAAACGCCCGGTCAGGAAACCGCGGCCTTTACCCAGATGTTCAGCCTGCACATGCTTGCGCCTTATCTGATCAACCTGCATTGCGCCGAGTTGCTGGAGCGCTCGCCAATGGCCGATATCGTGCACATCAGCGACGATGTCACCCGCAAGGGCAGCAGCCAGCACATTGCCTACTGCGCCAGCAAGGCCGGCCTGGACAGCCTGACCCTGTCCTTCGCGGCCCGCTACGCGCCACGGATCAAGGTCAACGGCATCGCCCCGGCCCTGCTGATGTTCAACCCCGACGACGACGCGGCGTACCGCGCCAGGACCCTGGCCAAATCGGCCCTGGGTATCGAACCCGGAGCCGGGGTGGTCTACCAGAGCCTGCGCTACCTGCTGGACAACCCCTATGTCACCGGCACAACCTTGACCGTCAACGGCGGCCGGCACCTTAAATAAGCCGCCCCGCGAGGAACCCTTTCCATGAGTGCCACACTGCCCGAGCATTACCGCGAGATCCTTCTGGGGCTGGGCGAAAACCCCGACCGCGAGGGCCTGCTGGACACCCCGAAGCGGGCCGCCAAGGCCATGCAGTACCTGTGTCACGGCTATGAGCAGAGCCTCGACGAGGTGGTCAACGGCGCGCTGTTCGCCTCCGACAATGACGAGATGGTCATCGTCAAGGACATCGAGTTGTACTCGTTGTGCGAACATCACCTGCTACCCTTCATCGGCAAGGCCCATGTCGCCTACATGCCCACCGGCAAGGTCCTCGGGCTGTCGAAGATCGCCCGGATCGTCGACATGTTCGCCCGCCGCCTGCAGATCCAGGAAAACCTCACCCGGCAGATCGCCGACGCCATCGAGCAAGTGACCCAGGCCGCCGGCGTGGCGGTGGTGATCGAAGCCCAGCACATGTGCATGATGATGCGCGGCGTGGAAAAACAGAATTCGACCATGAACACCTCGGTGATGCTCGGCGCCCTGCGCGACTCGAGCAGCACGCGCATGGAGTTCCTGCAACTGATTGGACGGAGCAAGTAGCAATGCCACAACTTCAGCCAGGCATGGCGCGCATCCGGGTCAAGGACCTGTGCCTGCGTACCTTTATCGGCATCAACGAGGACGAGATCCTCAACAAGCAGGATGTGCGGATCAACCTGAGCATCCTCTATGCGGCCCAGGAAGCGGTGCGCGACAACGACATCGATCACGCCCTGAACTACCGCACCATCACCAAGGCGATCATCCAGCATGTGGAAGGCAACCGCTTCGCCCTGCTCGAACGCCTGACCCAGGAGCTGCTGGACCTGGTGATGAGCAACCAGGCGGTGCTGTACGCCGAGGTCGAAGTCGACAAGCCCCACGCGTTGCGCTTTGCCGAGTCTGTGTCGATTACGCTCGCGGCGAGCCGCTAAGCCAGTGAGCCGCCTGGCGTTCATTGCGCCAGGCTCTTATCATCGCGCCCTACTTCACCCGTACAGAGCCCATCATGACCGAGCAAGAACGCCTCGAACTCGAAGCCGCCGCCTTTCGCCGGCTGGTCGCCCACCTGGACAGCCGCAAGGATGTGCAGAACATCGACCTGATGAACCTCGCCGGGTTCTGCCGCAACTGCCTGTCCAAGTGGTACAAGGCCGAAGCCGACGAACGCCAGATCGCAGTCAGCCTCGACGAGGCCCGTGAAGTGGTCTACGGCATGCCCTATGCCGAGTGGAAAACCCAATACCAGCAAGAAGCCAGCGCCGAACAACAGGCGGCGTTCGCCAAAGGAAAACCCCATGAGTGATTTGAACACCCTGCGCGCCAGCCTCAACAGCGGCGAACATGTTTTCGCCGAGACCCTGGCCTTCGTTGCCGCCGGTTACGACTATCAGCCACAAGCCTTCACCAACGGTGGCGTGGAAAACGCCGCCGGGCAGAACGAAGGTTCGTGCAAGACCCTGGGCCTGGCGCTGCTGGAAGGCTTGAGCGATAAGGAAGCCTTGCTGGCCTTCGGCGAGCATTACCGGTCGGTCCTGGCTACCCCTGAAGGCAGCGACCACGGCAATATCCGTGCGTTGATGACCCATGGCCTGGCCGCCGTGAAGTTCACCCAGGCGCCGCTGACCCGGCGCTGATTCAAGGTCCGGCCAACACATCGCGACTTTTAAGATTGACCCGGCGACTTTATTTCGTTTGCCGGGGAGCGCTGCTCACGGCTTAGATAAAAAGAAGTCTTCCTTCTTCCGAGCCAGGTCTTCATGAGCAGCGAAACCATCAGCCAGTCGATTTCCATCGTTCACCCGATCAGCCTCAGCCATGGCAAGAACGCCGAGGTCTGGGACACCACCGGCAAGCGCTATATCGATTTTGTCGGCGGCATCGGCGTACTCAACCTCGGCCATTGCCACCCGCGCATCGTCGAGGCCATTCGCGAACAAGCCACCCGGCTGACCCACTACGCCTTCAACGCCGCGCCCCATGCGCCCTACCTCGAACTGATGGAGCGCCTGACGGCGTTTATTCCGGTGACCTACCCGGTCAGCGGCATGCTCACCAACAGCGGCGCGGAAGCGGCGGAAAATGCCCTGAAGATCGTCCGTGGCGCCACCGGGCGCAGCGCCGTGATCGCCTTTGACGGCGCCTTCCACGGCCGCACCCTCGCCACTCTCAACCTCAACGGCAAGGTGGCCCCCTACAAACAGAAAGTCGGGGTGCTGCCGGGGCCGGTGTATCACCAGCCCTTCCCCAGCAAAGACAACGGCGTGACCTGCGCCGAGGCCTTGAAGGCAATGGAGCGGCTGTTCAGTGTCGAGATCGACGTCGCGGACATTGCCTGTTTTATCCTTGAACCGGTGCAGGGCGAAGCGGGCTTCCTGGCCCTGGACGTGGAGTTCGCCCAGGCACTGCGGCGTTTCTGCGATGAGAAAAACATCCTGCTGATCGCCGATGAAATCCAGTCCGGCTTCGGCCGCACCGGGCAGCGCTTTGCGTTCTCGCGCCTGGGGATCGAGCCGGACCTGATCCTGCTCGGCAAGAGCATTGCCGGCGGGGTACCGCTGGGCGCGGTGGTCGGGCGCAAGGCGCTGCTCGACAACTTGCCCAAAGGCGGACTGGGCGGCACCTATTCAGGTAACCCGATTGCTTGTGCAGCGGCATTGGCGACCCTGGACGAAATGACCGACACCCACTTGCAGGCCTGGGGCGCGCAACAGGAAGAGGCGATTGTCAGCCGTCACCAGGCTTGGCGTGCCAAGCAGCTGTCACCCTACCTGGGGCGTTTGACCGGCATCGGCGCCATGCGCGGCATCGAATTGATCAACCCTGACGGCAGCCCTGCGTCGGCACAGTTGACGCAATTGCTGGCCCTGGCCCGCGAGGCCGGTTTGCTGCTGATGCCGAGCGGCAAGTCGCGACACATCATTCGCCTGCTGGCGCCCTTGACCACCGAGGCGGCGGTGCTGGAGGAAGGATTGGATATCCTTGAGGCCAGCCTGGCCAGGCTGGCCTGAAACCCGCGGGCAGAAAAAAAACGGCCTCGGCCGGTTTTTTCATTACCACACAATAGCTGACGTGGGAGCGGTGCTTGCCCGCAAAGCTTTTTAGCGCCCTGAGGGGCCTGTTCGCGGCGGTGCGGCGATCCGACAAGCACCGCTCCCACACAGTCAGGATCAAGCGTTCTGCAGGTCGTCGAGGTAACGCTCGGCGTCCAGTGCCGCCATGCAGCCGGCGCCGGCCGAGGTGATGGCTTGACGGTAAACGTGGTCAGCCACGTCACCGGCGGCAAACACGCCTTCGACGCTGGTCGCGGTGGCATTGCCGTCACGACCGCCTTGTACCACCATGTAGCCGTCTTTCAAGGTCAGCTGACCTTCGAACAGCGAAGTGTTCGGGGTATGGCCGATGGCGATGAACACGCCGTCGACTTTCAGCTCGTCGAAACTGCCGTCGTTGTTCTTCAGGCGAGCACCGGTCACACCCATGTTGTCGCCCAGGACTTCGTCCAGGGTGGCGTTGAGCTTGAGGACGATCTTGCCCTCGGCGACGCGGGCATGCAGCTTGTCGATCAGGATCTTCTCGGCGCGGAAGGTCTCGCGACGGTGCACCAGGGTCACCTTGCTGGCGATATTGGCCAGGTACAGCGCCTCTTCCACGGCGGTGTTACCGCCACCGACCACGGCGACTTCCTTGTTGCGATAGAAGAAACCGTCGCAGGTGGCACAGGCGGAAACGCCCTTGCCCATGAACGTCTCTTCCGATGGCAGGCCCAGGTAACGGGCGCTGGCGCCGGTGGCGATGATCAACGCGTCACAGGTGAAGGTGCCGCTGTCGCCCACCAGGGTGTAGGGCTTTTTCGCCAGGTCCACCGCATTGATGTGGTCGAAGATGATTTCGGTTTCGAAACGCTCGGCGTGCTCTTTCATCCGCTCCATCAGCGCCGGACCGGTCAGGCCGTGCACGTCGCCGGGCCAGTTGTCGACTTCGGTAGTGGTGGTCAACTGGCCGCCGGCCTGCATGCCGGTGATCAGCAGCGGCTTGAGGTTGGCGCGCGCGGCATAGACCGCGGCGCTGTAACCGGCAGGGCCGGAACCGAGAATAATCACTCGCGAATGACGTACTTCAGACATGACTCACTCCTATCGACCGCCCGTCAGCTACCGGTGCGGAGCGCCGGCGGACCGGCTGGAATAAAAAAGGACTGCGACAGCACTTGGGGAAGGCTTGTAGCACACAGTCCTGAAAAATAATGAGGTGCAGCGTATCGAGGAGGCGAAGATTAAGGAAATACGCAATAACAATCCAGCTCATAGCGGGTCTCTATCCTCAACGGCGCTCTTCGGGACGCCTTTGTTACTGCAAATGTCGGCCCTTTCACCGCACCTGCAAAGTCGGTAAGGTCGGCGCGTTTTCCTTCTTTCGGAGCACGTTATGCCCGCACCCGTCCTGTCCGGCCCGCAATATCTGCGCGAGGGCCTGAAACTGGTCCTGAGCCCGGGCCTGCGCCTGTTCGTCCTGCTGCCGCTGGCGATCAACCTGGTGCTGTTCGTCGGTTTGATCTACCTGGCCGGGCACTATTTCAGTCTCTGGGTCGATACCCTGATGCCGACCCTGCCCGGCTGGCTGAGTTTCCTCAACTACATCCTCTGGCCGCTGTTCGTGGCGCTGGTGGTGCTGATGGTGTTTTTCACCTTCACCATGATCGCCAACGTGATCGCCGCGCCCTTCAACGGTTTTCTCGCGGAAAAGGTCGAAGTGGTGGTGCGCGGCACCGACAATTTCCCGGCCTTCAGCTGGGCTGAACTGCTGGCGATGATTCCGCGCACCCTGGCGCGGGAAATGCGCAAGCTGGGTTACTTCCTGCCGCGGGCGATCGCGCTGTTGGTACTGTCGTTCATTCCGGTGGTGAATATCATCGCCGCGCCGCTATGGCTGCTGTTCGGGGTGTGGATGATGGCGATCCAGTACATCGACTACCCGGCGGACAACCACAAGCTGAGCTGGCAGGGCATGCTCGCCTGGCTGCGGCAGAAACGCTGGCAGTGCATGAGCTTTGGCGGGATCGTCTACCTGGTGCTGCTGGTGCCGGTGGTCAACCTGCTGATGATGCCGGCGGCGGTGGCCGGGGCGACCTTGTTCTGGGTCCGTGAGCGCGGCGACGAGGCGGTGGCCGGCGAGAAGCGCTGAGGTATTGGCAACGCTGTCCGTCACAAATCCATCATCAAACAGCCACAGTGTCGCAACCGCCCGGGGCGACACTGTAAACATGACGACAGCTCTGCATATCACCCTGATCACCGAAACCTTCCCACCGGAAATCAATGGCGTGGCCAATACCCTTGGCCGCTTGTGCGACGGACTGCGCGCCCGCGGGCATCAGATCGAACTGGTGCGCCCGCGCCAGAGCTGCGACCAGTCCCGCCCCAGCGATACCGAACTGCTGCTCTGCCGGGGCTGGCCGCTGCCCGGCTATCCCGGCCTGCAATGGGGGCAGTCGTCGATGCACAAGTTGCTGCGACGCTGGAAGAGCCAACGTCCGGACGTGCTGTATATCGCCACCGAAGGCCCGCTCGGCTTGTCCGCCCTGCGCGCGGCCAGGCGCCTGGGGATTTCGGTGGTCAGCGGTTTTCACACCAACTTCCAGCAGTATTCCCATCAATACGGCATGGGTTTGCTGACACGGCTACTGACCCACTACCTGCGCTGGTTCCACAACCGTTCCAAGCTGACCCTGGTGCCCAGCGTCAGCCAGCGCTTGGAACTGGAACGGCGGCATTTCGAGCGCCTGGAACTGCTTTCCCGCGGCGTCGACAGCCAGTTGTTCCATCCGGCCAAGCGCTTGAGCGCCCTGCGCGACAGCTGGGGGCTGGCGGACGGCGATATCGCCTTGCTGTATGTCGGGCGGCTGGCGACCGAGAAAAACCTCGGTTTGCTCAAGCAGACCTTCGAACGCCTGCGGGAAACTTATCCACAGCGGCGGATGAAGCTGATCGTGGTTGGCGATGGCCCGCAACGCGGCGTGCTGGAAAAGGAACTGCCCGAGGCGATTTTCTGCGGCACGCAGCGCGGCGAGGCGTTGGCCTGCCACTATGCGTCGGCGGATCTGTTCCTGTTCCCGAGCCTTACCGAAACCTTCGGTAATGTGGTGCTTGAGGCGCTGGCTTCCGGGCTGGGGGTGGTGGCTTACGATGAGGCCGCGGCGGCCCAGCATATCCGCCATGGTTACAACGGCGTGCTGGCCATGCCCGGCGACGAGGAGGCGTTCTGCGATGCCGCCTGTTGGTTGCTGGAAGGCCGGGAGACCTTGCGCAATGTTCGCCTCAACGCCCGCCAGCATGCCAGCCGACAAGGTTGGGGGGCGATTGTCGAGCAGTTCGAGAAGCAATTGCGCGGGGCCTGCGACGCGCCGCCGCTGGCACAACGCGTTCCAGCCCTGCCGGCGGATACCGTGGCGACAACCGCCGTCCTGAAAACACCACAAAACCTGTAGGAGCAGGCGGTCCGGCGTCCCGGCTTGCCCGCGAAGCCTTGGGCGGCCTCACGGGCCTCTTCGCTGGCAAGCCGGGCTCCTACAGGACAGTGAATACCGTCAGGCCCGGGACCTTGTAGCAGCCGGCTTGCCGGCGATGGCGATCAAACATTCAGCCTCGTCGGCGCGGCGCGCTTATGCCAGGCTCATCAGCGCCTCACGGCTGAACGGCAGGATGTCCTGCTCACGACCGTCGCGCACTTTCACCGCCCAATCCGGGTCCACCAGCAAGGCACGACCCACGGCCACCAGGTCGAACTCGTCGTTGCCCAGGCGCTGCAGCAGGTTCTCCAGGCTCGCCGGTTGTGCGACCTTGTCGGTGTTGACCATGAACTGCAGGAACTCGCCGTCCAGGCCGACGCTGCCCACGGTGATGGTCGGCTTGCCGGTCAGCTTGCGGGTCCAGCCCGCCAGGTTGAGTTCGGAACCCTCGAACTCCGGTTCCCAGAAACGCCGCGTGGAGCAGTGGAAAATATCCACTCCGGCGTCGGACAATGGTTTGAGGAACTCGCCCAGGGCCTCCGGCGTCTGTACCAGGCGGGCGCTGTAGTCCTGCTGTTTCCATTGGGAAAAACGGAAGATGATCGGGAAGTCCGGGCCCACCGCCGCGCGCACGGCCTGGATCAGCTCGATGGCAAAACGCGAACGGTTGGCCAGGCTGCCACCGTATTCGTCGGTGCGTTGGTTGGTGCCGTCCCAGAAGAACTGGTCGATCAGGTAGCCGTGGGCACCATGGATCTCGACACCGTCCATGCCGATGCTTTGGGCATCACGGGCAGCCTGGGCAAATGCCGCGATCACCTCGTCGATGTCCTGTTTGGTCATGCCGTGCACCACGACCTGGCCGTCCTTGAGCTTCTCGCTCGGGCCATAGCCCGGCACGCTGGCGTCCGGCTCGGTGCCCAGGCGCCGCACGTTACCCACGTGCCAAAGCTGCGGAACGATCTTGCCACCTTCGGCGTGCACCGCATCGACGACTTTTTTCCAGCCGGCCAGGGCCGCTTCGCCATAGAAATGCGGCACATTCGGATAACCATTGGATGCCGGGTGACCGACGGTGGTGCCTTCGGTGACGATCAGGCCGACACCGGCCGCCGCACGCTTGCGGTAGTACTCGATAACTTTCGAATTGGGCACCCCGCCCGGGGAAAACGAACGGGTCATCGGCGCCATCACCACACGGGTCGGCAACTCCAGCGCGCCAAGATGGAAAGGACGGAACAGGGCTTTAACGGGCATGGGAGCACTCCACGGCGCAAGGGGAATTTATGATCAGGATAATATTCCGCCGTGAACGCAGCGCCCAGCACTATTGATCTGAGTGATTAAGCTTTAGAAGTGCCAGGAGCGGCCTGGTTGCGCCAGCGGACTTTGTGAGGGCTGGTTTGTGGAAACCGGTGCAGTGGAAGTTGGCTTTGTGGGAGCACAGCTTGCCCGCGAAGAAGGCACCGCAGTTTTTCAGTGACACCGCGTCATCGCTATTCGCGGCGACGCGGCGCCCCGACAAGCTCCGCTCCCACAGGAATAGAGCCATCCCATCTGAGTGCCAGGCTCAAGCCAGGGCTTTTTCGATCGCATGGATCACCGCCGGGTCATCCGGAGCGGTACGTGGCGAGAAACGCGCCAGGACGCGACCGTCCTTGCCCATCAGGAACTTCTCGAAATTCCAGGTGATATCGCCCGGGAACTCCGCGCCCTCGCCCGCCAGCAGGCGGTACAGTTGGTGACGGTCATGACCGTTGACCTCCAGCTTGCTGCTCAACGGAAAGCTCACGCCATAGTTCAGGCTGCAGAACGCCTGGATCTGCGCCTCGGAGTCCGGTTCCTGGCCGGCAAACTGGTTGCACGGCAAGCCCAGCACGCTGAAGCCCTGGGCCTTGTATTGCTGATAGAGCTGCTCAAGGGCGGCATATTGGGGCGTCAAGCCGCACTTGGAAGCCACGTTGACCACCAGCACTACCTGCCCTTTGAAAGGCGCCAGCGGCAGTTCCTGACCATCCAGCGCTTTTAGTGTCAGATCGTGAAAAGCACTCATGACGAACTCCCGTTTTTCCCGGACTTATACGCAAACATTGTTGCCTGACAGCCTGACCGGTTTCCAGCTAAAAACCGCGGCTGACTAAAAAAGGCGCCCGTGGGCGCCTTCCAACTACCAGAGCTTAGCAGCAGAAATCAGTGGTGATGGCCGCCTTCACCATGGACGTGACCATGGGCGACTTCTTCCTGGCTGGCGTCACGGATTTCGATGATCTTGACCTGGAAATTCAGGCGCTGGCCAGCCAACGGGTGGTTGCCGTCAACGGTGACATCGTCGCCGTCCAGGTCACGAATGGTGACGATCTGCATCTGGCCGTCCGGAGCCGAAGCATGGAACTGCATGCCGACTTCCAGCTCGTCGACACCTTCGAACATGCTGCGGCTCAGGGTGCTGACCAGCTCAGCGGAATATTCGCCGTAGGCGTCTTCCGGCTCGACGGCCACGTTCAGTTCGTCGCCGACCTTCTTGCCTTCCAGGGCCTTTTCCAGACCTGGGATAATATTGCCGGCACCGTGCAGGTACACCAGCGGGGCGCCGCCGGCAGAGCTGTCGATGACCTCACCAGCATCGTTGGTAAGGGTATAGTCGATGGAGACAGCCTTGTTGGCAGCGATCGTCATATGAGCGAGACCTTTTGCATAGGAATAAAGAGCGGACAAGTCTAAACAAGGATTCGTCCGAAAGCGAACTGAACCCGGACAGACGGAGCAAGACCGCGCCTGTCACTATTATCGGCTTTCATCAGGACGAGGAAGGGCATTGGGTCGCCGAGCTTTCCTGTGGCCATACCCAGCACCTGCGCCATCAACCCCCGTGGCAATCGCGTGCCTGGGTACTCGACCCGCGGCAACGGGCGGAAAAAATCGCTCAGGGCTTTGAATGTGGTTGGTGCGCTCAAGGCTCGGTTAACGATAACCTTGGCGACTGAACTTCGCAGACGGCCAGCCATAGGCCGTCGCACTTGCGCTCCCTAAAGAGAATACGCATGCAAACTTTTTTTATCGCGCCCACCGATTTTGGTGTGGGTCTGACCTCGATCAGCCTCGGGCTGGTCCGTACACTGGAACGCGCCGGGCTGAAAGTCGGCTTTTTCAAACCCATCGCCCAGCCCCATCCCGGCGACCTCGGCCCGGAGCGCTCGACTGAACTGGTGGCCCGCACCCATGGCCTGAAACCGCCGCAGCCCCTGGGCCTGGCCCATGTCGAGCGGATGCTCGGCGACGGCCAGCTCGATGAGCTGCTGGAAGAAATCATCACCCTCTACCAGCAGGCCGCCGTCGGCAAGGATGTGCTGGTCGTCGAAGGCATGGTCCCGACCCGCAGCGCCAGCTACGCCGCGCGGGTCAACCAGCACCTGGCCAAGAGCCTGGACGCCGAGGTGATCCTGGTCTCGGCGGCGGAAAACGAAGTGCTCAGCGAACTCTCCGGCCGGGTGGAATTGCAGGCGCAGCTGTTCGGCGGTCCCAAGGACCCGAAAGTGCTCGGGGTGATCCTCAACAAGGTCCGTACCGACGAGAGCATGGCCGACTTCTCCGCCCGTTTGAAGGAACATTCGCCGTTGCTACGCAGTGGCGATTTCCGCCTGCTCGGCTGCATTCCGTTCCAGCCGGACCTCAATGCCCCGCGCACCCGCGACGTCGCCGAACTGCTCGGCGCCCAGGTGCTCAACGCCGGTGACTACGAGCAACGGCGCATGAACAAGATCATCATTTGCGCCCGCACGGTGCGCAACACCATCGACCTGCTCAAGCCCGGCGTGCTGGTGGTGACTCCCGGCGATCGCGACGACATCATCCTCGCCGTGAGCATCGCCGCGATGAATGGCGTGCCGCTGGCCGGCCTGTTGCTGACCAGCGACACCCTGCCCGATCCACGCATCATGGAGCTGTGTCGCGGTGCGATGGCGGCGGGCCTGCCGGTGTTGTCGGTGAGCACCGGCTCCTACGAGACCGCCAACCAGCTCAACGGCCTGAACAAGGAAATCCCCATCGATGACCGCGAGCGCGCGGAGATCATCACCGATTTCGTCGCCGGGCACCTCGACGCCCACTGGTTGCACCAACGCTGCGGTACGCCTCGGGAAATGCGCCTGACCCCGGCGGTGTTCCGCTACCAATTGATCCAGCGCGCCCAGGAAGCCAACAAACGCATCGTCCTGCCCGAAGGCAGCGAACCGCTGACCGTGCAGGCGGCCGCCATCTGCCAGGCCCGCGGCATTGCTCGTTGCGTGCTGCTGGCCAAGCCGGCGGAAGTCGAGGCGGTGGCCCGGGCCCATGGTTTCGAACTGCCGCCGGGGCTGGAGATCCTTGACCCGGACCTGATTCGCGGACGCTACGCCGAGCCGATGGTGGCGCTGCGCAAGAGCAAGAGCCTGAACACGCCGATGGCCGAGCAGCAACTGGAAGACACCGTGGTGATCGGCACCATGATGCTGGCGCTGGACGAGGTCGACGGGCTGGTGTCCGGGGTGATCCACTCCACCGCCAACACCATCCGCCCGGCCCTGCAACTGATCAAGACCGCGCCGGGTTGCACCCTGGTGTCGTCGGTGTTCTTCATGCTGTTCCCGGACCAGGTGCTGGTCTATGGCGACTGCGTGATGAACCCGCATCCGTCGGCGGCGGAGCTGGCGGAAATCGCCCTGCAAAGCGCCGAATCGGCCCAGGCTTTCGGCATCACCCCACGGGTGGCGATGATCAGCTACTCCAGCGGCGAATCGGCCAGTGGCGAAGAGGTGGAGAAAGTCCGCGAAGCCACCCTGCTGGCCCATGAGTCCCAGAGCACGTTGCTGATCGACGGTCCGTTGCAGTACGACGCCGCGGCCAATGAAGCCGTGGCCCGGCAACTGGCGCCCAACAGCCAGGTGGCGGGACGCGCCACGGTGTTCGTGTTCCCCGACCTGAACACCGGCAACACTACCCACAAGGCGGTGCAACGCAGCGCCGACTGCGTCAGCCTGGGGCCGATGCTGCAAGGCCTGCGCAAGCCGGTCAACGACCTGCCGCGCGGCGCCCAGGTGGACGACATCGTCTACACCATCGCCCTCACCGCGATCCAAGCCGCCAACCGACCTGTGGATATCTGAATGTTAGACTTTCTCCCTGCGCCCCTGCGCGGCGTGATCGCCTCGCTGCTGTTGACGCTGAATACCTTGCTGCTGTGTTCGTTCCTGTTCTGCGTGGCGCTGCTCAAGGTGCTGCCCTTTGCGTTGACCCAGCGTTTGACCCACTGGCTGATGAACCATACCCATGAGGCCTGGGTCAGCAACAACAAGGCCTGGATGCAACTGGTCCGCCGCACCCGCTGGCACCTCAGCGGCCTGGAGGGCCTGGACTACCAGCATTCCTACCTGGTCACCAGCAATCACCAGAGCTGGGTCGACATCATGGTCTTGCAGTACGTGCTCAACCGGAAGATCCAGCCATTGAAGTTCTTTCTCAAGCAGGAGTTGATCTGGGTTCCGGTGATCGGCCTGGCCTGGTGGGCGCTGGGCTTTCCCTTTATGAAGCGCTACTCCAAGGCGTATCTGGAGAAGCACCCGGAAAAGAAAGGCAAGGACCTGGAAACCACCCGCAAGACCTGCGCGAAGTTTCGCGACAACCCGGTGGGTATTTTCAATTTCGCCGAGGGCACGCGCTTTACCAAGGCCAAGCATGCGCAGCAGCAGTCGCCGTTCCGTTATCTGTTGAAGCCCAAGGCCGGCGGCATCGCCTTTGTGCTGGATGCCATGGGCGAGCAGCTGGAGTCCATCGTCAACGTGACCATCCACTATCCGGGCGGCAAGCCGGGGTATTGGGATCTGCTGTGTGGCAACGTGCGCGATGTGGTGGTGCATTTCCAGGAACTGAAGGTCCCGCCGCAGTTCGTCGGCAGGAACTATGACCAGGACGGCGAGTACCGACTGGCGTTCCAGGGCTGGATCAACCAGCTGTGGGAAGACAAGGACGCGTTGCTGGAGCAGATGCACCGCGAGTATCCCGCCAGGTCTTGAGGCGCCTGGAAAACCTTTGTGGCGAGGGGGCTTGCCCCCGTTCGGCCGCGAAGCGGTCGCAAACCCTATATCTGCGGTTTGCCTGAACGCATGCGGTGCCTGAATTCAGGGCCGCTTCGCGCCCCAACGGGGGCAAGCCCCCTCGCCACAAGTCGCTTCCCGACACGTGCAAAAAAGCCCGCGGCCGATCACTCGGCCGCGGGCTTTTCAATGCAGCTGATCCTTAGATCGCGCCGCGCTGGCGCAACAGCTCCAGGACTTTCTTCACGCTATCGTCCAACGACAACGCCTGCGTATCCACCACCAGGTCGGCATTCAGCGGCACGTCGTAGGGGAACGACTCGCCCGGAATGTTATCGCCACCGGCCGCATACAGGCCCTGGGGATCACGCGCCTGGCAAGCCTGCGGCGAAGCCTGGACATACACCGTCAACATGCGCTCGGCACCGATCAGCGCCTTGGCCTGTTCACGGCCTTCGGCATCCGGCGCCACGAACGCGGCCAAGGTCAGCAGGCCCGCTTCGTTGAACTGACGCGCCACGTGGGCGGCACGCCGCCAGTTCTCGGTGCGCCCGGTGCGATCCTGCGGCAAGCCCTTGTTCAGGTCATGACGCAGGTTCTGGCCATCCAGCACGAATACCGCACGCCCCAGGTCGAACAACTTGCGCTCCACGGCGTAAGCCAGGGTGCTCTTGCCCGCGCCCGACAAACCGGTGAACAGCACCGTCGCCGGTTGCTGGCCGAAACGCTGGGCACGCTCCTCGGTGGCGACATGGGCCAGCTTGCCGTGATGGGTGGCGCTGCCATGGGCCAGTGGCTGGGCGACGATCATGCCGGCGCCCACAGTGCCATTGGTCAGGCGGTCGATGATGATGAACGAGCCAGTGGTGCGATTGCTCTCGTAACCGTCCAGGGCAATCGGCGCATCCAGGGCGATCTTGACCTTGCCGATCTCGTTCAATTGCAGGGCGCTGGCCGGACCTTCCTCGAGGGTGTTCACATCGACCTTGTTGACGATGCTGGCAATCGAGCCCGGTACGTAGCTGGTGGCGCGCTTGATGTCGTATTTCTTGCCCGGCAGCATCGGCTCTTCAGCCATCCAGACCAGCATGGCCTCGAAGCTGTCGGTCACCGGCGGCACATTGTCGGCGTGCACCAGCAGATCGCCACGGGAGATATCGATTTCGTCTTCCATGGTCAGCGTCACCGCCTGACCAGGACCGGCATGCTCCAGTTCACCTTCGAAAGTGACAATGGACTTGACCCGGCTGCTCTTGCCCGAGGGCAACACCACCACGTCGTCGCCCTTCTTCACGATGCCGCTCGCCAGGGTGCCGGCAAAGCCACGGAAGTTCAGGTTCGGCCGGTTGACGTACTGCACCGGGAAACGCAGGTCGGTGAAGTTGCGGTCGCCCGCCACCTCCACGGTTTCGAGGATTTCCATCAGCGACTGGCCGGTGTACCAGGGCGAACGCTCGCTCTTGTTCACCACGTTGTCGCCCTTCAAGGCCGACATCGGCACGAAGTGCATGCTGGTCGGCTTCATCTTCAAGCCTTCGGCGAACTTCAGGTAGTCGGCCTTGATCGACTCGAACACGCCCTGGTCGAAGTCCTTGAGGTCCATCTTGTTGATGGCCACGACTATGTGCTTGATCCCCAGCAAGGAGGCGATAAAGCTGTGGCGACGGGTCTGGGTCTGCACGCCGTAGCGGGCGTCCACCAGGATGATCGCCAGGTCACAGGTGGAGGCACCGGTGGCCATGTTGCGGGTGTACTGCTCATGGCCGGGGGTGTCGGCGATGATGAACTTGCGCTTGGCGGTGGAGAAATAGCGGTAGGCGACATCGATGGTGATGCCCTGCTCACGCTCGGCCTGCAGGCCGTCGACCAGCAATGCCAGGTCGATGTCGTCACCGGTGGTGCCGACTTTCTTCGAATCGCGGGTGATGGCTTCCAGATGGTCTTCGTAGATCATCTTGGAGTCGTGCAGCAGGCGCCCGATCAGGGTGCTCTTGCCGTCGTCGACGTTACCGCAGGTCAGGAAACGCAGCAGTTCCTTGCGCTCGTGCTGGCCCAGGTAGGCGAGGATGTCCTCGCTGATCAAATCAGATTGATGCGACATGCTTAGACCCTACTTAGAAATAGCCCTGACGTTTCTTGTCTTCCATCGAACCGGCACCATCGTGGTCGATGACCCGGCCCTGGCGCTCGGAAGTACGCGTCAGGAGCATTTCCTGAATGATGTCCGTGAGGGTTTCAGCCTCGGACTCCACCGCGCCCGTCAACGGGTAGCAGCCAAGGGTACGGAAACGCACCTTCTTCTTGACGATGCGCGCCTTGTCCTCGTCGGACAGGTGCTCGAGGATCCGCTCGTCGTCGATCATGATCAGGGTGCCGTTCTTCTCGATGACGTCGCGCTCGGCGGCGAAATACAGCGGCACGATCGGGATGCCTTCGAGGTAGATGTACTGCCAGATATCCAGCTCGGTCCAGTTCGACAGCGGGAAGACCCGGATCGACTCGCCCTTGTTGACCTTGCCGTTGTAGACGTTCCACAACTCCGGACGCTGGTTCTTCGGGTCCCAGCGATGCTTGCTGTCACGGAACGAGTAGACGCGTTCCTTGGCCCGCGACTTCTCTTCGTCACGCCGCGCGCCGCCGAAGGCCGCATCGAAGCCGTACTTGTCCAGGGCCTGCTTGAGGCCCTCGGTCTTCATGATGTCGGTGTGCTTGGCACTGCCGTGGGTGAAGGGGTTGATGCCCTGCGCCACACCTTCCGGGTTGACGTGGGTGATCAGGTCCAGGCCCAGCTCGGCAACCATCTTGTCGCGGAAGCTGTACATCTCCTGGAATTTCCAGCGGGTATCGACATGCATCACCGGAAACGGCAGCTTGCCCGGGAAAAACGCCTTGCGCGCCAGATGCAGCATCACGGCGGAGTCTTTACCGATGGAGTACAGCATCACCGGGTTATCGAACTCGGCGGCCACCTCGCGGATGATATGGATGCTTTCCGCCTCCAGCTGTTTCAGATGCGTCAGTTTGTCGACCATGGCTACTCACGAAAAGCGTTCTTATGGACGGCCAGCGGGCCGTGTTCGAGCGAGGCATGCTAGCACAGCACCCTATTCTATTGAGGGGGCCGGCTAGATCGAAACGGTATATGAATATACCCCCCTGTTTGGCCCGATCGGACCTGTGGGAGCGCCGTCCTTGTGGGAGCGGAGCTTGCCCGCGAAAGGGACCGCGAGAACGCTCAAAGCTTCGCGGGCAAGCTCCGCTCCCACAAGGGCCAGTCGGCAATTGCTAGATCGGATTCGGGCAATCGATAAACAGGTGCTCCAGGGCGAAACGCCGCGCCAGGTAGTCACCCAACGCCTGCACGCCATAACGCTCAGTGGCGTGATGACCGGCGGCGATAAAGCTGATGCCGTTCTCGCGGGCACTGTGGAAGGTCTGTTCCGACGCCTCGCCACTCAGGTACAGGTCCACGCCGGCCAGCACCGCCTGGTCGATATAGCCCTGGCCACCGCCGGTGCACCAGCCGACCCGGCGGATCATGTCGGTGCCTTCGATCAGCAACGGCTCGCGACCCAGCACTTCCTGGACCTTGCGCGCGAAGTCACGGGCGGTCAGCGGCTCGCTCAGCGAGCCCACCAGGCCGACTATCTTCGGATTGTCCGGATCCAGCGGGCCTTCCACGGTGATCTCCAACTGCCGCGCCAGTTGCACGTTGTTACCGACCTCCGGATGCAGGTCCAATGGCAGGTGATAGGCCAGCAGGCTGATGTCGTGCTTGAGCAGGGTCTTCAGCCGACGTTGCTTCATTCCGGTGATACAAGGGTCCTCGCCCTTCCAGAAATAACCGTGATGCACCAGAATCAGGTCGGCCTGGGCCTCGACGGCGGCATCCAGCAGCGCCTGGCTGGCGGTCACGCCGCTGACGATACGCGTCACCTGGGGCCGGCCCTCGACCTGCAGGCCGTTGGGGCAATAATCGGCAATCCGCGCGCTGTTCAGAAAGCGATCCGCTTCCTCGACCAGCGTATTCAATGAAACCGCCATAAAAACTCCTGAATATCCCATTCGGAGGCGCCCGCGGCCTCGTATAATGCGCCACATTATGGGCCGTCCGACATGGCCTGCAACCTTCCAGGACTTTGCTCAATGCTCAAGGCTCTGCGTTTCTTTGGCTGGCCGCTGCTGGCCGGTGTGCTGGTAGCTTTGCTGATCATCCAGCGCTACCCGCAATGGGTCGGCCTGCCCAACCTCGATGTGAACCTGCAACAGGCGCCGCAGACCACGCTCAACCAGCAAGGCCCGGCCTCCTATGCCGACGCGGTGACCCTCGCCGCACCGGCGGTGGCCAACCTGTACACCACCAAGATGGTCAACAAGAACACTCATCCGCTGTTCGAGGACCCGCAGTTCCGGCGCTTCTTCGGCGACAACCTGCCCAAGCAGAAGCGCATGGAGTCGAGCCTGGGCTCGGCGGTGATCATGAGTTCCACCGGCTACCTGCTGACCAACAACCACGTGACCGCCGGCGCCGACCAGATAGTGGTGGCGCTCAAGGACGGTCGCGAAACCCTGGCCAAGGTGGTCGGCAGCGACCCGGAAACCGACCTGGCGGTGCTCAAGATCGATCTGCCGAACCTGCCGTCGATCACCATCGGTCGCTCGGACCAGATCCGTATCGGCGATATCGCCCTGGCCATCGGCAACCCGTTCGGGGTCGGCCAGACCACCACCATGGGCATTATCAGCGCCACCGGGCGGAACCAGCTGGGCCTGAACAACTATGAAGACTTCATCCAGACCGACGCGGCCATCAACCCCGGCAACTCCGGCGGCGCGCTGGTGGACGCCAATGGCAACCTGACCGGGATCAACACCGCGATCTTCTCCAAATCCGGCGGTTCCCAGGGCATCGGCTTTGCGATTCCGATCAACCTGGCGGTGGAGGTAATGAAGGCGATCATCGAGCACGGCCAGGTGATTCGCGGCTGGCTGGGGATCGAGGTACAGCCCCTGACCCAGGACCTGGCGGAGTCATTCGGCCTCAGCGGTCGTCCGGGTATCGTGGTGGCGGGCGTGTTCCGTGACGGTCCGGCGCAGAAGGCCGGCTTGCAGCTCGGGGATGTGATTCTCAGTATCGATGGCGAGCCGGCTACGGACGGTCGTCGTTCGATGAACCAGGTAGCGCGGATCAAGCCGGCCGACAAGGTGGCCATCCAGGTGCTGCGCAACGGCAAGGAACTCAAGCTGATGGCCGAAATCGGCCTGCGCCCACCGCAGCAGACGCCGCCGCAGGAAGAGGAGTAAGGCAAGATTTGCAGAAGCGAGGCTTGGCCCCGCTTCTGCAAATACCGCATTGCCTGTCAGAACGCTATCGTCGGAACGCCGCCCGCGACAAGCCGAGGTCTGGAGGTCGGCGTCTCAGCGCAATGACCCAGTATCAGCCGGCCATCTTCGACGACTTCAGCTCCTCACTGAAGCGCTGGGAACGCACACCTTTGTTGTCGTAATACTCTTCAACCGACTTTACAAAGCGCTTTTCCTCCGGCACATACCAGAACGCCTTGTACAAGCGGCCACTGGCAGGACGCGCCGCCGCGCGTTGAGCATTGGAGACCGTCGTTACCTGACCGGGTGTCGCGACCGCCTGCGCACCGCCTACCGTGACGGGCGCCAGCATCGCCGACCACTGGCCTTCAGCTTCGATCTTCAGCGCCTTGAACTTGCCTGCGGGCACCTGGACATCTTCCCAACCGCTGACGACGTAGTCGTTATGAAAGCTCTCGCTGGTGTGCAGGCGGTTAGGGTTCCGCTCGGTGTATTCGACCGTCCACTTCTTGCCCTCGCTCAAGGGAAACTCCAGCGGGCGATTGACCACTTGTTGCTTGCCGTTGATATCACGGGAACGACTCCAGTCCAGCCCCACCAGGCTTTCAACCGGCGGTTGGTTGGACCCGTCCTGCTTGGTGCTGACCAGCATGCTCTGGCTACTGACGCGCTCGACCGTCATCACGATGTTCTTGCTCGAAAAACCTTGCGGCCCGGTTTCCACTGTTTCGGCATAGACCCAGCTATCCCCGGCCTTCAAGGACGGCGCATCGATCGATCGGGCATACGCCGAACCGCACATCAAACCAAGCACAGCGGCAGATAGTGTTTTAAGCATCACATTTTCCCTGAATGTCTGACCCGGCAAGTCCTTGGGACTCACCAAACGTGTGACGCGAGTGACTCCTGCCGATAGCGACACGAGCATCCCGAACAGCTGCCAACCCCAGGCTTGGGGTGTGTAAGCCCACTCCAACTTGCACAACCGAACTCATGAACCGCCATTCGAAACAAAACAGCCAAGTACGCGAAGGCTCATGTCATTGTGCCATTTGGCAATGCGCTCAAGTGAGCTGATGATTTCGTCGACGTCATGAATATGAGGCCCGTTCAGCAATGCGACAGCATCGACCGGGACCAGGCTCATCGTTCAATCAATATGGGGGGGGAGCGCCGGATCTGCCTTGGGGGAGTCTGCGGTCAGTCCAAGCGCTGACTGACCACAGCTATAACTCAGGTTGCAAGCTTACTTCACAGGCAGGACATCAGAGATCGCCCAGGGCGTCGACCAGGGCCTGGTTCTGCTCCGGCGCGCCGATAGTGATGCGCAGGAACTGGGCAATACGCTCCTGCTTGAAGTGCCGCACGATCACTCCCTGCTCGCGGACCTTGGCCGCCAGCGCCGCCGCATCGTGTTGCGGGTGACGGGCGAAGATGAAGTTCGCCGCCGACGGCAGCACCTCAAACCCCTTGGCCTGCAACTGCGCCACCAGCCACTCGCGACTCTCGATGACCTTGCGGCAGGTCTCTTCGAAATAGGCCCGGTCCGCGAACGCCGCCGCCGCGCCGGCAATCGCCATGCGATCCAGAGGGTAGGAGTTGAAGCTGTTCTTGATCCGCTCCAGGGCCTCGATCAGGTCCGCATGCCCCACCGCCAGGCCGACCCGCAACCCCGCCAGGGAACGCGACTTGGACAGGGTCTGGGTCACCAGCAGGTTCGGGTAACGATCAACCAGGCCGATGGCCGTTTCGCCGCCGAAGTCGATATACGCCTCGTCGACCACCACCACCGAATCCGGACTGGCCTTGAGTATCTGCTCCACCGCGTCCAGCGCCAGCAGGCAACCGGTCGGCGCGTTCGGGTTGGGGAAAATGATCCCGCCGTTTGGCCGCGCATAGTCCGCCACACGGATCTGGAACTGCTCGTCCAGTGGCAAGGCCTCGAACGTGATCCCGTAGAGGCCGCAGTACACCGGGTAGAAGCTGTAGCTGATATCCGGGAACAACAGTGGTCGATCCTGTTGGAACAGACCGTAGAAGATGTGCGCCAGGACTTCGTCGGAACCGTTGCCGAGAAACACCTGGTTGGTCTTCACCCCGTAGTACTCGGCCACGGCATGCTTGAGCAGGTCGCCGTTGGGGTCCGGGTACAGGCGCAGGTCGTCGCTGACTTCGGCCTTCATCGCCGCCAGGGCCTTGGGCGACGGGCCGTAGGGATTCTCGTTGGTATTGAGCTTGACCAGCTTGCTCAGCTTAGGTTGTTCACCCGGTACATAGGGCACCAGGTCCTTGACGAACTTGCTCCAGAACTTGCTCATGCTTGTTTCCCCTGTTCCTTATCAGCGACGATCCGATATTCCGCACTGCGGGCGTGAGCGCTCAGCGACTCGCCACGGGCCAGTACCGAAGCGGTCTTGCCCAGTTCGGACGCGCCCTGCTCCGAGCAGAAAATGATCGACGAACGTTTCTGGAAGTCATACACACCCAGCGGCGACGAGAAGCGTGCGGTGCCGGAGGTCGGCAACACGTGGTTGGGACCGGCGCAGTAGTCGCCGAGGGCCTCGGAGGTATGGCGGCCCATGAAGATCGCCCCGGCGTGACGGATCTGCGGTAGCCAAGCCTGCGGGTCGGCGACCGACAGTTCGAGGTGCTCCGGGGCGATGCGGTTGGCCACGTCAATGGCCTGCTGCATATCTCGCACCTGGATCAGCGCACCGCGGCCGTTGATCGATGTCTCGATGATCGCCGCGCGTTCCATGGTCGGCAGCAGCTTGGCAATACTCGCGGCGACCTGGTCGAGGAACGCGGCATCCGGGCTGACCAGGATGGCCTGGGCATCTTCGTCGTGCTCAGCCTGGGAGAACAGGTCCATGGCGATCCAGTCCGGGTCGGTCTGACCGTCGCAGACCACGAGGATCTCCGAGGGTCCGGCGATCATGTCGATACCGACCTGGCCGAACACGTGGCGCTTGGCCGTGGCCACATAGATATTGCCCGGGCCGACCACCTTGTCGACCTTGGGCACGCTCTCGGTGCCATAGGCCAGGGCCGCAACCGCCTGGGCGCCGCCGATGGTGAACACCCGGTCGACCCCGGCGATGCACGCCGCCGCCAGTACCAGTTCGTTGATTTCACCACGCGGGGTCGGCACCACCATCACCACTTCGGCCACCCCCGCCACCTTGGCCGGAATCGCGTTCATCAGCACCGAAGACGGATAGGACGCCTTGCCCCCCGGCACGTACAGGCCGGCACGATCCAGCGGCGTGACCTTCTGGCCGAGCACCGTGCCATCGGCCTCGGTGTAGCTCCAGGAGTCCTGCTTCTGCTTTTCGTGGTAGCTGCGCACGCGCTCGGCGGCTTTTTCCAGGGCCTCGCGCTGTGGCGCGGTAATCCGCGTCAGCGCCAGTTCGAGGCGCTCACGGGGCAGGATCAGCTCGGCCATGGAAGCGACTTCCAGGCCGTCGAAGCGCTGGGTGAACTCCACCAGCGCCGCATCGCCGCGCTCGCGCACGGCCTTGATGATGTCGAGCACCCGCTGGTTGACCGAGTCGTCGGACACACTTTCCCAGCTCAGCAGATGATCCAGATGATGAGCGAAGTCAGGATCGGCAGCGTTGAGTCGGCGAATTGCGTTGGACGTGGTCATAGCGTGGGCCTCAATAATTGGCGAATGCTTGGGAACAGCAGATCTCAGGCGCCGGGGCGCGCTGACGTTCAATAACGATCGCGCCCCCAGCCTACCAAGCCATCCGCGCGGGCACCTGAGAATTCTGGCTATGACGCGGATAGATGGGCGCGGCTCAAGGCCGCGCAATTGAATCAGCTGCGGTGTCGCGACTCCACTGCCTTGCGCAGGGTGTCGATCAGGGACTGGATACGGGCGTGCTGCATTTTCATCGACGCCTTGTTCACCACCAGGCGGGAGCTGATGGTCGCGATCAGTTCCTGGGGTTCCAGGCCGTTGGCCCGCAGGGTATTGCCGGTGTCGACGACGTCGATGATCTTGTCGGCCAGGCCGATCAGCGGTGCCAGTTCCATCGAGCCATAGAGCTTGATGATATCGACCTGACGGCCCTGTTCGGCATAGTAGCGCTTGGCGACATTGACGAACTTGGTCGCCACCCGCAGGCGGCCCTTGGGCTCGATGGCACCGATAGCACCGGCGGTCATCAGCCGGCACTGGGCGATCTGCAGGTCCAGGGGTTCGTACAGACCCTGGCCGCCGTATTCCATCAGCACATCTTTACCGGCCACACCGAGGTCGGCCGCGCCATGCTCGACATAGGTCGGTACGTCGGTGGCCCGCACGATCAGCAGACGGACGTCGTCCTGGGTCGTGGGGATGATCAGCTTGCGGCTCTTGTCCGGATTCTCGGTCGGCACGATGCCCGCTTCAGCGAGCAGCGGCAGGGTGTCATCGAGAATGCGGCCCTTGGACAGTGCAATGGTCAGCATGGGGAAACTAAGTCCTTCAACCTGTATCAGTAAGGCTCATTCTCCCTTGTCGGCGCGAGCAGGCTCGCACCGGCAAAGGGGGACAACACTAGCCCGGAACGCGGCGGATCTTGGCACCGAGCATCTGCAACTTCTCTTCGATGCACTCATAACCACGGTCGATGTGGTAGATGCGGTCGATCAGTGTGTCGCCTTCGGCGGTCAGCGCCGAAATCACCAGGCTGGCCGAAGCCCGCAGGTCGGTGGCCATGACCGGCGCGCCTTTCAGGCGTTCGGTACCGGTAACGATGGCGGTGTTGCCTTCGACCTGGATTTTAGCGCCCATACGATGCAGTTCGTACACGTGCATGAAGCGGTTTTCGAAAATCGTTTCGATCACCGCGCCGGTGCCTTCAGCGATGGCATTGAGTGAAATGAACTGGGCCTGCATATCGGTCGGGAATGCCGGGTACGGCGCGGTGCGCACGTTGACGGCCTTCGGACGCTTGCCATGCATGTTCAGCTCGATCCAGTCTTCACCGGTGGTGATTTCAGCACCGGATTCCTTCAGCTTCTCCAGCACGGCTTCGAGAATGGTCGGATCGGTGTCCTTGACCTTGACCCGGCCACCGGTGGCGGCCGCGGCCACCAGGTAGGTACCGGTCTCGATACGGTCGGGCATCACCTTGTAGGTGGCCGAGTGCAGGCGCTCGACACCGTCGATGGTGATGGTGTCGCTACCGGCACCGCTGACCTTGGCGCCCATGGCGTTGAGGAAGTTCGCCAGGTCGACCACTTCCGGCTCGCGCGCGGCGTTTTGCAGCACGCTGCGGCCACGGGCCAGGGAAGCCGCCATCATGATGTTCTCGGTACCGGTCACGGAGACGGTATCGAAGAAGAAGTTCGCCCCGCGCAGGCCGCCTTCCGGCGCCTTGGCCTTGATGTAGCCGCCTTCGACGTCGATCACCGCGCCCATGGCTTCCAGGCCGCGGATGTGCAGGTCAACCGGACGCGAGCCGATGGCGCAACCGCCAGGCAGGGCGACTTCGGCTTCGCCGAAACGGGCGACCATCGGCCCCAGCACCAGGATCGAGGCGCGCATGGTTTTCACCAGCTCATAAGGCGCGATCAGGGTCTTGATGGTGCGCGGGTCGATTTCCACGCTGAGCTTCTCGTCGATCACCGGCTCGATGCCCATGCGCCCGAACAGCTCGATCATGGTGGTGATGTCGTGCAGGTGCGGCAGGTTGGCCACGGTCACCGGGCCATCGCAGAGCAAGGTCGCGGCCAGGATCGGCAGGGCGGAGTTCTTCGCCCCGGAAATGCGGATTTCGCCATCAAGACGAACGCCGCCAGTAATAATCAGTTTGTCCATAAGGGTCTCGACGCCAATTCAGGCTCAGGTGCGCTCGGCCCAGGCCGCGCGGCTGAAAAATTTCATAGTGACCGCATGGATGCTGCCATCGGCGATCCACGGGTTCAAATGGGCATAGATGCTCTGCTGACGCTTCACCGGGCTCAGGGCCACCAGTTCGTCGCTAATCACGTTCAGTTGGAAATTGCAGCCTTCGCCTTCAACTTCAACCTGCACCTGTGAAAGAGTGCCTGACAGCTGTTCTTCAAGGAAGCTCTTTACTTCGTAGGCCTGCATGCTCAACCTCAATCGGCGCCCAACGCGCGCGGGTCGGCCATCATACAAAAAAGCCCCGCGCCTGCGAACCCCGCATTGCAGGACGCTGACGGGGGGCTTCTTTATTCATGGCACTGTCAATGAACGCCGAGGATCTCCGTCAACTCGGAAACCTCGGCGATTTCGCGCATGTCTTGCGGCATGGCACGAATGCTCAGGGCTTTGCCGCCCTCGGCGGCATCACGCATGAACGCCAGCAGCAAGGCCAGGCCGACACTGCTGGATTTCTCCACGGCGGCGCAGTCGACCACCACGGCCGACGCAGTGCAGGCCTTGATCAACGCCTGCCCGTCCTTGCGCAAGGCCGGCCCGGTGCTGTAGTCGATCACGCCGGCCAGCAGCACTTCACCTGCCTCACCGGCGCGAACGCTGGCTTCACTCATTCTGCGCGGCCTTCTGCGGGTTCTTCTCGGACTCGGCCTTGGCCTTCTCCACTTCGCCGGCCCAGTTGTTGATGGTAAGGTCCAGGTTATTGCCGTTACGCTGCATGGCATCGGCGAACTGATCGCGGAACAGCTTGCCGATATTGATGCCGTTGATGATGACGTTACGCAGTTTCCACTCGCCATTGATTTTCTCAAGGGTGTAGGAAACCGGATAGATGGCGCCATTGTTGCCTTTGACTGTCATGCCAACGCTGGTGCGATCACCCGACTCATCCTTGGGCGCATCGACGGTGATGCCCTGGTTGTTGTACTCCAGCAAGGCGTTGCCGTAGAACTGGAACAGCCCCTTCTTGAAGTTCTCCTCGAAGGTTTTCATCTGCTCGGGCGTGGCCTTGCGCGAGTACTTGACCGTCATGATGCTCTTGGAAATACCCTCCGCGTCCACTACCGGGCCGACGATGGTGTTCAGCGCATCGTAGAAGGCCTTGGGGTTCTGCTTGTACTGGGCCTTGTTGGCGGTCAGGTCGGCCAGCATCCGGTCGGTGGTGCTCTTGACCAGATCGTGGGCCGACGTATCCGCCAGGGCGTTGCCCATCAGGGGCAAGGTCGCCAGCAGCACCAGCAGGCTACGTCGCAACATCGAGATCATGGAAAAACTCCTCATTTGGCGTCTTTGTTCACGGTATTGAGCAGGAATTTACCGATCAGATCTTCCAGCACCAGCGACGACTGGGTGTCGTGGATAGTCCCACCATCCTTGAGCAGGGTGTCTTCCCCGCCCACGCTGAGGCCGATGTACTTCTCACCGAGCAAGCCCGCCGTGAGGATAGACGCAGTGGAATCAGTCGGCAGGTTGTTCACGCGCTTCTCAACTTGCATGGTCACCCGACCGGTGAAACTGTCATGGTCCAGATCGATCGCCGTCACCTTGCCGATGGTGACACCGGCCATGGTGACTTTAGCTCTGACAGTCAAACCGGCGATATTGTCGAAGTACGCATATAATTTATACGTTTCCGTGTTTGTCGTTGGGGACAGTCCACTGACCCGCAACGCAAGCAGCAGCAAAGCCAGGATGCCAGCCAGCAGAAAAAGGCCGACACCGATTTCCAGGGTGCGGTTTTGCATCAGAAATCTCCAAACATCAAGGCGGTCAGAATAAAGTCAAGGCCCAGCACTGCCAGGGAGGCATAGACCACGGTCTTGGTCGTGGCACGGCTGATCCCTTCGGAAGTGGGTTCGCAGTCGTAGCCTTGAAACACGGCAATCCAGGTCACCACGAAGGCGAACACGATACTTTTGATGATGCCGTTCAGCACATCACTGTTGAACGTCACGCTGTTCTGCATGTTGGCCCAGTAGGAGCCGTCATAGACCCCCAGCCAGTCCACCGCGACCCATGAACCGCCCCAGATCCCGACCACGCTGAAGATCATTGCCAGCAGCGGCAGGGAAATGAAGCCGGCCCACAGCCGCGGCGCGACAATGTACTTGAGCGGATCGACACCGATCATCTCCAGGCTGGACAGTTGCTCGGTGGACTTCATGTTGCCGATTTCGGCGGTCAGCGCCGAACCGGCCCGCCCGGCGAACAGCAGCGCGGTGACCACCGGCCCGAGTTCACGCAACAGCGTCAGGGCGACCATCTGCCCCACCGCCTGCTCGGAACCGTAGCTGGAAAGGATATTGAAGCCCTGCAGGGCCAGGACCATGCCGATGAAGACCCCGGAGACGACAATGATCACCAGGCTCATCACGCCCACGGAATGCAACTGCTTGACCAGCAGCCCGAAGCCGCCGCCGATGCCGCCACGGCCGAACAGCACATGGGAGAGGAACAGGGTCGAACGACCGAGCACGGCGAGCACATCCAGGCCCGAACGGCCGAACAGACGCACTCTCTCGATAATGGATTTCTTGCGCATTGTCAGCGCTTCCCCAACAGGTCGGTGCGGTAGTCCGGCGCCGGAAAGTGGAACGGTACGGGACCGTCGGGATCACCCTTCATGAACTGGCGGATACGCGGGTTATCGGCGTTCATCAGTTCCTCGGGCGTACCTTGCCCGAGCACCTCGCCGTCACCGACCACATAAAGGTAGTCGGCGATGCTGGCGGTTTCGGCCAGGTCGTGGGAAACCACGATGCTGGTGATGCCCAGGGCGTCATTGAGCAGACGGATCAGGCGCACGAGTACGCCCATGGCGATCGGGTCCTGGCCGACGAACGGTTCATCGTACATGAGGATCTGCGGGTCCAGGGCAATCGCCCGGGCCAGGGCCACACGACGCTTCATGCCGCCGGACAACTCGTCGGGCATCAGGTCGACCGCACCGCGCAGGCCCACCGCCTGCAATTTGAGCAGAACAATGTCCCGAATCATTTCTTCCGGCAGTTCGGTGTGAACCCGCAGCGGAAAAGCGACGTTCTCGAAAACGTCCAGGTCGGTGAACAGCGCACCGCTCTGGAACAACACGCCCATGTGCTTGCGCGCGTCGAACAGATCGCCGCGCGACAAGGTGGGGAGATTCTGACCGTTGACCCAGACTTCGCCACCGTTGGGCCGCAGTTGCGCGCCCATCAGCCGCAACAGGGTGGTCTTGCCACACCCGGAAGGCCCCATGATGCCGGTGACCTTTCCTCGCGGGATACGAATGTCGACATTATTGAAGATGCTGCGCGCACCGCGCTTGAAGGTCACACCCTTCAGCTCGACCGCGTAGGCGTTATCGGCGCTCATCAAAACTCCTTGCGATGCAGCCTCGGACTCGGACACCAGGCCCCTCTTTATAAAGAGGCGCATACTCCTGAGCGGGCCGAACTAGCCGCGAACTATATCACCGCTGATACGAGCCGCCCAAGGCCGAAGCCACCCTTGTTCAGGATAAATGCAGCCGGGCTTGACAGCTTGCGAGATAAAAACCGAAGGCAAAGTCCTACAGCGCCACGCAAAACGCAATGATCTAGTGTGAGTGAAGAAGCCATTACCGCTATAATCGCGCCTTTTCATCAGGCTATACGATTTCTGACATGAGCCAATCCAGCGACCTGATTCAATCAGCACAACGCACCATCCGCCTCGAACGTGAAGCCGTAGAAGGCTTGCTGACCCATATCGACGCAGATTTCGTACGCGCTTGCGAAATGATTCTGGCCAGCAAGGGCCGTGTGGTCGTGGTCGGCATGGGCAAGTCCGGGCACATCGGCAACAAGATCGCCGCGACCCTGGCCAGCACCGGCACCACGGCGTTTTTTGTCCACCCCGCCGAGGCCAGCCATGGCGACATGGGCATGATCACCCGGGACGACATCATCCTGGCCCTGTCCAACTCCGGCTCCACCGCGGAAATCGTCACCCTGCTGCCCTTGATCAAGCGCCTGGGCATCCAGCTGATCAGCCTGACCGGCAACCCCGACTCGCCGCTGGCCAAGGCCGCCGAAGTCAACCTCAACGTGCATGTCGAGCATGAGGCCTGCCCGCTGAACCTGGCACCGACCTCCTCGACTACCGCCGCCCTGGTAATGGGCGATGCCCTGGCCGTGGCCCTGCTCGAAGCCCGCGGCTTCACCGCCGAGGACTTCGCCTTTTCCCACCCGGGCGGTGCCCTGGGTCGTCGACTGCTGCTGAAAGTGGAAAATGTCATGCATGCCGGTGACGAGCTGCCGCAGGTCCTGCGCGGCACCCTGCTGAAAGACGCGCTGATGGAAATGACTCGCAAAGGCCTCGGCATGACCGTGATCGCCGAAGCCGATGGGCGCCTGGCCGGGATCTTCACCGACGGCGACCTGCGCCGGACCCTGGACCGCACCATCGACATCCACACGGCCCGGATCGAAGACGTCATGACCCCCCACGGCAAGACCGCGCGGGCCGAGATGCTCGCCGCCGAAGCCCTGAAAATCATGGAAGACCACAAGATCAGCGCGCTGGTAGTGGTCGACAGCGAGGATCGCCCGGTGGGCGCCCTGAACATGCACGATCTGCTGCGCGCGGGAGTGATGTAAATGAACGACGAGCTGCTACAACGCGGCAAAGCCATCAAGCTGGCGGTCTTCGACGTCGATGGCGTACTGACCGACGGCCGCCTGTACTTCCTCGAAGACGGCAGCGAATTCAAGTCGTTCAGTACCCTCGACGGCCAGGGCATCAAGATGCTGATGGCCGCCGGCGTGCAAACCGCTATTATCAGCGGCCGCAAAACCGCGCTGGTCGAACGCCGCGCGCAGAACCTCGGTATTCCCCACGTCTACCAGGGCCGCGAGGACAAGCTGGTGGTGCTCGACGCCCTGCTCGCCCAGCTCAACCTGAGTTATGAACAGGTCGCCTACCTGGGGGACGACCTGCCGGACCTGCCGGTGATCCGCCGCGTCGGCCTGGGCATGGCCGTAGCCAACGCCGCCAGCTTCGTCCGCGAACACGCCCACGGGATTACCCGGGCCAGGGGCGGCGAAGGCGCCGCCCGCGAATTCTGCGAGCTGATCCTGCAAGCCCAGGACAGTCTTGAAGCGGCTCACGCCGCCTACCTGTAGAGCTATTTATGCTGAGCAAGAAAATTCGCAATATTCTGCTGTTCGCCGTCATTGCCGCCATTTTCGCGGCCGTTGGCTACTGGAACATCAGCCCGGAGCGTTTTCTCGAGCGCCCGGTGGCGCAGGTCGATGAAACCCAGATCGACTACTACGCTATTAACGCCCGGAGCATTCAGTACATGCCCGACGGCCGGGTGCAGTACGACCTGACCGGTGACAAGGTCGAACACCTCAAGGCTTCGGACGTGACCCTGGTGACCAAGCCCGATATGCACATCTACCGTGGCACGGTCTATCCCTGGCATGTGCAGAGCGAGCACGCCGAGGTCAACCCGGACGGTACCGAGATCGAACTGATCGACTCGGTACGGGTGGCACGCACCGACGAACTACAGCGGGAAGTGACCATTACCAGCAGTCGAATGACAGTATTCCCACAGAAGCAATATGCGCAGACCGAGCAAGCCGTTAGAATCGACGGCGCCGACGGCGTGACCACTGGCAAGGGAATGAAAGCGTATTTGAACGACAGCCGGATACACCTGCTGTCCAATGTAAGAGGACAGTATGAGTCTCGTTAAAACCCTCCCTATTTTGCTTGGCCTGGGTGCGGCACTGGGAAGCGTGAGCGCCTGGGCACTGCCGACCGACAGCCAGCAGCCCATCCGCATCCAGGCCGACGACGCTCAACTGGACGACAAGCAAGGCATTGCCACCTACAAGGGCGATGTGGTCATTACCCAAGGCTCGATGATCGTCAAGGGCAATACCGTGACGCTGACCCGGACCAAGGACGGCGCCATCGACGTGGTGACCTCGGTGGGCAACCTGGCCTACTTCGAGCAACTGCAGAAAGTCGGCGACCCGAAACCGGTGCAAGGCTATGGCGTGACCATCCAGTACCACGCCCAGCAGAACCGCATCATCCTGATCGACAAGGCCAAGGTGATCAACGACGGCAACACCACCGAAGGCGAGAAAATCGTCTACGACACGGTGAAGCAGATCGCCCAGGCCGGTCGCGCCAACGGTAGCGCCATCACCGCACCGCGCCCACGCATCGACATGGTCATCCAGCCGAAGCAGAAAACCGAACAGCAGAAGGCGCAGTAATGGCAACCCTGAAAGCCCAGCATCTGGCCAAGGCCTACAAAAGTCGCCAGGTGGTGCGTGATGTCAGCCTGTCGATCGACAGCGGGCAGATCGTCGGTTTGCTCGGCCCCAACGGTGCCGGCAAGACCACCTGCTTCTACATGATCGTCGGCCTGGTCCAGGCCGACCAGGGTCGCGTGCTGATCGACGACCAGGACGTCAGCCACCAGCCGATGCACGGTCGGGCGCGCGCCGGGATCGGCTACCTGCCCCAGGAAGCATCGATTTTCCGCAAGCTGTCGGTGGCGGACAACATCATGGCGATCCTCGAGACCCGCAAGGACCTCGACAAGAACAGCCGCCGCAAGGAACTGGAAAGCCTGTTGCAGGAGTTCCACATCAGCCACATTCGCGACAACCTCGGCATGAGCCTGTCTGGTGGCGAGCGGCGTCGCGTGGAAATTGCCCGCGCCCTGGCCACCGCGCCGAAATTCATCCTGCTCGACGAACCCTTCGCCGGGGTCGACCCGATTTCCGTAGGCGATATCAAACAGATCATCTATCACCTCAAAGCCAAGGGCATCGGCGTACTGATCACCGACCACAACGTCCGCGAGACCTTGGACATCTGCGAAACCGCCTATATCGTCAACGATGGACAGCTTATTGCTGAAGGTGATTCGGCCACCATCCTGGCCAACGAACTGGTCAAGGAAGTCTACCTGGGCCACGAGTTCCGCCTGTAGACATCGAGGCAAAGGATCAAGTGCCAGAGCGTGCCCTGTTCAATAAAAACCACATGTTTTTTATTGTTACAGCGCTCTAGGCAAAGGCCCGGGTTTCAGGCATATAATTTGCTTATGTTTGGCGCCCCGGCGCCCTGTAGAGTGGATGGCGCATGCGCGCCGGCGAATAAGGTGTTAAGCCCCTGCCATGAAACCATCGCTAGTCCTGAGAATGGGCCAGCAGCTGACGATGACACCGCAGCTGCAACAGGCCATCCGCCTGCTCCAATTGTCGACCCTGGACCTTCAGCAGGAAATCCAGGAGGCCCTGGAGTCCAATCCGATGCTCGAACGCCAGGAAGAAGGCGACGACTTCGACAATACTGATCCGTTGGCCGACAACGCCGAGCACAAACCCAATACCGAGATCCAGGAACCGTCCTACCAGCAGGAAACCGCGCCGACGGTGGACAACCTCGAGGAAGGCGACTGGAACGAGCGCATTCCCAACGAGTTGCCCGTCGACACCGCCTGGGAAGATGTCTACCAGACCAGCGCGAGCAGCCTGCCGAGCAACGATGACGACGAGTGGGACTTCACCACCCGCACCTCGGCCGGCGAAAGCCTGCAGAGCCATCTGCTCTGGCAACTGAACCTGGCGCCGATGTCCGACACCGACCGCCTGATCGCCGTGACCCTGATCGACTGCATCAACAATCAGGGCTACCTGGACGAGACCCTCGAGGAAATCCTCGACGCTTTCGACCCGGAGCTGGATATCGAGCTGGACGAGATCGAAGCGGTACTGCATCGCATCCAGCAATTCGAGCCGGCCGGCATCGGCGCGCGCAACCTCGGCGAATGCCTGTTGCTGCAACTGCGCCAGCTGCCAGCCCGTACGCCTTGGCTGGCTGAAGCCCAGCGCCTGGTCAGCGACTACATCGACCTGCTCGGCAGCCGCGACTACAGCCAGTTGATGCGGCGCATGAAACTCAAGGAAGACGAACTGCGCCAGGTCATCGAACTGGTGCAGAGCCTCAACCCGCGCCCGGGCTCGCAAATCGAGTCCAGCGAAGCCGAATACGTCGTCCCCGACGTGATCGTGCGCAAGGACAACGAGCGCTGGCTGGTGGAGCTGAATCAGGAATCGGTGCCGCGCCTGCGGGTCAACCCGCAGTACGCCGGTTTCGTCCGCCGCGCCGACACCAGCGCCGACAACACCTTCATGCGCAACCAGTTGCAGGAAGCCCGCTGGTTCATCAAGAGCCTGCAGAGCCGCAACGAAACCCTGATGAAGGTCGCCACCCAGATCGTCGAGCACCAGCGAGGCTTCCTCGAGTACGGCGACGAGGCGATGAAACCGCTGGTCCTGCATGACATCGCCGAAGCGGTGGGCATGCACGAGTCGACGATTTCCCGGGTCACCACGCAAAAATTCATGCATACCCCTCGCGGTATCTATGAACTGAAATACTTTTTCTCCAGCCACGTCAGCACCTCCGAAGGCGGCGAATGCTCGTCCACGGCGATCCGCGCGATCATCAAGAAACTGGTTGCGGCGGAAAATCAGAAAAAGCCGTTGAGTGACAGCAAGATCGCTGGTTTACTGGAGGCACAAGGCATTCAGGTGGCCCGTCGTACCGTCGCCAAATACCGTGAGTCCCTGGGGATTGCCCCCTCCAGCGAACGGAAGCGATTGATGTAGTAGACAGGGCCCCGTTACAGCGTCTGGGCTGCGTTCTGAAACCGGTAAGTTTCAGAGCGTGCTCTGTGGCAGGCAATCGCCTGCCGCGTTATGCACTGGCAACGAAGGAGAGGCTGTATGCAAGTCAATATCAGTGGACACCAACTGGAAGTGACCGAACCCCTGCGTGCTTACATCGGCGAGAAGCTCGACCGACTGGAGCGTCATTTCGACAAGATCACCAACGTACAGGTGACCATGGCGGTCGAAAAACTGAAGCAGAAAATCGAAGCCACCTTGCATATCCACGGCGGTGAAGTGGTCGCCAACGCCGAGCATGACGACATGTACGCGGCGATCGACCTGCTCACCGACAAGTTGGACCGACAACTGAAAAAGCATAAGGAAAAGAACCTGCACCTGCTCCAAGGTACAGGTCGCTGACACCCATCCATGATCCGACTTGAAAGTATCCTGACCCCCGGCCGTTCCCTGGTGAACGTGCCGGGTGGCAGTAAAAAGAAAGCCCTCGAGCAAATTGCCAACCTGATCAGCCACGAAGTTCCCTACCTGGCCATGCAGGATGTCTTCGACAGCCTGGTCGCACGGGAGAAACTCGGCTCGACCGGTTTCGGCAATGGCATTGCCATCCCTCACTGTCGCCTGAAGGGTTGCGTGTCCCCCATCAGCGCCCTGATGCACCTGGACGCCCCCATCGATTTCGACGCCATCGACGGCGCGCCGGTTGACCTGCTGTTCGTCCTGCTGGTCCCGGAAGCCGCCACCGATGCCCACCTGGAGCTGTTACGGCAGATTGCCAGCATGCTCGACCGCAAGGACGTGCGTGACAAGCTGCGCGGTGCGAGCTCCAACCAGGCCCTGTATCAGGTGGTCCTGGACCAACAGAGCGGTCACTGAGCATGCGCTTGATCATCGTCAGCGGCCGCTCCGGCTCGGGCAAAAGTACCGCCCTCGATGTTCTCGAGGACAACGGCTACTACTGCATCGACAACCTGCCGGCCGGCCTGCTGCCGGAACTGGCCGAGCGCGCACTGATCCACACCGAGCTGGCGCAGCCGCTGGTCGCCGTCTCCATTGACGCACGCAACCTGCCCAGCCACCTGTCGCGCTTCCCGGAACTGCTCGATGAAGTGCGCAGCCGGCATATCCACTGTGATGTGCTGTACCTGGATGCCGACGAGGAAACCCTGCTCAAACGCTTTTCCGAAACCCGTCGGCGCCACCCACTGAGCAGTGCCAATCGCTCGTTGGCCGAAGCCATCCGCGACGAAAGCAACCTGCTGGGACCGATCTCGGACCTGGCCGACCTCAAGGTCAATACCACCCACCTGAACCTCTACCAGTTGCGCGACACCATTAAACTGCGCCTGTTGAACCAACCGGAACCGGGCACCGCCTTCCTGGTCGAATCGTTCGGCTTCAAGCGCGGGATGCCGGTGGATGCCGACCTGGTGTTCGACGTACGCTGCCTGCCCAACCCCTACTGGAAACCGGAACTGCGTGAGCAGTCCGGGCTCGACCAGGCGGTGGCCGAGTACCTGGCCGCACAGCCGGACGTCGAAGAGATGTATCAGGATATTTCCAGTTATTTACTCAAATGGTTGCCGCGTTTTGCCGCCAGCAACCGGGCTTATGTCACTATTGCCATCGGCTGCACGGGCGGGCATCACCGCTCCGTCTACCTCACCGAACGCTTGGGCAAGGCCCTGCAACAATCCCTGAAGAACGTCCAGGTCCGCCACCGCGACCTTAGCTGAAAGGACCACCACCGCGATGCCCGCTCTGGAAATTGAAATCATCAACAAACTGGGCCTGCATGCCCGCGCTTCGGCGAAGTTCGTCGGCGTAGCCGGCCAGTTCCCTTGCCAGATCCGCGCCGGGCGTACACCGGAAAGCATGGTCGACGGCAAGAGCATCATGGCCATGATGATGCTGGCCGCCGGCAAGGGCACCCGGATTCATCTGAAAACCGAGGGTGAGCAGGAAGACGAGGCCATGGCCGCGCTGGTCAAGCTGATCAACAACTATTTCGACGAAGGCGAATAACGCCGGACTGTCCTACCGATCAATAAAAAAGGCGCGCCATCCAGCGGATGACGCGCCTTTTTTTATCAGTGCGGTCAGCTACCGGCGACGGTCATCCGCTCGATCAGCACCGAACCGGTACGGATATGGCTGCGCAGTTCAAGATCACTGCCCACGGCGACGATCTGCTTGAACATGTCGCGCATATTGCCGGCAATGGTCACTTCCTGGACCGGGAACTGGATTTCGCCATTCTCGACCCAGAAGCCCGCCGCCCCGCGCGAATAATCGCCGGTGACCATGTTCAGGCCTTGGCCCATCAACTCGGTCACCAGCAGGCCGCGGCCCATGCGCCGGATCAACGCATCCTGGTCCTCGACCCCATGGGTGACGAACAGGTTGTGCACGCCACCGGCGTTGGCCGTGCTCGGCAGGCCCAGCTTGCGTCCCGAGTAAGTGCCCAGCACGTAGGAGACCAGGGTGCCATTTTCGACGAACGGCTTGGCATAGGTCGCCAGGCCATCACCGTCAAAGGCCGAACTGCCCATGCCCTGCATCAGGTGCGGACGCTCGTCGAGGGTCAGCCATTCCGGGAACAGGCGTTGGCCCATCGCCCCTTCAAGGAACGAAGACTTGCGGTACAGGTTGCCGCCGGAGATCGCCGAGAGGAAGCTGCCGAACAGACCACCGGCCAATTCCGCCGAGAACAGCACCGGCACTTCACAGGTCGGTACCGGCCGCGCGCCCAGGCGGCTGGCCGCCCGTTGCGCGGCCTTGCGGCCAATACTTGAGGCATCCGCGAGCAGTTCGCCCTGGCGATTGACGTCATACCAGTAATCGCGCTGCATCTGGCCGTCACCTTCGGCGATCATCACGCAACTGAGGCTGTGCCGGGTCGAGGCCGAACCGCCGATAAAACCATGGCTGTTGCCATACACGCGGCACCCCTGGGAGGTGCTCAGGGTGGTGCCGTCGGCATTCTTGATCCGGCTGTCGGCATCAAACGCCGCCGCCTCGCAGATCAGCGCCCGTTCGATGGCCTGCTCGGGGCTGATGTCCCAGGCATGGAACAGGTCGAAATCCTTGAGCTCCTTGGCCATCAGGGCAGCGTCGGCCAGGCCCGAATGCTCGTCTTCCGAGGTGTGCTTGGCGATGGCCAGGGCCGCCGCCACGGTTTCGCGAATCGCTTCCGGGCCACTGGCCGAGGTGCTGGCCGACCCCTTGCGCTGACCCACGTACAAGGTGATGCCGAAGCCCTGGTCGCGGTTGAACTCGACGGTTTCCACTTCCCGCTGGCGCACCGAAGTCGACAGCCCCTGCTCCAGGGATACCGCCACTTCACAGGCACTGGCGCCCTGGCGTTTGGCTTCGGCGAGAATCTGCTCGACCTGCTCCTGCAGGACCGGCAACGCCTGCGGGCCGACGCTTTGTGCTGAACTCATGGCTTTCTCCACTCAAATTCTGCTTTCGGTCAAGGTCTTCGAGCGACCGGGCCGGACAAGCGGCCCCCGACTGGTTATCATGACGGCGTTTCTTTGCGGACTGCCACCATGGTTGATTCTTACGACGACTCCCTCGATGGGGAGAAAAGCAAAACCCAGGTCAAACGCGAGCTGCATGCTCTGGTTGATCTCGGCGAGCGCCTGACAACACTCAAGCCCGACTTGGTGGCAAAACTGCCACTGACCGACGGCTTGCGCCGTGCCCTGGCCGAAGCGCCGAAGCACACCGCGAATATCGCGCGGAAACGGCATATCCAGTTCATCGGCAGGCTGATGCGCGACCAGGACACTGACGCCATCCTGATGTTGCTGGACCAACTCGATGCCTCCACCCGGCAATACAACGAACGTTTCCACAATCTCGAACGCTGGCGCGATCGCCTGATCGCAGGCGCCGACGATGTCCTGGAAAAATTCGTCATCGACTACCCGGACGCCGATCGCCAGCAGCTGCGCTCCCTGATCCGCCAGGCTCAACACGAGCTTGCGCAGAACAAGGCGCCGGCCGCCAGCCGTAAAATCTTCAAGTACATCCGTGAGCTGGACGAAACTCAACGCGGTCTGCGCTGATCTTCGCCCCGGGTGAGTCGCCTTGGCGCTCACCCGACGCTCCACCTCTTCCTACGACCCCGTGCCACCCACGGTGATCGCATCGATTTTCAAGGTCGGCTGGCCGACACCCACCGGTACCGACTGCCCGTCCTTGCCGCAGGTACCCACGCCGCTGTCCAGCGCCAGGTCGTTGCCGACCATCGACACCCGACTCATGGCTTCCGGACCGTTACCGATCAGGGTCGCGCCCTTGACCGGCGCGGTGATCTTGCCGTCTTCGATCAGATAGGCCTCGCTGGTGGAGAACACGAACTTGCCGCTGGTGATATCGACCTGGCCGCCGCCGAGGTTGGCGCAGTAGATACCGCGTTTCACCGAGGCGATGATTTCCGCCGGATCGCTTTCGCCACCGAGCATGTAGGTGTTGGTCATCCGTGGCATCGGCAGGTGCGCATAGGACTCGCGACGGCCGTTGCCGGTGCGCGCCACGCCCATCAGCCGAGCATTGAGCTTGTCCTGCATATAACCTTTGAGCACGCCGTTTTCGATCAGCGTGGTGCACTCGGTCGGCGTGCCTTCGTCGTCGACGCTCAGGGAACCGCGCCGACCGGCCAGGGTGCCATCATCGACGATGGTGCAAAGTTTGGAGGCGACCATCTCGCCCATCCGCCCGCTGTAGGCCGAACTGCCCTTGCGGTTGAAGTCGCCTTCCAGGCCGTGGCCGACCGCTTCGTGCAGCAGCACCCCGGACCAGCCGGAACCGAGCACCACCGGCAAGGTACCGGCCGGCGCGGGAATCGCTTCCAGGTTGACCAACGCCTGGCGCAAGGCCTCGCGGGCATAGCCCATGGCCCGGTCTTCGGTGAGGAAATAACGATAGTCGGTACGCCCGCCGCCGCCGTGGCCGCCGCGTTCGCGACGGCCGTTCTGCTCGACGATCACACTGACATTGAAGCGCACCAGCGGCCGCACATCCGCCGCCAGGCCGCCGTCGGTGGAGGCCACCAGAATCCGCTCCCAGACCCCCGCCATGCTCACCGAAACCTGCTGGATCCGCGGATCCAGGGCACGGGTGGCGACATCGACACGCTTGAGCAACTCGACCTTCTCGGCCCGGCTCATGACGTCCAGCGGGTTGTCCGGCGCATACAACTGCGTGACTTCCTGGCTGCTGAACACCTGCACCTTGCCATGCTGTCCGGCCCGGGAAATCGAGCGCGCGGCCCGCGCCGCCGAGCCCAGGGCTTCGAGGGTGATCGCATTGCTGTAGGCAAAACCGGTTTTTTCGCCGGACTGCGCGCGCACGCCGACCCCCTGGTCAAGGTTGAAACTGCCTTCCTTGACGATGCCGTCTTCCAGGGCCCAGGACTCGGAAATCTGCCCCTGGAAATACAGGTCGGCGGCATCGATGCCCGGCCCGGCCAGGTCGCCCAGCACCGCTTGCAGGCTTTCGATGGTCACGCCACCCGGCGCCAACAGGTGTTCGCTGACTGAGGACAACAACTCGCTCATAGTTTTGCGCCTTATTTCGTCATTCCGATGCAGGTCGCTGCGCGCCCTGCGAGAAAAAGCGCCGATGGCTCGCCACCGGCATCCGCGCCCGGATGGACGCCTGTTCGTTACTGTCGCGTTCGGCCAGCAATACCGCTTCGCCTTGATCCTGTTCGGCGACGATGCGCCCCCAGGGGTCGACAATCGCCGCATGGCCAAAGGTTTCCCGTGGCCCCGGATGCACCCCGCCCTGGGCCGCCGCCAGCAGGTAGCACTGGGTCTCGATGGCCCGGGCGCGAATCAGCACTTCCCAGTGCGCCGCGCCGGTCACGGCAGTAAAGGCCGAGGGCGCGCTGATCAATTCGGCGCCGGCCTTGCGCAATTCGCTGTAGAGCTCGGGAAAGCGCAGGTCGTAGCACACGCTCAAGCCCAGGCGCCCGACCGGAGTATCGGCCACCACCACCTGGCTGCCATAAGCATAGTCATCGGATTCGCGATAGCGCCCGCGCGTGTCCGCCACGTCCACATCGAACAAATGCAGCTTGTCGTAACGCGCCACCGTCTCGCCCTGCTCGTCGAGCAACAGCGAGCAGGCGTTGGCCTTGGCATGCGGCTGGTCGACGGGCGGCAACGGCAAAGTGCCCGCCACTATCCATAACTTGAGGTCGCGAGCGGCCTGTTTCAACCAGGGCAGGATCGGTCCTTCGCCCAAGGCTTCGGCGCGGCCGATTGCGGCGACGTCGCGACGGCCCATGGCGGCGAAGTTTTCCGGCAGCACGGCCAGCCGCGCGCCGCCCTCGGCCGCCTGCTCCAGCAACGCGCGCGCCTGGGCCAGGTTGGCCAGGACATCGCTCTGGCTGACCATCTGGATGACGGAAAAGGTCATGGCGCACTCCTTCAAAGACATAGCGTCATGCTACTCCATGCAGCTGCACGCCCAGTACGAAAAATGTCGGCGCAACGGGGTCGCGCCGGGTCTTACTTCGACTTATCAAACGGCTTGTCGAAAGTGATCTTCGGTTCTTTCCAGGGGCCGGTGACGCTGTATTTGACGCTGGCGAAGCGCGCCACCCGGTCGCCGATCAGCTTGTCGATCAGGAACAGCGCACCGCCGATGGCCGGTGCGCCGACGATCAGCGCGGCAATCGGCAGGTTGTTGGTCACCGGCAAGGTCACCAGCAGCTTGGCATCGACCCGGTCACCGACCAGATCAAGGGTGCCGTTGAGCTCCAGGTTGCTCGAAGGCCCGGTCAGGGTGATCGGCTTGCGCGTCACATACACGCCATCGCTGGCCACCAGCAGGCCCTTGACCTGGTCGTAGCTCAGGCCTTTGCCCAGCAGGTCGGAAAAGTCCAGGCGCAGGCGCCGGCCGATGGAGTTGAAGTTCAGCAGGCCGAACACCCGCAGCGCCTGGGCACCACCGTCGGCCTCGACAAACTGGCCCTTGTTCAGGGTCGCGTCGATACTGCCCGAGAAGCGCTTGGGTCCGACCCAGGCCGGCGAGCCGGGCCAACGACCGTCGACGTCGACGTGGAAATCCTCACTGGTGACGGTGGGGGCAAAGCTCCAGGCCTTGAGCACGTCCGCCAGGTTCTTGCCTTCCAGGCGTCCGTTGAACCAACTGCCGCTGCTGCCAGGTAGCCCTTCCCAGCCACCGGAGCCTTGCAGTTGCAGGCCCTTGAGACCGAGGTTGAGGTCATTGAGCTTGATGCCCTTGGGGGTCGGCCGCGCCTTGAGCGACCAGGCACCGACCAGGTCCTTGCCCTGGAACAGTTGCTCGATGCTCACGTCGACCGCCGGAATCTGCCGGGGATCGACCGACGCCAATGGGTCCGGGGCATTCTCATCAGCCACCACGCTCGGATCCGGGGCCGGCAAACGCACATAGGCCAGCTTGATGCCAATCGGCACCCCCTTGGTGTCCGGCAAGGTCACGCTTCCCTTGGCCTGCTGGCTGTCGATCTGCAAGCCCCAGGCATTGGCGCTGCGGGCCATCAGTAAACTGACCTGATCGAACTGGCTGCCGAACGCGCTGAGCTTGCCAACCTTGAAGTCCGCGCCGCTGAGCAACTGCTTGGCACTGCCGCCCGGATCCTGGCCGGCATAACGGTCGGCGACGGTTTTCCACGGTTCCAGGTCCAGCTCCGACAACACCCCGCGGATGCGCAGGCCCTGGGTCGTCGGCAGTTGCGCGTCGCCGTCGCCGAGGAACAATTCGCCACGGCCTTCGCCGAACCTGCCGCTCGGCGCGGCAAAGGTGAAGTTGGCCAAGTTGCCGTAATCGAACCAGTAACGTCGCTCGGCACCTTGCAAGGTCATGCGGAACACGCTATCACGGCCCTGGCTGGCCGGCATGCCGAACGGCGCCGGCAAGTCGACCGCAACGCCCTTGAGGCTGGAGTTGATCATCAACTGGCTGTCGGGACCGTCCAGGGTCAGTTGCAACTGGTAAGGCAGGTCACCCGAGACCGGCAACGGCTGGCTGACATTCAGCCAATCGCTGAGTTTCTTGAGCGCCACCTGCCCCTTGGCCACCACCCGGGTATTGAGGCTACCCGGTTTGCCATCGGCGAAAATCTGCGCGGTGATGGGCCGTTCGAACGCCTGGGCCGTGATGTTCGTGGCGCTCAGGCCCTTGGCGCTGTCGAAGCGGAAATCGCCCTTGAGCTGGTTCAGTTCCAAGGCCGGATCAGGCAGTTTGAGACTGGCCTTGTCGGTCTTGAAATCCACCAGGATCTTCGGTTCCTCGGCCTTGACCAGCGGCACATCGAGGCTCACCTTGCCCGTCAGGTCACCCGTGGCCTGCCAGCCGGCAAAGGTCGCGGCGGTGCCGATCGGCGCCTCCTGGAGAATCTTCAGGCCGTCACCCAGCCCGCCGGCAAAATTGCCATCAAGCAACAGGCGGCTGTGCTGCCCGCTGGGCACATGAGGAATATTGACCACGATGTCGCGGACCTGGGTGTCGAGCAACTGGCCTTCGCTGGCCTTGATCCGCACGCCGCTGTCCTCGATGAAGACATCGCCCTTGACCTTGCTGACATGCGGCCAGCCCGGCTGGAACGCCAGCTCCGTATCATGCACCTTGAAGAACAGGCTGATATTGCGCGCCGCCGCCGAGGCGTCGTGGTTCAACGAGCCCTGGTACTGGAAGAAGCCCTGCTCCACCGCGCCATGCAGGATCGAGCTGCGCAGCCACTCGTCCAGCGCCGGGCTCAACGCCGCCGGCAAATACTTGGGCGTGAACCGCCCCTCGCCATCCACCAGGCCGACCCGCAGGTCCATGTAGTCTTCGGTGCCTTGGGCAAAGTGCAGGCGAATCAGGAAGTCGGCGGCGATCTTGCCCTCTTCCCCAAGCACCTTGATGTAGGGCGCGATCAGGGTGAAACCTTCCTGGTCCAGGCGCCAGGTCAGCCGTGCGTTGGCTTGCAGGTATTGCCAGGGTTTGTTGAAGATCGGGTACAGGTGCAGGGAGAAATCCTTGCTGTCCATACGCAGCTCGCCCTGGCCAAGGTCGCCGCTGATGCTGCCACTGACATTTCGCGCCGCCGGGGCGCCATGGTAGGCGTCAAAACCGACCCGCTCCAGGTTCGCGGCGAAGCTCAGCTTTTGATCGCCGATTTCCTCGGGGCGGTAATCCAGCAGCACGTTACGCAGCGTGCCACTGACTTTCAGGTGATCAAGGGCCGTGGCCAGGCCCTCGGGCAAGGGCGCCAGGGCGTCGAGCAAAGGGGTGATCGGCGTCAGGTCGAGGCGGTCGGCCTGCAGCTGCCAACGTGCCGATTCCTTGTCGGTGGCCGCGAGTTGCTGCAACTGCAGATGACTTTCCCAGCGCGTCTGCCCCAGGCTCATGGCCAGGGAATTGAGCTGCACGTCAAAACCCTGCCCGGTGTGCTGGACATAGGCGTTGAGGGCCAGGTTGTCGATGTTCACCGCCTTGCGCTCGGCATAGGCGCCACGCAATTGCGGTGCATTGAGCCGGACCACGGCGTTCTGCACCGTGCCATTGGCCCAGTTCAACCAGAACTCGCCGCCGGCCTTGAGCTCGGTGATTTTCATTTGCCCGCTCAGTCGCGCCGGCAGCCACCGCGCCCAGTCGCTTTGCGGCAGGCTCAGGTAGGCTTGCGCGCTGCCGTTGCGCCAGTCGCTGGCGCGCAGACGGGTTTTCAGGTTCAGGGCCAGGGGCTGGCCGTCGGGCAAATTCAGGCGCAGGTCGAGGCGCTGGCGGGAAACACCGCTTTCCAGGTTGAGACCGACGTAAGTCAAGGTCAGCGGTGACTCGCCGAAGGGCTGCAAGGTCACCTGGCTGTCGAGCACCGACAGCTGCTTGACCATCTGCGAGCTCGTCAGCAACTGCGCGGGGTCCAGCGGCTGATCGCCCTGGACCGGCAAGCCCTGGAGGGCCCAGTGGCCGTCCTGGTCTTCTTTCAGGCTCAGTTGCAGGCCACCCAGTTCGAGATGGGCGATCCGCACTTCGCGGGCCCGCAGGCTGGCCCAGAGATCAGGGATCACCTGGACCTTGTCCAGCAACAGCGCCGAAGCGCCCTGGCCGACCTTCACGTCGTGGGCCAGGAGCACCGGGGCCAGGCCGTGCCAGCGCCCTTCCAGGCTGCCGATGGACAGCGGCAGCCCCACCACGGCCTGGGCCTTGCTTTCGATCTCGGCGCGATACTCGGCCACCAGCGGCACCAGTTGCCGGCCCAGGCTGATATACAACGCCACCAGCACCAGCAACAACGCACAGAGGCCCATGCTCCAACGGGTCAAGCCGGCAACAAAGCGTGTCAGACGCTCCATGTCAGTGCCCCCTTGAGGCAAGGTTCAATGAACAGGCCGACGCTGGACCGGGCTTGCAGGTTCTCAGTACAGGAAATCAGAGCAGCACCACGTCATATTGTTCCTGGGAATACATGGTCTCGACCTGGAAACGGATGGTGCGGCCGATAAAGCCTTCCAGCTCTGCGACATTACCGGACTCCTCGTCCAGCAGGCGGTCGACGACCTTCTGGTTGGCCAACACTCTATAACCTTCGGCCTGGTAGGCGCGGGCCTCACGCAAAATTTCACGAAAAATCTCGTAGCAAACCGTTTCCGGGGTCTTCAATTTGCCGCGGCCCTGGCAGCTGTTGCAAGGCTCGCACAGCACCTGTTCGAGGCTTTCGCGGGTGCGCTTGCGGGTCATCTGCACCAGGCCCAGTTCGGTGATGCCGATGATGTTGGTCTTGGCGTGATCGCGCTCCAGCTGCTTTTCCAGGGTCCGCAGGACCTGGCGCTGGTGCTCCTCGTCTTCCATGTCGATGAAGTCGATGATGATGATCCCGCCCAGGTTGCGCAGGCGCAGCTGCCGGGCAATCGCGGTGGCCGCCTCGAGGTTGGTCTTGAAGATGGTTTCTTCGAGATTGCGATGGCCGACAAAGGCCCCGGTGTTGACGTCGATGGTACTCATGGCTTCGGCCGGGTCGACCACCAGATAGCCGCCGGACTTGAGCGGCACCTTGCGTTCCAGGGCCTTCTGGATCTCGTCCTCGACGCCATACAGGTCGAAGATCGGCCGCTCGCCGGGGTAGTGCTCCAGGCGGTCGGCGATTTCCGGCATCAGTTCGGCGACGAACTGCGTGGTCTTCTGGAAGGTTTCCCGCGAGTCGATGCGAATCTTCTCGATCTTCGGGCTGACCAGGTCACGCAGGGTGCGCAGGGCCAGGCCGAGGTCCTCGTAGATCACGCTGGGGGCGCCGATGGTCTTGATCTGCGCGCCGATCTGGTCCCAGAGACGCCGCAGGTAGCGGATGTCCATCATGATCTCGTCGGCCCCGGCGCCCTCGGCCGCGGTGCGCAGGATAAAGCCGCCGGCTTCGGTGATGCCTTCGCGGGCCACGCAATCGCTGACCACCTGCTTGAGGCGCTCGCGCTCGGCTTCGTCCTCGATTTTCAGGGAAATGCCGACATGCGCGGTACGCGGCATGTACACCAGGTAACGCGAGGGGATCGACAGTTGCGTGGTCAGGCGCGCGCCCTTGGTGCCGATGGGGTCCTTGGTGACTTGCACCACCAGGCTCTGCCCTTCGTGCACCAGCGCACTGATGCTCTCCACCGCCGGCCCTTCGCGCATGGAGATTTCCGAGGCGTGGATAAACGCCGCCCGGTCCAGGCCGATATCGACGAAGGCCGCCTGCATGCCCGGCAACACCCGCACCACCTTGCCTTTGTAGATATTGCCGACGATTCCGCGTTTCTGCGTTCGCTCGACATGAACCTCTTGCAACACGCCGTTCTCTACCACCGCCACGCGCGATTCCATCGGCGTGATGTTGATCAGGATCTCTTCACTCATGGCTGGGTCTCGTTCAGGCGTATTCACAATAAAATTGCCGTATCGCGGGCGTGCGGCAATCAGCGCACGACAAGGTTTTGCCAACAGGGTATGCCGAAATGGCCGAGCAGTTCTGCGGTTTCGCACACGGGCAGGCCGACCACGCCGGAATAACTGCCATTCAGCCCAGCCACGAACACCGCCGCCAAGCCTTGAATAGCATAGGCGCCCGCCTTGTCCCGTGGCTCACCGCTGGACCAGTAGAGATGAGCTTCTTCTGAGTTTATTGCGCGAAATTTCACCAGACTGCGTACCACCCGCGACTCGCAGCGCTCGCCGTCGAGCACGGCAATGGCAGTCAGCACTTCGTGTTCGCGATCGGACAAGGCCAGCAGCATAGCCAGCGCATCCGCTTCATCCAGCGGCTTGCCGAGAATCCGACCGTCCAGGACCACGGCGGTGTCGGCCCCCAGCACGCAGGTGCCGGCCGCCGCCTGCCCGGCCCCGAGACGCGCGCGACCGGCCGTGGCCTTGCCCCGCGCCAGACGCTCGACGTAGGCCAACGGGCTTTCATCAAGCAATGGGGTCTCGTCGATCTCGGCACTGATGACGCTGAACGGCACGCCGATCTGTGTCAGCAGTTCACGCCGACGCGGTGAGCCGGAAGCCAGGTAGAGCGAGGTCATCGAGACATCTCCGTGTCGGGGCTCTTTTAGAAGCTATGTCAGCAGAATCGGCAGCTCACCCGCAAATGGCCGGCGAAATCCCGTCAGTTGATTTTGTAGCGTCGGCGCAGCCCGCGCAGACCGAAGCTGACCCAAGGCCAGAGCAAGGCGCTGACCAGCGCCGGCAGCACCAGCGCCAGGGTCGGCTGGCGGTTGCCGGTCAAGGCGCTGAGCCAGAGTTGCACCAACTGCGCGAGGCCGAAGATCACCAGGAGCACCAGGCTCTGTTGCCACATCGGGAACATCCGCAGGCGTTGTTGCAGCGACAGCACGAGGAAGGTGATGAGGGTCAGGATCAACGCGTTCTGCCCCAGCAGGGTGCCGTAGAGCACGTCTTCGGCCAGGCCCAGCAGGAACGCGGTGACCATGCCGATCTTGTGCGGCAGGTACAGCGCCCAGAATGCCAGCAACAGCGCCAGCCACAGCGGGCGCAGGATTTCCATGAACTGTGGCAACGGCGAAACACTGAGCAACAGGCCGATGGCGAAGGTCAGCCAGACGATCCAGCCATTGCGGGAAAAAGTACCGGCCATTATTCCTCCGTCCGGGGGGCTGCCCGTGTCGTCGCCGGCGGTTTGCTCGCGGCGGGTTTGGCAGCGGTGGGCTTGACGACATGGGCCGCCGGCTTGGCCGGGGTCGTCGGTGCGGCGGCGGCAGGCGCCGGGGCGACCGGCTTGGCCGGTGTCGCGGGCGTGGCGCCAGGCTTGGGCACCGTGGCCGGGACCACTGGCGCGCCATCACCACCCTGGCGATCAGCTTCCTGGGCCTGGGCGGCTTCGTTGGCCCGTTCTTCCGGAGTGCGGCTGTCGCTGAATACCAGCAACAGGTAACGGCTGCGGTTCAACGCGGCGGTCGGCACGGCGCGGACAATGGCGAACGGCTGGCCGGAATCGTGGATAACTTCCTTGACCGTCGCCACCGGGTAACCGGCCGGGAACCGCTGGCCCAGGCCGGAACTGACCAGCAGGTCGCCTTCCTTGATATCGGCGGTGTCGGCGACGTGGCGCAGTTCCAGGCGCTCGGGATTGCCGGTACCGCTGGCAATCGCCCGCAGGCCGTTGCGGTTGACCTGCACCGGAATGCTGTGGGTGGTGTCGGTGAGCAGCAGCACGCGCGAGGTGTAGGGCATCAACTCGACCACCTGGCCCATCAGGCCACGGGCATCGAGCACCGGTTGGCCAAGGACCACGCCGTCCCGTTCACCCTTGTTGATGATGATGCGATGGGTAAAGGGGTTGGGGTCCATGCCGATCAGTTCGGCCACTTCGACCTTCTCGTTGACCAGCGCCGAGGAGTTGAGCAATTCGCGCAGGCGTACGTTCTGCTCGGTCAAGGCCGCGAGTTTTTGCAGGCGCCCTTGCAACAGCAGGTTTTCAGTCTGGAGTTTTTCGTTTTCGGCGACCAGCTCGGTACGACTGCCGAACTGACTGGCCACGCCTTGCCACAAGCGTTGCGGCAGGTCGGTGATCCAGTACGACTGCATCAGCACCAGCGACATCTGGCTGCGCACCGGCTTGAGCAGCGTGAAACGGGCATCGACCACCATCAGCGCGACCGATAGCACGACCAGCACCAACAAGCGCACGCCCAATGAGGGGCCTTTGGCAAAAAGCGGTTTAATGAGCCGCTCCTCCCAGGCAATGAGTCATTTTATTCATACGGCATCACACCGGCCTGGATGAAGTTGACAGAAGATAAACGCAACAGGCAGCACTGCAAGTGCTGCCTGCGAGCGAAACAGCATAGGCCGTACGAAAGCTGCCTGCGCAACGATCATGCTGCGTTAAAAACAGGCTCGGAATGCTCATTGACAACAGTCAACTCCGCTTCCCCGCCTGTTTTTACCTCGCCTGATCGCCGCTCGGCGAGCTTTCGTACGGACCCAATCATCCGGCGAACTTACTCGCTGGAAAGCAGATCCATGGTGTGCTTATCCATCATTTCCAGGGCACGACCGCCGCCACGGGCGACGCAGGTCAGCGGGTCTTCGGCGACGATCACCGGCAGACCGGTTTCCTGGGCCAGCAGCTTGTCGAGGTCACGCAGCAAGGCGCCACCACCGGTCAGTACCAGGCCACGTTCGGCGATGTCCGAAGCCAGTTCCGGAGGCGACTGCTCCAGGGCGCTTTTCACCGCCTGGACGATGGTCGCCAGGGATTCCTGCAGGGCTTCCAGGACTTCGTTGGAGTTCAGGGTGAAGGCCCGTGGTACGCCTTCGGCCAGGTTACGGCCGCGCACGTCGACTTCACGCACTTCGCCGCCCGGGTAGGCAGTGCCGATTTCCTGCTTGATGCGCTCGGCGGTGGATTCACCGATCAGGCTGCCGTAGTTGCGACGCACGTAGGTGATGATCGCTTCGTCGAAGCGGTCGCCGCCGACCCGTACGGATTCGGCATAGACCACGCCGTTCAGGGAGATCAGCGCGATTTCAGTGGTACCGCCACCGATATCGACGACCATCGAACCGCGGGCTTCTTCCACCGGCAGGCCGGCACCGATCGCGGCGGCCATCGGTTCCTCGATCAGGAACACTTCCCGGGCACCGGCACCAAGGGCCGATTCACGGATGGCACGACGCTCGACCTGGGTCGATTTGCACGGTACGCAGATCAGCACCCGGGGGCTGGGCTGCAGGAAGCTGTTTTCATGCACCTTGTTGATGAAGTACTGCAGCATCTTTTCGCAGACGCTGAAGTCGGCGATCACGCCGTCCTTCATCGGACGAATGGCCGCGATGTTGCCCGGCGTACGGCCGAGCATGCGCTTGGCCTCGGTGCCGACGGCGACGACGCTTTTCTGGTTGCCATGGGTGCGAATCGCAACAACCGATGGCTCATTCAGGACGATACCGCGCTCGCGCACGTAGATAAGGGTGTTGGCTGTGCCCAGGTCGATGGAGAGATCGCTGGAAAACATGCCACGCAGTTTCTTGAACATTGGAAAGGGACCCTGGGCAACGCGTGGGTAAAAAAGTGCGGCAAACTCTAACAACGACGGGGATTTTGGGCAAGGCGCCAATATGTTAAATTAGGCGTTTTTCCGAGCACCATCCCATACAATCGCGGCCATGTGACCGTAGAAATGCGGTAGTGTTCCGACAATCGTAAGTCGCGCCCGCACTTATTGACACTCTTTATTGTGTATTGCCTAACCGAACGGACCCCTTCCGTCCGGTTTTCCACTGGAGATCCCCATGGCGCTTGAACGCTCCGACGTGGAAAAAATCGCTCACCTGGCCCGCCTGGGCCTGGTCGAAGCCGATCTTCCACGCACCACCGAGGCCCTGAACAGCATTCTGGGCCTGGTCGACCAGATGCAGGCTGTCGATACCAGCGGCATCGAACCGCTTGCCCACCCTCTGGAAGCGAATCAGCGCCTGCGCGCCGACGTCGTCACCGAGCGAAATCACCGCGAGGCTTATCAGTCCATCGCGCCAGCGGTCGAAAACGGCCTGTACCTGGTTCCGAAAGTCATCGACTAAAGGGAAAGAGCCTGCAATGCATCAGATGACCCTGGCCGAGATCGCCCGTGGCCTCGCCGACAAGAAATTCTCCTCCGAAGAGCTGACCCGGACCCTGCTGGCGCGTATCGCCCAGCTCGACCCGCAACTCAACAGCTTCATCAGCCGCACCGAGGACCTGGCCCTGAGCCAGGCCAAAGCCGCCGACGTGCGTCGTGCCGCCGGCGAGAACGGCGCCCTGCTCGGCGCGCCGATCGCCCACAAGGACCTGTTCTGCACCCTGGGCATCCGCACCAGTTGCGGCTCGAAGATGCTCGACAACTTCAAGGCGCCCTACGATGCCACCGTGGTCGCCAAGCTGGCCGCCGCCGGCACCGTGACGCTGGGCAAGACCAACATGGACGAATTCGCCATGGGCTCGGGTAACGAGTCGAGCTACTACGGCCCGGCGAAAAACCCGTGGAACCTGGAACACGTCCCCGGTGGTTCGTCCGGCGGTTCGGCTGCGGCGGTTGCCGCGCGCCTGCTGCCGGCGGCCACCGGCACCGATACCGGCGGTTCGATCCGCCAGCCGGCGGCGCTGACCAACCTCACCGGGCTGAAGCCGACCTATGGTCGCGTCTCGCGCTGGGGCATGATCGCCTACGCCTCCAGCCTCGACCAGGCCGGCCCGCTGGCGCGCACCGCCGAAGACTGCGCCCTGCTGCTGCAAGGCATGGCCGGCTTCGACCCGCAGGACTCCACCAGCATCGATGAGCCGGTACCGGACTACTCCGCCGGCCTCGGCACCTCGATCCAGGGCCTGCGTATCGGCGTACCTAAGGAATACTTCAGCGCCGGCCTCGACCCGCGCATTGCCGAACTGATCCAGGCAAGCATCAAGGAGCTTGAGAAACTGGGCGCGATCATCAAGGAAATCAGCCTGCCGAACATGCAGCACGCGATTCCCGCGTACTACGTGATCGCCCCGGCGGAAGCCTCGTCGAACCTGTCGCGCTTCGATGGCGTGCGTTTCGGCTATCGCTGCGCAGACCCGAAAGACCTCACCGACCTGTACAAGCGTTCCCGTGGCGAAGGTTTCGGCGCGGAAGTCCAGCGCCGCATCCTGGTCGGCGCCTACGCGCTGTCGGCCGGCTACTACGACGCCTACTACCTGCAGGCACAGAAGATCCGCCGCCTGATCAAGAACGACTTCATGGCCGCCTTCAACGAGGTCGACATCATCCTCGGCCCGACCACGCCGAACCCGGCGTGGAAGATCGGCGCGAAGAGCAGCGACCCGGTCGCCGCATACCTGGAAGACGTCTACACCATCACCGCCAACCTCGCCGGCCTGCCGGGCCTGTCGATGCCGGCCGGTTTCGTCGACGGCCTGCCAGTTGGCGTACAACTGCTGGCCCCGTATTTCCAGGAAGGCCATCTGCTCAACGTTGCGCACCAGTATCAGCTCAACACTGACTGGCACACCCGCACACCTGAAGGCTTCTGAGGAGAAACACATGCAATGGGAAGTCGTGATCGGGCTGGAGATTCATACCCAGCTCGCCACCCAATCGAAGATTTTCTCCGGTAGTGCCACCACCTTCGGTTCCGAGCCGAACACCCAGGCGAGCCTGGTGGACCTGGGCATGCCCGGCGTCCTGCCGGTGCTGAACCAGGAAGCGGTGCGCATGGCGGTGAAATTCGGTCTGGCGATCGATGCCGAGATCGGCCAGCACAACGTATTCGCGCGCAAGAACTACTTCTATCCGGATCTGCCCAAGGGCTACCAGATCAGCCAGATGGAACTGCCGATTGTCGGCAAGGGCCATTTGGACATCACCCTGGAAGACGGCACGGTCAAGCGCGTCGGGATTACCCGGGCGCACCTGGAAGAAGACGCCGGCAAGAGCCTGCACGAGGATTTCAGTGGTGCCACCGGCATCGACCTGAATCGGGCCGGCACGCCGCTGCTGGAAATCGTTTCCGAACCGGACATGCGCAACGCCAAGGAAGCCGTGGCCTACGTCAAGGCGATCCATGCGCTGGTGCGCTACCTGGGCATCTGCGACGGCAACATGGCCGAAGGCTCGCTGCGTTGCGACTGCAACGTCTCGGTCCGGCCCAAGGGCCAGGTCGAGTTCGGCACCCGCTGCGAGATCAAGAACGTCAACTCGTTCCGTTTTATCGAGAAGGCGATCAACACCGAAGTGCAGCGCCAGATCGAACTGATCGAGGACGGCGGCCGGGTGATCCAGCAGACCCGCCTGTACGACCCGAACAAGGACGAGACCCGCGCCATGCGCAGCAAGGAGGAAGCCAACGACTACCGTTACTTCCCCGATCCGGACCTGTTGCCGGTAGTGATCGAGGACGCGTTCCTCGATGAAGTCCGCGCGCAGTTGCCGGAGCTGCCACCGCAAAAACGCGAGCGTTTCCAGGCCCAGTTCGGCCTGTCGGTTTATGACGCCAGCGTGCTGGCTTCCAGCCGCGAGCAGGCGGACTACTTCGAGAAAGTCGTGAGCATCGGCGGCGACGCCAAGCTGGCGGCCAACTGGGTCATGGTCGAACTGGGCAGCCTGCTGAACAAGCTGGGCGTGGACATCGACCAGGCGCCGGTCAGTGCCGAGCAACTGGGCGGCATGCTGCTGCGGATCAGCGACAACACCATCTCCGGCAAGATCGCCAAGATGGTCTTCGAGGCCATGGCCAACGGCGAAGGCAGCGCGGACGAAGTGATCGAGGCCCGTGGGTTGAAGCAGGTCACGGACAGCGGCGCCATCGAGAAAGTGCTGGACGAAGTGCTGGCGGCCAATGCCGAGCAGGTCGAACAGTATAGGGCGGCGGATGAGGCCAAGCGCGGCAAGATGTTCGGCTTCTTTGTCGGCCAGGCGATGAAGGCCTCCAAGGGCAAGGCCAACCCGCAACAGGTCAACGAACTGCTGAAAAACAAGCTCGAAGGCTGATAACGGCCAGGCTCTCAAGAGTGTTAAAAGCTTCGCGGGCAAGCTCCGCTCCCACAGGTTTATCGTCGAACACAAATCTTGCGTACGACACGATCCTGTAGGAGTCTGGCTTGCCAGCCAAGAAGCCCTCAAGATCACCAGTAGCTTCCCAGGCCAACCGTTAGAGGACATCCGATGAAGCGTCTGCTCGCCGCCTTTGCCCTCCTCAGCCTGCTAGCCGGCTGCGCCAGCCACGATATCAACCCGCGCGGCTACGACGAAACCGGCATGGCTTCGTATTACGGTGCCAAACACCAGGGCAAACGCACTGCCAGCGGCGAACCCTTCGACCAACACGCAATGACCGCCGCCCACCGCCAACTGCCCTTCGGCACCCGGGTGAAAGTCACCAACCTGGCCAATGACAAATCGGTCATAGTGCGGGTCAATGATCGCGGCCCGCACACTCGTGGGCGCCTGATCGATCTTTCACGCGAAGCAGCCGCCCAATTGGGTATGCTGCAAGGCGGCACTGCCCGCGTACGCATCCAAAGCCTCGACGACTGACCGCTGGAGCCCCGCCATTTTCGGATTGACCACCCTTCCCTGGCTAAGCCTGATGCAACTGGGCGGCGGCCTGCTGCTGCTGATCGGCGGCGCCGAACTGCTGGTGCGGGCCGCCGTGCGCCTGGCCGCGAGCCTGGGTGTCAGGCCGCTGCTGATCGGCCTCAGCGTGGTCGCCTTCGGCAGCAGCGCGCCGCAGTTGGCGGTCAGCGTGCAAGCGGCCGCCGCCGAGAATGCCGATATCGCGGTGGGCAGCGTGATCGGCGGCAATATCTTCAATACCCTGGTCACCCTCGGCCTCTCGGCACTGATCATACCGTTGCGGGTTTCTCGCCAGCTGATCCGCCTGGACATCCCGCTGATGATCCTCGCCAGCCTGCTGGTGTTCGGCCTGGCGTTCAATGAGGAACTGGGACGCCTCGACGGTCTGGTGATGCTGGGCGCCTTCACGCTGTACCTCGGCCTGCTGCTGCGCCAGTCCCGCCATCAGCACCGCGCCCCCGCCGCCACATCCGGACCCGCGCCCTGGCTGAGCAGCCTGGCCTGGATGGGCCTGGGCCTGGCGCTGCTGGTGCTGGCCGGGCACCTGCTGCTCGACGCCGCCGTGGACGTGGCCACCGAACTGGGCCTGTCCGAACGCATTATCGGCCTGACCGTAGTGGCGGTCGGCACCTCGCTGCCGCAACTGGCCACCTCGCTGATCGCCGCCGTGCGCGGCCAGCGGGACATTGCCGTGGGCAATGTGATCGGCGGCAACCTGTTCAACCTGCTGGGGGTACTCGGCCTCACCGCGCTGCTCGCCCCCGCGCCGCTGTCGGTGTCGCCCAACGCCCTGGCCTTCGACCTGCCGGTGATGCTTGGCGTGGCCATGCTGTGCTGGCCGGTGTTCTATTCCGGTTACCGCATCACCCGCGCCGAGGGCCTGTTGTTTCTCGGTTTGTACCTGGCCTACGGCCTGCACGTGGTGTGGTTCACCACCGGCATGCCGATGGCGGACAAACTGGAACGCCTGATGCTGTTTTTCATCCTGCCGGCGCTCCTCGCGTACCTGCTGTTCAGTACGCTCAGGGCCTGGCGTCGCCAACACTCATAGGAGCTGCTGCAATGACCGATCAGAAGAAACCCGGTGTCGAGATGCGTCGCCAGGTCATGGGCGATGCGTTCGTCGACCGCGCCCTGGGCAATGCCACTGAATTCAGCCAGCCGCTACAGGATTTCGTCAATGAACATGCCTGGGGCAGTGTCTGGAACCGCGAAGGGTTGCCGCTCAAGACCCGCAGCCTGATCACCCTGGCGGCGCTCACCGCGCTCAAGTGCCCGCAGGAGTTGAAAGGCCATGTGCGCGGCGCCTTGAACAACGGCTGCACGGTGGAAGAGATCCGCGAGGCACTGCTGCATTGCGCAGTATATGCCGGGGTGCCGGCGGCCATCGATGCGTTCCGCGCGGCCCAGGAAGTGATCGACGCCTACCAGAAGGCCGACTGACTGATGGCGGACGGTGGCCTCGGCTGCGCAGCAGTCGCAAAACCGACCACCTCGGTCTACCTGACGCATCGGATTCGCTGGTTTTAGGGCCGCTTCGCGGCCCAGCGCGGGCAAGCCCGCTCGCCACAAAGATCGGCCAGGCTGAGGATTGCCCTTAACTGACAGGCATTAGGGTTTCCCACAAAACAACGTCAGATCCAACCGCCCCACTGCAACACGAAGATCCCGATATTAGTCGTGATCGCTGCCATCAGGGTGGTGATCACGATGATCGCCGCCGCCAGTTCGTGATTGCCGTTGGCCGCCCGGGCCATGACGAAGCTGGCCGCAGCCGTCGGGCTGCCGAAATACAGGAACAGAATCCCCAACTCCGCCCCGCGAAAACCACAGAGCCAGGCCCCCAGCGTCGACAGCAGGGGCATGCCGACCATCTTCACCAGGCTCGCACTCAACGCCAGGTCGCCGCTTTTGCGCAACGCCGCCAGGGACAGGGTGCCGCCGATACAGATCAGTGCCAGCGGCAGGGTCATCTGCGCCAGGTAATTGCCGGAGGTCTCCAGCCAGCCAGGCAAGCCGATCTTGAAATAGGCAAAGGGCGCCGCCGCGATCACGCTGATGATCAGCGGATTACTCAGCACACTCTTGAAGATGCTCCAGGGATCGGACTTGATCACCGGGCTGTAGACCGCCAGGACAATGGTCGACAGGGTGTTGTAGAACAGGATCACCAAGGCCGCGAGAATCGCCCCCAGGGAAATCCCGTAGCTGCCATACATGCTGGCGGCCAGGGCCAGGCCGATCACCCCGTTGTTACCGCGAAAGGCGCCCTGGGTATAGATCCCGCGATCGATCTCGGGGCAGCGCCAGATCGCCCAGCCCCAGCAGCCGACAAAGCCCACCAGGGTGGCGAGGGCAAAATAGCCCAGCACCTTGGGCTGCAGTGCCGCATGCAGGTCGGCATGGAGGATGCCGAGGAACAACAGCGCCGGCATGGTGACGTTGAACACCAGTGCCGAAGCCGTGTGGATAAAGCTGTCGTTGATCCAGCCCACGCGCTTGAGCGCCACGCCCAGGAACAACATGGCGAAGACGGGCGCGGTGATGGTCAAGATACCGAGAAAGATGGCCAGCATGCGGGAACCCGTTGCCTGTCGTCAGGTGGCTAATGATACGGCAAAGTTGCCTTCCTGCCCCTCCATAGGCCCACGCTCAATCGAAAGCCACAGGGTCAATCGAACTGCGCGCGCATCCAGGCCTGGTATGCGGCTACCTCGGCGTCACCTTCACGCGGCGCCCAGTCGGCCAGTTCCCCCTCGCCCACCGGGCGATAAGGGCCGGCCTTGCATTCGAACATCACGCTGTCGGCTTCCAGCACCACCAAGCCATGAAACACCCCGGCAGGCAGGTCGACACCCGGGCACTCACCGCCTGCCTGCAACACGCGCCTGGTCAGCAACTGACCCGCCTCATCGAACACCAGCAGGCCGAGGCGGCCCTTGAGCACCAGCAGGGTTTCCGCCTTGTCGGCACTCAGGTGCCGATGCGGGGCTATATAGGTACTGGGCTGCAGCCCGACCGCCAGGCGATGGCATGGCTCGTCCATCTGGTGAAAGTTGTGATGGACCCGGCCACGGGGGCTCGCCGCGGCCTTCTCGGCCAATTCGGCGAACAAGGTTGTATCGAGAAAGCTCGGCGCGCCCATCCCTTACATCCCCTTGACGGCGTAGATGCCGGCGGCATTGCGCCAGTAGCCCTTGTAATCCATGCCGTAACCGAAGATGTAGCGGTCGATGCACGGCAGGCCGACGTAGTCCGCCTTGAGGTCCGGACGGGCCTTGCGGTCGTGCTCCTTGTCGATCAGCACGGCGGTGTGCACCCGGCGCGCCCCGGCGTGTTTGCAGAAGTCGATGATCGCGCCCAGGGTGTGGCCTTCGTCGAGGATGTCGTCGATGATCAGCACATCGCGGTCGATGAACGAGACTTCCGGCTTGGCCTTCCAGAACAGTTCGCCGCCGCTGGTTTCGTTGCGGTAGCGGGTCGCGTGCAGGTAGGAAGCCTCCAACGGGAAGTTCAGGTGGGTCATCAGCTTGCCGCAGAAGATCAGGCCGCCGTTCATCACGCAGAACAGCACCGGGTTGCTCTCGGCCAGCTCGGCGTTGATCTGCGCGCCGACACGGGCGATGGCCGCTTCGACTTCAGCGTTGGTGTACAGGCAGTCGGCTTCGCGCATGACTTGACGGATATGCTCGAGATCAGCGGACATGACGCTCTCCAAAAGGGGCTTATGCAAGAAAAGCGGGCAAAGGTACGCACCCGGCGCGACCAGATCAAGGGTTTCTGGACTAACGTACTGCTGGTCTATAGGACAACAACTGCGGATAGATTAATCTAAGCCGTTTTTTGCCCGCCGTCGGAGCCTATTCCCATGCCCATCCGTGAGATCCGCCACCCGCTGATCCGCCACAAGCTCGGCCTGATGCGCCGCGCTGACATTAGCACGAAGAACTTCCGTGAGCTCGCTCAGGAAGTCGGAGCGTTGCTGACCTACGAGGCGACCAAGGACCTGCCCCTGGAAACCTACGATATCCAGGGCTGGTGCGGCACCGTCCAGGTCGAGAAGATCGCCGGCAAGAAGATTACCGTGGTGCCGATCCTGCGCGCCGGTATCGGCATGCTCGAAGGCGTGCTCAGCCTGATCCCGGGCGCCAAGGTCAGCGCGGTCGGCGTGGCCCGCAACGAGGAAACCCTCGAAGCCCACACCTACCTGGAAAAGCTGGTCCCGGAAATCGACGAACGCCTGGCGATGATCATCGACCCGATGCTCGCCACCGGCGGCTCGATGGTCGCGACCATCGACCTGCTGAAGAAAGCCGGCTGCAAGGACATCCGCGCGATGGTCCTGGTGGCGGCACCGGAAGGCATCGCCGCGGTCGAGAAAGCCCACCCGGAAGTGACCATCTACACCGCCTCCATCGACGAGAAACTCAACGAACACGGCTACATCATTCCGGGCCTGGGCGATGCCGGCGACAAGATCTTCGGCACCAAACAGAAGGACGGCTGATATGCAGGATGAGTTCAATGACCCGCTCTGGCGCACGGTGCTGTCGGGCGCGCAAATGCTGTTCGTGGCCTTTGGCGCCCTGGTGTTGATGCCGCTGATTACCGGCCTCGACCCGAATGTCGCGCTGTTCACGGCGGGCCTGGGGACTCTCTTGTTCCAGGTGGTCACCGGGCGTCAGGTGCCGGTGTTCCTCGCTTCGAGCTTTGCCTTTATCACCCCGATCATCCTCGCCAAGGGCCAGTTCGGCCTGGCGGCGACCATGGGTGGGGTGATGGCGGCCGGCTTCGTCTACACCTTCCTGGGCCTGGCGGTGAAGATCAAGGGCACCGGCTTTATCGACCGGCTGCTGCCGCCGGTGGTGATCGGTCCGGTGATCATCTCCATCGGTCTGGCCATGGCGCCGATTGCCGCGAACATGGCGATGGGCAAGGCCGGTGACGGTTCCGAGCTGATTCACTACCAGACCGCCATGCTGATCTCAATGCCGGCGCTGCTGACCACCCTGATCGTGGCCGTGTTCGGCAAGGGCATTTTCCGCCTGGTGCCGATCATCTCCGGGGTATTCGTGGGGTTTGCCATGTCGTTCTATTTCGGCGTGGTCGACACGGCGAAGATCGCCGCCGCGCCCTGGTTCGCCCTGCCGCACTTCACGGCACCGGAATTCAACTGGCAGGCGATCCTGTTTATTGTCCCGGTGGCGCTGGCGCCGGCCATCGAGCATATCGGCGGAGTGATCGCAGTGGGCAGCGTGACCGGTCGCGATTATCTGAAGAAGCCGGGCCTGCATCGCACTTTGCTGGGTGACGGTATCGCGACCACGGCGGCCGGCCTGTTCGGCGGTCCACCCAACACCACCTATGCCGAAGTGACCGGCGCGGTGATGCTGACCAAGAACTACAACCCGAAAATCATGACCTGGGCGGCAATCTTTGCTATCAGCCTGGCGTTTATCGGCAAGTTCGGCGCCTTGTTGCAGAGCATTCCGGTGCCGGTGATGGGCGGAATTCTGTGCCTGCTGTTCGGCTCGATTGCCGCGGTGGGGATGAATACCCTGATCCGTCACAAGATCGATCTGGGCGAGGCGCGCAACCTGGTGATTGTTTCGGTGACGCTGGTGTTCGGTATTGGTGGCGTGCTGGTGGGAACGGGTACCGGGCCGGATGACTTCGGCCTCAAGGGCATTGCGCTGTGCGCCGTGGTGGCGATTGCGCTGAACCTGCTGTTGCCGGGTAATGACGGTTGGAAAAACAAGAAGGCGGACGAGCCGTTGTTGTAACGCTCGCGCTCGCTCCCCACAGGGCGCGGATGCACACTTGTGGCGAGCGGGCTTGCCCGCGCTCGGCTGCGCAGCAGCCGTAAAACCTGTGATTGCGTTCCGTCTGACACAATGAAGTCGCTGATTTTAGGGCCGCTTCGCAGCCCAGCGCGGGCAAGCCCGCTCGCCACACAAGCCCACCTGCCACAAAAATGCACCAGACGTTAAATCTATAAGGCCAACGGGGCTCGCTCGCACAGGGTATTCAACGCCGCCGCCCACTGCGGCTCATCGTTCAGACACGGCACCAGCACCAACTCCCCGCCCCCCGCCGCAACAAACTGCTCGCGTCCGCGATCACCGATCTCCTCCAGCGTCTCGATGCAATCGGCGACAAACGCCGGGCACATCACCAGCAGCTTCTTCACCCCGGCCTTGGCCAACTCATCCAACCGCGCCTCGGTGTAGGGCTCGATCCACTTCGCCCGACCCAAGCGCGACTGGAATGATACCGACCATTGCCCGTCCGCCAAGCCCATGCGCTCGGCAAACGCCGACGCCGTGCGCAGGCACTGGGCGCGGTAGCAAGTGGCAAGTACCGCCGGAGAGGCGTTCCTGCAGCAGTCGGCGTCCTTGAAACAATGACTGCCGGTGGGGTCGAGCTTGGTCAGATGCCGCTCCGGCAAACCGTGGAAACTCAGCAACAAGTGATCGAAACCCTGGGCCAGATGCGGCCTGACACTGGCCACCAGGGCCTCCAGATATTCCGGCTGATCGTAGAAGGGTTGCAGGATGGAGAACTGCACATCGAGCTTGCGCTCGCGCACCACTCGCCGGGCTTCCTCGATCACCGTGGTCACGGTGCTGTCGGCGAACTGCGGATACAGCGGCGCCAAGGTCACCTTGCGGATGCCTTGCTTGGCCAGGCGGGTCAGCACCGTCTCAAGCGACGGCTCGCCGTAACGCATCGCCAGTTCCACCGGGCCCTGGGTCCACTGCGTGGTCATCTGCTGCTGCAAACGACGACTGAGTACTACCAGCGGCGAGCCCTCCTCCCACCAGATCGAGGCATAGGCATGCGCCGACTGCTCCGGGCGCTTGATCAGGATCAGCGACACCAGCAAGCGCCGGACCGGCCAGGGCAGGTCGATCACATAAGGGTCCATGAGGAATTGGTTGAGGTAGCTGCGCACGTCCGCGACCGAAGTGGAAGCCGGGGAGCCCAGGTTGACCAGAAGCAAGGCGTGATCGGTCATGCAACGTCCTATTTCAGAGGCGGCCCGAGAGATCGTCGAGGGCCGCGGGCAGATCGTTAAACTGAAAAACAAATCCCGCCGCCAACAACCGGGCCGGCGTCACCCGTTGGCCGCCGAGCAGCAGCAAGGCCAGCTCACCCAGGCCCAGGCGCAGGACAAAGGCCGGCAAGGGAACCAGCGCCGGGCGATGCAGGACCTTGCCCAACGCCTGGGCGAAGGTCTTGTTGCGCACCGGCTGTGGCGCGCAGGCATTATAGGGACCGCGGGCATCACTGCGATGCAGAAGAAAATCAATCGCGGCGATTTGATCGCGCACATGAATCCATGGCATCCACTGCCGACCGTTGCCGATCGGGCCGCCCAGCCCCAGTTTGAACGGCAGCAGCAGGCGCGACAAAAAGCCGCCCTCGGCCGCCAGCACCAGGCCGGTGCGCACCAGCACCACACGAATGCCCAGGGCCTCGGCGCGCTGCGCGGTTTCTTCCCAGGCAATCGCCAGGCGGCTGGCGAAATCCTCGCTCACCGGCGGCGAGTCCTCGGTCAGTTCACGCTCGCCGCCGTCGCCATACCAGCCCACCGCCGAACCGGAAATCAATACCGCGGGACGCTGCTCGCGCCCCTCCAGCCAGGCCAGCAGGGTTTCGGTCAACTGGATCCGGCTGCTCCAGAGCAAGGCCTTGCGCTTGTGGGTCCAGAGCCGGTCGGCGATCGGCGCGCCGGCCAGGTTGATCACCGCATCCAGCGGCTCACCGGCCAGCTCCTCGAGATGCCGCACACCGCGCACCTGGGCACCACACAAACGCGCCACCTGTTCCGGGCGACGGCTCCACACCGTCAGCCGATGCCCCTGCGTCGACCAGTACGCGCACAGTTGGCGCCCGATCAAACCAGTACCGCCGGTCAGCAATATGTGCATGAGTGCGTCCTCGCGTAACGTTTTGTCGAGAGCGTTAGTCTATTTTTAAAGCAGGGCTCTTTTCTCTCGACCGAAATATGTTTTAACAATAGGACAGAGTGAACCGACAGGCAGGTCGCAACTTATACCAAAAAACAAGATTGTACAGGTTTTGCTGACGGCGTAGTCTGTGCTTACAGGTAACGAGGCCCACCCATGACTGTACCTATCGCAATAATCGGTGCCGGCATCGCCGGACTATCGGCTGCCCGGGCGTTGCACGACGCCGGGCATTCCATCGAAATCTTCGACAAGAGTCGCGGCAGTGGCGGGCGCATGTCCAGCAAGCGCAGCGATGCCGGTGCGCTGGACCTGGGTGCGCAGTACTTCACCGCCCGCGACCGCCGCTTCGCCAAGGAGGTCCAACGCTGGCAGGGCGAAGGCTGGGTTGCCGAATGGGACCCGCAGCTCTACAACTTCCAGAACGGCCAACTGAGCCTGTCGCCGGACGAGCAGACCCGCTGGGTCGGCACGCCACGCATGAGCTCGATTACCCGTGGCTTGCTCGGCAAACTCCAGGCGCATTTCAGCTGTCGGATCACCGAGGTGTTCCGCGGCGAACAGCATTGGCACCTGCAGGATGCCGAAGGCTATACCCACGGTCCGTTCAGCCAGGTCATCATTGCCACGCCCGCACCGCAGGCCACCGCCCTACTGGCCGCCGCGCCGAAACTCGCCGGGGCCGCCGCCGGGGTGCAGATGGAGCCGACCTGGGCCATTGCCCTGGCCTTCGACACGCCGCTGGATACGCCGATGGAAGGCTGCTTCGTGCAGGACAGCCCGCTCGATTGGCTGGCCCGCAACCGCAGCAAGCCGGCGCGCGACAACCAGCTCGACACCTGGGTCCTGCACGCCACCAGCACCTGGAGCAAGCAGCACCTGGACCTGTCCAAGGAAGCCGTGATCGAGCAGTTGCACGGCGCCTTCGCCGAGCTGTTGCACGCCAGCATGCCGGCCCCGGTCTTCACCCTCGCCCACCGCTGGCTCTATGCCCGCCCGGCGGGTGCACGGGAATGGGGGGCGCTGGCGGATGCCGACCTGGGCCTGTACGTCTGTGGCGACTGGTGCCTGTCCGGACGCGTCGAAGGCGCCTGGCTCAGCGGCCAGGAAGCCGCCCGGCGACTGATGGAACACCTGGGTTGAACCGCATCAATCCGCGCAAGCTGCTGCTGTCGAAATGGACAGCAGTCCAGCCCCTGAACCGGGAAAAGCATTTCCTGGTCACCGAACTGTTTCGCGATGAACAAGGCAGCGTGCTCGAAGTCGAGCTGCAAGCGCTGATGAGCCTACGCAACCAGCGCATCAGCTGGACCCACCTGAAAGATACCGATACCTGGCGAATGGGCTGGCAGTAAGCGCAGCCCAGGAAAACCTGTACAAATAATTTGACTTGTACAACACAAGACCTATCATGATCGATAGTTGTACAAGCATGCCTGCCTGTACAAGTATTTCCCGTGAGGTTCGCCCATGTCCGCCACCATCGAGTTGTCGCGCAAGCCCAGAATCGCCATCAGCGCCTGCCTGATGGGCATTGAGGTGCGCTACAACGGTGGGCACAAGGAATCGCGACTGTGCAGCCACACCCTCAGCCAGTATTTCGATTTCATTCCATTGTGCCCGGAAGCGGCCATCGGCCTGGGCATCCCCCGCGAACCGATTCGCCTGGTGGGTGATGCCCTGCATCCACGGGCGGTGGGCAGCGTGCACGCCGAGACCGATGTGACCCAGCCACTGGCCGACTACGGCCATCAGATGGCCGCCGAACTTGGCGATATCTGCGGCTACATCTTCATGCAGAAGTCACCCTCCTGCGGACTGGAGCGGGTCAAGGTCTACCAGCACGACGGCAGGCCCGCCGAAGACGGACGCGGCATCTATGCCCAGGCGTTTTGCGCACGACACCCCGACTTGCCGGTGGAAGAGGACGGTCGGCTGAACGACGCGGTGTTGCGGGAAAACTTCCTGACCCGGGTCTTCGCCTACGCGGCCTGGCAGGAGCTGTGCCAGGCCGGCCTCACGCGACGCGCCCTGACCGAGTTCCACGCCCGCTACAAATACCTGCTGATGGCCCATAACCCGTTGCAGTACAAGGTACTCGGCAAGCTGCTCGGCAGCATGGGCAGCGCCGATGCCGAAAGCGTCGGACCACGCTATTTCAGCCAGTTGATGGTCGCGCTGAAAAAATGCGCGACCCGCCGCACCCACACCAATGTCCTGCAACACCTCACCGGCTACCTGAAGCAATCCATCAGCGCCGAAGACAAACAGGAAGTGTTGCAGGTCATCTGCCAGTACCACCAGGGCATCGTGCCACTGGTAGTGCCCTTGACCCTGCTCAAGCACCACTTCCGACAACACCCCGATCCCTATATCGCCCAGCAGGTGTACCTGCAGCCACACCCGGAAAACCTCAGCCTGCGGAATGCCATCTGACATGAGCGACTCCCTTGCGGCGCCCGTCGATTACCTCAGCGCACTGGAACAGGGCTGGTTGCCGATTCGCGAAGTGGCCCGGCAAACCGGGGTCAACGCCGTGACCCTGCGCGCCTGGGAACGCCGCTATGGCCTGGTGGTGCCGCACCGCACGCCCAAGGGCCATCGGCTGTTTTCCGCCGAGCACGTGCAACGCATCCAGGCCATCGTCACCTGGCTCAATCGCGGGGTCGCGGTCAGCCAGATCAAGCAACTGCTCGACAGCGGCCCGGCCCCGGCCGAACCGGCCGCCAACGACTGGCAGGCCTTGCGCCAGGATCTGGTCCAGGCCATCAGCCAATTGGCCGAGCGCCAGGTCGACGACCGTTTCAACCAGGCCATGTCGCTGTACCCGCCGCGGACCTTGTGCGAGCAGCTGCTGCTGCCGTTGCTGGCCGAGCTCGAACAACGTTGGCACGGCCAGTTCGGCGGGCAGATGGAGCGCACGTTCTTCTACAGTTGGCTGCGCAGCAAGCTGGGCGCGCGGGTCTACCACAACAACCGGCAACTCAAGGGCGCGCCGGTGTTGCTGGTCAACCAGTCGGACCTGCCGATGGAGCCGCACCTGTGGCTGACCGCCTGGCTGGTGAGCAGCGCCGACTGCCCGGTGGAAGTCTTCGACTGGCCCTTGCCGCCCAACGAGCTGGCCCTGGCCAGCGAGCACCTGGAAAGCCGCGCGGTGCTGCTGTATTCGAGCAAGGCCATGAACCTGGCGGCCCTGCCCAGGCTGCTCGGCGGTATCCAATGCCCGATCCTGATTGCCGGACCAACGGTATGCATCCATTTCGCCGAGTTGTCCGTAAGTACCCAGGAGAGCGCTGGCATGACCCTGGCCGAAGACCCGTTGTCCGCGTACCAGAGCCTGACCCGGCTCGGACTGATCTAGCGCCCTCGCCCATGACTCAAGGAATGGCTATGCAACTGCTCTGGCTGCGCACCGACCTGCGCCTGCATGACAACACCGCCCTGGCCGCGGCCGCCGGGCAAGGGCCGACGGTCGCCGTGTATCTGGTGACGCCCGGGCAATGGCAGCTGCACGACGATGCCGCGTGCAAGGTCGATTTCTGGCTGCGCAACCTGCAAGCACTGAGCGAGGCCCTGGCGGCCCTGAATATCCCGCTGCTGATCCGCCACGCCCAGACCTGGGAGCAACTGCCCGCGGTGCTCGGCACCCTGTGCCAGTCACTGAAGATCAGCGCCGTACACGTCAACGAAGAGTACGGCGTTCACGAAAGCCGTCGCGACCAGGCGGTGGCCCGCGCCCTCGAAACCCAGGGCGTGAGCTTTCACAGCCACCTGGATCAACTGTTCTTCAAGCCCGGCAGCGTACTGACCCGCACCGGTACTTACTTCCAGGTTTTCAGCCAGTTCCGCAAGGTCTGCTACAGCCGCCTGCACGGCGCCCTGCCACGCCTGATCGCAACCCCCAAAGCCCAGGCAGTGCTGGCGCTCAAAGCCGATCCGGTGCCCACCGACGTCGCCGGCTTCACGCGTCCCAGCCAGGCCCTGCGCGACCTCTGGCCGGCCGGCGAGGAGGAAGCCCGCCGGCGCCTGGCAAGCTTCGCCGAGCAGCAGATCGACTACTACCAGAGCGAACGGGATTTCCCGGCCAAGCCCGGCACCAGCCAACTCTCCGCCTACCTCGCCGCCGGCGTGATCTCGCCGCGCCAGTGCCTGCACGCGGCGCTGCAAAGCAACCAGGGCGAATTCGAAAGTGGCAGTGCCGGCGCGGTCACCTGGATCAACGAACTGCTCTGGCGCGAGTTCTACAAACACATCCTCGTGGGTTATCCCCGGGTCTCGAAGCAGCGCGCCTTCCGCCCGGAAACCGAAGACCTGGCCTGGCGCCAGGTGCCGGAAGAACTGGCGGCCTGGCAGGAGGCGCGCACCGGCCTGCCGATCATCGACGCGGCCATGCGCCAGTTGCGCGCAACCGGCTGGATGCACAACCGCCTGCGCATGGTGGTGGCGATGTTCCTGACCAAGAACCTGCTGATCGACTGGCGCGAAGGCGAACGTTTCTTCATGCGCCACCTGATCGACGGCGACCTGGCCGCCAACAACGGCGGCTGGCAATGGAGCGCCTCCACTGGCACCGACGCGGCGCCCTACTTCCGGATTTTCAACCCGCTGAGCCAATCGGAAAAATTCGACCGCGAAGGGCTGTTCATCAAGCACTGGCTACCGGAACTGGCCGGCCTGGACCAAAAGGCCGTGCATAACCCGGCGGCATTCGGCGGCCTGTTCGGCCCGGCAAGTTATCCACAGCCCATGGTCGACCTGGGCCACAGTCGCGAGCGTGCCCTCGCCGCCTTCAGGAACCTGCCACAACGGCAAGAGGCGGGAGGTGCCCGTGAGTGAATTCCTCCAGCATTTCGCCCGGCAGTTCGTCCTGCTGGACAAGGACAACCTGCCGCGCCTCGGCGAACTCTACAGCGACGACGTGCTGTTCACCGACCCGCTGCACGAAATCACCGGCCTGGCGGACCTGCAGCACTATTTCGCACGGATGTATGCCTCGATCAGCGAGCTGCAATACAACATTCATGGCCTCGATCAGGTCCGTGAAGGCGAAGGTTATCTGCGCTGGCACATGAGCTATCGTCATCCAAGACTGGCCAGGGGAAGGCCTGTTCACGTCGACGGTTGTTCGCATCTGTTGTGGTTCGACAAAGTCTATCGGCATCGCGATTACTTCGATGCCGGGGCCTTGTTGTATGACCACGTGCCGCTACTGGGCCAGGCAACGGCCTGGTTGAAAAGGAGACTGGGATGAGCATTACACCTCCACGACGTATCTGGCTCACGGGCGCCAGCAGCGGTATCGGTGCGGCCATCGCCGAAGTCCTGCTCAACAGCGGTGTGCGACTGGCCGTCAGCGCCCGCGGTCTCGAACCGTTGCAAAGCCTGGCTGAACGTTATCCCGAGCAAGTGCTGCTGGTGCCCGGCGACCTTACCGACAGCCAGCAGGTCCGCGAAATCGGCGAGTGCATCACCCAGGCCTGGGGCGCCCTGGACACGGTGATTCTCAACGCCGGCACCTGTGAGTATGTCGATGCCCAGGCCTTCGATGCCTCGATCATCGAGCGGGTGGTGCGGACCAACCTGCTGGCCAGCAGCTACTGTATCGAAGCGGCCTTGCCGCTGCTACGCGCCGGCCAGCAGCCGCATCTGGTAGGTATCGCCAGTTCGGTGACCTTCCTGCCACTGCCGCGGGCCGAAGCCTACGGCGCATCAAAAGCCGGGATGCGTTATCTGTTCGAATCCCTGCGTATCGACCTGGCCCACGAAGGCATCACGGTCACCGTGGTCAGCCCTGGTTTCGTCGACACCCCACTGACCGAGAAAAACGACTTCCCCATGCCGCTGCGCTGGTCGGCCGAGAAAGCCGCCGAGCATATCTGCGAAAAACTCCAGCAGCGGCCCCTGGAAATTGCCTTCCCGGCGCTGTTCATGGCCGGGCTCTGGCCCCTCTCGCGCCTGCCCAAACGGCTGCAACTGGCCATCGGCAGGCGCATGGCCCGCACCTCGGCCCCCAACAAGGGCAAACCATGAAAATCGCCCTGATCGGCAGCGGTATCTCGGGGCTGACCTGTGGCTACCTGTTGAGCCGCCAGCACCAGATCACCCTGTTCGAAGCCGCCGACTGGATCGGCGGCCACACCCATACCGTCGACGTGACGGTGAATGGCCAATGCCACGCCGTGGACACCGGTTTCATCGTGTTCAACGACTGGACCTACCCGAACTTCATCCGCCTGCTGAGCAGCCTGGGCGTGAGCCACAAAGCCACCGAAATGAGTTTCTCGGTACGCGACCCGGCCACCAACCTGGAATACAACGGCAACAACCTCAACAGCCTGTTCGCCCAGCGGCGCAACCTGTGGTCGCCGGGCTTCTGGAGCATGCTGCGCGACATCCTGCGGTTCAATCGCCAGGCCCTCGATGACCTCGAACAGCAGCGTATCGCCAGCCACACCACCCTTGGCGACTACCTGCGCAGCGGCGGCTACGGCCAGCGCTTCATCCAGCACTACATCGTACCCATGGGTGCGGCGATCTGGTCGATGTCGCTGGCGGACATGCTCGGTTTCCCATTGCAATTGTTTGTGCGTTTCTTCAAGAACCACGGCCTGCTGTCGCTGAACAATCGCCCGCAATGGCGGGTTATCGAAGGCGGTTCGCGCCAATACATCGAACCGCTGGTCGCCGGATTTCGCCAGCATATCCGCCTCAACTGCCCGGTAAGCCGGGTCGAGCGCGATCAACGCGGTGTGACCATCCACAGCAGCGCCGGCAGCGAGCGCTTCGACAAAGTGATCTTCGCTTGCCACAGCGACCAGGCGCTGCGCCTGCTCGCCACCCCCAGCGAGGCCGAACGGCAGATCCTCGGCGCCCTGCCCTACGCGGAAAACGAGGTGGTGCTGCACACCGACACCCGCCTGCTGCCGGATCGCCGGCTGGCCTGGGCCAGTTGGAACTATCGCCTCGGTGGCGAAGGCCAGCGCCTGGCCGCCGTTACCTACAACATGAATATCCTGCAGGGCATCGAGAGCGACAGCACCTTCTGTGTCAGCCTCAACCAGGGCACGCAGATCAATCCGCTGAAAATCCTCGCCCGCTACACCTATGCTCACCCGCAGTACAGCCTGACGGCCGTCGCCGCGCAAAATCGCTGGAAAGAATTATATGGCGAGCAACATACCTACTATTGCGGCGCCTATTGGGCCAATGGCTTCCACGAAGACGGGGTGACCAGCGCCCTGCGGGTGAGCGCCGCCTTTGGGGAACAGCTGTGAACAGCGCCCTGTACAGCGGCTGGATCAGCCACCGGCGTTTTTCGCCACGGGTCCACGCGTTTCGCTACCGGATCGGCCTGCTGTACCTGGACCTCGACGAACAAGACGCCGTGCTCGGACTGTCGCCACTGGCCGGCAGACAACGCCTGGCACCCTTCGCCTTTCGCGAGACCGATTACCTGCGCAACTTCACACGCCGGGGCATGCGCCTGATCGACGCGGTCCGCCAGCAGGTCGGCGCAGCCCTGGGGCACCCCCCGCAAGGGCCGATCCGCTTGCTGACCCAGGCACGCAGTTGGGGCCTGGCGTTCAACCCGGTGAGTTTCTTCTACTGCCATGACATCGACGGCAAACTGCTGGCGATTCTCTGCGAAGTCACCAACACCCCCTGGGGCGAGCACTACCACTATGTGCTGCCCGCCGAGGACAACGGCCACCAGCAAGTCAGCGTGGCCAAGGCCTTCCATGTCTCGCCGTTCCTGCCCCGGGACCTGGAATACCGCATCAGTTTCAGCCCGCCCGCCGAACGACTCGGCGTGCACATGGCCGACTGGCGGGGCGACCTCAAGCTCTTCGACGCGACCCTCAACCTGCGGCGCGAAGTCCTCGATCGCGCCAGCCTGCACCGCTACCTGCGGCGCTTTCCCTGGATGACCGCCAAGACCTGCCTGGCGATCTACTGGCAAGCCCTGCGCCTGTTTCTCAAACGCCTACCGATCTTCTCCCACCAGGCCGCCGACGGCACCTTCAGCCTTGCCGCCACGCAACCCCAGGAGCGACACCATGAGCAACGCCCTGAAAAGTTCTAGCCTGGCGACCCGGGCCAATCGGTTCAGTGCCAACAGCCTGTCCACCGCCGTCTTGCGCCGGGGCGTGCTGCGCCAGTTGAGCCAACTGCGCCATGGCCAGCTGCTGCTGGTCGAAGACGGCGAGCGACAACTGTTCGGCCAGGCCGGCGCCAGCCTGCAAGGGGAAATTCATATCCAGGACCCGGCGGCCTGGGGCCTGGTCGCCGGCAACGGTTCCATCGGTGCCGGCGAAGCCTTTATCCATGGCTACTGGAGCAGCCCGGACCTGACCGCGGTGGTCCGGGTATTCGTCAGCAACCTGGACGTCCTCGATGCCATGGAGAATGGCCTGGCGCGGCTCGGACGGCCGTTCATCCAGGCCCTGCATTGGCTCAACCGTAACACCCGCAAGGGCTCGCGGAAAAATATCGAAGCGCATTACGACCTCGGCAACGAGCTGTTCGAACAGTTCCTCGACCCGACCATGATGTATTCCGCCGCCCAGTTCCTCAGCGCCGACGACAGCCTGGAACAGGCCCAGTTGAACAAGCTGGAGCGCATCTGCCAGAAGCTCGACCTGCAACCGGGCGACCATCTGCTGGAGATCGGCACCGGCTGGGGCAGCATGGCGATCCATGCCGCGCAGCACTATGGCTGCAAGGTCACCACCACCACGCTGTCGCGGGAACAGTTCGCCTATACCCGACAGCGCGTTGAAGCCCTGGGCCTGCAGGACCAGGTCACCCTGCTGCTCGAAGACTACCGCGACCTCACCGGCCAATACGACAAGCTGGTATCCATCGAAATGATCGAGGCGGTCGGCCATCAGTTCCTGGCCGATTATTTCCGGCAATGCGCGCACCTGCTCAAGAGCAACGGCCTGATGCTGCTGCAAGCCATCACCATCCGCGAGCAGCGCTATGAGCAGGCGAAGAACAATGTCGACTTCATCCAGCGTTATATCTTCCCCGGCGGCGCCTTGCCCAGCGTGCAGAAGATGCTCGAGGTGGTCAGCCGCGAAACCGACATGAACCTGCTGCACATGGAGGACTTCGGCCTGCATTACGCACGCACCCTGCGCCTGTGGCACGAGAACTTTCGCCGCGCCCATGGGCGCCTGGGCGAACTGGGTTATGACGACTATTTCCTGCGCCTGTGGGAGTTCTACCTGTGCTACTGCGAGGGTGGTTTCCTCGAACGCAGCATCGGCACCGCCCAACTGCTGCTGGCCAAACCGGCGGCACAACCGCAGCCACTGCTCGGGCGCTTCGATGCTTGAGCCACGCGCCTGGCATTCCTCGAGCTGATTGGCCAGGCGTTCGGGCTTGGTACCGCACGGCCTTGTGATACCCGGCTATCGCCGGACTGCCGCTTCAGGCATACAGCGCCATGGCGCTGGCATACACTGGCGCCCATGACCACGATTCCCCTGACCGACCTCGCCGAACCGGCGATCACCTGCTCTACCTGCGCGGCCTGTTGCTGTCGCCTGGAAGTGATGTTGATCACCGATACCGGTGTCCCCGAGCGCTACATCGACATCGACGATTGGGGCGGTGAAGTGATGTTGCGCCTGGACGACGGCTGGTGCGCGGCGCTGGATCGCGACAGCATGCGCTGCACCATCTACGAGAAACGTCCGCTGATCTGCCGGGAGTTCGAAACCGGCTCGCACGACTGCCTGGAAGAACGCCGAGGGATCGCCACGGCGTATCGCTGAACCGAAGCGGGAGTAGAAAACGGGGGGAGCGAATCAGGGCGCTTTCATTCCCGAGTCAAGGACGCGTCCCATATATCCGGTGAACCCACTCAATCCACACTTGCGACGAACGCGTCACAAGCAGCGGGCAGCTCGAGAGTTGCCCCCCGGACCCTGAGACCACTGGCCCATGAACACCTCCCCACCCACTTTCTCATCCCCACCCAACCATTCCCCCCCCTGCGTAACCGACAGCGCTCGGCCAACGACCGACACGGCGCAGTTGCAATCGCGCAAGTTGCTGGAGCTCAAGACCAGCAATGCGCAGGTGACGGCGTTGCTCAACGCCCTGCCGGAGCCGCTTCCCGCCGGCCACGACAGGCAAGCGGCGATGCATATGTACGAGCAGATACGCCAACTGCAGCCAAGCTATCTGCTACGCCTGCAGCAGTTCTGGACACAGCCTCATTGCGCCACCGCTGGCCAGCCCGCCGATCAATGGCTCGCGCTGACCCTGAAGTCGCAGCTGAGGATTGAAGCGCAACTGCGCAGCCTCGATGGAACGCTGACCGCCGACGACAGGCAACTGATCGACCAGGTGCTCAACCACCCCACTCGCGCCCAACGGGAGAGCACTTTGCCGATGCTGCCCACGGTCTATCGACCCGGGGTGTACGGCATTGCCTTCCTGCGGGAAAACGCCTCGGACACCACGCCATGGCCGGGCGCCTACGTGATCTGCAGCCGCGACGGTGCCGTCCTGCAAGGTCGCGATCCAGACCCGAAGCATTTTAAGGGCAAGACCACGGTCGACATCAAGAGCGATCTGGGCCGGGCCATTCTGTACAGCCTGGAGTCCGGTCTCGAAACCTTTGCCTCGCTCAAGCACCTGCACACAACGCTGCAAGCGCGGATCGGGCAAGCCATCGCCCAGCGTTTCAGCGCCTGCGACGACAAGAACGAAAGCCTCTTCGCCTGGCAGGTCCGGGCACTGCGCGGGCTCCAGCAAAAGCGCCTGGCCGATACCTTTGCCAACCTTGAGCCGGACACGCCAGAAGCACTGCTGGCGCGCATCAAGGCCGCCGCCGACCTGCGCGACGTCCTCGATACCGGTCCTCGCGAGAGCGATCGTTTACAAACGCTGGAATACAAGACCTGGCAGCAGACCTTCAAGGATGCCAGCCGGCCTGACTGGCAACGCTATCGGACACTGGCCTGGCAAGTGCAGACCGGCCAGTTGGCGCTGGCACTGGCCTTGACCAAGGCGGCGCAGGCGATAGCCGGCACCTGGCAATACGCCAATGCCGCCAGGCTGCAACTGGCGGCCCTGGAAGCCAGGCTTCACGGCCGGATCGGTGCACGCCGCCGCCAGTGGATCGAGGTGCTACTCGACTATCCGGACCCGGCCACCCGGCCCACGCTCGGCGGCCACGCCATCATCGCCAATGCCCTGGGCTTGCACGCGCCGCCCCAGGATCCCCAGGACGCTATGCCGATCATCAGTGGTGGCGTGCTGGCGATCACCAGCGCAGACCCGAGCGACACTGGCGTCGTGCTCTACACCCCGGACTCGCCCGGTTGCGGCAGCCTTGAAGAGTTCGGCCAGCTTCACGAACTCGACCAACGCGCCCTGGAGCCCGCCTGGACAGACTATTTCGCCGCTCGGCTGAGCCCATCGGGCAACGCAGCGGCCCGCTTGCTGAAACCCGGAACCCGCGTCCGCTTCCAGCGGGTCCCGATCCCCGGCAACCTGCACCAGAGCCTCTACGAAGTACAACGTGACAGGCTGATCGAACAGGCCCGGCACAATCTCTCCGACACCACCGGGCTCACTGCCATGCCGGCGCTCACGCCCGAGCCGCCGCCCTGGAAAACTGCGCCAGCTCCTCAGCCGGCGAACGGCGGGTTCGGCGCCACGCGCCTGCGACTGCTGGGCGGTGCGCCGCAACGGCCTTCGGCAATCGCCGGCCTGGTTCGCCTGGGGTCCTGGAACCCGCAGGTCATGGACATCGTGCCGCCCCTCATGACCAACCTGCCGGACTGGCCGCAGGGCAGCAACCTGGTGATTATCGACTCCCGCGAACCGGGGTTTGGTTGGTCGGTACGCTACCGACCGGGGCTGCGCGAAGACACCTATGGATACCGGGTGAACCCGGATATGTTCAGCGCCCGCCATGATGTGGTGCTGTACCGATCCAGCCCGAATCATTACCGCGTCCGCCTCAATGGCAACTCGGTGGACGTCCCCGCCGGTGAAGACAGCTTCTTTCATGCCGTGGCCCAGGCACTGAACCAAGGGCATGAGGCCGCCACGTTCACGGTCGAACGCCTGCGCAATGCGGTCGCCGATCATATCGAACGCAATCCACAGGTCGTGCCTTTCGTGACGGCCGAGTATTTGCCCCTCTATGCCCGGGCGCTTGAGCATTGCACGGAACTGAATATCTGGCTGGGCGATGACGTCTTTCGGGAGTTGACGGCCATCCTCAAGGGCACGCCCAACCCGTACGGCCTCTTCCAGCCGGCCATCCGTTACCTGGATGCGACCCTGCCGTCCCACTTGCCGAGGCTCGGCAACGCTGTCGATCAAGTATTCAATAGCGTCTATGAGACCCATGGGCTGCGCGCGCTACCCGCGGAAATACGCGAGATCATCGATGGTTACATTGACGCGGCGCCGCGGCCGACATTGTCCCTGCTGGTCGACCGCGCCAACCGCAGGGCACTGCTGGAGACACTGCTGGTGGGGCCCTCACAAGCAGCGGACATCGACTACCTGGTCGATCGGACCTTCCTGTTTGATCACAACATCCGGCATATGACGCTGGAGTATGGGGTGACAGCCGCCCAGTTGCGCCAATACGCAACCCAGCACGCGGGCAATCAGATCACCGCGCGACGTGACTTGCTGAGGGCGGTGATCGAGCGCTTCCCGGCCCTGCTTGAGCGGCTCGACATCATTTTCAGCTCGGCGACCTTGACCCCGCCCATGGGCGATGGACTCAACGTCAATCAAATCGCCAACCTGCTGCGCGATCCACACATTTCAACGACCAGATTGCGCCTGATCGCCCGTTGCGCGGACGCGGGCATCGTCCGGATCAACCTGCTCGACAACGCCGACACGATCAGGTCACTGAGCGATGAAGTGGTGTACCAGCTTCTTGAACATCGACAGCAACTGCAAGCACTGGCGGTGCACATGGGTCCCCAGGACATCAGGTCCATGCTGATCCCATTCGAAGTCCAGACTTACTCATGGAATCCGCACCAGTTTCAATCGGCCGCACTCGCCAATGCCAGGCTCAAACTGCTGCTCGATACCCCCAGGCTGTTCAACTTGCTCAGGCAACGCTCGGGTCGAGTGGCCGCCAATATGTGGCGACGGCTGACCAGTGCGATCTTTGACGAAGCCAGGGTTCGACGCGCTCTTGCCGATCCGCGTCAGGCCCTCGGCAGCCTGCTGCGGCTGGACATGGCGCTGAGCGAGGAGCTTCCGAGCACTTCGGCACAAGCCGCAAGCGCCACCCCGACACGCCCACAACCGGCCTATCTGAGAGGGTACGAGCTGCCCGGCGGTTCGACACCGGCACTCTCGGGACCGGATGCGCGAGGCTTCTATCAGGCCCCGGACGGCAAGCTATGCATCGTCTACGAAGGCCTGCACTACGAGGTCCGCAGTTTCGGCAATCGGATCCGGATCGTCCATGCCATCGACGGTTTCAGGCGCGTGACCTATGAAGTGCGACGCCGTGCCGATGGTACCTGGCAACTGATGGACGCCCCGGGCCTCGGCGGCGATGTGCGCCGGCCCCGGCCTTCCATTGCCGAGCAATCCCGGGCGCAACGCGACGAATTCGCCAGCCTGGGCCAGGCCGCGCAACAAGAGTGGCAACAACTCGGCGCAGACCCGGCCGTGTCCACTCGGGTCGCCGATCTGAACGCCATCGAAGCCACCCCCAACGGCTACACGATGCCACTCATCGACGCGAACGGCGCACCACAACAACACCTGACACTGGAGAAATCCAGCGCCCTGGCCAGGCTCTCGACACGCATCCGCGCGACCATCAGCGCAGTCCACCAGCACTTCGCGTTCGAGAACGGTCAACTGCTGCCACGTCCGGGCGTAACCCACCACGAGGTGATCCATGGCCTGGCCCAACTCGATGGCCTGAACAGCCTGAATACCGGCTTCGCGCTGTTGTTGCTCAGTAGCGCCAAGCACTCCGCCTTGTCAGCGGAGCTGGCCAGTGCGGTCCAGGTGCAGTTCCAAACCCAACTGGCCCTGGTGATCATCGGCGTGGCGATCGATGCGAAAATACTGGCCCAGGCGATTTACCTCGGCCTGAAGGATGCCGGGCACCTGGGCACGGAGACGATCCGCCTGCTGGACAAGGCCGGCCGAGGTATCACCCTGGGGAGCAAGACACTGACCCTGGGCGGACTCTTGGCCGCCGGCAGCGCCCTGCTGGTCCTGGCCAGCCTGGGGCTCGACAGCTACCTGCTCGCCCATGCCCGGACCGCCGAGGACAAGGCCGTCTACGGCACCAACGTGGGGCTCGACAGCCTCGCGCTGGGCACGGTGCTGGCCGGTTTCGCCGAGGGTGCCGAATTCCTCGGGCCGCTGTCGATCCCCCTGGCCGGCCTGGGCCTGGGCGTCAGCAGCCTGGTGTCGGTGTTCTTTGCCAAGGCCCACAAGGTCCTCGCCACGGGCGAACACTTCACCCGGGAGATCCAGGCCTATCGCAGCGGTTATGTCGAGGATCCTGAAACCCATGGACTGCAGATGAGCGGTCCGGTGATCGTCACCCATCTGGATCAGCGCAACGGCCAGGTCTATCTGGGCAGCCCGAAGATCTACGCCGTCGACAATTCGCATTCGGGCGATCCCCAAGTGATAGTCGATGAACGCCAGGCGATTGATGTCGGCCAGGTACTGGAACTTCCCAGGCAAATGACGCTGCCCGTTTCGAACACCGCCCGTGCCCTCTATCTACCGGCCACGCCCGAGCACAGTTACCTGCCGCAATACGCCTGGCTGGTCGGTGCCACCCAGCGCAATGACGCGCAATTGCAGCTGTTCAAGGTGCTCGAACAAAAGACCCAGGGCCGGTTCATCGAGGCCGAATGGATCGCGGTGTTCCAGAAGGTCGTGGAAAAACTGCTGCCTCGCTACCACCCCACGCGCATCCGGGTCAGCCTGGGGCTCGAGGCGCCGCCTCTGGTCATGGATGCACTGGGCGAGCTGGGCCAGTACCTGAGCTATGACATCGAAGGCCAGGGCAGCCGATACGACCTTTATCTGAACGAGGGCGCCCGGCTCAATCTGTCCAGTTGCACCACCTCGCGGCCCAGTACCTGGGTGCTGCACAGCGATCACCTGAGTCGCCCGGAGGATATCCGGTTCGAGGCCGGCCGGCTGACGATCGGGGGCGTGGTGGTGCAGGTCGAGGACAAGGCGACCGTGTATGTGGTCAACCGGGCCAGCGAGGCGTACCGGCTGGATCCGGCCGCCGGCCGGTACACGCTGGTGACGCTGGCTGCCGGGGATTACGAGAACGTCGGCGCGCTGGTGCAGCACTTGCAAGCACTGCGGGGCCGACAACGACTGGACGCCTCGGTGCACATCGAAGACCTGTCGACGCCCGATCACCCGGGCCGCGGTATTTACTATCGACCCGCCGACGGCGGCTTCGTGGCCATTCCCGTGGACGGCGAAGATCACGGCCAGGAGCTTTACCAGATCCCGCTGCCGGGCGAAGCATTGGTCATCCTCCCCAGCCCGCAGCGCGAGAAGATCCAGGAGGCCGCAGCGACACTGGCCGCCATGCGCGTCTACATGAACGCCCAATATCAGCAGTTCGGCGGGCGTTCGGCGGGATTCTGGAGCGCTCATCCCGCCGAGGGGCTGCCCGGCAACGAGAAGTTCTATGGTGATTTCTTGCGCGCGCAATATCGCCTGGAGGTCCAGCGCGCGCGCCTGCACAGCAGTGGCTACGCCGACAGCGCCTGCCAGATGATGCTGCAATTGCTGCCCGACCCCGAACGAGACCGCTCGTCCCAGGGCAAACGGCTGGTCGCGGTGCACCGGCTCAACATCAACGGCTACCCCGCCGACGATGTGCTGATCCTCGGCGATCCACGGCAGGGAACGCTGCTGTTGTACGTACCGGAGTCAAAGCCGGCATTGACCGTGTGCAATGGTGTCAGCGACCTCAAGGCCTGCGTGCAACGGTTGGCTGCCGCAGATGCAACACGCCAGGCGCTGCGGGAACACTTCCCGCGCCGCTACCGCGCCAGCAACCACAGTGCGCTCTGGGGCTATATGGGAACCGACGAAGCCCTGGAAAAGATCGGCGACAGTGGCGACTGGAGCCTGATCCAGATCGACCGCAGCCCCATCGCTGACGAGGATGTTTTTGCCGCCCTGGCCAGCCTCAAACGCCGCAGCGAAGGCGGCTGACACTCGGCGAACGGCTATTACAACGGCATCGTGTAGTGCAGGGCGTAGCTTTCGATGCCTTCGTTCGGCGTGCGGATACCGGCGTTGGAGTAGTGGGAGGCGCGAACACCCACTTCCTGTCCGCCGGCGAAGCGCAGGCCGAAGCCCACGCGGTCCTCGAAGAGGAAGGCCGAACCCAGCTTGTTGCCTTCCACTTCGGTGTGGGCAAACAGCGCGACACCGATCCCCGCCTCGATATAGGGCTTGATCGATGCCCCGGAAAACTCGTAGACGAACACAGGGGAGAACGACAAGCTGTGATTGCTCGGGCTCTTGTCGCCTTCCCAGTAGGTGTAGGCACCGCTCCAGTAGCCGGTAAGGCGACCCACATCGCTTTGCAGCCAGCTCTTGTCCCAGTTCGATTGCAGGCCCAGGCGATAGCTGCGGGTCGAGTCGCTGGTCTGGCCAACGGAGAATTCGACGCCGGTCGCTTGCGCCATGGCGCCATACCCCAGGGTGACGGCCGCAAGCGCAGCCAAGCAGAACATTCGCTTCATGAGAAATATCCTATTTCCAATGCATTTCAGGCGCGACCCAACAGCTCCCCGCAAGAGGAGCCTGGCGTCAAACCTGAGTTCACGAGGATTCGCCGTTCTAAGACGACGTTTACCCTTTGAAGCTTTGCACAATCCCGGACTTCTGCCAGAGCATCGGCAGAATTTTCCTGAAATGATCCGGATCGGCACTGGTCCAGAACTGCGCATCACGCGCCGGTCCCGCGGACAGCAGATCGCGCGCTTCCAGCAGCCGTTGGAGCTGCCGGGCCACGGCGGCACCGGTGTCGATCAGGCTGATGGATGCCGGAATCATCTCCAGCAACAGCGGCTTGAGGAAGGGATAGTGGGTGCAGCCGAGGATAATGGTGTCGCAGCCCGCCGCCAGCAAAGGGTCGACATAGCTGCGCAGCAACTGGCGCAAGGCGTCGCTGTGCAAATCGCCGTCTTCGATCATTTCCACCAGCCCGGGACAAGGCTGGGTGATCACCTGCACATCGTTGGCAAAACGGTCGAGCAAGGCGGCGAACTTGGCGCTTTGCAAGGTCCCGGTGGTCGCCAGCACGCCGACCACACCGCTGCGGGTGGCCGCCGCCGCGGGTTTGACCGCCGGCTCCATGGCCACCAGCGGCCAGTCCGGGTAACGCTGGCGCAAATCGGCGGCTGCGGCCACGGTGGCGGTATTACAGGCAATCACCAGCGCCTTGGCGCCTTGCTCGCGACAGAAGTCGGAGATCACCGCGCAGCGCTGGCGAATGTACTCCGGGCTTTTTTCGCCGTAGGGGATATGCCCGCAGTCGGCGACATAGAACAGCGACTCATTGGGCAGCAGGGCCTGGATCTCCTTGAGCACCGACAAGCCGCCGACGCCAGAGTCGATTACCGCGACCGGCGCATCACGCATCGCCACCTCCACAGACGCGGCATTGCGGATCGCGCTTGACCCGCAGCTCGCGGAACTTTGTACCCAGGGCATCGATCAGCAGCAAGCGGCCCACCAGCGGCTCGCCGAAACCGGCCAGCAGCTTCAAGGCTTCAAGGGCTTGCAGGCTACCGACCAGGCCCACCAGCGGACCGATGACGCCGGCTTCACTACAGGTCAGTTCGGCTTCGCTGCCGTGTCCGTACAAGCAGTGGTAGCAAGGGCTTTCCGGGCGACGCGGGTCGAACACCGAGAGTTGCCCTTCGAGACGAATCGCCGCGCCGCTGACCAACGGCTTGCCGGCGGCGACACAGGCGGCGTTGACCGCCTCGCGGGTACTGAAGTTGTCGCTGCAATCGAGCACCAGGTCCACCGCCGCCACCGCAAGACCAAGGGAGTCGGCGTCGAGGGCCTGGCGATGGGCGACCAGGGTCACTTCAGGATTGATCGCCGCCAACCGCCGCAGTGCCGAATCGACCTTGCTCGTACCGATGCTGGCAGTGTCGTGGATGATCTGGCGTTGCAGGTTGGTCAGCTCGACCCTGTCGAAATCCGCCAGGTGCAGTTCGCCGACCCCGGCAGCCGCCAGGTAAAGCGCCACCGGAGCGCCGAGGCCACCAAGACCGACGATCAGCACCCGGCTGTTTTTCAGGCGCAACTGGCCGTCGATATCGACCTGTTGCAACAGGATCTGCCGGCTATAGCGCAACAGCTCCTGGTCGCTCAGCACGATAGGCGCCCCAGACTGATGCGTTGATGGCCGCCCAGGTCAGTGCGGCTGTGAACGTCGCTGAAACCTTGCGCCGAGAGCAGCTCGCGGACGGCTTCGGCCTGGTCGTAACCGTGTTCGAGCATCAACCAGCCATCGGCCTCCAGGTGTGCCGGCGCCTGGGCGATGATCAGGCGCAGGTCGTCCAGGCCATCGGCACCGGCCACCAGGGCACTGGCGGGTTCGAAACGCACATCGCCCTGGGCCAGGTGCGGGTCGCTCGCGGCAATGTATGGCGGGTTGCTGATGATCAGCTGGAAACGCTGAGCGTCCACGGCGCTGAACCAATGGCTGCTCAATACCGTGGCGTTGTCCAGGCCCAGGCGCTGGCGATTGCGCTCGGCCAGGGCCACGGCTTCCGGCACGCGGTCCACCGCCGTGACTTGCCAGGCCGGGCGCTCGTTGGCCAGGGCCAGGGCAATCGCGCCGCTGCCGGTGCCCAGGTCGAGCACCCGGGCCGGGGTCGCCGGCAGCAGCTCAAGGGCGGCCTCCACCAGCAGCTCGGTGTCCGGACGGGGAATCAGGGTATGCGGCGCGACCTCCAGGTCCAGCTTCCAGAAGCCCTGTTGGCCGAGAATGTAAGCCACCGGCTCGCCACCACGGCGGCGCAGCAGGAAGTCGGAAAAGGCCAGCGCGGCCTCGCTGCTGACAATCTTTTCCGGCCAGGTGTGCAGGTAGCTGCGGGACTTGCCCAGGGCCGCCGCCAACAGCAGTTCAGCGTCCAGGCGCGCGGTCGGCGAGTCAGGCAGTTCGGCGGCGCGTAGCAGACTGGCAATAATGGTCATTCAATCACCCAAGGCGGCCAGTTGATCGGCCTGGTATTCGGCCAACAGCGGTTCGATAACGGCTTCCACCCCCCCGGCCAGGACTTCATCCAGGGAATACAGGGTCAGGTTGACCCGATGGTCGGTGACCCGGCCCTGGGGGAAGTTGTAGGTACGGATACGTTCGGAACGGTCGCCCGAGCCGACCAGCAGCTTGCGCTCGCTGGCGATGGCATTGGCCGCGGCGCTGGCCTGCTGGTCGTTGAGCTTGGCCGACAGCCAGGACATGGCACGCGCGCGGTTCTTGTGCTGGGAACGCTCTTCCTGGCATTCGACCACGATCCCCGAAGGCAAGTGGGTGATGCGGATCGCCGAATCGGTCTTGTTCACGTGCTGGCCACCGGCGCCGGAGGAGCGGTAGGTGTCGATGCGCAGGTCCGCCGGGTTGATCTCGATGGCTTCCTGTTCGTCCGGCTCGGGCAACACCGCGACCGTGCACGCCGAGGTGTGGATACGGCCCTGGGATTCGGTGGCCGGCACGCGCTGGACACGGTGGGCACCGGATTCGAACTTCAGCTTGCCGTAGACGTTGTCGCCTTCGACCCGGGCAATGACTTCTTTATAGCCGCCATGCTCACCGACGTTTTCCGAGAGGATCTCCAGGCGCCAGCCGCGCCGCTCGGCATAGCGCGAATACATGCGGAACAGGTCGCCGGAGAAGATCGCCGCCTCGTCGCCGCCAGTGCCGGCGCGGATTTCGAGAAACACGTTGCGGCCGTCGTTGGGATCCTTGGGTAGCAGCATGCGTTGCAGGTTGCCCTCAAGTTCGACCAGTTGTTCCTTGGCCTCGCGGACTTCCTCGACAGCCATTTCACGCATGTCCGGGTCGCTGTCCTTGAGCAGCGCCTGGGCGCCCTCGAGATCGGACTGGACCTTCAACACCAGCTTGTAGGCCGCGACAATCGGCTCTACTTCGGCATACTCCTTGGAATAGGCGCGGAACTTGTGCTGATCGGAAATGACTTCACCGTCGCCAAGCAAGGCGGTCAGTTCCTCGAAACGGTCCTGGAGGATGTCCAGCTTATTGAGCAGTGACGCTTTCATTGCGGTTTCTTATCCGAAAAGCTATCCGATGAGCCCTCACTGAGGGCAAAAAGTTCCTGGGCCATGGCCAACGCATCGAGGCGGCCTTCGGCGGACAACTTTTTCAGTTGCACGCTGGGCGCATGCATCAACTTGTTGGTCAGGCCGCGGGCCAGTTGCACCAGCACCTCTTCGGCGCTGCCGCCGTTGGCCAGCAGACGCTGGGCCTTTTGCAATTCTTCGTCGCGCAGGCGCTCGCTCTGCTGGCGGTAGGCGCGCAATACATCCACCGCGGCCAGCTCGCGCAGGCGCGCCATAAAGTCGTCGACACCGCTGCTCACCAGTTCTTCGGCGGCTTGCGCGGCGCCCTGGCGGCTCTTCAGGTTCTCGGCGACCACTTCGTGGAGATCGTCGACGCTATAGAGGTAAACGTCGTCCAACTCGCCGACTTCCGGCTCGATATCCCGGGGAACGGCAATGTCCACCATGAAGATCGGCTTGTGCTTGCGCAGCTTCAAGGCACTTTCCACCGCGCCCTTGCCGAGGATCGGCAACTGGCTCGCGGTGGAACTGATGACGATGTCGCTGTGCACCAGCTCCTGGGGGATGTCGGACAACAATACCGCATGGGCACCGAACTCTTCGGCGAGGATCTTGGCCCGCTCCAGGGTCCGGTTGGCCACCACGATACGCTTGACGCCCTGCTCGTGCAGGTGGCGGGCAACCAGGGTGATGGTTTCGCCGGCACCGATCAGCAACGCGCTGCTGCGCTGCAGATCGCTGAAAATCTGTTTCGCCAGGCTGACGGCGGCAAAGGCCACCGACACCGGGTTTTCACCGATGGCGGTGTCAGTGCGCACCTGCTTGGCGGCGCTGAACGTGGCCTGGAACAGGCGTCCGAGCAACGGACCGATGGTTCCCGCCTCGCGCGCCACGGCATAGGCCGATTTCATCTGGCCGAGAATCTGCGGCTCGCCCAGGACCAGCGAATCCAGCCCCGAGGCCACGCGCATCATATGACGAACGGCGGCATCGTCTTCATGCACATAGGCGCAAGCGCGCAGTTCTTCGAGGCTCAGGTGGTGATAATCGGCCAGCCAGCGCAGGACCGAGTCCGCGGTAATGTGGTCTTGCTCGATATACAGTTCACTGCGGTTGCAGGTCGAGAGGATCGCGGCTTCACGGCTGTCGGTGAGGCGACACAGCTGCTGCAGGGCCTCCACCAATTGCTCGGGGGTAAAAGCCACGCGCTCGCGCACGTCTACGGACGCCGTCTTGTGGTTGATGCCGAGTGCGAGGAAGGCCATTCAGGGTCGCTGATGATGTCGAGAAGCCGACAATTGTCCACCTTAGACTGATTCAGAACAACCATTGCCGACTATTGTCCCAATGTAACGTTGCTATAAGTGTCTGGTGAGCGTCTCGGGTATGGTTCTGCCCGTCGCTTGTGTCATGATGCCCCGACCCGCAGGTAAGTCGTCCTTCTCCTATATGAATAGATCCTCCGCGTTGCTCCTCGCTTTTGTCTTCCTCAGCGGCTGCCAGGCCTTGGCACCCGTGTCGCCGGGGCGTACGCCGCCGGCTGAAGACACCACCCCGGCCCCGGAAAAGCCCAAGGTCTACAGCTCGTTCACCGAAGATACGGTGTTCAGCCTGTTGAGCGCGGAGCTCGCCGGACAGCGAAATCGTTTCGATATCGCGCTGGACAACTACGTGACCCAGGCGATCAACACCCAGGATCCGGGGATTTCCGAGCGGGCCTTCCGTATTGCCGAGTACCTGGGGGCCGACCAGGCCGCCCTCGACACCTCGCTGATCTGGGCGAAAAACGCCCCGACCGACCTCGAGGCGCAACGCGCGGCGGCGATCCAGCTGGCCCGCGGCGGGCGTTATGACGACTCCATGGTCTATATGGAGAAGGTCCTGCAAGGCAAGGGCGACACCCATTTCGACTTTCTCGCCCTGTCGGCCGCCGACACCGACCAGGACACCCGCAACGGCCTGAAGAAAAGTTTTGATCGCCTGTTGCTCAAGCACCCGAAGAACAGCCAGCTGATTTTCGGCAAGGCCCTGTTGCTGCAACAGGATGGCGACACCCAGGGCGCCTTGACACTGCTGGAGAAAAATCCGCCGGAAGACGGCGAAATCGCCCCGATCCTGCTGCGCGCGCGCTTGCTGCAAGCGCTGAACCGCGGCAAGGAAGCCTTGCCGATCCTGGAAAAAAGCATCAAGCAGTACCCGGACGACAAGCGTCTGCGCCTGACCTATGCGCGCATGCTGGTGGAACAGGACCGCATGGCCGATGCCAAGACCCAGTTCTCCAGCCTGGTGCAGCAATACCCGGAAGATGACGAACTGCGCTTCTCCCTGGCACTCGTCTGCCTTGAGGCCAAGGCCTGGGATGAAGCCAAGGGCTACCTGGAAGAACTGATCGCCCGCGACAGCCACGTCGACTCGGCGCACCTGAACCTGGGCCGCATCGCCGAAGAGCACAACGACCTGCAGGCCGCCCTGGATGAATACGGGCAAGTCGGGCCGGGTAACGATTACCTGCCGGCGCAACTGCGCCAGACCGATATCCTGGTCACCACCGGGCGCGGCGCCGAGGCTTCGAGCAAACTCAAGACCGCCCGCGACGAGCAGCCGGACTACGCGATCCAGCTCTATCTGATCGAGGCTGAGATCCTCTCCGCCAACCATCAGGGCGATCGCGCCTGGAGTGTCCTGCAGCAGGCCCTGTTGCAGTTCCCGGACGACCTGAACCTGCTTTATACCCGTGCCATGCAGGCGGAAAAGCGCGACGACCTGGCGCAAATGGAGAAAGACCTGCGCGCCATCCTCAAGCGCGAACCGGACAATGCCATGGCGCTGAACGCCCTCGGCTACACCTTGTCGGACCGCACCACCCGCTATGCCGAAGCCAAGGAACTGATCGAGAAGGCCCACCAGCTGAATCCGGAAGATCCTGCCGTGCTCGACAGTCTCGGCTGGGTGAACTTCCGCCTGGGCCACCTCGACGAAGCCGAACGCCTGCTGCGCCAGGCCCTGGAACGCTTCCCCGACCAGGAAGTCGCGGCGCACCTGGGCGAAGTCCTGTGGGCCAATGGCAAGCAACGCGAAGCCAAGCAAATCTGGGGCAAGTTCCTCAAGGACCAGCCCGACAGCCCACTCCTGCGCAGCACCATCAAGCGCCTGACCGGTTCCGAGACTCTTTAAGCTTATGTTTTTGCGCCACCTCGTTGTTTTCAGCCTGATCGCCCTGCTCGCCGGTTGCGCGGGCTTCGGCGCCCGTGAGTCCGTCGAAGGCCACGGCGACCCGGCCCTCTGGGCCAAGCACAAACAGCAATTGAGCAGCCTCGACGGCTGGCAGATCAATGGCAAGGTCGGTATCCGCGCGCCGAAGGATTCCGGCAGCGGTACCCTGTTCTGGCTGCAACGCCAGGATTACTACGACATTCGCCTGTCCGGCCCGCTGGGTCGCGGTGCCGCGCGCCTGACCGGGCGTCCCGGCCAGGTGAGCCTGGAGGTCGCCAACCAGGGCCGCTATGCCGCCACCAGCCCCGAGGCCCTGCTCCAGGAGCAACTGGGCTGGGAGCTGCCGGTGTCCCATCTGGTCTGGTGGGTCCGTGGCCTCCCCGCGCCGGACAGCAAGAGCCGCCTGAGCCTGGACAGCGACAGCCGCCTGGCGTCCCTGGAACAGGATGGCTGGCAGGTCGAATACCTGAGCTACAGCGAGCAGAACGGTTACTGGCTGCCCGAGCGCCTCAAGCTGCACGGTCGCGACCTCGACGTGACCCTGGTGATCAAGGACTGGCAGCCGCGCCAGCTGGGGCAGTGAGATGAGCGCCGCCCGCCTGACGCTGCCCTCGCCGGCCAAGCTCAACCTGATGTTGCATATCCTCGGTCGCCGTGAAGACGGCTATCACGAGTTGCAGACGCTGTTTCAGTTTCTCGACTACGGCGACGAGCTGAGCTTCGCCGTGCGTGACGACGGCGTAATCCAGTTGCATACCGAGTTCGATGGTGTGCCCCACGACAGCAACCTGATCGTGCGCGCCGCAAAAAAACTCCAGGAACAATCGGGTTGCCCGCTGGGCGTGGATATCTGGATTGAGAAAATCCTGCCCATGGGCGGTGGCATCGGTGGCGGCAGCTCGAATGCCGCGACCACCCTGCTCGGCCTCAACCACCTCTGGCAACTGGATTGGGACGAGGATCGCCTGGCCGCGCTGGGCCTGACACTGGGCGCCGACGTGCCGGTTTTCGTCCGTGGCCACGCGGCTTTCGCCGAGGGCGTCGGGGAAAAACTCACCCCGGTAGACCCCGAAGAACCCTGGTATGTCGTGCTGGTTCCGCAAGTCTCTGTTAGTACAGCAGAAATTTTTTCGGATCCGCTGTTGACACGTGACTCCGCGCCCATTAAAGTGCGCCCCGTTCCCAAGGGAAACAGTCGTAATGACTGCTTGCCGGTTGTCGCAAGGCGTTATCCAGAGGTACGTAACGCTTTGAATTTGTTAGGTAAATTTACCGAAGCAAAGTTAACCGGAACTGGAAGTTGTGTGTTTGGGGCCTTCCCAAACAAAGCTGAAGCTGATAAAGTCTCGGCCCTTCTTACAGAGACCCAAACAGGGTTTGTGGCAAAGGGAAGCAACGTTTCGATGTTGCATCGCAAGCTGCAGAGTCTGCTCTAGGAATCGAGTACTGGGTACTCGTTGCAACAGATACAGGGGCGTCGCCAAGCGGTAAGGCAGCAGGTTTTGATCCTGCCATGCGTTGGTTCGAATCCAGCCGCCCCTGCCATTTTCCTATACTCATCCAGGTTACCCTCAGCCTTCAGGTACTGCGCGTGTCCAAGATGATGGTCTTTACGGGGAACGCCAACCCCGATCTGGCTCGACGTGTCGTACGTCAGCTGCATATCCCACTCGGTGACATCTCTGTCGGCAAGTTTTCCGACGGCGAAATTACCGCTGAGATTAATGAAAACGTCCGCGGTAAAGACGTCTTCATCATTCAGCCGACTTGCGCTCCGACCAACGATAACCTGATGGAACTCGTCGTGATGGCTGATGCCTTCCGCCGTTCCTCAGCCACTCGAATCACTGCGGTGATCCCTTACTTTGGTTATGCCCGCCAGGATCGCCGTCCGCGTTCCGCGCGTGTGGCTATCAGCGCGAAAGTCGTCGCTGACATGCTCACCGTCGTCGGCATCGACCGTGTTCTCACGGTTGACCTGCACGCAGACCAAATCCAGGGCTTCTTCGATATTCCGGTAGATAACATCTACGGCTCCCCCGTACTGGTGGATGACATCGAAGACCAACGCTTCGAAAATCTGATGATCGTGTCTCCGGACATTGGTGGCGTCGTGCGTGCACGGGCCGTTGCCAAGTCGCTGGGCGTGGATCTGGGCATCATCGACAAACGTCGTGAGAAGGCCAACCACTCCGAAGTGATGCACATCATCGGTGACGTCGAAGGCCGCACCTGTATTCTCGTCGATGACATGGTCGACACCGCCGGCACCCTGTGCCACGCGGCGAAAGCCCTCAAGGAACATGGCGCTGCCAAGGTCTTTGCCTACTGCACACACCCTGTGCTGTCGGGTCGCGCGATCGAGAACATTGAAAATTCCGTGCTGGACGAGCTGGTGGTGACCAACACCATCCCGCTGTCCGCTGCAGCACAAGCCTGTGCGCGTATCCGTCAACTGGATATCGCACCGGTAGTCGCCGAAGCGGTTCGCCGCATCAGCAACGAAGAATCGATCAGCGCGATGTTCCGCTGAGGGCCCTGCCCTTTCGGATGTCTCGCTGACGAAAAGCGCCCCGCCCCAACACATGTTGGGGCGGGGCTTTTTTGCCCATACCGCCTTTAGCGCTGGTCGCAAACGCTGGGGTGGATGTGGTTAATTTGGAGAGTCAACATGAACGAATTTACTTTGAATGCTGAACTGCGTTCCGACCTGGGGAAAGGTGCGAGCCGCCGCCTGCGTCGTCTCGCAAGCCTGGTTCCAGCTGTAGTTTACGGTGGCGAAAAAGCCCCTGAATCCATCAGCATGCTGGCCAAGGAAGTTGCCAAACTGCTCGAAAACGAAGCGGCTTACAGCCACATCATCGAGCTGAACGTTGGCGGCAACAAGCAAAACGTGATCATCAAGGCGCTGCAACGTCACCCGTCCAAAGGCCACGTGATGCACGCTGACTTCGTCCGCGTGGTTGCCGGTCAGAAACTGTCCGCTCACGTACCGGTGCACTTCGTCAACGAAGCCGCAGCGATCAAGAAAGGCGGCGAGATCTCCCACGTTGTGGCTGAAGTAGAAGTCAGCTGCCTGCCGAAAGATCTGCCTGAGTTCATCGAAGTCGACCTGGCTGACGCCGAAGTCGGTTCGATCGTTCACCTGTCGGACCTCAAGGCGCCAAAAGGCGTTGAGTTCGTTGCACTGGCTCACGGTAACGACCTGGCTGTTGCCAACGTTCACGCGCCACGTGTTGCACCGGAAGCTGACGCTGCCGAGTAATATTTACTCCGTAACGTTGGAGTCATGGAAACATCGCGAGCTGGCAAGTAGCGAGTAAAGCGGGCGGGATCGCGAAGTTTGCATCATGTAAATGAGCGCGTTTCGTCCACTTTCGCCGCGACCTCAATAGCCGCGATGTTATCCACAACTCCTAGGAAGGGCCCCTGTCGTGACTGCCATCAAACTGATCGTTGGCCTGGGAAATCCAGGCACCGAATACGAACAGACCCGGCATAACGCGGGGGCCCTTTTTGTTGAGCGCATCGCCCACGCCCAAGGTGTCAACCTGGTGGCCGATCGCAAATATTTCGGCCTGACCGGGCGCTTCAGTCACCAGGGTCAGGATGTTCGTCTGTTGATCCCCACCACCTACATGAACCGTAGCGGCCAGGCTGTGTCGGCATTGGCTGGATTCTTCCGCATCACGCCTGAAGAAATCCTGGTGGCCCACGACGAACTGGACTTGCCTCCCGGCGTCGCCAAGCTTAAACAGGGTGGCGGACACGGCGGGCACAACGGCCTGCGCGACATCATCGCGCAGCTCGGCAACCAGAATACCTTTCACCGCCTGCGGCTTGGCATTGGCCACCCGGGCGTTGCCAGTATGGTTTCAAATTTCGTCCTGGGTCGTGCGCCACGCGCCGAACAGGAAAAGCTCGATGCCAGCATCGATTTTGCCCTCGGCGTGCTGCCGGATATCCTCGCCGGGGAATGGAACCGCGCGATGAAAAACCTGCACAGCCAGAAGGCCTGACTCTTACCCGAGGGGAAACACCATGGGATTCAACTGCGGCATCGTCGGCCTGCCCAACGTCGGCAAATCCACCTTGTTCAACGCCCTGACCAAATCCGGTATCGCGGCGGAGAACTTCCCCTTCTGCACCATCGAGCCGAACAGCGGTATCGTGCCGATGCCCGACCCGCGCCTGCAGGCCCTGGCCGAGATCGTCAAGCCCAAGCGCATCCTGCCGACCACCATGGAATTCGTCGACATCGCCGGCCTCGTCGCCGGCGCCTCGAAGGGTGAAGGCCTGGGCAACAAGTTCCTCGCCAACATCCGCGAAACCGATGCCATCGCCCACGTGGTCCGCTGCTTCGAAGACGAGAACGTGATTCACGTCTCCAACAGCGTCGACCCCAAGCGCGACATCGAGATCATCGACCTGGAACTGATCTTCGCCGACCTCGACAGCTGCGAGAAGCAACTGCAGAAAGTCACCCGTAACGCCAAGGGCGGTGACAAGGACGCCGTGGTGCAAAAGGGCCTGCTGGAGCAGTTGATTGCCCACTTCACCGAAGGCAAGCCGGCGCGCAGCCTGATGAAGAGCATGAGCGACGACGAAAAAGCGGTGATCCGTGGTTTCCACCTGCTGACCACCAAACCGGTGATGTACATCGCCAACGTCGCCGAAGACGGCTTCGAGAACAACCCGCTGCTGGACGTGGTCAAGGCCATTGCCGAGGAAGAAGGCGCGTTCGTGGTGCCGGTGTGCAACAAGATCGAAGCGGAAATCGCCGAGCTCGACGACGGTGAAGAAAAGGACATGTTCCTTGAAGCCCTGGGTCTTGAAGAGCCTGGCTTGAACCGCGTGATCCGCGCCGGTTACGAAATGCTCAACCTGCAGACCTACTTCACTGCCGGTGTCGAGGAAGTCCGCGCCTGGACCGTGCGTGTCGGGGCGACCGCGCCACAGGCCGCCGGAGTGATCCACACTGACTTCGAGAAAGGCTTTATCCGCGCCGAAGTGATCGCCTACAACGACTTCATCCAGTACAAGGGCGAAGCCGGGACCAAGGAAGCCGGTAAATGGCGCCTGGAAGGCAAGGAATACATCGTTAAAGACGGTGATGTGATGCACTTCCGTTTCAACGTGTAAGCGTTGATGGAATCGAAAAAGCCGCGTTGATTCGCGGCTTTTTATGGGTCTGATATCGACCCGCCATACTCGACTAGAACAGATAGCCCATGTAGATCGCGGCACCACCACCGGCCTGCACCCCGGCGTTCATGCCGGCCATGACCACCGCGCCCTTGGCCGACTGCAGCAACTGCCGGTTGACCGTGGAGGAGGCAATGAACGAGGTTGCCGGGTTGGCGCTCAGAACCGCCGCCAATGCCAGCAGCTTGGGATCAAGCCCGAACAGCAGGGCCGTGGCCGAACCGCCGACCACCAGACCCGCCGCCACCTCGGTATACAGGCAAGGCCCGGTGATATCGTCATCGGTCAGGTCACGACTGAGCAAGGCGTCGCTGACAAACACCTTGCCGGTACTGGGAAAAGCCTCCGCCGCACCGGCTGCCCCCACGCTCTTGCCCTTGAGCTGGATATTGATCTTGCCGAAGCGCGGCAGGCGCGCGCCAAATCCGACACCCACCCCGACGCCTCCGTAGCGGTAGCTGACGTCCTTGCCCTGGGGCGAACGCAGGATGATCGAACCGCCACTGCCCGCCACCAGGGCCACGGTCAGGCCGCCGCCGCTGGCGGTCTGGTACTGCCAGCGACTTTCATTGAGCGGAATCGGGATGTTATAGCTCATCGTTCAAAGTCCTTTCTGTAAATGAACTGCGCCGCGACCGCGCGGACGGATGCCTCTCATCAGACCGGCAATGACGAACACCAGACCGATACCACCCAGTACCCCGGGAGTGGCCCACAATGCGGCCGGGTCATCGACGACGGCGCTACTGGCCGGCTGCTCGGGCAGGTAATACACCCGCACCGGCTGATCCTTCTGATAGCCGAAGATAAAGCCGCCCTGGGGATAGGAAATCTTTTCCCCACTGCGGGTAGCGAAGGCGATCTCAGGATGCGAACCACCGGCATTCAAGTGGCTGACGATGCCAACGGCGGTCTGTGCGTGGGCGAGGAATACGCGTCGATCAAGCGTGAGATTGACGGCAATGCCCAACAAGACAATACCAATCAGGGCAAAAAGCAGCCCCTGGAGTATCTGCCCGAGGCGTGACGGGGTGAGGTTAGCCATGGCTTGTCTCGGTATTCGTCCATGAAAGAGGGCGATCAGGATAGCAAGAAAGCTCGGGTAAGTGCTTTGCCCCACTTACCGATGCGCCCGGTACGGACGATAACGCCATCACCCTTGATGCCGCGTTGGAAAGCGATGGCGAACGCTACGCCTGGGCATCGCATTATCTGGGTGAGATGGGCAAGGCGCTGATCGATGACTTGACACAGGGAATGCTACGCGGAGCGTCAATGTAAACAGGTGATATCCCGGATGGCGCCGGTTTTGCGGTGGGGGTTGGCAGGCTCGCAGCGCCCACTTCAACCGCAGAGAACGTGCTTTCCAACAGGCGCCCTGTGACCGTGAATAACCGCTGACAGAATAGTTTGGTAGCTAGCTGAAATGAGCTCATTATGAGCTGATATCAGAACCTCCCACATGGCCAACGCATCCGACGATCTCATCGCTGTCCTTCAAGGCCGCAATCCCTGGATCAGCTCCCAGACCTCGTTGCTACCAACCTCACTCGCCACGACCCTGATGGAAGAAGGACGCATGCGCGGCCAGCAACCTGCAGGCACCTAGGCGCGCAAGGTCCTGGAACCCCTGCTTATCGAGCTGTCCTGGTCCTCTTCGCGCCTGGAGGGCAACCGCTACTCATTGCTCGCCACCGAGGAGCTGTTCAAGAGTGGCGCCACCGGTGGCGACCTGGATGCCGTGATGCTGCTCAACCACAAGACAGCCATCGAGTTCATGGTCGATGCGGTCCCCGCCTACGGCTTGACCACTCCGGTGATCCAGAACCTGCACGCACTGCTGATGCAGGATCTGCTGGCCGACTCCAGCAGCCTGGGCAGCATTCGCCAGAAAGTCGTCAATATCAGCGATACCACCTACCTGCCCAGCCAGGTCCCTTCCCCCCTCGGCGAAATGCTCGAATCCATCCTGGAGAAGGCCCGGCAAATCAAGAACCCGGTCGAGTCCGCCTTCTTCCTGTGGGTCAACCTGGCCTATCTGCAACCTTTCGACGACGGCAACAAACGCACCAGCCGTCTGGCGGCCAACGTCCCGCTGATGCTGTACAACAACGCGCCATTGTCCTTTCTGGATGTGGATGTGGCGGATTATGCGCACACCATGATGGGAGTCTATGAACACCTGGAGTATCACTGGCCGCGGATCTGTTCGAGTGGGTTTATCGCCGCTCGATCAGGAAATACGAAGCGACCCTGGAAGCCATGGGCAGGCCCGACCCCGTCAGGGTGCAATTCAGGGAAGCGTTGAACGAATCCATTGGCGCCATTGTGCGTGACGGCAAGACTTGCGAAGAGGCAATCACCGACTTGTCGCTGCCCCCTGATCAGCTGCAACTACTCCGTCCGCTGCTGATGGACGAACTCAAGGTGCTCGGTGTCTTCAACTGCGCGCGCTACCGGTTCACGATGAAGCAGACCGAGAACTGGATCAATGCCGGCCGCCCCTTGTAACGACGAGCTCGCAAGCCAGTGAGATCGGCCAGTTGCACGGACCAGCATACATAGCGCGATCCGCCCCCCCCACCAGTCGGCGTAACCGACGCCATTACGCCAACGCCACTTCCACCCTGTTGCGCCCGGCCGACTTGCCCTCGTAGAGCGCCCGATCGGCCCGGGCAATGGCGTTACTGAGCGCCTCTTGAGCGCGATACTGCGTAATGCCGATGGACAGGGTCACGCTGACTTTATGCTCGTCACTGTCAATCACCAACGCCTGGATCGCCTTGCGTATGCGCTCCGCGATTGCCGCCGCCTGCTCAAGATCGGTTTCCGGCAATATCGCCAGGAACTCTTCGCCACCCCAGCGGCCAATATAATCCTGTTCGCGCATTGAGCTATCGAGCAAGTCGCTCACGGCATTGAGCACCCGGTCCCCCACATCGTGGCCATACTGATCATTGATGTGCTTGAAGTGATCGATATCCATCAACATCAAGGTCAGGTTGCTGGGGCATCGATGGTGCCGCTCCAGCGCCTTCTCGGTCAGCGCAATCATGTGCCGGCGATTGAACAGGCCCGTCAGGGAGTCGGTCGTTGCCATCCGCGCCAGGCTCTTGTGCGCGCGGGTCACAGTGATCACATAGAACAGCGCCAGGTAGCTGAACATGCAGAACACCACGGTCAGGTTGAAAACATGCACCCCCAACAAGGCATTGGAGGAAATCGGTTGCAGCGGCGGGATGTACCACATGAGCACATCCAGCCCCACATAGTAGGCCCACAGGCAAGCGGCGAGGGTCCAGGCGCCGCGGGGGCGCATGGTCACGAACAGGGCCGGTATGAACATCAGCAGGAAATAGTGAAAGCCACTTTCCCAGCCAATCAGCACGGTTCCCAGCCCGGCATGCACCAGCACTTCAGTGCGGATCAGCAGGATCGCCAGCCGATTCCGCCGCTGGCTGAACGCACGATAGGCATAGACATACATGGCCACGCTGATCACGTTGACCCAGGCCAGGATGGGTGAGCCCAGCATGAGGAAAATAAACAGGAAAGCGACATCAACCGCGCCAGCCAACTGGCAGCAACGCATGGAAAGCTGCCAGAACTCGGGACGGGCATACTGCTTGTGTGGATTTTCCGGGGGCACTGGCATCGAACCTGTTACCTCAAGTTCCGGTTGTGAGTCCCGGTTTTACTTAGGCTGACTACCTGATAACCGGTAGCCAGGGAGCGACTGAAGTGTAGTGAATCGCCGGGCTGTCAGCTACCCGGCGATAGCATAATGCCGCTATGACTTGAAGCGCCCCACCAGCCCGTTCAGTTCATCCGAGAGGTGCGAAAGCCGACCGGAGTCTGCTTGCGCGGAACTGGCCAGGTTTTCGACCAACTGCGCCTCGTCGTAGATCTGCTGGATATGCCGATTAATCTCCTCGGCGACACTGTGCTGCTCCTCCGCCGCCGCCGATATCTGCAAGTTCTGATCGCGGATTTCATTGACCGACAACTGAATGCCTTCAAAGCTGTCACGGGCGCTCTCGATCGAGGACACACTGGCGCGCGACAGGTCCAGGCAACTTTCCATCTTCTGCGAGACTTCCTGGGTCTTGCTGCCGAGGGCGTTGAGCAACTGGTCGATTTCCCCGGTGGAGTCAGACGTGCGCTTGGCCAGGGCCCTGACCTCATCCGCCACCACGGCAAACCCCCGGCCCTGGTCTCCCGCCCTGGCCGCCTCGATCGCCGCGTTCAGCGCCAGCAGATTGGTCTGCTCGGCGATGGCGCGGATGGTCCCGAGAATCTGGTTGATGTCGCGGCTGCCCGCTTCCAGTTCGAGCATGGCCTGGGAAGACTCGCTCAAACGCCGCCCGAGGCGGTTGACGTTCTGGGTGGTCAACTCGATCTGCTGTTTGCCTTCGGCCACACGCTGGTGTCCGCTCTCCGCGGAGTTGGCGGCCGTGCTACAGGAGCGGGCCACTTCGTTGGCGGTAGCGACCATTTCGTTGAACGCCGTGGACACCAACTCCACCGCTTCACGCTGACGACCGGCCGCCTGGTTCATATTGCTGGCCACCTCGCTGTTGACCCGTGAAGCATCCTGCAGGTTGGTCGAAGCGGCGCCGATACGCTGGATCAACTGGCGGATCGCGGCAAGAAACTTGTTGAACCAGCCGGCCAGCTCAGCGGTTTCGTCCTTGCCCTGTACCTTGAGATCGCGGCGCAGATCGCCCTCACCCTCGGCAATCGACTGCAAGCCGGTGCTGACCTGGCCGATCGGCTTGACAATCACCTTGGCGAACGCCGCGGCGAGCAAGGCAAAAAGCAGCACCAGCACGACCACGATCCCTGCCGTCAGGTAGGTCATGCGTGTGGCCGCGCCCATGACTTCGCCGTACTCGATCAGACCGACATAACGCCAACCCAGGCCGGGCGATGTCCAGATATTGGCCATGTACCTGACCCCGTTGATCTGCACCTCGGTGGAGCCCTGCTGGGTGGCCGCCAGTTTGGCGTAGGGCTCGCCCAGGTCCTTGAGCGGCTTGAAGTTATGCGCGGCATCACGCGGATCGACCAGCACCGTGCCGTCCTCGATCAGCATCACGTAGCCGCTTTCGCCAAGCTTGATGCTTTTAACCAGCTCGGTGAGGTTTTTCAGCGAAACGCTGACAACAAACACGCCCTTGGCCTTACCCGCGTCATCGAGTATTGCCCGGGCACTGCCGACCAGCGCCACGGCGTCCTTGTCATAGTAGTACGCGGGTGTTCGCACCGCTTTGCCGGGGCTGGCCATGGCGGCCTTGTACCAGGGCCGCGCGCGCGGGTCGTAGCTCGACAGCTGCGGGTCGTCCGGCCATTTGGCATAGCTGCCGTCTTCCAGGCCAATGGAGAGGATCGCCGCGGCAGGGTGCGTCGAGCCATAACGCGCAAACAAATCGATGACCTGCCGGGCGGCCGGCGGCATCGGCTGGCTGGCGGCATCGGCAGTCTCATAGTGCTTGAGGCTGGTAACCGACTTGTATACAGGATCAGTCGCCATCTGATCGACGTTCTGCTGAGTTCCGTCGAAAAACTGCCGGATATTGCCGTCGATCTGGCGTATCTCACGGGTGCTGCCATCAATAAACTGATCGACCGCCTGAGAGCGAATATTCAATACCGATATCACCGCCACCAGGCTTACCGGGATGAAGGCGACCAACACAAAGGCGAGAACGAGCTTGTTTTTTATCTTCATTGTAACGATCACCATCCGAGGAAATGCGGTGCGAATGGCCAGACTACACGGACAAATAGCGATTTGCCACTGCGCCCGCCTCGTTGATCTGGCGGCATATCCGCCGATTTTTCGTATACAAAACAGCTAGATATTGTTTTTAGCAAAGATGCAGAGCCGCAGGCTTCTATCAGCCTGTCGCGACAGGAGTGAGCTGATTCCGGTATCAGCTCAAATCAGCTCAGCAAAAGGCCTACACCCAACCACCATCGACGATGAAGTTTTGCGCCGAGCACATGGACGATGCCGCCGAAGCCAGGAAAAGCGCCATGTTGGCGATATGCGAAGGTTCCACGCTACCCGGCAGGCATTGGCTGCGACTGATCAACTCCCGGGCGGCATCATCCACCCAGAGCGCCAGCTGCTTTTCTGTCATCACCCAGCCAGGAACCAGGGTGTTGACCCTGATGCGCCACGGCCCCAACTCCCGTGCCAAGGCCCGGGTCATACCGTGGGTCGCCGCTTTGCTGGCCGCGTAGACCGGATAGCCGCTGGAGGCCATCATCCAGCCAATGGAGCCCAAATTGATGATCGCGCCCTCCCCGGCGGCCTTCATCATCGGCACCACCGCCCGGGCGGCAAAAAAAGCATGCTTCAGATTGACGGAAACCAGCTTGTCGAATGTCTCCGAGTCAACTTCATCCAAGGTATGCCGGACATCATTGGCGGCATTGTTGACCAGGACCGTCACCGGCCCCAGGGTTTGCGCAAAGCGCCCGATCGCTTCTCTATAAGCGACCTCGTCAGTGATATCGCAGTGAGCGAACTCGACCCTATGGCCCTCGGCCAACAACCGGGCCGCCAGCCGTTCGCCCTGGCTCTTGGCCATATCCACAAATGCAACCTTGGCTCCCTGCCGTGCAAAGGCGCACACCATGGCTTCGCCAATCCCTGAAGCCCCACCGGAAATCAGCACGGTTTTATTTTCCAGGTCCGCGTACACGGCCTGCGGGCCGGCGTCCGTTTCGTTATTCATCTGACGGTTACTCCACAGTAAGCATTTCGATTCAAGCAGTTGGACTCAAGGCGTGCCCGGACACGAATGGATCACTTTAGCCAAGCCACCAATTAGTCTTATTTTATATTGCAAAATCGACATTACAGGCTATAAATTTGTGGGCATTTTGGCAAATTATCGCAAATTAGTAGAACTATTTAACCAAACAACAATAAAAGGAGTTCAACCATGCGACAATCCCGATACCTGCTTTCCGGCCTAGGTCTTTCCCTGATGATCAGCAGCTTCGGCGTCCAGGCTGGCGGCCTGTCCAGCGAACACAAAGCGTTTGGCAAAACCCATGATGGGACCGCCATCGAACAATATGTGTTGCGTAACAGCCATGGTCTGCAAGCCACGGTCATTACCTACGGCGGCGTTCTGCAATCGTTGAAAGTACCGGACAAAAACGGCAAGTTCGATGACGTGGTGCTGGGCTTTGACGATGTCCAGGGCTATCAGAGCGGCAAGGCATTTTTCGGCGCAACCATCGGACGCTACGGTAATCGCCTGGCCAAGGGCGCGTTCGAACTGGATGGCCGACGTTACCAGGTGCCGCTTAACGACGGCCCCAACTCGCTGCACGGCGGCGCCCAGGGTTTTGACAAGCGTGTCTGGAAAGCACAACCGGTCAAGAGCAAGGATTCGGTGGGCGTGAAGCTGAGCTATCTGTCGGCGGACGGCGAAATGGGTTTTCCCGGCAACCTGAACGTCGAGGTCACCTACAGCCTCAACGACAGCAACGAGCTGCGCATCGAGTACAAGGCCAGCACCGACAAACCCACGGTGTTGAACCTCACCAATCACAGTTACTTCAACCTCGCCGGGGCCGGTAACGGCGATGTGCTCAAACAGCTCGCGACCTTGCACGCCAGCCAGTACACCCCGGTCAATGGCACGCTGATTCCAACCGGTGAGCTGGCTCCGGTCGCCGGCACGCCGATGGACTTTCGCCAACCGACCGCGATCGGTCAGCACATCAGGGATGATCATCCGCAGCTCAAATTCGCCGAGCCGAAACAGGGTGGTTTTGACTTCAACTGGGTCCTGGATACCAAGGGTGACGTCAGCCAGCTCGCCGCCGACGTGCGCGACCCGCAATCCGGCCGGCGCTTGCAGCTCTATACCAGCGAGCCCGGAGTGCAGTTCTACACCAGCAACTTCCTCGACGGCACGGTCAAGGGCAAGGCAGGCAAGACCTACGCCCACTGGGGTGCGTTCACCCTGGAGACACAGCACTATCCCGACTCGCCGAACCAGCCGGGCTTCCCGACAACGCGGTTGGACCCAGGCCAGACGTATACCCAGAGCACCGTCCTGAAGTTCTCCGCAGACTGAAGCGTACCCGCCCCCCCGGGGCGGGCCCACCTCCGGGCCGGACCCGGCCTAGACCTAGACCCACAGCTCCTACAATATCGGTGTCGGTCAGTGTCGCGGTGCCGGTGCCGGTGCCGGGCAATACCGGCGTCGAGCAACGCCGATATCAAACAATGCCCGCCCCGAGCAATGCCATGAACAACAACGCTCAGCGTTGTTTCAAGCGGTCAATTACCACGGCCAGCAACAAGATCGAACCCCGAATCACGTACTGATAAAACGTATCGATGTTTTTCAGGTTCATCGCATTCTCGATGATCGCCAGGATCAGCACCCCGGCAATCACGTGCCGAATCATGCCCACCCCGCCGCTCAACGACACCCCGCCCAGCACGCAAGCGGAAATCACCGTCAATTCGAACCCCTGGCCGATCATCGGCTGGCCGGAGGTCATGCGCGAGGCCAGGATCACCCCGGCCAGTGCGCCAATGACCCCGTGTACGGCGAAAATGATGATCTTGGTCCGATCGACGTTGACCCCGGCCAGCAACGCTGCTTCCTGGTTGCCGCCAATGGCCATGGTGTTGCGCCCGTAGGTGGTGTAGTTCAGCAGCCAGCCAAAGAACAGGAAACAGCCAATGGTGATCAGGATCGGCACCGGCACGCCAAACAACTGGCCATTACCGTAGATGAAGAACTGATCCTGGGACACGCCGACCGCCTTGCCATCGGCAAAGATATAGGCCAGCCCGCGTACGATCTGCATGGTCGCCAAGGTGGTAATCAGCGCGTTGACCCGTAGCTTGGCAATCACAATCCCGTTGATCAGCCCGACGAGCAGCCCCAACAGCAGCGCCGCGCCAATACCGAGCAACACACTGTCGGTGTCGCGCATCACCACCGCTGCAACGACCCCGGCACAGGCGATCACCGAGCCCACCGACAAGTCGAAATGCCCGGACGCCAGGCAATACAACATGGTGCACGCGGCGATGCCGGTGGTGGAAATCGCCAGGCCCAGGCCGCGCATGTTCAGGGGCGAGAGGAAGTTGTCGATGAGCAAGGTGCAGAGCACAAAGATCCCCAGCGCCGCCAACAGCATCGCCCAATTGTCGAGCAGGCTGCGCAGGTCCAGGGGTTTACGCGCCGTTGGTAAAGCGTTGTCTTGGATGGTCATAGTCACCTCTCAATTCTCCAGGCCGTCAGCGCGTTGGCGCGGCAAAGCCAGTTGCAGCAAGTTGGATTCATTGGCCTGTTCGCGGCTCTTTTCGCCGCGCATCGCGCCTTCGCAAAGCACCAGGGTGCGGTCGGAGATGCCCATCACTTCCATCAGGTCGCTGGACACCACGATCACCGCCACCCCACTGGCGGCCAGGTTATGGATGATCTGGTAAATCTCGGCTTTCGCACCGATATCGATACCCCGCGTCGGCTCGTCAAGCAGCAGGACTTTCATCGGCATCGACAGCCAACGGCCAAGAATGGCTTTCTGCTGATTGCCCCCCGACAGGTACATGATTTTCTGTGTCGAATTAGGCGTTTTGACTTTCAGCGCCTTGATCTGCTTGTCGGCATTGCCCCGTTCCCAGCCGTCGCGCAACAGCCAGCCAAAGGCGGAATTGGCGCCACGGGCACTGATGTTGATGTTCTCGGCAACACTGGAAAGCGGCATGATGCCTTCCTTCTTGCGGTCCTCGGGGCACAGCAGGACACCGGCGGCAATGGCATCGCGCGGCGAACGTAGTTGCAGCACCTCGCCAGCCAGTTGCAGACTTCCGGCGGTGCTGCGCTCAAGACCGCAGAGCAGGCGCAGCAGCTCGGTGCGCCCCGCGCCGACCAGGCCGAACAGGCCAAGAATCTCGCCCTTGTGCACCTCGAAACTCACCGGCGAACGCAGGCCCGGCCCCAACAGACCATCGACCTTGAGTGCCACCGCGCCACGTTCACGCGGACGGTAATCGTAGATGTCCTGAATGTCGCGACCGACCATGCAGGTGACCAATTGATCGTGGGTCAGTGCGCTCATGTCCTCGAAGGTGCGCACATAGCGACCGTCCTTGAACACGGTCACCGCATTGCAGATACGGAACACTTCCTCCATGCGATGAGAGACGTACAGCACCACTTTGCCCTCGTCCCGCAAGCGTTCGATGATCGCCATCAAGCGCTCGATTTCCCGGGCGGACAGGCTGCTGGTGGGTTCGTCGAAGGCAATCACATGGGCGCCACGGGACAACGCCTTGGCGATTTCCACCAACTGTCGTTGCCCCAGGGACAGGCGGCCGACCTTCTCCTGGGGATCGATTTCATCGGCCAGGCCCTTGAGGCAGGCCAGCGCATGCTGGCGCAACGCAGCGCGGTTGATCACCCCGAAACGGGCCGGCAAGTGCCCGAGAAACAGGTTTTCCGCCACGGTCATTTCCGGCACCAGGTGCAACTCCTGGTGGATGACCGCCACGCCGCTGGCAATGCTGTCGGCGGCGCACTTGAAGGCCATGGTCTGCTCGCCGATCTGCAGATGGCCGCTGCTCGGGGTGTAGGCACCGCCGAGGACCTTGAGCAAAGTCGACTTGCCCGCGCCGTTTTCGCCCATCAAGGCATGGACCTGCCCCGGGTGGGCGGTAAAGCTGATGCCGTCCAGCGCCTTGACCCCGGGAAAGGTCTTGCCGATGCCGTTGAAACACAAACTGGCGCCGGCACTGTGCTGTTGTTTGTTCAATTGCGCGTGCATAACCACCTCATCACACCGATCAGGCAGCCCCGTCGCCAAGGCCGCCGAGGACAGCAAGCGATCTTCAGTTCCACAGACCGATCTTTTCCAGTTCCTGCTTGAAGTTGTCGCGCGTGATCAGCGTGACCTTGTCCATCGCGGTGTATTTCGGTGGTTCCTTACCGGTGGTGACCCACTCGAACATCATGCTCGCGGTGTTGTACCCCTCAAGATGCGGGCTGGGCAGCATCGAGCCGAAGAAACCGCTGTTGGGCTTTTTCAACTCGCCGATGGCGTCAGTGCCGTTGATCCCGACACCGATGACATTGGCCGCGGCGAAACCGGCGCTTTCGGTGGCACGCACGGCGCCCAGCACGGAGTTGTCGTTCATGCCGCCGACGATCAGTTTTTTCGCCGCACCCGGCAGTTTCACCAGGGCCGAGTTGGTGGCGTCCATGCTGCCCGGCACGTCGAGGGTCTTGAGCGGCGCAAACAGGATGTGGTCTTTCGGCAGGCCGGCGTCTTCGAGCGACTTGACCGAGCCATCGGTACGTTTTTTACCCGTATCGAGTTCATTGTAGGTGGTGATCACCGCGTAGGTGTCTTTCCAGTCCCAGCCGCGTTTCTTCGCTTCGCCAGCCATCGCCGCGCCCTGCTGCTGACCCACTTCGAACGCAGCCATGCCCAGGTAGGGCACGTCTTCCATAAACTTGCCCTTGGCATCGACAAAGCGGTCATCCACGGCGATCACCTTCAAGTCATTGGCCTTGGCCTTGGCCATGATCGCCGGCCCGAGGGACACGTCCGGCGCGCAAATCACGAAGCCCTTGGCACCATTGGCGGCGAGGCTGTCGATGGCCGAAAGGGTTTTCTCGCCGTCCGGCACGGCGATCTTGATCACGGTAAAGCCCTTGTCCTTGCCGGCCTTTTCCGCGAACGCCCACTCGGTCTGGAACCAGGGCTCCTCGGCTTGCTTGACCAGGAAGCCGATCTTCACCGGCTCGGCGGCCAGCAACAGGCTGCTCAGGCTGACTGCCGATGCAGCCAGAGCGATGCAGCACAGGGAACGGATTGCACGACGACGATTCATAAGGTGACTCCTTGTTTTTGTTGTGAGTGCGAGTGGTGAACCGGTACAGCCTGGTGTTCGACATTTATCCTGCAAAGCGGTGACAGAGAGTTCCCGGGGTTTCCACCTCAATGGCCAGCAGCGCACCGTCCAACGGGTGATTGAGCGGGCTGGCGGCGCTGGTGATGTAAAGGGTTCGCAGATCCTTGCCACCGAACACGCAACTGGTGGGGCGGCTGACGGGCAGCTCAATCACCCGATCGACCTCGCCGTTGGGTGCCAACCTGAGCAGGCAGCCACCGTCCCAGCGGGCGTTCCAGAGGTAGCCTTCGACGTCCATCGCCGAACCATCCGGGACGCCGCGCGGGTGTGGCCCGAGCCACTCCCGCGCCGGCCCGAGCTGGCCGTCGCTAGCGATCGAATACCGATACAGCGTGCCCTCCAGGCTGTCGCCAAAATACAGCTGCGTGCGGTCCTCGCTCCAAAGCAAGGTATTGGGAATACCCAGGCCGTGCGCCAGAGGCGTGACTCGGGCATCGGCATCGATGCGAAACAGACCGCCGCTACGGCGCCGCACGGGAAGGTCTTCGCCTTGCTCGCCGAGGTTGTTCTGCATGGTGCCCAGCCACAGTCGGCCCAGGGCATCGCAGCGGGCCTCGTTGGCCCGGTTGCCCGGTTGTGGATCAGCCACGCAAAGCAACGTCAGGCGCGGCGCTTGTGCCGCGGAGCTCAGGTCGAGTCGATACACGCCACTGCTCAAGGTCACCAACGCATCGCCGCTTGCGCAGGGGATGAACGCCGATAACGGCTCCGGCAGTTGCCAGGTCTGTACGTCGGCGCCCGTCATGCGCAAGGCCTGTTTGCCAGCGATATCGACCCAATACAGGGCCTGGCCGGGGGCGTCCCAGAACGGGCCTTCGCCCAATTGCGCACGGTGTGCGGTGACTGCGGTCCACGACATGAAGCCTCCTGGGGTATTCGGGTTTTCAGGTGCCGACAAATTGCTTCGCGTTACAGCGGGTCGCGGCAGGGCTGCCCATCCACCAGTCGTTGAATGCGCAACGGGTTGGCATTTTTCAAGGCATCCGGGAGCAGGCTGTCGGGGTAATTCTGAAAGCACAGCGGACGCAGGAAACGGTCGATGGCCAGGGTCCCCACTGAAGTGCCACGGGCATCGGAGGTGGCGGGATAAGGCCCGCCGTGCACCATCGCGTCACAGACCTCAACGCCGGTCGGATAACCGTTGAGCAGGATACGCCCGACTTTCTGCTCCAGGAGTGCTGTCAACTCGCTGAACTGCTGCAAATCCTCGGGCTCGCCAATGATCGTCGCCGTCAGTTGGCCGTGCAGGCCGTTCAACGCAGTGCCGAGCTGCGCTTGATCGGCCACTTCAACGAATATGCTGGTCGGGCCGAATACTTCTTCCTGCAGCACTTCATCACCCTTGATCAGCAAGCTGGCATCGGCCTTGAACAGCTGCGGCTGCGCCTGATTGCCCACTTGCGCAGTGCCTGCCAAGTGCTCGATACCCGGGTGGGCAAGGAGCCTTTGCAAGCCTTTGCCATAACTGCTCAGGGTGCCGGCGTTAAGCATGGTTTGCGCGGGTTGGTCGCCGATCAGTCGGGCGACCTGCTGGATGAATGCGCTGAACTGCGGCGAACGGATGCCGATCACCAGACCGGGATTGGTACAGAACTGGCCACAGCCTTGGACCACCGAGGCGGTCAGGTCACGGGCCACGTTTTCCGCCCGCGCGTGCAGCGCCCCGGGCAACACGATCACCGGATTGATGCTCGACATCTCGGCGAACACCGGAATCGGTTGCGGGCGCGCCGCCGCCATGTCGCACAACGCTCGTCCGCCCTTGAGCGAGCCGGTGAAACCGACCGCCTGGATCGCCGGATGCTTGACCAGCGCTTCGCCGACTCCGGCACCGAAGATCATGTTGAACACGCCGGCGGGCATCCCGGTGATTTCTGCCGCCCGCATGATCGCATCGGCGACTTGTTCGGCAGTTGCCATGTGACCGCTGTGAGCCTTGAACACCACCGGGCAACCGGCCGCCAGCGCCGCCGCCGTGTCCCCGCCCGCGGTGGAAAACGCCAGGGGAAAATTGCTGGCCCCAAACACCGCCACCGGCCCCAGGCCGATGCGGTACTGACGCAAATCCGGGCGCGGCAACGGCTGGCGTTCGGGCAGTGCCCGGTCGATACGCGCCCCGTAGAAATCGCCGCGACGCAGCACGTTGGCGAACAGACGCATCTGGCCGCTGGTACGACCGCGCTCGCCTTGAATGCGGGCTGCGGGCAACGCGGTTTCGCGACAGACCAAGGCGATAAACTCATCGCCCAGCGCGTCCAGCTCATCGGCCACCGCCTCCAGGAACTGGGCCCGACGCTGCGCACTCAGGGCCCGATAGACCGGGTAAGCCTGCGCGGCCGCCTTGGCGGCGGCATCGACTTCCTGCTCGGTCGCCTGGTAGAAATCATGGGGCAAGCGTTCCCCGCTGCTGGCATCGATACTCTGAAGCCTGACGCTGCCGGCCGCGCTGCGCTGGCCGCCGATGTAGTTGTGACCAAAAAACCGGGTCATGCCTGTCTCCTTAAAGGGTCCCTACGGCTCCGGGTGCAAACACCGCGTCGACCGCGCGAATACCGTTGATCAATGGCGCACCGAACTCCGCCTGGCTGATTTCGAACACATCGCCCGGCCGCGTTCGAATGCCATCCGCGAAAGACAGGGTGGCGGTGCCGAAAAAGTGAATGTGTACATCCCCTGGCCGCAGGAACTGAGCGTACTTGAAGTGGTGGTACTCCAGATTTTCCAGGCTGTGGCACATATTCGCTTCGCCACTGAGGAACTCGTTCTGCCACAGCACCTCACCATCACGCACAATGCGACTGGTACCGGCCAGGTGGCGGGGCAGCTCACCGACCCGCAGTTCCGGACCATAGCTGCAATTGCGCAATTTGGAGTGGGCCAGGTACAGGTAATTCTTGCGCTCCATCACGTGATCGGAGAACTCGTTGCCCACGGCATACCCCAGGCGATAAGGCTTGCCGTCCTGGCCGATGACATACAGGCCGCCAATTTCCGGCTCTTCGCCGGCGTCTTCGGCGAATGGCGGCACGGCAAATGCCTGGCCCGGACGCACGACGATGCTGCCATCGCCCTTGTAGAACCATTCCGGCTGCACACCGGCCTGACCGGCGGCGGGTTTGCCGCCCTCCACGCCCCATTTGAAGATACGCATGGTGTCGGTCAGCGCACTGTCGTCACCGGCCTGCTGATGCATCTTGTCCCGCGCCGCCGCACTGCCCAGATGGGTCAGCCCGGTACCGCTGACCAGCATATGCGCCGGGTCCGGATGATCCAGTGGCACCAGCACCCTGAGCTCGGCCAGCAACTGGGCATAGTCGTGGCTGGCCCCCAAGCCGAGGCTCTGTACCTGTTGCCGCAGATCGACACTCGCCTCGATGGCCGCCAGCGCCAGCTCGCGCACCGTGCGCAACGATTGCACCTCACGTACCCGGCCGTCCTCGACCACGCCAACCCGACGCTCGCCGTGACTCAATTCGAACTGAACTAAACGCATGAAGCTTCTCCTGATTGCCGATTAAGTACGCGTGGCGCCGCGAGCGCTGGCGGCAAACTGATCGACCGGCAGCACATGTTTACGCTCCAGCAACCGATAGATCACCCCGGTCAGCAGCAGACCGAACACCATCACGCAGGAAAGGAAGTACAAACCCGACGCCAGGTTGCCGGTGTACTCCTTGAGCGCGCCGATCACGAACGGACCGATGTAGCCGCCCAGGTTGCCCACCGAGTTGATCAACGCGATCCCCGCCGCCGCGCTGGCGCCGGCAAAAAAACGCCCCGGCAAGGTCCAGAACACCGCGGTACAGGAAAACAGCGCGAACGCCACCAGGCACAGCGCCGCCAGTTGCAGCAGCGGGACGCTCAGCCAGGCGCTGAAGAACAGGCCCATCGCCCCCAACACGTAAAGCACCGCCAAGTGCCCATAGCGATCATTCAGGCGGTCGGAACTGCGCGGGACGATCAACAGCCCGAGGATCCCGAAGATATACGGCACCGACGAAACGAACCCGGTGGTCAGATCGCTGCCACCGAACTGCTTGATCAAGGTCGGCAGCCACAGCCCCAGGCCATAGATACTCAAGGTCACCGGCAGATAGAACAACGCCAGCAGCAACACCCGCTTGTCCTTGAGGGCGTGCAGCGGATTGCCGTGCCGGGTCTGGCCGTAGGCTTGCAGGTCCTTGTTCAGCTCGCCGGCCAACCAGTCCTTCTCCGTCTGATCCATCCAGGCCACCTGCCGCGGACCGTCGGGCAGATAACGCAGCACCGGCCAGGTCAGCAAGATCGCCGGCGTACCGATGGCGATGAACAGCCATTGCCAACCGTGCAGGCCGAGGATCCCGTCCATGCCGAGCAGGCCGCCGGACACCGGGCCGGTGATCATCATCGCGATGGGTTGGGAGAGGATGAATAGCCCGAGGATCTTGCCGCGATGGCGCACCGGGAACCATTGGGTGATGTAGTAGAGAACGCCCGGGAAGAACCCGGCTTCAGCCGCACCGAGCAGCAAGCGCATCAAATAGAAGCTGTAGGGCCCCTGGACAAACGCCATGCCAATGGTGATGGCGCCCCAGGTGAGCATGATCCGCGCGAACCAACGCCGCGCGCCGAAGCGGTCGAGCATCAGGTTGCTGGGGATTTCCAGGAGGAAGTAGCCAATGAAGAACAGGCCGGCCCCCAACCCATACGCCGCATCGCCGATGCCGATATCCGCGCCCATGTGCAATTTGGCGAAGCCTACGGCGGAGCGATCCACGTAGGCGATCAGGTACAGCAGGATCAGGAACGGAATCAGTTTCAGCGTGATGCGACGAATCAGCCGCAGTTCCTGGCTCATGAGATCGATTTCCAATTGTTGTTTTTATGGAAGCTCGGGGGACGCCTCTCGCGGAAAACCGCCAGGGTCATACCTCAGTTGCAAACGACTATATAGTATTACTATTTACCCAACAACACTTCCAAACCCAAGATTTTGCGCTTATGTTAGACCCAGCAAAGAACAATATAGTCTTACAATAAGAGAGCTGACCATGTCCGATAAAAAACCCGACCTGCGCTCCGCCCAGTGGTTTGGTACTGCCGACAAAAACGGCTTCATGTACCGCAGCTGGATGAAGAACCAGGGCATTGCCGACCATCAGTTCCATGGCAAGCCGATCATCGGGATCTGCAACACCTGGTCGGAGCTGACCCCGTGCAACGCGCACTTCCGCCAGATTGCCGAGCATGTCAAACGCGGCGTGATCGAGGCCGGCGGTTTCCCCGTGGAGTTCCCGGTGTTCTCCAACGGTGAATCGAACCTGCGCCCGACCGCCATGCTCACCCGCAACCTGGCGAGCATGGATGTCGAGGAAGCCATTCGTGGCAACCCGATCGACGGCGTGGTGTTGCTGACCGGCTGCGACAAGACCACCCCGGCGTTGCTGATGGGCGCCGCCAGTTGCGACGTGCCGGCCATCGTCGTCACCGGCGGACCGATGCTCAACGGCAAGCACAAAGGCCAGGACATCGGCTCGGGCACCGTGGTCTGGCAACTCAGCGAACAGGTCAAGGCCGGCACCATCAGCCTCGACGACTTCCTCGCGGCCGAGGGCGGCATGTCGCGCTCGGCGGGGACCTGCAACACCATGGGCACCGCCTCGACGATGGCCTGCATGGCCGAGGCGCTCGGCACCTCGCTGCCCCACAACGCGGCGATCCCGGCGGTTGATGCACGCCGTTATGTCCTCGCGCACATGTCCGGGATGCGCGCGGTGGAGATGGTTCGCGAGGACCTGAAGCTGTCGAAGATCCTCACCAAGGAAGCCTTTGAAAATGCCATCCGCGTCAACGCCGCCATCGGCGGCTCGACCAACGCGGTGATCCACTTGAAAGCCATCGCCGGACGCATCGGTGTCGAGCTCGACCTGGATGACTGGACCCGCATCGGCCGCGGCATGCCGACCATCGTCGACCTGCAACCGTCCGGGCGCTTCCTGATGGAAGAGTTCTACTATGCCGGCGGCCTGCCCGCGGTATTACGCCGCCTCGGCGAAGCCAACCTGATTCCCCACCCCAACGCCTTGACCGTCAACGGCAAGTCGCTCGGCGAGAACACCCGGGAGGCACCGATCTACGGCCAGGACGAAGTGATTCGCACCCTCGCCAATCCGATCCGCGCGGACGGCGGTATCTGCGTACTGCGTGGCAACCTGGCGCCGCTCGGCGCGGTGCTCAAGCCTTCCGCCGCCAGCGCCGAACTGATGCAGCATCGCGGCCGCGCGGTGGTGTTCGAGAACTTCGACCTGTACAAGGCGCGGATCAACGACCCGGAGCTGGAGGTCGATGCGAACTCGATCCTGGTGATGAAAAACTGCGGGCCCAAGGGTTATCCCGGCATGGCGGAAGTGGGCAACATGGGCTTGCCGGCCAAACTGCTGGCCCAGGGCATCACCGACATGGTGCGGATTTCCGACGCGCGCATGAGCGGCACGGCGTACGGCACCGTGGTCTTGCACGTGGCACCGGAAGCAGCGGCCGGCGGACCTTTGGCCGTCGTGCGCGAAGGCGACTGGATCGAACTCGATTGTGCCAACGGGCGTCTGCACCTGGACATCCCGGACGCCGAGCTGGCGGCGCGCATGGCCGACCTGCAAGCGCCACCGCCCCTGATCGTGGGCGGCTATCGCCAGCTGTACATCGACCACGTGCTCCAGGCGGACCAGGGCTGCGACTTCGACTTCCTGGTGGGTTGCCGCGGCGCCGAGGTCCCGCGACATTCCCACTGATCGTCATGAAGCGGCGGCATTCCCCGGCGGTTCAGGCGCGTAGCAGCGCCTGAAAGGAACGGGAGCGATGCTATGATGCAGCGTATTTCGTCAGAGCAGCCTCCCTGTTATGGATCACCAGCCCCCCAAGCCACGCAAGAGCATGCATGCCCAGATCGTTCAGGAACTGGGCATGCACATTGTCTCCGGACGTTTCAAGCCGGAAGAGCGTTTACCCATGGAGGCTACGCTGTGCGAGGAATATAAAGTCAGTCGCTCGGTGCTGCGCGAAGCCACTCGGGTACTGAGCGCCAAAGGGCTGGTGTACTCCAAGCCACGGGTCGGCGCGGTGGTCCGCCCCCGCGTGAAATGGCACTTGCTGGACCCGGACGTGTTGTCCTGGCTGATGCAGTCGACGCCGCACAGCGAGTTCTTCAACACCTTGGCCGGCGTGCGTCGCATCCTCGAACCGGAAATCGCCGCGATGGCCGCCACCACGGCGACCGACGCGGACATCGCGATCATCGAAACAGCCTACAAAGCCATGGAAGCGGCGCAGACCCACGCGAGCCTGTTGCAGGCGGACCTGGATTTTCACCGGGCGATCGCCGATGCAACCCGCAACGACTTGCTCGCCTATATGTGCAACATGCTTTCGCTGCCGTTGCGCGAGTCCATCAACATCACCAACCAGCGTCCCGACAGCCAACGGCTCAGCCTGCCCCGGCACAAGGCGATACTGACCGCCATCAAGAATCGCGACGCCCTCGGCGCGCGGCATGCTTCGCTGGTACAACTTGACGATACCCGGGTCGCCCTGGATGCCGTGATGAACGTCCTCACGCCGCTGTAACGCAACGGCAAGAGCAGGTGCTCGACCGAGCGACCGCGAGGGCCTGACTCAGGCCTTGGCGCCCAACTCCGCGGAGAGCCGGGCGGCGACCTGCTTGATCAATGGGATCAGCTCGGCCATTTTCTCCAGCGGCATATAGGGCACGGTACTGGCGATACTGATCCCGGCGACGATTCGCCGGCTGGCATCGCGTACCGGTGCAGCGACACAGCGGATCGACGGCTCATTGTCTTCCAGGTCAAACGCGTAGCCACCCGCCACGTATTCCAGCATGCGCTGCTGGAATTGTTCCCAGGATTGCTCCGGGAGCTGCGGCCATAACAGATTTTTCCCGGCCACCGGCACACTGAGCCGATACAGGCGCTGCCACTCCCCTGGTGAGTCATCGAGCATCAGCGCCTTGCCGATCCCGGTGCGCGCCAACGGCATGCGATGCCCGACCCGAGAACGCATTTCCGGACCATTGCGCCCCGGGTTCTTGTGCAGGTAGAGCACGTCATCGTCTTCCCGAATCGCCAGGTGAATGGTGTCGCCGGTCAATGCCGACAGCTCATCCAGGTACGGCCCGGCCAGGGTCACCAACGGCAACTCTTCACGCGCCTGGAAACCCAGTTCGATCAGCTTGGGCCCGAGCAGGTAACCGACTTGCGGCACGACCCGCAGATAGCGCTCATCCACCAGGCAACTGGCCAGTCGATGGGTGGTGCTGCGGGTCGTGCCGATCAGCCGGGCGATTTCCTTGAGGTCACGCGCACCGCTGGCCACGGCCTGCACCACACCGAGACCACGAAGCAGCGTCTGGGTCCCGGTCGGCGCGGCGTCCTTGGGATTTTTTGCGGCGTCTTCCTGCATATCCGGCCTTCAACAATGAGCGAGAGAACGGGCGGCATTATGGTCGCCCGGTCTGGCGCTTGCTAGAGTTCGATCCGCGCCACCTTGCCCACCAGCAGCACATAAGACAGTGCGCCGATCAGCGCCAGCACGGCGATATAGGTGATCGCCGGGGCGAAGGAGTCGCCGCTGGCGAGAAAGCCGATCACGATCGGCGTGGTGATCGCCGCCAGATTGCCGATAAGGTTGAACACCCCACCGGTCAACCCCAACAAGCGTGCCGGCGCCAGGGTCGAGACCAGCGACCAGGTGATCGAAGCCAAGCCGTTGCCGAAGAACGCCAGCGCCAGGCAGGCAATCACCCAGGGCGTCGATTCGACAAAGTTGGCACCGATGATCGAAGTGGAAATCAGCAAGCCGCCAATGATCGGCAACTTGCGCGCAAAGCCGACCGTCGCACCGCGGCGGATCAACCAGTCAGAGAAGAACCCCGAGCAGAGCACGCCGACGAACGCCGCGAGAAACGGCAGCGACGCCAGCAGGCCGGACTTGATGAAGTCCATGCCACGGTATTTCACCAGGTAGGTGGGAAACCAGGTCAGGAAAAACCACAACGTCGAATTGAGGCAGAACTGTCCGAGGTAGATCCCCCACAACTTGCGCTTGCTCAACACGATGCCCAGGTCCGTCCAACTGAACGCGGCCTTGCGCCGGACGGTCTCGGCCTGGATATCGACCAACCCGCCGCCCTCACGGATAAGCTCGATTTCCGCCTGGTTGGCGCCCTTGAAATCCCGTGGCTCGCGATACACCGCGTACCAGACGACGGCCCAGAGAATCCCCACCACCCCGGTACTGACGAACACCATGTGCCAACCGTATTGGTGTTGCAGCCAGGCCAGTACCGGGGTCAGAAAGGCCAGCCCGACGAACTGCCCGGAGGTGTAGAAACCGATGGCGGTCGCACGCTCACGCTCGGGAAACCAGGTGGTCACCACCCGGCTGTTGATCGGATAGGCCGGCGCTTCCAGGGCGCCCACGGCCATGCGCAACACGAACAGCGCGATAAAGCTGGCGGCGAAACCGAGCAGCACCGTGGCCAGCGACCACAGCAGCAACGCGACGCTGTAGAGGATGCGCGGCGGCACTCGGTCCACCAGCCAGCCACCGGGGATCTGCATGGCCGCATAGGTCCAGCCGAACGCCGAGAAGATCAGCCCGACATGGATCGGATCGATCGCCAACTCGCTGGTCAGCGCCGGGGCCGCGATCGACAGGTTGCTGCGATCCAGATAGTTGATCACCACGGTGATGAACAGCAGCAGCATGATGAAAAAACGCTTGCGGCTCGGCGTCACCAACGACACCGTCCCGGTAAAGATTTCCGGCTGCATGGGAGTGCCTCTTCTTATGATTATTGAGGGCGTTGATTGGCAAGAATACGGCTGTCCGGGCTGGGACCGGCCCAGCGTCGAGGGGTGCTGAATCAGTCGGCGATCACCACTCGGCGAAACTGCCATCGGCATGCCGCCAGATCGGATTGCGCCAGCGGTGGCCGATGGCGGCGCGTTCAATCACGTACTCCTCGTTGATCTCGATGCCCAGGCCCGGGCCATTGGGGATCTTCACGAAGCCCTTGTCATAGTCGAACACCCGCGGATCCTTGACGTAATCGAGCAGGTCATTGCTTTCGTTGTAATGGATGCCCAGGCTCTGCTCCTGGATAAACGCGTTGTAGCAAACCGCGTCCAGCTGCAGGCATGCCGCCAGGGCAATCGGGCCCAACGGGCAATGCAAGGCCAGCGCGACGTCGTAGGCTTCGGCCATGTTGGCGATCTTGCGGGTTTCGGTGATACCGCCGGCATGGGACGCGTCCGGCTGGATGATGTCGACGTAGCCTTCGCTGAGCACCCGCTTGAAATCCCAGCGCGAGAACAACCGCTCGCCCAGCGCGATCGGCGTGCTGGTCAGCGGCGCCAGTTCCTTCAAGGCCTCATAGTTTTCGCTGAGCACCGGCTCTTCGATGAACATCAGTTTGTAGGCGTCGAGTTCCTTCATCAGCACTTTGGCCATGGGCTTGTGCACCCGGCCATGGAAGTCCACGCCGATACCGACATTGGGGCCCACCGCATCACGCACGGCGGCGACGTTGGCCAGCGCCAGATCGACTTTCTCGAAGCTGTCGACGAACTGCAGCTCTTCGGTGCCGTTCATTTTCACCGCGGTGAAACCCCGCTCGACGGCTTCCCTGGCCGCCCGGGCGGTATCCGCCGGACGGTCACCGCCGATCCACGAGTACACCCGGATCTTGTCGCGCACCTGGCCGCCAAGCAGATCGCTGACCGACACCCCCAGGGCCTTGCCCTTGATGTCCCACAGCGCCTGGTCGATCCCGGCCAGGGCGCTCATGTGCACGGCGCCGCCACGGTAGAAGCCGCCGCGATAGAGCACGGTCCAGATATCCTCGATATTGCGCGGGTCCTTGCCGATCAAGTAATCCGACAGTTCCTCGACCGCCGTCGCGACCGTGTGGGCGCGGCCTTCGACCACGGGTTCGCCCCAGCCGGTGACGCCTTCATCGGTTTCGATCTTGAGGAACAGCCAGCGCGGCGGAACGATAAAGGTGGTCAGTTTGGTGATTTTCATCTTGTTGTCTCTCTTGTATTTAGAGGCAGCGCACATGGCGCCAAAAAGTCTTATCGCAGCGCATTCCAGGCCTGCACATAAGCTTTGGCGCGAACCGCCACTTCATCAGGTGTCAGCCCCGGCTTGAACAGCCCGGAACCCAAGCCGAAACCGCTGACGCCCGCCTCGACAAACACCCGCATGTTGTCCGGCGTAATCCCGCCCACCGGAATCAGCAAGGTCCCGGCCGGCAGCACCGCCAACCAGGCCTTGACCACCGCCGGGCCCATCTGCTCGGCGGGGAACATCTTCAGCACATCGGCGCCTTCGGCCAGCGCGGCAAAGGCCTCGGTCGGCGTGGCGACACCCGGCGACAAGTACAACCCCGCCGCCTTGGCCGCGCGCAGGACCTTGGGATCACTGTGGGGCATGACGATCACCTGCCCGCCCGCCGCCTTCACCTGCTCGACCTGTTCCGCGGTCAACACCGTACCGGCACCGACCAGGCAATCGGCGGGCAACAGGTCGCGCAGGATGCGGATACTGGCGTACGGTTCAGGCGAATTGAGTGGCACTTCAATGACGCGAAAACCGGCCTGATACAACACCTCGCCGATGGCCGCCGCCTCTTGCGGACGCAGGCCGCGAAGGATCGCGATCAAACCGTTTTTCGCCAGTGCTTGCTTGAGCATGTCAGACCTCTTGGTAGTTGGGCGCAGGCGGTCAGCCGAGCAGTCCGGCCGCTTCGGCCAGCTGCCATAAGCCGCGTTCGGTGGCCTGTTCGGCCAGGCTCACCTGGGTAAAACCGCAGGCAGCGAGCGCCCGGCTGTAGCGGGCACAGAGTTGTGCATTGCCGATCAGCACGATCGACGGCAAGTGTTCGCTGTGCCGTCGATGGCGCTGCACGCTGGCGAGGGCCGCGAGTTCATGACCAATCAACAAGCCCGACAGATAGTCGGTTTGTTCGGCCGCGCTCAGCTCCCCGGTCAGCCCAAGGCTGCGCGCACTGAACAGGGTCGACAGCGGACCGATTTCGCCCTCGGAGGACAGCGCCACCTGCACGCCGCGATCAAATGCCCGGCCAGCAAAGGGCGCGCCACGCTGCTGGGTACGCCCCAGGATGCTGTGTTCACTGAGCACGGCAAACACCTCGCCGGTCATGAAGGTATCGAAATGGCGGATGCAGCCGTCGGCCACTTCGACCCATTTCGAATGACTGCCCGGCAAGCCGATCAACAGGTTGTCGCCCGCACCGGCCGGCAGGCCTTGCAGCACGCCGAGGACCTGGGTCTCTTCGCCGCGCATCACATTCGGCAAGCGCGAACGCTGAATCACCCCGGGCACGATGTGCACATCGACACCGCGCAAGCTGCGCAGGGTATTCAAGGAGCGTCCCAGATTGGCGACATTCGCCGGCGTCTCGCAGTAAGCCGCCTCGGCCCAACCCTGGGCGCTTCCGACCATACCGCAGGCGATCACCGCCAGTTCCGGCTGGGCATCGAGCCAGTCGCCACAGGCCTCATCGAAGGCCAACTCAAAACCATCGGCGCACATCCGGCCGGCGATCATTCGCGGCACGCCAGGTAACTGCATGATTCCCGACGACAGCGAACGCTGTTCGAGCACCTGGCCGCCGGCAGCGAGTTTGTAAGCCCGAAGTGAGGTGGTTCCCCAGTCGAGCGCAATCAATTGCGCCTGCATCGCTTCACCTGAAAGTTGTTTTTGGACAGTGAGTGCGTAGAGCTGATGAGGACGACTATAAACCTGACGCGCGCAAAATCTCAATATATAAATAAACATCCCATATATAGGGATTAAAAACACAAAAACGATCGCCACCCCGGGGCAATATTCCCGTCGCCGGCGTCTCGCAGAAGGATAGAGCCCAAAACGGGCGAGAGGCCGGCCGTCTGTTGCAGAGCGGCCGGGTTCTAGAGGATCAAGCCTTTTTCGTTTTCGGCAGCAACACCGCCAACACCCCGAACAACGGCAGGAACGAGCACATCGTGTAGACGTATTCGATGCCGTGCAGGTCCGCCAGGTGCCCGAGCAGCGCCGCGCCGATCCCGCCAAAGCCGAACATCAGGCCGAAGAACACCCCGGCGATCATCCCGACATTGCCCGGGACCAGTTCCTGGGCGAAGACCACGATGGCCGAGAAGGCCGACGCCAGGATAAAGCCGATCACCACACTCAGCAGCGTGGTCCAGAACAGGTCGACATAGGGCAGCATCAAGGTGAACGGCGCCACCCCGAGGATCGAGAACCAGATCACCGCCTTGCGCCCGATCTTGTCGCCGATCGGCCCGCCGGCGAAGGTCCCCGCCGCCACCGCGCCGAGGAACAGGAACAGGTGCAGCTGCGAACTGGCCACCGACAGCTGGAACTTCTCGATCAGGTAGAAGGTGAAGTAGCTGGTGAAGCTGGCCATGTAGAAGTACTTGGAGAACACCAGCAAACCGAGTACCACCAACGCCCCGAGTACCCGGTTCTTCGACAACCCGTGAGTGGCCTTCTGACCCTGCTTGAGCTTGAACAGGTTCAGGTGCGCGCGATACCAGCGACTGATGCCGTACAGCACGCCCAGGGCAAACAGCGCGAACAGGCCGAACCAGGCGACATGGCCCTGGCCGAACGGAATGATGATCGCCGCCGCCAGCAACGGGCCGAAGGCCGAGCCGGCGTTACCGCCGACCTGGAAACTCGACTGCGCCAGCCCGTAACGCCCACCGGAGGCCAGGCGGGCGACCCGCGAAGCTTCCGGGTGGAAGGTCGAGGAACCGACACCGATCAAGGCCGACGCCAGCAGGATCAGAGGAAAACTGCCGACCTGGGACAGCATCAGGATCCCGATCAGCGTGCTGACCATCCCCAGCGGCAGCAGCAAGGGCTTGGGATGGCGGTCGGTATAAAAGCCGACCCAGGGCTGCAACAGCGACGCCGTCACCTGGAACGTCAGGGTAATCAGGCCGACCTGGGTGAAGCTCAGGCCATAGTTGGCCTTGAGCATCGGATAGATCGACGGCAAGACCGACTGGATCAGGTCGTTGATCAAATGCGCCAACGCCACGGCACCGATCACACGCATCACCAACGGGCTGGTTTGCGGCGGCGCCGACGCCAAGGTCGAGCCGCCAGAGGTTTGGGTAAGGGCCATGAAGTGATTCCGTAACACGGATGGATGCACAGTTGCAGGTGCAGCAATGTGCCATTTTTCGGTGCATTCGTGCCAGATACTTGTAGAGCTAACAATCGGTTTTTTCTCGACGGAATGACTAATAGCGTAAAGCCATTGGTCTGAATCTTGCGTGCTCTGAGTGCTTACAGCACGCCCCCTTACAAAGGGGACCGAGAATGGGAAGTTTCGCTACAACAGCTGACCTACAACGCCTGACTGGCGGACTTCCGAAGTATCTAATGACGGCCCCCGTTACGATTGCACCAAAATCGTGCGTGGCGCCCTGAGGAGTAGTCGACCATGCACGCTTTTTTATCACCGGGGATTCGACTGCTGGGCCACTTCGGGTTCGCCCGCAAGTTTCAGGTACTGTTCCTGCTGTTCATCGTGCCGCTGATGGGCAGCCTGTACCTGATCGGCCAGGATTATCGCGGCAAGCTGGCACTGATTACCGAGGAGCGTGCCGGCGTCAATCAACTGCTGTCCCTCGACTCGCTGGACAACCTGCTGGAGGCCCAGCGTGATCGTGCCGCCCGTTGGCGCGCCACGGAAACCAACCGGCAACCGACACCGGCCACCCTCGCGGCCATGGCGACCCTGGACAAGGCCCAACCGGAAATCAACCAGGCGGTCGAGGCGCTGGGCAAGACCCTGCAAAGCGAAGGCGCCGACACCGACACCCTGAACCGCTACCAGGCCCTGCAAGCTGCCCTCGCCGGCCTCGATTCCGCCAGCCTGAGCAAGGTCGGCTGGTGGCCGGACGGCTATGATCGCTTCACCAGCGCCCTGAGTGCACTGCAAGCGCTGCGCGAACAGGTCGCCATGGACAGCCGCCTGATCCTCGCGCCCTGGATGGAGACCTACCTGCTCACGCAAATCGCCACCCAGCATGCGCCGGACCTGATCGAGCGGGTTGGCCGCCTGGCCAGTGTCGGCCAGGCGTCCGTGGTCTCGGGCCAGTTCAGCCTGCAAAGCCGCCTGCAATTGAAGGACCTGCGTGGTCGTATCGGCGATGCCCGCGAGCAGTTGACCAAGACCGGCAACCTGCTGGAAAGCCGCCTGCCACCGGAGCTGAAAAGCTGGGCCGAACGTTACCATGCCAGCCTGAAATACCTGGACGATGGCCTCAAGGTGCTCGATGACGGCATGTTCGGCGGCAGCATCAGCCTCAAGCCCGAAGGCTTCGAACAGACCCTGGACAAGATGCTCGGCGAACTCGCCAGCTTGCGCCAGGACAGCCTCACCTCCCTCGACAGCCGCCTGGACTATTACCACGGCGCGGCCATCCGCCAGTTCAGCCTGCTGGCGGGGATCTTCGGCTGCCTGCTGCTGGCGGCGTTGTACCTGTTCGTCTGCCTGCAAGCCTCGATCCGTCGGAGTGCCAGCGGTATTACCCTGCTGGCCGAATCCCTGCGTGACGGCAATCTCTGCCTGCAAGTGCCGGTGGAGGGCCGCGACGAACTCGCGGCCATCAGCACCGCGCTGAACGTCGCCGTGGTGCAACTGCGCACCAGTTTGCAGGGGGTCGACCATGAGACCCTGCAACTGAGCGCGGCGGTGCGCACCCTCAATACCCACTCCAGCGGCGCCCTCAGCGAGGTCGAGACACAACAGGCGCAGATCAGCCAGATCGCCGCCGCCGCCACGCAACTGGCGGCCACCTCCCTGGGCGTGGCGCAGAGCTGCGAACAGGCCTCCGGCAGCGCCCAGAACACCCAGCGCATCGCCTCCGACAGCAGTCGCGACAGCCAGCGCACCACCGCGAGCATCCAGCAACTGAACCAGCGCCTGAACGAAACGGCCGCGGCCCTCGGCCGGGTCAGCGAACAGGGGCAGCAGATCCAGTTGGTGGTCGACACCATTCGCGGGGTAGCCGAGCAGACCAACCTGCTGGCCCTGAACGCCGCCATCGAAGCGGCGCGGGCCGGCGAGCAAGGGCGGGGCTTTGCGGTGGTGGCGGACGAGGTGCGCAGCCTGTCGCAACGCACCCAGAGCTCGACCGCACAGATCGCCAGCACGGTCGACAGCCTGCGCTCCACGGTCAGCCAGGCCGTGACCCTGATGGAAGCGGCCTGTATCCAGGCCGAGACCGACGCGCAATCGGTGACCGGACTGGGCCAGCGGCTGGTGGAAATCGCCGGCGCCGTACAGACCGTCACCGACACCCTGGCGCAGATCGCCACGGCGGTGGACGAGCAGGCAAGCACGGCGGACGAAGTCAGCGGCAATATCCAGCAGATCGACCAGGCGGCCGTACGGCTGCTGGAAGGCGCGCGCGCGGTCAACCGTGCGGCGGACAGCCTGAGCGAAGGCAGCAAGGCGCTGAGCGACAATACCGGGCGTTTCCGCCTGAATTGAGGCACCCAAGGCCCACGGTTTTCGCCGTCGGGCCTTAAGCGGTTGATAGCGTAGAGAAAATTTTCAGATATTTGCTTGACACAATATCGTTACCGGCGAATAATGCGCGCCACTTGGCTACATAGCTCAGTTGGTTAGAGCATAGCATTCATAATGCTGGGGTCCGGGGTTCAAGTCCCTGTGTAGCCACCAAGTACTAAAAACGGCTTACCGAAAGGTAGGCCGTTTTTTTATGCCCGGAGAAAAGTGGACAAGGAAGGCAGCAACGACAGACCCGAAACCGGGCCTCGCGGAGCTCAGCATTTACGGGTGGATGAATTTTGCCGTCGTGAAGGCGAGCCCCGCGAGAACGACCGAAATTTGCACGAAGCGCCACGTCGAGTCACTGACGAGTTTTTGAACGTCAGTAGAGATTGAGCCGCGCAGAGCCTCCACATCGAACCTGGTTGCCATGTTCTTTTCAACGCTGTCGAGTTTTGTCTCGACGCGAACAAGCCGCTCCCGGATCTCAGGGATTACCTTCTCCATGACAGACAAGCCTTCCACAACTTTCTTGACGCTGGTGCAACCCATGTAGCCGCAGTTGGGGCTGTCCTCCAACCGTCGTCCCCCAGACAATCGCTTGATCTTTATTTGACCACTTCACCGCAATGACCGGACGGATGCGCCCCATCATCAAATACACACTTTATCTCCGGTGCTTTCGCTCGAGCAGCAAGACACCTCTCTTTCCCTCGCCTGAAATTTCCTAGAAACTTCCGCCCTGTTGCGCCTGTCGATTTCGCTGGCTAGCCTTGAGTCGTCACTGACAAATTTCAGTGATCGGGTTTAGCAGCCCGGAGTCGATTGGCGCACAGCGCCCCCTTTAGTCAGGCGCTTTTTATTGCCTGCCTTTTATGGTGGCTGTGCGCAGGGCACCTTCGGGTGCGCCGGGTTCTCCAATCGACCGGTCTGCTAACCTGCGTACAGTTGCCCCCCCAAATCGTTTAGCAGCGACGGTGTCGGCTCCAACCAAAAGCCCTCGCTATCCGTAATGAAAAGCCCCAGGCACGCACAATGCCCAGGGGCTTTTTTTCAAAAAAGGCTGTCGCGAAAGCCGCCTTCGGCACACATGTCGCTTGTCATGGTAACTTCACTACCTTCGAGACAGGACCTCAGGCGCAACCATGAAAATGCCCGACATCGATGCCATCCAGGCGTTTGTCCTGGTCGCGGAACTCAAGAGTTTCACCCGCGCTGCAGATGTCATAGGCGGCACCCAGGCGGCTATCAGCCTGAAGATAAAGCGCCTGGAAGAAACCCTCGGTCGCAAGCTGCTGGAACGCACGCCGCGACGGGTAACGTTATCGGCTCACGGGCAGACTTTCCTGGCCAGCGCACGGCACTTGCTGGATAACTACCAGCAAGCGATGAACTGCTTCGGCAGGCAGAAACGCACCCTGCGGGTCGGCGTCAGCCATCACATCGTCGGAGCCGATCTCACCCTGTGGCTGCGACGCATGGCGAACACCGACCCGGAGGTTATCGTCGCCTTCAGCCTCGGCACATCCCGGGACATGCTGGAGAACTACGAACAGGGCAAGCTGGATGTGGCCTTGATCCTGAGGCACGACAACCGACGCCAGGACGGTGAGGTGATTGGTGCAGCGCGATTCAGCTGGATGGCGGCGCAAGACTTCGAGCTGCCGCCCGGAGCAACTTTACCCCTGGCGATACAACCGGAGCCCTGCGGCATGCGCAGCATGGTGATGGCGGCGCTGCAAACACAGAACCGTCCTTGGGAAGAAGTCTTTGTCGGCAGCGGGATTCTGGCCATCGGCGCAGCGGTGGCCGCCGGCATTGGAATAGGCGCGATGGTCGGGCGCATGGCGCCAAACGGCTGTGTCGACGTGGCACAGCGGATCGACCTGCCCCCCCTGCCCTCGCGTGAAATCGTACTCTATACCGCGCAACGCGACGCCCAAGCGCAGGCGTTGATCAGTACGTTGAGCGCAGACATCTCCAACGGTTGAGCTAGAAGAACAAGCGTCCGGTCCAGGCCATCATCACCGTCAGGCTCAGCAACCCCAGGCTGACGAGGACGAATGCCGCGAGGTGTACAAGTACGATCATCAGCGAGCGCATTCGATACTGTTCCATATTGGCTTCCTTGGTGGGTTCCAGAAGCACCAGTATGGAGAGGGGAATAGTCCGCGAAACAGGGGTCGCGGGCTATTTCAGTGATAAGCATTGCGCTTGATACAAGCGCACCAAGGTGGCCCTGTCAGGCGCACGGCTTTCTATTGGCGTTGAGTATCAACTCGACGGGATTCGGGTCCCGCGCTGCCAGCGACACAAAAAGCCCCAGACATTCGCATGCGCTGGGGCTTTTTATTTCTCGACATATAGGAAAGATCATATGGAAATAACTAAATGCTTTAAACGGTCCGCGCGTTAGAGCAGGACCTATATCATTAAAACGTAGCGACTACCCATCGGAGCCTAACGCGGCGGTGCCGGTTGTGGCTGGTAGTAGTAGCCCGGTGGCGGCGGCGGCGCCTGGTAGTAGACCGGCGGCGGTTGCTGGATGTACACCGGCTGCGGCTGAACGTAAACCGGCTGCTGAACGTAAACCGGAGGCTGGGAATTGGCGACGATCGAACCCACTACGGCACCGCCGACAACGGCACCCAACAGGGCCGGACCACCCCAGCCCCAACCACCACCGTAGCCGTGACCGTAACCCCAACCGCCACGGGCCTCGGCCTGCCCCGCAACGGCGAGCACACCAATGAGCAAGACAGCCACTTTCACTTTCGAGAGTCGACTATTCATGACAAGTCCTCTTTTCGCACCGAACCGGCTGACTTAATAATATCTCCGGGAATACTTATCAGACAGTTTTTCCTGGAAGATTCGCGCGGCGCCAAAGTAAATACTTTGTAAAGCTTGTACCCGGTTTGTTACATGAAACTGGCAGCCAATTAAATAGCTACGCCCGGACGCTTTACGAACACCTAAAATACCCCTACGAATGATTGGCATCCAGTCTTTCAAAGATTAACTTTGGAGAAGTGCCTGTATATATAAGACCGCGTCCAGGCGGCTATTCCCTTACCTTGCCGCCGGCTACCTAAACTACCGCGGGATACTCGTCCTGCTGGTCCGGCCAAGGGGTCAACACCTCGAAACCCTCGTCAGTGACGGCGACCATATGCTCCCACTGGGCCGAGAGCGAGTGATCCTTGGTGACGACCGTCCAGCCATCGGCCAGGGTTTTCACATGGCGTTTGCCGGCGTTCAACATCGGCTCGATGGTGAAGATCATGCCGGTTTTCAGGGTCAGGCCCTGGCCCGGGTAGCCGTAATGCAAAACCTGCGGCTCATCGTGGTAGATCTTGCCGATACCATGACCGCAGTACTCACGCACCACGCTGAAGCCGTCCCGCTCGGCAACGCTCTGGATCGCGTGACCGATATCGCCCAGCGTCGCACCGGGGCGAACCATGCGAATACCGGCACACATGGCCTCATAGGTGGTCTTGACCAGGCGCCGAGCCTGCGCGCCGGGCTCACCGACAAAGTACATGCGGCTGGTGTCGCCGTACCAGCCATCCTTGACCACGGCGATGTCGATATTGACGATGTCGCCATCCTTCAGCGCCTTGCTCGTCGGGATGCCGTGGCAGACTACCTCGTTGACGGAGGTACACACGGTTTTCGGAAAGCCGTGATAACCGACATTGCCGGGAATGGCCTTCTGCACGTTGACGATGTAGTCATGACAAAGCTGGTCAAGCTGGTCGGTGGTAACCCCGGCCTTGACGTGGGGAGCGATCATCGCCAGCACTTCGGCGGCCAGCTTGCCCGCCGCGCCGGACAGGGCTATTTGCGCCGGTGTATTGATTTTGACGTTTGTCTTCATTGCTGGGCTCCTGGCGCGGCATGAGCCCGAGCACCTTGCGAAAGATCCGCCAGCGCGCACAACTGTTTCACATCAAGGCCGCCCTCCAGTTCAGCACGGACCAGCAAACGGCTGATGTCACGGTGATCCAGGTTGGGATGCAACTCCGCCAGCATCCCGATACGCATCCAGTGCTCGGCCTGGGCATTGATCGAACGACTCAACGCATCGCTGGCGACGCGCAGGTTCTCGTGCATGCTCTCTGAAATCTTGACGATACCCATGGACCCACTCGATATAAAATGTATATGAAACGTATATTAACTGATCATGGCGGGGGATCGCAATCTCAAGGCGCATGACGGTTGAAAGCCCCCTCCCGGATATGGAACTCTGTCGGGCATTGCCTTTTGAGCTTGCCTGAATGTCCCGTTCCCAACGTCTCCTGACCTTGATCCAGATTTTACGGCGTTACCGTTTTCCCGTTGCCGGAGCCGTGCTGGCCCAGGAACTGGGTATCACCCTGCGCACCCTCTACAGGGACATCGGGACCTTGAAGGAGCAAGGCGCCAATATCGAAGGGGCCGCCGGGCTCGGCTTTGTGTTGCGCCCCGGTTTCATGCTGCCGCCCCTGATGTTTTCAGAAGACGAGATAGAAGCCCTCGTCCTGGGTTCGCGCTGGGTCGCCGAGCGGGCCGATGAACGCCTGGGTCAAGCGGCACGTAATGCGCTGGACAAAATCTCCGCAGTCCTGCCATCGGACCTCCGGGACGAGTTGGACGCATCGGCGCTATTGATCGGGCCTAGAGCTTCGCCATTGCCGATCGACATCGTGCAGCCGCTGATCCGCCAGGCAATCAGGGCAGAACTGAAGGTGGAAATTGTCTATCTGGATTTGAAGGGAGAGCAGTCCTGTCGAACCCTCTGGCCATTCGCCCTGGGCTATTTTGATGACTCCCGTGTGCTGGTGGCCTGGTGCGAACTACGTGACGGATTTCGTCACTTTCGCAGTGACCGGATTACCGAGTTCAAGACAACCCCGGAACGATATCCACGCCGACGCCAGGCACTGCTGAAGGCTTGGCGCCTGCAGGAAGGGATCTGCCCTCAGTAGGCGATCACTGCTGACAAAAATGGGTAGTGGCATCCGTAGGATAAGAGGCGCTAGCAAGCACTGTGCTGATAGCGCCACTTCCATCCCCGGCCAGGAGCCCTCCCCCATGATCAAGCCCAATTTTTTCATCCTGTATGTCGACAGCCCGGAATCCAGCGCCAGCTTCTATGCCGACCTGTTTGGTAACGCCCCGACAGAAGCTTCGGCCACGTTTGCGATGTTCGCCCTGGCCCCTGGGTTCATGCTGGGCCTTTGGTCGAAGCACACGGTAGAGCCACGGGTTGCCGACATCGGGGTTGCCGGCGAAGTGGCGTTCAGCGTCACGGGAAAAACCCTGGTTGATTCGACCTATCGAGCCTGGGTGGCCAAGGGGCTGAGTATTCTCCAGGAGCCGGTGGAGATGGATTTTGGCTACACCTTTGTCGCGCTTGATCCGGACGGCCATCGGCTGCGTGTGTTTGCATCGTCGGACGCCTGACTATCAGATAGGCGATAAAGGACCACTACAACCAGATGGATCGCTTGTCATGTGGATGGCTCTGAACAGTCGGGCGGACATGTTGTCGAACGCGACGATATCCGAACTGAAATCACTCACTTTCGTCGGAAAATCCGGCATCACCATTGTTGTCCCCCAATCAATACTGACAAGCCCTGGAAAACATACGATCAAGGTCTTTACCTCGGATGGCAAGTTGCAACTACCGCCGATGGATCTTGATATCGTAGCCGCACCGTTATAAATACTACGAATGCCATAATCGCTGTCCTTGGAGGCCCTCTTCAAGCTGCAACAGCGCACTCAAGCTCTGGCGCCGCCTGATCAGCCGATGCTCGCGGCCATTCACCAGGACTTCCGCCGCCTGGGTACGGCTATTGTAGTTGGAGGACATGGAGGCGCCGTAAGCGCCAGCGGTATGGAACACCAGGTAATCACCTACCTCGGCAGCGGGTAACAGGCGGGACTCGACGATCCCGCCCGCGGATTGGGTAAAGACGTCGCCGGACTCGCACAGAGGCCCAGCCACAACCGTCGCCCGCATGGGCAATGGCTCGTCGCGCCGACTCAGCAACGATATCTCGTGATAACTGCCGTACAGCGATGGGCGCATCAGGTCATTGAAGCCGGCATCGACCAGGGTGAAATGGTTGCCCCCCATTGGTTTGGTGGCACGCACCTCCGATACCAGCACACCGGCCTCCGCCACCAGAAAGCGTCCCGGCTCGATTTCCAGGCGGATCGGATGGCCCAGATGGCGCTCAATCTGCTTCCTGGCGTGGTCCCACTGGGCAAAATAATGATCGACGTCGACCGGCTGCTCGCCCGCCTGGTAGGGCACCGATAAACCGCCACCCGCTGAAATGGCCTCGATATCCTGGTCCAGGCCCACGACCAACTCCGCCATGCTGCCGCACACTCGCTGCAGATGCTGGTAATCCACCCCGGAACCAATATGCATGTGCAAGCCCACCAGGTGCAGGCCGTAATCCCGAACCAGTACCAGGGCTTCTTCCAGCTGGGTGTGCCAGATCCCGTGCTTGCTGTTTTCACCGCCGGTATTGGTCTTGCGGCTGTGTCCGTGGCCAAAGCCCGGATTGACCCGTAACCATACCCGGTGACCGGGGGAAAGCGCTCCCAGCTGGTGCAGCATGTCGATGGAACCGACATTGACCTCGACCTGTGCCGCCACTACGCGTTGCAAGGTGGCTCGATCAAACACGTCAGCCGTGAACACGACACCGGCCACGCCATGCACGAGGCCCGTGCTGAATCCGGCCCGCAGCGCACGCTCGATCTCGCCGAGAGAAACAGCATCCACCTTCGCCCCGGCTTCGCGCATCAAACGCAGGATATGGAGGTTGGAGCAGGCTTTCTGGGCAAAGCGCACGGTGTCGAATGCCGCCAGTTGCCGGATACGCTCTTGAATCAACGGACCGTCATACACCCACAAAGGGGTGCCATGGCACTCGGCCAGTTGCAGTAGCAGGTTGTCAGCGAGGGTTTTCATATCAGCAGGCCTCAGGCAAGCAATGCGCGCGCAGCAAAGGGACTATCGCGCCGTCGGCGGCATGATGGAGAAAGAACAACCCGTCATAAAATACCAATACTCAGCAAATCCATTCATTTACGATATGGACTTCCACAAGCATGAGATCAGCTCCATGTCAGCCACGTTGCGCCATATCGAAGTGTTCCGGGCCGTGATGACTTGCGGCAGTGTGACGGGAGCCGCGGCCATGTTGCATACCTCCCAGCCGACGGTCAGTCGCGAATTGGCGCGTTTTGAACAACTCACCCAACTCAAATTGTTTGACCGCGTGCGCGGCCGCCTGCGACCGACGGCACAAGCACTCTCGCTATTCGAGGAGGTACAACGTGCCTACTTCGGGCTGGGGCGGATTCTCAACACCGCGGCGTCATTGCGGGAGTTCGAGCAGGGCCAACTGTCCATTGCCTGCCTGCCGGTGTTCTCGCAATCCTTGCTGCCCAGGGCATGCCAGCGTTTCGTTACGCAATTCCCCAAGGCGAGCATAAGCATCACGCCGCAAGAATCGCCGTTGCTGGAGGAGTGGCTGTCGGCCCAGCGCTACGACCTGGGGCTGACCGAAGTGGCCAATGCGCCGCCGGGGACAGAGCTGTCGCCCTTGATGACGGTGGATGAAGTCTGCGTCCTGCCGAGCGGCCATCCACTTCTGGAAAAACCGCGGCTGGCACCTGAAGACTTTGCCGCAAAACCCTTCATCAGCCTGTCCAGCCTCGATAGCTACAGGCAGCAGATCGACGAGATCTTCCGCCAAGCCCAGGTAGAGCGGCACATGGTGCTGGATACCCACAGTGCCGCTTCGGTCTGTGCCATGGTTCGCGAGCGTGTCGGCCTGGCCATCGTCAACCCGCTGACAGCCCTGGACTTTCTCGGACAAGGCCTGGAGATCCGTCCGTTCAGCGTTTCGATCCCCTTTACCGTCAGCCTGATCAGACCTTTGCATCGCCCGGCCTCCAGGCTGGTCAGCCTGTTCGAGGACGCGTTGCGCGAACAGGCTTCACTGGTTGTCACCCGACTGGCGGCGATCAGTGCTCATTCAAGGGCGAACTTGTAGACTCCAGGCATTGCGGCTCTTACTGGTGACAAGGACGTACGAAATTGCTCGATATACTAACCGACGTTATTTTTCAGGCTATTTGCTTTCCCGTCGGCTGGCCCGTCGTGAAACTGCTCACACGAGGTAAATATCCGGCAAAGGATTCATGGTTCGCTGGCACACCGTAATCCGAGTGGACCGCTGCGGTGGGAGCCGCTGTTCTGGTGATCGCCATGATGGCGGCCCTGAAACAGTTTGTTTTCCTATAGTTTGCGGGGGACTAACGCCGGAACTGGGTGTCAGCCGTTTTTTAACACCAGATCCATAGCCCCCCCGCGGTCACGCAACGATCAGAGATGAAAGGCCTGCCGCCCCACCAACAACCATTTGCCGTGCTGCTTCTGCCAGACCTGGAAGTTTTCGATTTCAGTAGGCACCAGTTCGCTGCCCTTGATCGCCTGTCCCGAAAAATGATGGCGGACGAACGCCACATCGCCTGACAGGGTAATGGTCTGGTTCTGCATCTGCAGGGTCTTGAAGGCACTTTTGCCTGATTCGATATCGCCGATAAAGTCTTTCTTGCCCTGCACCTTCCCGCTGGAATGCCCGTAGGTCAGGCTCTCGGCGGTCAACGCGTTCAACTCGGGAATGTCCCTGTTCAACATCGCCAGGGTCAGATGGTCCACCGCATCGGCCACGGCCTTCTCTCCCGCCGAAGGGGCGGCGGTTACATAGCCACTGAAGAGGCACAGGAAACCGATAAGCACTTTGATTTTTTTCATGAAGCATTTCCTTGTTGTTATGGGGAACGCAGACCTTGCAGCCGCTATCAGGAACCGCGGCGAGTTCCCAGGGGCGGTTTGAGCCGCAGCGGCATCGTCACAGACCATATCGTCAGTCATCGTACAACACAACAGGCTTTTGCTGGACAAGCAGACAGGCGGCACTACCAAGGCACGCAATGCCACGCCCCATTGACAGCTACACTGCAACATACGGCCGCCTATCATTCGTTCAATTGATAGTAACCATCAAGGAATGCAAGTTTTGTTTTTCTGTCAAAGGAGGAGGATAGCGTTATGCCGAACCGACTTCAGAAGGAAAACGCGCGATGAGAATTTCTACCTTGCTGGCTCTTGTCGCCGTATTGACCGGTGGTTTCATCGCCACCGCCCCAGCCTACGCGGCTGACGATCAAGCCTGCCATTTCCTGCCGGTGGCCGACAGCGCCGCCAGCTTGAAACATGCCCAGTCGGTCGGGGTGCTCTACAGCGAAAATACTGTCAGTACGCTTGAGTACCTTGAGCGCTATCACAGCGTTGCGTTGAACGGCGCGAAGAATGCCGCTCTGGACCCGCGCATCAGCGAGGCGTTCGTCAACAGTTCCGATCCGAAACTGGCCATCGACTGGCTCATGGCTTCGCTGCAGAAACAGTTCACCTCGGTGACCGTCTACGACAACCTTGATGCACTGGTGAAGGCCCGTCCTGACGTGGTGGTGATGCTCGACACCTACAGCCGCCTGGTGACCAAACGCAACAGCCAGTTCGAAGCGCGCTTCGTCGCCACGTTCTACGATTCGAACCTGCAATACATCGGCAAGGCCGAAGGTTTCGGTGGCAAGGAGCTGCCGTCGATCTGGGTCCATGGCAAGGCCGCGCCGGAGATTGCCGCGCAAATCAACCAGCAACGCGACTTGCAGGTCAACGCCCTGAAGCAGTTCGATACCTCGCTCAGGGCGCTGGTCACCTCGGGTGAGACCGACCGCGTCGCCACCAACTGATTCCGCACATCGCCAGGGGAGCCAGCCAGGTTCCCCTTCGCTTTTCTACTCGCCCGCCAGGCAATATCCCCGCACTGGAAGTCCTCTGCCGATAATGGGATAGAAGGTTGTTGGCGTCAGTGCGAGTGCCTTCGAACACTAGTCGACGAAACATTAAGATTCGCATTTGAGAACACAAGCGATATGTATACGAAACAAATTTTCAATCGCCCTGATTATTTAAATAGCCTGTGTATCCCTCCCAACTTTTAAGTATGCTTTGTCCCTTGTTCATGCCTGTTTCAAGGCGAACGCCAATGATTGTCGATCACATCAAAACAGCCACTTAATTAGCCGGAACGCCTTGAGTGCCGTGAGCTGATAGTCATTTGTGAATAATGGAAAAGCCTATGATCAACGATGAAAAGTTCTCCGAAGATTCCGAGGACCAATACTGCACTCCCGCCGAACGAGCGACTGCGGCTTCCCGTTGCACCTGGGCGAGCGTGGCCGTCAATCTGGCGCTGTCCTGCACCCAGATCGTCGTGGGTATCCTGTCGAAGTCCCAGGGCCTGATCGCCGACGGTATTCACTCGCTGTCGGACTTGATTGCCGACTTTGTGGTGTTGTTCGCCAGCCACAAGAGCAAGCAGGACGCCGACGACGGCCATCCGTATGGGCACCTGCGCTTTGAAACCGCCGCCTCGATGATCCTCGGCCTGCTGCTGCTGGCCGTGGGCATCGGCATGATCGGTTCGGCCGTGCTCAAGCTGCAAACCCCGGAGTCCATCCAGACGGTGCATATGACGGCCTTGTGGGTAGCGGGCGCCGCGTTGCTGACCAAGGAACTGTTGTTTCGCTACATGCTCACCGTGGCGAAGAAGGTGAAATCGAGCCTGTTGATCGCCAACGCCTGGCATGCACGCTCGGATGCGGCCTCGTCGCTGGTGGTCGGTATCGGTATTGTCGGCAACCTGGCGGGCTATCCGATTCTCGACCCGATTGCCGCGCTGGTGGTCGGTGGCATGATTGCCAGGATGGGCTGGTCGTTCGGCTGGAACGCCTTGAATGACCTGATGGACAGCGCCGCCGATGAAGAAGAGGTGGCCTCCATTCGCACCACGCTCCTGGAAACCCCCGGCATCAAGGGCGTGCACGATGTACGCACGCGCAAAATGGGCGATATGCTCGCGGTCGATGCGCATATCGAAGTGGAAGCTTCGATTTCCGTCGAGGAGGGCCACGCGATTGCCGTGGCCGCGCGGGAAAATGTCATGCTGCGTCATCGGGTCCTGAACCTGATGACGCACATTGACCCCTGGCATCGACCGGACCTGGACCATCTCGACCCGTCCCGCTCCGGAGCCTGAAACCCAGGCTCTTCCAAGCGTTTACCAGGCCCGAAGCGCGCGAAGCGGCTGCGGGCCTTTTAGCGACTGTTCTTCAGATTCTTGCGCAGCGCATGCCGCTCCAGCGCCAGTTCGATCAGGCGGCTGACCAGTTCGCTGTAACTCATCCCCGCCGCCTGCCAGAGCTTGGGGTACATGCTGATGCGGGTAAAACCGGGCAGTGAGTTGACCTCGTTGATCAGCACTTCGCCGTCCGCGGTAAGAAACACATCGACCCGCGCCAATCCGGAACAGCCCAACACCAGGAAGGCTTCGATGGCCTGTGCGCGAATGCGCTCACTGTCCTGTTCGCTGAGCGCCGCCGGCACCACGACTTCGGCGGCCTGCTCATCAATGTACTTGCTGTCGTAGGAGTAGAAGCCGCTGCGCACGACGATCTCTCCACAACCGCTGGCAATCGGCTGGTCGTTGCCGAGGATCGCGCATTCGATCTCCCGCCCGCTGACCGCCGATTCGATCAGGACCTTTTCGTCGAAGTCCAGCGCCAAGGCCAGCGCGGCCTGGTACTCCTCGGCCGTCTCGACCTTGCTCACCCCCACCGAAGAGCCCTGGTTCGCCGGCTTGATGAACAGCGGCAGGCCCAACTTTGCCTGTGCGGCCTCGAAGCCGAGCCTCGCGGCGGTGGCCCGGTTCACAGTGATAAAGGGTGTCACCGCCAGCCCGGCATCGCGCAGCAGACGCTTGCTCACGTCCTTGTCCATGCACACCGCCGAGCCGAGCACATCGGAGCCGACAAAAGGCAGGTCAGTCATGCGCAGCAAGCCTTGCAGGCAGCCGTCTTCGCCAAGGGTGCCGTGGACGATGGGGAAGATCACATCGACCTGCTCCAGCAGTGCCTGGCTGCTGGTGTCCACCAACTGCTGGCTGGACTTGCCGGGGACCACGGCCAGTTCGCGATTGGATTGGTTCAAGGCGATAAGCGCAGGATTCTCGGCATTGATCAGGTAGTTGGAACTGTCGTTGAGGTGCCAGCGCCCCTGCTTGTCGATGCCGATCAGGATCGGCTCGAAACGCTCGCGGTCCAGCGCATCGACCACATTACGCGCCGATTGCAACGACACTTCGTGCTCGGCCCCCAAGCCACCGAAAATAATCCCGACTCGCAACTTGCCCATCTTCCGACCTCGTGTCCAAATCTGTGTTCCAGGGGGATTCCCTCTGTGCGCAGATTATTCGCAAGGCGGCAATTTGGCATCCCCTGATTGGTAATTTCTTGAACACCCCAGCCCGGCAGGAACTGGCTTGCCGACGATTGCGCGGCACGATGCAGCGCGGCTATTGCAGGTCATTACGATGCACCGCGCACCACGGCTATCGCCGGCAATCGAGCGGCGAGCGGCGCGCCGGCAGGACTCGCCTTACTCGTTTTTCCAGTTCAAATTCACCGTCTGGCTGGCCTCCCCATCGAGGACGACACCCTGCCTTTCTTCGTGACCATCACGCCGGCTGACCACCTCGTATTTGCCAGCAGGCAACTTGACGTACACCAGCGGCCCGACCTGGCTCAATGACAGTACCGACTCGCCCCCGGCCTTGTGGATCGTGATGTCGACATCGGGCACATATTCCCCTTTGGGGCCCGCGCTCAGGACAATATGCAGGTTATAACCACTGGTATGAAGCAATGCCTGGGTTTCATCTTCGCCGATCCCCCCCGTCAGGTAAGACACGCCGTTCTGGGTTTGCGGCGCTAACCGCACCGCCTCCTGGTTGATCGGTGCACTCTCACCTGCCGCCCAGACAGCCGGGGACGCCGCCAACAGCACCAGGCCAGGCAAGGCGCAGAGCAAAACAGCACGCATGGAGATCATGATGAACACTCCCTGGCTCCCGTGGAGCCTGAGTCTCATCCGTCAGGTTGGATTGGCGCCTGATTTCATTCGGCAGGCAGGCGTGGGCGCCTGGATGGCAAGTGCGCTGCGCGGACGAGGGGGATTTCACTTTGCAGCGAATGCGCTCTTTTGAGTCTAGTTCAGAGCGGCAACCTGCTTAGATCAATTTCAGCTCGGGTCGAGAGCGGATAACACTACCCGTCGCCAAACGCCCTGATGAAAGCGCCCGATGGACGACACCGGGCGGGCTCAGGCCGAGCGGGGGGACTCAAGCGCCGCTCAGGGCACTCAGATCCAGGCGTCCTTCGCTCAATGGCGGGCACCAGTAGTAGCCGCCGGTAATCGGCCGGCTGAAACGATACAAACCGTCGACGATGCCATCGTCCAGGCCGCTCATGCGCCGCAGCTGTGCCTCGAAGGCCGCAAAGGAATGACCGAACGCCAGGAACATCAGGCCGGCACCCTGCTCGTTCGACCAGGGCATCGAGCGACGCACCACGAAGGCCTCCGGGGCAAAGCTCTCCTGGGCGGTACGTTTGACGTGGGCGGACTCCGGCGCATCGTCCAGTTCCTCATTGTCGCTCTTGCGCCGCCCCATGATGTTGTCCTGCTCATGGGCTGGCAGCGCGGCGAAACCGTCCAGGTCATGCTGCCACTGCTGGATCGCGGCAAAGCTGCCGCCGTCCGCGGCGATCCCGGCCGCGACGGCGGCTTCGTCCAGCGGGTTCTCGGTGCCGTCCTCATAACCGGTCAGGTCGTGGCCGCTCTTGTGTCGGAACGCCTCGGTCATCTGCACCAACTTCAGGGCCGGCGCCAGCGCCTGCTCCAGCGCACGACTGCGGAGCAACAACTCGCCACGGTCCTCACCATGCAACCAGCACCACAGCGCATGCTGGGTCGACGGATTATCCACCCCCGCGCCAGTGATCACGGGAAAGGCCCGCAGCCCTTGGACATGAGCGCCCAGCGCCTGCACCAGCGACTCGCCAAAACCGACCACGGCGTGCTTTACATCCACCAGCCGGGTGAGATTGTCGAGTGCAGCCGGCAAGGCTTCGGCGGACTCAAGGGCGAAGAACAGGTGGCGCGCCTGCAAGGGCACAGGCTTGGCAAGAATGCCGGGCTGGTAGTGGCTCATAGGAACTCCTTCGGGAAAGCCCGGAGTTTACCTTTGTTGCGCCCGCTACGCTTGCAACAGGGGCGAGACCCGCCTCAGAGCTTGTGGGTCACGTAGCGACCACGCCCGGTTTTCTTGGCCTGGTACATGACGCGATCCGCGGTCAGCAGCAACGCATCGGCGGAGCTTTCGCCGCTGCCCAGGGCGATACCGATCGAGACGCCCAACTGGCAAACCGTACCGGCAATGAGAAAAGGCATGCTCAGCGCAGCAATGCACTTGGTGGCCACGGTGCTCACGGTTTCTTCGGCATCGGCGCCAAGATCGCTCAGCAGGACCACGAACTCATCGCCGCCAATGCGCGCCAGGGTGTCGCCGCCCCGCACAACGGCGCCAAAGCGCTTCGCCACTTGACGCAACACCTCGTCACCGGCCTCGTGTCCGAGGGTGTCATTGATCCGCTTGAAGCCATCGAGGTCCATGAACAACAAACCGACCTGCGTACCTTTGCGCTGGGCCTGGGCCAACACCTGGCGCAGGCGGCCAGAGAGGTGATGCCGGTTGGGCAAGCCGGTCAGGGTGTCGTGATGAGCGATTTTTTCGAGCTCCGCCTGTTTCTCGTTGAGCTTGAGCAACAAGCGATTGAACGCCGAGATCAAGTGACCGACTTCATCGTTACGCACCACCGGCAAGGGCGCATGCGGCAGTTCGTCGCGGGTCATGCAGTCCGCCTGCGCGGCGGCCTGGAACAGCGGACGAAAGACAAAGTACATGACGATGGAACAGATGATGCCGAACAGAAAAATCGAGGAGATCGCACCTTTGATCAAGAAACGCTGGGTTCGCTCAACGGTTGAAAACGCCTCATGGCCCGGCAGGCTGGCGACAATGAACCAGCCCATACTGGGGACGGAAACCATGGCGCGGACCTCTTCCCGGCCCTCGCCGTTGACTGTTATCCCGGTCCCGCGAAAACCCGCCATGGCCCGGTCCTGCAGGACATCGAGGCCAGGTGGCGAGGTCGGCTGGAGGCCCATCCCAAACCGGGAGGATTCGATCCGCAAGCGACTTTCCGGGAAAACCAGCTGGAACTCCCCGCTAGTGGTTCCCCCACGGCTCTGCAGCAAGGAATCAAGAAACCCGGGGGCCGACAGTGCCATCATGCCAACAAGGACGCCCCGCACCTCACCCGCCGCATTCCTGATAGGCGCGGAGATCGGCAGCATCGGTTCGGCATTGACCCGGCCCTCGATCGGCTGGCCGAAAAACAATTTACCGGCCAACCCGGCTTGAACATAATCACGATCCGTATAGTCGGTATCGGACGGCGCCTTCGGATCGGGGTAGCCCGCTACCCGCTTGCCACTGGCGTCGACGATGAAAACATCGATCGCGAGCAGGGCCTGGTAGGGTGAACGCTCTTTCAGCCAGACTCGCAGTTGTTCCGGCCGGGCCAGTAAGTCGAGGGGCACGCTGGCCGCGAGGCGCTCGATCAAGAGCCGACGCCGAATGACCTTGCTATCGACATCGTGCGCGACATAAGTCGCCAACGCCAACTGTTGGCCCTCCACGACGGCGCTCAGGTCCTCGCGCAGAAAGTTGGTCAACACGTAATAACGCACGATAGCGCCAGACACGACAATGCACAGCGCTAACACCAGCAATCGGGTCAATACGCTGTTGTAGATTCGGGCGAAGGTCAAAACTGCATGATGTTCTTTTGACATTATCGAAGTGTAACCGACGACATTGCACTTTTCGCTATTTTCCCCAACGCTGCGCAAACCTCGTAGCAAGGCCTAGCGCGGGCCGGATCGTGCTTGGCCCGCACGCACTGAACCTCTCTTGTCAGGAGCTGGACCATGTCAGACACCAGAAACGCCTCATTCGATGCCATTGCCCGGGAACTCGGCTACAGCTTCGACGGTGAAATGAAGATCGGCGGCAATTACGTTCCGGCGGTGCGCAACGATCTTGAAGTGTATGTCAGCGGGCAGATTCCGCGCGTCGACAATACCGTGATGGTGACCGGCCGGGTCGGCGCCGAGACCACACTGGAGCGGGCACGCCACGGGGCGCAGATCAGCACCATGCGCGCCCTGGCAATTTTGCGGCAGTTGCTCGACGGCGACCTGGGACAGATCAGGAAAGTCTTGCGTATCAATGTGTATGTGCAGAGCGCGGCGGACTTCACGCAACAGAGTGAAGTCGCCGACGGCGCGTCCGAGGTGTTGTATTCGGTATTCGGCGAAGCCGGGGTGCATACACGAACCTCGGTCGGGGTGTTCCAACTGCCGAAAAACGCCTCGGTCGAGGTGGATATGGTGGTGGCGCTCAATTAGTCAGCTGGTTGGCAAACTGCCCGACCGCATTGACCACCTTCTGCGCGCCGTCCTGGATCTCGACGATCACCGTGCCCGCCTCCGCCGCCAGCGCAAGACCCTCCTCGGCCTGGGTCTTGCCGCTGTTCATCAGCGACACCGCATCGCGCGCCATATCCTGGTTCTGCCGCACCACGCCGACGATCTCGTCCGTGGCCTGGCTGGTGCGCGAGGCCAACTGCCGCACTTCGTCCGCCACCACGGCAAATCCACGGCCCTGCTCACCCGCGCGCGCCGCCTCGATGGCCGCGTTGAGCGCCAGCAGGTTGGTCTGCTCGGCAATCCCGCTGATGGTCTTGACGATGCTACCGATCACCTGGGACTGCGCATTCAAGGCCTCGATGCCGTCGCTGGCGGTTTGCATATGCGCCGCCAGGTCGCGCATCACGTCCACGGCCTGGGTCACCACGGTGGTCCCGCGCTGGGCGGTGCTGTCGGTCTGCAAGGACGTGCTGTAGGCAATGTTCGCCGCTTCGGCCACCGCCTTCTCCTGGTTCACCTGGTCAGTGATCACGGTAGCGAACTTGACCACTTTGTAGAGCTTTTCATTGGCATCAAGCACCGGGTTATAGGATGCCTCCAGCCAGACCTCGCGACCACGGCTGTCGACCCGTTTGAAGCGCCCGGCGACGAACTCGCCGGCATTCAAGCGCTTCCAGAAGTCCTGGTATTCGGGGCTGTTGTATTCCGCCGGTTCACAGAACAGGCGGTGATGCTTGCCCTGGATCTGCGCCAGGTTGTAGCCCATGGCGTTGAGGAAACGGTCGTTGGCGGTGAGCACTTCACCGGCCAGGTTGAATTCGATCACGGCGGTGGAACGCAACAGCGCGCCGATCAGGTTTTCGTGCTCGCGGGACGACTCGATGGTCCGGGTCAGATCGTTGGAGTAAATCGAAAAATGGCGGATACGCCCCTGGGAGTCACGAATTGGCTGTAGGATCGAACGCAGCCAGGCTTCCTGCCCGTTGCCGCGCAACAAGCGCACCGCGCCGCTGAAATGCTCGCCCCGGGTCAGGGCATTCTTGAAGCGCTGGTGAAAATCCGAACGTTTGAGGTACTCCGGCACCAACTCATCCAGGCTACGGCCCACCAGCGAACCGCTCGGGTAGAGCATTTCCTGGGTGAAGTTCTGGTTGACCGATTCGATGCGACCGTCGGGGTCCAGGGTCAGCACGAGCATTTCCTGCTCCAGGCTGTCCTTGACTTGCTGGAGGCTGGAGAGTTCTTCGCGAAGAGCCGAGAGCTCCTGCTTCAAGCTTTTGTTAAACATGGGTGGCACCGATGGGCAAATGAAAGCGCGGGTAATCAGTCATTGGCATCGGCTTGGGCGGTTTTTTCTAAAGGCGGATCCCGGGTTATTTCCAGCGAGCAGCCAGCGGACAATTCGACTGAATTTTTCTCGCGCCTGGGGATCACTTTAGAACGACAAGGAAGCATCCCAGGGAGGATTCTCAAGTTTATGAGCACGGCAAAGCTTTTCGTTATCGACTACACCCTGCATGGCATTCCCAGGTCCTTCATTATCCGCTCGGAACACATGGACAATGCCGAGGCCTGGCACTGGGCCAGTTGCGATGCCGGCGTGGGCCGCATCGGCAAGTTCGGTCGCGAACGGGTGAAGAAAACCAGCAAGCCCATGGCCGAGAAATTCGGTATCGATGCAGTGAGCTGGCGCCAGGCCTGAGGCGCTCCCACCACGCGGCCAGGCAGCGCACTGCCCCTGACCGTGCGCTTATTCCGGCTTGAGCAATGCCTCGTAATCCGGGCTGATCTCCGCCAGGATCATCAAGGCCGCCGCCCCCAGCGCCACCGCATCGGGTCCGGCGGTGCCGAGTTGCAGACGTGGATATTCCCGGTCACCACGACTGCTGATGGAGCGGCTCAACGGCTCCAGGCTGTCCACCAGCCGGCCGAGGATCGCCGCCGGCAAAAAACCGCTGATCAGGATGGTCTGCGGATCGAGCAGCGACTCGAGGATGTTGATCGCCTGGCGCAGGGCCGGCACCGCCTCGTCGAGCCAGGCCTGGACACCGGCGGTAAAACGCGGCTCGCGCATGTCCCAGGCACTGATGTCCTGGTCGGCACGCTGGCCCAGATGTTCGAGCAGCGCGGCGATGGAGATGTAGCGCTCCAGGCAACCGTGGTTACCGCAATGACAGGCCTTGCCGCCAGGGACCACAGTCATGTGGCCGATTTCCCCGGCGTTGTGCCAGTGCCCGGAATACAGGCGATTACCCAGGTACAAACCGGCCCCCAGGCCGCTGCCGATAAACAGGTGGACGAAGTGCTGCAGGTCGCTGGCAATACCGTGCAGGCGCTCGCCCATGGTCGCCGCCGTGGCATCGTTTTCCAGAAGCACCGGCAGCCCGACGGCCTGTTGCAGGCGCAGGGCAATATCGGCTTCGTCCCAGCCGGACATCGCCGTCGGCCCCACCGCGGTCATGCCCTCGACACTGAACGGTCCCGGCAAGGCCACGCCGACGCCGAGGAAGCGGCCGCGGGGCAACTGCCGGCGAAACGCCGTTACCGTCTCGAGAATCAGCGGCAAGGCCTGATCGAAGCTGGGGTAGTTCACCGCCAGGGTGACCTGGGCGCGGGTATTGCCCAGCAGGTCGAGCATCACGCCGATGATCGAGTGCTGCGCCACATGAAAACCGAGGGCGTAACCCCCGTCGGGGTTGATCGACAACGGTACGGGTGGCTGGCCACGACCGATCTTCTCGGCCGCATGCACCAGGAGCATCCCCTCCTGCTCCAGTTCGGCAACGATGTTCGACACCGTCTGCGCGGTCAGCGAGGTCAGCCGCGTCAGGTCGGCGCGAGTCAGGCGTCCGCCCAGGCGAATGGCTTCGAGGATCACCCGGCGGTTGTGCAGGCGGGCGTGTTCAGCGTTGGTGCCGGTGGTCACCGTGCGGGTGTTCTGGAGACTTTTCATGGGCGGATGATCGGCGCTGCCAATTAATTAAATCAAGTTGAATTAATACTCGTGACGTGCTTTTCTATTGCCCAGGTCGCCGCGGTCCCAGGCGTCCAGAACCCATAACAATAACGATACCGAGTCGATGCAAGGCGTCGCCGGCACGCAGCACCTTCGCTACCTGCCCGTCACTTTCTGTCACTCGCGCAAGAGGACGTCACACCATGAGCAGCTCCAATCCCCCCGGGCAACGTTCGTCCGGCAGCAAACGCAAGATCGGCCTGTTTCCCGCCACGGCGATCAACATGAGCCAGATGTGCGGCGTCGGCCCGTTCATCACCATTCCCACCATGATCGTCATCATGGGCGGCCCACAGGCTTACCTGGGTTGGATCCTCGGCGCGCTGCTGGCCCTGTGCGACGGCCTGGTCTGGGCCGAGCTCGGCGCCTCGTTGCCGGGTGCCGGCGGCACCTACGTGTACCTGCGCGAGGCCTTCGGCAAACGCACCGGCAAGCTGCTGCCGTTCCTGTTCGTGTGGACCGCGATGCTGTTCATCCCGCTGATCATGTCCACCGGGATCATCGGTTTCGTGCAGTACCTGACCTGGTTCTGGCCGGACATGAGCCAGACCACCGGCAATCTCATCGGCCTGGTGCTGATCTGGCTGATCATCGTGCTGCTCTGGCGCAAGATCGAATCCATCGCGCGCCTGAGCATCGTGCTCTGGCTGATCATGCTGGTGAGCATCGCGGCACTGATCGCCGCGGCCTTTTCGCACTTCCATCCGGAGTTGGCCTTCAGCTTTCCCGAAGGCGCGTTCAACCTCGGCGACAGCAGTTTCTGGCTCGGCATGGCCGGTGGCCTGACCATCGGTATCTACGACTACCTGGGCTACAACACCTCGGCCTACCTGGCCGGGGAAGTCGAACAACCGGGCCGGGTGATTCCCAAGTCGATCGTCTGGTCGGTGCTCGGCATGCTGGTGATCTATCTGCTGATGCAGGTCGGCGTGCTCGGCGTGGTGGACTGGCACCGCATGCTCGATCAGAAGTCGGCGGCCTACAACTCGGTGGCCTCGGTGCTGCTCAGTGAAACCTGGGGCGACAGCGCCGCGGCGGTGGTCACCGTGCTGATCCTGATCACCGCCGTGGCCTCGGTGTTCGCCGGCCTGCTCGGTGGATCGCGGGTGCCGTTCGAGGCGGCGAAGGACAAGGTGTTCTTCAACGCCTTCAGCGTCACCCACCCCAAGCACGATTTCCCGGTCTACGGCATCCTGAGCATGGGCGTGCTGACCTCCGGCGGCTTCATGATCGGGCGCCTGACCGACCTCACCACCCTGATCCAGTTGCTGACCACGGTGATGATCCTGGTGCAGTCGGTGGCGCAGATCATTTCGCTGTTCGTGCTGCGCAAGACCAAGCCGCACCTGAGCCGTCCCTACACCATGTGGCTGTACCCGGTGCCGGCGGTGATCGCCCTGCTCGGCTGGGTCTACATTTACCTGGCGTCCAACCACAACGCCCCTGGCGCCTACCCGATCCAGTGGTCGCTGGTGTGGGTCGCGGCCGGTTGCGTGGCCTATCTGTTCTGGGCGCGGGTGCAACAACTCTGGCCCTTCAACAAGACAAGCGATACCCATGACGTACGAACCGCGGAATAACCCGGGCGCCACCGCGCCCAACCAAGGCGTGCTGCTGGCGATCGACGTCGGCGGCACCAAGACCCAGGTCGCCTGCTACGACCCGCTCAGCCAGCACTTGAGCACCCGCAAGCTGACCACCCATGCCGACGGCGTCCGTGGCGTGCCGGCCCTCGAGCGCATCCTCGCGGCGGCACGTGCCTGCATCGCCGACTTCGGCGCCTCGCGGGTGGCCAGCGTGGCCGCGGTGTTCCCCGGGGTGGTGCGCGGGCGCCGCTTGCTGATGGCGCCGAACACCCCGGGTTTCGAAGACCTCGACCTGCCGGCGCTGTTGGGCGAAGGCCTGGACACCCAGGCCGTGCTGCTCGACAACGACGTCAAGGCCGGCGCCCTGGCCGAGGCCCGCTGGGGTGCGCTGGCGGGGATCGACAACGCCATCTACCTCAACCTGGGCACCGGCCTGGCGGCGGCGGCCATCGCCAATGGTCGCTTGATACGCGGACAGAACGGCGCGGCCATGGAAATCGGCTACATGCTGGAGCCCTTTCTCGATCCGATGTACCCCGGGCTGTGGCGCACCCACGCGCAAGGCGCCGCGCCACTGGAAGAGTTTTTCTCGGGCGCCGCGCTGACCCGCCTGGCCACGGAAATGCTCGGCCATGGCCAGCGGGCCCTGGATCTGTTTGCCAGCGATGACCTGACGGTTCGCCAGGCACTGGAACGGCGCATCGCCGGCATGGCGGTGCAGGTCAGCAACCTCGCCGTGGCCCTCGACGTCGAGCGCATTGCCATCGGTGGCGGGCTGTTTCACCAGGCCTCGACCCTGGCGCCGGCGCTGAAACAACTGATCGGCCAGGTGGTGCCTTTTCCCCCGGAGATTGTCGCCGCCCACTTTACCCATGACGCGCCACTGTGGGGCGCCTTGAGCATGGCCATGGACGCCGCCGGCCTGAGCTTCATTCCCGGCGATCTTCTTTGCGTACCCGACAGCCCACGCGGCTGACGGACATCCAGGTATTTACGTTATGTCACTGATGCTCCAGGAAACCTTGTCGATACCCGCGGTCGTGCAGCGCATGCTCGACGATGACCACGCCATCGCCGCCCTCGGCGAACAGTTGGCCAGCGCGCTGCCAGAGTTGATCATCAGCGTCGCCCGCGGCAGCTCCGATCACGCGGCCGCCTACTTCGGCTACGCGATGATGAGCCAGGTCGGAATTCCCTGGCTGTCGATTCCGCTGTCGCTGGTGAGCCTGCAACAGCCGCCGCTGCGCCTGAAGCAGTGCTGGGTCGCCGCGCTGTCGCAATCGGGCAAGAGCCCGGACCTGATCGCCAGCGTGAACTACCTGAAACAACTGGGCGCCCGCGTGGCGGCGTTCGTCAATACCGCCGGGTCGCCGTTGGCCGCCGCCAGTGATGCCGAAGTGCTGTTGCCGGCCGGGCTGGAACAGAGCGTGGCCGCGACCAAAAGCTATGTCGCCATGCTGATGGCCGGGGTGCAGACCGTGGCGGCGCTGAGCGCCAGGCTGGGGCAGGACCATGGCCTTGGTGTCGCCCTGCAAGGCTTGCCCGCCGCCCTGGCGCGGGCGGTGGACGAGGACTGGTCGCTGGCCCTCGAGGTCTTGCGCCCGGTCGAGAAAATGGTGGTGATCGGACGCGGCCCGGCGCTGCCCATCGCCCAGGAGGCGGCACTGAAACTCAAGGAAACCTCGGGGATCCAGGCCGAAGCCTTTTCCAGCGCCGAGGTTCGCCACGGGCCAATGGAGATCATCGAGGCCGGTTATCCGGTCCTGCTCTTCGCCCCGTCCGGGCCCGAGCAGGCCGGCACCCTGGCGTTCGCCGAGGATATGCGCCAGCGTGGCGCCCAGGTCTTGCTGGTCGCGCCACGGGGCACGCCCGGCGCGAACCTGAGCAGCGTGCCGACGGCCCACCCATTGCTGGAGCCGTTCAGCATGATCCAGGGCTTTTACCTGATGGCGGCCAAACTGGCCGAACTGCGTGGTCGCAATCCCGACCAGCCACGGTTCCTCAAGAAGGTGACCGAGACGCACTGACTGCGCAAAGCCGCCAAGGACGGGTGCGACTCAGCAGCCGCGAACACTCGAAGTCTCGGCCGTCGCGGCTGCACGCGGACCGAAGTACAACGCGATCAGCACCCCGACGCCGCCCATCAGCGCGCAATAACCGACGCAGACCCACGGACTCCAGGGCATAAGGCCGATCAGCAACAGCGGTGTGGTGCTGGCCCAGAGTGCATAGGCGATATTGTAGGTAAAGGAAATACCGGAGACGCGGATGCGCGCCGGGAACAACCCCACCATCACCGAAGGCACCGCCCCCACCACGCCACAGGCCAAGCCCGCCAGGGCATAGGCCAGGCCAACCCAGTCCGCGCCATGGATCAGGCAGCTGTAGAGCAGCGCGATGCCAAGCGGCAGCATGGCGCTGTAGAACAACACCGCGCGCCAGGCACCGATCCGGTCGACCAACAGGCCCGCCAGCACGCAGCCAATGTTCAGGAAGACGATCCCCAGGCTGCTCAAGGCGAAGGTATGACTGGCACTCATGCCGAAGACTTTCTGCATCACGGTCGGGGTGACCACCACCAGCACCACCACCGCCGAGGTCAGCACACAGGTCAGCAACATCGCCGGCAGGATCGCCCGCCGGTGAGTGCGCAGGACCGCCTGCAGCGGCACCTCCTCGCCGGCTTCACGCCGTGCCTGCAGGGCCATGAACACCGGGGTTTCACTGAGCCAGCGGCGCAACCAGACCCCGATCACGCCGAACACCCCGCCCAGCAGGAACGGAAAACGCCAGGCGAAATCGAGGATTTCACCAGGGCTGTAGATCCGCGCCAGGGCGGTCGCGATCAAGGCACCCAGCAGATAGCCGAAGGTCAGCCCGGCCTGCAACACCCCCAGGGCATAACCGCGGTGCCCGGGCGGCGCGTGCTCGGCGACAAAGACCCAGGCGCTCGGTACCTCGCCGCCCACGGCCGCGCCTTGCAACACCCGCAGCAGCAACAGCAGCAATGGCGCCCAGTAACCGATCTGGGCATAGGTCGGCATGATCCCGATCAGCAGGCACGGCAGGGCCATCATCAGGATGCTCAGGCTGAAGACCCGCTTGCGCCCCAGGCGGTCGGCGAAGTGCGCCATCAGGATGCCGCCCAGCGGGCGCGCCAGATAACCGGTGACGAAAATCCCGAAGCTTTGCAGCAAGCGCAACCATTCGGGCATTTGCGGGGGAAAGAACAACTCGCTGAGGGTCAGGGCGAAGAACATGAAAATGATGAAGTCGTAGATTTCCAGCGCACCGCCCAACGCCGCCAGGCCCAGGGTCTTGTAGTCGGACCGGGCAAAACGACGGGCGTATGGAATCTGATCGGCAGTCATGAAAATACCCTGGCAACGTATTCGGCTACAGCATCGGCCGGTTCGTCAGCCGTTGCAAAAAATCGGAGGATACCTGAGTTTGCCAAAGGCATTGGGCCGACCTCGCCAATGGCCGCCGGAGAAGCAATATCACTCTGCTATTAACGAGAATCGGAAAATGCCCCGGGATTGATTTATCGTGGGCACCTGCCCGCACGTTGCGCCCCCATCGCCGCGCCTGCGGCGCCCCAATAAAATCAAGAACAAGAGGACCTTCCAATGGCCGCTGACATCGAAACCAGCCGCTACGCCCGCTTTGCCCTGCGCTGCTCGAACTGGGCCGAGCGCTGGTTTCCCGACTCCTGGGTGTTTGCCGCACTGGCGGTGATAGTCGTGGCCCTGGCCACCCTGGCCATCGGCGCCAAGCCGAGTGAAGCGGCGATGGCCTTCGGCGACGGTTTCTGGAGCCTGATCCCCTTCACCATGCAGATGGCCTTCGTGGTGATCGGTGGTTATGTGGTCGCCAGTTCACCCCCGGCGGTGAAGCTGATCGACCGTCTGGCCCGGATCCCGAAGAACGGCCGCTCGGCGGTGGCCTGGGTCGCGCTGATTTCCATGGTCGCCTCGCTACTGAACTGGGGCCTGTCCCTGGTCTTCGGCGGCTTGCTGGTCCGCGCCCTGGCGCGCCGCACGGACCTGCGCATGGACTACCGCGCCGCCGGTGCCGCGGCCTACCTGGGCCTGGGCGCCGTCTGGGCCCTCGGGCTGTCCTCGTCCGCCGCGCAGTTGCAGGCCAACCCGGCCAGCCTGCCGCCGTCGATCCTGTCGATCACCGGGGTGATCCCGTTCACCCAGACCATCTTCCTCTGGCAGTCCGGCGTGCTCCTGCTGGCGCTGATCGTGGTCTCGCTGGTGATCGCCTACGCCACCGCACCGGGTCCCGACTCGGCCCGGGATGCCAAGGCCTGCGGCGTCGATCCGAGCTTCAACCTGCCGCCCCTGAGCACCCGCACACGCCCCGGCGAATGGCTGGAATACAGCCCGCTGCTGACCATCCTGCTGGCCCTGCTGGCCGCCGGCTGGCTGTTCCATGAGTTCTCGAGCAAACCGGCGATCAGCGCCATTTCCGGCCTGAACACCTACAACTTCCTGTTCCTGATGGTCGGCGCGCTGCTGCACTGGCGCCCGCGCAGCTTCCTCGACGCCGTGGCCCGGGCGGTGCCAACCACCACCGGCGTACTGATCCAGTTCCCGTTGTACGGTTCCATCGCGGCGCTGATGACCACCGTCAAGGGCGGCGACGCGCTGACCCTGGCCCATCACATCTCGACCTTCTTTACCCAGATCGCCTCCCACGACACCTACGCGTTGCTGATGGGGGTGTACTCGGCGGTGCTCGGTTTCTTCATTCCTTCCGGTGGCGGCAAATGGATCATCGAGGCGCCCTATGTGATGCAGGTGGCCAATGACCTGAAATACCACCTGGGCTGGGCAGTGCAGATCTACAACGCCGCCGAGGCGCTGCCGAACCTGATCAACCCTTTCTACATGTTGCCGCTGCTGGGCGTGCTGGGGTTGAAGGCGCGGGACCTGATCGGTTTCTCCTTCGTACAGTTGCTGGTGCATGCGCCATTGGTACTGTTCCTGCTCTGGGCACTGGGGACCACCCTGGCGTACAACGGGCCGGTAATGCCGTAGCCTGCCCGTGCGTTCGGGTTGAACACCCAAGCGGATTCAAGGGCGCTGGTTGCCAGCGCTCTTGCTACACACCGCGACCTGAAAACCAGCCAGGGACGCGCAAGCTTAAAAACGACGACGCTAATGGTCACAATGCTGAATTAATGCTGAACAAGCCTGCAAGAACGCAAATTCCCCGAGTTAACGATTACCTCATGTATTAGTCTGTCCGGACAAACCGGCACGATCGTACCACTGCTTTTTTCCGAGCGTGCCCTGCCCCACCCGTCGTGTGTCAAGGTGGACAAATCATGGACCATTGGAAAGAAGAGCAACTGCGGCTTCTGGGTTCAACGCAGGACGAGCAGGAACTGCTCGAACTCCTGCCCGGCCTGGTCAGGCAACTGGGCTATCCCTACTACCGCTATGTCAGACTGAGTCACGGGGCCGAACCCTGGATAACGAACAACTATCCCGAGGAATGGAACCAGCACTATCAAGACCTGAATCTCCGCGAAATCGACCCGGTGCTGACCCGGGTCCGACATTCGCACCTGCCGGTGTTCTGGTCGCCGGAGATGTTTGCCAAGACCCCCGCGTTCTGGAAGAAGAAACAATCGTTTGGCATACGCCATGGCTGGTCCCAGGCGGTGCAGCACGTTCAGGGTCACCAGAGCATCCTGTGCGTCGCCCGTTCCGAGGGGGAAATCGATCGCCATGAGTTCTACCACCACGCCGGACCGATCCTGTGGCTGTGCAACGTCCTGCATTCGGCGGCCACCCGCGACCTGGTCAGCACGCCCGCGCACCTGCTGTCGCCTCGGGAAGTCGAGGTGTTGAAGTGGTCGGGCGCAGGCAAGACGGCACCGGAAATCGCCCGCTTGCTCGAGCTCAACGTGCGCACCGTGAACTTCCATATCGCCAACGCGATCACCAAGACCGGCACCACCAACAAAGTCGCGGCAATGGTCGCGGCGATTCAGTCCGGGGCCCTGTAAGCCTCCTGGAAAAACTCACACCTCGGCAAAATTCCGTAACGCAATCCCTGCCCCATCCCCTCGACAATAGGCATACTGCCCGGCGGCGGAAAGGATCTGTCGCCGTTCCGTCATATTGCATTGCTAAGTTGCGATGCGAAATATTTTGATACGTCAAACCCAGCCAGCAGGAACCCAGGATGAGTGACGAGAAAGACCTCGACCAGTCGCAAGCGCCCGAAACCGATAACCCCACTGACACCAGCCGTCGCCGCTTTCTCGGTGGCGTGGCGGTGCTGGGTGTTGGTGCGACGCTGACCGCCTGCGGTTCCCCGAGCGCGCCCGACAAGCCGGACAGCCGCGAGTTGTCGGGCGCCGAGCTGGACAAGGCGTTGCGCGACCAGGTGAAAACCGTGGTGGTGATCTACGCCGAGAACCGCAGCTTCAACAACCTGTTCGCCGACTTCCCCGGCCTCGAGAAACCCTTGTCGGCCCTCGCGCCCGCGGACTACCAGCAACGCGATCGCGATGGCAGCCTGCTGCAGAGCCTGCCGCCGGCCTGGGGCGGTGTCCTGCAGCTTGGCCCGCAAACCGTCGACGGCGTGACCTATCCGGCGGAAACCCAGTTCCAGCAGAACCTGCCCAACGCGCCGTACGCCCTCAAGGGCCCGAGCGGCGAGGACCTGCCCCTGAGCCTGGTCACCCGCGACCTGTGGCACGTGTTCTACCAGAACCAGATGCAGATCAACGGCGGCAAGAATGACCAGTTCGTCGCCTGGGCCGACTCCGGTGGCCTGACCATGGGCCACTACGCCCAGAACCGCTACTCGCTGCGCCTGTGGGACGTGGCCAAGGAGTTCGTGCTCTGCGACAACTTCTTCCAGGGCGCCTTCGGCGGTTCGTTCCTCAATCACCAATACCTTATCAGCGCGGCCGTGCCCTTCTACCCGGATGCCGCCAACTCGGTGGCCAAGCCGCAGATCGCCACCCTGCAAAGCGACAACCCGCTCGACACGCGCTTGAAGCCGTTGGACAAATCCCCGGCCAGCGCCATGACCGGCGCGCCGCAGTTCGGCCCCAGCGCACTGACGCCGGATGGCTACGCGGTCAACACCATGGCCCCGCCCTACTGGCCGACCTGGATCCGCGACCCGGAACATCCGGACTATGCCAAGCCGGGCTTGCCCACGGTGCTGGTGCCCCAGGTCCACGAACACATCGGCGACAAGCTGTCGAAGAAGAACATCGACTGGGCCTGGTACGCCGGCGCCTGGCAGGTCACCCTGGACCAGTTCAAGGACTCGGGCGGCATTCCGAAGATCCCGAACTTCCAGTACCACCATCAGCCGTTCAACTACTTCAAGCAGCAGGGGCCGGAAAACCCCGGCGAGCGCGCCAAGCGCCTGCGCGATGGCGGGCTGGGTGACGAGTCGAGCAGCAACAAGTTCCTCGCCGATGCCCAGGCCGGCAAGCTGCCAGCGGTGACCTTCTATAAACCCCAGGGCAACCTGAACATGCACGCCGGTTACGCCGACATAGCGTCCGGTGACCGGCATATCGACCGCGTGTTGAAAGTGCTGCGCGAAAGCCCGCAATGGAAAAACATGGTGGTGGTGGTGACCGTCGACGAAAACGGCGGCTGGTGGGACCACGTGGCACCGCCGCAAGGCGATCGCTGGGGCCCGGGCACACGGGTTCCAGCCCTGGTGGTTTCACCCTTCGCCCGCAAGGGCACGGTGGATCACACGGTGTATGACACCGCTTCGATCCTGCGCTTGATCACCCGGGTGTTCCAACTGGAGAAACTCGACGGTCTCAAGCAGCGCGATGAGGCGATGGTCGGCCGTGGCCAGAAGCCGATGGGGGATCTGACCAACGCCTTGCGCTTTACGGTCTGAGACCGGCACTCAGAGGAGTCGATGGCTGGCCCATGCTCCTCTCGCCCCGCCCTGCGGGAGCCAGGCTCCCGCAGTTGCCGTCATGCCCGACGGCGCTCAAACAATAGCCTAGAGCCACTATCCGCTTTACCCCCTCCGCACTCCGGTAATATCCTTGCCCGATAGTATTCTGTTTCAGAATTTTACCGAGCGAAAAGGGAGTTCGTCGTAATGATCGTAGGGATTGACCTGGGGACCACCAACAGCCTCGTTGCCGTCTGGCGTGGAGATGCCAGCGAGTTGGTACCCAATGCCCTCGGCCAGTTTCTCACACCCAGCGTGGTCGGCCTGGACGATGAAGGTCGGGTACTGGTCGGGCAGGCGGCGAAAGAGCGGCTGCATACCCACTCCCAGAGCACCACCTCACTGTTCAAGCGCCATATGGGCAGCGCCCAGGAAGTACGCCTGGGCGATCGCCTTTTCCGCCCCGAGGAACTGTCCGCCCTGGTGCTCAAAAGCCTCAAGGAAGACGTCGAACGTGCCTACGGCAAAACCGTGCACGAAGCCGTGATCAGCGTCCCGGCCTACTTCAGCGATGCCCAGCGCAAGGCCACCCGTATCGCCGGCGAGCTGGCGGGCCTGAAAGTCGAAAAGCTGATCAACGAACCCACCGCCGCCGCCCTCGCCTATGGCCTGCACCAACGCGACAAGGAGACCTCGTTCCTCGTCTTCGACCTCGGCGGCGGCACGTTCGACGTGTCGATCCTTGAACTCTTCGATGGGGTCATGGAGGTCCGCGCCAGCGCCGGCGACAACTTCCTCGGCGGCGAGGATTTCGATAGCGTCTTGCTCGATTACTTTATCGACAGTCAACGCGGGGCCGCGGACTTCCCCGCCCCGGCAAGCGTCAGCCAGGCACTGCGGCGCGAAGCCGAGCGTGTACGCAAGGCGTTGGGCCAGGATGCCAGCGCCGAGTTCTGCCTGCGTGTCGACGGCCGGCAATGGAGCCGGAGCATTACCCAACAACAATTGGCCGAACTCTACGCACCGCTGCTGGAACGCCTGCGCGGCCCTATCGAACGGGCGTTGCGCGATGCCCGGATCCGGGTCAACGACCTGGACGAAATCCTCCTGGTGGGCGGCACCACGCGCATGCCACTGGTGCGCAAGCTCGCCGCCGGCCTCTTTGGTCGCTTCCCGTCCATCAGCCTCAATCCGGACGAAGTCGTGGCCCACGGCGCCGCGGTTCAGGCCGCCCTGAAGGCGCGCGCCGCCGCACTGGAAGAAGTGGTACTGACCGACGTCTGTTCCTACACACTCGGCATCGAAACCTCCCATCAGTTCGGCCAGCAGATCGACAGCGGGCACTACCTGCCCATCATCGAGCGCAACAGCATCGTACCGGTCAGCCGAGTCAAGCGCGTGTGTACCCTGCAAGACAACCAGGCCGTGGTCCTGCTGAAAATCTACCAGGGAGAAAGCCGCCTGGTCCGTGACAACGTCTTTCTTGGCCAACTGGAAATAGCGGTGCCCAAGCGCAAGGCCGGCGAGGTCGCGCTGGATGTGCGCTTCACCTACGACAACAACGGCCTGCTCGAGGCCCAGGTCAATATTCCACTGACCAGCGAACAACACTCGCTGATCATCGAGAACAACCCCGGCGTGCTCTTGCCGGAAGAGATCGAGCAGCGCTTGCAGGCCTTGGCCCTACTCAAAGTGCACCCACGCGACCAACAGGTGAACACGGTCTTGACCGCGCGCCTGGAACGTCTCTACCAGGAAAGCCTGGGCGAGTTGCGCGAGCAGATTGGCCGATGGGCCGGACAATTCCAGCAGGTGCTGGACAGCCAGGACGAACGACGTATTCGCGAGGCCCGCCAGGAGTTGCTCGAACAGCTGGATAAACTGGACAACGGTATCTGGCACTGACAGGAGTCGCGGGATGAATTGCTGGACACTGTTGCAACTGCCGGAAGACGCCGATGAGCGCAGCATCAAGCGTAGCTACGCGCGACTGCTGAAAAGCAATCGCCCGGATGAAGATGCCGAAGGCTTTCAACGCCTGCGCGAGGCTTATGAAAACGCACTGGAGATCGCCCGCTGGCGGGACGAATCCGCCACGGCAGAAGTGCAGCACCTGCCGGTGAGCAGCTTGGCCGCCGAACCGCTGGAACACCCGCGACAGTACGAATGGTCCCGGCCCGCGGAGATCCAGCCACCGGGCACGGGAGCGGCAGCCCCGGTCCGCGATGATCCGGTTCCGGCCCTGCTGGCCGATCTCACCGAACAAAACCTGCCCGAGCGTTGGCAGCAAGCCCGGCAACAACAATGCGCCGACGCGTTCCAACAGGCGTTGCTGCGGCTGTGTTTCGAACAACCGGGATTGCGCAGCCCAATCGCCGCCTGGGCCGTTCAACACCTGGAATGGTTGACGCCCTGGCAAACCGTGGGAATGACCCCCTGGCAAATTGAAGCCTTGTCCACCGGCTTGCTGCAGGAGTATCGACAGAGCCTGCAGGATCTGCTCGAAGCCGGGCAGGAACGCCCGTTCCTCCAGCAGCTGAAAGGCTACCTGCAACAGCCCTGGATGAAGATCTTCGACCGCAGCCAGGAATGGCAACGGATTGTGCTGCAGTTGCTGAACGAGACCCAATGGAGCCTGCCACTGTTCGAGCGGGTTTGTCAGGCATTCGGCTGGGACGACAAGACCGGGGTGACCCCCGAGCCACTCTGGGTCTGGCAATCACTGAACAGACGCTGCGAACGCGAAGCTTTCTATCAGGAACTGCAAACCAGGGCCTTGAACCATTTCAACGGGGGACCCGCGCAAAAAGCCGCCTTCCTGCTGCTGACACCCCTGTCTCTCTGGCAACAGGGCCGGGAATTCAAGAACTTTACCCAGAATCATTGGCAGGCCTGCCAGGATCTTTCCGATCAACTTGCCCACAGGTATCCGGAACTTATCGAACGCCTGCCAAATCGCGACGTCTTTTTTTGGCGCCAGTTCCTGCCGCGCTCCGTGCCACCCTCCAGCTGGCGATGGTTATGGGCCGGCTGCTCGCTGGCGGTGACGCTGTCAACGCTGCCCTCATGGCAAGCCTGGCAAGCCAAGGGCACGTTATGGACTAGTCTGATGACGTCACTGCTGACCGGCCTGGTCCCGGTGATTATCGGCGTCTACGCGATGCGTTTTTGGCAACCCATGTGCTGGCATCTGATGACGATCGATTTGTGGCTGAGCCAGCATCTGTTGCCCAAACGCATCAACCCGACCCGGCATTGGCTGGTCATTCGCCATGGTCTGCCGCAGGTGTTGATTGCGCTGCTGTTCCTGGCCTGGTCGGGTGGCCTGGGCATGGCGACATTCATCGGCATCGGCGCCATCGGCCTGTTCGACAACAAACGCCCGCGTTGCGAACGCCCCGACTCGATCTGGCGACACCCCGGGCAGGCCATCCTGCACGTCACCCAGTGGAGCCCCCTGCAGTTGGGATTCTTCCTGCTGATGTTGTGCATCACCGTCACTTGCCTGCTGGTGGTCCCCGGCTATCCGCTGACCGCAGGCAGCAGGCGATAAAGTCCGGGGGAATGCCTACGCTGGGTCAGGGATATCAAGTACAAGAAAAATCACAGTTTCCCCATAACGGGAAAATACCACCTGCCGCAGTATGAGCAGTCACTTCACCCGATGGCCAACGCTGAAAAGGATCTGAGCATGTCAAAAATCGCTGTATTGACGAGTACCTTAGCCGCACTCACCCTGAGTACCCTCGCCCACGCCGATGTCGAAATGAAACTGGGTAGCCGGGAACGCGTCACCCAACTCTTCGCCTACCCCAACAATTGCAGCGTCATCTGCTTTCGCCCCTGGACCCTGGAACAGACCGCCGAGCACTATCTGAACCAGAGCGTGAAGCGTGATGGCTACCCCAACGCCAAGGTGACGGTGAAAGCCGACGCCGGCCAACTCTATGCCCACTTCAGCGGCGTGCCGAACGGTTATGACAAACCGCTGGCGCAACTGCTCGACGCCGGCGAACTGGCCTACAAAGGCGCCTCCAAGCTGAATGTCGACGGTAAATGGGCCTACAACTGGTACCTGTTCCTGCCGCTGGGCCTGGCCTTGGACAACCGCAAGAGTGTCGAACTGCTGCATTTCCCGCCGGATTACTCGTTGACCCAGGCCCAGGACTACCTGGAGTCGGCCACCACCGACCGCTGGGCCGAGCTGCTGACCGACAACGGCATCCCCAAGGATCAGACGCCGGGTTACCAAACCATCATCGACATCGCCCCGATTGCCGCGCCGTCCAACGCCGGCAGCACCCTGGAAACCGTCTACAGCTACTTCACCGACTACCAGACCACCATGGTCAAGGAAGTCAGCATCACCGCCAAGGGCAAGGCGTTACCGATGGTGGCCTTCGGTGCACCGGTGCGGAACTGGATCAAGCAGCAATATGGCGCGGACGTCGGTGTGCTACAGCTGGGTCTCATCCGCCCGACAGCGGGGACGATAGTACCGGTATTGGGCTCCAACCACCCGAGCTACATCTGGTACGCGGCAGATCCGGCCAGCTATGGCGGCGACCAGGCGAAAGCCGATGCGGCGGGCTTGAAGGTGATGGGACAGGACTTGAGCGCCGCTTGCTGGCAGGCCGGCATGGGCCAGAAACCGGACAGCGATCCGGCGGCGCAGCTGAAAAGCTGTACCGACAACTGGCAGGTGACCAACACGCAGAAAACCTGCGTGCTGTTCTATGAATCGATACGCAAACTGTCGCAAGCCGATGCCGAGAAGAAATGCTCGACCACGGAGATCAAGACGCAGCTCAACCAGTTGAAGAAACCGGCGCCGGCGCCAGTGACGGCGATGCCGGTCATCTGACCGCGCAAGGCTCAAGGGCCTATTCGCGGCGGTGCGGCGATCCGACAAGCCCTGCTCCTACAGTCCAACGTCGTTCACTAACTTTGTATACGACACAAAAACTGTAGCAGCAGGGCTTGCCCGCGAAAGCATCGGTTCAAGCGATGCACCTCTTAAGAAATCGGCGTTCCGACAAGGCTTGCGCTGTCAGCAGGACTTCAGGGCGCCTCCACCGGCCGCAAGCGGTACTGCGGCGGCAACTGTTCGATGCCGCTGATGGTAGCGTTCAGACTCTTCCAGCGCCCATCCTTGATCCCGTAGATGCAGCCGTGGATCGACAGGCTCTGCCCACGATGCCAGGCGTTCTGCACAATGGTGGTATGACCGACGTTGGCCACCTGCTGGATCACGTTCAGCTCGCACAAGCGGTCGACCCGCTCTTCCTCAGTGGGCAACTGCGCCAGCACTTCACGGTGCTCGTAGTACAGGTCGCGAATCGAACGCAGCCAGCCATCGATCAGGCCCAGCTGGCGATCCTGCATCGAGGCCCGTACCCCGCCACAGCCGTAGTGGCCGGTGACCAGGATATGCTTGACCTTGAGCACATCCACCGCGTACTGGATCACCGACAGGCAATTGAGGTCGGTGTGCAGCACCACGTTGGCGACGTTACGGTGCACGAACAGATCACCCGGCAGCATGCCGACGATCTCGTTGGCCGGAACCCGTGCATCGGAGCAGCCGATCCAGAGGAACTCCGGGGTTTGCTGGCGAGCGAGCTTGGCGAAGAACTCCGGGTCTTCTTCCTTGATCGCAGCAGCCCAGCGCTCGTTGTTATCAATCAGATCCTGTAGTTCGTTCATGTTCTGCCGCCTCAAGATAGTCCGAAGCTATGACACCCGACCCCGGGTTGGGGTCACGTGGGAAATCTTCAGTCAACCAGCGTACACGCCATCACCACCGCGTCTTCACGTCCGCCCACCGCCGGGTAGTAATCGCGACGACGCCCGACTTCATTGAAACCATAGCGCTCATACAGGCGGAAGGCCGCACGATTGCTGTCGCGCACCTCGAGGAAACATTCCCGGGCCTCGGCCGCGTGGGCTCGCGACATCAGGTGTTCGAGCAGGCGCAAGCCCAGGCCACGGCCCTGGCTTTCCGGCTTGACCGTGATATTGAGCAGGTGCGCCTCATCGAGAATGATCTGCACCACGCCATGCCCGACCTGCTGGCTGCCTTCGAACATCAGCCAGATCTGATACTTGCCCAGGCCATCGAGGAAAATCCCGCGGGTCCAGGGATGGCTGAATGCCGCGTATTCGATCTTCAGGACCGCATCCAGGTCCGCCTCGGTCATCGGGCGAAAACTAACCGCATCACTCATCGTTACTTTTCCAGCGCGCCATCAGCCGGCGCATGGCTTGCCAGGTATCAGCCTTGCGCTGTGGCTCATCCATCAATAATTCCAGACCGGGCAGCGCCCAGGCCGAGCCCAGGCCTTCGACCTGCAGTTCACGGTTGTACGATTCGGCATTGGCCTCACCGGCAAAACGCACCGCCGGCAAGCCGATCAGCCACAGGCAGGCGCACTCGCCCTCTTCCCGACGGGCCTGGACAAAGCCCTGGACAAAGTCCCGCGCCGCATCCGGGCCCTGGTCGAGATTGCCACGCACCAGCAGCGGCCAGCGTACCGGCTCGCCGACGATCTGCGGGCTATCCGGCAGCCCAGCGGCACGCAGCATGTCCTTGAGCAACAGGTAGGCCGGATCACGGCTCTGGAACGCTTCGCCCGTGGGCAACTCCACCAGCACCAGGCAACGCCCGGCGCGCAACAATTGCAGGGCGAAACGCGGCGGCGGCACTTGAACCGCCTTGACCGGGGCCGGCGCCTCTTCGGCGACAACCGCAGGCTTGCTTTCGGCGCGTTGGATCGGCGAGGGCCGCGGCACTTCGATCTTCGCCCGCTCGGCGGGCCTGGCCACAGGCTCCGCGGCTGGGCGCGCTTCGGCCACGGCCGTCGGGGCCTCGACCAACGGCTCCAGCTCGACAAACAATTCCGGCCGCGACAGCGCGGCGAACGGCAGTTCGGCGCGGGGCAGCCAATGGACCACCTGCATGGCGGTCAGATAAGCGCGGCGGCGGGACTCGATAAGCAAAGGTCGGCCATCTGTGGATAAGTTGAAGCAGGGATTCTACCGCCCTTCGGCGAAGATCGCCCGCAGTTGATCGCAAGAACGCCAAGCCTCTGATCAGCTGGGGATAAATCGGACGCGGCATGCAGTACAATCGCTGCTTTTAATTTGCCAACCAGCCGGCCTCCCCCATGATCGAACCCAAGCGCGTCTTGCGCGCCCTCGCCGAGCACTGGGCCCTTCTGGAGCCTCTGTGCGAACACTTCGACCAAGGCACCCTGAGCCTCGGTGAACTGCGCCAGCAACTGGCTGCCCAGCAGTTGGACAGCACGCCCCAGGACATCACCAGCCTGCTGGACGTGTGGATTCGCCTCGACATCCTGGTGCCCGTGGCGAAAAGCCCGAACCGTTTCGAGCTCAACGCCCAGATCCACGACTTCCTCGCTTACCTGCGGCGCGAACACCGCCTGGGCCTGTGCCTGGAGATCGAAGCCTACCTGCGCCACCTCGAGCGCCTGGCCGGGTATATCCAGGACGCCTTCGACATCCGCGACGGCAACGACCTGGCGCGCCAGTTGCGCCTGCTCGACATGCGCGTGCGCGATGTCCTGAAAAAGCTCGCCAACGACGAACAGGCCCTGGTCGCCGTCGCCGAACGGGCCAAGACCAGCGACCGGCAGATCCCGTTGCGCCAGCGTTACGCCGAGGTCCTGGCGACCTGGGACGAATATGTCGAGCCGATGATCCAGCTGGTGAACGCCGACGGCGCCTTCGAACAGGGCGTGCGCAAGGTCGAGAACGTGCTGTTGCGCATGCTCAGCGAGCAGCAACGCCTCGGCCACCTGGTGGACGACGACATGCTGCTGCGCACCCACGCGCGGATCCTCGAAATGCAGACCAGCGCCCAGTTGACCCTGCGTCATGCCCGCGAACTGCTGCTGCCGCTGCGCGAAGAAGCGCGCCGGCACAACGCCGTGACCCGTGGCGCCGCCCTGGCCCTCTCGGTGATCCGTCGCAAAGGCCTGGACGCCGTGCCGCAAGCGGCGATGCCGATGTTCAGCCGGCCGCAAAGCACCTTTCTCGGCAGCTCCGGCCAGGTCGAGGCCTATGTCTACGCCCTGGCTCGCTTCGAAGCCAAGCCATCGCGTTTCCCCAAGGCACACAAGTCGTCCAAGGGCGGCGAGTCGCCACGCGCCCCGCGCACGGTCAAGGAAATGCTCGAACGCTGCAGCGACGCCCTGCCGATGCCGGACCTGATGAGCTGGCTGCTGGAGCAGGAGCCGGACGGCGCCACCGATGAACTGCTCTACTGGTTCTCGCGCCTGTCGCGGGAAAAACGTTTCCAGCGCGAGCGCCTCGAACGCCGCGACTACCACACCCAGGAGCACCAGGTCAGCCTGCGCTCCTTCGCCCTGCTCTCGCGTGTCGAAGAAGCCGGCGAGAATTCCGCGAGCACACCTCATGCATCTTGATCTTTCCGAACTGACCCAGCTGGCGCCGATCTTCCGCGAGCTGTTCAAGGGTTACCACGTCAGCCGCCGCGACCCGGAGCTGTACGCCCAACTGTCCAACTGCCAGGACCAGTACCGCACCCTGTTCAAGGCCCTGGGCTTCGAACTGGTCTGCGACACCCGTGGCTTCTACTACTTCGTCCCGGACAACGCCGCCGCCCAGGTCAACAAGACCGCCCAGCGCCTGGCGCTGTTTACCTTCATCCTGGTCGAGCACCTGGCCGACCAGGGCCGTGACCCGGTCGCCGTGCTCGACGGCGGCAGCCTCGGCCGCGACGAACTGCCGTCGCTGCTGGAGAAATACCGCGACCTGTTCGTCCAGGCCGAAGTCACCACCCAGGAGGAGCTGGAAGAGAAGATCATGCGCCGCATGACCCAGCTCGGCTTCGCCCTCGAGGAGCCCGGCCTGTTCCGCTTCCTGCCGCCGATGCACCGCTTTCTCGACGTCTGCCTGTCGGTCCAGCAGGACCGCGACATGGCCGCCAGCCTGCACAGCGTGCTGCCGTTGCCGACGCCGGTGCTGGTGGATGACGACAGCGACGAAAAACTGCTGGAAACCGATGACCCGCTGGACCTCAGCGAATTCGTCGAGGCCCCTGAAGAAAGTGAAGAAGACGCGCTGGCCCGGGCCATTGCCGCCGAGCAACAGGAGATGGACGCATGAGCCAGGAACGCTACGGTATTCGCCGCTTCGCCCTGCTGAACACCGCCGGCTACAGCCTCGGCCTGTTTCCCCTGGAACATCCGCTGTCGGTCTACGGCGCGAACAACCTGGGTAAATCGGCCTCGATCAACGCCTTGCAGTTCCCGATCCTGGCGCGCATGTCGGACATGAGCTTCGGCAAGTACAGCCTGGAACAGTCGCGGCGCTTCTATTTCGCCACCGACACCAGCTACATCCTCGTCGAAGTCGCCCTGCCCCACGGCCCGCATGTGATCGGCGTGGTCGGACGCGGCCCGGGCGGTGGTTTCGGCCACCAGTTCTTCGCCTACGCCGGACGCCTGGACCTGGCGCACTACCAGAAAGACGACACCTGCCTGCGCCAGAAGGAGCTGTTCAACAATCTGGAGCGCAACGGCCTCAAGGCCTACGAGCTCAAGCCCGATGAACTGCGCCGGCTGCTGGTCGGCGGTCACACCTCGATCCCCCTGGACCTGACGCTGATCCCGCTGCGCTCCACCAGCGAACAGAGCCTGAAGACCTTCCGCGCGCTGTTCATCAACCTGCTGCACATGCGCGAGATCACCGCCGCCAAGCTCAAGCAGCTGTTCCTCGATGCCTTCGAGCACAGCCTGCGTTCCGGCAGCGTCGACTATATCGCTGCCTGCGAGGAAGCCTTCCGCGATGTGCGGCGCATGGAGCAGGACTACAACGCCATGGTCGCCGCCGGGCCCCTGGTCGAGGCGCTGGCCGCGGGGGTGCGCCAGCGCGATGTGCTGCGCGGCAAGCTGCACCGGATCTCGCCACTGCTCGACTCGTTGCTCGGCACCTGGTCGGACTACGCCGGGGCGCGCAAGGAAGAGCTGCTGATCCAGTCCGAGCACTACCGCAATGAACAGGACGCCCTGCAGAACGACCAGCGCAGCAGCACCCAGGAGCTGATGCGCCTGGAACGGGAAATCAGCGACCTGCAACGTTGGCTCGGCGAGCTCTCGGTGCTCAAGAATCGCTTCGCCCTGGTCAACGATGTAAAGGTTCTGGAACAACAACTGCTGGCGGCCAAGGATGCCCACGACGAACTCGCCGGTGCCCTGGCCCAGTCCCGGCAATTCAGCGCCGAGGACCTGGAAGAGCGCCTGCGCGACCTGGAAAAACGCCTGAAGTCGGTGAAGCAGCAACTCGATCACGCCGACAACAACAGCTATGCACGGCTGCGCGAAGAGTTCTCGCAACAGGATGTCGAACGCCTGATGCGTCTGTTCAACAGCGCCCTGTTCAGCCTGCCGCTGGGCGAGCACGGCATTGCCCTGGATGAGGAAGGCCAGTGGGTCAAGTCCATGGAACTGATCCTCGACGGCTTCAAGGGCGAGCGTTTCGAAGTCCCGGGCCTGTCCATCGACCTGTCCCATATCGAGCCGCCGGCGTTGCAAGCCCTGGCCGATCGCGCCGCGCTGCGTGACCAGAAGGAGCGTCTGGACAAAGAGCTCAAGCAGTTGAAAACCCAGCAGGCCGTGGCCGCCGACCGCGCCGCGAGCAAGACCCAGACCGAAGCGCTGTACCAGCAGGTGCTGGATGCGCAGAAAGCCCTGGAAGATTTCCGCCGCGCCCAGACCTTGAGCGCCGAGGAAGGCGACAAGCTGGAACAACTGGCCCAGTTGGAAGCCGCGCAGGATGAACTGAAGCGCTCCAGCGATGCCTTCACCGAACGTGTCCAGCAGTTGTCGGCCAAGCTGCAACTGGTCGGTCGGCAGATCGGCGACATGGAAGCCAAGCAGCGCACCCTCGACGACGCCCTGCGCCGTCGCCAATTGCTGCCGGCCGACCTGCCGTTCGGCACGCCGTTCATGGATCCGATAGACGACTCCATGGACAACCTGCTACCGCTGCTCAACGACTACCAGGACAGCTGGCAGGGCCTGCAGCGGGCCGACGGGCAGATCGACGCGCTCTACGCCCAGGTGCGCCTCAAGGGCGTGGCCAAGTTCGACAGCGAGGACGACATCGAGCGCCGTCTGCAACTGCTGATCAACGCCTATGACCACCGTACCGACGAAGCCCTGACCCTGGGCAAGGCGCGCCGCGCGGCAGTGACCGATATCGCCCGGACCTTGCGCAATATCCGCAGCGACTACGACAGCCTGGAACACCAGCTGGCGCTGTTCAACCGCGAGATCAACAAGCGCCAGGTGTCCAACCTGCAAAGCTTCCGCATCGTGCTGGCGCCGAACAAGGAAGCCCTCAAGCACATCGACCAGATCATCCACAGTGCCGGCCAGTACGAGGAAGGCGAGACGCTGTCGGTATTCGACCTGAGCCAGAGTGCCGATCAGGACAACAAGAACGAAGAAGCCAAGGAATACCTGGCGCGGCTGGTGGCGGCGAACCACAACCAGCTGGGCCTGAAGGACCTGTTCGAGCTGGCGTTCGAGATCACCAAGGTCAACGGCCAGCCAGTGATCCACACCGATATCGATGGGGCGGCGTCCAACGGCACCACCATGACCATCAAGGCGCTGACCAACATGTACCTGTTGCTGCACCTGATGGACCGCGACCAGGCCGGGCGCGTGCGTCTGCCGTACTACCTCGACGAGGCCGCGGACATCGACGAACGCAACCAGGCGGCGCTGCTGGAGACCAGTCTGCAATTGGGCTTCGTGCCGATCCTGGCGAGCGTCAAGCCGCAGGTGTCGGCGCACGTGGCCATCGACCTGGAAGGCGGCAGCGGGCCGAACGGGATCTATATCGACGAAGCGGACTGGAAGTACATCCGCCGGCACGATGAGGTCCGGGCAAGGGTGCCGAGCGAAGCGGCGGAAGCGGAGCTGGACGAGGTCTGACTTCAGAAGCTGGAAAGCAAAAGGCCGCGATCATTGATCGCGGCCTTTTCATTTGGCGACTCAACCCACGGATGAACACCGATGTTTGTCGCGCCTGCACTCTTGTGGGAGCGGAGCTTGGCCGCGAAGGGGCCCTCAAGACCGCTAAAAGCTTCGCGGGCAAGCTCCGCTCCCACGCAAGCCCTACCCCCACACAAGCTCCACGCCCATACAAACTCTCTAGCCGCACAAGCTCTTGCTGCAGGCCTGGTGTCTACCCGCAATCTCCCGGCTATTTGCCGAGGCTGATCTTCGGCGCCCAGGTCAGCCATTCATCCTCGAACTTGTCGAACAGCGGGAAGGTCTGCAACGGCCGCGCCGCCACGCCCATGCGCTCGCCATCCGGCGTGGCAAAGGCAATCCCGCCCTGGATCAGGGTCTCCAGCGACTCGGTGCGCACCGTCGCGCCCTTGAACAGGCCGAAGTCGACACCAAAGCCGCTGGTGTTCCAGAACCGGCTGCCACTGCGTACCAACGGCGCATAACGCGGTTCGATCAGGATATGGATCAGCACCCGGTCGGCGGTGGCCCCCAGCTCATACCCGGTCACCTTGCCCACCGTCACCTCGCGGTAGGTCACCGGCACACCCTTCTTCAGCGAGCCCCGTCGCGCCGCGCTCAATGTCAGGCTCAAGCCGGCTTGTGGCACCGCCGCATCCGGCGGCTCCTTGAGCGCGACAAAATCCTTCTGCACCCCGAGCTTCTTCGTCGCCGGTTGTACTTCGAGATACTGCCCGGTGACCAGGGTTTCCAGGTTGGCGGTCTTGATCAGGCCCAGCTCCGGCTTCACCACCCAGAACTGGCTGCCGACCCGGGCGATACGCTCCGGCACCTCGGTAATCCGCGCCGAGAGCAGCACCGACTGCAGGTCATCGCTGAGGTCGACACTTTCGATCTTGCCCACGTCCAAGCCTTTGAAACGGATCGGCGTGCCACTGCGCAGGCCGTCGGCACGATCGACCCGAATGGTGATCAGCGTGCCTTGCTGCTGCGCCTCGTCATGGTTGGGGAACAGGCGGAAACGCGGAATGCGTTTCTGCAGCGGGGCTTTGTCCCGCGGGGTCTCGAAGGCGATACCACCGGCCATCAGGCTTTGCAGCGATTCGCTTTTCACCTGGATGCCAGCGGTGAGGCCACCGCTGAGGGTGATGCCACTGGCATTCCAGAAACGGCTCGAGGCGTTGACCAGGTTTTCATATTCCTTCTCGATATGGACGCCGATCACCACTTGCTGACGCGTGCGGGAAAACTGGTAGCTCTGTACCGAACCGACTTTCACCTGGCGGTAGAGCACCGGGCTGCCGACATCCAGGGAACCCAGGTTGTCGGTAAAGAGCACCATGTGCAGCCCCGGGGAGCGCAGATCCAGGGGCGGTGCCTTGGCCCGGGCCTCGAACTCGCGTTGCGGGTGACCGCCTTTGTCGCCAGGGCGAATGGCAATGTAGTTACCTTTGACCAGAGCCTCGATCCCGGTGATACCGGCCAGGGAAATCGACGGCTTGACCACCCAGAACTGGGTACCGCTCACCAGGTAGTCCTCAGCCAGCGGATCGAGGGTCAACTCGGCGTTGGCGCTGGACAGGTCGGGATCGATCTTCAGGGTTTTCAGGCTGCCGACCTGGATGCCTTTGTACATCACTGGCGTACGCCCGGCCTGCAACCCTTCGAAGTCGCTGAGTTTGACCTTGACCCGGATCCCGGCCTGGGCGGCGTCGAAGTCCTCATAGAGGCGGAACGGCAGGCTCGGATCGGTGGGCGGGCTGTCCTTGCGATTCTCCGGCGTGGCGAAGGCGATACCGCCGGCGACGATGCTGGCCAGGGACTCGCTGCGCACCTTCACCCCGGACAGGTTGGCATCGATGCTGATGCCGCTGGCGTTCCAGAAACGCGTGTGCTTGCGCACCAGGTTGGCGTAGGTCGGTTCGATAAAGACCTTGAGCTCGACCATGTTCTGGTCCGCCGACAGCGCATAGCTCTTGATCTGGCCGACCTGGATCTGCTTGTAGAACACCGGGCTGCCACGGTTCAGGGAACCCAGGCGATCGGCCTTGATGGTGATGTGCAGGCCCGGCTTGAGGTCCGATAACGGCGGTTCCTGGTTCAACGCCTTGAACCTGCGCTCCGGCTCGCCATCGCCGGGGCTGACCGCGATGTAGTTGCCGGACACCAGGGTGTCCAGGCCGGTAATCCCCGCCAGGGTCACGCTTGGCTTGACCAGCCAGAAGCGGGTATTGGTGCGCAGGGACGATTCGACGTCCTTGTTCATCTCGATGTTGGCGACGACCCCCTTGCTGGAGCCTTCGACATCCAGGCTCAAGCCCTTGACCTTGCCGATGGGCATGCCCTTGTAGACAACCTCGGTCTTGTTGGCCTGGATGCCCTCGCCACTTTCAAAGCGCACCTGGATTTCGATACCGGTCTGGTTGTAGGCCCGCCAGCCGAGCCAACCGCCGATAACCAGGGCTATCAGCGGCAGGACCCAGATAGCCGACCAGTTCGAGGCCGGACGGGTTTTGGCTTTTGGCAAATCACTCATGGTCGTCGTCCGACTCCGTGTTGTCCCAGATGAGTCGGGGATCGAAAGTTACTGCGGCAAGCATCGTCAAGATCACCACGCTGGCAAAGGCTATTGCGCCGAGATTGGCTTCGACGCTGGCAATTCTGCCAAAGTTCACCACCGCCACCAGGATGGCGATCACGAAGATATCCAGCATTGACCAGCGGCCAATGAACTCGATGAAGCGGTACATGATAATCCGCTGCCGGGCCGACAGCGGCTGGTGGCGCTGCACCGAGAACAATAACAGGGCGATGCCCACCAGTTTGAACGTCGGTACCAGGATACTGGCGACAAAAACCACGGCCGCGATGGGAAACATGCCGTGCTGCACCAGGGTAATGACACCGGACATGATGGTACTGGGATCACCCTTGCCCAGGGAACTGACGGTCATGATCGGCAACATATTGGCCGGGATATAGAGAATCGCCGAGGTCAGCAGCAGCGCCCAGGTACGTATCAGGCTGTTCGGACGCCGTGGGTGCACAGCCGCACCGCAGCGCGTACAGACCTGCTCGTCGCTGTCGGCTTCCTGCCGGTTCAACTCATGGCATTCCGTGCAGATCAGAATGCCCGCATCAATCGCCCGCATGTTCATCCTCTCCCGATAAGGCCTGCCAGATCTGGTGGGGCGACATGACCACCTCCAGCAGCACTTGGACCAGCAGCAACGCGACAAAGCAGGCCAGGCCCAAGCCGAGGCTCAGTTCCGCCAGGTCGGCGAGTTTGACAATCGCCACCAGCACCCCCATGAGATAGACCTCGAGCATGCCCCAATCGCGCAGGTGGTGGTAAATGCGGTATAGCAACAAGCCATAGCTGCGTCCGACATCCCAGCGAATGCTCAACAGCACGGCCAACTGGCAGAGCAGCTTGAGCAGGGGTATGCCCATGCTGCACAGGAACACCACCACGGCGACGCCGGACATGCCGGTATGGTACAGGCCCAGGACACCGCTCCAGACCGTGTCGGCGGAAGTCCGCCCCAGAAGATTGAGCTGCATGATGGGTAAGAAGTTCGCCGGGATGTACAACAGGAGCGCGGCGAGCACCAGCGCCAGGCTGCGTTCGATGACATTGTGCCGATGGGCGTAGAGCTCGTAGCCGCAGCGTGGGCATTGGGCTTTTTCGCCGAGGCCGAGCTGGGGCTTGCGCATCAGCAGGTCGCATTCGTGGCAGGCCACCAACGTGTCCAGGGGGAGTTCCGATACCGTTGAAGTGTCAACCGGATCCGGCATAAATGGGCTCAGATTCTGTAAAAGACGGTGCCTATTCTAGTGTTCCGGCTCGAAAATAACCTTGTCAATTTGTCAGGAAAGGGTCGGTATCCTCGTATGGGAGCCGGCTTGGCGGCTTGGCGGCGATGGCGGCGGAACAGTCTCTACAGCAGGCCGGGCCTGCCACCA
>NZ_JALLIY010000010.1 GCF_023242315.1 Pseudomonas sp. MWU13-2105
CTCAGTGGCCAGAGCCATGATGAGTTACACCACTTCCTGGGACACGATCAAATGACTGTCCAAAAAAACTCATATTTCCTACGCGGTTCAGGCATGGGGGAATATTGCTTGCGCCAAACGTCGGGGCTACTGCTCAAGTGTCGCTGCAAATTCAGCGACACGGGTTTGAACGCCCGGAAATGAATAGGCGCACAGCGCCGCGAAAGCGGTATTTTTGTGCTCGCGTTATGGCGGGCTGTGCGCAGGAGGCTTCGGCCTGCCGGTTCCTATTCCCGGTCGTTCAACCTGCGTACGGTCCGCCACCTTTTGTTTGAACGCGGAAAGTGGCGAACTCCTGAACCCGAATAGGAATGCCGCTATATCACCCCCGATCCGCCTGTCGTTTGCAAAACCCTCAGCACTGCGGATAAAGAGACATACCTGCGTAAGCTCCCGGACACTCCATCCAACGAATCCGAACCAGCCCCCGCAAACACCCCCCGTTTGCTCGATACCCTCGCATTCACCTGCGCCAAACCCGTCACCCCCGAAGCCCCGTACAAACCCACGCTATTCGCCATCCAACCCGGCATCACCGCCCAGGACGCCCTGGTCTACGTTTCCAATCTGCTCGAAACGGCGGAACTCAATGGCGACGAAATCAGCCTGCACACCAACCCCGTCGAGCGGACATTGTTCTGGGGCATGCTGCATTCGGTGGAGGTAGCGCGTGCGGTGGTGGACGCCTTGCTGGAGGGTGCGTCTCCCTCCAATCAGCTATCGCCGGCGTTGGGCAACCCTCCAGATGGTTGAGGTCGCCGGCCCATAAAGCGCCCCCGTTTCCAAGGCCTGGAGTATGGAATCTTGGGAGCAACAGGAGTAAAAAATACCTTACCTGCCTCAACCCGAGGATGTGCCAATGGTCATTACGGTCAAAGAACGCGATGAAGATCACATGTCCCACGACGCCAATAACGCGGGCGTCAGGATGTGGGATGTCTATCAAGGTGATGTGCTGGTCGGCGTCTATCACAGTGAAGCGGATGCGTTGAAGTACAAGGCTTTGCTGGAGAGCGGTCGGTTGGATAACCTCAAGGCGCCTCCGAAAAACTGAGGTCAAGGCATGAAAAAGCCCAGCTTGATGCTGGGCTTTGTTTTTTCGGGAGAAACAGTGAGGCGAACCCGATTAAATCCCGGTGTCGCCCCGGGCCTGCCGCGCTGCCTTTTCCTTTTTATGGTTCTTCATGTCCTGCCTGATGCCCCAGGCGATGACAACGATCCCAAAGATAGCCATCAGAATGATTTGACTGGTAGGCATAACCCGCTCCTTGCAAAAAACGCCCATTGAACGCGTTACCCCCGCCCCTGCCAAATCGAGGGGGTTACAGAATATTTCAATGGGCGCTGCTTACCGGCTGATGGCCTTCGCCGCCTGCGCCAAACGCAGGGTCGCCTGGCGGATCTCATCCCGGTCCAGCGAGGCAAAGCCCAAGCGCAGCGCATTCTCCGCTTGGTCCATGGGCGAGAAGTGGCGGCTGTTACGTACCACCAGGTCGAGCTCCAGGGCTTTCTCCACCAGTCGGCCGACGTTTATTTCCTCGGCAAAACGGACCCACAGCGCCAGGCCGCCTTCGGGCTCCTGCACGGAAATCCGCTCGCCAAAACCCTCCACCAGGCAACGCTGCAGGGTTTCCCGACGCCGTCGATATTCCTTCGAAACCCGACGCAGGTGCTTCTTCAATTCGCCGTCATTGATCAGGTCCGTGAGCATCTGCTGCGCCACCGCATCCCCCTGGCCGAGTATCAACGCGGCATTTCGATTCAGCACCTCGATCACATTGGCGGGCGCCACCACATAGCTGCAACGGAACGTCGAGCCCAGTGACTTGGACAGCGAGCCGATATAGATCACATGCCGCTGGCTGCTGTCGCTGGCGAGGGGCAGATAGGGCCGACCGTCAAAGTGATACTCGTAGTCGTAGTCTTCCTCGATCACGCAGAAGTCATGCTGCTTGGCCAGCGCCAGCAACTGTTGCCGACGCCCGGCGTGCAGGCTGACCGTGGTGGGGAACTGGTGATGGGGCGTGAGATAGATCATCCGCACCTTATGCTGGCGACACAGCTCATCGATCTGATCGACCCGGCAGCCTTCGTTGTCCAGGTCCACGGTCACCAATTGCGCTCCCAGTCTGCGGAATATCTCCCACGCCGGCGGATAGCTCAGGCGTTCCACCAGCACCACGTCACCGGGTTCCAGCAGCGCGCTGGCGCTCAGGTACAGCGACATCTGGACGCCCTGGGTCAGGCAGATCTGCTCGGCCTCGACGGCCAGGCCGCGATTGTTGCGCAGCATCTCGGCCAGTGCCCGGCGCAACGCATGACTGGTGCCGTCGCTACCGTGGCGCACGGTATTGGACACGAAGCTCTTGCGCAGCGCATTGCGGTAGTAGCGATGCAGGACGGCTTGCGGCAGCAGACGGTGGTCACAGGCGCCATTATCGAAGAACAGCGCCCCGGGCTGATATTGCAGTGCCGTCGCTTGCTGGCCCGGAGTGAAATACGCCACGGCGGGTTGCGCCCGCAGTTCCAGCGCGAAGGACGGCGGGGCGCCGCGGGTCTTGGCCATGGGCGCCAGTTGCGCGTTGACGAAGGTGCCCCGGCGCGGTTCGCTGACCAGCCAGCCCTTGGTCATGGCTTCCTCGTACGCCAGGATCACGGTCTTGCGGTTGACGTCGAGCAGCCGCGCCATTTCCCGCGTCCCCGGCAGCAGCGTCCCGGGTGTGAGGCGCCCGTCGACAATCGCGCTCACGAGGCCTTCGACAATCTTGCGGTAGGACGCTTGAGCCGTGGTCTCCTCCAGCTTGAGCAAGGGTCGCCATTTACGCATCTGGACCATCTGAATTATCCAAAACTGGAGGTTTTAATGGTCCTAGTCTAACGCAACAATTGCACCTCATTCACCCCGAGGTCCTTATGCACACACGCCATGTCATTGAGTTGTCGCCCTCGGGCAAAACCTTCGAAGCCGGTGAAGAGTTGTTGCTCGATGCCATGCTTGCCAGCGGCTTGTCGGTGCCGTTCTCGTGCCGTCGCGGGGCCTGTGGTTCGTGCAAGGTCAAGGTGCTGGCGGGGCAGTATCGTGACAAGCTCCTGGCCGCGGATGCCCCGGCCCCTTCCTACCCGCTTGCCGCCGATGAAATGCTCTTGTGCCAGAGCCACGCCTGCGCCGATATGCGCCTGGAAATCCCCGGCTGGTCGCTGGACACGCCCACGCTGGAAATCCCCGCACGGGTCCTGAGCAAGCGCGCACTGGGCGGCGATATCACCGAGCTGGTGCTGATGCCGGAAACGCTGGCGCCGCTTGAGGTGCGCGCCGGCCAGTACGTCAGGTTTCGTCTCGACGATGGCGACAGCCGTTGTTTCTCGATTGCCAATCTCCCGGCAGAGGAGGGTGGCCGGTTGGTCTTCCAGATTCGCCGGGTCAGCGGTGGACTGTTTTCCGAGCAGATCCTGGCAACGCTGGACGTCGGTCACGCGTTGACCCTCGAAGGCCCATTGGGGGCTTGTACCTGGCAGCACGAAGACGCTCTTCCCGTGCTGCTGTTTGCCACGGGAACCGGCTACGCCGGGGTCAAGCCGCTGCTGCTGACCGCACTGGCCCGGGATGCCGAGGTGACGTTGTACTGGGGCGGCTCGCAACCGGAGGACTTTTACGACCGTGAATTCCTCGACCAGGCCTGTACCGAGCACCCGCGTTTTTCCTGGCATCCTGTGCTGTCGTCGGCGGGTCGGGTGCAGCAGGTTGCCTTTGCGCGGGCGCATCCTTGGGCGGATGCCCAGGTCTATGCCTGCGGTAACGGCTCGATGATCCGCGCGGTCCGTGAGCACTGCCTCGCGGCGGGCGTGCCGGCTCACCGGTTTGTCGCGGAAGCCTTTGTGCCCAGTGGCCTGTCGCGAGCCGAGTCGGCGGCCAAATCGCTGGATCCGGTCTGGGAAAAAGTCGGCCCGCGCTATTCCCTGGACGGCATGCTGGCCGCCCGCGAGCAATCGGTCCGCGCCCTGGCCTCGATTGCCAGTCGACTGCGGGTCGGCATGAGCACCGCCGAGGCGCTTGAGATGGCCGACCGGCAACTGCGGGCCATGGGCGCGTCGCACACTTGGCATCCGACCTACATCCGCTTTGGCGAAGACACCGTGCGCACGCCACGCCAGGGCATCGATCCGCAACGCAAGCTGCGCGCGACCGATATCGCCGTGGTCGATCTCGGCCCGGTCTGGGATGGCTATGAAGGCGACTATGGCGACACCTTCGTGTTCGGTGAACACCCGTTGCACCAGGCGTGCGTCAAGGCCTTGCACGAAGTGTTCGACGAAACCCGCGAGGCCTGGCACCAGGGGCTGACCGGCCGCGAGCTGTATGACTTCGCCGAACGCAGTGCCGCCTCGAAGGGCTGGCGGCTGGAGCGCAACCTGGCCGGACACCGTATCGCCGATTTCCCCCACGCCTTGTTCGGGCAGGAGAAGCTGGCCGAGCTGGAGCTCGTGCCGAGCGAGATGGTCTGGGTCCTGGAAATCCAGCTATGCCATCCCACCGAAGCGGTGGGGGCATTCTTCGAGGATATCCTGATCGGCGAGGGCGGCTGATGCTTGTCGCCCTTTTGCGTTCAAGCGCAAACCGCCGGCTTTAGCGCCGCCCCTCGACGACCATGCGCACGGCCAGGCCGGTAAGGACCGTGCTCATCAGCCAGCGCTGGACGATCTGCCACACCGGCCTGTTGGCGAGAAATGCCGCGATGGAGCCCGCCATGATGGCAATCACCGCGTTGACACTGACGCTGATGACGATCTGGGTAAAGCCGAGTGCAAGGGATTGCGTCAGCACGCTGTCGTGGCCGACCGGGTCGATGAATTGGGGCAACAATGACAAATACATGACCGCGACTTTGGGATTCAACAGGTTGGTGACAAAGCCCATGGTGAACAGCTTGCGCGGGCTGTCCTTGGGCAGGTCGCGCACCTGGAACGGCGAGCGGCCGCCGGGCTTGACCGCCTGCCAGGCCAGGTAGAGCAGGTAGAGCGCGCCGCCGAGGCGCAGGACGTCATAGGCGTAGGGAACCGCCAGGAGCAGGGCGGTGATGCCCAATGCGGCGCAAAACATGTAGACGACGAAACCCAAGGCCACGCCGCCCAGGGAAATCAGTCCGGCCATGCGGCCCTGGCAGATCGACCGCGAGATGAGGTAGATCATGTTCGGCCCGGGAGTCAGCACCATGCCGAGTGAGATCAGGCCGTAGGCAAGCAGGTTGGACAGTTCGGGCATGGCGTAACTCCTGGAGGCAGATGGTAGGCATCTGATGGAGCGCACGATAATAGGGCGGGCAAAGCGAGTATGTTAGATACAGATTGACCAACAAAACGTCATACAGCGCTCGCACTATTGAGCATTTGGGGGAAACGAGATGAGCGTGTCATGGCTGACCCGCCCGGCGCTGGCGTGGATGCGAGTGGAGCCAAGATGAAGCTTCTCACGCAAGGCTTCAGTAGTTTCCTGCGCCGCCGCCGCGCCCTGCGGCATTTCCGCCGGCGGCCGATGCTCGGTACCCTGGCCGCCGGCCATGCGCCGGCGGCGTCCGGGCAGCTCGCCGTCGACCTGCTGCGCGCCGCCGCCGAGCCGCAAGCCGAGGCACTGCTCCGGCTGGGTTCCGGCGTCGCGGGCCTGGCGCTCGGCGAGGCCGCCAAACGCCTGGCGCACGACGGTCCCAACGAGGTGGACCACGATAAGCCGTTGCCGGGCTGGCTACGGCTGTGGCGTTGTTACCTGAACCCGTTCAACCTGCTGCTGACGGTGCTGGCCGGCCTGTCCTGGCTGAGCGCGGACGCCAGGGCCACGCTGGTCATCGGCCTGATGGTGAGCCTGAGCACGCTGCTGCGCTTCGTGCAGGAAGGCCGCTCGCACAAGGCCGCCGAGGGCTTGCGCTCGCTGGTGGGCAATACCGCCAGCGTGATTCGCCATCAGGTCGCCACGCCGAATACCCCGCTGCGGCAAGACATCCCGGTGCGCGAACTGGTGGCCGGCGACCTGGTGGTGCTGTCCGCGGGCGACATGGTCCCGGCCGATTGCCGCGTGCTGACGGCGCGCGACCTGTTCGTGGCGCAAGCGGCGATGACCGGCGAATCCGCGCCGGTGGAGAAGTTCGTCGCGCCGCCGGAGGTTGCGGCCGGGCCGCTGGAGGCGCTGAACCTGCTGTTCATGGGCACCAGCATCGTCTCCGGCTCCGCCACGGCTCTGGTCCTGACGACCGGCTCGCGCACCTACTTCGGCGTGCTCGCGGCCAGCGCCCTGACGGTCGACCCGATGCCCAATGCCTTCCAGGCCGGGGTCAACAGCGTGAGTTGGCTGCTGATCCGCTTCGCCGCGGTCATGGTGCCCATCGTCTTCGTCCTCAACGGCTTGACCAAGGGCGACTGGCTGCAGGCGTTCCTCTTCGCCGTATCGGTCGCGGTGGGCCTTACCCCCGAAATGCTGCCGATGATAGTCACCTCCACGCTGGCCAAGGGCGCGGTGCTGCTGTCGCGCCGCAAGGTGGTGGTCAAGCGCCTGGATGCGATCCAGAACCTCGGGGCGATGGACGTGTTGTGCACCGACAAGACCGGGACGCTGACCCAGGACAAGATCGCCGTCGCACGCCACACCGATGCCTACGGCCAGGTTTCGGTTGAAGTCCTGAATTTTGCCTTTCTCAACAGCTACTACCAGACCGGCCTGAAAAACCTGCTCGACCATGCGGTGCTCGATAACGTCGAACTGGCCGAGGAGCTCAAGCTCGAGGAGGCCTACCGCAAGATCGACGAGATTCCCTTCGACTTCGTGCGCCGGCGCATGTCGGTGGTGGTGGCCGAGCGCGACGAGCGGGGCGAGCACCACGAGTTGATCTGCAAGGGCGCGCTGGAGGAGGTGCTGTCGATCTGCAGCCATGTCCGTGTCGCCCCGGCCGGCCCGCTGTCCGCGGATGCGCCGCTGGATGCCGCGGCGCTTGCTCGTGTGCAGGCCTACACCCGCGAGCTGGGTGCCGAGGGCCTGCGGGTGGTCGCGGTGGCCATGAAGGAACTGCCGCCGGAACAGACGACCTATGCCGTGGCCGATGAGGCCGGCCTGGTGCTGGTGGGCATCATCGCCTTCCTCGACCCGCCCAAGGAGTCCGCCGCTCCGGCACTCAAGGCCCTGGCCGCGCACGGCATCCGGGTCAAGGTGCTGAGCGGCGACAACGCCGCCGTGACCGCGCACGTGTGCGCCCAGGTCGGCTTGCCGAGCACGCCGATATTGCTCGGTGCGCAGGTGGAGGCCATGGATGACGCCGCCCTGCAGGTCGCCGCCGAGCAGCACGACGTGTTCAGCAAGCTCGCGCCGTTGCACAAGGAGCGTATCGTCCGGGCCCTGCGCGCCAAGGGCCACATCGTCGGCTTCATCGGCGACGGCATCAACGACGCACCGGCCCTGCGCGCCGCCGACATCGGTATCTCGGTGGACACAGCGGTGGACATCGCCAAGGAGGCGGCCGACATCATCCTGCTGGAAAAGAGCCTGCTGGTGCTGGATGAAGGGGTGATCGAGGGCCGCACCACCTTCTGCAACATGCTCAAGTACATCCGCATGACCGCCAGTTCGAACTTCGGTAACGTGCTCTCGGTGCTGGTGGCCAGTGCCTTGTTGCCATTCCTGCCGATGCTGCCGTTGCAGTTACTGCTGCAGAACCTGCTCTACGACGTGTCGCAGACCGGCATTCCATTCGACCGGGTGGATGCCGAGCTGGTGGCCAGGCCGTTGCAGTGGAACCCGGCCGATATCGGCCGTTTCATGCTGTTCTTCGGGCCGTTGTCGTCATTGTTCGACATCGTCGCCTTCGGCGTGATGTGGTGGGTGTTCGCCGCCGACAGCGTCGCGCGGCAAGGGCTGTTCCAGACCGGCTGGTTCGTCGTCGGTCTGTTGACCCAGACACTGATCGTGCACCTCATCCGCACGCCCCGGCTACCCTTCGTGCAGAGTTGGGCGGCTGCGCCGCTGCTGGTGATGACCGGGGTGATCATGCTGCTGGGCCTGTGGCTGCCGATGGGCGCGCTGGCGCCATACTTCAAGCTGCAGGCTCTGCCATTGGCCTATTTCGGCTGGCTGGCTGCCATCCTGCTGGGCTATTTCGGTCTCACGACGCTGATGAAACGTTACTACATTCGTCGCTTCGGCTGGCAGTGAGCGGTTTGGACGGCGCGCGTCCGGTCGAAACAGCTTTCCAATTTCTCAATGGAAGAATAATGTAGGTATATCTACATTTTTACGATCTGATGCTACATGAAAAATTGGCTGATTCTGATCCTGGGATTACCGACCGCAAATGCGACCGAGCGCATGCGCGCCTGGCGTGCGCTGAAAGCTTCCGGGGCCGCGGTTTTGCGCGATGGTGCCTACCTGTTGCCAGATACCGCTGCCTGTCGAGAGGCGTTGGTCGCGGTTGAGCGCGATATCTTGGCCATCAATGGCACCGCCTATGTCCTGCCTGTGGTGGATCCAGACGGTGAACGTTTTATCGGATTGTTCGATCGCAACGAGGATTACAGCAAGCTGCGTACTGAAATCGAGGAATGTCGGGGACAACTCACTGCCGAGAATGCACTGTCCAGCACAAAGCAGATTCGCAAGCTGCGCAAAAGCTACGAACAGCTGGCCAGCATCGACTACTTTCCTGGCCAACCGAAGCAGCAAGTCGACGCGGCCTTGCAGGCGCTTGAGACGGCGGTCAGCAGGGCCTTGTCGACGGACGAACCCCATAGCCGAGACCTGCCCATAACCGTACTCAACCCAGGCGATTACCAGGGGCGTGTCTGGGCAACCCGCAAGCGGCCCTGGGTTGACCGCCTGGCTTGTGCCTGGTTGATCCGTCGGTTCATTGACCCCGGCGCTCGGATCCTCTGGCTGGACAGCCCGCAGGATTGTCCGGTCGACGCGCTGGGTTTTGATTTCGATGAAGCGACCTTCAGTCACGTCGGCAACCGCGTGACCTTCGAAACCCTGCAAGCCTGTTTTGAACTCCATGCGCCCGGTCTGGGGCGCGTGGCTGCCCTGGTGCATTACCTCGACATCGGCGGTGTCCAGCCGGTCGAGGCGGTGGGGATCGAACGGGTGCTGGCCGGATTACGTGAAACCATTGGTCACGACGACCATCTGCTGGCGGCTGCGAGTGCCATCTTCGACGGTCTGCTCGCGGTGTTTGTGAAAGAGGAACAGCACAATGAGTAAGGTTTCCCCATCAGTCCTTGAAGAGGACCTGCCAAGACCTGAAACGATCAGTTTGCGTGAGGCGTTCTGGTTCTGGTTGAAGCTCGGCTTCATCAGCTTCGGTGGGCCTGCGGGGCAGATCTCGATCATGCACCAGGAGTTGGTGGAGCGACGGCGCTGGATCTCCGAACGGCGCTTCCTGCATGCCCTCAACTTCTGCATGTTGCTCCCCGGGCCGGAGGCTCAGCAGTTGGCAACCTACATCGGCTGGCTGATGCATCGAACCCGGGGCGGCGTGATTGCCGGAGGGCTCTTCATATTGCCCTCGTTGTTCATCCTGATTGCCTTGTCCTGGATGTACATCGCGTTCGGCGACGTCCCTGCGGTGGCGGGTCTTTTCTATGGCATCAAGCCGGCCGTCACGGCCATCGTGGTGCAGGCGGCTCATCGGATCGGTTCCCGAGCGTTGAAGAGCGGTTGGCTGTGGGCCATTGCGGCTGCCTCATTCGTGGCGATATTTGCCTTTGATGTTCCTTTCCCGCTGATCGTGCTGAGCGCGGCGTTGCTCGGTTACCTGGGTGGACGCCTTGCCCCGGAAAAGTTCAGGGTCGGCGGGCATAGCGCCGCCAAGAAGTCTTATGGCCCGGCCTTGATCGATGACGATACCCCGTCCCCTGAGCATGCCCGATTCAGCTGGGTAAAACTGGCCGTGCTGGTACTCGTCGGCGCTACGTTGTGGGCGTTGCCAATGGGCGTCCTGACCGTGCTCTTTGGCTGGGAAGGCACCTTGACCCAGATGGGCTGGTTCTTTACCAAGGCGGCGCTGCTGACGTTTGGGGGGGCTTATGCGGTGCTGCCTTATGTCTACCAGGGCGCGGTCGGTCACTATGGATGGCTGACCCCAACGCAGATGATCGATGGCCTGGCCCTGGGTGAAACCACCCCCGGGCCGTTGATCATGGTGGTGGCTTTCGTCGGCTTTGTCGGCGCCTATGTCTCCCAGGTGTTCGGTGCCGACCAGGTATTTCTGGCCGGAGCCCTCGCCGCCACGCTGGTGACCTGGTTTACCTTTCTACCATCGTTCCTGTTCATTCTCGTGGGTGGTCCGCTGGTGGAGGCCACGCACAACGAACTCAAGTTCACCGCGCCGCTGACCGGGATTACCGCCGCCGTGGTTGGGGTGATTCTCAATCTAGCGGTGTTCTTCGGCTATCACGTGCTGTGGCCAAAAGGGTTCAGCGACACCCTCGATTGGCCCTCTGCGTTGATCGCGATTGCGGCGGCGATTGCCTTGTTTCGCTTCAAACGTGGGGTGATTCAGGTCCTGCTGGCCTGTGCTCTGGTTGGTTTGGTCGTGCACCTGCTGCGCTAGAGCGCGCAATGCTCAACGATTCCCTGGCGGGCACCGGGCCTGCCAGATCATCCAGCCTACCATGTTCACCGGCGCGATCCTTTCCAGGCGCCAGAGCGGCATGTTGTTGGTCGGGCTGGGGTTGACGCTGCGCTGATCAGAACGGGCGGCGATTTGGTTTTCCTCGCCTTCCAGGCGCTGCTCGGCAGTGATTTTTGACTCATATCAGGTTCCTCTCGATTAAGGCCGAGGGCGGCGCTCGCCGGCCAAAACGGAGCGCTGCCGTCGTGCTATGTTCCAACGATTGCACACCGTGTGCGGCTTGATTGGCGTGTCGGCAGTCTGGGTGAAAATGCTCGATGGTCGTGTGCGTGTACGAGTTTGGTCCATCGAATCGCTGAGGAATGACTCATGCAGTTTCTTGAGAACGCACCGCGCTTTCTGTTCTTCACCGGCAAAGGTGGTGTCGGCAAAACCTCGATTGCCTGTGCCACGGCGTTGCAGCTGACCGCCCAAGGCAAGCGCGTACTGCTGGTGAGTACCGACCCGGCCTCCAACGTGGGTCAGGTATTTGGTCTCAGCATTGGCAACCAGATCACCCCTGTACCGGCCGTGGCCCATTTGTCCGCGCTCGAAATCGATCCGCAAGCCGCCGTCCAGGCCTACCGTGATCGGATTGTCGGGCCGGCGCGCGGCGTGCTGGACGCTGATGTGGTCAAAGGCATGGAAGAGCAGTTGTCCGGGGCCTGCACAACGGAAATCGCATCCTTTGATGAGTTCACCGGGTTGCTGGTGGGCTCCCGGCAGACCGCTGACTTTGACCATATCATCTTTGATACCGCACCGACCGGGCACACCATTCGCCTGCTCCAGCTGCCCGGGGCCTGGAGCGGTTTCCTCGAGGCGGGGCAAGGTGATGCTTCCTGCCTGGGGCCACTGGCGGGGCTCGACAAACAGCGGGATCAATATCGTCAAGCGGTTGCGGCGCTGGCCGATCCGGCCCGCACTCGACTGGTTTTGGTGGCCAGGGCCCAGGCGACCACCCTGCGCGAGGCGGCACGGACCCATGAGGAACTCGCGCGCATCGGTCTGAGCAAGCAGTACCTGGTGGTCAACGGCGTATTGCCTGCCACCGAGGCCGAGTCGGACCCCTTGGCCGCGGCCGTGTATGCTCGGGAGCAGGCCGCCCTGGCTGATATGCCGGAGGCACTCAAGGCCCTGCCCAGGGATCAACTGCCGCTGAAAGCCTTCGATCTGGTCGGCATCGAGGCGCTCAAGCAGTTGCTTGGTGAAGCGGTTCAAGCCGTTGAAGGATTGGAACCCGCAACGGTCGAGATGCATGCCCCCAGCTTGAGTGATCTGGTCGATGAGATTGCCGCCGATGAGCATGGGCTGGTGATGGTCATGGGCAAGGGCGGTGTCGGTAAAACCACCCTGGCGGCGGCGGTGGCCGTCGAGTTGGCGCACCGGGGGTTGCCGGTTCACCTCACCACGTCCGATCCGGCGGCCCACCTGGCCGAGACCCTGGTCGGCTCAATGAGCAACCTCACGCTCAGCCGCATTGATCCCCACGTTGAAACCCAACGTTATCGCGATCAAGTGATGGCCTCCAAGGGCGCGGGCCTTGATGAGCAAGGAAAAGCGCTGTTGGCCGAGGATCTACGCTCGCCCTGCACCGAAGAAATCGCGGTCTTCCAGGCGTTCTCGAGGGTTATTCGGGAGGCGGGTAAAAAGTTTGTGGTCATGGATACGGCACCCACCGGGCACACGCTGTTGTTGCTCGATGCCACGGGCGCCTACCATCGCGATATCGCTCGGCAAATGGCAGGCAGCAACCGGCATTTCAGTACGCCGATGATGCAACTTCAAGACCCGAAGCGAACCAAGGTCTTGCTGGTCACCCTGGCCGAGACCACACCGGTACTCGAAGCGGCCAATCTGGAAGCGGATCTGCGTCGTGCCGGCATTGAGCCCTGGGCCTGGGTGATCAACAACAGCATCGCCGCCGCCAGGACCCGATCACCTTTGCTGCGCAGGCGTGCACGTAATGAACTCAAGGAAATCGAGCAGGTGGCCCGCGAACACGCCCGACGCTATGCGGTGATTCCCTTGATGGCCGAGGAACCTATCGGGGTGGATCGGTTGCTCAGGCTCAGCGAGAGACAGAGCTGACAGACCATGCTCATGACTCAGTTCAAACGCTGATAGGCCAGCAGACGGCGTTCTGCCAATCGAAATACACCCACCAGCGCGCACGCCAGCAACATGTAGAGCAGGGCGGCAATCCCGTAGGCCTGAAAGGTCTTGAAGGTGGCGGCGTTGACATCCGTGGCGATTTTCAGGATGTCGGGAACGGTTGCGGTAAAGGCAATGGCCGTGGCGTGCAGGACAAAAATTACTTCGTTACTGTACGCGGGGAGTGCTCGGCGCAACATGCTCGGTATCAGTACGAGAACGAACAGTTGGCTACGGCTCATGCCGAGTGCCAGGGCTGCCTCGATCTCGCCGCGCGGGGTGGTGCGCAGCACGCCGGCGAGAATTTCGACGGTATAAGCGCATGTATTCAAGGCCAAAGCCAGAATCACGCAATGCATGCCGTCACGAAAGAACCACCACAGGCTCGAGGATTCTCTTATAAGGCTCAAGCTGGCCAGCCCGCTATAGATGATCAGCAGTTGCACGAACAGTGGCGTACCACGAAACACCAGGGTATAGAGCCGGATGGGCAGTGCCAGCCACTGACTGCCGTAGGTGCGTATCAGTGCCAGTGGTATCGCCGCGCACAAACCGATGACGGCTGACGTCACCAATAGCCAGAGCGTGACGGACAGACCGCTCCAGCGGTAACCGTCGGACCACAGGAAGTTCGGCCCGAACTCTTTCAGTATCTCGATCATGACGCTCTCCGTGGTGGTTCGACGTTGTAGCGTCGCTCAAGGTGTTTGAGCGCAAGACTCGAAAAGATCGCAAAGGCAAAAAATATCGCGGCAATCACCAGGTAGAAAAACATCTGCCTTGAGGTCGCATTGCCTGCCTGTTTGGCGACCTGAACCATGTCATTGAGGCCCAGCAGCGAAATCAGACCGGCACTTTTCAACAGCACTTGCCAGATATTGCCGATGCCGGGCAAGGCGAAACGCATCATTTGCGGGAACCGGATACGCCGCAGCACTTGCCAGTGGTTCATGCCATAGGCTCGCGCTGCTTCCAGTTGCCCGAACGGGATGGCCTGGAATGCGCCGCGAAAGGTCTCGGCGCAGTAGGCACCGTAGATGAATCCGAGCGTACCGATTGCCGTGCCGTAAGGGTTCAACTGGAACGTTTCCTGGTCGAACGCTTCCGCCACCTGGTTCAGCCCGATTTGCGCGCTGTAGTAAATGAGCAGCATCAACACCAGGTCCGGAACACTGCGTACCAGCGTGGTATAGACCGTGGCGAGCAGCCGTAGCGGCGCCAGGGGCGAGAGTTTGGCCAACGCGCCCAGCAGCCCCAGCGCGATGGCCACGCAGGCCGCCCAGGTGGCCACCTGGACGGTCAACCACGCGCCCTGGAAAATGAGATGGCCGTATCCCTCAAGAAACATGGTTCCAGGCTCCGCCAGGGTGGTTTATTTCGGCGAGATATCGAAGTCGAAGTATTTTTTGGCGATGCGCTCATAGGTGCCGTTCTGGTGGATCCGCTCCAGCGCCTGATTGATTTCGCCAGCCAGGGCGGTATCGTTCTTGCGCAAGCCGATCCCGGTTCCGGGGCCGAAGATTTCCGGGGATTTGACGACGTCCCCGGCATACCCGAAGCCCTTGCCGATCGGCTTTTTGAGCAACCCTTCGGAGATCGCGATGGCATCATCGAAGGCGGCGTCCAGTCGCCCGTTGATCAAGTCCGAATAGGTCAAGTCACTGCTTTGATAGGGCACGATCTCAACGCCCTTCAGGCCCCACATCCGCTTGGCATAGGTTTCGAAAACACTGCCCTGTTGCACGCCGATGCGTTTTCCGCGCAAGGATTCGGCTGTTGGCTGCAAGGGACTGCCTTCAGGGGTCACCAGGCGAGCCGGGGTGTCATAAAGGGTGTTGGAGAAAGCGATTTCGGCTTTGCGCTCTTCGGTGATCGACAGGGCCGACAGGATGCCGTCGAACTTCTTGCCTTTAAGGGCCGAGACCATCCCGTCGAAGGCGTTTTCCACCCAGACACAATGACGTTTCAGCTCGGTGCACAGGCTTTCACCCAACTCGATATCGAAACCTGTCAGCGAACCGTCCGGTTGCTTGGACTCAAAGGGCGGGTAGGTGGGGTCGACCCCGAAACGCAACTCTTGGCTGGCGCCCCAGCTCATCAGCGGACTGGCCACGAGCATCAAACCGATCAGACATTTTTTCATCGACAGGGTATCCACGACAGGTTGGTTGAACAGCCCTGGGGTTGGCCCGGGGCAGCATGCGTCAGCCTTGAGTGTTCAAGGCTTGTTTCAATTGCTCGGACCGTTCTGCGTCCAGGGCTTGAGCATGGCCAAAGCCACCGCTCCAGCCACACACTCGGGCGGCATAATCGACGCCTTGCAACAGGCACTCCGCGAGGCTGTGCCGGGCTTGCCAGGCCAGCAGAAACGCCGCGATGAAGCCGTCGCCGGCGCCCATGCTGTCGACAAACACGCAAGGCCGGCTGGGTTGTTCCTGCAAACCCTGTGCGTCGACCGCGAGGGCGCCCAGAGCCCCGCGAGTGATGACTACAATTGCCGGGCCCAGGGCCCGCATCGAGAGCGCCAGCTCATAGGCTTTCTGCGCAGGCAGGTCGGCTGCCGAGAAAAAAGCGATATCGACATGCTTGATCAGCGCCGGCCAATCGAACTCGACCCAGTTGTCCGAGAAGTCGAAGGACAGGCAGCCGCTAGCATGCCGAATCTGCGCCAGTTGATCTTCGAGACCGCTGTAGAGGCTGCTATGTGCCAGTGGGAATTGCCTGAGATAGGCCAGATCCTCGGCATTGAGGCGCAATTGTCGACACACACCGGGATCGCTGCCGAGAAACACCCGCTCACCCTCGCGGCTGTCGACACAGGCCCAGCCATTGGTCCCCGGCAGCGTTTGGCAACGGGAAGTATCCACGCCTTCCTTTTTCAGGCAATCGAGCAAGTGCCGGCCATGCCGATCATCGCCCACACAGCCCAGGTAGGCGCTGCGGGCGCCAAGTCGGGAAGCGAATACCGCGACGTTCAGCGCATTCCCGCCCGGATATTCGATATTGCGATCCAGGTACACATCCACGGTGTTATCGCCGACCGCGATCAAGCTGGTCATGCTCAGTACTCCGTTTTCCACATGTAGCGGCGAGTCGTCAGCGGTTGCTGGTGCCAGACCGCCAGATGGGCGGCGATACGTTCAGCGGCGATGCCGACGACGTAGGGCGCGACAATCGCGCGGATCTCCGGGTCGATGCCGGGCATCGGGAAATCCTTGGAGTCGTAGACCATGACCCGTTCGGTATAGCGCTGGCAGAAGCTCACGACGCGTTCCATCTGTGCTCGACTGGGATCTTCACCGACCAGCAGAAGCAGCGGGGTGGAGGCGTCGATGGCTTCGAACGGGCCATGGAAAAACTCCGCGGCCTCCACCGGCAGGCAGTGCAGCCATTGGCTTTCCATCACCACACAGACGCCGAACACATAGGCGGTGGTGAACATCGGCCCCGACGCGAGGAAGTACATGACACGATCATCTTTATAGAGGCGTGCCTCTTCGCTGGCCCGTTGGTCGTTGTTGATCGCCGCATCGGCCAACGCCTGCGGCAGCGCTTTGAGTGAGCGAGTGAGCTTGTCCAGCAGTGGCCAGCCTTCGCGCTTGGCCAGAATACCGCCGATCAATGCCTGAAGGATCATGAAGCAGCCAAAGTAAGCCTCGTCGGTGCGTCCCAGCAGGAAACAATGTTGAACGGCTTGGGCCAGCGGCAGCTCGGCGGTTTGCGTCACGCCCACCGTCAGGCATGGCTTGCCTTGCAGGAAGCGTGCGGCGGTGATGGTTTCCCGGGTTGTTCCGGACTTGGACGCGAGGACCACCAGGGTGCGCTCGTCCAGGCGCGGCGGATCGATATCGATGAAGTCGGCCGGGAAGTAACGACGCACTTCCAGTGAATGGCTATAGCGCTCAAGCCAGTACTGCAGGCCAAGCATGATGCGGTTGGGAGCGCCGCAGCTGACGAAATAGATGCGGTCAATCCGCGTTGCCAGCTCCTGGCCAAATTGCTGGGCGTCGTCGACGATTTGAACGGATTGCTGCAAGGAAGCGATAAAACCTTCCCGGTTGAACTGGATCGCCATGTGGGCTCCTTGGTGCCTTGTTGCGGTGGTTCAAGTTGCTGCTTATGACCACCATTTAGACCAAAAGCTATACCATGAAAAATACCATTACAAGGCTTTTTTCCCGTGGTCTAATGGACTGAACAGGCGGCTTCCAGGGTTTTCCTGAGCCGGGTTTCCTTTGTTATTGTCAAGTTGGCGGGTTTGCGTCGGTTTTTGTTTTTTACAGTCGCAATGGATCGCCAGAAAAAATAATCCAGGATGTAGACCATGAAAGTGCCCCCTCCCAAACCCTCCGATGTGGCGTTTCCCGTGCCCCAACGCAAACAGGTTGCCTGGCAGGCCGTACAAGCGCTGCTGGAAATGCTGGAGCGCCCTGAGTTCGGACCGACTGAGCGGATCCCGGCGGAAAGGGATCTGGCCGAACACCTGGGGATCAGCCGGATGACCTTGCGCAAGGCGCTGCAAACCCTGATCGATCGCGGGGTTCTCGAGCGTCGAGGTAATCGCGGAACCTTCGTGACCGCTCCGGGTGTCGAGCGGCCACTCAACACCGTGGCGCGCAAAGGCATCGCCGAAGTGGTTGAGCAAGCCGGGGCCCGGCCCGGCAGCAAATTGCTCTACTTCGAACAAACCCTGGCCAGCGCCCGCGTCGCCAAGCTGCTGAAAATTCGGGAAGGGGATGTGTTACTGACCATCAGGCGTCTGCGCACCGTGGACCAAAAGCCGTTCTGCATCGAGACCAGCTATATTCCTGCTGCCCGCGTGCCGGAACTGGTTGCGGGGGATCTGATCGAGGGGGCCTCGTTGTATGCCTTGTTGTTGGCGCGGTATCAGATTGAAATAGACAGCGACGAGGGGACGCTAAGCGTTGCCACAATGAATGATCAGGAGGCGCGGTTGCTGGAAGTCGATCCCGGGACGTCCGCTCTGGTTTATCGGGGGGTGATATTCGACACCCAGGGGCAGCCGGTGGAGTATCTGGTCTCGATCAATCACCCGCGGCGTGTGGTATTCAAGCTGGCGGACAGTCGGCTTGGCAGCTTTCATTCCAGTGAGTAAAGCCGCTCGAGGGTGTGGGTACCGTGCAAGCTTTGGTCAGCCTGACTTCCTCCGAAAAAACAGTTTGAAATAAGCGGCTTTTATCGCTTTCCCGTTTCAAGCCGATAATCCGCTGGAATCTCCTGGGCGATGAAGTGCTGCATATGCTGCAGAAAGCGGGCCTGCAGCTTCGACGTCGGTCCCTGAACCGGCAGCAGCATGCTGAAGTCCATTTCGATCGCCGGTTCGAACGCCCGGAATACGATGCCACTGCCGCGGTACTCGACGGCGCTGATGGCATCGACCAGGGCGACCCCCAATCCCTGTTCGACGAACATGCACATAGGCAGTGACAGCTGGGTTTCCAGGCGCAGTTCACGCTCGACCCCATGTGCGGCAAATATCGAGTCGATGTGTTGACGCGAACCGATGGATTGCGGATAGGAGATAAATGCCTCGCCGCGCAGATCCTCCGGCCGGATCGTGGCCTTGTCCTGTAGGCGGTGGTTCGCCGGCAGGGCACAGAGCATGCGGGTGGCCAACAGTTTCTCGGCCCGCGGGCTGGGGTAGGTGTTGGGCAGCACGATGATACCCAGGTCGCAGCGCTGGCCGACCACCAGGTCCACCACCTCCCGCGATGACTGCACCACCAGCGAAATCTGCACCTGGTCATGCTCGGCCATGAAGGCCGCGATGGCGCGCGGCAGGAACGACAGGCCCATGGCCGGCGCGCAGGCAATGTGCAGTGAACCGCGTTTCAAGCTGCGGATATCTTGCGCGGTCCGCGCTATACGCTCGACGCCAAGCAGTGAGCGTTGCACTTCCTGATACAGCGTCATGGCTTCGGGGGTGGGCTGGAGCCGGCCTTTGATACGGTCGAACAGGCTGAAGCCGATGTCCTCCTCGAGGCTGGCAATCAGTCGGGTCGCCGCCGGTTGCGAGATGTGCAGCATCTCGGCGGCGCGAGTCACGGTCTGGCCCAGAATCACCGCGCGAAAAGCTTCCAGCTGACGAAGGTTCATGGCGCTATCCCTTGGGAAAATCCATAACAAAAAGACATGGTCTTGCCAAAATAAAGCATTTTTCAAGCCGCTGTCAGCTCTCTAGGATCGTTTAAATCAAGATTATCCAGGCGTAATGCCTGCGCTGAGGGTGATTCCTCCGCGTGTGAGAGCGATAGCGGGACTCATGCAAAAAACTGATGTCATTGTCGTCGGCGCAGGTTTGGTGGGGTTGTCCATTGCCTATGGGCTGGCCCTGCTCGGTCGCCAGGTCAGCATCCTGGATGAAGGGGACGAGGCCTTTCGGGCCGCGCGCGGCAACTTCGGCCTGTTGTGGGTGCAGGGCAAGGGCTATGGGATGAGTCCCTATGCGCAATGGACACGTGAGTCGGTGGTGTTGTGGCCACGTTTCGCCGCCTCATTGCAGGCCGATACCGGTATTGACATCCACCTGCGCCAGGCCGGTGGATTCCAGCTGTGCCTGAGTGACGATGAGCTGGCCGAAGAAAGCCGCCGGATGCACTGGCTGCGTGAAGCCATGAACGGCGATTATCCGTTCGAACTGCTCGATTCGGCACAACTGCGCGCCCGCTTGCCTGGCGTCGGGCCGACGGTGGTGGGGGGCTGCTATTCGCCCCTGGACGGTCACGTCAATCCGTTGAAGTTGTTGCGTGCCCTGTATGCCGCCTGCCGGCTGCGCGGGGTCAGGATCATCAATGGCCAGCGGGTCGGTGCCATTGGTCAGCGCGCCTCGGGCTTTGAACTGCACGCCGGTGAACAGCGCTGGCACGCCGGGCAGGTCATCCTTGCTGCCGGACTCGGTAACCGCGAACTGGGCGCGCAGTTGGGGCTCGATGTGCCGGTGCGTCCCAATCGCGGGCAGATCCTGGTCACCGAGCGGCTCCAGCCTTTTCTGCATTACCCCACCACCTATGTGCGCCAGACCGACGAAGGCACGGTGCAGTTGGGCGATTCCCACGAGTCCGTGGGATTCGACGACGCTACCGGCAGTGCAGTGATGGGTGCCATCGCCGCGCGTGCCGTGCGCTGCTTTCCGCAGTTGGCGCAGGTACGGTTGGTTCGGGCCTGGGGGGCGCTGCGGGTGTTGAGCGCGGACGGTTTTCCAATCTACGAAGCGTCGCCGGCCTGCCCGGGGGCGGTTGTTGCCAGTTGCCACAGCGGCGTGACCCTGGCGGCGATCCACGCCTTGCGCCTGGCGCCCTGGATTGGCGGGGAGTTCGATGATCCGGCGGTGGGCGCTTTCGGTTTGCAGCGTTTCAGTCTCAAACAGGAGGGGCGTCATGTCGGCTGACACCTTGTTCCGGACCTTGGGACCTGCGGGAAAATCCGTGCGGATCGAATTCGAAGGCGCGTCGTTGTCGGTGCCCGAGGGCATTTCCCTGGCCGCTGCATTACTGCTCAGCGGCGTCACTCATACCCGTGAAAGCGCGGTCAGCGGCAGGCCCGGCGCACCCTATTGCATGATGGGCGTGTGCTTCGAGTGTCTGGTCGAGGTGGATGGGCAAGCCAATTGTCAGGCGTGCCTGTTGCCGGTTCGAGCCGGCATGCGTGTGTTCAGGCAGCGCGGTGCTCGCGATTTCCTGCTCGCCGAGCAAGGCGAGGAGGGCGCTGATGAATAAGCAAGCGCTCGACCTGATTGTGATCGGCGCCGGCCCCGCGGGAATGAGCGCCGCCCTTGAAGCCAGGCGATATGGGCTTTCGGTGGTGGTGCTGGATGAACAGGGCAGCCCCGGTGGGCAGATCTATCGCAACATCCGGCAAGCCGATGCCCGCAGTCGCGGCATATTGGGCGATGACTATGCGGCGGGGGCCGAGCTCGTCGCGCAGTTCCTCGCCTGCGGCGCCCGTTACCTGGCCAATGCGGCGATCTGGCAGGTGACGCCGCAGCGTCAGGTGCATTACCTGATCGAGGGGCGCGCGGAAATCCTGCAGGGGCGGCATGTCCTGATCGCCAGCGGTGCGTTCGAACGACCAATGCCGGTTCCCGGTTGGACCCTGCCCGGGGTCATGAGCGCCGGAGCCGGGCAGATCCTGCTCAAGAGCGCGGCGATGGTGCCGGACGGGCCGCTGCTGTTGGCGGGCTGCGGGCCGTTGTTGTACCTGCTGGCGGTGCAATACCTGCGTGCCGGCATCAGGATCGAAGCGCTGGTGGACACCAGTGGCCCGGGCGACCTGCGGCGGGCCTGGCGCAAAGTCCCTGGCGCCTTGCGCGGTTGGCGCGACTTGCTCAAGGGGCTGCGCTTGCTGGTCGCATTGAAACGCGCCGGGGTCAGGCATTTTCGGGCTGCCCGGGACTTGCGTATCGAAGGTCAGGCGCAGGCCCGGGCGCTGAGTTTCGACAGCAATGGGCGTCGCTGGACGATTCCCGCCTCCCTGGTTTTGCTGCATCAAGGTGTGGTGCCCAACACCCAGGTCAGTTGGTCATTGCGCCTCGAACATGACTGGAGCGAACAGCAGCTGTGCTGGGTTGCCCGCCGCGACAGCTGGGGTGAAAGCAGCCTGCCGGGAGTTTTTATCGCGGGTGACGGTGGGGCCATCGGCGGCGTTCAAGTGGCGCGGCTCGAAGGTCGTCTGGCCGGGCTGGCGATGGCCGCAAGGTCGGGAAAAATTGATGCGCGACAGCTGCTGCAACTCGCCACCCCTTATCGAAAGGCCTTGCGCCAACAACGTGCGGCACGGCCACTGATCGATGCCTTGTACCGCCCGCAGCAACAGAACCGTATTCCAGACGACGAGGTGATTGTCTGCCGTTGCGAGGAAGTCAGCGCCGGTGAGATCCGCCGGCACGTCGCACTCGGTTGTCTGGGCCCCAATCAGGCCAAGGCTTTCGGGCGCTGCGGCATGGGGCCTTGCCAGGGGCGCCTGTGTGGTTTGAGTGTTACTGAAATCATTGCCGGACAGCGCCAGGTCCCCGCCGCGGAGGTCGGCTACTACCGCATTCGATCGCCGCTCAAACCCATCACGCTTGCCCAACTGGCCAGCGAGACAGCCCACACCCAGGAGCACTTATGAGTCGTATTCAACGCATCGAAAGCAATCCCCGCCTGAGCCGCAGTGTCGTGCATAACGGCGTGGCCTGGCTCAGCGGCATCGTCGCCGCCGATTGCAGCCAGGACATCCAGGGCCAGACGCGCCAGGTTCTACAACGGCTCGACGAACTGCTGGAAGTCTCCGGCAGCGACAAGAGCCGTCTGCTCAGCGTGCAGATCTGGATGAAAGACATGGCTGCCGATTTCACTGGCATGAATGAAACCTGGAGCGCCTGGGTCGATGCCGGGCAGACGCCGGCACGGGCCACCGCCCAGGTGATGTTCGATGACCCGCGGATCCTCCTGGAGCTGATCGTCACCGCCGCCGTCTGAGTTTCACCGTGGTACCCGCTGCGCCAGGTCGAACCTTGCGCAACGACACAGTAGTCGACCGCCAGAGTCGCCACTCCCGCCAGTTCACATTGCTGCTGCCATAACGGACGCCTTCGCTTGCGGAGCATCCGACATAAACAACATCGCATCTGGAGCTATGAATGAACGTAAAAAGTCTTGTCCTGAAAGTCAGTCTTGCCTCGCTGCTGGCGTTTGCGGTCAACCTGCAGGCGGCGGAGCAACCGCTACGTATCGGCATCGAAGCGGCTTACCCGCCGTTTGCTTCGAAGACCCCGGATAACACCATCGTCGGCTTCGACTACGACATCGGCCAGGCGCTCTGTGCCGAGATGAAAGTCCAATGCCTGTGGCAGGAACAGGAGTTCGACGGGCTGATCCCCGCGCTCAAGGTGAAGAAAGTCGATGCGGTGATTTCATCGGTCTCCATCACCCCCGAGCGGCTGAAATCGGTCGATTTTACCGATCGCTACTACCGTATTCCGGCACGCCTGGTATTCCGCAAGGGCAGTGCTATCAGCGATATCCCCGCTCAGCTCAAAGGCAAGCGGATCGGCGTGCAGCGCGCGACCAACTTCGATCGCTACGTGACCGAAAAATTCGCGCCGGCCGGCGCCGAGGTGATCCGTTACGGGTCGCAGAACGAAGTGTTCCTCGACCTGTTGGGCGGGCGGCTCGATGCCACCATGGCCAGTTCGGTGGTGATCGATGAAAGCCTGTTGAAACGCCCGGAAGGGCGGGACTTCGAGTTCGTCGGACCGAATTTTACCGAAGAGCAATTCTTCGGTACCGGTATCGGTATTGCGGTGCGCAAGAACGATCCGCTGGCCGCTCGTTTCAATCGGGCGCTGGCGACGATTCGAGCCAATGGCACCTACGATAAAATTCGCCAGAAGTACTTCGATTTCGACATCTACGGCGAGTAACGATCGGGCGTTGTTTCGGCCCGCATGCTTGGGCATGCGGGCGTTTTCTTTATCAGTCGGAGTCAAGATGCAAACCAAGGCGTTACTGAGTGAACAGCAGGTGTCGCAATTGCTCTCGGCGGCCAAGGATCTGGCCCGGGAGCGCAACTGGCCCGTGGCGATTTGCGTGGTCGATGACGGCGGTCATCCATTGGGCCTGTTGCGCCTCGATCATACGGCGCCGATTGCCGGTTATATCGCCACGGAAAAAGCCCGCACCGCGGCGTTGGGGCGTCGCGACAGCAAGGTTTATGAAGAGATGATCAACGGCGGGCGCCCGGCATTTCTGAGTGCGCCAAACCTGCAAGGGATGCTTGAAGGCGGTGTCGCCATCTGGCACCAGGGCCACTGCATCGGTGCCATTGGGGTGTCCGGGGTCAAGGCGGAACAGGATGCCGAACTGGCTCGCTTGGTGATTGACACCCTGTTGAGTGGCGCGCTCGAAGACAGCGGACTTCACCGATGAGCGGGTGATCCGCAGCCTTGACCTGGCTCAAGCGCATCGCCGGCAATTGATGGCTGAATACGCACACAGTATCCAGTCATGTTTGCGGCATCCTCTGAGGGGAGCAATTGATGAGTGATCCGGGCTCCCAGGCAAAACCCGCGGTAGCGGTGCAATTTCCACTCGGGCTGATCACGGCATGCCTTGCCTTGGTGATCGTGTTGATACTGCCGCTACCCGCGGATTTACCTATAGTCGGGCAACGGATGTTGGCCATTCTCGTCTTCGCGGTGACGGTCTGGGTCACCGAGGCGGTGTCTTACGAAGCCAGTGCGATCATGATTACGTCGCTGATGGCGATTCTGCTCGGTACCGCCCCGACGCTGCAGAACCCCGCATTGACCTACGGCTCTTCGGCCGGCATCACCATGGCGCTCAGCGGGTTTTCCAATCCGGCCCTGGCGCTGGTGGTCGGTGCACTGTTTATCGCCGCCGCGATGACGCACACCGGGCTGGACCGGCGTATCGCGCTGGTGACGCTGGCGAAAGTCGGCGGCAGTACCCGGCGGGTATTGCTCGGGGCCATGGTGGTCATCGTCTTGCTCAGCCTGGTGGTGCCCAGCGCAACGGCGCGTAGCGCTTGCGTGGTGCCGATCATGATGGGCGTGATTGCGGCCTTCGGCGTTGCCAAACGCTCCAATATCGCGGCGGGAATCATGATCATCGTCGCGCAGGGAACGAGTATCTGGAACGTCGGTATTCAAACGGCCGCCGCGCAGAACCTGTTGACCGTCGGCTTCATGGACAAGATGCTCGGCCAGCGCGTGTCATGGATCGACTGGTTTATCGCCGGGGCGCCCTGGGCCATCGTCATGTCGGTGGTGTTGATCATCATTGTCCTGAAAATATTGCCCCCCGAAACCGACCAGGTGCCCGGTGGCAAAGCCGCTATCCTGGCCAGCCTGGCGGAGCTGGGGCCAATGACCGGCGCGCAGAAGCGCTTGGCGGTTGTTTCTGGCCTGCTGCTCCTGGCCTGGGCGACCGAAGGCAAACTGCATGCTTTCGATACGACCTCGACGACTTATGCCGGGCTGGTGCTGTTGCTGCTGCCGCGTTTCGGGGTCATGACCTGGAAGGACGTGCAAGCGCGCATCCCGTGGGGCACGGTGATTGTCTTCGGCGTCGGCATCAGCCTGGGCACCGCGCTGTTGACCACCCAGGCAGGGCAGTGGCTGGGTGCCCAGGTCGTCGGGCACACCGGCTTGGACAAAATCGGCACGCTGGGGGTTTTTGCCGTGCTCAGCGGCTTCCTGATCCTGATCCACCTGGGGTTCGCCAGTGCCACCGCGCTGACCTCGGCGCTGCTGCCGATCCTGATGGCGGTCCTGCACAACCTGCCGGGGGATTTCAGTCGGTTGGGCATGACCATGCTTTTGGGGTTCGTCGTCAGCTTCGGCTTCATACTGCCCATCAATGCGCCGCAGAATATGGTGTGCCTGGGCACGGAGACCTTCAATCCGAAACAATTCGCCCGGGTTGGCGTGGTGATTACGCTGATCGGTTATGCCTTGCTATTGGTGTTTGCCAGTACCTACTGGGCATGGCTGGGGTGGATGTGAGCGGCGTCGGGGTCGACGCTCCTCTGATGAAGTTCAGCCCAATCGGCAACGATTGGGCTTTCTCATACCGTGGGGAGCTCCTGCTTGGCCCCACGCTGCCTAGTGCTCTTGCGGCCCGTCATGCAGCAGATGAAAGATCTCCCGCTTCATCCGGATAAACCCCGGCTCCATGACCATGTCCAGGGTTCTCGGCCGGCCTATTGGAACGTCCAGCACCTCCTTGATCCGCCCCGGGCGGGCGCCCATGACGAAAATGCGGTCACCCAGCAGGATGGCTTCGTCGATGTCATGGGTCACGAACAGCACGGTCTTCTTGGTGTGTTCCCAGACCTTGAGCAGCAGTTGCTGCATTTGCAGGCGGGTCTGGCTGTCCAGTGCGCCGAAGGGCTCGTCCATCAGCAGGATCTGCGGGTCGTTGGCCAGTGCGCGGGCAATCGCGACCCGTTGCATCATGCCCCCCGAAAGCTGCTTGGAATAGTTATCGGCAAACTTCAGCAAGCCGACCTCGTTCAGGTAGTAGTCCACCGTCTCGCGGCGCTCGGCGGCGGCGATGCCACGGCGCTTGAGGCCGAACTCGATGTTCTTGCGCACCGTCAGCCAGGGAAACAGGGTGTAGCTCTGGAACACCATGCCACGGTCGGCACCCGGGCCGTCGACCAGTTGGCCGCCGACGTAGATGTCGCCCGAGGTCGGCTCGGCCAGCCCCGCCGTCAGGTAGAGCAGGCTGGACTTGCCGCAGCCCGAAGGCCCGACCAGGACCGCGAACTGCTGGTCGGGGACTTCGAACGACACGTTCTCCAGGGCGGTGAAGGTCCCGCCCGAAGGCGTCTTGTAGTGCAGGCTGACACTGTCGACGCGTAGGCGCGGGGCGGTGCTGGGGGCGATGCTCATCGGCGTGACGAGCCTGGGGGTTGTTGCCGTTACTGAGCCCATGCGGCCACCTTCAAGCGAAGAAGTCTGAACAGTTGATCGGTGACCAGCCCCAACAGGCCGATAACAGCGATCGCCAGGAAAATCACGTCGACCTGGAAGCCGCGCATGGCCTTGAGGCTGAGGTAGCCCAGGCCGCTGGAGGCGGCCACCAGTTCAGCCACCACCAGGTAGGTCCAGGCCCAGCCCATGGTCACCCGCAAGGTGTCCAGCACTCCCGGCAGCGAGGCCGGGGCGATCACGTGCACCACCGCATCCACGCGGCTGGAGCCCAGGGTGTAGGAGGCGTTGACCAGGTCCTTGGAGATGCCCTTGGACACGTCGGCGATCATCACCAGTTGCTGGAAAAACACCCCGAAGATAATCACCGAGACCCGTTGCTCCAGGCCGATGCCGATCCACAGGATGAACAGCGGCACGAACGAGGTGACCGGCAGGTAGCGGATAAAGTTGACCAGCGGTTCCAGGAACGCCTGGACCACCCGGAAACTACCCATCAGCAAGCCGATGGGCACCGCCACCACTGAAGAGATGACAAAGCCGACCATCACCACTTCGACACTGGCCCAGACATGCGGCCCCAGGGTGCCGTCGCGGCTCAGGCGCAGCGCCGCGTCGAGCACGGCGCCCGGGGTCGGCAGGAACATCGCCGGCACCACGCCGCCATAGGACAGCACGGCCCACAGCCCGATCAGCAGCGCCCAGGCCAGCCCGCTGGCGCTCCAGATCACCTGGATCGGCAAGCCGGTCTTGGGCGTGAGGCAGCGGTTCAACCACGAGTTACGCTTGGACATGCCGCCTCCTATTTCGGGGTAATGAAGCGGTTGTCGATCAGGTCGGCGTAGCTGACGTTGTAAGGCTTGCCTTGCAACTCGCTGGCGGTCTCGTTGGCCAGCTTGAGCACGCCCTCGGCGGCACCCTTGCTGCCATTACTGCCCAGCAGCGCCTCGCTCATGGCCTGGTCATAGAAGCGCACGCCCTTGGCGGCCGAGGCCAGTTCCGCCGGGTCCGCCAGGTAACCGCCGACACCCTTGGCCATGATCGCGTAGGCTTCCTGCGGGTGCTCCTGGGTGTAGCGCACCGCCTTGTACAAGCCGGCGACCAGGGCCTTGACATCCTCCGGTTGTTTTTCGACGACCTCGCAGTTCAAGGCCACGACATCGACGATCACCCCCGGGGTGCTGCTGCTGTCGACCAGCACTTTGCCGGTGTGCTTTTCACGCACGGTGGACAGGTGCGGCTCCCAGGTCACGGCGGCCGGTACGCGGCCGGCGATAAAGGCGGTGGCCGCGTCGTCGGCGGTCATGTTCTGGATGGTCAGGTCGCTCATCTTCATGCCGGCGTTCTTCAGCAGGTAGTTGAGCCAGAACTGCGAGACGGAGCCTTCGTTGACGGCCACGGCCTTGCCCTTGAGCTCCTGCAGGCTGTTGACCTCCTTGCCCACCAGCACACCGTCGCCGCCATGGCTTTCATCCAGGGCCGCAACCGCCTTGAAGCAGAACTGCGGGCGGTACTTGAGGATTTCATCCAGGGTCGAGGCCGAGCCGGACAGCTTGCCCGAGGCCTGCGCGGCCATGTACATGGAGGCTTCTTCGATGGTCGGCAGTTCCACGCTCAGGCCCTTTTCCTTGAAGTAGCCAAGGTCCTGGGCCAGGTACAGGGTGCCGTAGCCGACCCAGGTGGTATGACCGATCGACAAGCTGCCGGCCTGGGCACCCCCGGCAACGCCGACGGCGATCGCGGTCAAGGCCAGTGGACGTATGCAGCGCGAGACGAAAGACTTGATCATTGTGCACTCCCGGAATGTTGGTTTTTTAGTTGGTATATCTCGGGGCAGTGAGGCAAGACGCCAAAAACTGAACAACCTGGGTCTCTGACGGACCTTGTGCCTCTGTTGGGGCGAGATTGATATTGGCTGATGTGGCGGGCCAGGAAAATTAGTAAATATGTCGTCGCTAAAGAGGAAAAAGCTGGCTAGGCGTGCCGGGGCGCAAAGCCTCTGCGGCGGGGGTTCTGGCGCACGGGCAAGCGGGAAAGCGCCGCCGCCCGGTTGCGGGTGGCAGCGTTTTTCTGGAGCGGGCGGCGATCAGTCGGTCAGGAGCTTGTTGCTCTGAGCGCTCGTGGTTGTCAGGGGCGCGTGCAGCAGGATCAGGTCGGCGGCTTTCTCGCCGATCATGATGCACGGCGCATTGGTGTTGCCGCTGATCAGGCTCGGCATGATCGAGGCGTCGACTACCCGCAACCCCTTCAAGCCATGGACCTTCAAGTCCGGGCCGACCACGCTCATGGGGTCGACACCCATCTTGCAGGTGCCCACCGGGTGAAACACCGTCGAGGCGTAGTCACGCACGTAGGTCATCAATTGTTCGTCGCTCTGCACGGCTTCGCCGGGCAGCATCTCCTTGCCGCGAATGCCATCGAACTGCGGCGCGGCGAGAATGCGTCGGGCCAGCTTCAAGCCTTCGATCAGCACCTTGGCGTCGGCGGGGTCGGCGAGAAAGTTGAAATCGATGACCAGCTTGCGCTCACGGTCCAGGTGCAGCGCGCCGATGCTCTTGGGGCGCAAGACGCAGGTGTGCACGGCGTAGCCGTGGCCCCATTCGAACAGCCGGCCACGGTGGCTGCGATAACCGGGCACGAAGTGGAATTGCACGTCCGGCAGGGCGTCCGCCAGGGGCGTTCGGGCAAAGCCGCCGGCCTCGACGTAGTTGGTGGTCAGCCAGCCCTTGCGGGCCAGCAGGTAGCGCAGCGGTGCGCTGAGGATGCTGGGTAGAGACCCGAGGGAAAAGCCCAGGGTCAGCGGGCTCCTGGAACGAACGGTGACCAGGCCGTCGAGATGGTCCTGGAGGTTCTTGCCGACGCCGGGCAGGTCGTGCTCGACCGGGATCCCGGCGGCTTGCAGCTCCTGTGCCGGGCCGATGCCGGAGGCCAGCAGCAGCTGTGGGCTGCCCAGGGCGCCGGCGCAAAGGATGACTTCACGGTTGGCGTGCAGGGTCTGTTGGTTGCCGCCCACCTCGACCCTGACGCCCTTGGCCGTGCGCCGCTCGAGGATCAGCGAATGCACGGCGCAGTCGGTCAGCACGGTCAGGTTCGGGCGAGCGATCACCGGCGCGACGAAGGCCCGGTAGCTGGACAGGCGCCGGGCATCCTTTTGCGTCAGGTTGTAGATCCCGCAGCCTTCGAGCCGGTCGCCGTTGAAGTCATCGTTGCGACGCAGGCCCAGGCGTTCGGCGGCTTGCACGAACAGCTTCGACACTGGATTGGGATCGCGCGCGGCCTCGACATTCAGCTCACCGCGGCTGCCATGCAGGCGCGGGTCCTGGCCGAGCCGGTTGTTCTCGGATTTCTTGAAGTAGGGCAGCAGGCTGGCCCAGTCCCAGCCCGGGCAACCGGCTTGCGCCCAGCGATCGTAGTCGCTGGCGTGGCCGCGAATGTAGATCATGCTGTTCATCGAGCTGGAGCCGCCGAGGGCCTTGCCCCGTGGCGTGTGCAGCGTACGGCCGGCGAGGTTTTTCTGCGGGGCGGAGAAGAAGTTCCAGCTGTACTTTTTGCTCTTGTAGAGGGTGATGGTACCGGCCGGCGTCTGGATCCGAGGGCTGTTGTCGTGGCCGCCGGCTTCGATCAGGCACACGCTGATCGAAGGGTCGGCACTCAAGCGGTTCGCCAGCACGCAGCCCGATGAACCGGCGCCGACGATGACGTAGTCGAAATGCGTCTTCATGCGCTTTTCCCTGCTAGTTGATGGGTTGACGCGGGCGGCGGCGCCGCCCCGCGAGGTCGGGGCTACCCGGGATTCAGCGCAACTGAAACCAGGTGGTCTTCAACTGGGTGTATTTGTCGAACGAATGCAGCGACAGGTCGCGGCCAAAGCCGGACTGCTTGCCGCCGCCAAAGGGCACGCTGACGTCCAGGGCATCGACGGTGTTGACCGAGACGGTGCCGGCATTCAAGCGCGCCGCGACGCGGTGGGCGCGATTGAGGTCGTCGCTCCACAGCGAGGCGGCCAGGCCGTAGATATGCTGGTTGGCCATCTGCACGGCCTGGTCTTCATCGTCGAAGGCAGTGATCGCCAGCACCGGCCCGAAGACTTCCTCGCGGGACAGGCGCATATCGGGAGTGACCTGGGTGAACAGCGTCGGCTGGATGAAGTTGTCCGAACCGTTGATCGTCACCCGTTCACCACCGGCCACCCGGCGTGCGCCGTCGCTACTGGCCTGGTCGATGTACGCCATCACCCGTGCCGTCTGCCGGGCGTCGACCATGGCGCCCATCCGGCTGGCCGGGTCGAGCGGATCGCCCGGTTGCCAGTGGCGGGCCTGTTCCTGCAGGCGCTCGACGAACTCATCGTGAATGCAGCGCTCGACCAGCAGCCGCGAGTTGGCCGAGCAGACTTCACCCTGGTTGAAGAAGATCCCGAAGGCGGCCTTTTCCGCTGCCAGATCGAGGTCCTGGCAATCGGCGAACACCAGGTTCGGGCTCTTGCCGCCACATTCCAGCCAGACCTGCTTGAGGTTGGATTGCGCCGCGTACTGCATGAAGTATTTGCCGACCTGGGTCGAGCCGGTAAAGGCCAGCGCGTCGATATCCGGGTGCAGGCCCAAGGCGCGCCCGGCCTGTTCGCCGAGGCCGGTGAGCACATTGAACACACCGGGCGGCACACCGGCCTCAAGCGTCAGTTCGGCCAGGCGCAGGGCGGAGAAGGGCGATTGCTCGGCGGGTTTGAGAATCACGCTGTTGCCTGCCGCCAGGGCCGGCGCGAGTTTCCAGGCGGCCATGTCCAGCGGGAAGTTCCACGGCACCACGGCGGCGATCACACCCAACGGCACCCGTGTGATGGTCGCCAGGGTGCCGGGGCCGGTGGGCGCCACCTGGTCGTACAGCTTGTCGAGGCTTTCGGCGTACCAGGCAAAGACCTGGGCCGCGCCGGGTACATCGATGTTGTAGGCGTCCATCACCGGCTTGCCCATACTCAGCGAGTCGAGCAATGCCAGCTCCGCGCGATGGGCCAGGATCAGTTCGCTCAGTCGCAGCAGGACCGCCTTGCGTTCCCTGGGATGCATCCGTGCCCAGGGGCCGTTTTCGAAACGGTCGCGGGCCACGCGCACGGCCAGGTCGATATCGCTGTCCGAGCAGGCGGCGACCTGGGCGAGCAAGGCGCTGGTAGCCGGGTTGATCACGGCGAACGTGGCGCCGTCCCGCGCTGCGTGGGCCCGTCCGTCAATCCAGGCGGTATCGATCAGCCGCTGCTGCCCCGCCAGGCGCTGCCAGGTGTTCAAGTCAGTCACTGCACTCTCCAGAATAGCCGGCGATGGGCTATGTTCACGATCAGTGGTCCCGATAGTGGAGCAAGTGTTGGGGGGCACGAAATTAGTAAAAATGTCTTCGCTATCGATAAAAAAACTCACCAGGCATGCACCGGGATGGCGCACGCCTGGGCAGCTTTTTTAACGTCAGGTCCCAGGAAATAACTGGTTTCCCGTGCCTCGCGAACACCGCAAAATCGGCTCGATGCTCAAGTCGTCAGGGCCGGACGCGCAGTACGGTTCTGATCGGGGACGTATAAGCTTCTGGCAACCCGGCCCGATTCTTGATGGGTGATGTCGATGCATTCGCTTTGCCACTTCCGAGGTAGCCATGGCCGCTTACAACTTGCGACAACTCAAATATTTCGTCACCACTGTCGAGTGCGGCAGCGTCGCCGAAGCGTCGCGCAAGCTCTATATCGCCCAGCCCTCGGTGTCGACCGCGATCAAGCACCTGGAAGAAAGCTTTGCCGTGCAGTTGTTTATCCGCCATCACGCCCAGGGCGTGTCGTTGACCCCCAGCGGCGCGCGCTTCTACCGCAAGGCCCAGGAGCTGTTGCGGGTGGCCCACGAGTTCGAGCAGAACGCCCTGGCGGACAACGATGTGGTCGCCGGGCAGATCGATATCGGCTGTTTCGAAACCGTCGCGCCGCTCTACCTGCCGCGCCTGATCGCCGGTTTCCGCGACCGCTGGCCGGGGGTGGAAATCCGTATTCGCGATGGCGAGCAACAGGAGCTGGTGCAGGCGCTGACTTCGGGCAGCATCGATCTGGCCATCCTCTATGAGCATGACCTGGACAGCACGATCGACACCGTGCCGTTGATGGCCCCGCAGCAACCTTATGCGTTGCTGCCGGAAGGGCACCGTTTCGCCCACCAGGCCAAGGTGTCGTTGCACGACCTGGTGCTGGAGCCGATGGTGCTGCTGGATGTGCAACCGAGCCGGACCTACTTTGTGAGCATCTTCGAGGAGCTGGGGCTGACCCCGCATATCCTGTTCAGCTCACCGTCGATTGAAATGGTCCGCGGCATGGTCGGGCGCGGCTTCGGTTTTTCGATCCTGGTGACCCGGCCGTACTCCGATTACACCTATGATGGGCAGAAGGTGGTGCGCGTGCCGTTGGCCGAACAGGTCACCGGCTCCGGGTTGTCCGCCGCCTGGCTGCGTCGCGGGCAACTGACCAAGCCGGCGCAGTTGTTTGTCGACCATTGCCGCGAGGTGCTGGCGCCCAAGCCGGACGCCTGAGGCATCAGCTTCGCAGCGCCTGGACCAGGCGCTCGAGCATCGCCTCGCATCCCTGGAGCTGTTCGAGGCTGACGAATTCATCGGGCTTGTGGCCCTGGTCCATGCTGCCGGGGCCGCAGACCACGGTGGGGATGCCGATGGCGTCGAACAGTCCGCCTTCGGTACCGAACGCCACGGTGCTGAACTCGCTGGATCCGCAGAACTCGGCGATCAAGCGCGCCGCCTGGCCCCGTGGGTCGGTGGCCAGCCCCGGATAAGCCGACAGCTCGGAAAAGTGAATGCTGCTGCCCTCGTCAACGGCGCGCATCTTCGGCAGCACCTGCTGTTCCGCGTACAGTTCGAGCTGCTGGGCAACCTCATGGGGATCGAGGTTGGGGAGGGCGCGCACTTCGAAATCGAAGCAACAGTCGGCGGGGACGATATTCAGCGCCTTGCCACCGCTGATCAGCCCGGTCTGCACGGTGCTGAAGGGCGGATCGAAGCGCGAATCATGCAAGTGCGGGGCGCGCAGCCGCGAGCCGATACGGCCCAGTTCGCCGATCAATTCGGCGGCGTATTCGATGGCATTGACACCCTGCGGCGCATACGCCGAGTGACAGGCCGCGCCATGGACAGCGCAGCGCATCGCCAGCTTGCCCTTGTGGCCGAGCACCGGCTTGAGTTCAGTGGGCTCGCCGATGATGCACAGTAGCGGCTTGTGCGCCCGCTGTGCCAGTTCGGCGAGCAGCGAGCGCACACCCAGGCAACCGACTTCTTCGTCATAGGACAGGACAATGTGCACCGGCATGCGCAACGGTGCGGCCAGCAGTGCCGGTACGGCCGCCAGCACGCAGGCGATATAGCCCTTCATGTCGGCGCTGCCGCGGCCGTAGAGCCTGCCGTCCTTTTCGCTCAACTCGAACGGCGGCACAGTCCAGGGCTGGGCGTCCACCGGCACCACATCGGTATGGCCGGAGAGCACGATACCCGGACGGTCGTCCGGGCCCAGGGTGGCGAACAGGTTGGCCTTGCTGCGCTCGTCGTTGAAGATCAGTTCACAAGGAACCTCGAACCGCGCCAGGTAGTCGCGGACGAACTCGATCAATTGCAGGTTGGATTCGCGACTGGTGGTGTCGAAGGCGATCAGCGCGGCCAGTAGATCGCGGCTGCTGTTCATCTACTCATCCCCGGGTACGCCATAGCTGGGCGCCTTGGTCGGGTCGAGGGCGCGGACGATGTAATCCTGCACCTGCGGACTGTAGGCGGCCCACAGTTGCGCGAGCTGGCCGACCGGGTCTTCGTCCGCCCAGTCGACCCTCAGGTCGATGATCGGCCAGATCAACTCGCCGACCACCACCATGGCCGCCGAATGCACCGGGCCGGCTTCGCCACCGGCCGCCACCGCGGCTTGCATGGCGACGATCAGGCGGTCGGCGAGTTGCCCGCCGCTGGTCTCGAAGGTGTGCACCAGGGCTTCGATCACCGCCGGATTTGCCAGCATATTGCCGGCGGCGACGCACTGCTCGCCGGACAACGCATTGTGGCAGCCGAGGGTTTCAGCGCCACTGAAATGCGCGGTATTGCCCAGGTGATCGATGGCGGTCAGTTGGCGGAATTGACTGTAGCCGTTACTGGTCAGCGCCTTGTCCAGCGCTTGCGCCGGCGACAGTCCGTGCTCCAGCTGGTCGAGCACCTGCGGGCCGAGGGCGGGAAGGGTGATGTTCTGGGTGGCGACCGCCCCCACGCTGGGGCGCAGCCAGGGGCAGCGGGCGCCCACGGCAATGCTCGAAGAACTGATGGCGATGCCCAATTGACCTGTTTCGGCACAACGGGCGACGATTGAAAACGTCATGGTGGGTTGATCCTGTTTCCGTCCGGAGTCGCCATCCACGCCCCGGACAGCCTGCGCAGAGGCTGCCCGGGCCGGGAGTGGGTATGACTGCATTCTGTCCATCGGTGGCAGCGGGCGAAACGAGGTTTTTTATCGCGCTTGGTTAAGTAAAAACTTCTCAATAGGCCGTCGGACTTTACAGGCGGCCATACTCGCGCGCCGTGCGATCGACCGCGATGCGGGTCTTGTCCACCAGCTCATCGAGCTCGGCGCGTGTGGCGATCAGGGCCGGTGCCATGATCATCCGGCCCAGGGTCGAGCGGATGATCAGGCCTTCTTCAAAGCCGATGGTGCGGCAGCGCCAGGCGATCTCGTTCTCGTTGGCAAAGCGCTTGCGGCTGGCCTTGTCCTCGGCGAACTGCAGCGCGGCGACCAGACCGACGCCCTGGATTTCACCCACCAGCGGATGCTGGCCGAAGACTTCCCGCAGGCAGTTCTGCAGATAAGGCCCGGTATCGGTTTTCACCTGCCGCACCACACCTTCGTCGCGCAGGGCCTTGAGGTTGGCAATGGCCACCGCCGCCGCCACCGGGTGGCCGGAGTAGGTCAGCCCGTGGGCGAACACGCCGCCCTTTTCCACCAGGGCTTCGGCCATGCGCCGCGACAGGATCAAACCGCCCATGGGGATGTAGCCCGAGGTCAGGCCCTTGGCAATCGACAGCGTGTCGGGTTCGAAGCCGAACGTCTGGTGGGCGAACCATTCGCCGGTGCGGCCAAAGCCGCCGATGACTTCGTCGGCGCACAACAGCACATCGTATTGACGGCAGATGCGCTGGATTTCCGGCCAATAGCTGGCGGGCGGAATGATCATGCCGCCGGCGCCCTGGAACGGCTCGGCGACGAAGGCGGCGACTTTGTCGGCGCCCAGTTCGAGGATTTTCTCTTCCAGCTGGCGGGCTGCGCGCAGGCCGAATTCCTCCGGGCTCAGGTCGCCGTCGTGGGCGAACCAGTAGGGCTCGTCGATGTGCGCTACGTCCGGGATGGTGCCACCCATTTCATGCATGAATTTCATGCCGCCCAGGGCCGTCGCCGCCAGGGTCGAGCCGTGGTAGCCGTTCCAGCGGCCGATCATGATTTTTTTCTCCGGCTTGCCCATCACCTGCCAGAACCGGCGCACCGTGCGGATCAGCACCTCATTGGCCTCGGAGCCGGAGTTGGTGTAGATGGCGTGGCTGTAGTGCCCCGGCAGCAGGCTGAACAGCAGCTCGGAGAGTTCGATCACCGCCGGGTGGGTGGTGTGGAAGAACATATTGTAATAGGGCAACTGTTCCAGCTGCGCGCTGGCGGCGGCGGCGAGGTCCTTGCGGCCATAACCGAGGTTGGTGCACCACAGGCCCGACATGCCGTCCAGGTAGCGCTGGCCATCGTTGTCCCAGAGCGTCAGGCGGTCGCCGCCGACCATCACCCGCGGGCCCTCGGCATTGAGTGCTTTCTGGTCGACGAATGCATGGATGTGGTGGGCGGCGTCGGCGGCCTGGTAGTCGCGGGTGCTGCGATTGGGGTCGAGTTCGGCGGACATGGTTTATCTCCAGGGGTGGGGTGACTGAATAATATTTGGCATTGGAAAATATTTTTGTAAAGAAAATATTTGTTGGTGGAAATATATTTCCGTAGGCTGGGACCTATCGCCCAATCACATCAGGACCTACATGAGCGGACTCAGGGAGCGGCAAAAGGAACAGCGTCGGCAGGTGATCGCCGAGGCCGCGCTGGCGCTGTTCAAGGCCAACGGTTTCGCGGCCACCAGCCTGGAGCAGATCGCCAACCAGGCCGGTGTCTCGGCGCCCACGGTGGTGAATTATTTCGGCGGCAAGCAGGAAATTCTCGTGGCCTTGCTCAAGGCCCCCGACGAGCAGGCGATGCGCGAGGCGCGCGCCCATCTCGACGACAACAGCGACCCGCTGGAGGCCCTGTGCGAGCTGGAAGGGCTGATGACCCATTACCAGTTGCAGGCCATGCCCGCTTCCCTGTGGCGCGAGCTGGCGCCATCGCTGTTCACCGGCGAGTTGTCCCAGGCCTTGCAGCCGTGGAACAGCGCTGTGATTGAAGAAACCAAGGCCTTGCTCCTGCACTTCCAGCGTTTGGGAAAAGTGCGCCCGAGCGTGGATATCGAGGTGGCCGCGACGCTATTCAATCAATACGCGAATGTCGCCTTTATCCGCCTGGCCACCGAGCCGAGCCCCGACCGTGACGCCCATGCCCGGCACATGCGCAGTGTCCTGGGGTTGCTGTGTCACGGCATGCTGGTCGAGCAGGGCATCGCCGCTCCGGCGTCGGCCTGAGGTTTCCCTAGGCCTAGTTTTTTCCTGTGTTGCGACGACAAAAAACATAATTTCGCTATTCCCTGTATCTGCACAGAATGCCTGCACACCCGTCTTCGAGAAGGACACAGGCATGACAGCTGGAATCATTGAAATCGATACGCTTGTTGTGGGCGCCGGTCAGGCCGGCGTGGCCATGAGCGAGCATTTGAGCAAACTGGGCGTGCCACACCTGGTGCTTGAACGCAACCGCATCGCCGAAGCCTGGCGCAGCGGCCGCTGGGATTCGCTGGTGGCCAATGGGCCGGCCTGGCACGATCGCTTTCCCGGCCTGGAGTTCGATGACCTCAGCCCGGACGCCTTCGCGCCCAAGGAGCGGGTGGCGGATTATTTCGAGGCCTATGCGCGCAAGTTCAATGCGCCGATCCGCACCGGCGTGGAGGTCAGGACGGTCGAGCGCAACAGTGGCCGGCCGGGCTTTACCGTGGAAACTTCCGAGGGCGTGATCGAGGCCAAGCGCATTGTCGTGGCCACCGGACCTTTCCAGCACCCGGTGATCCCGGCCATTGCGCCAAAGGACCCAAGCATCCACCAGATGCATTCCGCGCAGTACCGCAATCCCCGACAACTGCCCGCAGGCGCGGTGCTGGTGGTGGGGGCCGGCTCTTCGGGGACGCAGATCGCCGATGAGCTGCAACGCAGCGGCCGCACGGTGTACCTATCGGTGGGCCAGCACGACCGGCCGCCGCGGGCCTATCGCCAGCGTGATTTCTGTTGGTGGCTGGGGGTGCTCGGCGAATGGGATGCCGTGGCCATGAAGCCGGGCCGGGAGCACGTGACCATTGCCGTCAGCGGTGCCGACGGCGGGCGCACGGTGGACTTCCGCGAACTGGCCCAACGCGGCCTGCAACTGGTGGGCCTGACCCAGTCGTTCGATAACGGCGTGGTCAGCTTCCAGGCTGATCTGGCGGATAACCTGGACCGCGGTGACGAGAACTATCTCGCGTTGCTCAATGCCGCTGACGCCTACGTCGAGCGCAACGGCCTGGACCTGCCGGCGGATCCGCAGGCCCGTCGCACCTTCCCCGATCCCGAGTGCGTGACCCGGCCGATTCTCCAGCTCGACCTGGCGGCGGCGGGCATCACCACGATCATCTGGGCCACCGGTTTTGCCACCGACTACAGCTGGATGAAGGTCGACGCCTTTGACGACAAGGGCAAGCCACGCCATCAGCGCGGTGTATCCAGCGAGCCGGGTATCTACTTCCTGGGCCTGCCATGGCAGTCACGCCGCGGTTCGTCGTTTATCTGGGGCGTTTGGCACGATGCCAAGTACATCGCCGACCAGATTGCCATCCAGCGCCAGTACCTCACCTATCGTGATGCCGCGCAGCGCGAGGCGGAGGCGGCCGGCGCCAGTCCGTCAGCGATCCGCTCCGCCGTCAGCGCTTGATGTCCGAGAGCCGCACCCGGCTGTGCGGCGCTGTATTTCTTTTGAGGAGTTGTCAATGTCCAAGCCCACCCATACGCGTATCCGCATGTTCAACACCAAGGACACCTACCCGAACCAGGCGCTGGACAATGATCTGTGCCAGGCGGTCCGCGCCGGCAACACGGTCTACGTGCGTGGTCAGATCGGCACCGACTTCGATGGCAACCTGGTGGGCCTGGGCGATCCCGGGGCGCAGGCCGAACAGGCGATGAAGAACGTCAAGCAGTTGCTCGAAGAGGCCGGCTCGGACCTGTCCCATATCGTCAAGACCACCACCTACATCATCGACCCGCGTTACCGCGAGCCTGTGTACCAGGTGGTCGGCAAATGGCTCAAGGGGGTGTTCCCGATCTCCACCGGCCTGGTGATCTCGGGGCTTGGCCAGCCGCAATGGTTGATGGAGATCGATGTGATTGCGGTGATCCCCGACAACTGGCCGGCCTCCCAGGCATAAGCCTTGTCCGGCGGACATCGATACGCCGGGCCGGGTATTTTGCAGGAGGTGATGGTTTTTTTTGGGGGGCTGGCACCAGTGGTGGCAGTACCGCCACGGCCGAGGGCCGGGTTGTCGTGAAACAGCGAGCAGTAGTGCGCTGGCCTCAGGCTTTCGCCGGCTCCGGCCATAACCCGACATGAATCAAGGCGGTCACGCCGACCCCCAGCAGTATGCCCACCAGACGATCGCGGATTTCGCTGAGGTCGGTCATCGGCGCGAAGTCGGCCAGCAGCGCCAGGGCGAAGCCGAACACGATCTGGATCCCGGCATAGCTGCTGCGCGGCGAGCCGGCGCTGACCCAGGCGGCCAGGCCCAGCACCGGCAGGCTCATCAGCAACAGGCCGACGATGCTGTCGATGCGCGGTACCACCCAGACCATGCACAACAGGGCCAGGGCGCTGCCGACCAGGCAACCGAGGATGCGCAGCAAGCCTTTGTGCAGGGTTTTTTCCAGGCTCGGCATGGCGGTGATCAGGCAGGTGAGCATGGCGGTGTGGATACCGGGCCAGTTGACCGCGGTGTAGAGCAGGTAGCACAGCAGGGTGGCGAGCAGGGTCTTGAAGGCGAACTGCGGATAAACCGGGTTTTCGAAGGCATCGGCCACCAGCAGTGGCGGCTTGGCGGTCGTTGCCTTGTCACCGGGTGGCGCAGGTGCCGGCAGCAGCAGGGTGTTGACCGCCACGGTCACCAGCGTCGGATAGGCAATCGCGACCCAGGCCCAGAGGCAGGCGCGGGTCAGGGCTTCGGGATCGTTATTGAGGTCCACCTGGCTCTGGATATAGAGGGTTACCAGGGCCACCACGAAAAACAGCGGCCCGAGCCGGCAGGTGCGCATGAAAAACACGCTGACGAAAAACACCAGGCTGGCGCCGGCGATGCGCAGCAGCGGATAGTCGAAGCTGAATTTGAGCAGCAGGATCGCCAGGCCCACGGCGAGGGTGGCACTGACGATAAACAGCGTGCCGAGCATTTTGGTCAGGGCCACGCTCGACTGGGTGACGAAAAACACCAGCACCAGGGAGATGGACAGCAACGGCACCTGCAAGCTCATGGCGAGCAGGATGACAATCGTGCAAGAGAGCAGATGACGGAAGACTGCGTCCGCCCTGCCAGGCTGATCGCTCATTTCTTCCTTGAAAATTTCCCATAACGATTGCCCCAGCGCGTTTCCCTTCATGGCGTTGCGGCCGTCGCGGCGGCTGTCGGAGCGCTACCGGTGCTGATGACCGCCACCGCCGACGCCCCGAGGCGAAACGGCTGCAGGTCCGCGCCATTGACCCGGATGCGCACCGGAAAGCGTTGCGAAACCCGGACCCAGTTGATCGACCGCGCGACCTTGGGCAAGCCGTTGATATCCGTCCCGCCATCGTCGGGAAACACGCCGAAGCCGATCGAGTCGACATTGCCACTGAATGTCCGGCGGGTATCGCTCATCAGGTAAACGCTGGCGGCGTCGCCCGGGCGAATGTTTTCCAGCTCGGTTTCACGGAAATTCGCCACCACATACCAGTGCCCCGTATCGATCAGGCTGAACACCGACTGGCCCGCCGAGGCGAACTGGCCGGCGGCGGTCTTGAGGCCCACCACGCGGCCTTCGAACGGTGCGCGAACGGTGCTGTACTCGACGTTCAGCGCGGCCCGGGCGATCTGCGCTTCAATCACCGCCCGGTGGGCCACCAGCGCATCGACACCGCTGACCGCCGCAGTGGCCTGGCGAGCTTGTAGCTGGCTGACATTGAGTTGCGACTGGGCACTGCGCCTGGAGGTTCGTGACTGGTCGATGGCCTCCGCCGAGATATATCCGTGGGCCAGCAGGGCCTCCTGGCGCTTGAGGGTGTCGCCGCTTTGCTTGGCCAGCGCCTGGACCCGCTCGATTTCGGCATGCGCCGCCGCGGCATTCAGGCGCTGGGCGGCGACCTGGCGTTCGTTCAGGCCGATCTGCCGATCCAGTTCCACCAGTGATGCCTTGGCCTCGTCCAGTGCCGCCTGGTAGGGGCGCGGATCGATGCGCATCAGTACATCGCCCTGATGGACCGGCTGGTTTTCCCGCACCGGCAGCTCGACGATGCGCCCGCTGACCTGCGGGGTGACATTGACGGTATCGGCATAGGCATAGGCGTCGTCGGTGCGCGGTTGCGCATCCAGCCGGGCGATCACCCAGAGCAACAGGCCCAGGGCGGCAATGCAGAGGGCGGCGATCAGCAGTCGACGAGGAAGGTGTGGAGACGAGTGTGTTTGCATGGGGAAACGCCCGGGTTAGAAGAAGACCAGCCAGCTCAGCAGCGAAAAAAGCAGGGCCAGCAGCGGGTAGCTCAGCACCCAGGGCCGCAGCCATGCAGTACGCTGTGTCCTGAGCAGCACGGCCCGGACCAGGAAGGTCAGCAGCACGCCGGCGATTGCGCAAAACAACCAGTCCGGGAAATACGCGCCGATCACACTGATCGACGGTGCTTGCTTGCAGCCGGCCAGGAGCAGGCCGGCCAGCGCGCCGGCCAGCGCTTTGGCGCCGCGAGGCAGGCGTCCGTGCGGACGGGGGACGCAGGGGGGCAGGGTATTCATCACGGTCGAGGTTTCTGGTCTGATAGGCGAAATGGAGCACGCCGCCGACGGCTTGTGCCCGGATCGAAGCGGGCGAGTGTTGCGCGGTCCTGCGTTGGCGATAGTTTAGCGATGGCGTCTGGGGTGAACATGATCTGTTCGGCCATTTAATTGATAGGAGTGCACTGTGATCGACCTTGGGTTCCTTTCGGCGGAGTCGACGCGCGGGTGAATAATCAACAGCGTAGCATCAGCAGTGCGGTGATCATGGCCAAGGTCGGCGCCGAGCGCGGCCTGTCGAGCATGGATTTTCTCGCGGGCTCCGGACTTGAGCCCGCCGACCTGGAAAACCCGACCAGCCTTATTACCTTCGAGCAGGAATTCCGGCTGATCCGCAACCTGCTCAAGCACTGCGGGTGCGTCACAGGCCTGGGCCTGGAAGTGGGGACGCGCTACCGCTTCACCTCACTGGCCGCACTGGGCTTTGCCCTGGTCAGCAGTTCCACCTTGCGCGATGCCTTTTCACTGATTCCGCGTTATTCCGAGTTGAACGCCAGCCTGGTGCGGGTGGCGATCGATGCCAGGGCGACGGACCTGCGAATCGAATGTGAAGAGAGCGATGTTCCCCTGGATCTGCGCCCGTTCATCGTCGAGCGGTCCTTTGTCGCCGGACTGAGGATCGCTGGCGATCTGCTTGGACGCACGGCGCTACCCCGGGCCATTGAGTTCAGCTTTGCCGAGCCGGCCGATGTTGAGCCTTATCAACGGCTGACCGGTGTGCGCCCGCGCTTCAATGCACCGAAAAGCGCCCTGGTCTTCAGTCAGGTCGATGCGGATATCCTCCTGGCATTGGCCGATCCCCTGGCGCTGCATATCGCCCATGACCAGTGTCGCCGTGGTTTGCAGGGCGCGCCGAAGAGCGGCGGGTTGGTCGGGCGGGTGCGCGAGTTACTGGCCGCGCAACCGGCCGCCATGCCGACCATGACGGCATTGGCCGAAACCCTGTGCATGTCGGTGCGGACCTTGCGGCGTCGCTTGCGCGAGGAGGGCGCGAGCTATCTCGGCTTGTGCGACGAAGTCCGTGAGGTCATGGCCGAACGTCTGTTGACGGGGTCGCGCCTGCAGATCGAGCAGATTGCCGAGACGCTGGGGTATTCCGAGTCCGCCAGCTTTATCCATGCGTTCAAGCGCTGGACGGGGGAATCGCCCCATGCCTTTCGACGGGCCCGGGCTCAGTTGCGTTCCGAGTAGGGGGGATTGGGTGCCGCCGGGCGCCTGCCATCGCTTTTGGGTAGAGCGCACTATAATTAATCAGCGTCTGTGTGGCGGTGGCGCGTACTCCACAGCCGCGCCCCAGGTATGAACAGTACGTCTGAAGGCTCGACAGAGGGTTCTGCCATGAAAAACCATTCCTTGCAGCATTACTCCCACGATCTGGGCATGGCCGTGCACGACACGTGGACCACCGCCCGGGTCAAATCCGCCCTGGCCATGGCGGACTCCGCGCAAAGCCTGCATATCCATGTGAAAACCCATGCCGGTACGGTGGCGTTGAGCGGTCGGGTACTGACCCATCGTCAGTGCGAGCAGGTCATTGAGCGGGTCCGGGCGGTGCCTGGGGTGCTCGACGTCGATGCCCGGGAGCTGCTGACCCATGTGTTCATGCCCGCCAGCTCAATGCAAGCGCCCGATGCCGAAGAGGCCAACGAGTACCGGCCACCATTGCCACGGCGCGAGGATGATCAATAAGCGCCTGATGCATCAGCGGCAGGGTCGGCTACGCGGCCCTGCCTGGCTGTTTCCCGGTCGGCCGTGCTCGCCATAAGCTTGCTCTATCCTATAGGGGGGGATAGTATGCGCGCGTCATTCATCGAGACCCGAGACGCCAGTCATGAGCGAGCACGAACATGGCCACCCCCATCCCCACCAGAGCCATGAAGCGATCATCAAGCGCCTGAAGCGTGCCGACGGCCATTTGCGCAGCATCATCGGCATGATTGAAGAAGGGCGTGAGTGCGTCGACATCGCCCAGCAACTGCATGCCGTGGAAAAAGCGGTGTGCCAGGCCAAGCGCACGCTTATCCAGGATCACATCGATCACTGTCTGGAAGATACCGTTTCGGCGCTGAACAGCGGCGAGCGCGCACCGCTGGAAGCCTTTAAACAAATCACCAAGTATCTCTAGGTTCTGACATGCCCAACTTCGCTGAACTCTTGCAACAGGGCGGTTCCCACGCCTGGCTGTACTTCCCGAGCGCGATCCTGCTCGGCGCCCTGCATGGCCTGGAACCCGGTCATTCGAAAACCATGATGGCGGCGTTTATCGTGGCGATCCGGGGCTCGGTCAAACAGGCCGTATTGCTGGGCCTGGCCGCGACGCTGTCGCACACCGCGGTAGTCTGGTTGGTGGCCATCGGCGGCATGTACCTGGGCAAGGGCCTGGACGCCCAGACCACCGAGCCTTACTTCCAGCTCGCGTCCTCGGCGCTGATCATTCTGATTGCACTCTGGATGCTCTGGCGCACCTGGCGTGGCGAGCAGATGTTCAAGTTCGAGCAAGGCGCTGACCATCATCATGGCGAGCATGATCATGCTCATGATCACCATGATGAAACACAGCGGATCGATACCGGGCACGGCCGCGTCGAACTGTCGATTTTTGAACAGGGCATGCCGCCGCACTGGCGCATGAAGACGTTGAGCGGCCATGCCTGGTCGGCTGCGGATGTGCGCCTGACGACTACCCGTCCAGACGGCAGCACCCAGACCTTTGCATTCGTCGAGCGCGAAGGGTTCCTCGAGTCGACGGTCGATATCCCGGAGCCGCATGAATTCAGCGCGCGCCTGAGTCTCGGGCATGCCGGGCACTCCCATGATTACGACCTGGAGTACCAGGAGCATGATCACGGGCATGTGCATTCCGAGCTGGAAGGCCTGGAACTGTCGATTGACGGCTATCAGGATGCCCATGAACGAGCGCATGCCAATGATATCCGCAAGCGCTTTACCAACCGCGAGGTCACCACCGGGCAGGTCATAGTGTTCGGTCTGACCGGCGGCTTGATCCCTTGTCCGGCGGCCATCACCGTCTTGTTGCTGTGTCTTCAGGTCAAGGAGGTTGCGCTGGGCGGGATGCTGGTCCTGAGCTTCAGCATCGGCCTGGCGTTGACCCTGGTCACGGTGGGGGTTGCCGCGGCGATTGGCGCCCGGCAAGCCTCCAACCGTTGGCCTTGGCTGGGCAGCGTTGCGCGCCGGGCACCTTACCTGTCCAGCGTGTTGATCATCGGTGTCGGCCTGTACGTGGGCATCCATGGCTGGATCGGCCTGAACGCCTGAGTCCCTGGACTCAGCCGTCAGGTCGCGCGGTTCGTGGCGGCAGCCGCTGCCGCCACGCTACCGTCCAAGCCGTCTGAAACCATGGGTCAATTGCCAGGATACTCGGCGATTACCTGATCGGCGTCGGATTGGCTCTGGCCTATCACCTGATAGGCCTGTTTGCTGGGGCCACTGTCCATTCCCGGCGAGCCCATGGGCATGCCGGGCACGGCGATTCCGACGAGGTCGGGGTGGTTCTTCAAGTCGCGGATCTGTGCGGCGGGCACATGCCCTTCGACGAATTTACCGTCGATCACGGCGGTGTGGCAGGAAGCCAGGCGCGGTGCAACGCCAAGGCGCTGTTTGACTTCGCTCATATTCGGTTCGACGTGGTCGCGAACGCTGAAGCCATTGCTTTCAAGATGCTTGATCCAGGCCTTGCAGCAGCCGCAGTTCGGGTCGCGGTAGACGTCGATGACCTCGGCCGCTTGGGCCGCTCCGGTCAGCAACAAGGCGCTGAGCATGGCGATGCGTAATCGGGTGTTCATGGGGGGTCTCCCGTTCAAAAAACAGCACTTGCCGACAGCAGCAAGCGCGCTGCGGCTTTTTTCTGGTTCCGGCTTTATCCTCAACCTTTCCATGGTGGCAAGGTCAAGCCGGCTTCCCTGGCTCAAACTATCGAAACACGGCGCAGGCGCAAAGCGTTGAACACCACCGATGCCGAGCTGACGCTCATGGCCAGGGCGGCAATCAGTGGGGACAGCAGGTGACCGCTCAGCGGGTAGAGCAAGCCGGCGGCCAGCGGGATGCCCATGGCGTTGTAGAGGAAAGCGAACGTCAGATTCTGGTGCATGTTTCGCACCGTGGCCAGCGACAGGCCGCGAGCCCGCAGGATGCCGAGCAGGTCGCCCTTGACCAGGGTGACCTGGGCACTGCTCATTGCCACATCGGTGCCGGTGCCCATGGCGATACCCACGTCGGCGCGGGCCAGTGCGGGGGCATCGTTGATACCGTCGCCGGCCATCGCCACGCGGTGTCCGGCTTGTTGCAGCGCCGCGACCAGGCGTTCCTTGTCTTGCGGTTTGACCTCGCCATGCACCTCCTCGATACCCAGTTGGCGAGCTACCGAGCGCGCGGTGCCGAGGCCGTCGCCAGTCGCCATGATCACCCTGACTCCATCTGCCTGCAAACGCTCCACTGCCTGTTTCGAGGTCGGCTTGATGGGGTCGGCAACCGCCAGCCAGCCTGCCAGGACGCCATTGACCGCCAGGTACATGATGCTCGTGCCGTCGCCGCGTAGCTTCTCGGCCCGCGCTTGCAAGCGCTCGGTGGTGAGGCCCGCTTCCTGCATCAACAGCGTATTGCCCAACTGCAGGTGGTGACCCTCGACCAGGCCGCTGACGCCAATACCGGAGGCGGACTCGAAGTTTTCCGCTGGGCTCAGTCTCAGGCCGATGGCGCGGGCTTGTTTGACGATCGCCTGGGCCAGCGGATGCTCGCTGCCCTGATCGAGGCTCGCGGCTAGGCGCAGCACTTCCTGCTGAGTAAATCCGGGGACGGCCTCGACGCTGTGGAACTCGGGTCGACCTTCGGTGAGAGTGCCGGTCTTGTCGACGATCAGGATATCTATCTTGCGCAGGTTCTCGATGGCGGCGGCATCGCGAAACAACACACCGCTGCCCGCTGCCTTGCCGGTGGCGACCATGACCGACATCGGTGTTGCCAGGCCAAGGGCACAGGGACAGGCGATGATCATGACCGCGACGGCATTGATCAGGCCGAACACCCAGCTTGGCTCGGGGCCCCACAGGCCCCAGCCGAGTAGCGTCAGCGCGGCGATACTGATCACCACCATGACGAAGTAACCGGCAATCACATCGGCCAGACGTTGCATCGGCGCTTTTGAGCGTTGGGCCTGCACCACCAACTGTACAATCTGTGCGAGCAGGGTGGCCGAGCCGATTTTCTGCGCCAGCATCACCAAGCTGCCGTGGCTGTTGAGGGTCGCGCCGATCAAGGGGGCGCCCGGTCGCTTCATCGTCGGTATCGGCTCGCCGGTGAGCATCGACTCGTCCACGGCGCTTTCACCTTCGAGCACCTGGCCGTCGACCGGCACTTTTTCCCCCGGTCGCACCCGTAGCCGGTCACCGCTCTGTACGTGAGCCAGGGGGATGTCTTGTTCCGTACCATCGGCATTGATCCGTCGGGCTGTTTTCGGGGCCAGTCCAAGCAGCGACTTGATGGCCGCCGAGGTTTGCGAGCGCGCCTTGAGTTCGAGCATCTGGCCGAGCAAGGTCAGCGAGATGATCACGGCCGCCGCCTCGAAGTACACGCCGATGCGGCCCGCCATCATGAAGTGGCTGGGGAAGGCGCCGGGGACCAGGGTGGCGACGACGCTGTACAGGTAGGCCGCCGCGGTACCGAGGCTGATCAGCGTCCACATGTTCGGGCTACGCTGAACCAGCGAACGCACGCCGCGCCGATAAAACGGCCAGCCGGCCCACAGCACGACGGGGCTGGCCAGTCCGAATTCGAGCCAGTTTTGCGTGCTGCCGTGGAACAGCACCAGGGCGTGGCCACCCATGGCCAGCAGGGTGACGATCACGGTCAATGGCAAGGTCCACCAGAAGCGCCGGGTGAAGTCCTTGAGTTCGGGGTTGTCTTCTTCCTCGGGTTCGGCAATCACCGGCTCCAGGGTCATACCGCACTTCGGGCAATTGCCGGGGCCGATCTGGCGGATTTCCGGATGCATGGGGCAGGTGTATTCCGTGGCCACCGCGGGTGCCGCTGTTGCAACCTGCTCGATTTCAGACTGGGCTATTGGGGGGTGCCCATGATGGTGTTCGGCGCCGTGCATGAATTAATTCCTTTTTTCATCCGGGGTGGAAGCTGAGTTTTCTCCGTGATGTCCGTGACCACCGTGGTGGTGCCCGAAGAAATGCATCAGCGGGCACAACAGCAAAATCATATAGGGCAGCAGGCCCAGCACATGGCCATAGTGCTCCCTGGCCAGATAGAACATCCCGATCAGCAGTAGCATGCCTAGTGCCATGCCGGCTCGGCTTCTCCAGAAGGTCGGTGAGGTGTTGCTGGGGTGCGGGGAATTAATCATGGTCCTGTACTCCCGAAAGAATGCTGTCCAGTGGTTCGATGCCTGGCGATTTCACCCTGGCCATGCCGGCCAGGGTGAAATCGCCGTTGCAGCTACATCGCTATGCCAGGGATCACTTGCCCATGGGCATTTTCATCATGCTCGACTGTTGATCCATCATCTTCATCATCATGTTCATCATTCCCATGCTGCCGTTGTTGCCGGACATGCCCATGCCGTTACAGTTTTGTTGCAGCATGCCCATGCCGTCTTTCATCGTCTTCATGCCTTCCTGCATGGCCGCTCTTCGCTCGGCGGGGGTCTTGGCGGCGAGCATTTTGTCGCGTGCCGCCTGCATCTTTTGCATTTGTTCGGTCATGGCCTTGTTCTGCATGGGCGTGCTTGTGTCGCTGGTTTGAGCCGGCGCGGTCGGCGTCTGTTCCGGCTGTGGCGTCTCGGCGGCCGAGACGATGAGCGGGCTGCTTACAAGCAAGGCGGCAAGGATCAGTTTCAATGAGCTATGCATGGCAATCTCCAGAGGGTGAGGACAACACAGGTAAAAGCAAGCCGCGCCGGATTGGCGCAGTCAGGGGTAGCGGCCGGGGTTCGGCGCGCTGAAAGTCGCTTTAATCGTTGAAACGGACGAAAATCAGGCGGGCAGGCGGCTTGGCTGGTGCAAGGCGCCGTAGTACGAGAAAGGGAAAAACAGACAGCGTGGCGGGGTACAACAGGAGCAACGCGGGGATCAGCAACAGCAACGTCCAACTGAACAAGTCGAACGCTTGAAAATGCGGCGAAGGACTCACGGCTATCGCCGTATCGGCACAGTGTTGCAGGCAACCAGAGCTATGGGCAGCGTGGCTGGCGCCATCTTGCGCGGTGTTCAGCGAAGCATGGCTGGTAACCGGATTGTGCTCGGGAAGTACCAGGCATCCCTGGCTCGCCGCCAAGCCAAAGGCCAACAGCCAGAGCACGATGGCCAGGCGTATGAACCTTGGTTGACGATGGCGAAACCAGTACATGACGCTTCCCCGGAATGGGTGACGGGTTGTGGTTTTTTCAAACTACAGAACCTCGAAGTGCCGCGATTGATCTACATCAAAGTATGCCGTCGGGTGACGCTGATTCAAGCGTCGGTAGCTGCGGCGCCACGGCGTTCCCGTCGCGCGGACTCCAGCCAGATCACCAGCGCCAGCAGGCTGCCACCGGCTATCAGCAGACTCAGCAGCCAACCCAGGGTCTCGGCGATCTGGGTGAAGAACAGGGTGTAGAGCTGGATGATGAAGAAGGTTGAGCCATAGCCCACCAGCATGCCGAAACGCAAACGGATCCCCAGCGCCAGAATCCCCAGGCTGACCAGCCCCCAGAGCAGGTTATACAGCACCAGTTCACCGGCATCGGCCAGGTGCCAGGGGCCATCGATCAGCTCGTAGCTGCCAAACAGCGACAGCAGCCACAGGGACATTTCGCCGACAAACAAGCCGCAGGAAATCCACACCTTGGCAAAGCCGCCATAACGCCCCAGCCACCCGGCCTCGCCGCGCAGATGCAGCACGCCCGCCGCGATCAACGCGAGCGCCGCGCCGAGAAAGCGCAGCGGGTAGTTCATGCCGAACCAGTAAGCGCCCCAGCCGGACTGATAGCCGCTGCGCCCGCCAAACCAGACAAAGAACAGCACGCTGCACAGGGTCAACAGCAAGACATTGTTCAGGGCATAACTGAGCACCAGCAGGATCAGCAGATCGACCAGCAGCAGCGCCGGCCAGTTGCCCGAGCCATCCGAATAGATCATGCCCAGCACGAAACTGCTGCCGATCAAGGCAAAGCCGCCGAGCAACTCAAGGGTGCCGCCCAGCAGTTTCAGCTGCCTGCCGATCAACCAGCGCCCGCCAACCAGTAGCCCCAGGGTTGCCAGCGCCAGGCTGGCGGCCAGTTTCGGCAGGGTGAATTCCAGGTGTTCGCGCAGAAACAGCAGCAACCCCGCCGCCAGGCTGATCGCGCCAAAGGTCAGGAACCAGCGACCCAGCGAGCGCCAGTCCCAGCGCGTCAGTACATAACGCTCGCCGATCCGTGCGTGCTGGTCGATGTCGATCTGGCCGTCTCGCAGCCATTGATCCAGTGCGTTGTGCACCTGTTGATTACGCTGATCCGGGCTCATTGTGCCGCTCCCTTGGTGCGCAGGGCCATGCGCTCGAACGACCAGCCGAGTAACAGGCCGATGAGCCCGGCCAGCGCGAAAAACGTTGCGATACCCAGGTGGTCCCAGGAGTACTCATAAAAGCGCGTGTACAGGTCGATGCCCAGGAACACCACGGCGAAACCGGTAAAGCTCGGATGCTTGAAGCGCGCGCCGACCACCAGTTGCCCGATGGCCGCCAGGGTAAACAGCCAGGTCCACAGGCGCGGGTCGCGGCCCAGGTCATCCAGGCTGAGAAACCAGAGGGAACAATTGAGGTAGAGCAGCCCGAAGATCACATACAGCCGGCCAAACCCGCAGAAGCGGCGCAACGCGCGCTCCTCGGCCAGTTGGTGAGATAAACCCAATACCGCCGCCAGCGCGGCAATGACCGCCATCGAGCGTGGGTCCTGGATGTTGAAAAAATAGCCGCCGTTCCCGACGTACCGGCCCCAGGCCCCAAGCCCGTGGAATGCGCACAGCAGGCCGAGGAGCAGCGGCCAGCGCAAACGATAACGGTAGGCGGTGAGAACGCTCAGCAGCGCCGTGATCAACAGCGCCAACGGCACATTGCCAAGCTCACCCTCGTAATTATTTGACGAGCCCAGCAACAGGCTGGCGCCGATCAGGACCAGGCCGATGGTCAGGAGCGCCACACCGGTGACCGGCGCGCGCCGGGCCGGATCGCGTGCCATGCGCACACCGACCCACCACAAGCCGGCCCCGGCGCAGAAAAACAGCACGGCGCCGACCATCACCGACTGGCTGAACAGGCTCAGGCCCCCCAGCACCGCCATGCCGATCAGCAGGACCGCACCGATTCCCAGCCATTGCAGCACGCTGGACAACAGTTGTCCCGGTTGCTCGTACGGTGCGCTCAGGCGCTTGCGGGCTTCGGCATCGATCAGGCCACGGTGATGCCAGTCGGCGATTTCGTGAACCAGCAGCTGCTTTGTCGTTTTTCTCATGGTGTCCAGCGATCCGTGATGTGAAAAATCCAATGACCTACAGAACATTAGTGTCATTCTCAACACGCGGCGTCACATTTTGAAAACCGAAGTCTGCTCAGGCTCCACACCGCTGCGGGCGGCGGCCTTTGCGCCGCACGACAGGATCAGCCTTGCACATGGCACCTGACCCGCTGCACCTCCTCTCCCAGCAAGGCCTGGGGTTTCTCGCAGCCGCTCGTGCACAGGCTGCAGCGCTCACGAAAGAAACAGCCCTGCGGAAGGCGCCGGTTCCCCGGCAGTTCGGTCGGCGCCGCCAGCTGTTCCGCATGCAGGGGGACGCCGAGGCGCGGCACCGCTTCGAGCAGCAGGCGTGTGTACGGGTGACGTGGCTGCTCCAGCACCTGGGCGGCGCTGCCCAGTTCGACGATCTGCCCCAGGTACATCACCGCCACCCGGTCGGCCATATGCCGTACGACCGAGACGTTATGGGAGATCAGGATGTAGGTCAGGTTGCGCGCGCGTTGCAGCTCCGCCAGCAGGTTGAGGATTTGCGCCTGCACCGAGATGTCCAGCGCCGAGGTCGGTTCGTCGAGGACAATGATGTCCGGGTCGGACGACAGCGCGCGGGCAATCGCGATGCGCTGGCGCTGGCCACCGGAAAACTGATGGGGGAAGCGGTCCAGGTACTCCGGGCGTATGCCGACCTGGGCCGCGACCCTGGCCGCGATCTCGCGCATCTGTGCCCGCGGTGCATGCCCCCGGGCGTACAGCGGCTCGGTGATGATCCTCCAGATCGGCAGGCGTGGATCAAGCGAGGATTGCGGGTCCTGGAACACGATCTGCACATTGCTGCTGGCCTGGCCATCGGCGCGAGCGGCCCAGCTCAGCGCGCCGCTGCTCGGTGCCAGCAAGCCCATCAACAGCTGCGCCAGGGTGCTTTTGCCGCAACCCGACTCACCGACGATACCCAGGGTTTCGCCAGCCCTGACCTGCAGGTCGATGCCGTTCAGCGCATGGGCGTAACCCCGTGGTCGGCCCAGCCAGTCATTGCTCACCGGGAACCGGACGCGCACATCCTCCAGCCGCAGAATCTCGGGCGCCATGTCGGTCATGGCGCCAATCACAGCACTGTTCATCACGAAAGCTCCTTGACCGGTAACCAGCACGCGCTTCTGCGCTGCTCATCACCGTTGATGGGGTTGAGGCTCGGGCGCCGGGCGCAGATCGGCATGCTGTGCGGGCAGCGCTCCGCGAAGGTGCAGCCCGGGGGCAGGGCGGCCAGGTTCGGCACTTGGCCGGGGATGGTCATCAGCGGCTGCCCCGGCTCGACCATCTCGGGCAGGCCGCTGAGCAACCCCCGGGTATAAGGATGCTGCGGATTGCCCATGACCTCGGCGGTACGACCCTGCTCGACCACGGCTCCGGTGTACATGACGTAAACCCGGTCGCAGAACTGCGAGACCAGGGCCATGTCGTGGGTGATCAGCAGAATGGCGGTGCCTTTCTGCCGGGCCTTTTCCCGCAGCAGCAACAGCACCTGGCGTTGCACGGTGACGTCGAGGGCGGTGGTCGGTTCGTCGGCAATCAGCAGTTGCGGTTCACAGGAGAACGCCAGCGCAATCATCACCCGCTGGCGCATACCGCCGGACAGCTCGAACGGATAGCTGTCCAGGACTTGTTCGGGGCTGGCGATATGCATGTCATGCAGCAACGCGATGGCCTTGAGGCGGGCCTCGGCGGCGCTGATCTTCTGGTGATGGATGATTACGTCGAGCATTTGCCGGCCAATGCGCCGGGTCGGGTTCAGGGCGGTCATCGGTTCCTGGAAAATCATCGCCGCATCGCGGCCGCGGATCTGCAGCAGCTCCTTTTCGGACGCGGCCAGCATGTCGCGATCGAGCATCCTCAGGCTGCCGGCGGTGATGCGATAGCTGCGCTCGGGCAACAGGCGCATGCTCAGCATCGCCGTGACCGACTTGCCCGAGCCGGACTCGCCGACCACGCCGACGATCTCGCCGGGATTGACCTGCAGCGAGACACCGTTCAAGGCCTTGACGTTGTTCTGGTACGCCGGGAATTCCAGGCTCAGGTTGTCGATGGCCAGTACTGGAGTGGAGGTGTGCATGCTCATTTCCCCTGTTGCCGTGGATCGAGCAGATCGCGCACGCCATCGCCCAGCAGGTTGAAACCGGTCGCGGTGATCAGGATCGCCAGGCCGGGAAAGGTCGAATACCACCAGTTATCGAGGATGTAGTTGCGCCCGGTGGCGACCATCGCGCCCCATTCGGCGGTCGGTTGCTGCGCGCCCAGGCCGATAAAGCCCAGGGCCGACGCCATGAGAATGGCGCTGCCGATATCCAGGCTCAGTTGCACCAGCAGCGGCGGCATGGCATTGCGCGCCACGTGCCAGTGGACCATGTGCCAGCGCCCGGCGCCGAAGGTCTGTGCGGCCTTGACGTAGCCCATCTGGCGGATACTCAGGGCCTGGCCGCGGGCCAGTCGCACATAGGACGGAATCCGTACCAGGGTGATCGCCAGCATGGCGTTGAACAGGCTGGCGCCCAACGCGGCGGCCAGGGCCATGATCAGCACCAGGGACGGCACCGACAGCATGATGTCCATCAGGCGCATGATCAGCGCGTCGAAACGCCCGCCGATCACCCCGGAAAAACAGCCGAGCAAACCACCGATCAAACACGAGGCAAAGGCCACGAACAGGCCGACGCCCACTGATTGCTGGCTGCCGAACAAGACCCGGCTGAACAGGTCCCGGCCGACCTCATCGGTGCCGAACCAATGCTCGGCGGACGGCGGCATCAGGCGCGCGCCGAGGTCCAGGGCGTTGGGATCGTGGCTGGCCAGCCAAGGGGCGAAGAGCATGCACAGCAAGACAATAAAACTGATCGTGAGGCCGGCCATGGTCAGCGGGCTGCGGCGGATCTGATAGGCCAGGTAGGCGAGCTTTTCGCCCCAGCGCGGGCCGCGCGCGGCGGTCAGGGTCACGGACATTTCAATTCACCTCGCCGATGCGTGGGTCGATCACGCGGTACAAAAGATCGATGGCCATGTTCAGCAGTACATAGATGAACGACACCAGGATCGCGAAGCCCATCACCGCCGGGAAGTCCAGCGACTGGATCGACTTGACCACATAGGCGCCCATGCCGGGCCAGGCAAACACGGTTTCGGTCAGCACGGCGCCATACAGCAGGTCACCGAGGGTCAGCCCGAGCACGGTCACTGATGGGATCAGCGCGTTGGGCAGGGCGTGGCGCAGGATCACCGTCCAGCGCGACAGACCATAGGCACGGGCGGTGCGGATATAGTCCTCGGCCAGTTGTTCGAGCATGGCCGAGCGAATCTGCCGGGCGACCACGCCGAGGGTGACGAAACCCAGGGTCGCGGCTGGCAGGATCAGGTGTTGCAGCACATCGAGAAACAGGCTGCCGTCGCCGGCAAGCAGCGCATCGATCAGGTAGAAACCGCTGAAGGTCGGCGGCGGTACCAGCCCCTCGGACAAGCGCCCGCCGCCGGGCAACCAACCGAGCTGGCCGTAGAACAGCACAATCGCCCCGAGCCCGAGCCAGAAGGCCGGGGTGGAAATACCGGTGACCGCCAGCGTGCGGGCGATCTGGTCGATGGCGCGATTGTGATAGACCGCCGACAGCACCCCCAGCGGCACGCCGACCAGGATCGCCAGCAGCAGCGCCACCAGGGCCAGCTCCAGAGTGGCGGGGAAGAACGCCTGCAGGTCTTCGAGCACCGGACGGTTGGTGCGGATCGAGGTACCCAGGTCGCCATGCAGCAGGTCCAGCAGGTAACGGCCGTATTGTTGATACAGCGGCAGGTCCAGGCCCAACTGGTGGCGGATGCCCGCCACCAGCGCATCGCTGGCGCGGTCGCCGGCGATCAGTCGGGCCGGGTCCCCGGGGATCAGGTGCGAAATTGCAAAGGTAATCAGCGAAACGCCGAACACGACCAATACCAGGCCGAGCAGGCGCTTGCGCAATAGAGTCAGGAAGGCCATTTGGCACCTCAGTCACAGCAACGACGAGAATCAGGCACCGCGCCGACCGCGAACGGCCGGCGCGGGGGAGCAGGGTTACTTGCTCATGCTGCCCAGGTTGAAGACCTGTTCGAGCATCGGGTTGAACACATAGCCTTTGACCGCATCACGCATCGGCAAGGTGTAGCTCTTCTGATAGAGGTAGGCGTAGACGCTGTCCTTGAGCACCATTTTCTGTGCGCTCTGGTACAGCTCGACGCGCTTGGCGGTGTCGCTGGTGGCGGCCGCCTCGCGGATCAGCTTGTCGACTTCGGGGTTGCTGTAGAACGAACGGTTGCCTTGCAGGCCCTGCATCTTCGAATCGAACCAGAAGTTCATGAACATGTAGGGGTCGGCAAAGTCCGGGCTCCAGGCGCCCGAGGCTATGTCGTAATCGGCCTGGCCGACACGCTCGCGCAAGGTTGCGTTGGCGAGCTTCTCCATCTTCAGGTTGATGCCCAGAGGCGCCAGTGCGGCTTGCAGTGTCAGGCCGATCGGTTCCCAGTTGGGATCCTTGTCCGAGTACATGTAGCTGAGGCTGGTGATCTTTTGCGGAGCCTTGGCCAGGCTCGCCTTGGCGGCGGCGAGGTCCTGTTTCATCGGCGGCAACGTACTGTCGTAGGCCCACATGCCGTCCGGGATCGGCCCGTTCATCAGCTTGGCCTTGTCCTTGAGAATGCCTTTGACGATGCCGTTGTAGTCGACGGCTTCGGTAATCGCCCGACGTGCATCGACACTGGCCAGCGGGCCCTTCTTGTTGTTTAGGTACAGGTAGGTCACCCGCAGCGACGGGAATTCCCGGACCACCACGCCGGACTTCTTGGCAAGCACGCCGAGCTGGTCTTCGGGCATGTCTTCGATGATGTCCAGGTCACCGTGTTCCAGCTGCAGGCGGCGCACGGAGGGCTCGGCGATGATCTTGACCACCACGCTTTTCAGCGCCGGCTTGGGCCCGGCGAAGTAGCTGTTCGGCTCCAGGGTCAGCGACTGGCCTTTCTGCCAGGCGCTCAGGCGGAAGGGGCCGGAGCCCGCGGTGTGGCTGGACAACCAGGCATTGACGTCAGGTGTCTTGGTCAGTACGTCCGGGTTGATGATCGAGGCGCCGTTGTGGGCCAGGGTGAACAGGAACGGCGCAAACGGTGTCTTCAGGGTGAAGCGGATGGTCTGCGGATCGACCACCGTCACCAGCATGTCCTCGGGGAAGGCCCCGGACGGCCCCTGCTTGAGGGTCATCAGGCGATCGAAGGAGAACTTCACCGCGGCGGCGTCCACCGGGGCGCCGTCATCGAACTTGTTGCCAGGTTTGATCTTGAATTCCCAGACCAGGTTGTCCGGGGACACGCTCCAGCTCTCGGCCAGGTCACCCTGGACTTCGGTGCTGCTTTTATCGCCCTCGACCTTGTAACCGACCAGGCGTTGATACGACGGATAGGTGATGGTCCAGTCGTTGTTGTCAAAGGTCACGGCCGGGTCGAGGGTCTGCGGGTCGGCGGGTTTGCCGATGACCAGCGTGTCTTTGGGCACTGCCGCGCTGGCGGCTTGCCAGGCGCCGAGGCTCAAGGCGCTGCACAGGACGCTCAGCAGCAGTTTGCCAGTGCCGGGAAAGGATGTGCGGGTCACGGTGTTCGTTGGGTTCATGCCGGTTTCCTTGATCATTCGATGTATGGAAGTTCGTCAGGTTTTTTATAAAAGCTATAACCGGGCAGTTGCAGGTGAAGCATCAATAACGCTGTTTGTTGTTGTTTTCAGCCGCACCGCAGGTGGGCTGTGCTGTGTCGCTTGCGAAACTCTGTGGTTTCGTCAGTGCTGGCGTTGCGCGTTGCTTGGCTTTTTCAGGGGGCTGGCTCCTCCTCCAGCAGGGGGTAATCGTCGGCGTTCGGTAGTTCGTAATGCCACCATTCGGTATCGATCGCCTGGAACCCGGCGCCGAGCATGATCCCCAGCAACAGCAGGCGATTGCGTTGCACCTCGGCGGGCAGGTCGGGGTAGAACTGATGGGAGCGCTGTTCCATGGCATCGAAGGCGGTACCCATATCCAGCGGCTCGCCGTCGCTGTCCACCAGGGTCAGGTCCACCGCCACGCCACGGCTGTGGTGGGAACCCAGGTGCGGGTCGCGCACGTAGTCATTGTTCGGCAAGGCCGCCCACAACAGGTGCTGGGCGTAGGGCGGGCGATAGGCGTCGTAGATGCGCAGGGTCAGTCCGGCCAGGCGCGCCAGTTGGCTGGCCTTGTTCAAGCACTCGGCGGCTTGCCGATGCAGCAGGCAACGGGCGGTCGGGTAGATCACTTTTCCAGCCAGGTTGTCGGCGCTGGCGTAGATCAGGTCGATTTGCACCTGATAACGCTGGGCATCGATCTCTACAAGGGGGCTGTTGTTCACACAAACACTCCAGTTGGGCTTCACAGAGGCGGTGCTCAGCCTTCGAACTGGCCGAAGGCTTTTTGCAATTGACGATTCTTGGCCAGGCGCTCATCGAGGCGCTCGCCGTACTTCTCGGCGACGGCCGAGACCACCAGGTTCAACAGGCAGGCCAGTGGAGCAGGGGAGTCCCAGAACTGCCCGACATCGGTTTTCAGTTGCAGCAGATCCAGCGAGTAGTCCCGCGCCCAGGGGCATTGCAGGTCGGTGATCAGGGCCAGGGGCAGGTGGTTTTCCAGCGCCGCGTCACAGAAGGTCTGGGTCACGCTGGAGTAGGCGCGGAAGTCGGCAATGATCGCGTAGGGATTGGCGAAGCCGGAGTTCAGGGTTTCCGCGTAGATGCCTGAGAGGCCGTCGACGTAGTAGACCTTGGGACGAATGTATTCGAGGTGGCTATGGAAGGCGGTGAGTATCCCGCGGGTCGACTGGATCCCGAGAATGAACACCGCATCGGCTTCGTGGATACGTTGCACTATCTTGCCAAAGGCCTCGCTACGGGCCAGGCCATAGGCGTGCTGGATGGCCTCGATTTCGCGAGTCATCGAGCGGTCGAGCGCGTCGTCCTGGTTGCTTTCGGCGCGAAAGGCGGCAATCCGGTCGGTGATCAGCCATGAGCTCGGCGCTTCACCGCGCAGGCTTTTTTTCACCTCATCGAGGTTGCGGTAACCCAGCGAGCGCAAAAAACGCCCGACGGAAATCCCGCTGGTGGAGGCTTGCTGCGCGATGCTGTCGGCCGACTCGAACGGCAGTTGCTCCGGATTGCCCAGCAGATAGCTGGCGATGCGCTTGCCGGTGGGGGTCAGGCTGGAGAACTGTTGCTCCAGTAACAGAAGAAAGCTGTTCTTTTCCATGGGCATATCGGCGCGCCGGGATTCGGGATTGTTATGTTTATGTCATTTTGTCGCTTGGTGTTATAAACATAACACTGGCTTTCGCGGCAACACAATATCTTTTTCAGGCATGCCGTACCGCGCGCTCCACGGCACAGCCGGGTTTCTTGATTAACGTCAACGGCAGCTACTGGCCGGCGCTGTAGCCTCGCAGCAGGCCGATGACCCACGGCGCCAGGGCAAGCCGCCCCGAGGCCAGGGCCATGGGACCGATCTCCCTCTCGCTTGCCGTCGAAATCAAGGGCCCCATGATCTATCCGCTGCTGCTCACCCTGCATCTGTTTGCCGCGCTGGTGTTTATCGGCACGGTGTTCTTCGAGGTGCTGTTCCTGGAGAGCATTCGCCGGCAACTGCCGGCCCGGGTCATGCTGTTGGTCGAGCAGGGCATCGGGCGGCGCGCCCGGACGTTGATTCCCTGGGTCCTGCTGGTGTTGTTCGGCGCCGGGCTGGGGATGGTCTGGTTGCGCTATCTGCCGGCCCTCGCGGCACCACTGGCGTCCTCATTCGGCACCTTGCTGGCCCTGAAAATGCTGCTCGCGGCCAGTGTGCTCGGGCATTTCCTGGGAGCGATGTTCCTGTTCAAAAGCGCGCGGATGAATGCCCGCTACCTGCACTTCATCCATTACAGCCTGTTTGGCCACATGGTGTTGATCGTGCTGTTGGCCAAGGGCATGTTTTACCTGAGCTGGTGAGTCGGACGGGCGGTTGCGCGCGGGCACCGGCCCGCTTGATGCAAATCAAGGAGCCCCGGGCGCCAACACCGGACACTGCAAATCCGCAGCCCGTCTCGGAGTTCTGTCATGCTCGATTTACCTCATCCGCGCGGCGAACGACTGGTTCGACGCGACCAAGGCGTTCTCGACCTCAACGGTCATGCCGACAGCGACAAGTTTCATACCGGTATCGGTTCCCTGGATTTGCTGCGGGCCTTGCGTCTCAGCCGCCAGAAGTGCCGTCCACTGTCCCTGGCCGTGCAGTTGCTCGCCCTGGGCGAGCAGCGCGGCCGCAGCGCAGCGTATCTGCAGCGACTGGAGCGCGAGATCGATCTGGTCGCGTGTCACCTGGGCACGCAGCAACGGGTCGAGCAATTCCATCTGGGCGGCGCGACGCCGGATGCGGACGCCTTGCAGCGGCTGATGAGCCAGTTGCGCAAGCGCTTCAACTTTATCGAGCACGATGGCGGCGACTACCGCGTCGAAGTCGATCTGCACCATACCGACTGGGCGACCATGGGCTTGCTCCGCGAGTTGGGCTTCAACCAGGTCAGCATCGGTGTGCCGGATATCGGCACGGACAGCGAACTGTCGGTGGCCTGCTACCAGAACCCGGCGCCGATCCATTCGCTGATCGACGCGGCCCGGACCTTTGGCTACCGATCGGTGAATGTCGACCTGGGCTATGGCCACGCCTGGCAGACGCCGTCGAGTTTCGCACTGAAACTGGCGACCCTGATCGAGCTGGAGCCCGACCGCCTGCAGGTCTTCGACTACGCCCAGCCGCCACGGCGCTACCGGCGCGAGAATGAATACCGCAGAGCCGCCAGCAGCCCAACGGACAAGGCGGCGATGCGACGGATCTGCTTCGAGCAGTTGCTGGCGGCGGGCTACCAGTACATTGGCCTGGGCCAGTTCGTCAGGTCCGACGATGATCTGCTGCTGGCCCAGGAACGTGGCCGCTTGCGCCGCAACTGCCAGGGCTTTACCTGCCACGGCTATTGCGACCATGTCGGTTTTGGCCTGGGCGCCATCAGTCAGCTCGACGAGCTGTCGGTGCAAAACAGCGAAGCGCTATCCGACTATCTGCAGCAACTGGACGCGGGTCAGTTGGCCAGCTGTCGTGGCTGGCGCTGCGAGGCCGGCGATCAGATCAGGCAGCGGGTCAGGGAGCGCCTGGAATGTGACCTGGAGCTGGATGTCCTGGCCATCGAAAGCCGCTACGGCGTGATTTTCCGCCAGTACTTCTCGGCCGCCTGGCCGCGTCTTGAACATATGGCTCGCGACGGGCTGGTGGAGTTGTCGGAGCGCTTCATCAGCATTCTGCCTGCCGGTCGGCGCGAGCTGGATGCCATCTGCCAGCTGTTCGACGCGGATGTGAACCGTCCGGCGTACTCAGCCCATCACGAGTTTGTCGAACATGATGCCTACCTTTGATTTCAATCGTGCCCTGGTCGAGAAATATGATCGCCCGGGGCCGCGTTATACCTCTTACCCCACCGCGCCGCAGTTCCATCAGGCCTTTGCCATGGACGATTATCAGCAAGCGGTGCGGGCCAGCAACCAGGCGGCGATCCCCAAGCCGCTCTCGGCCTATATCCATATTCCGTTTTGCCAGAGCCTTTGTTACTACTGTGCCTGCCACAAGATCATCACCCGTAAAGCCCATCGCGCGGTCGAGTACCTGGGTTATCTCAAGCGTGAAATCCTCATGCAGGGCGCTTTGTTCGAGCCTGGCCGCAAACTCACGCAGTTGCACCTGGGCGGCGGCACGCCGACCTATCTGAGCGGCGAGCAGTTGGCCGAACTGATGGCCTGCCTGCATCAGGCTTTCGAAATGGATGACAGCGATGACCACGAGTTTTCCATCGAGGTCGATCCGCGCACCATCAATACCGCACAGATTCATGTCCTGCGGCGGCTGGGCTTCAACCGCCTGAGCTTTGGCGTGCAGGACTTCGACCCGGCGGTCCAGGCGGCGGTCAACCGCCAGCAGAGCGAAGCGCAGATCCATGCGCTGGTCGAGGCGGCGCGCCAGGCGCGTTTCAAATCGATCAGCGTCGACCTGATCTACGGCCTGCCACTGCAAACGACACAGAGCTTCGATGTCACCCTGGGCAAGATCATCGCCCTGCGCCCGGATCGGATCGCCGCCTACAGCTACGCGCATCTGCCCGAGCGGGTCCGCGCGCAGCGCTTGATTCGCCCGGCGGACATGCCCCCGCCCGAGCGCAAGCTGGAATTGCTCGAACTGACCATCCGCCGGCTGACCGAGGCCGGTTATGTATATATCGGCATGGACCATTTCGCCTTGCCGGAGGACGAGCTGGCGTTGGCCCGGGCCAACGGCACCTTGCACCGTAACTTCCAGGGCTATTCGACCCATGCCGACTGCGATCTGATCGGCCTCGGGGTATCGGCCATCGGCAAGGTCGGCGACAGCTACAGCCAGAGCGTCAAGGAGCTTTCGCAGTACTACGCGCGGCTCGATCAAGGCTTGTTGCCGGTGCATCGCGGTTACCGCCTGAATGCCGACGACCTGTTGCGCCGCGACGTGATCAACGACCTGATGTGCCATGGCCGCATCGACTTCGGCAAGTTCGAGACGGCCCATGGCATCCGCTTCAGGCACTACTTTGCCGAGTCCCTGGGACAACTGCAGGAGCAGGTGCGCGATCGTCTGTTGGAGATCGACGACCAAGGCCTGCAACTGCTGCCCCAGGGACACCTGATGATGCGTAGCACCGCCATGGCCTTTGATGCCTACCTCGGGGCCGGGCAGAAAGGCCTGTTCTCGCGCACCGTCTGAGGCACCACCGGGCCTAGTGCGAGGTGCCTTCGGCGAACTCGATCTTGTTGCCGACGTTGTACTTGCCCGAGGGCTTGTTCATCGGGATGCGCTTGATCTCCTTCAGGCTGTGGCTGTCATAGACGATCAAGGCGCCGTCGCTGGCCCAGATGCTCAGCAGCAGGTAACGGCCATCGTGGGTGAATTCGACGTGGGCAGCGGTCTTGCCGGGCATCGGCCGCAGGGTATGGGCGATCTCCAGGGTCTGTTTGTCGATCAGCTGGATCGCATCGTTGTCCGGGCCGAAGAACACATCGCTCCAGGCATATGGCGAGTTGATATGGCTGCGCATGAAGAAGCCCGGCCCGAGGGTGGGGATTTCCTTGATCAGCTTCCAGGTCTCGAGGTCGATGACCGAGATCAGCCCCTTGCTGATATTCGGCGTGGCGAATACCCAGCGGCCGTTGCGTTGCCAGTAGGTGCCCGAGCCCAGGTGCGGCATGCCCGGCAGCGCGATCTCGCTGACCGCCCGGCCGCTGTCGAGGTCGATCACCTGGCCGCCCTCGGCCTTGCGCGAGGTGGCCAGCAATTGGTGATAGTCCGGGGAGAAGGAGAAGTCGTCGAGGTAGTCCTCGGCGTGGATCCGTCGCGGTTGCCAGTCCGGAGTGTCGCGGCTGGACAGTTCCCAGACTTCCTTGACGTCCTTGAGGGCGACGATGAAGCTGTCCCGTGGCGGCGCGGTGTACACCGCACTGACCCGAGAGGGGCTGCCGTCCTGGCCGAGCGCCGGGATGTTCCTGACCAGGGACAGGTCGCGGGCATCGAGCACGATCAGGTTGCCGGGCAGGTAGTTGCCCACCAGCACCCAGCGGCCATCCTTGCTCACCGCCAGGTTGCGGGTGTTGAGTCCGGCGCGGATTTCGGCGATCAGCTTCAGGTTGTACAGGTCGTACAGGCTGATCCAGCCGTCGCGGGAGGCGATGTAGACAAAGCGCCCGTCCGGGGAAAACTTCGGCCCGCCATGCACGGCGAAGTGCGAGGCAAAGCGCGCCAGCACGGTAAAGCGATCGCCGTCGAGAATGTCGATGTGATGATCGCCGGCTTCCACCACCACGAACAGATTCAGCGGATCGGCATTGTGCTGTGGCGTGGCCGGCAGTCTGCCGATATCGTTGAGCAAGCTGTGGCTGGCGCGGATATCTTCGCTGCTCCAGCTCGGCGGGGTGGCCGGTGGGCGCTGCAGATAGTCCGCCAGGGCGTCGAGCCGCGCGTCGCTGAGCACTCCGGCATAGCCGGCCATCTGGCTGGCCGGGCGCCCCTTGGCAATCACCTCGCGGACCTCCGCCGGTTTGATCCGGCTGAGGCTCTCCGGCAGCAGCGCCGGCCCGCTGGCGCCGAAGCGCTGGACGCCATGACAGCCCTGGCATTGCGCCTGATAGTCCTGTGCGGCCTGTTCCAGTGCCGCACCGGAGAGGGACGCCGCCGCGCCGCCTTGAACCGCGCCGAGGCATGCCAGCGTGAGCAGCAACCGGCGCTTCATACCGCCACCTTGCTGTAGCGTGGGGCAAGTGCCGCGCCTGCAAAGCGCGCCGGATATTCCGGTTGTCGGGAAGCGAACAGGCCGACCACCTGGCCGATCACCGTCAGCGTCGGCGTACCGGCCGGGCAGGCCAGCGCCAGGCTCGGCAATTGCCGCAGGGTTCCGCGCGCGACCTGCTGGTCGGGGCGGGTGCCGTTGCTGATCAAGGCCGCCGGGGTGTCGGCGGCCAGGCCGGCGTCGATCAGGCGCCGGGCGATCATCTCCAGGTTCGCCAGGCCCATGTAGAACACCAGGGTCTGGCCGCTGTCCGCGAGGTTGCGCCAGGGCAGCGTCAACTCATTATCCTGTTGCAGGTGGCCGGTGATGAACCGGCAGGAACTGACCAGGTCGCGGTGGGTCAGCGGGATGCCGGCGTAGGCGCTGCAACCGGCCGCGGCGGTGATGCCCGGGACCACCAGGCAATCGATGCCGCGTTGCAACAGGTAGTCCAGCTCTTCGGCGCCACGGCCGAAAATGAACGGATCGCCGCCCTTGAGGCGGACCACGCGCTGATTCGCGGCGGCCAGTTCGGCGAGCAGGCGGTTGATCTGCTCCTGGGGCAGGCTGTGGCAGCCGCTGGCCTTGCCGACGTAATGGCGGGCGCAGGCCGGCGGGATCAGCGCCAGCAGTTCAGGGCTGATCAGCCGGTCATAGACCACGGCATCGGCCTGTTGCAACAGGCTCCAGGCGCGCAGGGTCAGCAGGCGCGGGTCGCCCGGGCCGGCACCGACCAGGGCGACTTCTCCGGGGTGGAACGGAGACTGCAGCGCAGCAGGTAGAACAGGGACTGAGGGCATGGCGAACTCCTTGATGCTTGATCGGGTGTGTCGGCGCCATCCTGAGTCGGAGGGGGCGCCGGGCAGGCGTTTCAGTGCATGAGGCAAGGAATGCCAGGCGGTGCCGGCAGGCCGATTTCTTCGTCGCTGAGGTGGCAGCCGGGGTCCTGGCCCCAGAGATCGCCCTCGGCCCAGGCGCGGGTCCGGGTATTGCCATTGCAGATGCCCAGCCAACGGCACCCGGCGCAGCGCCCGCCAACGGCGCGGGGATGTTCGCGCAGGCGCAGCAGTAGTGCGTCGGGCTGCTCCAGCCAGAGTTCGCGGAACGGCGTCTGGCGCACATTGCCCACTGAGTGCTGCCACCAGTAGGTGTCCGGGTGGACCTCGCCGGTATTGTCGATATTGGCGATGCCGCTGCCCGAAGCGTTGCCGCCCCAGGCGCGCAGCATCTGCTCCAGGCGCGGGTAATACGCGGGCAGTCGACGACCCACCCACTGCAGCAGGAGAATCGCGTCGGCATCGTTGTTGCCGCTGACAAAGTCGCTGTCGCGGCCCTGTTCGATATCCGCCCAGGCCTGTTCGAACAGCAGGTCCATGGCTTCGCGACTCATCTGTTGGCGGGCGTCGAGGCGCCGGCTGCGTTTGCCGCGACCGCTGTAGTTGAGGTGCGACAGGTAGAATTTCTGCACGTCGTACTCGCGCATCAATGCCAGCAATGCAGGCAACTGGGCGTGGTTGTCCTGGGTCAGGGTGGTGCGCATGCCGACCCGGATGCGGTGTTCGCGGCACAGCCGGATCGCCCGCAGCGAGCGGGCAAAGCTGCCCTGGCATTGGCGGAAGGCGTCATGGGTGGCTTCCAGGCCATCGAGGCTGATGCCCACATAGTCGAACCTCGCCGAGCTGATCCGGGCGATATTGTGTTGATCGATCAGCGTGCCATTCGTGGAGAGGGCGACAAACATGCCACAGGCCCTGGCATGGGCGCTGAGCTGGAACAGGTCCCCGCGCAGCAGCGGTTCGCCGCCGGAGAGGATCAGCACTTTCACTCCGGCGGCCTGCAGGTCATCAATTACCCGCAGGGCCGCCGGGGTATCCAGCTCGTCGCGAAACACACTGTCGGCCGAGGTCGCGTAGCAGTGCTTGCAGGTCAGGTTGCAGCGCCTGAGCAGGTTCCAGATCACCACCGGCGCGCGCGGGCTGCCGGGGGTGGTGCTTTGCGGCGCGGGTCCCTGGCCGGCGAGGGCCCGCAGGTAATGGCTGATCCTTAACATGTCGCTCTCCTTGCAAGGGCCTGCGCTCAACGCTGGGCAGGGGACAGGCGCAAACCGGTCTTTTTCAGGATGCGGCTGCTCACCAGCATCGCATCGGCGGCACTGGCAGCACCGAGCAAGTCGCGAAGCTGCTCACGGTAGTCATTCATTTCCCTGGCACTGCGCCCGTGGACCATGGCGAACAGGTTGTAGCGCCAGGCCGTGCGACGTGGTCGGCGATAGCAGTGGCTGACGAAAGGCAAGGCCCCGACCAGTGCGCCGAGGCGCGGCATCTCGGCGTCCTGCACATCCCAGACGGTCATGCCGTTGAAGCGATAACCCAGGCGATAGTGGTTGGGCACGGCGGCGATACGGCGGATCGCGCCCTCGGCCTGCAAGCGCCTGAGCAGCTCCAGGGTCGACTCGACGTTCAGTTGCAACTGCTCGGCGAGCCAGGCCCAAGGGTCGTCGAGCAACGGCAGGCCGGCCTGGGTCAGTTCGATCAGGCGCCGGGTCAGGCGCTCTTCAGACGGGCAAATACAGACCGACATGGTAGGTCTCCTCTTTGGGCAGGTTGAGCGGCACCAGGCCGGTCTGCTGTTCGATGCGCCGCAACGCTGCGTCCAGGCCTTGCCGGGTGGCGCAGCCGAGCACGAACCACATGTTCCAGGCATGTTCGCGGCGGTAGTTGTGCGCCGCTTCGGGCATGCCCCGGAGCAGTTCGGCGACCGCCTCGAAACGTGCTTCGGGGACCGCCAGTGCGGCCAGGGTGAAGGCGCCGCCGAGTCGCTCAATGTCGAACATCGGGCCGAAGCGGGTGAGGCTGCCGTTCTCCAGCAGCTGTTGCAGGCGTTGGCGCAGTTCACGGCTGCTGCTGCCCAGTTCGTCGGCCAGTTCGCCCCAGGGATCGCGTACCAGCGGCAGGCCCAGTTGCAGGCGGTTGATCAGGCGCCGGTCGAGTTCATCCATGGGCCGTGGCTCCGCCCGGCGCGGGCGCAAAGCGCGCGCCGCATTGTTTGAAGGCCTGGGTGCTGAAGAGGATCTGATGCGGCAGGTCGCTCAGCTGGTGTTGCTCCAGCAACGCCTGGATCTGCGCCTCGACCCGCTCGCGCTGACGCCCGTGAATCATGCAGAACAGGTTGTAGCGCCACTGCGGCAGGCGTCGCGGGCGCTGGTAGCAGAGACTGATGCCGGCGGTCTGGCCGAGGCGTTGGCCGACCGCGTCGACCAGCGCATCCGGGATGTCCAGTACCAGCATGGCATTGGCGCCGAAGCCCAGGGCGCGGTGGTTGAGTACCAGGCCGATGCGGCGGAACAGCTGTTGTTCGTGCCATTGGCGCATTTGCGCGAGCACCTGGCTTTCCTCGGCGCCGATCTGTTGCGCCAGGGCCAGGTACGGCCGTGGCAGCAACGGCAGGCCGAGTTCCAGTTGCCGTCGCAGGGCCAGGGCCTGCGCGGCCGCGAGTGGCGGCTTCATGGCGTTTCTCCCAGGGCAAAACCCAGGTCGATGCGATAAGAGCTCAGCATCGGCAGGTCCAGCGGGGTCAGGCCGGTGTCGTCCCGCAGTTCGTCGAGAATACGCTGCAGGTGCTGGCGATCCGGGCCGGTCAGGACGAACCACAGGTTGTAGTGATGTTCCCGGGCATAGTTGTGATTGACCTCGGGGTAGTGGTTGATGCGTTCGGCCACCTGTTGCAGGCGTTCGACGGGCACGGCCAGGGCGGCGAGGGTGCTGGCCCCGGCGCGGCTATGCTCGAACACCGGGCCGATCCGCGACAGGCTGCCGGCCTGTGCCATCCGCTGCAGGCAAGCAAGCACCTGGTCCTGGCTGCAATCGAGCTCCTCGGCCATCTGCCGATAAGGTTCGGCGCCGATCGGCATGCCATGCTGGAAGCGTTCGATCAGGCGCTGTTGCAGAGTGTCCGTGGTCATCTCAATACCCCGTCTTCTGCGCGCGGCTGCTGAAGAAAATGCCGCTCGGCTTGCTTGCCGGCAGGCTGCCGAGTTGTTTCAGGCTGTAGGGGTCCCAGATTTGCACCTGATCGCCGTCGCGCACCGACAGCCAGAGCTGATCGCCGCGGGCGGTGAACTCCATATGCAACACCGCCGGCCCCGGGCGCAGGTCGGCGAGCAGCGCGTGGGTCTCGCTGTCGATGACCTGCACCCGGTCATTGTCCGGGTAGGCGAAGTTGACCCACAGCTGCCGGCCATCCGGGCGCGAGGTGACGAATACCGGCTGGCCGGCGACCTTGATCGTGTCGGTCTGCCGCCAGCTGCGCGTGTCCATCACCAGCACCTGGTGCTGGCCGACGGCGGGAACGAAGGCCTGGTTATTGGCCACGGCCCAGCCTTTGAGGTGGGGCATCTTGTACACCGGCAGTTTCGCCTGGCCGTGAGCGTAATCGCCGAGTATCCGGCGTACCCCGCGCTCGGGATACCAGAGGTCGAGTTGGGCCATGCCGTCCTCGCCGAACAGCCCGGCGATGTAGTAGCGCCCGTCGCCGGTGATCAACGCATCGTAGGGTTGTTTGCCGATACCGCTGAAGCGGGTTATCCGTGGCGTCAGGCCCTGGCTGAAGTCGGCGCTCCAGATCTCGCCGGTATCGAACAGACTGAACACGAAGCGCTGCCCGGGGGCATCCACCAGCCCGACCACCCGTGAGCGCTTGACCCCGTCAGGCAGCAGGGTGGCGGGAATATCCGCGACCTGCTTCAGGGTCACGGCATCGAACACCTTGACGCCGCCGGGCACGTAGTTGGACACCGCCACCAGCTTGCCATCCTGGCTGATGGCGCCGCTGATGCTGTTGTTGGCCTGGAGCACCCGCCGATCGATGCGTTGGCCGAGCAGGTCGACTTTGCTCAGGCCACCGTCGCGGCCGAACACATAGGCGTAGCGCTGGTCGTGGGAGAACACCACCGAGGCATGCGACAGGTCGCCGAAACCCCCGAGTCGGGCCAGCGCGGTCTGGCCGTCGCTTTCGATGATTTGCACGCTGCCGGAGGCGCGTTCGACCACCAGGCCCAGGTCACCAGTGCCGCGCAAAGGCGCTTGGACACAGGCGGACAACGACAGGCCAAGAGCCGTCGACAGCAGGAATGAACGGATCATGGTGCGGGGTATCCTTGCAGTAGAAGGTCGACCAGCCAGCGAATATCGCCGGGACTGAGCAGGGGCCCCCAGCCGGGCATGGCAGTGCCGGGCCGGCCGAGGGTCACGGTGGCAATCAGGCCGTCGCGGGATTTGCCGGCCAGGGCCGCGCGGGTCAGTTCGGGACCGAGCCCGCCGGTCATGTGCAGCCCGTGGCAGGCGCCGCAGTCCTGGGCCAGGAGATTGTCCAGTTGTGCCTGGCGGCGGGCATCGGGCGCCGCCAGCGCGGTGCCCTGGAGCAGTAGGAGCAGGACAGTCATCAGCGCGTATCGACAAGCCTTCATGACGCCCTCCCTGGGCTTATTTGAGACTCAGGACCCAAGTCGCCAGCTGCCTGGCTTCGTCGTCGCTGACCGGATTGGCCGGCATCGGTATCGGTCCCCAGTTGCCCTGCGTACCGTTCTTGATATGGCTGGCCAGGGTGTCCACGGCACCGCTGACACCGGCGTTCTTGGCCGCCACGTCCTTGAGCGCCGGGCCCACCAGCTTGCTGTCGATGCTGTGGCAGGCGGTGCAGGGTTTGCTCTTGAACAGCTCCAGCGCGTCCTGGGCCTGCAAGGGTTGTAGGCTCAGCGCGGCGCCGAGGGCGACGAGGGACAGCAGGATATTTTTCATCACGGCTCCTTGCATTGATGGCGCTCAATAGATGTCGTATTGGGTGTTGTAGACATTGAACTTGCCGGTCGGCGTGATCAGTCGCTTGTCCTTGATCACCGCCTTGAGCTTGAGGGTCTTGTCGTCGATCACCACCAGCGCCGACTCGTCCGCCTGGCCGCTCCACACCGAGAACCAGACTTCATCGCCGGCCTTGTTGTATTCCGGTTGCACGACGCGCAGGGCGCCTTGCTTGATCCCGGCGTATTCGGCGATCGGCAGCACGCTGTAGCCGGCGTCGAGCTTGTCGATATCGAACACCGCCACCGACTGGCTGATCTTCGCGTCCGGATTGAGCGGGGTATCGACATACAGGTGGCGGGAGTTGGGATGGGTCTTGATGAACAGCGAGCCGCCACCCTGGCCCTTGAGCGAGCCGACCTGTTTCCAGGCGTACTGCGGGTGCTTCAGCGGGTCGGTACCGATCATGGAAATCCCGGCGTCGCCCAGGTGGCTGGTGGCCCAGACCGGCCCATACAACGGATGCTCGAAGTTGGCGCCACGGCCAGGGTGCGGGGTTTTGCCGACCTCTACCAGCGCGGTCAACTTGCGCTCGCGGGAGTCGATCACCGCGACCTTGTTCGAGTTGTTGGCCGCGGTCATGAAGTAGCGGTGCGTGCTGTCCCAGCCACCGTCATGCAGGAACGGCGCGGCGTCGATGCTGGTGATGGTGAGGTTCTTGATGTCCTGGTAATTGACCAGCAGGACCTTGCCGGTTTCCTTGACGTTGACGATGAACTCCGGCCATTCGTGGGAGGCGATGATCGCCGCGACCCGTGGTTCCGGGTGGTAGGCCTGGGTGTCGACGGTCATGCCGCGGGTCGAGACGATCTGTTTCGGTTCGAGGGTTTCGCCATCCATGATGGTGAACTGCGGCGGCCAGTACGAGCCGGCGATCGTATATTTGTCTTCGTAGCCTTTGAACTTGGAGGTCTCCACCGAGCGCGCCTCGATGCCGACCTTGACTTCGGCGACCTTGGTCGGCTCCAGCGGCCACAGGTCGATCATGTCGATCCGCGCGTCGCGGCCGATCACCAGCAGGTAGCGGCCGGAGGCGGAGATCCGCGAGATGTGCACCGCATAGCCGGTCTCGATGACCTTGACGATCTGCTTGCTGTCACCGTCGACCAGGGCGATCTTGCCGTCGTCGCGCAGGGTCACCGAGAACAGGTTTTGCAGGTTGAGCTTGTTCAACTGGCGGGTCGGGCGGTCCGCGGGCCGGACCAGGACCTTCCAGGTTTTCAGGGTCTCGGCCATGCCCCATTCCGGCGGTGTCGGCGGGGTGTGCTGAATGAACTTGGCCATGAGCGTGATCTGTTCCTTGGTCAGCGCATTGGAGGTGCCCCAGTTCGGCATGCCCGCCGGCGAGCCATAGGTGATCAAGGCTTCCAGATAGGCCTGGCCGCGGGACTGGGTGATGTCCGGGGTCAGCGGCTTGCCGGTGGCGCCCTTGCGCAGTACGCCGTGACAGCCGGCGCAACGCTGGAAGTAAATCTGCTTGGCCGAGTCGAAATCGGCCTGGCTCAGGTCGGGCGCGCCGGGGCTGCTGACCATCGCTGGCGCGGTGCTTGCCGGCGAGGCGCCGGCGGCGTGGGGCAGGGCCAGGACCACCGCCGAGAGCACCCCGGCGAGGCTCAGGGCAAAGGTTTTTCTACTGCTGATCGGCATTCCATTTCTCCTCAGGCAAGACCTTGGCGGTGTGCTGGAACGCCAGCACCGGACGCAGGTTCTTAGTGCCGGCCAAGGCTATGCCCGGGCAGGGCGATGTTCGCTTGACGGCGATCAAGATTGCCGCCCAGGTCACTTGCCAGGTTGTCGCAGGGCGCCTTAGCGTGGGCCTCGAACCCGCTGTCGAATCAGGTAACCCCATGGACCCCAGGCAAGCTTGCGAACCTTTCTACCAACCGCTGAACAATGAGCAGGCGCTGTTCGAACAGGCCTGGCGGCATGGTCTGCCGGTGCTGATCAAGGGCCCGACGGGCTGCGGCAAAACGCGCTTTGTCCAGCACATGGCACATCAACTGAAACTGCCGCTGCACACCGTGGCCTGCCACGACGACCTGAGCGCCGCCGACCTGATCGGCCGTCACCTGATCGGCGCCCAGGGCACCTGGTGGCAGGACGGACCGTTGACCCAGGCGGTGCGCGAAGGCGGCATCTGCTACCTCGACGAAGTGGTCGAGGCCCGCCAGGACACCGTGGTGGTCCTGCATCCGCTGGCCGATGGCCGCCGCGAGCTGTTCCTCGAACGCACCGGGGAGGTGTTGCAGGCGCCGCCGTCCTTCATGTTGGTGGTGTCCTATAACCCTGGTTACCAGAACCTGCTCAAGGGCATGAAGCCGAGCACCCGCCAGCGTTTTGTCGCGATGCGTTTCGACTATCCGCCGGCCGCCGAGGAAGAACGCATTGTGCGCCGCGAGGCACAGGTCGATGGCGCCCTGGCCAGCCAGGTGGTCCGGCTCGGGCAGGCCCTGCGCCGGCTGGAACAGCATGACCTGGAAGAGGTGGCATCGACCCGCCTGCTGATTTTCACCGCGCGCATGATCGGCGCCGGCATGAGTCCGCGCGAGGCCTGCCTGGCCTGCCTCGCCGAGCCGCTGAGCGATGACCCGGTGACGGTGGCCGCGTTGATGGACGTGGTCGATGTCCATTTCGCTTGAGGTCACCGCTCCCCCGCGTCGCCACTTGCCGGGGGATCTGGCGATGTGGTTTTTCATCCTCGCCGAGCTCTCGGTATTCGCCGTGCTGATCCTGGCATTTGCCGTGACCCAGCTGCTCAAGCCCCAATTGTTCGCCGCCGGCCGCCAACTGCTCGATACCTCCACCGGGCTGGCGATGACCCTGAGCCTGCTCAGCGCCGGGTTGTGCGCGGCGCTGGCGCAGGAGCGGGTCCGGCAAGCACGGCCGCGCCAGGCGGCGCTCCTGCTGTTGGCGGCGTTGCTCGTCGCCAGTGTCTACCTGCTGCTCAAGCTCGGCGAGTACCGGCATCTGCTGGATTTGGGGCTGGGCCTTGAGCACAACACCTTCTTCACCCTGTACTGGATCCTCAGCGGCTTTCATTTCCTCCATGTGCTGCTCGGCATGCTGATTCTCGGCTGGCTGGCGCAAGGTTGCCGACGCGGCCGGTATGACGCCGAGCGGTGCAGCGGATTCGAATCCGGGGTGCTGTATTGGCACATGGTCGATCTGGTCTGGGTCCTGCTGTTTCCGCTGGTCTACGTTCTGGATTGACGAGGTGCGCATGTCCGCTCGCGGTTTTTTGCTGATCTGTTGGGCGGCCCTGGCCACCTTGAGCCTGGGCACCCTGCTGCTGGCACAGGGGCTGCTGCGCTGGCCACTGAGCCTGCTCGTGCTGTTGCTGGCGGTGGCCAAGGCCTGGCTGATCACCGAGGGTTTCATGGAATTGCGCCATGCGCCGCGACTCTGGCGCCGCCTGCTGCTGGGCTGGCCCCTGGTGCTGGCGCTGCTACTGGGCTTGGGCTTGGGCCTGCGCGGCTAATACCCGAGTAAAACCATTGGAGATTCTTGATTGCCATCAAGCGGTTTTCAGACCCTCGCTTCCTAGAATGGACAGGCCAAGCAAAGAGGAAGCGACCATGTCAGAGACCTTCACCAAGGGCATGGCCAGGAATATCTATTTCGGGGGAAGCGTGTTCTTTTTCCTGATATTCCTGGCCTTGACCTATCACTCAGAGCAGACCTTTCCGGTTCGCAGCAATGAAGCGCATTTAAGCGACTCGGTGCTGCGCGGCAAGTTGGTCTGGGAGCAAAACAACTGTGTCGGTTGCCACACGCTGTTGGGGGAAGGCGCTTACTTCGCGCCGGAACTGGGCAACGTGTTCCAGCGCCGCGGCGGCGAGTCGGGTTTCAAGCCCTTCCTGCAGGCCTGGATGAAAATGCAGCCGCTGGGGGTGCCCGGACGCCGGGCGATGCCGCAATTCAACCTGAGTACGCAGGAAGTCGACGACATCGCCGAGTTCCTCAAGTGGAGCTCGAAAATCAATACCAATGGCTGGCCGCCAAACAAGGAGGGCTAAGAGATGAGTGTTGCCAATCCCCATCTGAAATTCGCCTCGCAAGCCGTGGCCAAACCGTACTTCGTGTTCGCCCTGATACTGTTTCTCGGCCAGATACTGTTCGGTTTGATCATGGGCCTGCAATACGTGGTCGGGGACTTCCTGTTCCCGACCATTCCCTTCAACGTATCGCGGATAGTGCACACCAACCTGTTGATCGTCTGGCTGCTGTTCGGCTTCATGGGCGCCGCCTACTACCTGATCCCGGAAGAATCCGACCGTGAATTGCACAGTCCCAGGTTGGCAATCGTGCTGTTCTGGGTGTTCGCCGCCGCTGCCGTGTTGACCATTCTCGGCTACCTGCTGGTGCCTTATGCGGGGCTGGCCAGGCTGACCCACAACGAGCTGCTGCCGACCATGGGCCGGGTGTACCTGGAGCAGCCGACCATCACCAAGATGGGCATCGTGGTGGTGTGCCTGGGCTTTCTCTACAACATCGGCATGACGATGCTCAAAGGCCGCAAGACCACGGTCAGCGTGGTGATGATGACCGGGCTGGTGCTGCTCGCGGTGTTCTTCCTGTTCTCCTTCTACAATCCCGGCAACCTGGTGCGCGACAAGTTCTACTGGTGGTGGGTGGTGCATCTCTGGGTGGAAGGCGTCTGGGAGCTGATCATGGGCTCGATGCTGGCCTTCGTGCTGATCAAGATCACCGGGGTCGACCGCGAGGTGGTCGAGAAATGGCTCTATGTGATTATCGCCATGGCGCTGATCACCGGGATCATCGGTACCGGTCACCACTACTTCTGGATCGGTGGGCCCGAGGTCTGGCTGTGGGTCGGTTCGATCTTCTCGGCGATGGAGCCGCTACCGTTCCTGGCCATGGTGATCTTCGCCTTCAGCATGGTGAAGAACCGTCGCCGGCAACACCCGAACCGCGCCGCCACGCTGTGGGCCAAGGGCACCACGGTGACCGCGTTTTTCGGCGCCGGCGTCTGGGGCTTCCTGCATACCCTGGCCCCGGTCAACTACTACACCCATGGCACGCAGTTGACCAACGCCCACGCCCACCTGTCGTTCTACGGGGCCTACGCGATGATCGTGATGACCCTGATCAGCTACGCCATGCCGCGCTTGCGCGGGTTGGGTGAAGCCGCCGACGAGCGCGCGCAGAACCTGGAGATCTGGGGCTTCTGGTTGATGACCCTGTCAATGGTGATGATCACGCTGCTGCTCACCGCCGCCGGTGTCGTGCAGATCTATCTGCAACGCTGGCAGCCCGATGGTATCGCCTTGCCGTTCATGGCGACGATGGAGCACCTGACCACCTTGTTCTGGGCCCGTCTGGCCAGTGGGGTGGGGTTCCTGGCGGGACTGCTCTGCTATCTGTTGAGCTTCCGCCAGCGCGGCCGCGCCGCCTTGCGCGCGCCGGCGGCCGTGGTTCCGTCCTGAGGTGTCGTGACCTCTGGGAAAGGTCGGCCCGGCTGTGATAGCGGGCCGTTTTTGGTTGACGAACAAGGTGGGCTCCATGGCTTTTACCCTTGAACTGGAAGAGTGGGTCGGCAGCGTCTGGCATCGCTTTATCACTCGCCGTGCCAGCGTCGATTTTCCCGAGGCACGGGTCGAGCTGGCCCAGCGGCAACCTGGCCTGGCACTGTTGTTTCGCGCCATGGGCGGGGCCGGCCGGGGCCTGGAGACGGTCTGCGAACGCGATCTGCTGCTGCGCCGCAGCCTGTTGCAGCAGATCGCCGGGACCTGCCGGCAAGTGCCGCTGGCCTGCTGCGATGCCGATAACCTGCGCCTGCCGGCCAGTCTCGCGGTGTTCCCCGAGGCCGGCCTGAATGAGGAACTGTATCGCTGGTTGGCCCTGCTGGCGGCGCAGGCCGGGCCCATGCGGCACTGGGGCCGGGACAATCAGCGCTGGACCCAAGCCTTGTTGCAGCGCTATCCGGCGCTGCTGCCGCGTTACCGCCGGCTGGTCGCGGCGCACCTGCAACTGCGTCCGGATCCGGCCACCTTGAAACCGGCCGCGGCCGCCCTGGAACGGGCCTTGTGCCAGGCCTTGCGCGAGCCGGGCAGTGTCCAGGCGTTTCCCCGCAGCGAGCGGGCGGCCTGGCCGTTGCCGCTGTGGCTGTACCCGCCGCTGCACCTGGCCAGCCCGCAGGCCGCCGATCTTGACGACTCGGCGGAGTCCCTGCCGGCCTCTCCCGGCGAGCAGGAAGGCGGGCGCAAGCGCGCCACCCGGATTGATGACAGCAGCCGCGAGGGCGGTCTGCTGATCGTGCGCCTGGAGAACCTGTTCAGTTGGACCGAGCATGTCGACCTCGATCGCTGGTCGGACGAGCGCGAAGACCCGGATGCCGCCAGGGTCGCCGCCGACCTGGATGAACTGAGCCTGTCGCGGACCCGTCTGCGCAAGGGCGGCGGGCTTAAACTGGACCTGGATCTGCCGCCCGCGGATGTCGACGATATCCCGCTGGGGGAGGGCATCAAGTTACCGGAGTGGGATTATCGCAAAGGCCGCCTGCAGGACGACTTCGTCAATCTGCAGATGTTCGCGCCGCGCGATTGCCCGGCACAGCCGCTGCCGTCGCGCCTGCGACCGGCGGCGCAGCGTTTGCGGCGCCAGTTCGAACACCTGCGGCCCGAGCGCCAGTGGCTGCGCCAACAGCCCCAGGGGACGGAGCTGGATATGCAGGCCTGGCTGGATTTTTACGTCGAGCGCGAGCATGGTCGCTGTGCCGAACGCGGTCTGTTCAAGGAGCAGCGCCAGACCCATCGGGACCTGGCGTGCCTGTTGCTGGCGGATATCTCGATGTCCACTGACGCGCACCTGAACGACCGGCATCGGGTGATCGAGGTGATCCGCGACAGCCTGCTGCTGTTCGGTGAAACGTTGTCGGTGCTGGGCGACGACTTTGCCTTGTACGGGTTTTCCTCGCTGCGCCGCCAGCACGTGCGCCTGCAGGAACTCAAGGCGTTCCAGCAAGGCTATGACGACCACACTCGCGGGCGCATCCAGGTGCTCAAGCCGGGTTACTACACGCGCATGGGCGCGGCGATCCGTCAGGCCAGCCAACTGTTGAGCGGCTGCAAGCGCCGCCGCAAGCTGTTGTTGTTGCTGACCGATGGCAAACCCAATGACCTGGATCTGTATGAGGGCCGCTACGGTGTCGAGGACACCCGCCAGGCGGTACTGGAAGCCCGGCGCCTGGGGCTGACGCCGTTCTGTATCACCATCGACCGCGAAGCCGGGGCGTACCTGCCGTATATGTTCGGCGCCAACGGCTACACCCTGATCCGCCAGCCGGAACAACTGCCCCTGCGCTTGCCGCAGCTGTATCGCCAGTTGACCCAGCCTTGAGGCGTTCGCCTGGCTTATGGACTGCTGCGTGGCAGCCAGAAGAACATGATCACGCAGAAGATCGTCAGGCCGATGCAGAACCACTGGAAGCGCCTTAGCCGGCGTGCTTCGGCCTTTGCCGCCAGGGCCGGCAGCGGCATGCCGCAGCGGCAGCACTCGCTTTCCCCGGGCCGGTTGTGATGCTGGCAATACAGGCAGGTGGACAGGGCCTTCACTCGAACTGTTCCAGGCGCGGGCGATCGAGGATGACGATCTGGCGACCGTCCTGGGTGATGATTTTCTCGTCGATCAGGCGGCGGATGATCCGCGAGAAGGTCTCCGGCTGGATCGACAGGTGCCCGGCAATCAGTTGCTTGGCCATCGGCAGTTCGAACTGGTAGTTGACGGGCTGCAGGTGCACCAGTTGCGTCAGCAGATAACGCACCACCCGGTGGGTGGCGTTCTTCAGCGACAGGGTTTCGATTTCATTGACTCGCTGATGCAGGCGCACACAGAGTTTGCCGAGCAGGGCGAAGGGCAGACGGCTGTTGCTCTGCAGCAAGCGCAGGTAGGCGTTGTTGGACAGGCGATAGAGCTGGCACGGACCTACGGCTTCGGCCGAGGCCACGTAGTTCGGGGTGTCCATCAGCATCATCGCCTCGGCGAAGGTTTGCCGCGGACCGATGACCTCGAACACTTTCTCCTGGCCGTCGGGGGTCAGGCGGTAGATCTTCACCGCGCCGGCAATCACGAAGTAGAAGGCGTCGGCCGGCTCGCCCTGGCGAAACAGCGGCTCGCCCTTGTCGATGCTGAGCAAATGGCTGGAAGCCATCAACTCATCCATCTCTTGGTCACTCAACGGTTCGAACAGGTGATGGCTGCGCAGAATCTGGTGATGGACGCGGTGAAGCACCATGGCAATTCATCCTGATAGCGGAAAAGGGGGAGGCGCCGTGCCCTCAGACAAGGCCGAGCGAAAGGCTGCTGGCGATGGCGATGATCGAGCTCAGGACCACGAACCAGGCCAGTGGCTGGATAACTGCTTTCATGACGACTCCGGTTGGTCGGGAAGGGGTTGGCGGTGTGCTGGTTGAGCAAGACCCGGGCCAGGCACCAGACCCTGGCGCCGTTCAGCTAAGGAAACAGAACATTGAAAACGCCATGCTCCCTTGTGGGAGCGGAGCTTGCCCGCGAAGCTTTGGGCGGTCTCAAGGGCCCCTTCGCGAGCAAGCTCTGCTCCCACAGGGACCGCATTCGGCCGACGCTGAACGGCATTACACCCGGCTTTAGCCACTGGATATCTGTGGCGACAGGGTCAAAAATACCCCGTCAATCAGGGTGTAAATAACCCTTAGATGGTCATTTTTACCCTGGCTGCAAGCGTCTGCGGTAGCGGGAACTGTCCGCTGCCGGTGGGACACACCGGGTTACCACGGGTTGCCGGGGCACCTCGGGCGTCGGGGCACGCCCCTTGCACTGCCGTATCCGACAACGGTTGGCCAGGTTAGCCAAGCGTTCCCCGGCCGACTTGATATATGACAACCGCGATGACGTGCGAACAGCTGATGATTGCCCTGCAACACAATTCGCCGCGTGCGGCCCTGTCTCAGGTCGGCAGCAAGGTAAAGGAGTGGCTTCATGCAAGTACTTGAGCGTCGTACCGCGCTGGCGATCCCGCCGCTGTTGCGCCTGGCCTTCCGGCCGTTTTTCCTCGCCGGTGCCGGCCTGGCGCTGCTGGTGGTGCCGCTCTGGCTGCTGGCCTTGAGCGGTGCCGTGGGCGGCTGGCAACCGGCGGGTGGCTGGCTGGCGTGGCATCGGCATGAATTGCTGTTCGGCTTTGGCCTGGCGATTGTCGCCGGCTTTCTGCTGACCGCGGTCCAGACCTGGACCGGCCAGCCCGGTCTCAGCGGCAAGCCGTTGGCGGCGCTGGCCCTGCTCTGGCTGGTGGCGCGCCTGGCCTGGTTGGCGAATCCGCCCTGGTCGCTATTGGCGCCGCTGGAGCTGGCGTTTCCCCTGGCGGTGGCCGTGCTGATGGGCACCACGCTGTGGAAGGTCCGGCAGAAACGCAACTACCCGATTGTCCTCCTGTTGCTGTTGCTGGCCGGCGCCGACGGCATGGCGCTTTACGGCCTGCTGCCCGGCCACGAAGGCTGGCAGCGCCAGGCTGTGCTGACCGGCCTGTGGCTGGTAGCGGCGATGATGGGGTTGATCGGCGGCCGGGTCATTCCGTTTTTCATCCAGCGCGGTCTGGGCCGGGTCGAGGGCGTTGCCCCCTGGCCCCGGCTCGATCGCCTGTTGCTGGCCGGCTCCGCGCTGGTGGCACTGTTGTATGCCTGCGGGCCCGCGCTGTTCGCCAGTATCTGGGTCGGCCTGCTGTTCGGCGCACTGGCGCTGGGACATCTGTTACGCCTGTTGCGCTGGCACGACCGTCGACTCTGGCGGGTGCCACTGCTGTGGTCGCTGTATCTGGCCTACGGCTGGTTGGCGCTGGCCTGCCTGGGCATGGCGCTGTGGCACTTCGGCGTGCCGCTGAACCCCAGCCTGGCGGTGCATGGCCTGACGATCGGGGCCATGGCCGGGTTGATCCTGGCGATGATCGCACGGGTCAGTCTCGGGCATACCGGTCGCGCGCTGGAGCCGCCGGCGGGAATGACCCCGGCGTTTGTCCTGGTCAACCTGGCGTGTTTCAGTCGGGTCGTGCTGGTGCTGTTCCTGCCGTTGGCCGGGTTGTGGCTCGCGGGGCTGTGCTGGGTCCTGGCGTTTGGGCTGTATGCCTGGAGCTATGCTCCGATGCTGCTGCGGGCCCGGGTCGACGGGCATCCGGGATGAGTCGGACGGACAAGGGAGGTGGACGATGATCTATCCCTGGTTACTGGTCACCCATCTGTTGGCGGCCATCGCTTTTATCGGCACGCTGTTTTTCGAGGTGTGTATCTGGCATGCGGCGCGCCGGCGGTTGCCCGCCGACACGCAGGCGCCGGCGGACCAGGCCATCGCGGTGCGCTCGCGCAAGGTCCTGCATGGCGTGGTGTTGCTGTTGTACGGCGCCGGCATCGGCCTGGCCTGGCAGTACCGGGGCGCCTTGAGTCAGCCCCTGGACAGTCGTTTTGCCAGCCTGTTGAGTTTGAAGATCATCCTGGCCCTGAGCATCGTCGGGCATTACCTGTTGCTTGCCTACTGGCTGCAACGCTCACGGCTGACGCCGCGCCGGGCTGACTGGATCCGGCGCAGCATCCTCGGGCACATGCTGTTGATCGTGATCCTGGCCAAGGCCATGTTCTATTGGCAGGGTTGAGCCACAGTCCGCTGTACCGGCAAAAAAACGCACCCGTCATCTGGCGGGTGCGGCTTGGCGTGGCTGCTCGGGGTCACTGGGCCGGGTTCAAGGCCTTGACGAAGAGGATGTTGTTTTCCAGGTGGATGTGCTGCATCAGGTCATCGCGAAATTCCTGCAGCCCGCGATACAGGCCGCGCCAGGTGTTGCAGGCCTCGGCGGGCGGAGTGATGTTGTCGGTCAGCGCCAGCAGGACCTCCAGGGCCGCGCCATGTTGATCGTGTTCCAGGCGCAGCACCTGGATCGGTGGGGCGGTGTGGCGACCGAGGCCCTGTTGCAGCAGCGGAAAGAGCACCTGTTCCTCCTTGAGCATGTGCCCTTCGAGTTCCTGCTGCATGTCGTGCAAGTGGTCGGCCAGGCCGTTCGGGCAATTCTCGCGGGCACCGTGCACTTGCTCGACACGACGCGCCAGGCGGATCAGTTCCGGCAGTTGCTCGCGGTGCCGGGCGTGGTAGCGCTCGAGAATGTGGCTGATCAGCAGCGCATCCGCTTCGTTGCGCCATTCGTGCCGGCTCGCGCCGCTGTCTTGCAGCTCATTGAGGGCCTCGGCGATCAGCGTCGGGTCGAGCTGTTTGCCCAGGGCCGCCTCGCGCAGGGTCTTCTGCCCGCCGCAACAGAAGTCCAGGTTGAAGTGATGGAAAATCCGCGTGGCGCCAGGAATATCGCAGGCCAATTGGCCGAGGCTTTGTTCGAGAAGTGTCTGGCTCATCAGGGTGCCTTCTTTGGGTTTCAGGGGGTTCCCTGGCTTATTGCATTGCGCATGCCATTTGTAACTGATTGAAAATACTGGATTATTTTTTTGTTGTGGTGATGATGACCCTGATGCGTCAGGGTAAATACAACCATAAGGGGTGATTACTACCATGTTGCGTGAAAGCCTGGCCGCCGACCTGATTGTCGAGCTGCCGAATGCCGTGCGCCTGCAACGCCTGGTGCAGACCCTGCGCGAGTACTTCAACAGTGGCGCCGTCGGCCTGCTGCGCCTGGATGACGACAGCCTCAGGCCGGTGGCGACGGTGGGGCTGGTGCACGAAGCCTTGGGCCGGCGCTTTGTGATTGCCCAGCATCCGCGCCTGGCGGCGATCATGGCGTCGCGCGAGCCGACCTGGTTCGAGCCCGACAGTCGCTTGCCGGACCCCTACGACGGCCTGCTCGACCACTCGCTCAACGAGCCGCTGGCGGTGCATGACTGCATGGGCGTGAGCCTGTATGTGGAAGGGCGGGTCTGGGGCGCGATCACCCTCGATGCCTTGCAGCCCGGCACCTTCGACCGCCAGGCGCGGGATGAACTCAAGCGCTGCACCCTGCAGATCGAGGCGGCCGTGCGGGTCACCCGGCTCGAACAGGAAAACCACAGCCTGCGCTTGTCCCGCAGCGACCCGCGGGACCTGCGGATGCCGGTCGCGGAGGGTGAGATCCTCGGGCAGAGCGAAGTCCTGCATCAGTTGCTCAACGAGCTGGATGTCCTGGCCGATTCCGAGTTGCCGGTGTTGTTGCTGGGCGAGACCGGGGTCGGCAAGGAGCTGTTCGCCCGCCGCCTGCATCGCTTGTCGCGGCGCAGTCACAAGCCGCTGATTCAGGTCAACTGCGCCGCCTTGCCCGAGTCCCTGGCCGAGAGTGAGTTGTTCGGGCATGTCAAAGGGGCGTTTTCCGGGGCCAGCAGTGACCGCGCCGGGCGGTTCGACGCGGCCAACGGCGGCACGCTGTTTCTCGATGAGGTCGGCGAACTGCCCTTGAGCGTGCAGGCCAAGTTGTTGCGCACCTTGCAAAACGGCGAGATCCAGCGCCTGGGCGCGGACAAACCGCTGCATGTGGATGTGCGGATCATCGCCGCGACCAACCGGCATCTGCCAGACAGCATTCGCGAAGGACTGTTTCGCGCCGACCTGTACCACCGGCTGTCGGTATACCCGGTGCCGATTCCGCCGCTGCGCGAACGCGGCAACGATGTGCTGCTGCTGGCCGGGCATTTTCTCGAACTCAATCGCAGCCGGCTCGGTCTGCGCGGTCTGCGCCTGTCCCCGGCGGCCGAACGCGCGCTGCTGGCTTACCACTGGCCGGGCAATATCCGCGAGCTCGAACATGTGATCAGCCGCGCCGCGCTTAAGCAGCTCAGCCGCGGCGGCAGTCGCAGCCTGATCCTTACCCTGGAAGCGGAAATCCTCGATCTCGACAGCAACCTGGGCCGCGCGCCGACAGTCGCTGCGGCGCTTGCGGACGACGCCGGCGACCTGCCGTTCCAGGCCCTGGGTGACGCCGTCGACGATTGCCAGCGGCAGAAAATCCTCCAGGCCCTGAATCTGGCGGGGAACAACTGGGCCAGCGCCGCCCGGCTGCTGGCGGTCGATCCGAGCAACCTGCATAAACTGGCCAGGCGTCTGCGTCTCAAGTAAGGGGTGATCGACGCCCGCTGTTGATGACGGTCAAGGTGTTGGCGCGCGCGGCCTCGCACACTGCGCTCAACCTTTACCGGAGATCACCCGCATGCCTCTTTCCCTGGCCCAGATGCGCCGTAACTACACCCTGGACGGCCTGCCCGATGCGACGGCGCCGGAGGATCCGCTGCTGCTGTTCCGCCAGTGGATGCAACAGGCCCGCGAGACCGAGCAGGCGCCGGTCGAGGCCAACAGCATGTGCCTGGCAACGGTCGACGCACAGGGCCGGCCGCATTGTCGGGTACTGTTGCTCAAGGGTTTCAGCGACGCCGGCTTCACCTTCTTCGGCCATTACCAGAGCGCCAAGGGCCAGGACCTGGCGGCCAATCCCCATGCCGCGATGACCTTCTTCTGGCCGGGACTGGAGCGCCAGGTGCGGATCGAAGGCCAGGTCGCCAGGCTGGATCCGCGGCTGTCCGATGCCTACTTCGACTCGCGTTCCATGGCCAGTCGTCTCGGCGCCTGGGCCTCGCCGCAAAGCCAGCCCTTGGCCGACCGGGCGCAACTGGAAGCGATGCTGGCGCAAACCACCGGGCGCTTCGCCGAACAAACGCCGCCGCGTCCCGAACACTGGGGCGGTTATTGCCTGGTCCCGGAACGCCTGGAGTTCTGGCAGGGGCGTGCCGACCGCCTGCACGATCGCCTGGATTATCGGCTGCACGAGGGCACCTGGACGCACGGCCGGCTGGCACCCTGAGCCGTGCTGTCCGGTCGAGGTACCTCCTTGGAGGAATAGGTTCACAGGGGATTTCGGTTCAGGCTTGGGCCGATACTCATCTACGGGAAGGCTTGGATATGGCCCATCTGACGCAACGCACTTTCGAACCGCTGAACATCGCCGTGCTGACCATCAGCGATACGCGCACCACGGCCACCGACACCTCGGGGCAGACCCTCAGTGACTTGCTGCAAACCGCCGGGCATGTGCTGATCGACCGCGACCTGGTCAAGGACGATATCTATCAGATCCGCGCCAGACTCTCGCACTGGATCGCCGACCCCAAGGTCCAGGTGGTGCTGATGACCGGTGGCACCGGCTTCACCGCGCGTGACAACACGCCGCAAGCGGTGCTGCCGTTGCTGGACAAGCTGGTGGACGGTTTCGGCGAGTTGTTCCGCCAGGTGTCGCTGGCGGAAATCGGCATGTCCAGCCTGCAGTCACGGGCCCTCGCCGGAATGAGCAATGGCGTGCTGGTGTGTTGCGTGCCGGGCTCGCCCGGTGCTTGCCGCACCGCCTGGAACAGCATCCTTGTCGAACAGCTGGACAGCCGCACCGGCCCATGCAATTTCGCGCCACACCTGAAACCGCAGGCGCGGCGAGTGATCGAGGCCTGTGAGGTGCGCTCATGAGCGGCCGGGTCTGCGACAGCGGCCACCTGACACCGGTGGACCAGGCCATCGAGCATCTGCTCGACCAGGCGCCGCCGCCACCGGAGGTTCAGACGATCGCCCTCGATCAGGCCCTTGGGCGGGTGCTGGCGCGGGATCTGACGGCGCCGCTGAGCCTGCCCGGTTGGGACAACAGCGCCATGGACGGTTACGCCTGCTGTGCCGCCGACCTGCCGCCGGGAGGTGGCTGGTTGACCCTGGGCGGGCGGATCGCCGCCGGGCAAGCGGCGGCGGAACCCTTGCTGCCCCGGCAGGCGGCGCGGATCTTTACCGGCGCGCCGTTGCCGCCGGGGGCCGACACCGTGGTGCCGCAGGAGCATTGCCGGGCCAACGAGGGGTTGGTCTGGTTACCGGCGACGGTGGCCGGCGAGCATGTGCGCAAGGAGGGCGAGGAGGTCCGTCGCGGCCAGTTGCTGCTCAGCGCCGGCAAGCGTTTGCGCGCCCAGGAACTGGGCTTGCTGGCGGCTGTGGGGATTGCCCGGGTCGAAGTCTATCGCCCGTTGCGGGTGTGCCTGTTGAGCAGTGGCGACGAGTTGCGCGAGCCGGGCCAGCACCTGGCGCCGGGGCAGATCTACAACAGCAATCGCTATTGCCTGTCGGCATTGCTGCGGGGTTGGGGCGTGGAGGTGTATGACTACGGGGTCATGGCCGATGCCTTGGCCGCTAGCCGCGATGCCTTGAGCCTGGCTGCCTCGGAGTGCGATCTGCTGCTGACCTCGGGCGGTGTCTCGGTGGGCGAGGAGGATCATCTCAAGCAGGCCATCGAGGCACTTGGCAGCCTGGATTTCTGGCGCCTGGCGATCCAGCCGGGCAAACCGCTGGCCTTTGGCGCAGTGGCCGGCAAGCCGTGGCTCGGCCTGCCGGGCAATCCGTCGGCGGCGCTGATTACCGCCCTGGTGGTGCTGCGCCCGTTCCTGCTCAGGGCCCAGGGCCTGAGCGAAGTGCTGCCACGGCCACTGGCCCTGCCGGCAGGTTTCGACTGGTTGCAGCGCAACAAGCGCCGGCAGTATCTGCGAGCCCGGCTGGTGCCCAGGGCCGACGGCCAGGTCTGGGTGGAGCTGCACCCGCAGCAAAGCTCGGCCATGTTGATGGCGGCTTGTTGGGCCGACGGCCTGGCGCTGGTCGAGTGCGAACAGCAGGTGCGCAAGCACGACTCGGTCAGCTTCCTGTCCTTCGCCGAGCTGATGCAATGACGGCAATTGATTGCCGTCAAGGCCGTGGCTGCCGGTCTCGCTAGACTGGCAGCGCATTGTCGATCGCCCCGGGCCTGCTGGCGACACGCAGTGCACAGGGGGCGAGACAAGTTCTTTCATGAGGATTACCCATGCAACTGGTCTGCCCGGCAGGGAACCTGCCTGCGCTGAATGCGGCTGTGCGCCAAGGCGCCGATGCCGTCTACGTCGGCTTTCGCGATGACACCAACGCCCGGCACTTCGCCGGCTTGAACATGGACGACAAGCAGTTCGACGCGGCGGTCGCGCATATTCGCCAGCACCAACGCAAACTCTATGTCGCGGTCAACACCTACCCGCAGCCCGCGGGTTGGGAGCGCTGGCAGCGGGCGGTGGATCGCGCCGCCGACTTGGGCGTCGACGCGCTGATCGCGGCTGATCCGGGGGTCTTGAGTTATGCCAGCCAGCGTCATCCGCAACTGCCCCTGCACTTGTCGGTGCAGGGCTCGGCGACCCATGCCGGCGCGCTGGCGTTCTACGCCCAGCGCTACGACATCCGCCGCGCGGTGTTGCCCAGGGTGCTGTCGTTGGCCCAGGTGCGCCAGGTCGCGGCGAGCAGTTCGGTACCGATCGAAGTCTTCGGTTTCGGCAGTTTGTGCATCATGGCTGAAGGGCGCTGCCACCTGTCTTCCTACATTACCGGCGAATCGCCGAACCTGTGCGGGGTTTGTTCGCCGGCCAAGGCGGTGCGCTGGAGCGAGGACGCCGAGGGCTTGAGCGCACGCCTGAGCGAAGTCCTGATTGATCGCTACAGCGCCGATGAACCGGCCGGCTATCCGACCTTGTGCAAGGGGCGCTTCCTGGTCGAGGGCAAGCGCTTCCATGCCCTGGAGGAACCCACCAGCCTCGATACCCTGGACCTGCTGCCGGAGCTCGCGGCAATCGGTGTCGCCGCGGTGAAGATCGAGGGCCGCCAGCGCAGCCCGGCGTATGTCGAGCAGGTCACCCGGGTCTGGCGCGCCGCGCTGGATGCCTATCGCGCCCAGCCCCACAGCTTTGCGGTCAGGGACCAGTGGCGCCAGGCGCTGGCCGGTTTGTCCGAAGGCAGCCAGACCACCCTGGGTGCTTATCATCGAGCCTGGCAATGAGGGACTGGAAATGAAGCTGAGCCTGGGACCCGTGCTGTTTTACTGGGACAAAACCCAATTGGGGCAGTTTTACTCGGAAATGTCCGCCTTGCCCCTGGATGTCATCTACCTGGGGGAAACCGTGTGTTCGAAACGCCGGGCCTTTTCCCTTGATCAATGGCTGGGCCTGGGACGCGAATTGCAGACCTGTACCCAGGCGCAACTGGTGCTCTCGAGCCTGACCCTGATCGAGGCCGCCTCGGAACTCTCGAGCCTGCGGCGCCTGTGCGACAACGGCGAGTTGCTGGTGGAGGCCAACGATATGGGCGCGGTGCAGTTCCTCGCCGAACGGCAGTTGCCCTTTGTCGCGGGGCCGGCGCTGAACCTGTACAACGGTCATGCCCTCGGTCAGTTGCTCGATTGCGGGATGATCCGTTGGGTGCCGCCGGTGGAGTGCTCGGCGCAGTTGATCCGTGCGGTACTCGACCAGGTGCGCGAGCTGGGCCGGGCGGTGCCGGAAGTCGAAGTCTTTGCCTATGGGCATCTGCCCCTGGCCTATTCGGCGCGCTGTTTCACCGCCCGCGCGCAAAACCGGCCCAAGGACGACTGCCAGTTCTGCTGCCTCGACTACCCCGATGGCCTGGCGCTGAGCAGCCAGGAAGGCCAGCCGCTGTTCACCCTCAACGGTATCCAGACCATGTCGGCCGAGGTCACCAATCTGTTGGCCGATTATCCCGGGCTGGTCGCCTGCGGCGCCGATCTGCTGCGCCTGAGCCCTCGGGCCCAGGGCATGACCGAGGTGATCGCGGCCTATCGGCGGGTCTGTCTGGGCGAGACGCCGCCGCTGTTCGTCGACGGCTGCAACGGCTATTGGCATGGCCAGGCCGGGATGTTGCGGGTAGAGGAGGTGGGCCTGTGTTGAATCGGAAAAAGTGGCTGTTGCGTGGAGCCGACCGTTTGCTGCCGTTGGTTCGCCGAGTGCCGTTCGGGCTGCAAAGGTTGGCCCTGCAACAGGGGCTCAACCGCTGTTTCGCCGAGCCGTTGGGCGATGGCCAGTTCGACCTGTTGCGCGGGCGCTGGTTGTGCCTGCGAATTCCCGACCTGGGGCTGAGCTGGTACCTGACCCGGGGGCGCGAGGGCTTGCAGATCGCCGCGCGGGCCCGGGCCGATGTGACCATCAGCGGTAACTGGCGCGAGTTCCTGCTCCTGGCCAGTCGCCAGGAAGACCCGGATACGCTGTTCTTTCGCCGGCGCCTGGTGATCGAAGGCGATACCGAGCTGGGCTTGACCTTGAAGAACCTGATCGACAGCCTCGACCCCGAGGTCTTGCCGGTTTGGTTATGGCGCAATCTGGAGCGTGCCGGGAAGGGCCTGGCGGCGGGTTGAGGCAAGCACCGCCCGGCGTCAAATTTCCTTGACTGAGAGGCGCCGGTCGCGCTGTACAAGCAGTTGCCCGATCTCGGCAAACAGCTCGTCGGCCTGCGCCGGGCTGCAATCCTCGCCATAGCGTTTGCGCACGCCGTGCTGGCTGAGGATCAGGTGCATATCGGCCCGCAGGCCATGCTGTTGCAGACAGCTTTCCACGCATTGCAGCGGACAGCCGTCCAGCGCCAGGATCCGCCGTCCCGAACGGGCCTTGTTGACCAGCGCGGCGACATGCCCACCCACGCCGACGATGCAGGACATTTGCGCGAGGCCCGCGCGATCCAGGCGCAGGGCCAGGGTGTTGGCCAGTTGGGCGACGTTGGAGCAGCCTGAGCAGGAGTAAACCAGAGGCAAGGTTGAAGGGGGCATGAATGCTCTCCGCTGATGGACCCCGCCAGTGTGCAAGTCTGCCAGCCGCGCGCCTTGATTGCGATCAAGTCCGTCCGCGCCGGGGCTCCCGGGGGCCATGCGCGTCAGCCGGCGCCGCGCAGATGCTCCATGGCCCAGACCGCCGCCTCGACCCGCGAACGCAGGCCGAGCTTGTGCAGCAGGTTCTTCACGTGAACCTTGACCGTGCCTTCGGTGATGCCCAGCTTGTGGCCGATCACCTTGTTGCTCAGGCCACTGGCAATGGTCTTGAGCACCTGGCGCTCGCGTTCGGTCAGCTCCACCTCCGGCTGGCGCGGTGGCGAGCGCAGCGCCTGGGCCATGACCCGGGTCAGGCCGGGACTGACCACCAGGGAGCCGTTCAAGGCATCGCGGATGTACTGGATCAGCAACTCCGGCTCCATGTCCTTGAGCAGATAACCATCGGCGTCCAGGCGCAGCGCGTCACGGATATCGTCTTCGGCGTCGGACACGGTGAACAGCAGGATCTTGCCCCGATAGTTCATGGCGCGCAGGCAGCGCAGGGTTTCGATGCCGTTCATCCGTGGCATGTTGTTGTCGAGCAGCACCAGGTCGGGTTGCAGCGGCGCGATCAGGGTCAGGGCTTCCTCGCCATGATTGGCTTCGCCGACGACGCACAAGTCATCTTCCAGTTCGAGGATCTGGCGAATGCCGTGACGCATCATCGGATGGTCGTCGACCAGCAGGATCCGCGATTGCGGGGACAGGTTCATAGGACACTACCTTCTGTTGGCTGTCCGAGGAACTCCGGGCGGAACTCCATCTGGACGAGGGTGCCCTGGGGCGCCCTGGAATGTATCTGTAGGCGGCCATGGAGGCTGCGCGCCCGTTCATTCATGATGTTCAGGCCGTGATGTTCGCGTTGGTCGACGCTACCGCTGAAGCCACGGCCATCGTCCTCGATCGACAGGCGCACGGTTTCGCCGTCCTGGCGCAGTTGCAGCCAGGCATTTTCCGCATGGGCGTGGCGCAGGCAGTTGGAAAGCGCTTCGCGAGTGATCTGCAGGATGTGGATCTGCTCGCTGGCGGACAGTTCGAAGGCCAGGCTGTCGACGTGCAGGTGGACCTGGAAATCGCCCCGGCTGGAGAACTCCTCGGCGGTATCCTGGAGTTCCTGGACCAGCCCGGCGTCGTGGATCTGCAGGCGAAAGGTGGTCAGCAGTTCGCGCAGCTGGCGGTAGGCATTGTTCAGGCCCTCGCGCAGCTCGGCGGTGACGGTTTCCAGGGTCGCCACCGGCTCGCCACGGCGCATCAGGGTCTGCATGCGGCTGACTTGCAGCTTCATGTAGGACAGCGCCTGGGCCAGTGAGTCGTGCAGTTCGCGGGCGATGATGGTGCGCTCTTCGAGCAGCAGCAGGCGGTGGTCCTGCTCGCGTTGGCGCTTGAGCGAGAGCGAGGTGCCGATCAGGTTGGCCAGGGCTTGGATCAGCTCGGTTTCCCAGGCTTGCGGCGTGTGCTCGTCGACGAAATGTGCCTTGAGCTCGCCCAGTTCGCTGCCCTGGTTGCTGATGCTGAAAGTGTGCGGATTACCCTGGTGGTGCTTCTGGCAGGTGGCGCAATGGCTGCCGGCGCAGACATCGCGGCTGTTGGCACCATGCAGCACCAGCAGTTGCTGGGCCGGGGCCTGCATCCGGCCTTGCAGGCACAGCGACAGGCGCAAGCCGGGCAGGCGTTGCTGGAAGCGCCGGATCAGTTCATCCAGCCCCTCGGCATTGGCCAGCCGCGTGGCCAGGCTGCGACTGCTCTGATAGAGCAGTTCCAGGGCGGCATTGGCCTGTTGCAGGTTCAGGGTCTTTTGCCGGACCTGAGTCTCCAGGGTGCGGTGGGACTGCTCGATGGTCTCGGCCATGGCGTTGAAGCTGGTGGCCAACTCTCCCAGTTCGTCCTGGGATTGATGGTTGACCCGTACCTGGAAGTCACCGCGGCGAAAGCGTTGGTTCGCCTCCACCAGTTCCTTGAGCGGGGTGATCACGCCGTACTGCAATTCATACAAACCCAACAGCAGCACGATCATGGTGGTGAACAGGGCCGCACCCTGGATCACCTGTTGCCAGGTTTGCTTGTGCTCGCTTTGGCGCTGCAGCAGGTTGACGAACTGGTTCAGTTGTTCAACGAAGGGCGGAGCCCCGGCTTGAAACGAGTCGACATCGCCACGCTCCAGCGCCGGGCGCAGATTCTCCTTCCAATTTTGCTGGATCTGCTGGTAGCTGGCTTGCAGGTCGAGACTCGCGCCATCTTCCAGCACCGCCTTGAGTGACTCGCTGGAGAGGCGCTGTTGCAGGCTGTCGGTGATGCCGCTGATTTCTGCGCTGGCGGCCCCCGCGGCGAGCTTCCAGCACAGGTGGTAGGTTTCCATGCGCACCGAGCCGGCGGTGTTGATCGCGGCCGCGTCGCCCTGGCTGAACCAGGCGATCAGCCCGGCGCTCAACGAGCTGGCCAGGGCCAGCACGGCGATCAGGATCACCGCGAGCCCGGCGCGGGCGGGCAGGGAGCTGCGCAGCCAGCGAATCAAGGCTGTCGCCCAGGGGCAACGACGGGAATACCGGGCATATCGAACTCCAGGGGATGGCTGGCAATGATTTTGCTGCCGGTCCCTGGCGCTCTACCTCTAAAGAGTTGTCGATCGTCCGATGCCCGCAAACGCTTCGCGCGGCGAAGGCAAGAGGCTGATAAACAAAGGGTTCTGAGGTTTTTTCGGTCTACCTCTTTGGAGGTAGGCGTCGCCAGCATAGCCCTGGACCCCCCTGGGCTTCGTTGATAAGGATCAAGTTTTTGCGGGGTATGCCTCTCTAGTCTGCGGCCATGGCTAACTGATCTGGAGAGCGAGATGACCCAACCGCGTGTACGACAAGGCCTGGTGCTGGGCATGAGCACGCTGGCCTTCACTGTGTGTTTCATGGTCTGGATGATGTTTGCCGTGCTCGGCGTGCCGATCAAGGAACTGCTCCAGCTCAACGAAACCCAGTTCGGCCTGCTGGTCGCGACCCCGGTCCTGACCGGCTCGCTGGTCCGTTTGCCGCTGGGCTTGCTGACCGACCGGTTTGGCGGGCGCATTGTGTTTTTCCTGTTGATGCTGTCCTGCGTGCTGCCGCTGTACCTGATCACCTACGCCACGGCCTATTGGCAGTTCCTGGTCCTGGGCTTGTTCGTCGGCCTGGCCGGTGGTTCGTTTTCCGTCGGTATCGCCTATGTGGCCAAGTGGTTCGACCAGGACAACCAGGGCTTCGCCATGGGCATCTTCGGCGCCGGCAATGCCGGGTCCGCACTGACCAAGTTTCTCGCCCCGGCGCTGATCGCCGCGGGCAGCTGGCAACTGGTGCCGAAAGTCTTCAGCGCGATCCTCTTTATCACTGCGTTGCTGTTCTGGTTTCTCAGCGCCGAGAACAAGGCGCACCGCAGTGCCTCGGGCACCCCGCTGCGCGAACAGCTTGCTTCACTGAAGGACCCGGCGGTCTGGCGTTACTGCCAGTACTACTCGATCGTCTTCGGCGGCTATGTCGCGCTGGCCTTGTGGATGACCAAATACTACGTGCAGGAATATGGCTTCAGCCTGCAAAGCGCGGCGCTGCTGGCCGCCTGCTTTTCCCTGCCGGGCGGCGTGCTGCGTGCCGTCGGCGGCTGGCTGTCGGATCGCTGGGGCGCGCAGAGCGTGACCTGGTGGGTGCTCTGGGTCAGCTGGATCTGCCTGTTCCTGCTGTCCTATCCGCAGACCCAGCTGCAAGTGCAAACCATCAATGGCCCGTTGGACCTGCACATCGGCCTGAGCCCGACGCTGTTCACCGGCCTGCTGTTTGTCATGGGTATCGCCTTCGCCTTCGGCAAGGCCTCGGTTTTCAAATACATCGCCAATGACTATCCGAAAAACATGGGCGCGGTGTCCGGCATCGTCGGCCTGGCCGGTGGCCTGGGCGGCTTCGTCCTGCCGATCCTGTTCGGTGCGCTGGTGGACCTGACCGGCGTGCGCTCCTCCTGCTTCATGTTGATGTACGGCGTGGTCTGGGTCTCCCTGACCTGGATGTACTTCAGCGAAGTTCGTCGGCGCCCGCTGCTGGGTAAACAGCCAGCGCTCGCCACTGCCCCGTTTTCCAGCCTTGTCCAAGGAGACGAATATGTCTGTTCTACAAAAGCCTGAGAGCGGCCCGGTCATTCATGACTGGCGCCCGGAAGACTCAGCGTTCTGGGGCAGTAGTGGCAAACAGACAGCAACGCGCAACCTGTGGATTTCCATTCCCGCGCTGCTGCTGGCCTTTGCCGTGTGGATGGTCTGGAGCACGGTGATCGTGCGCCTGAACGCCATCGGCTTCAGTTTTACCACCGATCAATTGTTCTGGCTGGCGGCTTTGCCGGGGTTGTCCGGGGCCACCTTGCGGGTCTTCTACTCCTTTATGGTGCCGATCTTCGGCGGCCGCCGCTGGACCGCCCTGAGCACCGCCTCGCTGCTGCTGCCGTCGATCTGGATGGGCTTCGCGGTGCAGGACCCGGGCACCTCCTACAGTGTGTTCGTGTTGATCGCCTTGCTCTGCGGTTTTGGTGGCGGCAACTTCGCCTCGAGCATGTCCAACATCAGCTTCTTCTACCCCAAGTCGCAGCAGGGCACGGCCCTGGGGCTGAATGCCGGCCTGGGTAACCTGGGCGTGTCGGTGATGCAGTTCTGTGTGCCGCTGGTGATTACCTTCGGCGCGTTCGGCGCCATGGGCGGAGCGTCGCAAGTCCTGCCGGACGGCGGCCAGTTGTGGCTGCAGAACGCGGGGTTCCTCTGGGTGCCGTTCATTCTCGCGGTAACGCTGGCGGCCTGGTTCGGCATGAATGACTTGTCCAGCGCCAAAGCGTCGTTCAGCGAGCAGGCGGTGATCTTCAAACGCAAGCACAACTGGCTGATGTGCTGGTTGTACCTGGCCACCTTCGGCTCGTTCATCGGCTTTTCCGCGGCGTTCCCGCTGCTGATCAAGACCTCCTTCCCGGATGTCATCGCCTTGAAGTTCGCCTTCCTCGGCCCCTTGGTCGGTGCCCTGGTGCGGCCGTTGGGTGGCTGGCTGGCGGACAAGCTCGGCGGCGCGAAGGTGACCTTGTGGAACTTCGTGGCGATGATCGTGATGGTCTTCGGCGTCCTGCACTTCCTGCCGCACAACGGCGCAGGCGGCAACTTCTACGGCTTCCTCGGCCTGTTCATGCTGCTGTTCATCACCACCGGGATCGGCAACGGTTCGACCTTCCGGATGATCCCGGTGATCTTCCGCACCCTGCATGAAAAATTCTCTGCCGGGAAGGCGCCCGAGGCTCGCGAGCAGGCGCTGAAGAATGCCGGCAAGGAATCGGCTGCGGTGCTCGGCTTCAGTTCGGCGATCGGCGCCTTCGGTGCGTTCTTCATTCCGAAATCCTTTGGCACTTCGATGGCCCATACCGGCGGCCCGGAGATGGCCTTCTACATGTTCGTCGGCTTTTACCTGAGCTGCATCGTGGTGACCTGGTGGTGGTACGCGCGCAAAGGCGCCGCGACACCCTGCTGAGTCAAGCCGAATCCAACCATTGCGTGGGCGGGGCACAGAACCCCGCGAAGCCTGAGAGGTATACACCGTGAGTCATTTACTGGATCAACTGCGGTTCTTCAACCGCAAGCAAAGCGAGTTCGCCGACGGTCACGGGGAGACCCGCAAGGAATCCCGCGACTGGGAGAATGTCTACCGTTCGCGCTGGCAGTACGACAAGATCGTGCGCTCGACCCACGGGGTCAACTGCACCGGCTCGTGCTCGTGGAAGATCTATGTGAAGAACGGCCTGATTACCTGGGAAACCCAGCAGACCGACTATCCGCGCACCCGCAACGACCTGCCCAACCACGAGCCGCGCGGTTGTCCGCGGGGCGCCAGCTACAGCTGGTACATCTACAGCGCCAACCGGCTCAAGTACCCGAAGATCCGCAAGCCACTGCTAAAACTCTGGCGCGATGCGCGGCAGACCCTGGAACCGGTCGAAGCCTGGGCCAGCATTGTCGAGGACAAGGTCAAGGCCGACTCCTATAAAAGCAAGCGCGGCATGGGCGGCTTCATTCGCTCCAACTGGGAGGAAGTCAACGAGATCATTGCCGCGGCCAACGTCTACACCATCAAGCAGTATGGTCCCGACCGGGTGGTGGGTTTCTCGCCGATCCCGGCCATGTCGATGGTCAGTTATGCCGCCGGGGCCCGCTACCTGTCGCTGATCGGCGGGGTCTGCCTGAGCTTCTATGACTGGTACTGCGACCTGCCACCGGCCTCGCCGATGGTCTGGGGCGAGCAGACCGACGTGCCGGAATCGGCCGACTGGTACAACTCCAACTACATCATCGCCTGGGGTTCCAACGTTCCGCAGACCCGGACCCCCGACGCGCACTTCTTCACCGAGGTTCGCTACAAGGGCACCAAGACCGTGGCCATCACCCCCGACTATTCGGAAGTGGCCAAGCTCACCGACCTCTGGCTAAACCCCAAGCAGGGCACCGATGCGGCGCTGGCCCAGGCGTTCAACCATGTGATCTTCAAAGAGTTCCACCTGGACAAACCGAGCGCCTATTTCACCGAATACGCCAAGCGCTTCACCGACCTGCCGGTGCTGGTGCTGCTCAAGCCGATGCTCGGGGTCGCCCCGGGTGCCGGCTTTCAACCGGACCGCTTCCTGCGCGCCTCGGACCTGACCGACAACCTCGGCCAGGAGAACAACCCGGAATGGAAAACCATCGCGCTGGATGCCAGCGGCGAACTGGTTTCACCCCAGGGCTCCATCGGCTATCGCTGGGGCGAGAAGGGCAAGTGGAACATCCTTGCCCGTGAAGGCGGGGAAGGGCGCGAGATCGATCTGAAACTGAGCCTGATCGGCGATGGCGTCGCCGAAGTGGCGTTCCCGTATTTTGCCGGCGAGTCCCAGGAACACTTCCAGCACGTGGCCGGCGCGGCCGTGCAATATCGTCGGGTGCCGGTGCACAGCCTGACCCTGGCGGATGGCAGCCAGGTCAAGGTCGCTACGGTGTTCGACCTGTCGGCCGCCAACCTGGCGATTGACCGTGGCCTGGGCGGCGCCAACGTGGCCCGCGACTATGACGACGCCAGTGTCCCCGGTACCCCGGCCTGGCAGGAACAGATCACCGGCGTCAGCCGCGAGAAGGCGATCCAGATCGCCCGTGAGTTCGCCGACAACGCCGACAAGACCCGTGGCCGCTCGATGATCATCGTCGGCGCGGCGATGAACCACTGGTACCACATGGACATGAACTACCGCGGGCTGATCAATATGCTCATGCTCTGCGGTTGCGTCGGCCAGACCGGTGGCGGTTGGGCACACTATGTCGGTCAGGAAAAGCTGCGCCCGCAATGTGGCTGGCTGCCCCTGGCCTTCGGCCTGGACTGGAGCCGTCCGCCACGGCAGATGAACGGCACCAGCTTCTTCTATGCCCACAGTTCGCAGTGGCGCCACGAGAAAATGAGCATGCACGACGTGCTCTCGCCGCTGGCCGACAAGAGCCAGTTCCCCGAACATGCGCTGGACTACAACATCCGCGCCGAGCGCGCCGGCTGGCTGCCCAGCGCTCCGCAACTGAACACCAATCCGCTGCATATCTGCCGCGATGCCGCGGCCGCCGGCCTGGCGCCCAAGGACTATGTGGTCAAGGCGCTGCAGGACGGTTCCCTGCGCTTTGCCTGCGAGCAGCCGGACAGCCCGGTGAACTTCCCGCGCAACATGTTCATCTGGCGTTCCAACCTGCTGGGCTCCTCGGGCAAGGGCCACGAGTACATGCTCAAGTACCTGCTCGGGACCAAGAACGGGGTGATGAACGAAGACATCGGCCAGGTCGGCGACTGCAAGCCGGAAGAGGCCGAATGGGTCGACGAAGGCGCCATCGGCAAGCTCGACCTGGTCACGACCCTGGACTTCCGCATGTCCTCGACCTGCGTCTACTCGGACATCGTGTTGCCGACCGCGACCTGGTACGAGAAGGACGACATGAACACCTCGGACATGCACCCGTTCATCCATCCGCTGTCGGCGGCCATCGATCCGGCCTGGGAATCACGCTCGGACTGGGAGATCTACAAAGGCATTGCCAAGTCGTTCTCGGCCATGGCGGTCGGGCACCTGGGTGTCGAGCAGGATCTGGTCACCGTACCGCTGATGCATGACAGCGTCGGCGAACTGGCCCAGCCATTCGGCGGCACCGACTGGAAAACCGCCGGGGTGGCCCCGCAGCCGGGCAAGAACGCGCCGAACCTGCAAGTGGTCGAGCGTGACTACCCGAATATCTACAAGCAGTTCAGCTCCCTCGGGCCGCTGCTGGAGAAGCACGGCAACGGCGGCAAGGGCATCAACTGGAACACTGAGGAGGAAGTGAAATTCCTCGGCGAGCTGAACTACCGCGAAGGCGCGGCGGGTATCAGCCAGGGCCGGCCGAAGATCGACACGGCTATCGACGCCGCTGAAGTGATCCTCTCCCTGGCTCCGGAAACCAATGGCCATGTGGCGGTGAAGGCCTGGGCCGCGCTGTCCGAGTTCACCGGCATCGACCACAGCCACCTGGCCCTGTCCAAGGCCCACGAGGCGATTCGTTTCCGGGATATCCAGGCGCAGCCGCGCAAGATCATTTCCAGCCCGACCTGGTCCGGGCTCGAGGACGATCACGTCAGCTACAACGCCGGCTACACCAACGTCCATGAAGGGATCCCGTGGCGCACCATCACCGGCCGCCAGCAGTTCTACCAGGATCACCCGTGGATGCAGGCCTTCGGCGAGCAACTGATGAGCTACCGGCCGCCGGTCAACACCCGGACCATCGAAGGGGTGAAAGGCAAACGCAGCAACGGCGAAACCGAAATCGTCCTGAACTGGATCACCCCGCACCAGAAATGGGGCATCCACAGCACCTACAGCGACAACCTGCTGATGCTCACCCTCAGCCGTGGCGGGCCGATTGTCTGGCTCTCGGAGATCGACGCGAAACGCGCCGGCATCGAGGACAACGACTGGATCGAATGCTTCAACGTCAACGGTGCGCTGACCGCCCGGGCGGTGGTCAGTCAGCGGGTCAAGGAAGGCATGGTGATGATGTACCACGCCCAGGAGCGGATCGTGAACGTACCAGGGTCGGAAACCACCAAGACCCGTGGCGGCCATCACAACTCGGTCACCCGGGTGGTGCTCAAGCCGACCCATATGATCGGCGGCTATGCCCAGCAGGCCTACGGTTTCAACTATTACGGCACGGTCGGTTGCAACCGCGACGAGTTCGTCGTGGTGCGCAAGATGGCCAAAGTCGACTGGCTCGACGGTTCGTCCGGCGCTGACCTGCCGCGTCCCCTGCCGACCGAGCTGGATTGAGGAGAACTGAGATGAAGATTCGCTCACAAATCGGCATGGTCCTGAACCTGGACAAATGCATCGGTTGTCACACCTGCTCGATCACCTGCAAGAACGTCTGGACCAGCCGCGAAGGCATGGAGTACGCCTGGTTCAACAACGTCGAATCGAAACCCGGGATCGGCTACCCGAAGGAGTGGGAAAACCAGGACAAGTGGAAGGGCGGCTGGATTCGCAATGCCGACGGCTCGATCAACCCACGGATCGGCGGCAAATTCCGCGTGTTGGCGAATATTTTCGCCAACCCGGACCTGCCCAGCCTCGACGACTACTACGAGCCCTTCGATTTCGATTACCAGCATCTGCACACCGCGCCACTCGGCGAGCACCAGCCCACCGCGCGGCCGCGCTCGCTGGTGTCGGGCAAGCGCATGGAGAAAATCGAATGGGGCCCGAACTGGGAGGAAATCCTCGGTACCGAGTTTGCCAAGCGGCGCAAGGACAAGAACTTCGACCAGATCCAGGCGGACATCTACGGTGAGTACGAAAACACCTTCATGATGTATTTGCCGCGCCTTTGCGAGCACTGCCTCAACCCGACCTGCGCGGCGTCCTGCCCGAGCGGGGCGATCTACAAGCGCGAGGAGGACGGGATTGTCCTGATCGACCAGGAGAAATGCCGTGGCTGGCGCATGTGCATCAGCGGCTGCCCGTACAAGAAGATCTATTTCAACTGGAAAAGCGGCAAGTCCGAGAAGTGCATCTTCTGCTACCCGCGTATCGAAGCCGGGATGCCGACGGTGTGTGCCGAAACCTGTGTCGGGCGCATTCGTTATCTCGGCGTGCTGCTGTATGACGCCGACCGTATCGCCGAAGTGGCGAGCACCGCCAATGAGCAGGACCTATACGAGAAACAGCTGGAGATCTTCCTCGATCCGAACGATCCGGCGGTGATCCGCCAGGCCCTGGCCGATGGCGTGCCGCAGTCGGTGATCGATTCGGCGCAACGTTCGCCGGTCTACAAGATGGCCGTGGACTGGAAGCTCGCACTGCCGCTGCACCCGGAATACCGCACCTTGCCGATGGTCTGGTACGTGCCGCCGCTGTCGCCGATCCAGAACGCCGCGACCGCCGGCACCGTGGGCATGAACGGGGTCATCCCGGATGTCGACAGCCTGCGTATTCCGCTGCGCTACCTGGCCAACCTGTTGACGGCGGGTGACGAGAAACCGGTCAAGCGCGCGCTGAAACGCTTGCTGGCGATGCGTGCCTACAAGCGTTCCGAGCAGGTCGACGGGGTCCAGGACCTGCAGGTGCTGGCGGATGTCGGCCTGAGCGTGGCCCAGGTCGAGGAGATGTATCGCTATCTGGCGATCGCCAACTACGAAGACCGCTTTGTCGTGCCCAGCGCGCACCGTGAAGACGCCATGAGCGACGCCTTTGCCGAACGTTCCGGCTGCGGCTTCAGTTTCGGCAGCGGCTGTAGCGGCAGCTCCGACACCAATATGTTCGGCGCGAAGAAGGCCAACCGCCGCGACATCCTGAAAACCGTGCAGTTGTGGGAGGAATGAGCATGCGCATTCTCAAAGTGATTTCGCTGCTGCTCGACTATCCCACCGAAACCCTGGTGGCCGGCCGTGACGAACTGGAACAGGCGATCATCCAGGCCCGGGAAATCAGCCCGACGCAGCGCGGTGCGTTGTTCGAATTGCTCGAACTGATCTGCGCCAATGACCTGATGGACGGGCAGGAGCACTACGGTGCGCTGTTCGGCCGCGGGCGCTCGCTGTCGCTGCTGCTGTTCGAGCATGTCCACGGTGAGTCCCGCGACCGTGGCCAGGCGATGGTCGACATGATGGCGCAATACGAAGCCGCCGGCTTTGCCATCGGCGTCAAGGAGCTGCCCGACTATATCCCGTTGTACCTGGAGTTTCTCTCCACCCGTGAAGACCTTGAGGCCCGCGAGGGCCTGGCCGATGTCGCGCACCTGCTGGCCTTGCTCGCGGCACGTCTGGACGAGCGTGAGAGCGCCTACGCCAGTTGTTTCCGCGCCTTGCTGCAGATTGCCGGCGCTGAACCCTTGCAGGCGGTGGCCGAGCTGCGCGCGCAAGTCGCCGCCGAACCCCGGGACGACTCGTTGGAGGCGCTGGACAAGGTCTGGGAGGAGGAGGCGGTGGACTTTCTCCAGGCCGAGCAACAGGACCGTTGCGGTTCGCTGCCAAGTGCCCCGGGCAAGGCCCGGGAAGAAAGTGCGGTGCCGTTGCACTGGGTGGATTTTCAGCATGAAGGGCTGGCCGCCGCGCCGGTCGGGGAGGTCGGTAATGTCTAACTGGAACCTGTTGTTGTTCGGGGTCTATCCCTATGTGGCCGTGGCGATCTGCCTGATCGGCAGCTGGGCACGCTTCGATCTGTCGCAGTACACCTGGAAGGCCGGCTCCAGCCAGATGCTCAACCAGCGCGGCATGCGCGTGGCGAGCAACTTCTTCCATATCGGGGTGCTGTTCATTCTGGCGGGGCATTTCGTCGGCCTGCTGACCCCGGCGGCGGTCTATCACCATCTGATCAGCACCGAGAACAAACAACTGCTGGCGATGGTCTCCGGCGGGTTGTTCGGTCTGTTGTGCCTGGTCGGCCTGCTGATGCTGGTCAAGCGGCGGCTGAGCGACCCACGGGTTCGCGCCACCTCCAGCACCTCGGACATCCTGGTGTTGCTGGTACTGCTGGCGCAACTGGTGCTCGGCCTGCTGACGATTGTCGCGTCCACCGAGCATATGGACGGTTCGGTCATGGTGCTGCTTGCCGATTGGGCGCAGAACACCGTGTTGTTACACCCGACTGAAGCGGCGGCGTCCATCGCCCCGGTCGGGCTGATCTACAAGTTGCACGTGTTTCTCGGTTTGACCCTGTTCGTGCTGTTCCCCTTTACCCGGCTGGTGCATATCGTCAGTGCGCCGATCTGGTACCTGGGGCGCCGTTATCAAATCGTTCGGCAGAAAATCTGAGGAGGCAATCATGTCAGGTGGATGTGGATGTGGTGGTGGTAAAGGCGGCAGCGGTGGCTGCGGATCTTCAACCCAGGCCTCGGCGCCCGCGCCGGCCGATGTTGTCGCGCCCGGGGCGGTGCAGTTCGAAGCGCTTGCGCCGGAACCGGCGGGGGCCGATGAGGTCCCGGCGCAGTTGATCGCCAGCAGCGAGCAGGAGTGGCCGATCATCAGCGTCAACGCGGTGTCGATCAGCCCGCAGGCGTTGGCCCAGGAGCTGCAATATCACCCGGCCGAAAGCCGCGAGGAGGCGCTGTACCAGGCCGCCCGGGCGCTGGTGATCCGCGAGTTGCTGCAACAGCGCATCGCCGAACTGGGCCTGGCGCTGCAGGTCGGTGCCGGCGAGAACGAAGAGGAGGCCGCCACGCGCTTGTTGCTCGAACGCGAGGTGCAGGTCCCGCAGTGCGACGAGGTCACCTGTCTGCGTTACTACGACAACAACCGTGGGCGCTTCCACAGCGCCCCGTTGCTGGCGGTGCGGCATATCCTCCTCGAATGTGCTCCGGACGATGCCGAGGCCCGGGTGCTGGCCCGCGATCAAGCCGAAACCCTGCTGCAGCGCCTGGAGGATGTGCCCGGCAGTTTCGCCGAGCTGGCCGTGAGCTATTCGGCCTGTCCGTCGAAGGCCCAGGGCGGTTCCCTGGGGCAGATCAGCAAGGGCCAGACCGTGCCGGAGTTCGAGCGGCAGTTGTTCACCCTGGCCCCGGGACTGGCCGGCAAACCCCTGGAAAGCCGCTACGGCTGGCATGTGGTCAGTGTCGATCAGCGGATCGAAGGCCAGCCGTTGCCCTATGAGGCAGTATCGACGGCGATTCGCACGCAGTTGCAGCAGGGTGTCTGGCAAAAAGCCCTGGTGCAGTACCTGCAAACCCTGGTCGGCGCGGCGGATATCCGTGGCATTCGCCTGCAGGGTGCCGACTCACCGCTGCTGCAGTGACGACTTGGCCAACCGGGAGAATGCGATGAGCACTGGGATGCAGGATGGATTTGGGCGCCAGATCGACTATCTGCGGATGTCGGTGACTGATCGTTGTGATTTTCGCTGTGTGTATTGCATGGCCAAGAACATGACTTTCCTGCCGCGTCAGCAGGTGCTGACCCTGGAAGAACTGCAACGCCTGGCGACACTGTTCGTCGGCCTCGGCGTGCGCAAGATCCGTCTGACCGGTGGCGAGCCGCTGATTCGCCCGGGCATTCTCGGCCTGTGCCGCACGATCGCGGCCTTGCCCGGCTTGCGCGAACTGGTGATGACCAGCAACGGCTCGCAACTGGGCCGGCTGGCGCGGCCGCTGGCGGAAGCCGGGGTCCAGCGGATGAACATCAGCCTCGATAGCCTGGACGGCGAGAAGTTTCGCGCGATCACCCGCAACGGCGATCTCGATCAGGTGCTGGATGGCATTGAAGCCGCGCGCGGCGCCGGGTTCGAGCGGATCAAGCTCAACTGTGTGGTGATGAAAGGGCGCAACTTCGATGAGGTCCCGGCATTGGTGCAATACGCCATCGATCAGCGCATCGACATCAGTTTTATCGAGGAAATGCCCTTGGGCGATGTCGGTCGCTCCCGGGGCGAGTCGTTCTGCTCCAGCGACGAGGTGCGGGCGTTGATCGCCAGTCGTCATCCCTTGCTCGACAGCACCGAGAACAGCGGTGGTCCGGCGCGCTATGTGCGCCTGGAACGCCATCCCGAGACCCGTATCGGTTTTATTTCACCCAACAGCCACAATTTCTGTGGCAGCTGCAACCGGGTGCGGATGACTGTCGAAGGGCGCTTGTTGCTGTGTCTGGGGCAGGACGACGCGCTTGATCTGCGTGGCTTGCTGCGGCGTTATCCGCTGGACGACCAACCGCTGATCAAGGCAGTGCAACAGGCGCTGCGGCGCAAGCCGCTACGCCACGATTTCAACCCTGAAGGAGAAGTGCAGATCGTCCGCTTCATGAATATGAGTGGTGGTTGAAGCGTGGTTTTTTCGGCCGCCGGGGGGCGGCTTTTTTTTGCCTGCGATTCTTGATGCCGGTCAATTGCAACACCGCACTTCGTCCGTAGTATTCACTGCATATTGTGGTTTTTATTAGTTAAATATCTATATGTAGTGTCAGGAGGCCGAATGCAGAGCACGCTGATCTCAGTGGGATGTAACCGCTTGCACAAACGCGACGGCACGCGGGTTGCCTTTGATGCCGACAAGATCCGCCAGGCGTTGATCGCCGCCGGCAGGGCCACCGGGGAATACACCGAGGTTGAAGTCGAAGGCTTGCTGCAAGCCGTGCTGGCCCGTTTGGAAGGGCTGCCGAGGTTGCATGTCGAGCAGATCCAGGATCGGGTCGAGCGGGTCTTGATGGACGCCGGTTTTTTCCTCGCCATGCGCGCCTATATCGTCTATCGCGAACAGCACGGGCGTTTGCGCCGTGACCGCCGGACCCTGGTCGAAGTGGCGACCTCGATGAACGAATACCTGGACCGCGAGGACTGGCGCGTGCAAGCCAATGCCAACCAGGGCTACTCGCTGGGCGGCCTGGTACTCAACGTGTCGGGCAAGGTCACCGCTAACTACTGGTTGGACGAGGTCTACAGCGAAGCCATCGGCCAGGCCCACCGCGAGGCCGACCTGCACATACATGACCTCGATATGCTGGCTGGCTACTGCGCGGGCTGGTCGCTGCGCACGTTGTTGCACGAGGGGCTCAATGGCATCCCCGGGCGCGTCGAGGCCGGACCGCCGAAGCATTTGAGCAGCGCCCTGGGACAGATGGTGAATTTCCTCGGTACCCTGCAGAACGAATGGGCCGGCGCCCAGGCGTTCAGCTCGTTCGATACCTACCTGGCCCCCTATGTGCGCAAGGATCGCCTGAGTTACCCGCTGGTGCGCCAGGCGCTCCAGGAGTTCATCTACAACCTCAACGTGCCGTCGCGCTGGGGCACCCAGACGCCGTTTACCAACCTGACCTTCGACTGGGTCTGCCCGGAGGACCTGCGCGAGCAGATCCCGATAATCGGTGGCGAGGAAATGCCCTTTGCCTATGGCGACCTGCAAGTCGAAATGGACCTGCTCAACCGTGCCTATATCGAAGTGATGCAGGCCGGCGACGCCAAGGGCCGGGTGTTCACCTTTCCCATCCCGACCTACAACATCACCCATGATTTTCCCTGGGACAGCGAGAACGCCGAGCGCCTGTTTGAAATGACCGCCCGCTACGGGCTGCCGTATTTCCAGAACTTCCTCAACTCGGACATGCAGCCCAACCAGGTGCGTTCGATGTGTTGCCGCTTGCAGCTGGATGTCCGCGAATTGCTCAAGCGCGGCGGTGGCCTGTTCGGCTCGGCGGAGCAGACCGGTTCGCTGGGGGTGGTCACCCTCAACTGCGCGCGCCTGGGCTATCTGTTCAAGGGCGATACCAGCGGTCTGTTGCAGCGCCTGGACAGCCTGATGGAACTGGCGATGGAGAGCCTGGAGGTCAAGCGCAAGGTGATCCAGCACCATATGGACGCCGGTTTGTACCCCTACACCAAGCGTTACCTGGGGACCTTGCGCAATCACTTTTCCACCATCGGCCTTAACGGCCTGCATGAAATGCTGCGCAACTTCAGTGGTGACCAGGACGGCATGCACACCGCCCAGGGCCGTGCGTTCGCCCTGATGCTGCTGGACCATGTCCGTGCGACCCTGGTGCGCTTCCAGGAGCAGACCGGCCATCTCTACAACCTCGAAGCGACGCCGGCGGAAGGCACCACCTATCGTTTTGCCAAGGAGGATCTCAAGCGCTACCCGGACATTCTCCAGGCCGGCACGCGCCAGGCGCCGTATTACACCAACTCCTCGCAACTGCCGGTGGGCTACACCGACGATCCCTTCGAGGCCCTGGAGTTGCAGGATGAGCTGCAATGCAAATACACCGGCGGCACGGTGCTGCACCTGTACATGGCCGAGCGGATTTCCTCGACCGAGGCCTGCAAGCAGCTGGTGCGCCGGGCGCTCGGGCGTTTTCGCCTGCCGTACCTGACGGTGACCCCGACATTCTCCATCTGCCCGGTGCACGGCTACCTCGATGGCGAACATGAGTTCTGTCCCAAATGCGACGAGGTGCTGCTGCGTGAGCAGTCGCTCGCCGAGATCCATTGAGTTCACTTTATCCAACCGCAAGGAGCTACATCATGACCGCATTGCAAACGCTGCCCCTGGCCCAACGCCAACGTTGCGAGGTCTGGACCCGGGTGATGGGTTATCACCGGCCGGTCTCGGCATTCAATCCGGGCAAGCAGTCCGAGCACCATGAGCGGCTGCATTTCACTGAGCACGCGGCCCTGGCCGGGCGCCAATGAGTCGACCCCTGCGGGTCGGGGGCATGGTGCCCCTGACCACCCTCGACTATCCGGGCAAGCTGGCCTGCGTGGTGTTTTGCCAGGGCTGCGCCTGGCGCTGTCGTTACTGCCATAACCCGCAATTGATTGCCCCGCGTGGTAGTGACGAGCTGGAATGGAGCCAGGTGCTGGCCTTTTTGCAGCGCCGCCAGGGTTTACTGGAAGCGGTGGTTTTCAGCGGCGGCGAACCGACCTTGCAGGACAGCTTGCGCGGCGCGATGGAGGAAGTGCGGGCGCTGGGCTTCCAGGTCGGCCTGCACAGCGCCGGGATCAAACCGGCGGCCTTTGCCAAGGCGCTGTCCGGCGCCGACTGGGTCGGCTTCGACGTCAAGGCGTTGGCCGAGGACTGCCAGGCGATTACCCGGGTCGTCGGCAGTGGCGCGGCCAACTGGCGCAGCCTGGAGCATCTGCTGGCCAGCGGTGTCGAGTATGAATGCCGGACCACGGTGCATTGGCATCTGTTCGAACCAGAGCGTCTGCTGATCCTGGCGCGGCGTCTGCACAGGTTGGGTGTCCGGCGTTTCGCCGTGCAACGGGTGCGTACGGCGCGGATGCTCGATCCGCAGTTGCCGGGCATTTCGCTGCAAGCTTCGTTGCCCGAGCTGTGGCAGACCCTGGGCGAACTGTTTGCCGAGTTCGTCTTGCGCGACTAGTTCGATGAACAAGGGCAGGCGCCGACGCCGCGGGCTGGCTATCGCGGCAGCGCACCCATCAGGCCCAACCCCAGAATTGCAACCACCAGCCATAACCCACCAGACCGCTGGCCAGTAACAGGCACGCGCCGGCACCGCCACGGCGAAGCGGGGCAAGGTTTTGCTGGCCCAGCAGTTTCCAGCCCAGCCACAAGCTCCAGCCGATGGCCGCGAGCAATAGCCCGGCCCTGGCTGCTTGTACCCAGCCCAGCAGCAGGCCTTCATAACGCAGCAGCTTGACGGTGGTCGCCGACAGTCCGAGAAACAGGCCGGCGCCGCCCAGTGGCGTGAGGCTCAGGCTCAGCGCCCGATACAACTGCGGGGCTCGCGCGATCCAGGCCGCCAGCCGCAGCAGGATCAGCAGGCCAGCACCCAGCAGCAGGGCGCTCGTGCCCAGGTACAGGATGATGCTGAAGCCATCGAGCCAACTGAAGCTGTCGTTGAGCTGCGGGTAGTGGGTCAGCAGCCACCAGGGAGCATTGTCCTGCAACGGCCAGAGCAGGTCGTGCCCGACCAGCCAGTTGGCGAGCTGCTGCTTGAGGCTGACGAACCATGGGCTGACCGTCCACTGGAAGGCGCCCATGGCCAGGCCGATAACGCCGAACAGCAGCAGGCGGCTATCCCAGGGCGACAGCGGCTGTGCCGTGGCCTGCAGAATCTCCTGGTTGCTGGAGCGGGCGATCAGTCGTACCGCGTCGCGTTGTCCGCTGCAACGGCCGCAGGCATGACAGTCACTGGCGCCGCGCATACGGCGGATATCCAGCAGGGGCGCGCAGTTGGGCGGCGGCAGGCGCGGTCCGGCATTCGCCTGCCAGCGCTGTTCATCCACCTGGAAGTGCACGGGGGCGAGGCGGGCGAGCAGGGCAAAGACGCCGCTGACCGGACACAGGTAACGGCACCAGACGCGCTTGCCCCTGGCGAACAGCAGGCCGACGCCGATCGCCGCGAGCGTCGAGCCGCCGAGGATCAGCAGGGCGGCCTGGGGGTAGTCATAGACGCTGATCAATTGGCCGTAGAGAGTGGTCAGGCAGAACGCCAGGGTCGGCCAGCCGCCCCAGCGCAACCAGCGCGGCACGCCCAGGCCTTTGCCGTAGTGGCTGGCCCATTCGCTCAGCGTGCCTTCCGGACACAGCACGCCGCACCAGAGTCGACCGAACAGGACCATCGACAGCAACACGAACGGCCACCAGATGCCCCAGAACAGAAACTGCGCCAGCAGGGTCAGGTTATCCAGCAGCCGCGCCTGGCTGTCCGGTAGCGGCAATATGGCTGGCAGGACCAGCAGCACCGCGTAGAACGCCACGACGAGCCATTGCGCGGTACGAATGCGCGAGGCATGCCGACGCATTCCATCCCCCAACTGCTGGAGCCATCGATTGCCCCGGCTTAGCTCGGACATGGGCGGTTTTCCAGTGTCCGTTGCCGTAGCCAGGCAGTGACGATCAGCCAGTAAGCGACCCAGACCAGCAAGGTCATGGCACTGGGAGTGGCGCGATAACCGGCAAAACCGGCCAGGAAACTGCCCAATCCATGGCTGTCGTTCAACAGCGCGCCGCTGTCCCAGAAGGCCTCGCCGACGCTGCTGTAGACCAGGGCCGGTAGATCCAGGCCGAGCAGTTGGCCGCCGATGCGCTCGCTGGCACTGACCAGCAAAGCTGAGCCGAGCAGCAGCAGGATAACTTCGCTGATGCTGAAGAAATGCCGCCATGAAATGAATCGGCGGCTGCTGTTCAGCAGCACCAGGGTCAACCCCGAGAGCGCCAGCCCGGCAAGCCCGCCGAGGGCGAACAGGGCGAGTTGCGGACCTTGCAGGCGCGCTCCGGCGCCATACAGGAAGACCACGGTTTCGCTGCCTTCGCGGCTGACCGCGAGCATGGCCAGGAGCATCAGCCCCACCCCGCCTTGGCGGGCCAGGTGGCTGTCGGCGTGGCGGCGCAAGTCATCCTTGAGCGTGCGTCCGTGCCGATGCATCCAGCCGACCATTTGCACCATCAGCAGGCTGGCCACCAGCGCCAGCACGGCCTGGAACCACTCGTTGGCGCCGCCGCTCATGGCCTCCCCGGCAAACAGGATCAGCAGCGCCAGCAGGCCGGAGAGCAGCACCCCGAGGCCTACCCCGGCCCACAGGTAGCGGCCCAGGCGTCGGCCCTGCGCCTGCTGGCTGGCCCAGGCCTGGAGGATACCGATCACCAGCAACGCCTCGACGCTTTCGCGCCAGACGATGAACATTGATTGATTCATGCAAGCTCCATAGATCGCCGGGTTATTTGGCGAGGATGCCGCCGGCGGGCAGCTGCGGATTGAATTCGTCGAAGAACGGGTATTGACCGGGTCTCAACGGCGCAATCACGACGAAGGTCGTGACCCCGGGCGAGAGAACCTTTTCCACCCGCAACGGTGTGCTCTCGAACTCCGCCGGTCCCTCGCCGGTGTTTTTCAGGATGATCTTGAACCGTTGCCCGGCCACAACCTCGAGTACGGCGGGAGTGAAATGGCCGTCGTGCAGGCTCAGTTCGTAACTGGGCAACTCGGCCTGGGCGATCAGCGGTGTGGCCGCGGAGGCCAGGAGCAACCCGGCCAGGTACTGGCGAGTCCGGGTGCGACGTCTTGGCAGCGTGGGCGCGGTTGTGATGACGCGCATTCAGTAGCCGCCTTTCTTGCCGATGCCGGCATAGACGAACTCGTAGTGCACTTCGCAGCGCTCGAACCAGGGTTCGACCCCGGTTTCCTTGTCGGTATGGCGGCCCAGGGAGGCATGCCCGGAAGGGGGTAGCAGGGTCAGGGTCAGCTGGTATTTGCCGGGGCCCTGCAGCTTCACGTTATCGCCGTAGTGCGGGCCGTCGTTGGCGACCATGGCGTGGAAGTCACCACTGAGCGGCGGCTGGCCGCCTTGTTTCTGCAGGCTGAAGGCCACGTTCAGGTAGGGCACGAAGCTGCCTTCCTGAAAGCCCTGGCGATTGTCCGCGGTGGCGCGGATATCGGCTTCCAGGTGGATATCGGAATCGGCGGTGGCGCGCATCATGCCGGCGGGCGCCATCTCGATCGGCTGCAGATACACCGCCCCTACCTCTAACCCTGGGCAATGCTGCGGTGCGCCGATCGGATATTCCTTGGCCTGGGCCAGTGGGGCAAGCAGGAGCAGGGTGAGGGACAGCGAGAAGGTGCGACGCATGATGTCTTCCTGGGTACTGACGGGTAGGGGCCCAAGTCTAGGAGGACGTGCTGCGAATAATAATGATTATGGTCAAGTTTTAGCGCGATGTTCAGGCGTCCTGCGCTCCTTGATCAGGATCAAGGGCCTTTTTGCCCTGGCGCTGTAGGTTGGAAGGCACTCCCACCCGCCATTCAGGGGACGATATGGCCAAGCCCTTTCCCATCAGCCCCAAACATCCCGAGCGTATTTGCTGGGGCTGTGACCGGTATTGTCCGGCGAACGCCCTGGCCTGCGGCAACGGCTCCGATCGGACCATGCATCCGGCCGAGATGATCGGCGACGATTGGTATCTGCATGGCGACTGGGGCATCGTGCCACTGATCGCTTCGGACAAAGTTGCGGATGATGACGTTGCCGAGTGAGTTCTAATGCTCGTCGACATTGTCGATATGCTTGAAACGCTCGATCAGAAAGTCGATCAGGCTGCGCACCCGCGCGGACAAATGCAATTGTTGCGGGTACACGGCATAGACGTCGGCGCGGGTCGGCGTCTGGTCTTCCAGCACCAAGCGTAGCCGGCCGCTGCGCACATAGCGGGCGATGTCCCATTCGGCCCGCAACAAGATCCCATAGCCTTCCAGCGCCCAGTTCAGGGCCACCTCGCCATCGTTGCAAGCCAAGGCCCCGTGCACCTTGATGTTTTCCGTGCGCCCGCCATTGTTGAAGCTCCAGACGCCGTAGGGTGCTTCGTTCTGACGGATGAAAATGCAATTGTGTTGTTGCAGTTCGGCCAGTGTCCGAGGGGTGCCATATTTGTCCAGGTAGAGCGGCGAGGCACAGAGCAAACGACGATTGGAGGCGATCTTGCGGGCGTGGAAGGCGGCGTCCGGCAAGCTGCCGAAGCGAATGCCCAGGTCGAAGCCGTGGGTGGCCAGATCCAGTGGGTGGTCGCTGATTTCCAGTTGAATCTCGACCTCGGGGTATTGGGCAAAAAATGCCGCGAGGGCCGGACCGATATGCCGGCGGCCAAAACCCAGCGAAGCGTTGACGCGAATCAGGCCCTTGGGCGTGGCACGGCTGCTGCTGAGCAACTGCTCAAGCTCGTTGATCTGCGTGAGGATGCGGGCGGCATGGGAGAAGTACAGCTCGCCTTCGGCAGTCAGGCTCATCGAGCGCGTGGTCCGGTTGACCAGGCGTATGCCCAGGCGGGCCTCCAGCGCCGTCAGGCGTTTGCTCACCGCAGGCGGGGTGACACCCAGTTCCCTGGCGGTCGCCGCCAGGCTGCCTTTGTTGGCCAGCAGGTAGAAAAAAGACAAATCCAGCGTCTGGCTCATTCGTAACTCAAAGTTATTTATGTAGTGATCTGGAGTAACTCACGCCTCCAGGTTCACTACATATACTCCGTTCACCCCCCGCTTGGACAGCCCAGGCCAACGGGAACAACAAGAACGTGACGAGAGTGGAGTTGACGATGAACGCATACAGAATTGCCGCGGTGCCTGGTGATGGGATTGGTGTCGAGGTCATCGCCGCAGGCGTCGAGGTGCTGCAAGTCCTGTCGAAAAAGTGCGGTTTCGCGCTGGATTTCAAACACTTTGACTGGAACTCGGATAACTACCTGAAAAACGGCTACTACATTCCCGAGGGTGGCCTGGAGGAACTGAAAACCTTCGACGCCATTTTCTTTGGTGCCGTCGGCGCGCTGAACGTACCGGATCACATTTCCCTCTGGGGCCTGCGCCTGCCGATCTGCCAAGGCTTCGACCAGTACGCCAATGTGCGTCCGGCTCGCGTCCTGCCCGGGGTGAAAAGCCCGCTGCTCAATGGCGAGCAGATCGACTGGGTGGTGGTGCGGGAAAACTCCGAAGGTGAGTACTCCGGCAACGGCGGTCGCGTTCACCGGGGCCTGCCTGAAGAAGTCGCCACCGAAGTCTCGGTGTTCACCCGGGCCGGGGTCGAGCGCATTCATCGCTTCGCCTTCGAACTGGCACGCAGCCGTCCGCGCAAGCACCTGACCATGGTCACCAAGTCCAACGCCCAGCGGCACGGCATGGTGTTGTGGGACGAGATCTTCTACGAAGTCGCCAAGGACTTCCCGGATGTCAGGGTCGACAAGGAGCTGGTCGACGCCGTGACCACGCGCATGGTGCTCAAGCCGGCGACGCTGGACGTTATCGTCGCCACCAACCTGCACGCCGATATCCTCTCCGACCTGGCCGCCGCGCTGTCCGGCAGCCTGGGTATCGCGCCGACGGCCAACCTCAACCCTTCGCGCCGATTCCCCTCTATGTTCGAGCCGATCCACGGTTCGGCCTTTGACATTACTGGCAAAGGCGTTGCCAACCCCATCGCGACGTTCTGGACGGCCGCCATGATGCTTGAGCATCTCGGCGAGCCGGCCGCGGCGAAGCAACTGATGTCGGCCATCGAAGCGGTGACGCAAAGCGGCCTGCATACACCGGACCTTGGCGGGAAAGCCACCACCCGCCAGGTCACCGATGCGCTGCTCGAACTGATCAGGCGCTGATATTTTCCATCGATTCACAGGCATACCGCGGCGCAACGCCAAGGGGCGGATCAGCGATCCGAGCCCTTGGCATTTCCTGACAACAATAAAAAATCAGGGCCCTGTCATGAAAAGAATATTTGGCAAACTCTACGTACAAGTCCTTATCGCGGTCATCCTCGGCGCCCTCGTCGGGGTGCTCTTTCCCGAAACGGCCGCCGCGCTCAAGCCCCTGGGTGATGCGTTCATCAAACTGATCAAGATGCTGCTCGCACCGGTGATCTTCCTGACCGTGGTCACCGGGATCGCCCGCATGGAAAGCATGAAGGAGCTGGGCCGGGTCGGCTTCCGGGCGTTGCTCTACTTTGAAGTGGTGTCCACGCTGGCGTTGCTCATCGGCCTGGTGGTGGTCGATCTGTTCAAGCCCGGCGCCGGCATGAACATCAATGTCGCCACGCTGGACACCTCCAGCCTGGCCACCTACACCTCTGCGGTGAAACACGACTCGTTCATGGACTTCGTCATGAACATCATCCCCGACACCATCGTCGATGCGTTCGCCAAGGGCAACGTCCTGCAGATCCTGCTGTTTTCCATATTGCTCGGTATCGCCCTGGCCAATGTGGGGCCGCGCGCAAAGGTCTTCGTCGATACGTTGGAGAGCCTGATGCAGGGCATGTTCCGTATCGTCAATATGGTCATGCGCCTGGCCCCCATCGGTGCCTTCGGCGCCATTGCCTTCACCATTGGTAAATACGGGTTTGGCTCGCTGTTCTCACTTGGCAAGCTGATGGCCTGTGTCTACCTCACCTGTGTGGTGTTCGTGATCTTCGTCCTGGGCCCGATTTGTCGCTACAGCGGTTTCAGCCTGTGGAAATTTCTGAAGTTCATCAAGGAAGAACTCTTCACTGTACTTGGCACCAGTTCGTCGGAATCGGTGCTGCCGCAGATGATCGCCAAGATGGAAAAGGCCGGTGTCTCCAAACCGGTTGCCGGGATGATCATTCCCTCAGGCTTGACCTTCAACCCGGATGGCCAGGCGATCTACTACACCATCGCTGCCATCTTCATCGCCCAGGCAACGAATACCCCGCTGACCCTGGCGGATCAATTGATCGTGCTGGCGGTGCTGATGTTCACGTCCAAGGGCTCCGCGGGGGTGACCGGTTCGGGATTCATCATCCTGGCGGCGACCCTGTCTTCCCTGGGGACCATTCCGGTCGCCGGCATGGTGTTGCTGCTGGGTGTCGACCGCTTCATGTCGGAAGCGCGAGCGATCACCAACACCATAGGCAACGGCGTTGGCACCCTGGCTATCGCCAAATGGGTCGGGGCGCTGGACATGGTGAAGATGCACAAGGCACTGAATGGCGAGGTCGAGGAGAAGACGTCCGAGACGGTTCTGTCGGAGATCAGCCCGGCTTATGTACTGCCGGGAGCAGGGGGTGTGTCAGCAGGCCTGAAGAAAGCCTCCCAGGCATAGAAGATGGAACGCTGAACGGGATGGCGTTCAGCGCCTGGGTGACAGTGGATTACTCGGTTTTCGCCGCCATCAAGGCATTCAGTTCGCCGTAGGTGTGGGCTTTCAAAGCATGGGTATCGAGCCGGCCGTGGTCCAGGAAGCTGCGGACCAAGGTGCCCATGGCGCCATGCAGGAACTCGGCGATGCTGGAGCCCGCGCTGAGACGTCTGACGCCCAGGCGCTGCAATTCGTCAGGGGAGGCCAGCCCGTCCCGGGACAGCAGGTTGACCGGCAGTTTTACTTCCCGGCAGATCGCGGCAATTTCGTGCAAGTCGACCACGCCCGCGGCAAACAGGCCATCCGCCCCGGCGCCGCTATACAGCACGGCACGTTTGAGCAGTTGTTCAAGACGCTGTTCGGCGGGGAACAGGTTTTTCAGGTAGACATCGGTCCGCACATTGATGAACAGCTTGACGCCAGCCTGGTTCGCCACCTTTCTCGCGACGTCGATCTTGCGCACAAGCAGTTCAGGAGAGCCCAGGCCGTCTTCGATATTGATCCCGACCGCCCCGGCGGCGATCACCGCGTCGATGACCCGGCCGACGTGCTCCAGGTCATCCGAGTAGCCGGCTTCGATATCCACCGTGAGCGGTACGCTGAGCACCCGCGTCATCGACTTGACGCTGGTGCTCAGCAGGTCGAGGGGCAGCAGGTTGCCGTCCTGGTAGCCATGGGACCAGGCCATGGCCGCGCTGCTGGTGGCTACCGCCTTGCCGCCCAGGCGTTCGACGATGCGCGCGCCGCCCGCATCGGCCACGTTGGCCAGGACCAGCAGTCCATGCTGATGCAGGCTGTGAAAAGCGTTATCCAGTGTGGTCATGACAATTCAATTCCTTTGAAGGTTGCATTTGGTCAGTGCTGTGATTGCTATGGGTGAGTTAACTCTGTTGGGAAACTATTTTCCCCTCAAGGCCTGAAGCGTTCGCCTGCGGATGACGCCGTTCACAGTTGAACATCGGCTGCCGACAACAGCCCTACTGGTTTTGTCGGTGTCAAAGGGTCGTCAATCGAGCACCGAGCGCATCCAGAAACACCTTCGTCTTGCTCGGTGTAAAACGCCTGGAAGGCAGCAGGGCGTAGATCGGTGCGGATGCACTGTGCCAGTCCCGCAGGATATGCACCAGGCGACCGGCAGCCAGGTCGTCGGCAACGTCGACGCTGGATTTGAGCATGATCCCGTGGCCGCCAATCGCCCAGTCGCGCACCGCATCGCCACTGTTGGCCTGGAGCCGCGAGCGTGGTTGGAGTTCGATCACTTCGTTTCCCGGACCTTCCAGGCGCCAGGGCTGGGAAAGGTCGTCATAGCGTAGACAGCCATGATGCTCCAGATCCTGGATGCGCCCAGGCTCGCCATGGCGTTCGAGATAGGCGGGCGCGGCCACCAGGATCCGCCGATTGTCAGCCAGCTTGCGCAGGATGGCGCTGCTATCCCGAGGTTGGCCGATCCGCACCGCGACATCGATCCGCTCATGGGTCAGGTCGACCAGCCGGTCGTCGAGCCTGAGCTCGATATCCAGCTTCGGATGACGCTCGACCAGCTCGGCCACCAGGGGCACCAGGTGAATCCGTCCGAAAGAAATGGGCGAACTGACCCGGAGCCTGCCGAACGGCTCTTCACCGCCCAGGGTCATGCGTGACTCCGCGGCCTCCAGCTCCTCGAGGATTCGATCGACATGGGCAATCAGGGCCAGCCCTTCATTGGTCGCCGACAGTGTGCGCGTGGTCCGGTTGATCAGCCGCTGTCCCGCGCGGCGTTCCAGTGCCATCAGCCGTTTGCTGACCACTGCCAGTCCTACGCCGAGGTCGCGCGCCGCCGCCGACAGGCTGCCGCAGGCCAGGATCCGCTGGAAGGTACGCAGCTCGTTGAGGTCGTCCAACATACTATCAACCCTTGTTCAATAATCTATCTACCAATAGCCATATTCTAATCTTCAAGGCAAGAGGCAACACTCCATACAGCGGATCAGAAAACCTCTGTTCAACCCCATCCCGTGTTTGGAGCCTTGCCATGACTGCTTATCCAACCTTGTTCACACCGACCCTTGTAGGCCAACAATCTCTGCCTCACCGCGTAGTGATGGCGCCGATGACACGCGCGCGCAGCACCCAGCCGGGTGACATCCCCAATGCGCTGAACGCCCGTTACTATGCACAGCGGGCGTCGGCGGCGCTGATCGTTTCGGAGGCGGCGCAGATCTCGCCGCAAGGCAAGGGCTATTCCTTTACCCCGGGGATTCATAGCCAGGAGCAGGTGGCCGGATGGCGCCTGATCACCGATGCCGTGCATGCCGCGGGCGGACGCATCTTTCTGCAGCTTTGGCATGTCGGTCGGATATCCCATCCCGATTTCCACAACGGTGAGTTGCCGGTGGCACCTTCGGCGGTGCCCTTCGACGGCAAGATCTGGAAAGTGAACCCCGCGACCGGCAAGGGCGAGATGGTCGATTGCCCGACACCGCGTGCACTGGCTAGAGAAGAAATCCATGCGATCGTCAACGACTTCCGCGTCGGCGCGCGCAATGCCATCGCGGCAGGTTTCGACGGCGTCGAGATCCACGGTGCGAACGGCTACCTGGTGGATCAGTTCCTGCGCACCACTGCGAACACCCGTACCGACGAATACGGCGGTTCGCGGGAAAACCGGCTGCGTTTCCTCAAGGAAGTGGTCAATGCGGTCGCGCAGGAGGTGGGGGCCGAGCGCACCGCCATTCGCCTGGCCCCGTTCCTGACCGCACGCGGCATGGACTGCCCGGACATTCTGCCGACCATCCTCGAAGCCGCCTCGTTCCTGCAAACGCTGGGTATTGCCTACCTGCATCTGGTCGAGGCCGATTGGGACGATGCGCCGCAGTTCAGCGAAGCGTTCCGCACCGAGGTCCGGGCGCGCTTCCAGCGGCCGATCATCGTTGCCGGCAAGTACGACCTGGAACGGGCCAACTGGGTGATCGGCAAGGGCTACGCCGACCTGGTCGCCTTTGGCCGTCCGTTCGTTGCCAACCCCGACCTGCCAAGACGTCTGCGGGAACACCTGCCGCTGGCCGAGTTCGCCGGCGACACGCTGTTTGGCGGTGACGAGCGCGGTTACTCGGACTATCCGGCGTGGCCGACGCGTAACGTCGCTACTGCCTGATACCGGCGCAAAAAAACCATGAGAGAGCGCGAGACGATCCGAACAGTCGCCGTCTCGCCTGTTTGCCACCCATCAAGGAATCCTGGCCATGCAACAACCTTCCAACCTGTCCCGTTTCCGCATCGCGGCGGTGTGCTTCACCCTGACACTTTCAGGCGCCGCATCGGCCGCCACCACCGAGCTGGTGAAGCCGGGTGTACTGGTGCTCGACAAGAGCCTTGCGCCCGCGCAACTGGAGAGCATGGAGACCGCCGCTCGACGTTATGACACCTTCTGGAATAGCGGCGACGAAAGCTTCGCCCGTGAAGCGCTGGCGGACAATTTCATCGACAAGACGCCACCGGCTGGGCGCAAGCAGGGACCGGAGGGACCCTTGCTGGCTTCCCGGGCGTTTCGTGGCGCGGTGCCCGACCTTCGTTGCGAAGTCGAGCAAATGATCATTGCCGGCGACCGGGTGGTGGCGCATCTGCACTTTCGCGGGCACTTCACCGGCACCTTTGGTGAAACCAAAGGCCGCGGCCAAAGCGTGGATTTCATCGCCACCGATATCTACCAGATTGAAAACGGCAAGATCAGCGCGAACTGGCATATCGAAGACAACCTGACATTGATGAAGCAGCTTGGCGCGTTATGAACAATATCGCCTGAGGTCGATCACGGGCGCTTCGATGAACCGGGTATTGATCAATCGATCAGCAGGAGATCAACCATGACGATTCAACATCTCGATCACTTCACGCTGCGCACCGCCAAAGTCGACGAGACGGTGGCGTTCTTTCGCGATGCCATCGGGCTCGAAGAGGGTTGGCGTCCCGCGTTCCCATTCCCGGGCAGTTGGCTCTACGCGGCGGGCCGCGCACTGTTGCATATTGCCCAGCTGGAAAGCCGCGGGGCAGAGCTTGACGCCTATCTTGGCGCGCGCGTTGTTGCACAGGGCTCGGGCGCGCTTGATCACGTCGCGTTCCGCTGCAGCGATTTGCCGGGGTATCGGCAACGCCTGCTCGACCTGGGCTTGCCGTTCAACGAGCGCGTCGTACCTGACCTGTTGGAACACCAGCTGTTCGTGGAGGATCCGAATGGCATAAAAGTCGAGCTGATATTTGCCTACTCGCCGAACGCGCGGTGATGAGGCGGGCGCTGCCAGCTGAGCCTGGCAGCGCTGGTGGAGTCATAGTTCATGTCTCGGGTAAAAAATCGACGTTAAGTCAGGGGCGCGGGGGCTGGTGGTGGCACCGATTTTTTATGCCGATCATCGGCATTGGACCAGCCTAACCCGGTGCCAAAGTCGACTTTCTGTTCGCTGAACGAATAACCGATATTCACATCGCCAAAGTAGCCTTCGCCCTGGTAGGCCACGCCGATATTCGGTCGAATGGATTGATTGGAAAATACGTAGTCCACACCCAGGGCTCCTACGCCCCTGTTCTCTTGATTATCTGAAAAAGCCTTGATTCCAACCGCCGGCCCTTCCCCGAATATATAACTGACGCCAATGCCGAAACCCACGTCGTGGGCTTCAGCGCTTATGGAAAAAACCATCAAGGCGGCTAGAGACAGTAGTTTTTTGGGGGACGTGCGTAGTTTTCCTTTCATGATCTCTCCGTGAACTGCTTGGTTTGAGACGTCCTGCGTCGTGATTGGCGTGACGCTTTTCAAACCATAGCAGAGAACTTTTCAGTCGGAGGTCGATGACGGCGCCTGCTTGTGCAGCGCTGTGGGACCTATGGCTTGCGCTCAGCCAGCGCCTCCAGCAGGTCGGCGGAAGGCACGAAGAACAGGCCGCCGGTGACCGCCGTGCTGAAATCGAGCAAGCGGTCATAGTTGCCCGCCGGCCTGCCGATAAACATGTTCTCGAGCATCTGCTCGACGGGGGCGGGGGAGCGCGCATAACCGATGAAATAGGTCCCGAACTCGCCCGCGCCCGGCCGGCCGAAGGGCATGTTGTCGCGCAGTATCTTCACTTCCCGGCCACCCTCGTCGAGGGTGGTCAGGGAGCTGTGGGAACAGCTCGGCTTGAGCGACTCATCGAGTTCGATATCGGACAGCTTGGTGCGGCCGATGATGCGTTCCTGGGTCTCGACGGACAGCTTGTTCCAGGCTGCCATATCGTGCAGGTACTTTTGCACCAGCACATAGCTGCCGTTGGTAAACGCCGGGTCTTCATCGCCGACCATGGTGAAGTCGACCGCCTCGTGCCCGACCGGGTTTTCGGTGCCATCGACAAAACCGACCATGCTGCGCATGTCGAAATAACGAAAACCCTGGACCTCGTCGACGACCACGACTGCATCGCCAAGGCGCGCGAGCAGCTGTGTGGCCAATTCGAAACACAGGTCCATCTGATCGGCGCGGATATGCAGCAGGATATCGCCGGGGGTCGCCGGTGCTCGCCGGCCCTCGACGCCGATCTCACGAAAGGCGTGCAGCGCGGCCGGGCGTGGGCCACCGAACAAGCGGTCCCAGGCGCTGGAACCAAAGCCGCAGACACAGGACAGATTGCCGGCGGGCACACGCTTGCCGACCGAGCGCGTCAGGGCGGCGACATCTTCGCACCAGCCGCGCACCGTCTCGGCCGCCACGTCGCCAGTTGCCAGGGTGGCAACAATGAAAATCGCACTGCTGGTGATGGGGCTGTAGACCGCTTGCGGGTCAGGCTTGCGCTCGGCGGGTGGCGAAAGGGTGGTCATTGGGAGCTCCACAAGCTGCGGGACACATTTGAATGACTGGAAAATAGCAGATTGCGCCGCCGAGGCTACAATCGAGTGAAGAGAGCGCGCAGATGCAGTGGAGAAAACCCAGGCGTAGCCGATACACTGCTGTCCTGATTTCTTGAGTGCGTTTGCGATGACCCTCACCGACGCTGTTCTCATTCTGCTGCTGGCGGCCCGTATCCATGGCACCGACGATGCCGTGCGGGCCTCGGCCAAGAGCTGTGTGAAGAAATTGCCCCGCGGTAAACGCGAGCTGATCTACAACGTGATCAACAGCCGCAGCCCGATGGACATGGTGGCATTGATGGCCGAGAACCTGCAGTTGGACGACTAGTGTCCAGGTCGTCAGTGGGTCAGTCTTCGAAGCTGACCTGCTCGTGAATCCCGTCCACCTTCAATTCCAGTCGATAGGCCACGGCGATAAACAGCGCCTGGCACAGGCACAGGCTCGCACTCAAGGAACGAAAGGCGAACGAGCTGCCCTCATTGACCAGCAGCGCCGTGCTGGCGCGCTTGACCAGTGGCGACAGGTTGCTGTCGGTGATGGTCAGGGTTTTCGCCTGGTGCAATTGCGCGATCCGCAGGCACTGCTGGGTTTCCTTGGCGTACGGCGAGAAGCTGATGGCAATCACCAGGTCGTTGGCGCGCACGCTGCGCATCTGCTCGCGATAACTGCCGCCCAGGCCCGAAACCAGGTGAATGCGCTTGTTGGTGTGCTGCAGGTTGTAGACCAGGTAATCGGCCACCGCGAATGAACGGCGCACTCCCACCACATAAATATTATCGGCATTCACCACCAGGTCCACGGCGGCGTCGAACGCCTGGTCGTCCAGTTCCAGGCCCAGGCGTTCAATACCCGACAGGGTGGCATTGATGCATTCGCGCGCCAGGTCGGCGGCGCTGGCTTTCTGCGTCTTGTTGTCGATCAGGCTACGAATCCGCTGCTGGTAGTTCTGCGCCGGCGTGGTCTTGTGGGTATACGCCTGGCGAAACAATGCCTGCATCTCACTGAAACCGCTGAAGCCGAAGCGCTGGGAAAAACGCACGATGGCCGAGGGGTGCACTTCGCATTCCTGGGCGATATCGCTGATGCGGTCGACCATGATCCGGTCGCTTTGCTGGCTCATATAGGTGGCGATGCGCTTGAGCTGGCGCGGCAGGCTTTCGTATTCCTCGGTGATCAGCTGCAGCAGACGCTCGGCATTGATCGGAGGGCTGGCAATATCGCCCTCGGGTGCGCTTTCGGTCATGGCCGGCTGATCGGTGCGGGACATAGGAAATCCTTCTGGTTGGTACTTGTGGCTGGGTAGCTGCGCCTAGTCTACAGGGGCGACGCCAATAAAATCTTGAGTGCGGAGTCAGGTGGAGCGATGCTGAATCGATCCACCACGATGGGTTCCGTCTCACTCAAGTGTAATGGAAAATATATTCCATATAAAAAATAATAGAAAATATATTGAATGTCCCCGCGAGACGTTCTAGTCTGGCCCCACACCAAAAGTGTTCGTGCCTCCATCGCGGCGAACGCAGGCTGATAAAAATAACAGGAGCCAGCATGGGCCAGACTCGTTTTGCCAGTGGGCGTCAATTGGATCTGATCTGCCTCGGGCGCCTTGGCGTCGACCTCTATGCGCAGCAAGTCGGGGCGCGGCTGGAGGATGTCTCGAGCTTTGCCAAATACCTCGGAGGATCCTCCGCCAACATTGCCTTCGGCACGGCCCGCCTGGGGCTGAAGTCGGCGATGTTGAGTCGGGTAGGGGACGACCATATGGGGCGTTTCCTGGTTGAGTCCCTGGCCCGCGAAGGCTGCGACACGCAAGGTATCAAGGTCGATCCGGAACGTCTTACCGCGATGGTGCTGCTCGGTCTCAAGGACCGCGAAACCTTCCCCCTGGTGTTCTACCGCGAGAACTGCGCCGACATGGCCCTGCGCGCCGAAGACATCCGCGAGGACTTCGTCGCCTCGAGCAAGGCCTTGCTGATCACCGGCACCCATTTCTCCACCGCCGGGGTCTACAAGGCCAGTATCCAGGCTCTGGACTACGCGGAAAAACACAACGTCCAGCGCGTGCTCGATATCGATTACCGCCCGGTACTCTGGGGGCTGACCGGCAAGGCCGATGGCGAAACCCGGTTTGTCGCCGACCAGCAGGTCAGCCAGCATGTGCAAAGCATCCTTCCACGTTTCGACCTGATCGTGGGCACTGAAGAAGAATTCCTGATCGCCGGCGGCAGCCAGGATCTGCTCACGGCGCTGCGCACCGTGCGCGGGCTGAGCGCCGCGACCCTGGTGGTCAAGCTCGGCGCGCAAGGCTGCACGGTGATTCACGGGCCGATTCCGGCGCGCCTCGAGGACGGTGCGATTTACCCAGGGGTACGGGTCGAAGTGCTCAACGTGCTGGGCGCCGGCGATGCCTTTATGTCGGGCTTCCTCTGCGGTTGGCTGGAGGAGGCCAGCGATGAGCGCTGCTGCCAACTGGCCAATGCCTGTGGCGGCCTGGTGGTGTCGCGGCATGCCTGTGCCCCGGCGATGCCGACCCGCGCCGAACTCGATTACCTGTTCAACAGCCCGCTGCCGATCACCCGGCCCGACCAGGACCTGACCCTGCAACGCCTGCATCAGGTCAGTGTGCCGCGCAAAGCCTGGCGGCAATTGTTCATCTTCGCCTTCGACCATCGTGGGCAACTGGTGGAACTGGCCCATAAGGGCGGTCGCGATCTCAATAGCATCGGCGAACTCAAGCTGCTGTTCATCAAGGCCGTCGAGCGGGTCGAGGCCGATCTGCGTCAACAGGGCATCGAGGCGGATGTCGGCCTGCTGGCCGACCAGCGCTTTGGCCAGGATGCCTTGAATGCCGCCACCGGTCGCGGCTGGTGGGTCGCGCGGCCGGTGGAAGTCCAGGGCTCACGGCCTTTGGCCTTCGAGCAGGGCCGCTCCATCGGCAGCAACCTGATTGCCTGGCCGCAGGAGCAGATCATCAAGTGCCTGGTGCAATTCCACCCGGATGACGAGCCCATGCTGCGTCTGGAACAGGAAGCGCAGATCAAGGCCCTGTACCAGGCTTCGCAGGTCAGCGGGCATGAATTGCTGCTGGAAATCATCCCGCCCAAGGATCATCCCTCGACCTATCCCGATGTACTGTATCGCGCCCTCAAACGCCTCTACAACCTGGATATCTACCCGGCCTGGTGGAAGATCGAAGCGCAAAGCGCCGCCGAATGGGAACAACTCGACGCGCTGATTCAAGAGCGCGATCCGTATTGCCGGGGCGTGGTGCTGCTGGGCCTGAATGCGCCGGCCGCGACCCTGGCACAAGGCTTCCAGCAGGCCAGCCGGAGCCGGACCTGCCGCGGTTTTGCCGTCGGCCGGACGATTTTCCAGGAGCCGAGCCGGGCCTGGATGGCCGGTGAAATCGATGACGAAGCGTTGATCCGGCAAGTGCAGGCGACCTTCGTCGGCCTGATCGACGCCTGGCGTGCGGCGCGCGGCTGAGCAGAGTATCTGATTGATGCACTTAAGCCTGAACACCTACCTTGTGGGAGCCGGATTTATCCGCGAAGAGGCCCCTGAGGTCGCCAAAAGCTTCGCGGGTAAGCACCGCTCCCACAGGTGAACGGTTGAATATTTTAGAGAAAACAATAAAAGGTGCAGCCATGCCCGCTATCCGAATTGGCATCAACCCGATCTCCTGGAGTAACGACGACCTGCCTTCCCTGGGCGGCGAGACACCGCTGAGCACCGCCCTGAGCGAGGGCAAGGCCATCGGCTACGAAGGCTTCGAGCTCAACGGCAAATTTCCCAAGGACGCCAAGGGCGTCGGCGATGTGCTGCGGCCTTACGACCTGGCCCTGGTTTCCGGCTGGTACTCCAGCCGCCTGGCCCGGCGCACGGCGGCCGAGGAAATCGATGCCATCGCCAGCCATGTCCAATTGCTCGCGCAGAACGGCGCCAAGGTGCTGGTCTACGGCGAAGTCGCCGACTCCATTCAAGGCCAGCGCATCGCGCTGGTGGAGCGCCCGCGTTTCCACAGCGAGCAGGCCTGGCAGGAATACGCCGACAAACTCACCGAGCTGGCGCGCTTCACCTTGTCCCGGGGGGTACGCCTGGCCTATCACCATCATATGGGTGCCTACGTCGAATCGCCGGCCGACATCGATAAACTGATGGCGCTGACCGGCAGCGAAGTCGGCCTGCTGTTCGATTCGGGCCATTGCTACATGGGCGGTGGCGAGCCGCTCGAGGTCTTGCGCAAACACATCGGGCGGATCTGCCACGTGCACTTCAAGGACGTGCGCAAGCCGGTGGTGCAGCTGGCGCGCAACAACCTCTGGAGCTTCCCGGACTGCATCGTCAACGGCACTTTTACCGTGCCCGGCGACGGCGATATCGATTTTGCCGCGTTGTTGGATGTATTGCTGGCCGCCGATTATCACGGCTGGCTGGTGGTCGAGGCCGAGCAGGACCCGGCCGTTGCGCCGAGCTATATCTACGCCAAGAAGGGCTTCGACACCCTGCGTGGGTTGCTCGATCGGAGGAGCGGACAATGAGCCTGCTGGTCAAGAGTCACGCCAAGGGCCGGACCCTGGTCGAGTTGCCGGCCGGCAGCCTGGAGTATGTCGGCTTTGCCGCCTACCGCCTGAGCCTGGGTGAAAACCTGCCGCTCAGCGCCGGTGACCAGGAACTGTGCCTGGTGCTGCTCGGCGGTCGGGTCAGCATCAAGGGCGAAGCGCCGGGGCAGGGCGCCTTCGACTGGGACAATATCGGCGATCGCCAGTCGGTGTTCGAAGACAAATCGCCCTATGCCGTCTACCTGCCACCCGGCAGCCAGGCCCAGGTGGTGGCCTTGAGCGATGTGCAGATCGCCGTGTGTGCCGCGCCCGGCTCACCGGCGGCGGGTCATGGCCCACGGCTGATCACCCCGCAAAGCATGAAGCGCAGCGTGCGCGGCAAAGGCGCCAACACGCGTTATGTCTGCGACATCCTGCCGGACACCGAGCCCGCGCACTCGCTGCTGGTAGTGGAGGTTCGCACGCCGTCCGGGCATTCGTCGAGCTACCCGCCGCACAAGCACGACACCGATGATTTGCCGCACCAGAGTTTTCTCGAAGAGACCTACTACCACCAGGTCAACCCGCCCCAGGGCTTTGTCTTCCAGCGTGTCTACACCGATGACCGTTCCATCGACCAGGCCATGGCCGTGGAAAACAGCGACCTGGTAGTGGTGCCCAAGGGTTATCACCCGGTCTGTGTGCCTTACGGCTACGAGTCGTATTACCTGAACGTGATGGCCGGACCCAAGCGCGTCTGGCAATTCCATAACGACCCGCGGCACAGCTGGTTGCTGGACCTGTAGGTCCGGCGCGATTTCAACTTTCCGATGGAGAACAAGAACAATGAGTCAGGCTCCGGTTTTAGGTCACTACATCAACGGCCAGGTGCGCGACAGCGACGGCGAGCGTTTCAGCAATGTCTTCAACCCGGCCACCGGCAGCGTGCAGGCACGGGTCGCGCTGGCCAGCCGGCAGACCGTCGATGACGCCGTCGCCAGTGCCTTGAAAGCCTTCCCGACCTGGTCCGAGCAGTCGTCGCTGCGGCGCTCGCGGGTGATGTTCAAGTTCAAGGAATTGCTCGATAAACACCATGATGAGCTCGCCGAAATCATCTGCCGGGAACATGGCAAGGTATTTTCCGATGCCAAGGGCGAGGTCACCCGCGGTATCGAGATCGTCGAATACGCCTGCGGCGCGCCGAACCTGCTGAAAACCGATTTCAGCGACAATATCGGCGGCGGCATCGACAACTGGAACCTGCGCCAGCCCCTGGGCGTCTGCGCCGGGGTCACGCCGTTCAATTTTCCGGTGATGGTGCCGCTGTGGATGATCCCGCTGGCGTTGGTCACTGGTAACTGCTTTATCCTCAAGCCGTCCGAGCGCGACCCGTCGGCCAGTCTGTTGATGGCTCGCCTGTTGACCGAGGCCGGCCTGCCGGACGGCGTGTTCAACGTGGTGCAGGGCGACAAGCTGGCGGTCGATGCCTTGCTCCAGCACCCGGACATCGAGGCCATTTCCTTTGTCGGCTCGACGCCGATTGCCGAATACATCCATCAGCAGGCCAGCGCGCGTGGTAAGCGGGTCCAGGCCCTGGGCGGGGCGAAGAACCATATGATCGTCATGCCCGACGCCGATCTCGACCAGGCCGCCGATGCCTTGATCGGCGCCGCCTACGGCTCGGCCGGTGAACGTTGCATGGCGATCTCGATTGCCGTGGCGGTGGGCGATGTCGGCGACCGGCTGATCGAGCGGCTGCTGCCGCGCATCGACCAACTGAAGATCGGCGATGGCATGCAACGCGACAGTGACATGGGGCCGCTGGTGACCGCCGAACACAAGGCCAAGGTCGAAGGCTTCATCGGCGAGGGTGTGGCCCAGGGCGCGCGGCTGATTGTCGACGGTCGTGGTTTCAAGGTGCCGGGGGCGGAAAACGGCTTCTTTGTCGGGGCCACGCTGTTCGACAACGTCAGCCCCGAGATGAGCATCTACCAGCAGGAAATCTTCGGCCCGGTGCTGGGGATTGTACGGGTGGCCGATTTCGCCAGTGCCGTGGCGTTGATCAATGCCCACGAGTTCGGCAACGGCGTGTCCTGTTTCACCAGCGACGGCGGGATCGCCCGTTCCTTTGCCCGCAGTATCAAGGTCGGCATGGTCGGCATCAATGTGCCGATCCCGGTGCCCATGGCCTGGCACTCGTTCGGCGGCTGGAAGCGCTCCTTGTTCGGCGATCACCATGCCTACGGCGACGAAGGCCTGCGTTTCTACAGCCGTTACAAGAGCGTGATGCAGCGCTGGCCGGACAGCATTGCCAAGGGCCCTGAGTTCAGCATGCCCACCGCCAAGTAGGCGATCTTCATCTTTGTCCGCGGAGAACAAGAATAATGAACCAGCCCCTGCGTTTCGCCCTGAACCGTATGGTTGCCCCACGTTTGTCGCTGCCGCAATTCATTGAACTGGCGGTGGCCCTGAAGGCCGATGCCATCGAGATCCGCAACGATCTCATGGGTGTCGAGATCGAAGACGGCACCCCGGCCGTGCGGGTCCGCGAGCTGTGTGCGGCCCACGGCATCAAGGTGCTGTCGATCAACGCGCTGTATCCCTTTGATGTCTGGAACGCCGAGCGCCGCGCGCAGACCCTGGCGCTGGCCGCCTATGCCCGTGACTGTGGGGCGCAGGGGCTGGTGATGTGCCCGTTCAACGATCGCGACGATCCGCGCTCGGAAGCGCAACGCAACGCCGGGTTGCGCACGGCCCTGAGCGAGCTGGCGCCGATTCTGCGCGAGTATGGGATTCTCGGTTTTATCGAGCCGCTGGGTTTCGCGGAGTGCGCGCTGCGGCGCAAGCGCACGGCGGTGGAGGCGATCAAGGCGATCGGCGGGCTGGATGTGTTCCGCCTGGTGCATGACACCTTTCATCATCACCTGGCCGACGAACAGGAGTTCTTCCCCGAACTGACCGGCCTGGTGCACATCTCCGGGGTCGAAGACGGGAAAGCGCCGTTGGCGACCATCCGTGACGGCCACCGGGTTCTGGTGGGCGAGGCCGATATTCTCGGCAATGCGGCACAGATCGAGGCCCTGCTCAGCAGCGGCTACAGCGGCTATTTGTCGTTCGAGCCGTTTGCCGAAAGCGTGCATGGGCGGGCGGACATCCAACAGGCGCTGGGCGCGAGCATGGCCCATCTGCAACAGGTATTGGCGGTGCAAGCATGAGCACTACACGACTGACCATGGCCCAGGCGCTGGTGAAATTCCTCGACAACCAGTACGTCGAGGTCGATGGGGTACAGAGCAAGTTCGTCGCCGGGGTCTTCACCATCTTCGGCCACGGCAATGTGCTCGGTCTTGGCCAGGCGCTGGAACAGGACAGCGGCGACCTGGTGGTCCACCAGGGCCGTAACGAGCAGGGCATGGCCCATGCGGCCATCGGCTTTGCCAAGCAGCACCTGCGGCGGAAAATCTACGCCTGCACCTCATCGGTCGGCCCCGGTGCGGCGAATATGCTCACCGCTGCCGCGACGGCGACCGCCAACCGCATTCCCTTGCTGCTGTTGCCCGGCGACGTCTACGCCAGCCGCCAGCCGGACCCGGTGCTGCAACAGATCGAGCAGTTCCACGACCTGAGCATCAGCACCAACGATGCCTTCAAGGCCGTCAGCAAGTACTGGGACCGCATCAACCGTCCGGAGCAGTTGATGAGCGCGGCGATCCACGCCATGCGGGTGCTTACCGATCCGGCGGAAACCGGCGCGGTGACCCTGGCGCTGCCGCAGGATGTCCAGGCCGAAGCCTATGACTATCCCGATTATTTCCTGCAAAAGCGCGTACACCGCATCGACCGCCGTCCGGTCACCGCGGCCATGCTCGACGACGCCATGGCGCTGCTCAAGGGCAAGCGCAAACCTTTGATCATCTGTGGCGGCGGGGTCCGTTACTCCGGGGCGAATGCGGCGTTGCAGGCGTTTGCCGAACGTTTCGACATCCCCTTCGCCGAGACCCAGGCCGGCAAGAGCGCGGTGGTCTCCAGCCATCCGCTGAACGTCGGCGGCATCGGTGAAACCGGCTGCCTGGCGGCCAACCTGCTGGCCAAGGAAGCCGACCTGATCATCGGCATCGGTACCCGCTACTCGGACTTCACCACCGCGTCGAAATGGCTGTTCCAGCATCCCGAGGTGCAGTTCCTCAATCTCAATATCAGCCCCTGCGATGCGCTGAAACTCGATGGCGTGCAGGTGCTGGCCGATGCCCGGTCCGCGTTGCAGGCGCTGTCCGCGGCGCTGGGCGAGTACCGCGCCGGTTGGGCCGGGCAAATAAGCCAGGCCAAGGCCCGGCTGGACGAGGAGGTCGACCGGGTCTATCGGGTCGAGTACCAGGCCAAGGATTTCGTTCCGGAAATCAACGACCACATGGACCCGGCGGTGCTGCGCGAATTTATCGAACTGACCGGTTCCTGCCTGACCCAGAGCCGGGTGCTTGGGGTGTTGAATGAAACCCTGGCCGATGACGCGGTGATCGTCGCGGCGGCCGGCAGTCTGCCCGGCGACCTGCAACGCAGCTGGCGCAGCAAGGGCGTGAACACCTACCACGTCGAGTACGGCTATTCCTGCATGGGCTACGAGGTCAATGCGGCCCTTGGGGTGAAGCTTGCCGAGCCGGCGCGCGAGGTCTATGCGCTGGTCGGCGACGGCTCCTACATGATGCTGCATTCGGAGCTGGTCACCTCGATCCAGGAACGGCGCAAGATCAACGTGATCCTGCTCGACAACATGACCTTTGGCTGCATCAACAACCTGCAGATGGGAAACGGTATGGGTAGCTTCGGCACCGAGTTCCGCTTCCGTGATCCGGCCAGCGGCAAGCTCGACGGCGATTTTATCCCGGTGGACTTCGCCATGAGTGCCGCGGCCTACGGCTGCAAGACCTACAAGGTCAACACGATCGAGCAGTTGCAGGCAGCCCTGGTCGATGCGCGGTTGCAGACGGTGTCGACGCTGATCGATATCAAGGTCCTGCCCAAGACCATGATTCACAACTACCTGTCGTGGTGGCGGGTCGGCGTGGCGCAAGTCTCCACCAGCGCGCGCACCGATGCCGTGGCCAAGACCCTCAATGAACGACTGGCCAAGGCGCGTCAATACTGACCCCTTGCACCGAACAACACGCACGCCAACAGGAGTTTTCCCATGTCTTTAAAGCTAGGTGTCATCGGCACCGGTGCCATCGGTCAGGATCACATTCGTCGTTGCAGCAAGACCCTGCTCAACAGCCAGGTGGTGGCGGTGACCGACATCAACCTGCAACAGGCGGCCAAGGTGGTCGCCGACCTGCAACTGACCGCCGAGGTCTACCCGGACGGTCACGCGCTGATCAAGGCGCCTGAAGTCGAAGCGCTCCTGGTCACGTCCTGGGGCCCGAGCCATGAGGAGTTTGTGCTGGCGGCGATTGCGGCCGGCAAGCCGGTGTTCTGCGAGAAGCCGCTGGCGGTCACCGCCGAGGGCTGCCGCAAGATCGTCGCTGCCGAAGTGGCCCACGGCAAGCGCCTGGTACAGGTCGGTTTCATGCGTCCTTATGATGAAGGTTACCGGGCCCTCAAGGCGGTGATCGACAGCGGCCAGATTGGCGAGCCGTTGATGCTGCATTGCGCCCATCGCAACCCGAGCGTGGGCGAGAACTACAAGACCGACATGGCCATCACCGACACCCTGATCCATGAATTGGACGTGTTGCGCTGGCTGCTGGCCGACGACTATGTGTCTGTGCAGGTGGTGTTCCCGCGCAAGACCAGCAAGGCTCATGCCCATCTGAAGGATCCGCAGATCGTCCTGCTGGAAACCGCCCGGGGCACACGCATCGACGTCGAGGTCTTCGTCAACTGCCAGTACGGTTATGACATCCAGTGCGAAGTGGTTGGTGAAACCGGCATCGCCAAGTTGCCGGAACCTTCACAAGTGCAGTTGCGCAGCGGCGCCAAGTTGTCCAACGCGATCCTGATGGATTGGAAAGACCGCTTTATCGCCGCCTATGACGTTGAGTTGCAGGCGTTTATCGACGGCGTGCGTGTCGGCCAGGTTGGTGGCCCGTCGGCGTGGGATGGCCTGGCGGCGGCGGTGGCGGCGGATGCCTGTATCGAAGCCCAGGGTAGTGGGGCGATTGTCCGCATCGCGCTGCCGGAACGTCCGTACTTCTATGGCTAAGGCAACGAATCGAACCGGATGATGCTCGAACGCGTCACCCGCGAGCTTTGCCGATAAGGCTGAAAACTGAAAAAGAAAATAATTTTCTAAAACAGATTGATATGGAAATTATTTTCCAATAAAGTCGATTTCAGGTTGTCGATGGCTGACGATCCTTTGCTTGCCGGTCACTGAAAGAGTCACGTTTGATCCATAAAACCAACAAGAATGTGGAGAAAGACTTTTCATGAAAACCAAGATCCGCTTTACCTCCCTTGCCCTGTCCCTGATGCTCGCCAGCGGTGCCGCCTTCGCCGACATGAAGATCGGCGTGAGCATGTCGCAGTTCGATGACACCTGGCTGACCTACCTGCGTGAATCCATGGACCAGAAAGCCAAGTCCATGCCCGACGGGGTGAAACTGCAGTTCGAAGACGCCCGCGGCGACGTGGTCAAGCAACTGAGCCAGGTGGAGAGCTTTGTCAGCCAGAAAGTCGACGCCATCATCGTCAATCCGGTGGACACCGCCGCGACCAGGAAAATCACCGATGCGGCAGTCAAGGCCGGGATTCCCCTGGTCTATGTCAACCGCCGGCCGGATGACCTGAACCTGCCCAAGGGGGTGACCACCGTCGCGTCCAATGACCTCGAGGCCGGGCAGATGCAGATGCAGTACCTCGCCGAGAAAATGAACGGCAAGGGCGATATCGTGATCCTCCTCGGCGACCTCGCCAACAACTCCACCACCAATCGCACCAAGGGCGTCAAGGAGGTCCTGGCCAAGTACCCGGGCATCAAGATCGAGCAGGAGCAGACTGGCACCTGGTTGCGCGACAAGGGCATGACCCTGGTCAACGACTGGCTGACCCAGGGCCGCAAATTCGATGCCGTGGTCGCCAACAACGACGAGATGGCCATCGGCGCGTCCATGGCGCTGGAGCAGGCCGGGGTGAAAAAGGGTAGTGTGCTGATTGCCGGTGTCGACGGTACCCCCGATGGCCTGCGCGCGGTGAAAAAAGGCGATATGGCGGTTTCGGTGTTCCAGGATGCCAAGGGCCAGGCGGTCGGTTCCCTCGATGCCGCGGTGAAGATGGCCAAGCACGAACCGGTCGAGCAGGCGGTGTGGGTGCCGTATCGCCTGATCACCCCGGAAAACGTTGCTCAGTTCAAATAGTCAGTCCGTTCAATAACAACAATAAGCAAGCAAGGTCGCACTGTTCGCCTTGCTGATGGAGTATCTGATCATGTTCGCTTCAGCGACTGCTTCGAGCAACCCGCTGGTGGGTATCCAGCCAGCCGCCATACCTGTCGATGAGCCGTACCTGCTGGAGATTGTCAACGTCAGCAAGGGGTTTCCCGGAGTCGTGGCCCTGTCCAATGTACAACTGCGGGTGCGCCCGGGGTCGGTGCTGGCCCTGATGGGCGAGAACGGCGCCGGCAAATCCACCCTGATGAAAATCATCGCCGGCATCTACCAGCCGGACGCCGGTGAGCTGCGTCTGCGCGGCAAACCGGTGATCTTCGACACGCCGCTGGCCGCCTTGCAGTCCGGGATCGCGATGATCCATCAGGAACTCAACCTGATGCCGCACATGAGTGTCGCCGAGAACATCTGGATCGGCCGCGAGCAGCTCAACGGCTTCCGTATGATCGACCACCGGGAAATGCATCGTTGCACGGCAAGACTGCTGGAACGGCTGCGCATTGACCTCGACCCGGAGGAGCACGTCGGTAACCTGAGCATCGCCGAACGGCAGATGGTCGAAATCGCCAAGGCGGTGTCCTACGACTCCGACATCCTGATCATGGATGAACCGACCTCGGCCATCACCGACAAGGAAGTCGCCCACCTGTTCTCGATCATTGCCGACCTCAAGTCCCAGGGTAAGGGCATCATCTATATCACCCACAAAATGAACGAAGTGTTCGCCATCGCCGATGAAGTGGCGGTGTTCCGCGACGGTGCCTATATCGGCCTGCAGCGGGCCGACAGCATGGACGGCGACAGCCTGATCTCGATGATGGTCGGGCGTGAACTGAGCCAGTTGTTCCCGGTGCGCGAAAAGCCGATCGGCGATCTGCTGCTGTCGGTCCGCGACCTGCGCCTGGAGGGTATCTTCAAGGGCGTTTCGTTCGACCTGCATGCCGGCGAAATCCTCGGTATCGCCGGGTTGATGGGCTCGGGCAGGACCAACGTCGCCGAAACGCTGTTCGGCATCACCCCGAGCGATGGCGGGGAAATCCGCCTCGATGGTCAGCCGCTACGGATCAGCGACCCGCACCTGGCCATCGAGAAGGGCTTTGCCCTGCTCACCGAGGACCGCAAGCTCAGTGGCCTGTTCCCGTGCCTGTCGGTCATGGAAAACATGGAAATGGCCGTGCTGCCGCACTATGTCGGCGGCAACGGGTTCATCCAGCAGAAAGCCTTGCGCGCCCTGTGCGAAGACATGTGCAAGAAGCTGCGGGTGAAAACCCCGTCCCTGGAACAGTGCATCGACACCTTGTCCGGTGGCAACCAGCAGAAGGCCTTGCTCGCCCGGTGGCTGATGACCAACCCGCGGATTCTGATTCTCGACGAGCCGACCCGTGGCATCGATGTCGGCGCCAAGGCCGAGATCTACCGGCTGATCGCCTACCTTGCCAGCGAAGGCATGGCGGTGATCATGATTTCCTCGGAGCTGCCGGAAGTACTGGGCATGAGCGACCGGGTGATGGTCATGCACGAAGGTGACCTGATGGGCACCCTCGACCGTGGCGAGGCGACCCAGGAACGGGTCATGCAGTTGGCCTCCGGGATGACCGCGGTTCACTAGATGTTCAACGAACAGGGGCCGGCGGCGGCAGTCCGCGTCGGTAACGCGATAGAAGGGTGAGTGGTTATGAACGTGATACTGGAAAACAAGCCGGCAACGGTGTCGGTCAAGAGTCGCCGGCGCCTGCCCACCGAACTGAGCATCTTCCTGGTGCTGATCGGCATTGGCCTGGTCTTCGAGCTGTTCGGCTGGATCGTGCGCGACCAGAGTTTCCTGCTGAACTCCCAGCGGCTGGTGCTGATGATCCTGCAGGTGTCGATCATCGGCTTGCTGGCGATTGGCGTCACCCAGGTCATTATCACCACCGGTATTGACCTGTCATCGGGATCGGTTCTGGCGCTTTCGGCAATGATCGCCGCGAGCCTGGCGCAAACCTCGGACTTCGCCCGGGCGGTGTTTCCGTCGCTGACCGACCTGCCGGTGTGGATCCCGGTGATTGTCGGGCTCGGGGTGGGACTGCTGGCGGGGGCGATCAACGGCAGCATCATTGCCATCACCGGGATCCCACCGTTCATTGCCACCCTGGGCATGATGGTCTCGGCCCGTGGCCTGGCGCGTTACTACACCGAAGGCCAGCCGGTGAGCATGCTCTCGGATTCCTATACGGCTATCGGCCACGGCGCGATGCCGGTGATCATTTTCCTGGTGGTGGCGGTGATCTTCCATATCGCCCTGCGTTACACCAAGTACGGCAAGTACACCTATGCCATCGGCGGCAATATGCAGGCGGCGCGCACCTCCGGGATCAACGTCAAGCGCCATCTGGTGATCGTCTATAGCATCGCCGGGCTGTTGTCGGGACTGGCCGGGGTGGTCGCGTCGGCCCGTGCCGCCACCGGGCAGGCGGGCATGGGCATGTCCTACGAACTGGATGCGATTGCCGCCGCGGTGATCGGCGGTACCAGCCTGGCCGGTGGGGTGGGGCGCATTACCGGCACGGTGATCGGCGCATTGATCCTCGGGGTCATGGCCAGCGGCTTCACCTTTGTCGGGGTCGATGCCTATATCCAGGACATCATCAAGGGGCTGATCATCGTGATCGCGGTGGTCATCGACCAATACCGCAACAAGCGCAAGCTCAAACGCTGAGTGTGCCATAGACGACAAGGGCCTTTTCAGGCCCTTGTTGCGTAGTACTGGCGTTGCTCTTTCGCGAAGCTCAGGCCAGCGCTGACGGAGTAGTGACTGAAGCCCTTGTTGTCGAGGCCTGCGGCAGATAGCGGGTAACGGCTTGATAAACTTCATCCACCGAAATATTGTCCATGCCGTCTTTTCGAATGATGCTGTGATGGGCGTGCATGGGGTACGGACCGGTCTGCGCCGGATCGGTTTTCCCACAGAGCAGGACCATCGGTCGCTCCACCGCACAGGCGACGTGCATCGGGCCGGTATCGCCGGTCAGCAGTAACTGACAACGCTGGAGGACCGCCGCGAGCTGGCCGACATTGGTCTTGCCGATGAGATTCAGGATATGCGGATGGGCGCTCAGCGCGTCGGCCGCAAAAGCTTCGCTGGTTGAGCCGGTGAGCACGACATAGACAGCAGGGTGCTGCCTCACCAGGCGTTGTACCAGTTGATCAAAGCGCTTGAAGGACCAGCTCCGCGTGTCTTTGGTCATCAGGAAAGGAAACAGCTTGTACAAGAAGCGCTGGCCCTTTTTCGAAATCTGATGGCAACCCATGTGCAAGGCAATCACAAAAGGTTCAGGGGCCGCAGGGATACTCTTGAGTAACCGATCGGCGTCTGCCTTGTCCTGTGCATTGACATTGAGCTCATAGGGGCCCGCTGGAAATTCGGCGGCTGATGGCAACTGCTGGAGCACAAAGCGATAAAAGTTTTCCGAGTAATGAAAGGCGCCTTCATAACGCGGCAGCATCAATACCCCGGGGATATCTTTCAGATACTCGGTGACCTTGTTGATGTTCTGCAGAGGCAATACCGCGTCGTACTCGGCGGCCAGTTCGGCAATGGGGCGTTCCTTGGCGGAGTACAGCGTGTTGATGCAACTGTTATGGGCGAGTAATTCATGGGACAGCCCCGACAACGCCACGGCATCTATCTGAGCATGTGGTTTTGCCTGGCGCAGGGCGCGAATACCCGGCGTTGCAAACAGGGTATCGCCCAGGCGATGCGGAGCAACCAGCAGAATTTTTTCTGCTGCCTGTAGCGGACTACTTATTTTCATGCGCGATGGATCCGATTTGAGGTCGACGGCGATTTTTCGCGAAGGTGACAGACTATCGTAAAAGTAGGGGAACTTTCCAATCGGTGGGTCTTTCCCGTGACTTTCCAGGTTCCAGACGCTCCGTCGCCACGCGGTGCTGAAGAAAACCACGGCCAGGCCGATAGCCTGATGGCCGGGATCGCCTGCTATCCTGCCGTGGCCTGTTGCCTTCCGTCCCCGTTCAATGCGAGATCCCGCCCATGTTGTTGAGAAATATCCGGATTGCACCCCGAGCATTCATCGGTTTTGCCGCCATCGCCTTGCTCAGTGTGTTCCTGGGGCTGTTCGCGTTGAAGCAGATCCGCGACGTCCAGGCCCAGGCCGCCGATATCCAGAACAACTGGTTGCAGCGGGTGCGGGTGCTGGCGTCGGCGAATGCCTCGCTGGATCGTTACCGCCTGGGTTCCATGGCCCATATCCTGTCTTCCAGTGCCGCGGACATGAAAGTCTACGAGGACAAATCGGCCGGGCGCTTGCAAAGCGTGCACGAGCAGATGTCGATTTACGCGGGCTTGCTGACCAGCGGCGACGATAAAGGGCGGCTGGATGCCTTCAACCGCAGCCTGGAGGCATATGCCAAGAATCACCTGGAGTTGCTCAGGCTGTCGCGGCAAGGGGACAAGGCTGGTGCCAACACCTACCTTTCGACCATCCGCGAATCCTACGAGCAGATGACCAAGAACCTCGATGACCTGATCGAGCACGCCAACCAGGGCGCGGAGCTGGCCGGCAAGCAGTCGGCGAGCACCTATGACAACGCGGTGGCAGGCATCGGCCTGGTGATTCTGCTGGTGGGTGTCGGCACCGTGCTGGTGGCCTGGCTGCTCACCCGTAGTATTACCGTGCCGATCATCGAGGCGGTCCAGGTCGCGGAAACCATCGCCAAGGGCGACCTGACGCAACCGATCAACCCGGCCGGCAACGACGAAGCCAGTCGCTTGCTCGCGGCCCTGGCGGTGATGCAGGGCAACTTGCTCACCACCCTCAAGCAGATCACCCACTCGTCGACCCAACTGGCCTCGGCGGCTGAAGAGTTGAACGCGGTGACGGCCGAGGGCAGTCGTGACCTGCAACAGCAGCATGGTGAAATCGAACAGGCCGCGACCGCCGTGACCGAGATGACCAGCGCCATTGAAGAGGTGGCCAGGAACGCCTTGTCCACCTCGGATCTGTCCCAGGAGTCGCGGACCATTGCGCTGAAGGGCCAGCAGCGGATGATCGAGGCGGTGACGGCGATTGCCGCGCTGACCCGTGGCGTCGAGGTCAGCTCCGAGCAGATCGGCGGCCTGGCGGAGCAGGCGCAGGGGATCGGCAAGGTGCTCGATGTGATTCGTACCATCGCCGAGCAGACCAACCTGCTGGCGCTCAATGCCGCCATTGAAGCGGCGCGCGCCGGTGAGGCCGGTCGCGGCTTCGCGGTGGTCGCGGATGAAGTGCGCGCCTTGGCTCATCGGACCGCGCAGTCGACCCGGGAAATCGAAGAGATGATCGGCAGCATCCAGACCGGCACCGCCAGCGCCGTGAGCAGCATGCACAGCAGCAGCAACATGACCCGCCAGACCCTGGAACTCGCCGAGTCGGCGAAGACCGCGCTGGCGGAAATCGTCGAGGCGAATGACGAGATCAATAACCGCAACCTGGTCATCACCACCGCCGCCGACGAGCAGGCCCATGTCGCCCGCTCGGTGGATCGCAATCTGCTGAATATCCGCGAATTGTCGATCCAGTCTTCCGAAGGCTCGCACCAGACCACCGCCGCGTCGCAGTCCCTGGCCCATCTGGCCACCGAGCTCAACACCCTGGTCAAGCATTTCCAGATCTAGAGTTCCGTCAATGGCTGAGCATCTGCAATGGCCAGGCATGGCTGATGGCGGCGATTCGCTCGGGGCCGAGAGCGAATGCCTGGAACCACTGCCGGCTGAGGTCCCGCCACTGACGGATGTCCGGTTGGCTGGTCTGGCCCAGGTCGGAGCTATACACCACTCGTGGCAGGTCCCGTAGCACCTGGGCGAAGTCCTCCTCGTCTTGATAACCGAGCAGGTAGGTCAGGGCGGTCTGTTCGATATAGAGCCACGGCAGGTCGCCGAGCGCCCGCAAGTCCGCGGCACTCATCCCGGTCAGCGGATTGGCCGGTTGGTTCAGCATCAGCCGTGGCACCTGCAACCGCTCGGCGGCGTCCACCAGGCGCAACACCTCCTGGCGATTGGCATGACCGCTGGAAATCACCACCGGGTAGTCCCGACTCATGCGTAGCAGGTCCAGGGTTGCCGCGCTCAACTGGCCGCTGTCATCGCTGACCGTCAGGGGTTGCACCGGCCGTTCGCTGAGGATCGGGTGGCTGAGCGTCCGGGCCAGCCGGCTGGTATGGGAACGCCCGGTCACCGTGGGCAGGTGCACGATAAAGCGCAAGTCGAGGGCGCCGTGCTGGCACAGGGAGCGCTCCACCACCCGCCAGTCCAGGCCTCCGGCGATTTCATTGAGCACGATCGAACCGGACACCGGCAGACCCTGTTCGCGGGCCTCCCAGGCCTGTGCCGCGGTGCAGCCCAGGTGGTTCTTGAGCACCACCCAGCCTTCCTGGGCGGCGTAGTGGCTGCCAGCCTGCAAGGCACTGTGGCGCCGCAGATAGGCGTCGGGGCCGGCGTGGTAATGCACGTCGATAAAGCGGGCCTGCGCGGCCTGGGCCGCGGTCTTGGAGACATTCATGCGGGGCACTCCAGATCGATTCCCAGATGACTGCGCACGCTGTTCTCCACCCAGGCCAGATCGTCCTGCAAGGGGCGCATGCCAGCACCGGGCACGCTGACGGCCAGGTGCCGCGTGGACGTGCTGAAGCTGACATTGGCGGCCCTGACCAATTGCGAGTCCTCGCCGAAAAGGCTCAGCAGACGGCCCGGCCAGGCGCTCACCTGGGACTCCAGGTTGAGCTTGCTCAGCAGCCGGAAGCCCCGGTCCAGGCGGTGACCGGCCTGCCTGTCATCGAGGCTGCCCGAGGTGGGCTGCTGTGTGGTCGGCGGGCGGTGGGCCGGCAGTACCCACTGTTCGAGCAGCAGCAGTGCCTTGTCCACATCGCCGGCGCTGGCGAGCTCGGCCATCGCCCCGAGCCTGCGGTCAAGGATCTTGTCGGCCCGGGTGGGCGATGAGATCAGCAGGACCTTGGCGGTCTGCTCGCCGACGGCGGTGGCCAGCAGGCTCTGGACCAGCGCGCCGCCCAGTGCCGACCCGGCCAGCAGGGCAATCGGCCCCAGCGGTTCGAGCACTGTCGCCCAACGTCGGGTAAAGCTGGCCAGGTCCTCATCGTCATCAGCCAGCAGCGACAGTGTGTCGAAGATCAGTACGCGGTAGCCCTTGGCGACCAGGGCCTGGGTCAGCGGGGCGAAAAACTGACCTTCGTCCCAGGCCGGCATGACCGGGGAGAGCACCACCGCCAGCTCCGGCCCTTGACCAAACTGCACATGCACAGGTACTTGAGTGTTCATATCGATTCCTTTCCAGTCGGGCGTGTGGGTCGTGTCAGGCAAACAGTTTGCGGGCGTCGCGCAGCGCCTGTTCGGCACCGCGCAGGGTTTGCTCGACGATGCTGGTTGCCGGCAGCACATCATTGATCAGGTCCGCGACCTCACCGGCCCAGATGGCGCGGATATCGGTGTTGTCGTCACGCAGCGCCTGGGCGTAGTCCTCGCCGACGCTGGGCGGTGCCTGCAGCAGCTCTTGCTCGAAGCCGAGCCAGCGCGCGGTGAAGTCGTTGGCCAGCGCGCGGCCGCTGTACTGCTCGGGCCACTCGATGCCGCGCACCAGGTCGAAGGCCCGGGTGCGTACGGTATCGCCGGCGCGGGCCTGGACCAGCCGTTGCTTGAGCTTGTCGGAGGGTAGCGCTTCCTCGCTGGCCAGGAAGCGCGTGCCCATCATCGCCCCGTCGGCCCCCAGCAGCAGGGCGGCGGCCAGGCCGCGGCCGTCGGCGATGCCTCCGGCGGCAATCAGCACCGTGTCTTTGGCAACGGCGTCGCGTACCGCCGGGAGCAGCGGAAACGAGGCCCGGCGCAGGCTGTGGCCGCCGGCTTCGGCCCCTTGCACAATCAGCGCATCAGCCCCCGCATCCAGTGCGGCCAGGGCCTGGTCGACCTCGTGAACCTGGACAATGGCCAGGGCACCGCTGTCCTTGATCGGTTCGATGAAGGCGCGCGCGTCGCCAAATGACAAGGCGACCACCTGGGGTCGATAGGACAGGGCCAGGTCCAGCAGTTCGAAGCGCCGGGCCACGGTAAACATCACCAGGCCCACGCCCCAGGGTTCCTTGACGTCGCTCATCAGCGCCAGTTCGGTCTTCATCCAGTCCGGATCGCCATAGCTGGCACCCACCAGGCCCAGGCCGCCGGCCCTTGACACGGCGGCGGCAAGGCGTCCGCCCGAAGCCCCTCCCATGGGGGCCAGGACCAGCGGGTTGGCGGTGTTGAGCAGGCGGGTCAGCGGGGTAGCAAAAGTGCTCACGGTGTATCTCCTTGATGTACCGATTGGAAAACGCCGCTCGACAGGCCCGCGCGAACCAGCAATGGCGGGCCTGTCGAGGGTTCAGGCGAGCGCGGCGGCAGGAAGGGTGGCCGCGGGGATGTAGTCGCTGACCCGGTACAGGTGGAACTCCCAGGTGCCGGTCTCTTTCAGGCGCGAATAGCGCGACATGAACTGCTCGTCGGAAAACAGCGAGTCGAATTCTTCCTTGCTGCTCCATTGCGCCTGGTTGATCACGGTCTTGCCGTCGATGCTCTTGAACAGGCGGCTCCACTGGAACGACGGATAGGTCTGGGCTACATAGCCCACGGCCGAGCGCAGCACATCGAGGGCGGCGTCCTGCTGGCCGTCGAAGACATGCACGACATTGACCAGGAAGATCGCCTGGCTTTCGTCATGGCCGGGTGCGTTGAAAGGGATCGGGTTGCTCATGTTGCCTCCAGGTAATACAGGGTATGCAAAGGGTGTCAGTGGTTCAGGGCGTGGGACTTGGCCGGTTGGCCGTCCTGCCAGAGCAGCGGGGAGATGCGTTCGCCGACCAGGGACTTTTCAACCCGACCGACAATCACTTCATGGGTGGCGTAGCTCAGCCGCGCATCGACCCGGCAGAACAACGTTGCCTGGGCGTCGAGCAGGTACGGCAACTCCTCGGCGTGGTCCCAGTCTCCGTGCTCGAAGCGCGCCGGGCCCTTGAGCCGGCCGGCGAAGATGCCCACCAGGTCGCTCTGCGTGGTGTCGAGCAGGTTGACGCTGAAGCGTTGATTGCTCAGCAGCGGTTGATAGAGGCTGGCGGAGTGGTTGATGCAGATCAGCAGCGAGGGTGGTTCGGTGCACAACGAACTGACCGCGGTGGCGACCATGCCACAGCGCGCGCTGCCGACGCCGGTGGCGATGATCGAGACGGTGCTGGTCAGGCGTCGCATGGCCCGTTTGAAGTCTTCGGCCGTTTCCTCCATGGAATGCTCGGGGGCCCGCGCCAACGCGCTGACGGCACTCATGCGACTGCACCGATGAGCAACCGCGAGCGCAGGTGCGACTGGCGCAGGCCGGCATCCTCCATGCGTGGCAGCACATCCTCGAGGAACTCGTCGAGGCCGCTCTGGTAGTCCAGCCAGGTCAGGCAGATACCATCGATGCCCAGGTCGCTGTAGCGCTGGAACTGGTCGGTGATCATTTCGGCGGTACCCACCAGCGGAACCCCGGCGAATCCGGCCTTGAAGTGGAAGCGGAAACGTTCGGCGTCCTCGGTATTGGCGAACATGCCGCTCTGGATGCCGATTTCCGAGGTGACATTGTCCAGCGCCACTTCATCGCCGTGCTGGTTGACGTAGTAGTCGAGGTATTTCTCGGCCTCTTCCAGGCTGTCCTTCTGCACGACATAGGCGTAGACCCAGATCTGCAACTCGCGGGCGTACTCCAGGCGCGCCAGGTCGCGATAGGCTTTGATCTGTGCGGCAATGGTGGCGTCGTCATCCTCGTGCTTGAGGATCAGGAACGCCGCATCGCAATGCTCGGCGCAGAACCGCCGCCCGCGCTCGGAACCACCGGCGTTCATCAGGAACGGTGTGTTGAGCGGCTTGGGCTGGGCAAAGCCCTGGGCGATATTGAAGAAGTCGCCCTTGAAGTCGAAGTTGCCCGGTTCGCTCCAGGCCTTGCGCGCGACGTTCAGCCACTCATCGGCATGGTCGTAACGACGATCATGCTCCAGCTGCACGCCACCGTTGAACATGCCCATTTCCTTGCCGTACCAGCCGCAGATCATGTTCAGGCCGAAGCGGCCGCCGCTGATATGGTCGATGGTCGCCGCCTGCTTGGCCGCGAACAGCGGGTGCACGGTGGACAGATGCGAGGTGGTGAACAAGGCGATCTGTTCGGTGACCGAGGCCAGCCCGGCGGCCCAGGTATAGGTCTCGAAGGACACGCCCATCGGGTCGCTGGCACCGCCCCAGCCGCGCCAGCGGCCCACCGGCAGCAGCAGTTCGAGGCCGGCCTTGTCGGCTTTTTTGGCGATCTCCAGGTTGCCGCTCCAGTCGGCGGCCTTCAACCGCTCCGGTACCGTGGTCAAGGTGCAGCCGCCTTCGATATTGAGGGCGAACACCCCCAGCTTGATCTTGTTGGTGCTGCTGCGCATCGGGTTGGTCTTGATAACGCTGGCGTTGTTCGAAGTCATGGATTCTCTCCTGGATGAGGGGCGTGACACGCGTCGTGGGTTGGCTCAGGCGGCACTCGAGGCCTTGGCCTCGGCGGCCAGCCAGGGTTGGTCATAGCGGTGCAGGCGTCGCGCCTCGGCCAGGGACAGGCCCTGGCCGACCGATTCGATGATGTCGCGTTCGGTCTTTTCCACGGCGATGGCGCGCTTGATGACTTCCTCCGCGTGGGCGAGGGGGATCACCAGGCAGCCGCTGGCGTCGCCGACGATCAGGTCGCCGGGCTGGATCGTCACGCCGCCGATCTGCACCGGAACCTGGGTGGCCTTGAGCTGCACGCGGTTTTTACCCGACTGCATGAAGCGGCCACGACTGAACAACGGGTAACCGAGGCGGATCACCGTATCGATGTCCCGTGCGGCCCCATCGATCAACGTGCCGCGAATATTCCGGCTGACCGCCACATGGGTGAGGATGTCGCCCCAGACGGTGGCGTCGAGCCGGCCGGCGTTGCTGGAAACGACCACCGAGTCGGGCGGCACGTCGTCGATGTAGTTGGCGGCGTTCTTGAAACCGTCACCGGACTCCACCGGCTCGTAGAGCACGGTGAAGGCGAACCCGCTGCAGCGAGTGCCGGGCACTTGCTGGACGATGCCGACCAGGCCGGCATCGATGCCGAGACTGTCGAGGGCATCGCTCAGCGATGCGGTATCGAGTGCGGCGCTGTGTTCCAGCAGCCAGGCGCGTCGTGGCGCCGAGAGGGAAGACTGGCTCATGCATGACTCCTTGTCAGGGCCGGGCCCTTGTCGATGGAAGCGGCGAAGGAATGAAGGTTGAGTACGCTGCGTTCGATGATTGCCGCGGCGCATTGGCCGGTGGTGGCTTGGCCGCCGCTGTCGTAGGTCTGGCAGTCGTACCTGACCACTTGGGTGACGGCCCGTTCGATGGCCAGGGCTTCGGCGCCGTAGCCCAGGTGTTCGAGCAACAGGGCCAGGGACAGGAACATCGCGCTGGGATTGGCCTTGTCCTGGCCGACATGGGCCGGCGCGCTGCCATGCACCGGTTCGAAGTAGGCCCCGGCATCGCCGATGTTGGCGCTGGGGGCAAAGCCCAGGCCGCCCATGACCCCGGCACCGAGGTCGGAGAGAATGTCGCCGAACATGTTCTCCGCGACGACCACGCCAAAACGTTCCGGACGGCGGATCATCCACAACGCCACGGCGTCGACGTTGTCGACATTCCAGGCGATATCCGGATATTGCGCGGCCACGCTTTCGAGGATCTCCCGGGCGAACGCGCCGCTGTAGCGCAGCACGTTGGGTTTGTCCGCCAGGGTGACGCGTTGATAGTCATGCTGGCGGGCGTACTCGAAGGCAAACTTGAACAAGCGGGTCAGGCCGGCGCGGGTCTGTAGCCGCACCGTCATGGTCGCGTCCTCGGCACCGGATCGGGTCCAGGGCGCGCCCGCCAGTTCCTTGGCCTTGAGCAAGGGTTCGAACTCGGCGGGGATGCTGGCGAAGTCGAGTCCCGCGTATAGCCCCTCGGTGTTTTCGCGGATCACCGTGAAACGGAAGCGGTCGTCGCCGAGCACATCGGTCACCGGGCGCACATTGGCGTAGAGGCTCAGCCGCTGGCGCAACTGAATCACCGGCGACACGTAGACCCGGCCAGTGTTGCGCAAGGCTGCGGGTAACTCGGCCTCGGCTTCATGCAAGCCCTTGCTGGTAATGGCGCCCAGCAGGGTGGCGTCGGCAGCGGCGATTTTCGCCCAGGTTTGCGCGGGTACCGGGTCGCCGCTTTGGCGCCAGCATTCCCAGCCGATCTGGCCGAAATCCAGTTCGATGGGCAGTCGCAGTGCGTCGAAGATCGGCAGCAGCGCGTTGACCACTTCGACGCCGACGCCGTCGCCGGGCAGTACGCAGACCCGGTGACGCGCCGGTCGGCCCGGTTGTGTCGTTGCAGGCAGTGTGCTCATCACATTTTTCCTTCCGCGGACAGATGTGCCGGGAAACTGGGGCGGGAAATCACCCTCGGGCGCAGGGCGTGACGCTGGAACAGGTCCTGCTCGTGCATGGCCCGCAGGGCCTGGAAGGTCGAGTTGATCTGCAATCGCGACATGGTGTCTTCCAGGCGCTGCTGGACATCGAAGGGCAGGTTGTAGGCCCCCAGCATCACGTCCATCAGCGGTGCGGGCAGGCTGCTCAGCGGCACACTTTGCGCGGTGTATTCGGAGAGTTGCAGAGCCTTGACCAAGTCATAGTCCTGGCCGCTGCCGATGCGTTCCAGATAGGCGATGAACATCCCCAGGTGCAGGTTGCCGGCGCCCTTGCCCATGCCGCAGATCGAGGTGTCGATGTACTCGGCGCCGGCATCGATGGCGGCGATAGCGTTGGACAGGGCCAGGGAAAGGTTGTTGTGGGCGTGGAAGCCCAGGGGCGCATGGACCCTTCGGGAAATCCGGCTGATCAGGCGTTCCACGTCATCGGGAATCATGTTGCCGTTGGAGTCGGCGAAACAGATGATATCGGCCCCGGCACCCTCGGAGCGCAAGGCCATCTCGGTGATGATGCCCGGTGTCTGGGTAGTGATGTGGGTGATGTTGGCACTGACTTGAAAGTTGAAGGACTTGGCCAGCTTGAGGGTTGCCAGGCCCGGTTCGAGTTGTTCGTTGCGCAGGCAGACCCGGATCATCCCGATGCCCTGTTCGGCGAGCATTTCAAAGTCTGCTTCGGTGACATTGCGTGGATGCACCATGACGCAGAGTCCCAACTGGCCATGGGCCGCGCGGCGCAGCGAATCGATATACAAAGGGCTGACCGAACTGCTCAGTCCGTGCTCTTTCTTGCGCACGAAAGAGCCATTGCAATAGCCGATTTCAGCATGGTTGACACCCACGTCCGCCAAATGCCCCACGGCATTGGCGGCATAGTCGGTAGTAAAGGCGAAGTTATTACGATAACCACCATCACGGAGCGTTACATCGATGATCTTTACTTGGCTCATGATTCAATTCCTTCTGTGGGTTCTCTGTAAAACTCCAGCGGCGCACGCAAGCGCATCCTGGGTTTGTCAGTAGTAACAGTCCCGTCATTTTGGGGGTCTTGGGCAAGTTTTTTTACACGGCAAACGTCAAGGGCCATGAAGGCCTGAACGCAAAGATATCAATGGTGTATTCAGCGTCGGACACTTCCTGGCGCATCGCTTGTTCACGACGAGAATGGGAAGTTGGCGCTTTTTTATTATTGGATTATTTCCCGACCGGAGAGGCGTGTACCGTATCCGGTGGGAGAGTCACGAAAACCTTGGCATGGGTTTCAGCGCTCGGGGGAAATCTGTTTCTTGTTCTTGGCGTTGATACTGGAATCTGGGCGGTTGTTTGTAAACTCCCCGCGCTCGCCCCAGGGTGTTAAAAAATTCACCTTGTGTTAATTGCAAATTGCGCTACCGAGGCAGACAAAAGGCAATTAAAAGAACGCCTCGGTCGGAAAACAGCTGACCAGGAAGTCCATCAGTGAACGAATAGGTGCTTCCTTGCGCAAATCTTCGTGGACCACCAGCCAGATATCAATCATCAAGTCCGAGCAATTCAACTGGGCTTTCTCCAGCGTCGGGTCCTTGCGCGCATAAAAGTTGGGCAACAAGGCCATGCCGATGCCCGCGCGCGCCGCCGATGCCTGGACCTCCAGACTTCGGGCCCGCAGGACCACGGGGCGCTCCGCGGCGATTTCGCGCAGCCACACCTGCTGCCGGGAATGCTCCATGCTTTCGTCGTAAAGAATGTATTCGTACTGCTCGCGGGTATGGGTGGCCAGGTAATGCGAACTGCCATAGAGACCAAAGGAGACAGTGCCGAACTTGCGCGCCACCAGGTCCATCTGGGTCGGTCGGCACAGGCGGATCATCAGGTCCGGTTCCGGGTTGCCAGCGTTGCCGATATCGTCCTGCATCAGCAGGCTGACATTGATCGACGGATGTTCGTGACGCAGGCGTCTGAGGTGCGGTGCGATGAATTCCGAGGTCAACAGGGGCGGAGCGCTGACGCTGAGATCGGCGACCATTTCGGTACGTACCGACAGCGCCATCTTGGCAATCGCCTTGGCGTCCTTCTGCATTCGGCCGGCGATTTCGGCGATGCGATGGCCAAAGGGGGTCATCTCGTAATTGCGCTTGCGCCGGTCTACCAGTTTGAGGTTCAGCGAGGACTCCAGCGCGGCGATGCGCCGCGCGACGGTCGCATGTTCGACGCCCAGCTCCCGGGCGGCGCTGCTCAGTGATTGGGTGCGGGCGAAGGTGACGTAATGGCGCAGGTTTTCCCAGTCGAACAGGGCTGCGTCCGGGGTGTCCAGGCGTTCGGACCAATCACAGGAAGAGGGTTGCACAGGGAAGGTTGTCATGCCGCCTCGATCGATTCTCGATGGAAGTTTCATCCCGGCGGTCGCCCCAAAGGCTTCCGTCCTGGAGATCCTTGTTTGGGAAGATGGATTCGAAACGGCCGCGCATGGATAAGAAACAACCCCCATCCGTGCGGGCCATATTGAATCGAGTCACTCAGTCTGCTGCGACGGGAGCACTCTCCTTGTCGGAGGCGCCACTGAAGAACAGCACTTTTACCGCAATGACCAATACGGCCAGCGCGGCAAACAGGAAACCACTGTACAGGGTGCCCTGCAAGCCCAGGCGAGCAAGGAACCAACCGCCGGTGGTGGAACCGATGGTCACGCCCAGGTTGATGAAGGAAATGTAGATACCGGTGGCGAACTCCGGAGCCTCCGGAGCCTCGGACGTCAGCCAGATCTGCGTGACGATCAGCCCGCTGGTATGTGTCGCGCCCCAGATCACCACGATCGGCAGCATGGCCGGCAGGGACGGACTGGCAAACAGGTACAGCAGGCCATAGGCGCCGGCCAGCAGGATCGGATGTAGCAGGGTGGTGCGCACCATGTTCTGGCCGATCAGTTTGCCGGCATACAGGTTGCCGGCGACCCCACCGACGCCGAACACCACCAGCAGGATACTGATCCACTGCGCGCTCATCCCCGCTTCCTTGGCCAGGTACTCGGCCGAGTAGCTGTACACGGAAAACATCGCGGCAAAGATCAGGGTCGAGGCGGTGATGTTCAGCCACAGCGGGAATTTGCGCAGGATCGCCAGTTGTTCCTTGTAGGAGACGCTTGCCTTGCTCGGGGCATCCGGCAGTTGCGCAATGATCCCCAGGCCGGCGATGCAGTTGACCGCCGCGCAAAACAGGAACGAGGTCTCATAGGAGAATTGCGCCGCGATCAGGGTGGTCAGCGGCACCCCCAGGACCATGCCCATGCTGGTGCCGACAAACGCTTTGGCCGCCGCCCGCGTCGACTCCTGGGGTGGGTACAACGCGGTGGCGGCGACGAACGCCAGCGAGAAATACACGGGGTGGAACAGCGCCGGGATGATGCGCAGGACCATCAGCGATTCGAAGTTCGGCGCGTAGGCCGACAGCACGCTGGTGCCGGCGAAGACGAACAGCGCCAGGGTGAGTATTTTCTTGCGGTTGAAGCGCGAGAGCAGCAAGACCATGACCGGGCCGAACACCGCGATGATCAGCGCGAACAGTCCCACCAGCAGGCCGGCCTGGGAGGCACTGATGGCGAAGCGCTCGATGATCACCGGGAGGATGCCGACCACGCCGAATTCGATGGTGTAGACGCCGAACAGGCCGAGGGCCAGGAAGTAGATCGGATGGAGGACTTTCATGATCCGGACTCCAGCGAAACCACCACCTTGCCCAATTGCTCGCCGGACTCCAGGTAGCGGTGGGCGGCCACGATCTGGTCGAAGTCGAAGGTCCTGGCGATCAGCGGGTGCAGCGTCCCGGCTTCGAGGCCAGCGATGACATAGGCCTTGGCCGCGTCCAGCAGGTCAGGCCGGGAACTGATCTCGTGTAGCAGATAACCGCGCAAGGTTAGGCTCTTGCCCAGCACCTTGAACAGCGGGAAGGGCGTCGGCGCCGGGCTCAAGGCACCGTAGACCAGAACGATCGCGCCTTCGCTGGCGGCGTCCACCAGTGTCTCGAGGAAGGGGCCGCCCACCGGATCGAAGATCACCCGGGCACCCTTGCCGAGGGTAATCCGCTCGACCTGCTGGAGGAAGTCCTCCTGTTCGCTGGCCAGTACATGGGCCGCGCCGGCGTCGAGCAACGCCTGGCCCTTGGCCCGGGTGCGACTGACGGCAATGGGGATCGCGCCGAGCTGGTTGGCGATCTGGATCGCCGCCAGGCCGACGCTGCTCGAGGCCGCGGTGATCAGGACGAACTCGCCGGCTCGCAGTTTCGCGACATGTACCAGCGCACCCCAGGCGGTGACGTATTGCATCCAGACCGCGGCGGCCTGGACAAAGGACAGTGACGCCGGGTGCCGGACCAGCATCGCGGCGGGGACCACGGCCAACTCGGCATAGGTTCCCCAGCGTGCGATCGAGGACGGCGGGATCAGGCTGACGTGCTCGCCCACGGCGAACTGTCCGGCATGGGCTCCCACCGATTCGACGATGCCCGCCGCTTCATAGCCCAGGCGCGAGGGGAACTCGGCCTGCTCCAGGTACTGGCCGCTGCGGAACATCGATTCCGCCCGGTTCAGGCCAATGGCCTTGACCCGGATGAGTACCTCGTCGGGCCCGGGGGCGGGAACATCGATGTCATCGATCTTCAGCACCTCGGGGCCACCGTATTGATAAAAGCGCACGGTGCGTGTCATGGAATGTTCTCCCGTTTCATGGATTGAAAATAACTGTAGGGCGAGTGCGAATGGCGAAAAACAGGCTGCTGTTCCCTTCTTAGCGGACATCGGCTTCCGCAATCCCCGGCACTGGCCGCTGTGTATCCGGTGCTGTCCGGCGGGTTGCCAGCAGGCGTAGCGCGACATAGAACAGGGGCGTGAAGAGCAGGCCGAACAGCGTCACCCCGAGCATGCCGAAGAACACCGCTATGCCCATGGCATGGCGCATTTCGGCCCCCGCGCCGGTGGACAGCACCAGGGGGACGACGCCCATGATGAAAGCGATCGAGGTCATCAGGATCGGCCGCAAACGCAGTTGGCTGGCCTGGATGGCCGCGCGGACGATACCGTGGCCCTGTTGTTCGAGTTCGCGGGCGAATTCGACGATCAGAATGGCGTTCTTGCTGGCCAGGCCCACCAGCACCATCAGGCCGATCTGGGTAAAGATGTTGTTGTCGCCCTGGGTCAGCCAGACCCCGAGCAGCGCCGACATGATGCCCATGGGTACGATGAGCAGGATCGCCACCGGCAGCAGCAGGCTTTCATAGAGGGCCGCCAGTACGAGGTACACCAGCAGCATGCAGATCAGCAGAATCCACAGGGTGGCGTCGCCGGAAATGATTTGTTGGTAGGTCAACTCGGTCCATTCGAACTTGACCCCTTTGGGCAGCGTCTGCGCGGCGATGCGTTCCACCGCGGCCTGGGCCTGGCCCGAGGAATAGCCGGGGGCGGGACCGCCATTGAGGTCGGCGGCGGTGTAGCCGTTGTAGCGCACGACCATTTCCGGTCCGTAGGTGGGATGGACCTCCACCAGGCTGGCCAGCGGTACCATGCGCCCCTCGGCGTTGCGGGTCTTGAGCTGGCCGATGTCGTCGGCGTGGGCGCGGAACGCCGCATCGGCCTGTACCCGTACCTGGTAGACCCGGCCCAACAGGTTGAAGTCGTTGACATAGAGCGAGCCCAGGTAGATCTGCAGGGTCTCGAACACATCGGTCAGGGAGACCTGCGACTGCTTGGCCTTGATCCGGTCCAGGTCGACCTTCAACTGTGGCACGTCGATCTGGTAGCTGGAGAACATCGGTCCCAGCTCCGGTGCCTGCGCGGCCTGCTTGAGGAAGGCGTGAACCGCGTCATTGAGCTGTTCGAAGCCCAGCGCACCACGGTCCTCCAGTTGCAGCTTGAAGCCGCCCAGGGTCCCCAGGCCGAGCACTGGCGGCGGCGGGAAGACGCCGGTAAAGGCTTCCTTGATGCCGGCGAATTCCTGGTTCAGCGCGGCGGCGATGGCGCCGGCGCTCATCTGCGGGCCATGGCGATTGGCGAAGGGTTCGAGGATGACAAAAATGATCCCGGCGCTGGAGGAGTTCATCAGGCCGTTGACCGACATCCCCGGGAACTCCAGGGTATGGGCGACGCCCGGTTGCTTGAGGGCGATCTCGTTCATCCGCTGGATCACCTGTTCGGAGCGCTCCAGCGAGGCGCCGTTGGGCAGTTGCGCCAGGCCGACGAGGAATTCCTTGTCCTGGGCCGGGACGAAGCCGCCCGGCAATGAATGCCCGAGCCAGGCCGTCAGACCGAGCAGCAGTGCGTACAGGCCAAGGGTCATGCTCTTGCGCTGGATCACCCGGCCCAGGCGATTGCCATAGGACCGTTCGGCCCACGCCGAGAACCGGTTGAAGCGATTGAACAGCGGTCCCAGCAGTCGGTCGATGCCACGGCTGAGGCGGTCTTTGGGGCTGTCATGGGCCTGCAGCAGCAGGGCGCAGAGGGCCGGGGACAAGGTCAGGGAGTTGAATGCCGAGATCAGCGTGGAAATGGCGATGGTCATCGCGAACTGCTGGTAGAACTGCCCGGTCAGCCCGGGCATGAAGGCCAGCGGCACGAACACGCTCACCAGGGTCAGGGTAATGGCGATGATCGGTTTGCTGACCTCATCCATGGCCTTGTAGGCGGCGGCCTTGGGCTTGAGTCCGGCGGCGATGTTGCGTTCGACGTTTTCTACGACGACTATGGCGTCGTCCACCACGATGCCGATGGCCAGCACCATGCCGAATAGCGACAGGGCGTTGATCGAAAAACCGCAGGCGAGCATCAGTGACAGGGTGCCGATGATCGAGACCGGCATGGCCAGCAGCGGAATGATCGAGGCGCGCCAGGTCTGCAGGAACAGGATCACCACCAGCACCACCAGCAGCGTCGATTCGAGCAGGGTCTGGATCACCGCCAGGATGCTGGAGCGCACGAACTGGGTAGGGTCGAAGACGATCCGATAATCGACCCCGCTGGGCATGTCGGCTTTGGCCAGGCGCATGATTTCCCGCGCCTGTTCGGAGATCGCCAGGGCATTGCCGCCGGCCATCTGGAACACCCCGAAGCCCACCGCCGGCTTGCCGTCGACCAGCGAGCGCAAGCCGTAGTCCGAAGCAGCCAGTTCGATCCGCGCGACATCGCGCAGAAAGGTCACGGCAGCGCCCGGCGAGGTCTTGAGGATGATATCGCCGAATTCCTTTTCGGTTTTCAGCCGGCCCTGGGTGTTGACCGAGAGTTGCTGGGCGACGTCGGTGCGCATGGGTTGCCCGCCGATCACCCCGGCGGCGACCTGGACGTTCTGCTCGCGGATCGCGGCGACCACCTCACTGGCGCTCAGGCCGCGCTGGGCGACTTTCTGCGGGTCCAGCCAGATGCGCATCGCATAGTCGCCGCCACCCCAGATACGCACTTCGCCGACCCCGGGGATGCGCTCCAGCTGGTTCTTGATATTGAGAATGCCGTAGTTGCGCAGATAGGTGGCGTTGTACTGGTCATCCGGCGAGACCAGATGGATGGCCAGGGTCTGGGTCGACGACGACTTCATGGTCACCACCCCGAGGCGCCGGACATCCTCCGGCAGGCGCGGCAGCGCCTGGGAGACGCGGTTCTGCACCAGTTGCTGGGCCTGGTCCGGGTCGGTGCCGACCTTGAAGGTGACACTGAGGGTGAGGTTGCCGTCGCTGTTGGCCTGGGACTGCATGTACAGCATGTTCTCGACGCCGTTGATCTGCTCCTCCAGCGGCGCGGCCACGGTCTGCGCCACCACTGCCGGGTTGGCGCCCGGGTACTGGGCGTTGACCACGATCAGCGGCGGCACCACATCAGGGTATTCCGAGACGGGCAGGCGAAACAGCGCGATGATCCCCGCGAGCAGGATCAGGGTCGAGAGCGCGCCGGCGAAGATCGGCCGGTCGATGAAAAACCGCGAAAACCTCATTGCCCGCTCCCCGCGTCCGCCCGTTGCGCCAGCAGCGGCTTGACGGTATCGCCAGGGCGCGCCCGGTGCAGGCCGTTGATCACCACGCGTTCGCCGGCCTGCAGGCCGGAGTCGACGACCCGCAGGTTGCCCACCCGGTTGCCAGGGTTGATGCGTCGGTACTCGACCTGGTCGTTGGTACCGACCACCAGCACGAACTTCTTGTCCTGGTCGGTGCCGATCGCGCTGTCGTCGATCAGCACCGCCTGGTGCGGCGGTCCGCCGCCGAGCTTGATCCTGGCGAGCATGCCGGGGCGCAGCAGGCCGTCGGCGTTGTCGAAGCTGGCACGCACCCGCAGGGTCGCCGACTGCACGTCCAGCTGGTTGTCCAGCGAGGCCAGGCTGCCCTGGCGCGGATAGTCGGTTTCATTGGCCAGGCCGAGCATCACCGGCACTGCGGCGGTGGTGCCGGTGCCATGGTTGAGGTAGCGCAGGAAGGTCTGCTCGTCGACGTCGAAGGCCGCATAGATCGGCGACAACGACACCAGCGTGCTCAGCGGCGCGGCATTTTCACCGGCGCTGACGATATTGCCCGTTGTGACCAGGGCTCGCGACATGCGCCCGCTGACCGGCGCGTTGATCCGGGTATGAGCGAGGTTCAGGCGGGCATTGTCGAGCTGGGCCTGGGCCTGCCGGACATCGGCAGCGGCTTCGCTGGCGGCGTTCTGCTTCTGGTCCAGCTCGCGCAGGGCTACCGCATTGGCGCTGATCAGGCGCTGCACCCGACCCAGATCGGTGCTGGTGTAGACGGCGCGGGACCTGGCCGCCGCCAGTTGCGCCTGGGCCCGTTCCACTTCGGCGGTGTAGGGCCTGGCGTCGATCTCGAAGAGCAGCTCGCCGGCCTTGACTAGGGCGCCGTCCTTGAAGTGCACGGCGACCACGGTACCCGAGACCAGCGGACGGATCACCACCTTTTCCACGGCCTCCAGGCGCCCGGAATACTCCTGCCAGTCCGTCACCGCTTGTGACAGGGCCATGGCCACGTCGACCTCGGCGACCGCTGGAGCCACGGCGGCCTTGGCGATGGTAGAGGGGCTACCGCGCAGCACGACCACCAGTGCGGCGACGATGGCGCAGGCAAGGCTGGCGCGCAGCAGGAGGGTACGCCCCGAGCGTCGGGGTCTGATCGAGTCCATGAGCATGGCTTCCTGTTGAAAGAGGTGAATGAAGGCCCGGGTTCAGGCTTGCGCCATGCTGCCCAGTGCCTTGGTATTGCCAGGCTTGCCCCAGCGCTGCATGACCGGTCGTTCGAGGAAATTGAACAGCAGCCAGCCACCGAGTACGGAGAGGGCGAAAGTCGCCGCGACGATCAGGCTGGCGGTCCAGTTGTCGAACAGGCGCCCGCCGAGCAGTTGGGTGATGACGGTCATGATCAGCAGGTGAATCATGTAGAAACCGAAGGAGATTTCCCCCAGCCAGACCATCCAGGCACTGTTGAGCAGGCCCTTGCGACCTTTGAGGTCGCTGGCGGCGATGGCGGTGATCAACGCGGCCACCGGCACCAGGGTGACCAGGTTCAGGCTGTACTGGAACGGTACCCACATGCCCGCCACGTAGCCGACGGCCAGCAGCGCGAAGGCCAGGGGCACGCCGAGGTCGATCCAGCGCCCGGCCATCAGGATGCGCGCCATGAGCATGCCCAGGACGAATTCGAACAGACGCGCCGGCGGGAAGTAGTAGGCCCACCACCATTGAATCAGTGAGATCGGGTACTCATTGATCAGCGGCGCGGCCGCGGCCCATTGGCGTATCGCGAACTGGGTCAGGGCCAGGCCGGCGACCATCGCCCAGGCCCAGTACCACAGGCGCTCCTCGGCGATCTTCCAGACCAGCTTGAGTGCCAATGGGAACAGCAGGTAGAAGAGCAGTTCGCAGCACAGCGACCAGGACGGGCCGTTGACGCTGAGGAAGGTGTCCATCCGTGGAATCCAGGCATGCACCAGTAACAGATTGGGCAGCCAGATCGCCACGCTGGCGGTCGGTACGGCGAACAGGACCATGGCCAGTAACCAGGTGGCGAGATGGTTGGGAAAGATTTTCAGCACGCGGCGTCGCCAGAAACTGCCCAGGCTGTCGCCCTTGCGCGCCGACCAGGCGATGACAAAGCCGCTGAGCACGAAGAAGAACGAAACCCCCAGCCATCCGCCGCCGCTGAAGGTGCGCTGGAAGACTTCGATCACCTGTGTGTCGGCATAGGGGTTGAAGCCGATGATCCGGGTCAGCGATGCGTGGAACAGGAACACCATCGCCGCGGCGAGAAAGCGTATTCCGGTCAGTGAGTCGAGCTTGCTGTGTACATGCGTGTGGTAGAGCTGTGCTTTTTTCATGATCCGATCCCCATCCCATAAAGTCATGGCGCGCTCGACAACGCTTGCGCGTTTCGGGCGTGCTCCCTTGTCAAAACACACTCGTCAATGGCGTAGCGAACTGGCAGGCAATGTTGCGAGGGGTACGGCTATGCAGGCATTGTTGGTCGCCGGGTGCTGGGCAAACCGTCTTTATTGGGTATGGACCGATGCATCCCGGCCCCCGCGTGCGGGGGCCGGCACGGTGTTACTGGCCGTAGACCGCGTTGCAGAGGTCGACGGTGAATTGCCCGAACATGCCTTCGAAGGCGGTGTTGGTAAAAGCCACCACCGTCAACTCCTGGGCCGGGTCGACGAACCAGGAGTGTCCGTAGGCGCCGCCCAGGCGCCAGGTGCCGACGGATTCGACGGTCTGCGCGGCAGCCGGGTCCTTGAGTACCGTGAAGCCCAGGCCGAAGCCGCGTCCCGGCCAATTGGCCAACTCCAGGTCGCCGGTCTGGCTGCTGCCCATTTCCGCCACCAGGTGCCTGGGCAACAGCGGCGCGCCGCCCTTGCGCAGGGTTTCCAGAAGCTGGAGAAATTCCCCGGCGCTGCCGACCATGCCCGAACCGCCGGAGTCATAGGCCTGGGTGTCCAGGGCGCGGTCCGGGTCCAGCCGGATGCCGGCGGTGCCTTCGAACACCGGGACCACTTCCAGCCCCTGCATGCGTCGTGGCTGTGGCTGGTCGTTGAGATAGGCCGGGCTCAGGCGGTTGGCGTCGCTCACCCGGAAACCGCTATCGCGCCAGCCCAGCGGGCGAGCGACCAACTGCTCCACGGCTTCGGCCAGCGAGGTGCCGTGGGCGGCGGCGATCACCCCGCCCAGCACATCGGTGGCAATCGAGTAGCCCCACTGACTGCCCGGTTTGTAGAGCAACGGCGCCTGGCCCAGGCGGTGCAGGTTTTCTTCCAGCGAAAGCTCGGTGCGGTCCATGCCGTCGGAGACGCCGGCCTCGAGATATGGGCCGCCCTGATCGCTTTCCAGGAAACCGTAGGTGAAGCCGGCGGTATGGGTCAGCAATTGGCGCACGGTAATCAACGCCGGCGTGCCGTCGGCCAGGGTCGGCTTGAAGTGCGGTAGCCAGTGGGTGATGTCGTCGTCCAGGTTTATACGGCCTTGGGCGATCAACGCCAGTGCCGCCACCGAGGTGATCGGCTTGGAGACCGAGGACAGGCGGAACAGGGCGTCCTGGCACATAGGCAGGCGGGCCTCACGGTCGGCCAGGCCGGCCGCGCGCTGATAGACCAGTTGCCCGCGATGGGCGACCAGGACCACGGCACCGACCAGGCGCTGGTCATGCAGGGTCTGCTCGAGCACGGCATCGATGCGTGACGCCAGGTGGGTTGTCTCGACAGGACGAAGGGATTGCAGCGGGCGTAGCGGTTCGTTGACGGTCATATCGGGCCCCGGGTAGTGGATGGGTCTTAGCTGATGAATCGATGGTAGGGCGGGGCCGATCAGGGAAAAAGAAGTTACAATTCCGGGCTACACGGACATTTTTGTCCTTAATCAAGGGAATGATTGATGGATAAGCTCAATGGCATCACCGTGTTCGTGCAGGTCGCCGAAAGTCGCAGCTTTGTCGCTGCCGGCCGCTTGCTCGGGGTGTCCGCCTCGGCCGTGGGCAAAAGCATTGCCCGTCTGGAACACAAGCTCAGTGCGCGGTTGTTCCATCGCAATACCCGCAGCCTCAACCTGACCGCTGAAGGTGCGCTGTTTCTGGAGCGCTGTCGGCGGGTGCTCAACGAACTGGAGGCGGCTGAGCAGGAACTGTCCAGTTCCAGCGATGCGCCAAGGGGCAAATTGCGCATCAGCCTGCCGTTGCAGGGCAATGTGCTATTTATGCAGCTGTCGTCGTTCATGCGTCAGTATCCGGAAATCCGCCTGGAGCTGGACTTCACCGATCGCCTGGTGGATGTGGTCGAGGAGAGCTTCGATGCCGTGGTGCGTACCGGGCAATTGCACGATTCGCGACTGATGGCTAGGAAGCTGGGCAGCTTCGCGTTTCATCTGGTCGGTGCGCCGGGGTACTTCGCCGCCAGGGGCTACCCTCAGGCGGTGGAACAATTGCTGGAGCACCAGTGCCTGCATTACCGGATGCCCTCCACCGGCAAACTGGAGAAGTGGCCGTTGGTGGGGCTGGTACCGGGGACCGAGCTGAAGGTGCCGGAGACCATGGTCTGCAACAACCTGGACATGCTCATCCATAGCGCCCGGCAGGGCCTGGGCATTGCCTGCGTGCCCGAGTTTGCCGTGCGCGAGGCCCTCGCGGCCGGAGAGCTGGAGTCGATATTGCCGGGACGGATCTTGCGTACGCTACAGATGCAGGTGGTCTGGCCGTCGAGCCGCTACCTGACGCCCAAACTGCGCGCGTTCATCGATTTCATGACGTCGCCGGGCTGAGGCCATCAGATCGCCCGGAGCACCACGATGCCCGGGGTTTTCCTGACGTAATCCAGGAACGGCGAATCCACCACCTTGTGGTTGGCTTCGCGGGCGGAGGCGTTGCGCAGCACCGGGCCCTTGTCGGTCATGATGAAGATGCCGGTGTGGGTGACATCCAGCCCTTCGGCCGGGGTGTAGATGCCGATGTAGTCGCCGGTTTTCAGGCGGCTGACCACGGCGTCGTCGATCCACTGGCTGGGGATGTAGGTGATGGCACGCTCGACCGTGCCCACCGACGGGATCAGCGTGCCGCCGCTGCCGTCGCCTTGTGCGTTCAGGACCTTGGTGACGGTGGTCGCCCTGGGGCTGGCCTGCGTTGTCACATCCCGGGCATTGAGCGGCTGGGTGTGCGCCCAGTCGGTGAAGAAGTGCTTGCGCTCGGCGTAGCTGACCTTGCCTTCGGCGTAGCGTGTACGCACCAGGTTTTCGACGAAGCGCGGCAGGCTGTCGGATTTGCGCAGGGCCTCGACGTAATCCAGGTAGGTAAAGCAATCCAGGCCACGGAAGTCGATCACCAGTTGTTCCGGCGCGGTCGCGGAACCCACCAGCATATGCGCCACATAGGGCGTGCCGAGGAAGTTGGCGGAGATATTCTTGATCCGTTCGCCTTGCTCGTGGCCGGCGTGCTTGAGGATCCGGGTTTCGATGAACTCGATCTTGTGGCGTGTGTAGTCGTCCAGCGTGACCTGGTCGCCTGGGTGTTGCCGGGTGGTAAAACCACTCAGCGCCAGCATCAGGGGCAAGCCCGATACCAACGCGATAACCTTCTTCATGCGATCTCCGCAGGGGCGCAGGGGGCTTTAATGGGCCACCGCGCTGGAGCATTGATTTTACACCTCTGGGGTGACGACTCAATGAAACCTGCCAGCTTTCCCTTTTTTATATCTTAATCGAATAAAATCATGATTATTAATTCCTTTTATAAGTTGCAGGGCTGGCGCATTTTAGCCTCCAGCATCTGATGGTCAGGTGCACCGCCCACCACGAAAAGGAAACAACCCCATGACGATCAAAGCGATCAACGTTCGTAACCAGTTCCGCGGCGTCATCAAGGAGATCCTCATTGGCGAGGTGCTGTCCGAGATCGACGTGCAGACCGCGTCGGGGATTGTCACCTCGGTGATCACCACGCGTTCGGTACGCGACCTCGAATTGGCGGTAGGCAGTGAAGTAATCGCCTTCGTCAAATCCACCGAAGTCTCGATCGCCAAGCTCTGACGTCGCGGTGCATTTTCATGAGCACGCTTGAAGGGCTGCCCAGTCCGATCCTGACCTTGCCCCGGGGCGACAAGGATTCCCTGTCGATACGGGCCAAGGCGCTGGTCTTCGCCGATCCGCGCTCGCGGCAGTTGCTCGACTATCTGCAGCGCGTCGGTCCCAGTGACGCACCGGTGCTGATCAATGGCGAAACCGGCACCGGCAAGGAACTGGTGGCGCGCTATATCCATTCCTCCAGCGGGCGGACCGGGGCTTTTGTCGCGGTGAACTGCGGCGCCATCAGCGAAACCCTCGCCGAAAGCGAATTCTTCGGCCATGAAGCCGGGGCGTTTTCCGGTGCGGTGGGGCGTCGGGTCGGCTGGTTTGAAGAGGCCGATGGCGGCACCTTGTTTCTCGACGAGATCGGTGATCTGCCGTTGCCGTTGCAGGTCAAGCTGCTGCGTGCCCTGCAGGAGCAGGAGATCGTGCGCGTCGGTTCGCGCAAGCCGATCAAGATCAATATCCGCCTGGTGACGGCGACCAATATCGACCTGGAGCAGGCGGTGGAGGCGGGTAATTTCCGTCTCGACCTGTTTTATCGGATCAACGTGGCCCAGGTGCAGGTCCTGCCCTTGCGCGAGCGCCCGTTGGATATCCTGCCGCTGGTTGAACATTTTCGAAAACTCTACAGCCAACGGCTGAAGATTGCCGAGCCGATGCTCTCCGAGGCGGCCACCCAGGCACTGCTCGAGTATCCCTGGCCGGGGAATATCCGCGAGCTGGAAAACGTCGTGCACCTGGCCTTGCTGGTGGCCGGCGACAAGCCGATCCGGCCTGAACACCTGAAGTTTTCCGCAGGTTTGAGTGGCCGGCATGTGGCGAGCAATACAGGCGTGTCGCGGGTCCCCCAGGAAGTGATTCGCGAGCAGTTGCTGCGCCTGTTCGAAGTGCCGGGGGAAACCCTGTTGCATGATATCGAGGACCTGCTGGTGCGCGAGGCGTTTGCCTTTTGCGGCTTCAACCAGCTGCGTACCGCCGAACTGCTGGGCATTACCCGTAATGCCATGCGCACCTTGCTGGTCAATCACGGCATGCTCAAGGGCCGCGCCAAGCCCTGATCCCCTTTTTGAAAACACCACAAACCTGTAGGAGCCGGGCTTGCCCGCGAAGCTTGTGGCGATCTCAAGGCCCTCTTCGCTGGCAAGCCCGGCTCCTACAGGACGGTGTCGAACCGAGAGTTTACATACGACCGAAGATCCAATCAGGGCGCCTACAGGACCGTGCGCTGCTCGACGCTCCTGCTTGAGATACGCCGCAATAGCGGCAACAACTCAGCCCCCAGATGAATCGCCTCCTCCAGATGCGGAAAGCCCGACAGGATAAAACTGTCGACGCCCAACTGGTGATACTCCTCGATCCGTTCCGCCACCTGTTCATAGCTCCCCACCAGGGCCGTTCCGGCACCGCCACGCACCAGACCCACACCAGCCCACAGATTGGCCGACACCTCCAGCTCCCGGGCGCCGCGCCCGCGCCCTTCGGCCAAGCGCGTCTGGCGCGTCTGCCCGACGGACTCATACGCGGCCATCTGTACTTGGGCGCGGTCGATGGCGTCCTTGGGAATCTCCGCCAGCAACCGTTCGACATGGGCCCAGGCCGCATCGTCGGTGGGCGCGGCGAAAATATGCAGGCGTAAACCAAAGCGCAAGGTCCGCCCCTGGGCCGCCGCCAGTTCGCGCATCCGGCGGATACGCTCGGCAATCAGCAAGGGCGGCTCGCACCACATCAGGTGGGTCTGTGCATGGGCCGCGCCGACCCGTTCCGCGGCCTCGGACGCGCCGCCGAAATAGATCGCCGGGGCGGGCGCCGCAGGGGCAATCGGCGAGGCGTTGACGCTGCGGTAGTAGCGTCCGTGATGGGGCTGGCCGTTGCCCGCCCAGACTGCCTGGAACACTTCGAGAAACTCGGCGGTCCGCGCATAACGTTCATCGTGCTCCAGAAAATCCCCCAGCGAACGCTGCTCGAAACGGCTGGAGCCGCTGACCACATGCAGAGCCAGGCGGTTATCGCTGAGCAACTGCAGGGTCGCGGCGCGATGGGCGGTGTAGGCGGGCAGCTCCAGGCCCGGGCGCAAGGTCAGCAGGAATTTCAGCCGCCGCACTTCCTGGGCCAGCACCGCAGTGATCAGCCAGGGATCTTCGAAGCCGCTGGCGGTGGGCACCATGATCGCGTCGAAGCCGCCGTATTCGGCGGCGCGGACGATCTGGCGCAGGTAGTCGAGGGTCGGCGCTCGTTCGCCCTGCTGGAACAACCCGACTTTGGGCAGGCCGCTGCTGGTCAGGTGGCGACCGTCGCCGTTGGTGGGCAGGAACCAGTCGATTTCGATGTTCTGGCGTGGATCATTCGGCATGCTGGGTGCGCTCCTTGCGCAGGCCTTGGGCGGTAAGCAACGGCAGGATCTGTTCGCCGAAGCGCAGGACTTCATGCACTGCCGGCTGGCCGACCAGGATGATCTGTTCGATGCCCAGGCCGTGCAGCTCCTGTAGCCGGGTAGCGACCTGATGCGGCGTGCCGACGATAAACACCGGCTGATCGGCACGTGGTTGCCAGAGATTGGGGTGCAGCTCGAAGTGCCGCACCGGCTGCTGTTCGCGGGTGAGCCGGAGCAACGATGGGGCGCTGTCCGGGGGCTTGATCCCCAGGGTTTCCAGGTGGGCGGCCGCCGCTTCCCAGGCTTCCTCCTCGGTGTCCCTGAACAGCAGGCCGAAGGAGCAGACGAAGCCAAGGCCCGGGGCATCGGCGCGCAAGCGCTGGATCTCCTGTTGCAGTGGGTTCGGCGCCCGGCTGCGCAGCAGGCAGGTTCGGGCATGGCCGGCGATCAGCGCGCTGTCCTGAGAGTCGTCGAGGATGATCGGTGGGGCCGGGAGCTGGCGCCGCGCGACGCCGGCGCTCTCCAGCTGGAAGTAGCGCCCGTTGTAGTGGAACTCGCTGCCGGCGGGGGCCAGCAGCTGCGTTAGGATGTCCAGGTACTCGCCGATACGTTCATGGCGCTGGTCACGGTTGAGCCATTCACCGAACACCTGGCGCAGGCTGCCCTGTTCGCCGTCGGGCAGGTGCAGGCGCACGCGATTGGCGCTGATCGATTGCAGGCTTTGTACGGTGGCGGCGAGGGCCGCCGGCAACATGACTTCGGGGGGGACGCTGACCGTCAGGTGGACCCGACGGGTGTGGGCGCACAAGGTCGCCGCCACGCCGAGGCTGTCGGCGCACTGCGCGCCACCGGGCACCCAGAGCCCATCAAGGCCGGCGTATTCCACGGCCTGGGCCAGTTGAATCCACTGCGCGGGATGGCGCGCCCAGGAGGTGGTACCGTCGGTGTCGCACAAAGGCAACTGCCAGCTGAACTCAAGGGCCATGCACGCGCTCCGTCAAAGGGGCGCAGACCCGCCGCCCGAATTCACTCATCCTACCCTCGATGGGGCGCTCGCCGCTCATGATCGGCTGAACCGGTTGGCCGGACGCGGCAGCCCGAGGTTTTCCCGCAGGGTGCGGCCTTCGTATTCGCGGCGGAACAGTCCGCGTTCCTGCAACAACGGGATCACCTGGTCGACAAACACTTCGATGGCGCCCGAGTAGTAGGGGAAGAACACATTGAAGCCGTCGCAGGCCCGGGCCTGGAACCAGGCCTCGAAACTGTCGGCGATATCGACCGGGGTACCGATCACCGGGTTGCCGCCGGCCAAGCGCAGGTACAGCTGGCGGATGCTGAGGTTTTCCTGGCGGGCCAGCTCCTGCACCTTGTCCCGGCGACTGCCGCGTTGGCCGACCGGGGTCTCCGGCAATGGGCCGTCGAGGTCGTAGCCGCTCAGGTCGATATCGTCACCGAGGGTATCGGCCAGCAGGCGCAGGCCGAGGGCCGGGTCGATCAGCGCCTGGAACGCTTCGAACAGGGCCTGGGCCTGCTCGCGGGTCTCGGCGATAAAGGGCGTGATACCGGGAAGGATCTTGATATGGTCCGGGTCGCGGTCGAAATCGGCGGCCCGGGCCTTGATATCCTGGTAGAACGCCTTGGCCCCGGCCAGGTCGTGGTGGGCGGCGAAGATCACTTCGGCCACCCGCGCCGCCAGGGTCTTGCCGGCCTCCGAAGCCCCGGCCTGGACCAGCACCGGATGGCCCTGGGGTGGGCGGGCGACGTTCAGCGGGCCGCGCACCGAGAAGTGTTCGCCGCGGTGGTTCAGGGTGTGCAGCTTGCTTGGATCGAAGTATTGGCCACTGGCCTTGTCGCGGACGAACGCGTCATCGTCCCAACTGTCCCACAGGCCCTTGACCACATCGTGGAATTCCTCGGCGCGCTGATAGCGGTCGCCGTGGTCGATATGGCTTTCCCGACCGAAGTTCCAGGCCTCGTCGGAGACCACCGAAGTCACCAGGTTCCAGGCCGCGCGGCCCTTGGACAGGTGGTCGAGGGAGGCGAACTTGCGGGCGATATGGTAGGGCTCGTTGTAGCTGGTGGTCGCGGTGGCGATCAGGCCGATATGGCGGGTGACGGCCGCGAGGGCGGACATCAGGGTCAGCGGTTCGAAGTGTTCGGCCCGGGCGCAGCGGCTCAGGGCATCGTGATGATGACCCCAGAGCGCAACCACATCGGCGACGAACAGCGCGTCGAACTTGCCGCGTTCGGCGGTTTCGGCAATCGCCTTGAAGTGCTCGAAATCCAGGCTGGCATCGGCCTGGCCCAGGGGATGACGCCAGGCGGCGAGATGATGGCCGCTGTTGGCGAGAAAGGCGCCGAGCTTGAGTTGATCGGTACGACGGGTCATTGCAGGCTCCCGGTAAACAAGGCGGCAGCGCCGGGCCATCGGGCCGCGCGTGCCGCCAGGACGGTCAGAAGTTGTAGGTCAGGCCGGTGTACCAGTAGCCGCCCGTGGTGCCGTAGGGCGAGAAGTTGCCGTAGGGGTAGGCCCCCGAGGCACTGGGCAGGTTGGTGCGTTCCGGGTACAGGTTGAAGACGTTGTTGGCCCCGGCATTGAGGGTCAGGCTCTTGGTCAGGTGGTAGTCGACGTTCAGGTCGGTGATCCAGGCCGCCGAGAAACTGCGGTCGTAGATCGCCGCGGTGCCGTACTGGGTGTACTCGCCGTAGCGGGTCAGGTTCAGGCCGATCTCGAACTTGTCGATGCTCCAGACGGTGCCCAGCAACAGCTTGGAATCCGGCAGGCCGTGCTTGAGGTTGCCCTGGCGCTGGCGGTCGTAACCGCCGTCCGGGCCCAAGGCCTGCTGGGCGGCGTCGGAGGCGTGGATGGCGTCGATTGCGGTGGTGTTCCAGTTGAAGCCCAGGGTGTAGCGCAGGTTGCCGTAGGCACCGATGTCCTGCCGGTAGTCGCCGACCAGGTCGACGCCGCGGGTGGTGGTGTCGAGGGCGTTGGTGAAGTAGGTCACCGCCTGGTTGGTCGGCAGCCCGGCCGCCGCGAGGATCGCCTCGATCTGCGGGGTGCCGCCCAGGTAGCCGGTCTGGGCGATGCGGTCCTTGATCTTGATCTGGTAGGCATCCAGGGTGACGCTGGCGTTGTCGATCGGTTGCAGGGTCAGGCCGAAGCCGATGTTGGTCGACTTCTCCGGTTTCAAGGTGGTGGCGCCGAGGGCCTTGGCCACCGTCGAATCCACCGCGACATTGCGGTAGTCGAACAGGTTGCCGTTGACGCTGGTCTGCGAGGTCGAGCTGTAGATCTGCTGCGACAGCGATGGCGCGCGGAAGCCGGTGCTGAAGGTGCCGCGCACGGCGAGGATCGGGGTCAACTGGTAACGGGTGGAGAACTTGCCGTTGGTGGTGGTGCCCGAACCGTCGTTGTAGTGCTCGTAGCGCCCGGCGAGGTCGACGTGCCACTTGTCGGTCAGGTCCTGGCCGATCTCGCCATAGCCGGCCACGCTGGTGCGGCTTTTCTCCGCGGCGTCGGCCGGAGTGGTGCCGGCACCGGAAATGGTTCCCGGCGCAATCGGCGCGCCGCTGGCACCGGTGCTGAAGTCGCCGAGGGCATAGGAGTCATAGTCGCCCTTGCCGATCTTGTAGCTCTCGAAGCGTTGTTCCAGGCCCCAGGAAATCTGCGTCGGCTTGGCCAGGCCGAGGTCGAAGGCGCGGGTCAGGTCGAGGTTGTTGGTCCATTGGCTGAAGGTCTTGGCCCCGGTGTCCACCGAGGTCGGCGAGTCCGGGCCGAAGCTCAGGTTATAGGTGTGGCGCAGGGTGGCCTCGGCATGATCCTGGCCGTAGGTGCTGGACAGGTCGTAGTCCCAGCCGGCGGCCTTGCCCTTGCCGCCGAAGGCCACCTGGAAGTCGTTTTCGATAAACCGCAGGGTGTCTTCGATGCCCTCCGGGAACGGCGTGGCGATCCCGTCGAAGCTCGCCGGCTGGTGGAAGGCCAGGGGTTTTTCCGAGTTGCGCCGGGTGTAGGTGGAGAACGAGTAGAGGGTCAGGGCATCGTCCACCGGCAGTTCGGCGTTGTAGCCGAAGCTGAAGTTGCGTGCCTGGGGCAGGCCGGTGCCGTAGTAGGTATGGCGCTCGCTGGTGTTGCCGGCGCTGTCGGTGTAGGGCGCGTCGTCGGAGCGGTCGGAGGTGTTCTGTTTCTTCACGTCCAGGGCCAGGTTGATAAAGCCGTCGTTGGGCAGTGACAGCCCCAGGTCGCCGGTTTGCCGGGTGGTGGCGCCGTCGCCGTTTTCAAAGTTCTGGCCGTAGCGGGTGCTGAGGCTGCCGCCATGGTCGGTCTGCTTGAGCACGATATTGATCACGCCGCCGATGGCGTCCGAGCCGTATTGCGCGGAGGCGCCGTCGCGCAGCACTTCGACATGGTCCACCAGGGCGGTGGGGATCATGTCCAGGTCCACCGGTTGCGAGCCGGAGTTGAGGTAGGTGCCGTTGTTCAGCAGTGCGCTGTTGTGGCGGCGCTTGCCGTTGACCAGCACCAGCACCTGGTCGCCGTTGAGGCCGCGCAGGCTGATGGGGCGCACCACCGAGGTCGAGCCGAAGCCGGAGGAGGTCGGCTGGTTCAGCGAGGGCAGCACCTTGTTCAGGGCGGCGGTGAGATCGCCCTGGCCGGTGGCGAGCAACTGCTTGGAGGAAATCACGTCCACCGGCGCCGGGCTGTCGGCCAGGGTGCGGGCCTGGCCACGGTTGCCGATGACCACCACGGTGTCCAGGGGGTTATCGCTGGTGGTGTCGGCGGCCAGGGTCAGGCTGCTGTAGCTCAGTGCCTCGCACACGGCCAGGAACAGCAGGCTGTGGGTGAGGGTGTTACGGGTGGGGCGCCGGTTGGCGGCACGTGTTGCACTCATGATGTGAATCGCTCCAGTGTGGTCCCCGCTCTGCGCCCTGGTGGGGGGCGATCGTGGCGGGTGAGGCGACGGGTGTGTGGGGCGTCGCCAGTGAGGTCAGTGGCGGCTTGTTGCCGGGCCGGGGGGGCGGCCTGCGGTCTCAAGCTCTGGTCAGGGCAGCAGAGCAAAGCCTGTGCCATTCTTTAAAAGCCTTTTTAAACAAGTAGTTAGATCGTTTGTCGGGCAATGGCTGGTGTTTTTCTAGCAGCGGCGATTCAGGCTGTTGGTTTTTCTACAGCGCGCCCGTGGCGGGAGGTTCGGGGGTGTGGGTTGTTGGTTTTCCAGCAGTCGCCCGGGGGTGTTGGTGGGTTAACAACAGTGGTACGGGAGGGGGCGCTAATGAAGTCGGGTGCGGGAGTGGTGGCACAGGCTTTGCTGGACCGTTGCGATCACGCTCCACTATGGAAGCCAACCACTTGTCAGGAAGTTTTTTATGCCACAACCGGGTTCCCGCAATCTGCTCACCGATGTGCCGGGCGTGTCTGTCGGGCATGCCACCGATGAGTATGTCGACACTGGTGTGACGGTGATTCGTACCGACGGCGCCTGGACGGCGAGCATCGATATTCGCGGCGGTGGTCCGGGCGGTCGCGAGTCGGCGGCCCTGGAGCCGGAAAACATGGTCGGGCAACTGCATGCGCTGGTGTTTTCCGGCGGCTCGGTGTTCGGCCTGGGGGCGGCGGATGCGGTGGCGGCGGCGTTGTCGCAGCAGGCAGTGGGTTTGCATCTCAAGCTTGGTGCGCCAGCGATTCCCATTGTTCCTGCGGCAGTGCTGCACGATCTGGCCAACGGCGGGGACAAGGACTGGGGATTGGAACCGCCTTATCGCCGGCTGGGTTTCGAGGCGCTGCAAAACGCCTCGCAAGGATTTGCCCAGGGCTCGGTGGGAGCGGGGCGGGGGGCTATGGCCGGGGTGCTCAAGGGCGGACTGGGTTCGGCATCGCTGGTGCTGGGTGATGGTTGGGTGGTGGCGGCGCTGGTGGTCGCCAATCCGATCGGCTCCGTCTATATGCCGGATGGCGAGACGTTCTGGGCCTGGCCCTGGGAGATCGCCGGGGAGTTTGGTGGTATGCGTCCGGGGGCACCGATGGACGCCAGCGATCCGATGCCGGAACTGTCCCGGCTGGATTCCATGGGGCGGTTGCAGGCCGGGGCCAATACCACCTTGGTGGCGGTGGCCTGCAATGCCCGGTTGACCACCGCCGAGTGCAAGCGCGTGGCGATCATGGCCCAGGACGGCATTGCCCGCGCGGTGCGCCCGGCGCATCTGCCGTTTGATGGCGACACGGTGTTTGCCATGGCTTCCGGCGCGGTCGAGCTGGTGGACGGGCCGCGTCGCCAGGTGCAGATCGGCTGCCTCGGCAGCGCCGCCGCCGATTGCGTGGCGCGGGCGATTGCCCGGGGTGTTTTCGAGGCCCGGCGCGAGGTGCCGAATGGCCTGTAGGTCTGGGATCTTGAGCATGTCACGAACCTTGTGGGAGCTGGCAAGCCAGCTCCCACAGTGGATCGCGTTCAGCCAGGAATTACATGTGTTGCCATTACCTGCTTGATTCGCTCTCGGGCCTGGCTGGCTTGCACAGGCAGTCCGAGTTCGGTGTAAACCTGTTCCAGATGGCGGTTGGTCGGGACATCCAGCGGGTCGTAGCCACGGCGCAGTTCCAACGTCTGCTGTGCCGCCCGCCAGTCCCCGCCGCGCAGGCGGGCGTCGAGTTCGATTTGTGCGAACAGATCCCGCTGTGCGTGACTGCCGCCGATATCGTTGAGCCGTGGCAGCACACCACTCAGCCGCTGCACAGCCAGTTCCCAATCACCCCGGGCCTGGGCCAGCAAGCCTTGCGCCAATGGCACCGTCACCTCGGCCCAGGTCGTGCGGCTGAACGCCGGCGCCCTGGAGGCGTGGGCCAGCAGCGACTCAAGCAGATGATCGGCTTCAGGTTTTCCGGCTCGGGCCAGGCCGTACAGATACTGCACGCTGAGGAAGGGTTGCACCGTATCCTCCGTGCGTTTCTGCAGATAGGGCGCCAGCGCCTGCCAGCGTTCACCGATATCGATGCCGGTCAGCTCCAACCGGGTCAGCAGCGATACCGCGCCGACCTGATCCTGGGAGTATTCCGGCAGGATGCCCCAGACATGTCGGTCATAAATCTCCAGGGCGCGTTGCTCATGGCCGCGGGCCAGGTAGAACAGCGCCAGGTGCCACCAGTTGTGGGTGTACATGAAGGAGTTGAGGCCCTGCCAATGGTCCTTCACGTTTTCCATGAAGTCGATGCCTTCCTCGATCCGGCCCCGGGTCAGCAGCACATGGGCCAGGGCGTGCTGGGCCCAGGGCTCGTCGGCTTGCAGGGCAAGGGCCTGGCGGGTGGCGGCTTCGGCGTCGTCCAGCAGGTGGCATTGTTCATAGGCGAAGGCCAGCAGGCCGTGGCTATGGGCGATATCCGACGCCGCGTCGCGGGCCTTGAGGGCGATGCGCAACAACGCCGGCCAGTTGCCGCGATTGAACTCCACGTATTGGGTGAGCTTGGCGGCGAACAGGTCCCGGGGAAAGCGTTCCAGCAGTTGTTCGCCGAGGCCCAGCACTTGCCCCAGGTCGTCGGCGATCCAGGCGCACAGCAGGGCCAGGTACAGGTCGGCCCGGGCATGTCCGGCGGGGGTGGCGCTTGCCCGCTGCCGGTAGCGTTCGGCCAGGACCGGGCCTTCGGGGGATTCGCTGAACATCAGCAGGATGCCGGCGAAGGCATTGGCCAGGCGTGACTGCGGATCGGCGTCGGCGGTGGCGAGGATCGACTCGGCGCGAGGGTGGTAACCGAGAAAACCGCCGATGAACGCGTCGATGCCTTCGCGGGTCGCGGCGTGCTCGGTGTCGAGGGGGTTGCCCAGGTAATCCAGTGACATGCTCTTGAGACTCGGTGGTTCGAAGGCAGCGGGTCTCGCAAGGCTTGTGCCAGTCCTGCACAGGAGGCGTATCCCTCAAGTTATGCATCGTCAGGACTGACGTCTTCGCGGGCAAGCCCTGCTCCTACAGTACGTAGTCGTTCACCGATTTTGTGTACGAGATCAGACTGTAGGAGCAGGGCTTGCCCGCGAAGAGGCCCTCGAACCTTGCACCGATCATACGGACGCCATCACCAGCAAGCCGGCTCCTACAGGATCGTGACGGCTGCTGCTTTTTCCACAGTCGGGCCAGTGGCTGTGGTTTTTTCATCAGCGCCAGCGCCCTCGAAAACCGCTCAAAGCCCGCAAAAGACCGCCTTCCAGGCCCTGGCACAGGCCTTGCTAAACCGCTTCAAAGGGCCGGGCGCCTGTCCGTGGTTGCCTGCCTGATGAATCTTTTCTGCGGAGCCCGCCATGCCTGATCTCACCCCGACCCATTCGTCTCGCACCCGGCCCCTGCGCCGGGTGTTGCTCGGCCTTGCGGCTGGTGCGTTGATCCTGGCCGGCAGCGTCCAGGCCGAGCCCCGGGAGGGTGGCGTACTGAACCTGGTGGCCCAGCCGGAGCCGCCGTCGTTGATGCATGGGGTGGTCAGCCACGTCTCGACCCAGTACGTCAGCGGCAAGATCCTCCAGAGTCTTCTCACCTACGACACCGCGCTCCAGCCCAAGCCGGTGCTGGCAAAAAGCTGGACGATTGCCCCCGACGGCCTGACCTACACCTTGGACCTGCAGGACGGCGTGCATTGGCATGACGGCCAGCCCTTCACCTCGGCCGACGTGGTGTTCAGCTTCCAGACCTTCTACCCGGAGGTGGACAAACGTCTGGGCGGGATCTTTACCGACTATGTGACCTCCATCGAGGCCACGGGGCCGTTGCAGGTGGTCTTCCACCTGAAGAAACCCTTCGCCCCCTTGCTCTCTTCCCTGGGCAGCGGCCTGCGCCCCGTGGTGCCCCGGCACCTCTACGAGGGCACGGATTTTCGCAACAACCCCTACAACCTCAAGCCCGTGGGCACCGGGCCGTTTGTCTTCGAAGAGTGGAAACGCGGCGCCTATATCAAGCTGGGTAAGAACAAGGACTACTGGAAAAAAGGCCTGCCGCACCTCGATGGTATCGTCTTCCACGTGATTCCCGATGCCTCGTCCCGGGCGGCCGCGTTCGAACGTGGGGATATCCAGGCACTGCGCAGCGGCGATGCGGACTACTCCGATCTCAAGCGCCTGACCGCCTTGCCCGGCGTGCAGTCTTCGGAGAAAGGCTGGGAGCTGTATGCCGGCCTGGCCTTTCTGCAGATCAACACCCGCAAGCCACCGCTGAACAATCCCAAGGTGCGCCAGGCGATCCTCTATGCGCTGAACCGGCAGTTTATCGTCGACAATATTTTCTTCGGTTCCGGCAAGGTCGCCCAGGGGCCGTTTGTCTCCACCACGCCGTATCACGACCCGAACCTGCCGCAGTACAGCTATGACCTGAAGAAGGCCAAGGCGCTGATCGCCGAGTCCGGCGTGGATGTCGGCGCGGTGCGTATCCGCCTGCTCAACGGTGAGAAGGGCGGCGCCTGGGAGCGCCTGGCCGAATACACCAAGCAGGCCCTGCAACCCCTGGGCTTCAAGGTCCAGGTAGTCACCTCGGATGCCGCCACCTGGTTCCAGCGAGTCAGCGACTGGGACTTCGACCTGACCTACAACTTCATCTTCCAGATCGGCGACCCTTACCTGACCACTGCCTACCTCTATCGCTCGGACTACATCCTCAAGACCTCACCGTTCGCCAATGTCAGCGGCTACAACAGCCCTCAGGCCGATGCCTTGTGGAATCAGGTCGCCGACACCCCGGAAGGCGAGCAGCGCCGCCAGGTCTACAGCCGCCTGGAAAACCAGTTGAACAGCGACCTGCCCATCGCGCCGATCTTCGAAATGCGCTACCCGACGCTGTTCCACAGCCAGGTCAAGAACCTGCTGCAAACCGCCACCAGCCTCAACGAGGACGATGAAAGCGTCTACCTCGACGGCCCGGCGCCATGAACCTGTTGCGCTTCCTCGGCGCCCGCTTGAGTCGGGCGCTGCTGATGATCCTCGGGGTGCTGGTGCTGAGCTTCCTGCTGATCCGCCTGACCCCTGGCGATCCGGCCTTGCTGATGGCCGGCGAGGCCGGCGTCGACGATGTGCACTACATCGACAACCTGCGGCATGACATGGGCCTGGACCAGCCGCTGGCCCGGCAACTGTTGATCTACCTGGGGCAGGTCGCGCACCTGGACCTGGGGTATTCCTACCGCAACCAGACCTCGGTCTGGTCGCTGATCGCCGAGCGCCTGCCCGCCACCCTGGCGCTGATGGGCTCTGCGTTCCTGCTCTCGTCCCTGGCGGGGATCGCCCTCGGCGTGCTCGCGGCCCGTAGCCGGGAGCGTCGGCCCTGGTTGGACGGGCTGATTTCCCAAGGCGCTTTGCTGCTCTACGCCGTGCCGACCTTCTGGCTGGCGATGCTGCTGATCCTGTTGTTTTCCGTACACCTTGACTGGTTGCCGGCCTTTGGCCTGGAGGCCGTGGCCGCGGACCTCCACGGCTGGGCCTGGCTGGCGGACCGGCTGCGCCATCTGCTGCTGCCGTGCCTGTCCCTGAGTTTTCTGTTCCTGGCCCTGTATATCCATCTGACCCGCGCCGCGACCCTTGAAGCGCTGGGCCAGGAGTATGTCTACACCGCCCGGGCCAAGGGCCTGACCCCACGGTGCATTCTCTGGGCCCATGTCCTGCGTAATGCGCTGCTGCCGGTGGTGACCTTCGCCGGCCTGCAACTGGGACAACTGGCTAGCGGTGCCTTGCTGGTGGAGGTGGTCTATTCCTGGCCGGGCATCGGTCGGCTGATGTACGACGCCCTGGCGCAACGAGACTACGGCGTGTTGATGGGCGGCTTCCTGGTGATCTCGACGCTGGTGGTCGGTTTCAACCTGTTGACCGATCTGGCCTGCCGGCTGCTGGACCCGCGTATCGGCGCCCAGGGTCAGTCCTGATGAATGAGGTTTCAGTGATTCGACGTTTTCTCGCACAACCTTCGGCGCTGATCGGCGCCGGTTTCCTGCTGTTGCTGAGCCTGCTGGCGCTGGCCGCGCCCTGGCTGACCGACAGTATGCCCTGGGAGATGAACACCACGCCGCTGTTGGCGCCGTTCCAGGACCCGGCCCATTGGCTGGGCAGCGATATACTTGGGCGCGATCTCGGCAGCGGCTTGTTGTACGGCGCCCGGGTGTCCCTGGCGGTGGCCGTCCTTTCGAGCCTGGCGACCTTGCTGGTGGGCGCCCTGGTGGGCGCTGTCGCCGGCTATTTCGGCGGCTGGCTCGATGGTGTGCTGATGCGTATCGCGGAGTTCTTCCAGATCATTCCGCAACTGGTGCTGGCGGTGATCCTGGTGGCGGTACTGGAACCGTCGCTGGGCTCCATTGTGCTGGCGATCACCCTGGTGGCCTGGCCAGGAGTAGCGCGCCTGGTACGTGGCGAATTCCTCAGCCTGCGCCAGCGCGAGTTTGTCCAGGCGGCCCAGGTTCTGGGGCAGTCACCGCTGGCGATCATCACCCGGCAGATCCTGCCCAATGCCCTGGCGCCTTTGCTGGTGACCCTGACCTTTGTGATGGCGACGGCGATTCTCACCGAGGCCGCGTTGGCGTTTCTCGGCCTCGGCGATCCCGATGCCATGAGTTGGGGCTACATGATCAATGCCTCGCGTGGGCTGCTGCGCGAAGCCTGGTGGATGAGCTTGCTGCCGGGGCTGGCAATCCTGCTCTGCGTGCTGGCGGTCAATCGCGTGGGCGAAGGACTGCGGGTGGCCTTTGAGCCGACCCGTCGACAGGGAGTCAACCCATGAGCCAGGACCGCACACCGTTGTTGAGCATCGAGCGACTGCGTATCGCCTTGCCCGCGGGCGCCGATCGCAGCCATGCGCTGTATGACCTGTCGTTGTCGCTGGTGGCGGGGGAGTGCCTGTGCCTGGTGGGGGAGTCGGGTTCCGGAAAATCCATGCTGGCCAAGGCGTTGTTGCGCCTGCTGCCAGCCCCCTTGCGTGTCGAGAGCGGAACCTTGCGTTTTCGCGGCGAGGACCTGGCCGGCCGTGACGCGGAGGGGATGCGTCAGTTGCGCGGCCGGACCCTCAGTATGGTGTTCCAGGAGCCGATGAGTGCGCTCAATCCCTTGTTGAGCATCGGCCGACAGATCGATGAAACCCTGCGTGCCCATGGCGAGCGCTCGGCCCGGGTGCGCGAGCGGCGGGTGCTCGACCTGCTCGGTTATGTCGGCCTGCCTGATCCGATCCGGCTACGGCGGGCCTATCCCTTCGAGCTGTCCGGCGGTCAGCGCCAGCGGGTGGTGATCGCCATGGCCCTGGCCTTCGATCCGGACCTGCTGATCGCCGACGAACCGACCTCGGCGCTGGATGTGACCACCCAGGCGCAGATCCTCGACCTGTTGCGCCGTATCCAGCGTGACAAGGGCATGGCGATAGTGTTTATCACCCACGATTTTGCCGTGGTGCGGGCGATTGCCGACCGCGTGCTGGTGCTGGAACGCGGCCATGTGATCGAGCAGGGGTCGGCCCGACAGGTGCTCGAGGCGCCCCGCGAAGAGTATACCCAGCGTCTATTGGCGGCGGTCACGGCGCAGCCGCTGGCGCCGCGCCCGTTATTGGCCGAGGCGCCCGAGGTCCTTGGCGCGCGACAGTTGGAAAAGCACTTCGTCGGTCGTGGCGGTTGGTGGAGTCGCCGCCAGACCCAGGCCTTGGCCGGGCTCGACCTGCACCTGCGTGAAGGCGAGACCCTGGGCATCGTCGGCGAGTCAGGCTCCGGCAAGTCGACCCTGGGCCGGTGCCTGGTACGCCTGCTGCAACCGGACGCCGGCAGCCTGGAGTGGCAGGGGCATGAGGTGGCGAACCTGTCCCAGCGCCGGCTGCGGCCGATGCGCGGTGAGATCCAGATGATTTTCCAGGACCCCTTTGCCTCGCTCAACCCACGCCAGACAGTGGGGCAGATCGTTATGACCGGCCCCTTGGCCCAGGGCGTTTCCCGGGCGGAGTCGGCCCGGCGTGCCCGCGAATTGCTGGAGCAGGTCGGTTTGCCCGCCGCAGCGTTCGAGCGTTTTCCCCATGAGTTTTCCGGCGGTCAGCGGCAACGCATCGGTATAGCCCGAGCCCTGGCCGTACGGCCGAAGATCCTGATTGCCGACGAGTGCGTCTCGGCCCTGGATGCCCTGGTCCAGGTCCAGATTCTTGAACTGCTGGAGGCCCTGCAACGGCAGTTCCGCCTGAGCCTGGTGTTTATTACCCATGACCTGTGGGTCGCGGCCCGCCTGTGCGACCGCATCGCGGTGATGCAGGGCGGACGGATTGTCGAGCAGGGCGATACGGCCCGCTTGTTTGCCGAACCGCAACATCCTTACACCCGGACCTTGCTCGGGGCCGCCGCGTTGGCGCTGCCCGATACTTCCACCGAGCCGGCGGTGGTTGGCGCACTGTGAGTGCATCCTTTTTCTCTTGCACAGGACTGTCACACCCATGACCGAGTTTCGATCCTTTAGTCATCTGCCCCTGGTGCGGGGTGAACGGCTGGAAGTCCGTCCCGGGCGACGCCTCAGCGTGGCCCATCGTCCGGGAACGGAGAAAGCCGCGACCGTGGTGTTTTTCTGCCATGGCGCGGGGGGCAACAAGGATCAGTGGCGCGAGCAATGGCAAGCCCTCGGCGAGCAGGGCTACAGCCTGGTGGCCTGGGATCTGCTGGGTCATGGCGAGAGCGACAAGCCGCGGCGGGCGGCGGCCTATGCCTGGGAGGAATTGGTGGCGGATGTCGTGGAGCTGCTGCGGAGCTTCGGGGGTGAGCGCAACCTGATCGTGGCCCACTCCTTTGGCACCGGGTTGACCCTCAGCGCATTGTTGCAGGTGAATTCGGTCAGTGGCGCCTTGCTGCTCGGCACGCAACTGCATCGGCCCTTGAGTCGCGGCGGCTTGCTGGCGTTGCCGGCCTGGATACTGGAGTTGATCCGGCCGGTGTTGGCCAAGGGATTTCGCGAGCGGGCCTGGCATCCGTCCGTCGACCCGCACTTGCTGGCGCATGAGGAGAAGTTGACCGAGCGTAATCGGCTGTATGTGTTCAAGGGGCTGGTGCAGGGTGTGCAGTGGCCCGAGGCCGAGCGGGTGGCGCAACTGAGGTTGCCGGTCCAGGTCCTGGCCGGCGACAGCGACGGCCTGACCCCGGCCAGCGGTGGTGAGGCGCTGGCGCGGCAGTTGCCGGATGCACAGTTCCAGATGCTGGAGGCGTGTGGGCACCAGTTGATGTTGGAGAGGCCGCAGCAGGTGCTGGCGGCGTTCGAGCAACTGCTGCAGCGCCTTCCTCAAGGCTGAAACACGGTCTCTTGTAGGAGCCTGGCTTATCGGGACGCCGCATCGCAGCGAATAGGCCCTCAAGACCGCCAAAAGCTTCGCGGGCAAGCCCTGCTCCTACAGGTTAGCGGTGCCTTCAGGCGCCGACGATCAACTCGATCCGGCAACCCGGCTGGGCGTCCTGCACCTCAAGGCGCATGTCATGCAACCGCGCCACCGCCGCCACCATGCTCAACCCCAACCCGTTACCGGCCGTATGCCGACTGGATTCGGAACGGTACAGCCGTCGAAACACCGCTTCGCGCTCGGCTTCGGGAATCCCCGGACCATTGTCCTCCACGCACAGTCCGCGTTTGTCCGGGGCATCCAGCACCGCCACCCGCACCCGACTGTGCTCGGGCGAAAACTTGATGGCATTGTCCAGCAGGTTGCAGGTGGCATCGAACAGCAACTGCGCATCGCCGAAGATCAGGCAAGGCGCGGGCGTGCCGCTCAAGATCAGCTCGATGCCACGCTCTTCGGCCAGCGGCTCGAAGAACTCGGCGGCGTCGGCGGCGATGCGGTTCAGGTCGATCTCGGCAAAGCTGCTGCGCCGGGCACTGGCCTCGATCTCGGAAATCCGCAGCAGGGCGCGGAAGGTCGACAGCAAGCCCTGGGCATCCGCGATGGCGTTGTCGATGGCCGCCGCGTATTCCTCTTCCCGCAGGTGCCGGCGCTGGGCCCGTTCCAGGCCCGCGAGCAGGCGGGTGAGGGGGGTACGCAAGTCGTGGGCGATATCGTCACAGACGCCCTTGACCTCGCTCATCAGGCGTTCCAGCTCGTCGAGCATCTGGTTGACCACCGTGGCGATCCGGTCGATATCGTCACGGTTGCCACGGGTCGGCAGGCGCTCGTTGAGGTCGCCCTTGACGATGCGTTCGATGGAGCGGGTCAGCACATCCAGGCGGCGGCGCGCCGAGTAACCCAGCCCGACCGCGCCGAGCAGTCCGACCAGCAGCAGCAACGAGCCGCCGGAGACCATCGCATTGACCAGCAACTCGTCGAACTCGCGGATGTCATGGATATCCTGGGCCACCATCAGGGTCTGGCCGTTGTCCAGGCGATGCATCATGAAACGGATCGGCCGATCCTTTCTGCGGGTCTTCTCCCAGTAGAATTCGTTGGGTTTGTCATAGCCCTTGAAGGCCGGCATTTCACTGACCGCCCCGGCAATCAGCCGGCCCTGGGCGTCGTAGAGACCGTGGGGGACCCGGCCGTCGATATCCTGTTCGGAATGCTTGCGGATTTCCGCCAGGCGCAGTTCTTCGGGCTGCGCGCTGCGGTTGTCGATCTGCCGATAGAGGGCCGTATCGACCTCGGCCATCAGGTAGCCGGCGGTTTGCCAATAGAGGTAGCCGAACAGCGCAAGGAACGAACAACTGAACAGCGCCAGGGACATCAGCGCCGTGCGGAAACTGATGGTGCGGGGGATTTCACGCAGGTGAACGGAGAACATAGCCGGCCCCGCGAATGGTATGGATCATCGGTTCTTCGCCTTCGCCATCGACCTTGCGGCGCAAACGGCCCATGTGCACTTCGATGACATTGGTGCGTTCGTCATAGGCGTAGTTCCACACCGCTTCGAACAGCATGGTCCGGGTCACCACCTGCTCGGCATGCTGCACCAGGTATTCGAGCAGGGCGTATTCCCGGGGCAACAGCTCCACCGTCCGTTCGCCGCGCTTGACGACGCGCTTGAGCAGGTCCAGCTCCAGGTTGCCGACCCGCAGGCGGTTGACCCGTTCCTCGCTGGGAGCGACCCGGCGGCGGCTCAAGGCATCGAGGCGGGCGGTCAGTTCGATGAATTCGAAGGGCTTGGTCAGGTAGTCGTCGCCGCCGGCGCGCAGGCCGCGTACCCGCTCGTCCAGCGCACTGAGGGCGCTGAGGATCAGCACCGGCGTGGCGATGCCCGAGGCGCGCAGGGCGGTGAGCATGCCCAGGCCATCGAGGGCGCCGGGGAGCATGCGGTCGAGGACGATGACGTCGAAGCTGTCGCTGATGGCGCGCACCAGGCCGTCACGACCGTTATCGACGTGGGTGACGTCGAAGCCGTGGTCTTGCAGGGCGGCTTCGATTTCCCGGGCGGTGGCGGGGTCGTCCTCGACGACCAGGACATGGGTCATGGGCACTTCGCAGAATGAGAGAGGGTGGTAGTCTTGCACGGACCCCGGAGGAGTCTGGCTGGCCAGTGCATCGTGGTTGGCTGGTCGACCGGCATAGTGTGCCAAACCGGGTTTATCTGAAAGGTCGCGTCAATATGAAAAAAAGTTTAGCTGAGTCAGCACGGAGCCGGACTTGAGAATCCTGGTCATCGAGGATGACGCCCGGGCGGCCAGTTACCTGGTGCGCGGGCTCAATGAAAGCGGGCATGTCGCCGATACCGTCGACGACGGTCGCAGCGGCTTGGACATGGCCCTGGAAGGGATCTATGACGCCTTGATCGTCGACCGCAAGTTGCCGGGGCTGGACGGCATTGCGCTGGTCCAGGCACTGCGGCGCCAGGGCTTGCGCACGCCGGTACTGATGCTCAGTGCCCTGGACTCCACCGCCCAGCGGGTCGAAGGTTTGCGCGCCGGGTGTGACGATTACCTGGCCAAGCCCTACGCCTTCGTCGAGGTGCTTGCTCGGCTGGAAGCCTTGCAGCGTGGCCGTGACCCGGTGGTGGGGCTGTCGCGGACCTTGCGGGTCGGCAGCCTGCAACTGGACTGCGCCGCGCGCACCGCCACCCGTGAAGGGCGGGTCATCGCGCTGCAGCAGCGCGAGTCGCTGATCCTGGAAAAGCTCATGCGGCACAGCGATGAGGTGGTGACCCGTAGCATGTTGCTGGAGAGTGCCTGGGACTATGACTTCGACCCCATCGACAACGTGATCGATAAACACATCTATCGTTTGCGCCGCAAACTGGATGCCGGGTTCAGCCATTCGCTGATCCAGACCGTGCCGGGGGTGGGCTACCGTTTGCTACAGGACGGCGAAGAACCCCTGTAGGGGCCTGGCTTGCCAGCGAAGAGGGCCTCAAGATCGCTAAAAGCTTCGCGGGCAAGCTCCGCTCCCACAAGTGACCGCGGTCACATGATATTTACCTAAACTAAAATTTAGCTTTGGAGGAACGGGACACAGACCTCTGCCTGATAGCTTCGGAACCTGATCGATGGCTCTGCCACACAGGTTCTGGAGATATCCCGTAGATGCTTCTCACGCCCAGATTCGAGGCTTTTCATCCACCTCATGGCCCAAGCCGACTGTTTCGCGCCCTGGCCCTGGCCGGCCTGACCCTGTTGGGCGGCTGTTCGTTGGTGCCAGGCTACCAGTCGCCGGCCTTGCCCCTGGCCGCGCAATGGTCGGCCCAGGCCCCATCCGCGACCCCGGCCGACGCGGCGGGCGGGCCCTGGTGGCGTGAGTTCCACAGCGCCGAACTCGATGGCCTGATTGCCCGTGGCCTGAGCGACAACTACAGCCTCAAGGCCGCCGTGAGTCGGGTCGACCAGGCCCGCGCCATAGCCCAGGTCGCCGGTGCCGGGCAATACCCCAACCTGTCCCTGGGCGGCAACTACCAGCGCCAGAACAACTACGGCAGCACGAAAAAAACCAGCGTCTTCGCCGAGGCCACCTATGAAGTGGACTTCTGGGGCAAGCAGCGCGCCAGCGCCGATTCCTCCCAGGCCCTGGCCAACGCCAGCCAGTTCGATGCCCAGACCCTGCGCATGAGCCTCGGCGCGAGCATCGCCGACAGCTATTTCCAGGTCCTCTCGCTGCAAGAGCGCGTGCGCCTGGCCCAGTCCATCGCCGCCGATGCCAGCCAGGTCCTCGACCTGGTGCAGGTGCAGGCCAGCCAGGGCGCGGTGTCGAGCCTGGAAGTCGAACAGCAGCGCAATGCCCAACAAACCTTCCAGGCTGCGGTACCGCTGTTGCAACAGCAGCTCGACGCGGCGCAGTACCAACTGGCGACGCTGGTGGGTGTGCCACCGGAAGGCTTCAAGGTCCAGCAAACCGGGCTCGACGCCCTCCAGGTGCCACAACCCAGGGTCGGCCTGCCTGTCGGCCTGGTGCGCCAGCGCCCGGATATCCAGGCCGCCGAAGCCCGCCTGGTGTCGGCCAACTACGACGTCGGCGTGGCCCGGGCGGCATTTCTGCCCAACCTTTCGCTGGACCTGCTGGGCGGTATCGACACCCTGGCCGGCGGACACATCTGGAGCATCGTCGGCAACCTCGCCCAGCCGGTGTTCAGCGGCGGCCAACTGAGCGGACAACTGCATGCCGACCAGGCTCATGTGCAGGAACTGACCGCCAGCTATCGCGCCGCGATCGTCGAAGCCCTGCGCGATGTGGAAACCCAGCTCAGCGCCGCCCGGCAACTGGACCAGGCCTATGCCCTGAACCAGGCCGCCGTCGGCTCGGCCCGTGAGGCCGCGCGCCTGGCCCAGGTCCGCTACCGGCTCGGCTCCAGCGATTTCCAGACGCTGCTGGTGGTCGAGCGCACCCAGTACCAGGCCGAAGACAGCCTGTTGCAAGTACGTCTCCAGCATTTGCAGGCCGCTGTCGGCCTGTTCCGCGCCATCGGCGGCGACTTCAGCGCGCCAACCCTGGCTGCCGCTACTCCTTCTTCCCCTTCTCAGGTCGTTCAGCCATGAAGCATTCACCCCTGGCGCCATCCCAACCTCGTCGTCTGCGCCTCGGCCTGCTGGTCGTGGCCATGCTCGGCGCTTCGCTGTTGATCAAGAGCCAATGGATCGACCGCGCCCAGGCGGCACCGGCAGCCCCCGTCGACAGCGCCATACCGGTGGTGATGCAGGCTGCGGGGCAGAAGGACCTGCCGATCTGGATCGACGCCATCGGCAATGTCCAGCCCCTCAATACCGTCAATGTGCGGGTGCGGGTCGACGGTGAGCTGCAGAAAGTCCTGTTCACTGAAGGGCAGATGGTCAACGCCGGCAGCCAGTTGGCGCAGATCGACCCGCGGGTCTACCAGGCCCAGATGGCCCAGGCCCAGGCCCTGGTCAGCAAGGACCAGGCGCAGCTTGCCAACTTGCGGGTCAACCTCGACCGCGCGAGCAAGCTGGCGGCGGCCAAGGCCGGGCCGACCCAGGATGTCGACACCTATCGGACCCAATTGGCGGCCCAGCAGGCCACGGTCCAGGCCGACCAGGCGGCGCTGGACAATGCCCGCCTGCAATTGGCCTTCACCCGGATCGACGCGCCGTTCACCGGCCGCACCGGGCAACGCCTGCTGGACGTCGGTTCGATTGTCCACGGCAGCGATGCCGGTGGCCTGGTGACCTTGACGCAGATGGACCCGATTTCGGTGGCTTTCGCGGTGTCCCAGGACGATCTGGCGCGGATCCTCAAGGAAAACGCCGTGGCGCCCTTGCAGGTGTTCGCCATGAGCCGCGACGGCCATCAGCAGTTGGCCACCGGCTACCTGAGCTTTATCGACAGCCAGGTGATCGCCGCCAGCGGGCAGATCCAGCTCAAGGCGCAATTCCACAACGCCGGCCAGCAACTCTGGCCTGGCCAACTGGTGGGCGCGCGCCTGCTGGTGAATACCCAGAAGGCCGCCACCGTGGTGCCGGCCAATGCCGTGCAGCAAGGGCAGAAGGGCGACTTCGTCTACGTGGTCAATGCCGACCAGCGGGTCGAGCCGCGGCCGGTCACGGCGGCGACGGTGGTCGACGGCCAGCAGTGGATCAAGGACGGCCTGGCGCCGGGTGAAGTGGTGGTGGTCCAGGGCCAGTCGCGGATCGCCCCCGGGCTCAAGGTCAAGCCGGTCAGCCTGGACTCGGTCCCGGCGACGCCTGAGCTGGCGTCGGCCAGCAGCAGCGGAGGCAAGCCATGAACCTGCTCGCCGGTCTGATCCAGCGCCGTACCGGCCTGTGCCTGCTGGCCCTGGGGGTGCTGCTGCTGGGCACTTTTGCCTATTTCCAACTGCCGGTGGCGCCGTTGCCGACGGTGGACTTTCCCACCATCCAGGTCACCGCCAAGCTCTCCGGGGCCAGCGCCGAAACCATGGCGACCTCGGTGGCGACTCCACTGGAACGGGCGTTCGCGGCAGTGCCGCAAGTCACCTCGATGACTTCCTCGAGCTCCTCGGGCAAGACCCAGATCGTCCTCCAGTTCGACCTGTCGCGCAGTATCGACGGCGCGGCCCAGGACGTGCAGACGGCGATCAACACCGCCAGTGCGACCTTGCCGAAAACCATGACCAGCACGCCGACCTTCAACAAGGTCAACCCGGCGGAGTTCACCGTGCTGTCCCTGGCCTTGACCTCGCCGACGCGAACCTTGCCGGAACTCGATCGCTATGCCGACAACTACCTGGCCCAGCGTCTGTCGCAGATGCCCGGCGTCGGCCTGGTGGATTTCCATGGCGAACAGAAGCCGGCGGTGCGCATCCAGATCGACCCGGATGCGCTGGCGGCGCGCGGCCTGACCCTGGAGGAAGTGCGCAGCGTCGTCGGCCTCAGCACCCTGGATCAGCCCAAGGGCAACCTCAACGGCCAGTATCGCTCGCTGACCCTCGATGCGACCGACCAACTGCTTGACCCCAAGGGCTATCGCGAGCAGGTGGTGGCCTACAAGGCCGGGGTGCCGATCAAACTCGGCGATCTGGGCCGGGTCATCGACGCCGCCGAGGACACCCAGCAGGCCGCGGGTATCGACGGCCAGCCGACGGTCATCGTCGACATCCACAAGCAGCCGGGTTTCAACGTGCTGTCGACCATCGCCAATATCAAGGCCAGCCTGCCGGCCCTGACCGCATCCTTGCCGCGCGACGTCCAGGTCCAGGTGGTCGGCGACCGCACCCAGACCATCAACGCCTCGGTCAACGACGTGCAGTTCACCTTGCTGCTGTCCATCGCCCTGGTGGTCGTGGTGATCTTCGTGTTCCTGCGCAAGGCCACCGCGACCCTGATCCCGACCCTGACCATCCCGCTGTCGCTGGTCGCGACCTTCGCGGTGATGTACCTGCTGGGCTACAGCCTGGACAACCTGTCGATCATGGGCCTGGCGATTGCCGTCGGCTTCGTGGTGGACGATGCCATCGTGGTCATGGAAAACATCGTCCGCCACCTGGAGATGGGCAAGTCGCGAATCCAGGCGGCGGTGGACGGCCTGCGCGAGGTGGGGTTCACCATTGTCTCGATGACCGTGTCGTTGATCGCGGTGTTCCTGCCGATCCTGTTGATGGGGGGCATCGTCGGACGGCTGATGCGCGAGTTCGCGGTGACGGTCAGCGTGGCGATCCTGATGTCCGGGGTGGTCTCCCTGACCGTGACGCCGATGTTGTGCGCCTGGTTGCTCAAACCCGGGCACGACTCGCGCCCGAGCCGTTTCGGTGATGCCTGCGAGGCGCTCTACAAGCGGATTCACGAAAGCTACCGACGCAGCCTGGAGTGGGTCCTCGATCACCAGCGCCTGACCCTGGCGGTGGCGGTCGCCACCTTCGTCGCCACGGCCATGCTCTACCTGTATATCCCCAAGGGTTTTTTTCCGCAGCAGGACACCGGCCTGATCCAGGGTGTCGCCGAAGCCGCCTCGGATATTTCCCCGGATGCCATGCGCCAGCGGGTCGCGCTGTTGGCCGATATCGTCAGTGCCGACCCGGCGGTGGCCAAGGCGTATTTCTGGATCGGCCCCAACCCGACGGTCAGCCAGGGCCGGGTGATGGTCAACCTCAAGCCGTTCGACCAGCGCACCGCCAGCGCCCAGCAGGTGATCGCGCGCTTGCAGCTGGCGCTGGACAAGGTCCAGGGCATCAAGCTGTTCCTCCAGGCCAACCAGGACATCCAGATCGGCGGCCGGGCCAGCAAGACCCAGTACCAGTACACCTTGCAGGATCCGGACAGCCAGGAGCTGGACCATTGGAGCGGGCTGTTGCTCGAGCGTCTCAAGCAACTGCCGCAGTTGCGCAACGTGACCTCCGACCAGCAGCGTGCCGCGCCCCAGGCGACCCTGGTGATCGACCGAGCGTCGGCGGCGCGCCTGGGGGTCAACGTGCAGGCGATCGACGATGTGCTCTATGACGCCTTCGGCCAGCGCCAGATCGCAACCATGTTCACCCAGCTGGACCAGAACCACGTGATTCTCGAACTCGATCCGCGCTGGCAGATGTCCATCGAGAGCCTCAAGCACCTGTACGTGCGTTCGACCAGCGGAGGCATGGTGCCGCTGGATATGCTGGCGAGCATCCGCAACGAACTGGCGCCGATCATCATCAACCACCAGGGCGTGTTCCCGGCCATTACCCTGTCGTTCGACCTGGCTCCCGGGCAGGCCCTGAGCGATGCGGTCAATGCCATCGAGAAAACCTCGCTGGCGGTGGGCCTGCCGGATACGGTGTCGGGGAGTTTCCAGGGTACCGCCCAGGCGTTCAAGGATTCGCTGAAGTCGCAACCCTGGTTGATCCTGGCGGCGATCCTGACGGTCTATATCGTCCTCGGCGTGCTCTATGAAAACGCCATCCATCCGCTGACGATCATTTCCACCTTGCCTTCGGCCGGCTTCGGCGCCTTGCTGGCGTTGATCATCTGCGGGCAGGACCTGTCGGTGCTGGGGATGATCGGGATCATCCTGCTGATCGGCATCGTCAAGAAGAACGCGATCATGATCGTCGACTTCACCCTGGAGGCCGAGCGTGGCGGCATGGCGCCGCGGCAGGCGGTGCATGAGGCCTGCCTGCTGCGTTTGCGGCCGATCCTGATGACCTCGTTGGCGGCGCTGCTCGGTGCCGTGCCGCTGGCGTTCGGGCATGGTGCCGGCTCGGAATTGCGCCAGCCACTGGGGATCGCCATCGTCGGCGGGCTGGCGGTGTCGCAACTGCTGACGCTCTACACCACGCCGGTGGTCTACCTGTGGTTCGACCGGTTGCGCGGGCAAAAAAAGACCCGCAACGAAGGCGAGTCGAGTGGGATTGAAACGAGGAGTGAGTCCATCCTAGGTGGGCACAAGTGAAATCCGCGTGAAAGCCCGGCCAGGGGAAATGAAAATTTTGTGACCGGGTGGTCATTCGTCGGAACCTTGCGCCAGAGCCTGCGAATCGCGGTGGCTCGGCTACGCTCAATGTTTTTGAGGCCTGCGGCTGTTGGCTGGCAGGGATCAATTATGTTGAGAAGGAGAAGGCTATGAAGGAAGCGTACATTTACGACAACGGCGACGAGTTTCCCATCAACAATCGACTGCGTTGCGGCCAGACCGCTTACGTGGCGGAGTTTGGTGGGGAGCCGCCGGTCGAGGCATCCGCGGCGAAGGTTGTGAAGCCTGCATCGACGCTGCTGGTCAAGCAACCGTATTTCCCCAAGGCGGCCAAACCGCGCCTGAATAAACCCGCCTGACCGAGCCCGATACCTGTCGTTAAGCTGATCTGAGGCCGAGCACGGATTTGTGGCGAGCGGGCTTGTCCGCTCGCCACAAATCCGTGCTCGGCCTTACATCCCGTTAAACTGGCGTTGGCTACACCCTGGACCCTATAGAGGTGACGGCGCGTTCAGCGCCGACGCAGGCTCTGCTCCATCCGGCTGATGCCTTCCTCCAGCAGTGCCCGCGGGCAACCGAAGTTCAAGCGCACGAACTGCTGCGCGTCGTCGCCGAACTCGATACCCGCGCTCAAGCCCACCTTGGCCTCTTCGAGGAAAAACTGGTACGGGTCGGCAAGACCCAGCGCGCTGCAATCCAGCCAGGCCAGGTAGGTGCCCTGGGCCGGGTGCAGGACCACGCCCGGCAGGCGGGTTTCCACCGCGTGTTGCAGATAGTCGCGGTTGGCCTGCAGGTATTCCACCAGGCCCTTGAGCCACGGTCCGCACTCGGTGTAGGCGGTGAACGTGGCTTCCAGCCCGAGGGCGTTGACGCTGTCGACCATGCCCGAACGGGCGGCGTTGAAACGTTCGCGCAGCGCCGGGTCCTGGACGATGGCATAGGCAGTCTTCAGCCCGGCGATGTTATAGGCCTTGCTCGCCGACATCAGGGTGATGGTGCGCTTGGCGATCTCCGGGCCCAGGGTGGCGATCGGCACATGACGACGGCCGTCGAAGCAGAGGTCGGCGTGGATTTCGTCGCTGATGATCAACGCGCCCTGTTCCAGGCAGATATCCGCCACCTGTTGCAGTTCTTCCCGTGGAAAGACCTTGCCCAGCGGGTTGTGCGGGTTGCTCAGCAACAGCGCGCCGCCGCCTTGCAAGGCATTGCGCAGGGCGTCGAAGGGGGTGATGTAGTCACCCCGGGCATCGCGTTCGAATTCCAGCTCGACTTTCGGCAGGTTCCAGTTACCTGCCGCCAGGCGCAGCGGACGATAGTTCGGTGTCTGCACCACGACGTTCTGGCCCGGTTGCACAAAGGCGTGCAATGCCATGTTGAAACCCGGTTCGACCCCCGGCAGGAAAATCAGCTCCTGGGGTAGCACGCGCCAGGCGTACTTGGCCCGGAGATCGGCGACGATGGCCTGGCGCAGGGCGTCCTGGGCCACGCTATAACCCAGCTGCGGATGTTCCAGGCGCTGGTGCAGGGCCTGGGTGATCGCGCTCGCCACCGGCAGGTCCATATCGGCCACCCACATGGGCAGGACATCGGCCGGGTAGCGGCTCCATTTGGTGCTGCCGGTGTTGCGACGGTCGATCAGGGTGTCGAAGTTGAAGGTCATGCTGGTGGTCAATCTCGAAAGAAATCCCCGAAAGCGTCGGGGGGGCGTGGCCTGGGACGGCGCTCCGATGCGTGTCGCCAGGGGCCGTCAGTCTAACTGTTCGGTGCATCCGATGGGGGCTGCTCATCGTCGCGCACCACCCGGTTGCGCCCGCCATCCTTGGCCCGATAGAGGGCCTGGTCCGCCGCCTGGAGGGTCTGGGCCACGGTCTGCCCGCCCTGGGGCCAGCCGGCCACACCGAGGGAGATGGTCACCGGAATGCCGTTCGGGCTTTCGGTGTAGGCCATCGCCGTGCGCAAACGCTCGGCCACCAGGGCCGCCTGGGCCAGTGGGGTGGAAGGCAGCAGCATGAGGAACTCTTCACCGCCCTGGCGGCAGAGCACATCGCTTTCCCGGGAATGGCGACGGATCTGCTGGGCCAGGTGTTGCAGTACCAGGTCGCCGGCGCTGTGCCCGTAGCTGTCGTTGACCTGCTTGAAGTGGTCGATGTCCAGGGCGATCAGCGAGAACGGCTGCTGGCGGCTTTCCCAGTCGTCGAGGATCAGTTTCAGGCCGCGCCGGTTGGTCAGGCCGGTCAGCGGATCGGTGACGCTTTCCTGATTGAGCCGACCCAGTTGCTGGTGCAGCGACATCAGGGCTTTCTGCATGGTGTTCTTCAGCTGCGCGGCCTCGTAATACCAGGCCCGTACCTTGCTGACCGACTGGCCGGCGCTGGAGGAACCCCAATACTGGGTGGAGTTGGCCAGTTGCCAGAGCGGTTTGCTGATCAGCGTCGAGATCCACCAGATGCCCAGCAGTGACAGCAGCAACAGCGGCACGGCGTAACCGGCGACTTCCAGCATCAGCCGTTGCAGGCCCTCCAGGGTGATGGCCGTGGGGCGCTGGCTGATCACCCCCCAGCCGATCCGCGGCACTGGCGCATAGCCGGTGAGCATGTCGACACCCTGGGAGTTGTGCAACCGCAGGCTGCCGCTCTGGCCGGCGACCACCGCATCGATGGCCGGGTTGCCCTTGACTACGTCACCTACGCGCGCGGGATCCTGGTGATAGATCAGTCGGCCCTGGGTATCGACCACGTAGAGGTAGGTGCCGTCACGGTAATACTGTTCGCCCAGCAGCGAGTGCAGGATATTCGGTTCGTTGAGGTAGATCCCGGCGCCCAGATAGCCGAGGTAGTTGCCTTCGGCGTCGAAGACCGGATGCGAGATCTGGATCATCAGGTGCTTGCTGGAACCCATATAGGGCTGCGAGATATTCGGCTGGCGCCGTGAAGTGGCCTGGTGAAAGCCTTCGCTGTTGGAAAAGGTGCCCGTCAGGTTCAGGTAGCTGGGGGAGGCGGCGATGATCTGACCGTCCGCGCGGATCACCGTCACGGAGTTGAAGCTGTTGGTCTCGCGGCGCAGCCGGTGGGCCTCCTGCCACAGCTGTTGCGGCTGGTCCCAGATCGCCGGGAGCAGCGCGGCGCTGAAGGCCAGTTGTTGCTGGGCCGACTTGAGGAAATTGTCGGTGGTATTGGCCAGCTTCAGCGCATAGATCCGATTGGCTTCCAGGGTTTGTCCCATCAGGAAGTTGCGCTGGGTCTGGTAGCTGGCGAAGAACAGGTTGCCGGCGGTCAGGGTGACAACCGAAAGCGACAACAACAGGATCAATCGGCGGAGGTCGATGCGTGGCATGGATTTCTTATAAAAATAATGGCGGGCCTGGGCCGCCTGAGGTGCAATGATAGATCAGAGCGACCGGCAGCCCTATGGGCCTGGCATAAAAAATCGATGCCGCGCTGCAGAAGCCGGCGCGGTTTGACTGGACCGCACGTCGTTGCCAGCGCCGGCAAACCAGCTCCCACCGGCTTCCACCGGTGAGCTGAGGCGTCAGAAGATATAGTCAGTGGTCAGGAAGGTCGAGTCGCGGTTATGGATGATATCGCTGATCAGCGCCTTGTTGCTGTCCTGGAACTTGGTCGCCACCAGGGTGCGGATTGAAAACACCCGCAGCGCATCGTGCACCGAGAGCGTACCCTCGGCCGAATTCTTGCGCCCGTTGAACGGGTAGGTGTCCGGGCCGCGCTGGCACTGGGCGTTGATATTGATCCGCCCGACCTGGTTGGCGAAGGTGTCCACCAGTCGGCCGACCTCGGCCGGATCGGTGCCGAAAATGCTCAATTGCTGGCCGAAATCCGACTCCAGCACGTAGTCGATTGCGGTTTCCAGGTCGCGGTAGGGCACGATGGGCACCACCGGGCCGAACTGTTCCTCCTGGTACACGCGCATCGCCGCATTCACCGGGTAGAGCACCGCCGGATAGAAGAACGAGGCGCGGGTCTGGCCGCCGTCTCGGTTGACCACCTTGGCCCCCTTGGCCTGGGCATCGGCGACCAGGGCCTTGAGGTAGTCGATCTTGCCGGCTTCCGGCAACGGCGTCAGCGATACGCCGTTGTCCCAGGGCATGCCCGGCACCAGGGTTTGCACCTTGTGGTTGAGTTTCTCGATAAAACCCTCGACCACGTCCTCGTGCACGAACAGGATCTTCAGTGCGGTGCAGCGCTGGCCATTGAACGACAACGAGCCGGTGACGCATTCGTTGACCGCGTTGTCCAGGTCGACCTCGGGCAGCACAATGGCCGGATTCTTCGCATCCAGGCCGAGGGCGGCACGCAGGCGGTGGGGCCTGGGGTGGAGTTTCTTCAGGTCGCTGGCGGCCTTGTTGGTGCCGATGAAGGCGAAGATATCGATCTTGCCGCTGGCCATCAGCGCGCTGACGGTTTCCCGGCCGCTGCCATAGATCACGTTGATCACCCCGGCCGGGAAACTGTCGCGGAAGGCCTCCAGCAGCGGACGGATCAGCAGCACGCCGAGCTTGGCCGGCTTGAACACCACGGTGTTGCCCATGATCAGCGCCGGGATCAGGGTGGTGAAGGTTTCGTTCAGCGGATAGTTGTAGGGACCCATGCACAGCGCCACGCCCATGGGCACGCGACGGATCTGGCCGAGGGTGTCCTGTTCCAGTTCGAAACGGCTGGAGCGGCGGTCGAGTTCCTTCAAGGCATTGATGGTGTCGACGATGTAGTCGCAGGTGCGGTCGAATTCCTTCTCGGAATCCTTGAGGTTCTTGCCGATCTCCCACATCAGCAACTTGACCACCGCCTCGCGCTGCTCGCGCATGCGCCGCAGGAAGGCTTCGACATGCTGGATGCGCTCGGCCACGCGCATCGTCGGCCATTCGCCCTGGCCGCGGTCATAGGCGCGAACCGCGGCGTCGAGGGCACTGAGGGCAGTCTCGGCATCCAGCAGCGGCGTGCTGCCGAGGATCACTTGCTCATCGCCGCTGGCGGTGGCGAGGTACACCGGGCTGCGGACCTGGGCCAGCGGGCCGTCCCAGTTGCGCAGGGTGCCGTCGACCAGGTATTCGCGCTGTACCAGCTGGCCTTCGAATCGATATTTTTCCGGGATGTCCGCGGCGGCGGGAAACAGTGAGTCGAGCAGCTTCTGGTCGGTCATGAGGCTATCACCCTGTCTGATGGAAAGGACGCTGAAACGCTTCAGTGCGAAGCCTTGTTTTATCACGAAACAGCTTAGCCGCGTCCAGTGCAAACGGCTGGCTGGCCTACCGGCGGTTGAAGCGCGGCGGTGCTGGCCGCAGAATGACGCTCATTTTTCCTTTTCAAGGCGACCTTCATGACGCTGGCGACGTTGTTCCTGTTCCTGATCAGCTCGGCGGCGATCATCGCCATGCCCGGCCCGACGGTGTTGCTGGCCTTGCACAACGGCTCCAACCACGGCGTGCGGGCGGCGGCCTGGGGCATGGGCGGGGCGGTGCTGGCCGATGCGCTGCTGGTGACGGCGGTGGCCTGCGGCCTGGGGATCCTGTTGCAGGCCAGCGAGACGCTGTTCCAGGCGGTGAAGTGGCTGGGGGCGGCGTATCTGGTCTGGCTCGGCTGGAAAATGCTGCGCTCGACCGGGACCTTGGCCGAACTGCCGGTGGAGCAAGGCTCGAACCGCTCCGTCGGCTTGTTCATGCGCTGTTTCGTGGTGGCGCTGACCAACCCCAAGGCGCTGCTGTTCATGTCGGCGTTCCTGCCGCAATTTATCGACAGTACGCAGCCGCAGTTGCCGCAATATGCGCTGCTGGCCGTGGTGCTGACCTTGCTCAACGTCAGCATCATGCTGTTTTATGCGCTGTGCGGCGCGCGCTTGTTGAGCCGCTTGCAGGGCGGCCATCTGCGGGCGTTCAACCGGGTGACCGGTGGTTTGCTGATGACCTTGGGCGGGGTGTTGGCGTTTTATCGGCGGGGTGTGACGACCTGACGAGTGGGGTTGTTCTTGAGGGCCTATTCGCGGGCAAGCAGACTCAACTAAACCTTCGGATCCTCATGGGGCTTGAGCGGTCGCGCATATTCAGGCTTGAGCTTGCCATCCTTGTCCAGCAGCCAGGCATCGAGAATCTCCCGCACCACGGGCCCGGCGACCCGGCCACCGGCCTCGCCGTTCTCGATCATCACCGAAATCACGATCTGCGGGTCTTCCGCCGGGGCAAAACCGACGAACAAGGCGTTGTCGCGATTGCGTTCCGAGGTCTTCAGGCGGTCATAGCGCTCGCCCTGTTTGATCGCCACCACCTGCGCCGTGCCGCTCTTGCCGGCGATGCGATACTGCGCGCCGACGGCCGCCGCCCGGGCGATACCGCGCGGATCGTGCATCACCAACTGCATGGCGTAGTTGACCTGTTCCCACTGCCGGGGGTCATGCAGCACGATATTGGGAATCGGATTCTCGTCCACCGGCGCGACCTGGCCGATGCTCCGGGCCAGATGCGGGCGATTCCACACCCCTTTGTTGGCGATCAGGGTCGTGGCCTGGGCCAGTTGCAGCGGCGTAACCTGCATATAGCCCTGGCCGATGCCGAGGATCACGGTCTCGCCGGGGAACCAGGCCTGGCGCCGGGTGGTACGTTTCCACTCGCGTGACGGCATCAGCCCCGGCGACTCCTCGAACATGTCCAGGGAGACCTTCTGCCCGACGCCGAACTTGCTCAGGTAATCGTGCAGGCGGTCGATGCCCAGCTTGCTCGCCAGGTCATAGAAGTAGGTGTCGTTGGAGCGCATGATCGCCGCGTTGAGGTCGACCCAACCGTCGCCGCTGTGGTTCCAGTTGCGGTATTTGTGGTCGACATTGGGCAACTGGAAGTAACCGGGGTCGAACACCCGGGTGGAGGGGGAAATCACCCCGCTGTCCAGGCCGGCGATGGCCACTTCCGGCTTGATGGTCGAGCCCGGGGCATAGAGCCCGCGCAGGGCTCGGTTGAACAGCGGGCGGTCGAGGGAATCGCGCAGGGCCGAATAATCCTTGGCGCGGATCCCGGTGACGAACAGGTTCGGATCGAAGCTCGGCTTGCTGACCATCGCCAGCACCTCACCGGTTTTCGGATCGATGGCGACCACCGCTCCACGGCGGTCGCCCAGGGCCTTCTCGGCGGCTTCCTGCAGGTTGATATCCAGGCTCAGGACAATGTTCTTGCCGGGAATCGGATCGGTGTGCTTGAGCACCCGCATCACCCGGCCCTGGGCATTGGTCTCGACTTCCTCGTAGCCGACATGGCCGTGCAACTCGTTTTCGTAGAAACGCTCGATACCGGTCTTGCCGATGGACTGGGTGCCACGGTATTCCACCGGGTCCAGTTGCTTGCTTTCCTTTTCGTTGATCCGACCGACATACCCCACCGAATGGGCGAAATGATCGCCCAGCGGGTAATGCCGGACGAACTGCGGCTCGACCTCGACGCCCGGCAGCTTGAACTCGTTCACCGCCAGCAGGGCAATTTGCTGTTCGGTCAGTTCATAGAGCAGGGTGACCGGCTCGAACGGGTGGCGCGACTGCTTGAGGATCTTGGTGAACATCGTCCGGTCTTCTTCCGGCAGATTGAGCACACTCATCACCGTGTCCAGCACCTGGCCGACGTCACCGGCGCGCTCGCGGGTCAGGGTCATGTTGAAGCTGGGCTGGTTGTCGGCGAGGACCTGGCCGTTGCGGTCGAGAATGAAGCCGCGTTCCGGCGGGATCGGCAGGACGTGGACGCGGTTGTTTTCCGAGACGGTGGAGTTATAGGAAAACTCGGTGACCTGGAGGAAATACAGGCGGGCGACCAGGCTGCCGGCCAGCCCCAGGACCAGGATGCCGCAGGCCAGCAAGCGCTTGTTGACCAGGCGCTTTTCGTTCTCGTGATCCTTGATATGAATGGGATCGGTCATGAGGAACCTGTTTTGTGCAAAGAAAATTGAATATGAACGGAGCTGCTAAAAGAAAAAAGTATATAGGTGGCTATTTAAATCGGCGCACACGATACCAAGAAGCGCCGGTTTCCGGGTGGTTATTCGCGAGCGCAGCGCTCAGCGGTCAGTGTCAATCAGGGCGCCTGCCTTCACCCTCGAGGGCGGGCAAGCGCTTGATGATGGTGGGGCAGCGAATCAGCTCTTCCAGTGGTTCTCGATTTTGAGCATACGGACCGCAGAGTCTCGATGACTCTCCCCGTACATTTTTACCGTAGACACAAAGCTTGGTTGCCCCCTGCGTGCTGCTCCAGGTCGTCAGATGCCTCCACCTTTCATCACCACGGCGTTTCACTTCTTCATCTCGACGGTCGGCGGCTCATTGCCATGATCCAGTAAGTCGACCCTCATCGATTGGCTGTTTTTCATGATGCCGTGGAAGGGGAGCTGTTCGGGAGTCTCGACGCCGATGAGGCATAACCAGTGCCTGACAGCGGCGCTGGGCCTATACAAGAAAATCAACTTGGCTGTCGGCGAACCGGTCTGGTCGAGCGGAGATCGGAGGATAGAAAGAAGTTGTCAGCGATTGTTTCAACCCTGCATGCTTGCGGGCTTCTTCCCCCCTGCGGAGACCTGTCCCAGATGCCTGCCGTGGCTGCCCACCCGAGCGACTCCGCCTCCCGCCGTTCCGCCACCGTCCTGGCCCTGTGCCTGCCCAGCGACGTGCTGCTCTACCTGCTGTTGCCGATGAACACCCAGGCCTTTGGCGTGACCCTGGCCCAGGCCGGGGTACTGCTGGCGGCCAACCGGCTGGTGCGGATCTTCGGTTACGGTTATGTGCTGCGGTATTACGCCCGCCACGGTGACCGCTCGACCCTGATGCTGGCGGCCGGCGGTAGCGCTTTGTGCGCCCTGGGCAACTCGCTGATCTCCGGCTTTGCCTGGTTATTGCTGCTGCGCCTGGTCTGGGGCCTTGCGTTTGCCGCGATGAACCTGTCGACGCAGGTGCTGGCGACCCTGGAACCGAGCGGTGCCGCGCGCCGGGCCGGGCGTTCGCGGGGAGTGATTGCCATCGGCCCGATGATCGCCTTGTCCGTGGGCGGCTGGTTGAGTCTGCACTACGGACCCCGGCTGATTTTCCTGCTGTTGTGCGGCGCGTCGTTGGTCGGCTTGTGGGTGGCGCGCGGGCTGCCGACGCAGGGGCATGAACTGGCGGCAGCTTCCGGGCGGCGCTTCAGGCGGCCGGATAGCGTGGCGCTGTGGTCCTTTGTCGAGGGGGTAGCGCTGGATGGGCTGTTTATCTTCGGCCTGTCGGTGCAGGCCTCCGCGGTATTGGGTGGCAATGCGGTGATCATTGCCGGGGTCTTGATGGCCCTGCGTTATGCCTCGGAAATGTTTCTCAGCCCCGTGGGCGGTCGCCTGGCCGACAGTTATGGCGTGGTGCGCATGTTGCTGCTGTTCTCGATCCTCAGTGGCCTGGCCCTGAGCGCCTTCGGCAGCCACTGGCTGATCTTCGGTGCCGCGGCGGTGCTGATTCTGCGAGCCCTGCAACTGCCGCTGGTGGTGACCCTGGTGGCCGAGCGCAATCCCGGTGCCGGACGGGTCCACGCCCTGGCCTCGAATGCGGTGTGGCGCGATATCGGTGCCGGTGTCGGTCCCTTGCTGGCGGGGGTGTTGCTGCCGGTGGCGTCGGCCAGTTGGGTATATTCCCTGGCCGGTCTGGCAATTGCCCTGAGCGCGCTGGGCTGTGTGATCTGGCGGCGCTAGGCGATTGGTACTGCACAGATCGGTCGGAATGGACCTTTCCATCGGACATTGGTGACCTTAGCCTCGGCGGGGTGATGAATGCCGATCACCCCTGCCAGGAGCTGACCATGCCGACCCTTGAAACCCTCGAACGCTTTATCGCCCAGGTCGAGGCGAATGCCCACGCTGAAGCGGTCGAAGCCTTCTACACCGCCGACGCGTCCCTGCAAGAGAACCAGGAACCGCCGCGAGTCGGACGTGACTTTCATGTCGCCAAGGAGCGGGCGATGCTGTCCCGGGTACGCTCCATGACCTCGACCTGCGTGCGTCCGGCTTTTCTCAATGGCGACCATGTGGCCATTCGCTGGATCTTCCGCTTCGAATGGGCTGACGGCAGCGTGACCCGCATGGAGGAAATCGCCCACCAGCGTTGGGACGGCGAGCGTATCGCCGAGGAACAGTTTTTCTATGACCCGCAGCAGCGGATACCTGTCCCTCGATCACTCGGCTGAGCGTTGTCATCAGCGCGCCGTCACGCTGCGAGGTGGTGTCTCCGGGTGGTCAGGGCTGCCAGATGCCGACGTCGCGGGTATTGATCTTCTGCGGTAGCAGGCCGGCCGCCAGGAACGCATCGGCAATCTGTTGCTGTTCGTCCAACTGGTCGGCCTTGACCGCCTGCACGTCATAGCTGCGATGGCGGTTGGCGGCTTCCACCGTCGCCACATCCAGGCCGCCCCACAGCGGGCCGAGGATTTCGGCGGCCTCTTTGGGATGGGTCTTGATCCACGCCGCGGATTTTTGCAGTTCAGCGAACACCTGTTTCAATACTTGCGGATGGGACTGGGCATAGGACGTGCTCGCCAGGTAATAACGCTTGTAGTTCGCCAGGCCTTGGCCGTCGGCCAGTGTGCGGGTCGGCAGTTGCCGTTGGGCGCCGCTGAGGAAGGGTTCCCAGGCGACCCAGGCATCGACCTTGGCGTTCTCGAAGGCGGCGCGCCCATCGGCGGGGGTCAGGTAGGCGGGAGTGATATCGCTGAATTGCAGCCCGGCCCTGGTCAGTGCCGCAATCAGCAGATAGTGGCTGCCGGCGGCCTTGGTCACCGCGACGGTCTTGCCCTTGAGGTCGGCCAGGGTCTTGATCGGCGAATCGCTCTTGACCACGATCGCCTGGGCTTCGGGGGAGGCGGCTTCCTGGGCGAAGTAGGTCAGTCGGGCCTTGGCCGCCTGGGCGAACACCGGCACCGTGTCGGCGACGTCCGCACTGATATCGACATTGCCGACATTCAACGATTCGAGCAGGGGCAGGCCGCTGGGGAATTCATGCCAGCTGACGTCGATATGTTCCTCGGCCAGGGCTTTTTCCAGGCTGCGCTGGTTTTTGAGCAGGGTGATCAGGGTCGAGGACTTCTGGTAGCCAATGCGCAGGGTTTCGTTGGCGTCGACGGTGGAGGCGGCCAGGGACAAGGCGATGCCCAGGGCTGAAAGCAATAGACGGGAACGGGTAACGCCGGGAACCAGGGCGACCATGGACACCTCGCAAAACATTAGTGGGAAGGGCGGGGCCGGTGGTCCGGTTCTTATAGCCTATTAGCACCTGGTGGTACTTCGTAAATAACATGTTCGTCTAACCATAGACGCTGCGTTAGAGAAGATGGCAATCTGCCGCTTCAGTTGCTCCTTAGGGAAGGTCTGTCAATGGATGAGCGCTTTGCACGCTTGAAAACCTCAAAGGATGCTTTGGTGTTGGCAGGCAATGCCCGGCGATCGGGTAATGTCGAGGTCCCCTCAGTGAGTATCGAGGGGGGAGCGCCGCCAGTGGCGGATGATGTAGCGCAACGGATGTTCGAGGGGTTCAATGCGCCGGACCTGGATTTTTACCTGTCATGGAAACCGGGTTACCAGCAGACGGTAGATCTGGTTCGCGAGGCTGTCGCTCGTGGGCAGGCAGAAGATATTTTTGATCTTGTCTGGAAGACCAAGGACAACAATGTCAGTAACGCCGGGTCAGGAATGCCTTCATTCGTGCTTATTGATGCGCTGAAGGACAAGCTGCTTGCGGTGATTGAGGCGATAGCCGAAGACGCAAGCCCGGAATGTTTTGACGCCATCGTCGAACGCTTTATTGAGTGGAGACAAGCGGGTGAACTCAAGGCCATTCCACGCTTGTTGATCGCCCGTGCATTTGCCACGCTGCATCCTCGGTTTTATCCGACAACTGTAGATGCGACAGTTCTGGACAATGCGTTGGAATGGTTTCGTGTCCACACCGGATTGGCAACGCTGGACAGTGAGAATTGGGCGTTCAAAGCGCGACGCTTGAGCAGGCATCTGGACCGCCTGTGGCGTTTCAACGATGACTTGCAACGCAACATGTTTCCCTGGTTTGTGCTTGATCAGATAAAAGGATACAGACGGACGGGGGAGCCTGAGGGGGCCGCGCCAGATTACCAACCGAGGCCTTCAAGTGCATACGCAGAATTACCGGCCAGCGTCCGCAAAATACGTCTGCGGCACAATGATCTACAAGAGGCACTGTACAAACAGCTGTGCCAGCAATACCCCAAGGAGCAGGTTTGGTGTGAGCGCGCTACAGGGTCGGGGGGATACGCCGACATGTTGGTCAAGCGGCCGGGGGCAGGCTGCCTGATCTATGAGATCAAGGTGAGCCATACCGCATTGGGGGCGGTGCGCGAGGCGCTTGGGCAGTTGCTCGAATATGCCTATGTGGACGCCAAGCACGGTTGCGAACCGGATGAGTTGATCATTGTTGCCGAGCCGGCATTGGATGCCACCACCGAGGGGTATCTGGCTCGGCTCAATGCACAGTTCCAGTTGAAGCTGCGGTATCACCGCCTGATCATGCCTGCATGAACGATCTCATCGAAACACCGGTACTGCTGTTTTCCTACGGCACTCTGCAGGACAAGGCCGTGCAACTGTCCAATTTCGGCCGCGAACTGGCCGGCAACGCCGACCGCATGCTCGGCTACGAGCAATCCTGGGTCGAAATCAGCGATGCCCAGGTCCTCGCCACCAGCGGCAAGACCCTCCATCCCATCGTGCGTCCCAGCAGCAACCCGGAGGACAGCGTCAGCGGCAGGCTGTTCCGGATCAGTACCGCGGAGCTGGCGGCCGCCGATGCTTAGAAGTTTCTGACTACAAACGCGTCTCGGTCCGACTGGCCTCGGGCCTGGATGCCTGGGTCTATGTGAGTGCTTAGGCAAATCCGTGCGACCTTTGGCGACTACACAAGAGCGGTCGTCGACAGGTATGCTTTTGCCGCAAGGCTACAGGTTGATTGAGGGAACGGGCTCATGGACAAAGTTATCGTCATCACCGGCGGCAGTCGTGGTATCGGTGCCGCCACCGCGTTGCTCGCCGCGCAACAGGGCTATCGCATCTGTATCAACTACCTGACCGGCGAAGCCGCGGCCCTGCGGGTGCTGGAGCAGGTCCGCGGGCTGGGCGCCGTGGCCATGGCCGTGCGCGCCGATGTCAGTATCGAGGATGAGGTGATCCACCTGTTCAACCGGGTGGACGCCGAGCTGGGGCCGGTCACTGCCCTGGTCAACAATGCCGGGACCGTCGGGCACAAGTCCCGGGTCGATGAAATGTCCGAGTTCCGTATCCTGCAAACCCTGAAGACCAACATCCTGGGGCCGATCCTGTGCGCCAAGCACGCGGTGCTGCGGATGTCGCCACGCCATGGTGGCCAGGGCGGAAATATCGTCAACGTGTCTTCGGCGGCGGCGCGTCTCGGCTCGCCCAACGAATACGTGGATTACGCCGCCTCCAAGGGCGCGCTGGACACCTTCACCCTCGGTTTGTCCAAGGAACTGGCGGGCGAGGGCATTCGGGTCAATGCCGTGCGTCCGGGTTATATCTACACCGAGTTCCATGCCCTGAGCGGCGATGCCGATCGGGTCAGCAAGCTGGAGTCGGCCATCCCCATGGGCCGTGGCGGTCGCGCCGAGGAAGTGGCCGAGGCGATTGTCTGGCTGCTCTCGGACAAGGCTTCCTATGCCACCGGGACCTTTATCGATCTGGCGGGAGGACGCTAAGTCGGTTTTTGCGCCGCTCATGTCGTTCGGGCGCATCGGCCCGGCAAGCGGACGTCTCACACTGTAACGCCGGCGCCAGGGTTTTGCCTGGCCGCCGACCGACCGTTACAGGGACCCCCGAATGACCGTTATCTTTCGTCCGGCGCTACGCGCGGACGCCCGTGAGATTGCCCGCCTGTTCCAGATTTCCTCGGAAGGGGCGTCCGACTATATCTGGAGCCAGTTGGCTGAAGGCGCCGAATCCTTGCTGGATGTGGGGGAGCGGCGCTATGCACGTGAGGGCGTGGACTTTTCCTATGAGAACTGCTGGATGGCCGAGGCTGAAGGCCGGGTCGTCGGCATGCTGCATAGTTATCCGATGTTTGAAGACCCGCAGGCAGCGCCGAGCACTGATCCGGTGCTGGCACCCTATGCCGAGCTGGAGATTCCCGACACGCTGTACATTTCCAGCCTGGCGCTGCATGAGCCCTGGCGTAACCAGGGCTTGGGCGCGCGCTTCCTGGAATATGCCCGCCAGCGCTGCCAGGCGCTCGGGCTCAAGGGCCTGAGCCTGATCGACTATGCGATGAACAGCGGCGCCTGCCGTTTCTACCTGCGTCATGGCTTCACGATTGTCGGCGAATGCCAGATCGTGCCGCATCCAATGATTCGCGTGACCGGCGCGGCGTATCTGATGCATTGGCCCCTGGATACGGCCACGGCTGATACTTGACCGTACCCCTGTAGGAGCTGGCCAGCCAGCTCCTACAGGAGGATGTGGTGTTCTTGAGATTGTCTGCTCACTGATCCAGCAACGAACGCACAATCCGTCCCAGGGTCTCCATCGCCTGCTCCGATATTTCGCTCCACGGGCTGCCGTAGTTCAAACGGATGCAGTTGCCAAAGCGTTGGGTCGGCGAAAAGATCGGCCCCGGGGCGATGCTGATGCCCTGGGCCAGGGCGATCTGGAACAGTTTCAGCGAGTCCAGCTGTTCCGGCAGTTCCAGCCACAGGAAGTAACCGCCGCCCGGCTGGCTGACCCGGGTCTGCGCCGGGAAGTAGCGGGCAATCGCCGCCAGCATGGCGCTCTGCTGTTCCTCCAGGGCGTAACGCAGTTTGCGCAGGTGCCGGTCGTAGCCGCCGTTTTGCAGATAGTCGGCCAGGGCCGCCTGGGCCGGCATCGAGGCGCACAGCGAGGTCATCAGCTTGAGCCGCTCGACCTTCTGCGCGTAACGTCCCGCCGCCACCCAGCCGATGCGATAACCCGGCGCCAGGCTCTTGGAGAAGGAGCCGCAGTGCATCACCAGGCCTTCGGTGTCGAAGGCCTTGGCCGGTTTCGGTGCCTGTTGGCCGTAATACAGCTCGGCGTAGACATCGTCTTCGATCAGCGGTACCTGATATTGGCGCAGCAACTCCACAAGCGCTTGCTTCTTCGCCTCGGGCAGGGTCGCGCCGAGAGGATTCTGGAAGCTGGTCATGCACCAGCAGGCCTTGATCGGATGGCGTTCCAGGGTCTGGGCCAGCACCCCGAGGTCGATGCCGTCGCGCGGATGCACCGGGATTTCCACCGCCTTGAGCTTGAGGCGTTCCAGCACTTGCAGGCAGGCATAGAAGGCCGGGGCCTCAATGGCCACCAGGTCGCCGGGCTCGGTGACGGCCTGCAGGCACAGGTTCAGCGCTTCCAGCGCGCCATTGGTGATCAGCAGTTCTTCCATGGGCAGCATCAGCCCACCGACCATATAACGCAGGGCGATTTGTCGACGCAGTTGCGGGTTGCCCGGTGACAGGTCGGTGACCACCATGCGCGGGTCCATCTCGCGGCTGGCACTGGCCAGGGAACGGGACAGGCGTTGCAGGGGAAACAGCGTCGGGCTCGGGAAGGCCGAGCCGAACGGCACGGTGGCGGGGTCCTTGATGGAGTCCAGCACCGAGAACACCAGTTCGCTGACATCGACCTCGGTGGACTCGTTGACCTGGCTGCTGATCGCCGGCTCCGAGAACGGGCTGGGGGTATGGGCGTTGACGAAGTAGCCGGAACGCGGCCGGGCGCGGATCAGGCCGCGGCGCTCCAGCAGGTAGTAGGCCTGGAACACGGTGGACGGGCTGACCCCGTAGGTCTGGCTGGCGTAGCGCACCGACGGTACCCGCTGGCCGGGGCCGAGGACGCCGGTGCGGATCAGTTCGGCGATGTCGTCGGCGAATTTTTCGTAGCGTTTCATGGAGGCTTGACTCATTCATAAAGGCACGCAACAGCGAATTGTCTTTACACCGTTGTGGCGAGCGGGCTTGTCGGAACGCCGCACCGCCGCGCTGGGGCGCGTAGCGGCCCTAAAGCCAGCGATTGTGGTGTATCAGGCAGAACGAGTTTTCTGGTTTTACGGCTGCTTCGCAGCCGAGCGCGGGCAAGCCCGCTCGCCACAGGACTGTGTTCAACTGAAACTGAAACTGAAACTGAAACTGAAACTGAACTGCAACTGGCATCGGCGTTCGCGATTCTAAGGCATCAACGGTTCAGCGGGGCGACAAAGCGGCTCTTCGCCACGCTGTAGACAGCGGGCTCGTCACGCTCGACTACCTTGAAACTCAGCTCCTGCGAGCTGCTTTTCGGCGTCTCGCCAAGCATCGCCACCGACACCGGCAGGTCGGCGATTTCACCCGCCGCCAGGCTCAATTCGGTCTTGCCCCGCAACTGGAAACCGTCGCTGTCTACCAGCTCCAGGCGATAACGCTGGGGCTGCTGGGTCTTGTTGATGACCTTGAGGCTGTAGATATTCTCGATCTGGCCCTGGCTGTTTTCCCGGAACAGCCCACGGTCCTTGCTCACGTCCAGCGAGACCATGGGCCGCTCCACCAGGGCCATGGCCAGGGCACCGATCATCACCAGCAGCACGCCGCTGTAGCCGATCAGGCGCGGGCGCAGCAGATGGGTCTTGCCGCCTTGCAACTGATGCTCGGAGGTATAGCTCACCAGGCCACGGGCATAGCCCATCTTGTCCATGATCGAATCGCAGGCATCGATGCAGGCCGCGCAGCCGATGCACTCCATCTGCAGGCCGTCGCGGATATCGATCCCGGTGGGGCAGACCTGCACGCACATCTGGCAGTCGATGCAATCCCCCAGGCCGATGCTGGCCGGCGCCACATCGCGTTTGCGCGGACCGCGGTTTTCGCCGCGGGCGGGGTCGTAGGAAATGGTCAGGGTGTCCTTGTCGAACATCACGCTCTGGAACCGCGCGTAGGGGCACATATGCATGCACACCGCTTCGCGCAGCCAGCCGGCGTTGATATAGGTGGCAGCGGTGAAAAACACTACCCAGAACAGGCTGACACCGCCGATCTGCAGGGTCATCAGTTCCTGGGCCAGGGGGCGGATCGGCGTGAAGTAGCCGACGAAGGTCAAGCCGGTCAGCAGGCTGATCCCCAGCCACAATGTATGCTTGGCGGCGCGCCGGGCCAACTTGTTCGGGCCCCAGGGCGCCGCTTGCAGTTTGATGCGTTGGTTGCGCTCGCCCTCGGTGACTTTCTCGCACCACATGAACAGCCAGGTCCACGAGCTTTGCGGGCAGGTATAACCGCACCAGACCCGCCCGGCGAACACGGTGATGGCGAACAGGCCGAAGGCACAGATGATCAGCAGCGCCGAGAGCAGGATAAAGTCCTGGGGCCAGAAGGTTGCGCCAAAGATATGGAAGCGGCTTTCGGCCAGATCCCAGAGCACCGCCTGGCGGCCGCCCCAGTTCAGCCACGCCGTGCCGAAGAACAGCAGGAACAGAAAGCCCGCACCACCCAGGCGCAGGTTACGAAACAGTCCGCTGAAGCTGCGGGTGTGGATCAATTGGTCGGTAGATTTGGCCTTCACCCTTGGACGCAAGGGCTCGAAGGTTTCAATACTCTGGACGGGGATTCTCTCGCTCATGGTCTGTCGCTCGTCAGCCTCCATCAGGCCTGGGCACTATGCCGGGCGAACTGTTTGCATAACAGACTCAGGTATTTCAATAAAAAGCGGATCAGATGAGGGCGCGCGGCAGCCTGCGACAGGTTGTCCTACCCTGTGCCGCTCACTGCCGTCGTGCCTTGTGGCGCCGGACGGAAAGTCCCGGCGGCGCTGCTGACACAGGTCAATCAAATCACCGAATCACTGTCACTCGCCTTAATGTGATGGCGACCGTCAACGCTGCCGGCGACGGTCAGCGCGTCGGTAATCCGATGAACTGGCCGTCCAGTTCGGCGCGGGACATGCTTTTGCCGTCGTCGGTACTGATACGCACGGCACTGGCTGGGCCATGCAGACCGATATCGCCTTGCTCCAGGGCAAAGCTTTGGTTCGAAGGTTCGATATGCACGGGCATGGTGCTCTCCTTGTGTTCCGGGGATCGCGCGGCTGAGGCGCTATTCCCGTCTATGCTTCAGGCGCGCCGCGTCAGGCGATCACTGGTGGCATGGTGGTCGGCGGATCGACCTTGGGCGGTGGTGTGCTGCCTGGCGGTTCTTGCTCGGGTACTGGTTGCGGCTCGGTCGGTGGCAGGGTCGGTTGGTCGATATTGGGATCAGGCGTTTCTGCCGGAATCGGAATATTCATGAAGCTGGCCTCCTTTATGCGTGCTTCAGATGGGGGGGCCGGTTATGGCTCAAGACACCCGGTACAGCGGTTGACCCTGGGGCGGTGCGCTTGACTCCCGCTTGATGACGAGTGGCGTTTGCGGCCAATCGATCTGAACTTTTGTTCCTGCGGCGGGCTCCGAACTGAAGCAACCTTTTCCAGGATGAAGCCGGTGGTCATGCAGATTACGCAGAGTGGAGCGTCCATGGGGCGTAAGGAGTGAGGCTCGATGTCAGCTGATAAACCGTTGGACGAAGAGGGCACCGAAGTCCTGCCCCTGTCCCAGGCCTTGCTGCTGCCGCGCATCGCCATTGAAAGCGTGGCGCCTACCGTCGATGGTGGGCAGTTCGCGGTCAAGGCGGTGGCGGGGCAGGAGCTGCTGGTGAGCGCCAAGGTGTTCGCCGACGGCCACGACAAGCTGGCGGTGCTGCTGGCTTGGCGAAACCTTGCCGACGCCGAGTGGCAACACACGGCCATGGCCGATAAAGGCAACAATGCCTGGCAGGGCCGCCTGCGAGTCGGTGAACAGGGGCGCTACGCCTATCGGATCGAGGCCTGGATCGATCAGTTCGCCAGCTTCTGCTACGAACTGGAGAAGAAGTTCGTGGCCGGCCTGCCCATCGATCTGGAATTGCAGGAGGGGCGCACGCAAGTGCTGCATGCCATCGAGCGCAGCCATGACGAGGTGGCGATGAGCTTGACGGCCTTGTACGAGGAATTGCTGCACCTGTCGAACGACGGCCAGGTCGAGCGCTTGCTCAAGCCCGCCACGGCGGTATTGATGCGCAAGGCCGACCACCATGCCTACCTGAGTCGCAGTTACGATTTTCCCCTGGACGTGGAACGCAGCCTGGCGCAGTTCGCCAGCTGGTACGAACTGTTTCCCCGTTCGATCACTGAGCGGGCGTCCCGTCACGGCACCTTCAATGATGTGCACGGCCGCCTGCCGATGATTCGCGACATGGGCTTCGACGTGCTGTATTTCCCGCCGATCCATCCCATCGGTCGCAGCTACCGCAAAGGCCCGAACAATGCCCTGGTTGCCGGGCCCGACGATCCGGGTAGTCCGTATGCGATCGGCAGCGAGGAGGGCGGGCATGAGGCGATTCATGCGCAATTGGGCAGTCGCGAGGATTTTCGCCGGCTGGTCAGTGCCGCGGCCGAGCATGGCCTGGAAATCGCCCTGGATTTCGCCATCCAGTGTTCCCAGGACCATCCGTGGTTGCAGCAACATCCCGGCTGGTTCAACTGGCGGCCGGACGGCAGCATCAAGTACGCGGAGAATCCGCCGAAAAAATACCAGGACATCGTCAACGTCGACTTCTATGCCGCCGAGGCGATTCCCAGCCTCTGGGTCGAGCTGCGGGATATCGTGTTGGGCTGGGTTGCCGAGGGGGTAACGCTGTTTCGCGTCGACAACCCCCACACCAAGCCGCTGCCGTTCTGGCAATGGTTGATTGCCGATGTGCGCGGTGTCCATCCCGAGGTGATCTTTCTCGCCGAGGCCTTCACCACGCCGGCGATGATGGCGCGGCTGGGCAAGCTCGGTTATTCCCAGAGCTACACCTACTTCACCTGGCGCAACACCAAGGCTGAACTGTCCGCCTATTTCACCGAGCTTAACGAGTCGCCCTGGCGCGAGTGCTTCCGGCCGAATTTTTTCGTCAATACGCCGGATATCAACCCGGCTTTCCTCCATCATTCGGGACGCGCCGGGTTCCTCATTCGCGCGGCGCTGGCGACCATGGGCTCAGGGCTTTGGGGCATGTACTCGGGCTTCGAACTGTGCGAGTCGGCGGCCTTGCCGGGCAAGGAGGAATACCTGGACTCGGAGAAATACGAGATCCGTCCGCGGGACTTCAACGCGCCGGGCAACATCATCGCCGAGATCGCCCAGCTCAATCGTATCCGTCGCCAGCATCCGGCCTTGCAGACGCACCTGGGGTTGCAGGTCTACAACGCCTGGAACGACAACATCCTGTATTTCGGCAAGCGCACCGCGGACCTGGAGAGTTTCATCCTGGTGGCGGTCAGCCTCGATCCGCATAACGCCCAGGAAGCGCATTTCGAGTTGCCCTTGTGGGAGTTCGGCCTGGCTGATGACGCCGCCACCCGTGGCGAAGACTTGATGAACGGCCACACCTGGACCTGGCACGGCAAGACCCAGTGGATGCGCATCGAGCCCTGGCACCAGCCGTTCGGCATCTGGCGGATCAGCAAAATCCGATGATGGGCACCTTTGTGGCGAGCGGGCTTGCCCGCGCTGGGCTGCGAAGCAGCCCCAAAGTCAGATTGCTCGGGGTGTCAGGAAAAATGCATTCGCGGATTTTACGGCCGCTTCGCAGCCGAACGGGGGCAAGCCCCCTCGCCACAAATCTCAGCCAGACTCGAGATTGCGCTTAATTGAACAGCATCAGGACAAATCCTCTAGCCACAAGGTGTGGTGCCAGTCGGACCGAGTAAGAATTCCAAGGAGTTACCCATGGCGAAGAAAAACCGCCCAGCCAGCTTTATCGACGACCCGCTCTGGTACAAGGACGCTGTGATCTACCAGGTTCACGTCAAATCCTTCTTCGACTCGAACAACGATGGCATCGGTGACTTTCCCGGCTTGATCGCCAAGCTCGACTACATCGCCGACCTCGGCGTGAACACCATCTGGCTGCTGCCGTTCTATCCCTCGCCACGCCGCGACGATGGCTACGATATCGCCGAATACCGTGGCGTCCACAGCGACTACGGGACGCTGGCCGATGCCAAGCGCTTTATCGCCGAAGCCCACAAGCGGGGCCTGCGGGTCATCGCCGAGCTGGTGATCAACCACACCTCCGACCAGCACCCCTGGTTCCAGCGCGCGCGCCTGGCCAAGCCCGGCTCCAGCGCCCGTGACTTCTACGTCTGGTCCTATACCGACGACAAATACACCGACACCCGGATCATCTTTCTCGACACCGAGAAGTCCAACTGGACCTGGGATCCGGTGGCCGGCCAGTACTTCTGGCACCGTTTCTACGCCCACCAGCCGGACCTGAATTTCGACCACCCGCCGGTGCTCAAGGCGGTGCTGGCGGTGATGCGCTACTGGCTCGACCTGGGTATCGACGGCCTGCGCCTGGATGCCATTCCCTACCTGATCGAGCGTGACGGTACCAACAACGAGAACCTGCCCGAGACCCACCAGGTGCTCAAGCGCATCCGCGCCGAAATCGATGCGCACTACCCCGACCGCATGCTGCTGGCCGAAGCCAACCAGTGGCCGGAAGACACCCAGCTGTACTTTGGCGACAAAAGAGGCGACGACGGCGACGAATGCCATATGGCCTTCCACTTCCCGCTGATGCCGCGCATGTACATGGCGCTGGCCCAGGAGGATCGCTTCCCGATCACCGATATCCTGCGCCAGACCCCGGAAATCCCGGCCAATTGCCAATGGGCGATCTTTCTGCGCAACCACGATGAACTGACCCTGGAAATGGTCACCGACCGTGAGCGCGACTACCTCTGGAACTACTACGCCGCCGACCGTCGGGCGCGGATCAACCTCGGTATCCGCCGCCGCCTGGCGCCGCTGATGGAGCGCGACCGCCGCCGCATCGAGCTGCTCAACAGCCTGCTGCTGTCGATGCCGGGCACGCCGACCCTGTACTACGGCGATGAAATCGGCATGGGCGACAATATCTACCTGGGCGACCGCGATGGTGTGCGCACGCCGATGCAATGGTCCATCGACCGCAACGGTGGCTTCTCCCGCGCCGACCCGGCCAGTCTGGTATTGCCGCCGATCATGGATCCGCTCTACGGCTATCAGACGGTCAACGTCGAGACCCAGGCCGGCGACCCCCATTCGCTGCTGAACTGGACCCGCCGCCTGCTGGCGGTGCGCAGGCAACAGAAGGCCTTCGGCCGCGGCAGCCTGAAAATGCTTTCACCGAACAACCGCCGGATCCTTGCCTATACCCGCGAATACACCGGGCCCGATGGCAAGAACGAGATCATCCTGTGTGTCGCCAACGTGTCCCGCACCGCCCAGGCGGCGGAGCTTGAGCTGTCGGCGTTCGCAGGCAGAGTGCCGGTGGAGATGCTCGGCGGCAACGCGTTCCCGCCCATCGGCCAGCTCAACTTCCTGCTGACCCTGGCGCCTTACGGTTTCTACTGGTTCCTGCTCGCCACGGAAACGCAGATGCCCAGCTGGCATGTGGAGCCGGTGCAGAGCCTGCCGGACTTCACCACCCTGGTGCTGAAGAAACGCATGGAAGAGCTGCTTGAAAGCCCTTCGCGCATCGCCCTGGAGCAGACCATCCTGCCGGAGTGGTTGCCCAAGCGGCGCTGGTTCGCCGGCAAGGATACGGCGCTCGAACAGGTGCGCCTGGTCTATGGCGTACGCTTCGGTGACCCGCAGCACCCGGTGCTGCTGGGTGAAGTCGAAGTCACGGCCGGCGGCCAGAGCAGCCGTTACCAGTTACCGTTCGGGTTTCTGGCTGAGGAACAGGCCAGCACCGCATTACCGCAACAGTTGGCCATGGCCCGGGTCCGCCGGGGTCGGCAGGTGGGCCTGATCACCGATGCGTTCAACCTCGAGCCGTTTATCCGCGCCGTGATCGACGGCATGCGCGCTGATACGGTCTTGGCCGGAGGCGGTGGCGAGCTGCACTTTCGCGCCGAGCCCGAACTCAAGGCGCTGGAACTGTCCGCCGAGATGGCGGTGCGCTACCTGTCCTCCGAGCAGTCCAACAGTTCGGTGGTGGTGGCCGAGCGGATCATGCTCAAGCTGATCCGCAAGGTCAGTGCCGGTGTGCACCCGGAACTGGAAATGAGTGCCTACCTCACCGCCACCGGTTTCCAGCATATATCGCCGTTGCTGGGCTCGCTGGTGCGCCGCGATGCCGAGGGCGAAGACAGCCTGCTGATGATCGCCCAGGGGTTGCTCAACAACCAGGGCGATGCCTGGAGCTGGACCCAGAACAACCTCGAGCGGGCGATCCGCGATGAATTGGCCGACGCTGTTTCGGACCACGAGCAGCATTTCAATGCGCTCGGTGAGCTAGCGGATTTCGCTGGGTTTCTCGGCCAGCGCCTGGGCGAGATGCACCTGGTGCTCGCGGCGCCCAGCGACGATCCGGCCTTCAGTGCCCAGGTGAGTACGGCCAAGGATGCGCAGCACTGGGGCAAGACGATCGGCGGCCAGATGGAGCATGCCTTGCGATTGCTCAAGCAGCACCAGCAGGCACTGCCGGAGAATGAGCAGGCGCTGGTGGGGCGCCTTCTGGAGCAGAAAACAGCCATTCTTGACTACATCCGGAGACTGGCCGGTCAGGTGGTGGGTGGTCTGCGCCTGCGGGTCCATGGCGACCTGCACCTGGGCCAGGTGCTGGTGGTGAAGGGCGATGCCTACCTGATCGACTTCGAAGGTGAGCCCGCCCGTTCGTTGCAGGAGCGTCGCGGCAAGCACAGCCCTTACAAAGATGTCAGTGGTGTGTTGCGTTCGTTCGACTACGCTGCGGCCATGGCCTACAGCAGTGCCACGGTCCTTGATCCGTCGGGAGCTGTCGGGCCGGCCAGTCGACGCGTCACCCAGCGTTATCTGAAGGACGCCCGCAAGGCCTTTATCCAGGCATATCGGCGGGCGACGGCTAGTCTTGTACAGGCGTGGCAGGATCCGGCCGGCGAAGAGGCGGCCCTGACCCTGTTCAGCCTGGAGAAGGCCGCATATGAAATTGTCTATGAGGCGGAAAATCGCCCGGCCTGGCTCAGCGTGCCGTTGCAGGGGTTGAGCGGGTTGTTGAGTGAAGTGAAAACCTTGTCCGGTGGAGAGCAGTGATGAGTTTGAGCAAGGAACAAGGTAAAAGCGTGAACCGTGCATTGCCTGCGAAGAAGGATATCGAGGCCCTGGTACGGGCCGAACACCAGGACCCGTTTGCCATCCTCGGCCCCCATGACGACGATGCCGGAGGGCAGTATATCCGCGCCTTCCTGCCGGGCGCCCTGAGTGTCCAGGTCTTGACCCGCGACAGCGAGCAGGTGCTGGGCAGTCTCGACGGCAGCGAGGTACCGGGGTTGTTTGTCGGACACTTCTCGCAGCGCCAGCCGTATCTGTTGCGTATCCAGTGGGCGGCGGGAGAGCAGGTCTGCGAGGACCCGTACAGTTTCGGAGCCTTGCTCGGTGAGATGGATCTCTACTTGTTCGCCGAGGGCAATCATCGCGACCTGAGCAGTTGCCTGGGGGCCCAGGTGACCCGGGTCGACGGCGTCGACGGCGTGCGTTTCGCGGTCTGGGCGCCGAACGCCCGACGGGTCTCGGTGGTCGGTGACTTCAACGTCTGGGACGGGCGCCGGCACCCGATGCGCCTGCGCCACCCCAGCGGTGTCTGGGAAATCTTTGTGCCGCGCCTGCAGGCGGGGGAGGCCTACAAGTACGAGATTCTCGGCAAGGACGCGATCCTGCCGCTCAAGTCCGACCCCATGGCCCTGGCCACCCAGCTGCCGCCGGACACCGCTTCGCGCGTCGCTTCACCCTTGCGCATCGACTGGCAGGACCAGGCCTGGATGGAGTCGCGCGGCGCCCGGCATCGGCACGATGCGCCGCTGTCGATCTATGAACTGCATGCCGGCTCCTGGCAGTGCGAGATCGATGAAGTCGGCGAGGTGTCCCGGCAGTACACCTGGAGCGAGCTGGCCGAGCGGCTGATTCCCTATGTCCGGCAACTGGGCTTCACCCATATCGAACTGATGCCGATCATGGAACATCCGTTCGGCGGCTCCTGGGGTTATCAGCCGCTCTCGCAGTTTGCGCCGAGTGCGCGTTATGGCAGCCCGGACCAGTTCGCCGCGTTTGTCGATGCCTGCCACCGGGCTGAAATCGGCGTGATCCTCGACTGGGTGCCGGCGCACTTTCCCACCGATACCCATGGCCTGGCGCAGTTCGACGGCACCGCCTTGTATGAGTACGGCAATCCGCTGGAAGGCTTTCACCAGGACTGGGACACCCTGATCTACAATCTCGGGCGCACCGAGGTGCACGGCTTCATGCTGGCCTCGGCGCTGCACTGGCTCAAGCATTTCCATGTCGACGGCCTGCGGGTGGATGCGGTGGCGTCGATGCTCTACCGCGATTATTCACGCAAGGCCGGCGAGTGGGTACCGAACCGTTATGGTGGTCGGGAAAACCTCGAGGCCATCGAGTTCGTGCGTCATCTCAACGACGTGGTGGCCCTGGAGGTCCCCGGTGCCCTGGTGATCGCCGAGGAGTCCACGGCCTGGCCGGGCGTCAGCCAAGGCACCCAGCAGGGCGGGTTGGGCTTCGCCTACAAATGGAACATGGGCTGGATGCACGATTCGCTGCACTACATCCAGCAGGACCCGGTCTACCGTGCCCATCATCACAACGAACTGAGTTTCGGCCTGGTGTATGCCTGGTCCGAGCGCTTTATCCTGCCGATTTCCCATGACGAAGTGGTGCACGGCAAGCATTCGCTGATCGACAAGATGCCCGGTGATCGCTGGCAGAAGTTCGCCAACCTGCGCGCCTACCTGAGTTTCATGTGGGCGCACCCGGGCAAGAAGCTGCTGTTCATGGGCTGCGAGTTCGGCCAGTGGCGCGAGTGGAATCACGATCAGCAACTGGACTGGTACCTGCTGCAATACTCCGAGCACCTCGGGGTGCAGAAGCTGGTGGGCGACCTGAACCGCCTGTATCGCGAGGAGCCGGCGCTTTACGACCAGGATGATGTGCCGCAGGGCTTCCAGTGGTTGATCGGCGACGATGCGACCAACAGCGTCTACGCTTGGTTGCGCTGGAGCCGGGAAGGGCGGCCGCTGCTGGTGGTGGCCAACTTCACGCCGGTGCCGCGCGAGGCTTATCGGATCGGCGTGCCCTTTGCCGGGCAGTGGAAGGAAGTGATCAACAGCGATGCGGCGATGTATGCCGGCTCCAACTATGGCAATGGCGGCGGGGTTTCCACCGAGGAGCACGCCAGCCATGGCCAGCCTGCGTCGTTGGTCTTGAACCTGCCGCCGCTGGCGGTGTTGATGTTGCGACCTGAGGGGTGAGTCGGGCGCGGTTTTTGTGGCGAGCGGGCTTGCCCGCGCTCGGCTGCGAAGCAGACGCAAAACCTGTGACCGTGTTCTATCTGATGCATCGCGGTCACAGGTTTTAGGGGCGCTTCGCGCCCCGGCGCGGGCAAGCCCGCTCGCCACAAGGTCGCGCTCGGATTCGGTTTCTTGATGGCAAGCCTCGCCACCTACCAACGCATCCGTACCCCGACGTTGCCGATGATGCCGTTGAGGCCGGTATCGTCGGAGGTGCCGCTGTAGTCCGCGCTGACATACAGGCTGACCGTCGGCGACACCTTGGCCACCAGCCCCAGCCCGAGTTCCACGGTGGAGCTGTTGCGACTCATGGCGATCTTGTCGACCGGCTCCAGGCTCACCGGGCTACCGCTGCCGAACGTGTGCCAGAAGTTGGTCCGCAGGTAGGGTTCCAGCGGCAGGCCGCTCAGTTCATAACTGCCTTTGAGACGGGCGCCGATCCGGCCACTCCAGAGTGACGGGTCGGCGGAGGTATTCGCCTGCCCGGGCGTGTCCACGCTACCTTGCTGGTTGACCACCTGGGCCTGGGGTTCGATGATCCAGTGCTGGCCCAGCCCGATCGGGAACCCGCCCTCCAGCGAAAACGTCGTTTGTCGTGCCGCCAGGCCTTGCAGGGTGCCCTGGTCGGAGCGGGTATAGACCGTGCTCTGGTTGTTCATGGCGGTCAGGTTGACATGCCAGCCCTGTTGCCCGGTCAGGCTCCAGAACGCCCCGAGATTATTCCCCTGGGGACTCAGGCCATCGGTGCGCGGGTCGCGGGGCGCGGTGACAAACGCGTCGGCCCGATCCAGTGCGCCGCTGCTCCCGGTAAAGACCCCGGCCGTCAAGGTCTGGCCACCGCTGTGGTTGCTGTACAGGCCGGGAATAACCAGCAGGTTGCCAAAGGCGCCGGCAAACAGCGGATCGAGGTTGCCGACCTCACCCTGGCCCAGGGTGCGGTCATGGAAGCGAACCGCCGGATCGGGATCAGCGCTGCCCGGTACAATGCCGGCGAACCGCCAACCCGGCAACTGGCCGCTGTTGTTCAGTATCGGCAATCGACCCAGCGGCAAGGGCGGGAGCGTGTCGCCCTGGTACCAGGGGTGGAAGTCTTCTTCGAAAGGCGCTGCCTGGAGATCAAGGGCGCAGCACAGTAAAAGGGCAGTCGAAATCGTATAAGCCGTGGTCCTCAGGCTGGGGTGGGTCATGAACGTTTTCATCGGGTGTTCCTTGCGGTCGCATAAATACCTGCACTGGCGTCTCTCCTGCCCCCGGACGAGGGACGGCCGAAATCATCGAGGCAAGCTCCGGCGACCCGCTGCGGCGGGTATCCGGAGGCTTGCCCCTTGGGTTTTGAAACCGGGGGTAGTCACTTGTAGCTAAGGAGAGGTGCAGGTCTGCGTCAAGAAAATAGCGAATAAATAGATCTGTTTGATCAGTATTTTCAAGTCGTTGATCAATCGGCTATTTAGTCTATTCAGGCGGAGTCTGAGCAGGCCCGGAAAGACCACCTTTGCCTCGCGCTGCTCAGATAAACACCATCTCGAACGGTTGCCGCGCCCGTTCGAGCAGGGCCGGTACCAAGACCGGTGGCAGGCCCAGCTCCGGGTCGCCTTGCAGGTGGCTGTGGTAGGCATGCGCGGCATGCAGCTTGCGGGCGATGCCCCAGGTGTCGAGGCGGATCTTGCGGGCCCGGTGCCAAGGGATCAGGCCTTCGTCGCGCAATGGCCGGAACCAGGCATGCACGGGGATCTCCAGCAGCGTTGCGCCGCTGGCGCTACAGGCTTGGGCGGCGGCGCGGCCGACGCTGTCATGATCGGCAATGCCGTCTTCGCGCCAGGTGGTCAGCACCACGTCGTCGGGGCGCAGGTAGCGTCGCAGGAATTGGCTGAGCGGCTGTTCCTGTTGTTCCAGTGCACCGTGGCGAAAGCCGCCGCGAATCCATTTCAGCCGGTGCAGTTCCAGGCCCAGGCGGCGCAAGGCTTCGGCACTTTCCTGGGGGCAGACCACACTCAGGCGGCTTGAGGGCCACAGGGTCGAGCCAGGGTAGAGGGCACTGCCATCGGTAATCGAGATCAGCAGCAGCGGGTGTTCGAGGGTCGCGAGCAGCTGCAGCAGGCCGCCGCAACAATGCACTTCGTCACCGGGATGCGGGGCGATCACCACCGCCCGGGCACCGGGCCGGATCAGGCGGTGCAGACCGATGCTCGGGACACGGGCCAACTGCCGTGAGTTCCAGATCAGCGGGGCAACTTCGTTGCGTGCGGCTTGGGTTCTCATGATATTTGTCACTTCCTTGTGTGGACTTGCACGCATTCTTCATCAGCCTTGATGCGTCCGGTGTCGACTGGCGACCCGGGAATGCGCGAGTGAGTATCGCCCAAACCGACTGAAGTGCGACTTTTATTGCTGGAAAAAACGTCAGGTTTCTTCACCACGTTGCAATTCGAACATCACCAACGAACGCCCGGTGAGGGTGTATTCGCTGTCAAAGGCAAAACGCTCCTGGCCCTTGACCTGCGGGTCGTTGGTATCGATCACGCAGGTCCAGTCCATGCCTTGCGGTACTTCCGGCAAGCGGAAGTTGACGCCGTCGTGGTGGGCGTTGACCGCCAACAGCAAGGTCGCATCGGCGCCGGTGCGGGAAACGCCGGAGACCTGGGCGCGGCCGTCGAGCAGCATGCCCAGGCAGCGGCCATTGCCGTCGTGCCAGTGTTCGGTGGTCATTTCCTGGCCGTCCGGCGCCAGCCAGGTGACGTCCTTGATTCCCAGTTGCTCGTTGTAGTCGCCGACCAGGAAGCGCCCGCGGCGCAGGATGGGGTAGGCCAGGCGCAGCTTGATCAGGCGCTTGACGAACTTGAGCAACGACTTGCCATCCTCGTCCAGCTCCCAGTTGACCCAGCCGATTTCGCTGTCCTGGCAGTAGGCGTTGTTGTTGCCATATTGGGTGCGGGCGAACTCGTCGCCGGCGACGATCATCGGCGTGCCCTGGGCCAGCAGCAGGGTGGCGAAGAAGTTGCGCATCTGCCGCAGGCGCAGGGTATTGATCGCCGGATCCTCTGTCGGCCCCTCCACACCGTGGTTCCAGGACAGGTTGTTGTTGGTGCCGTCCTGGTTGTTCTCGTCGTTGGCTTCGTTGTGCTTGTCGTTGTACGACACCAGGTCGTGCAGGGTGAAGCCGTCATGGGCGGTGATGAAGTTGATCGAGGTGTAGGGGCGTCGGCCGCGCTGGTCGAACAGGTCGCCGGAGGCGGTCATGCGCCGGGCGAAGTCGGCGAGCTGGCCGTCGTCGCCTTTCCAGAAGGCGCGCACGGTGTCGCGGAAACGGTCGTTCCACTCGGCCCAGCCCGGCGGGAAGCCGCCTACCTGATAGCCGCCGGGGCCGCAGTCCCAGGGTTCGGCGATGAGCTTGACCTGGCGCAGCACCGGGTCCTGGCGGCAGGCGACGAGGAAGCTGTGCCGTTCGTTGAAACCGTCGTGGTAGCGGCCGAGGATGGTCGCCAGGTCGAAGCGGAAACCGTCCACGTGCATTTCCGTGGCCCAGTAGCGCAGCGAGTCGGTGACCATCTGCAGCACGCAGGGATGGCTCAGGTCCAGGGTGTTGCCGGTGCCTGAGTCGTTGATGTAGAAACGCTTGTCGTCGGGCATCAGGCGGTAGTAGGAGGCGTTGTCGATGCCACGCATGGACAGGGTCGGGCCCTGCTCGTTGCCTTCGGCGGTGTGGTTGTAGACCACGTCGAGGATCAGCTCCAGGCCGGCTTCGTGCAGGTGCGCGACCATCTCCTTGAATTCGGCGATCTTGCCGCTGGCCAGGTAGCGCGGGTCGGGGGCGAAGAAGGCGATGCTGTTGTAGCCCCAGTAATTGGTCATGCCTTTTTGCAGCAGGTGCTGGTCGTTGACGAAGGCGTGGATCGGCAGCAGCTCCACCGAGGACACCCCGAGCTTGCGGATATGTTCCAGCACCTCGTCGACCATCAACCCGGCGAAGGTCCCGCGCACCGCGTCCGGCACCGCCGGGTGGCGCATGCTGAAGCCGCGTACATGGGTTTCATAGAGCAGGGTACGCTCCCAGGGCACATTGACCCGCTGGTCGTGGCCCCAGGTGTGGGCCGGGTCGATGACCTTGCTCTTGGGTACGAAGGGCGCGCTGTCGCGCTCGTCGAAGCTGAGGTCGGCGTCGGGGTGGCCGATGGTGTAGCCGAACAGTGCTTCGGACCATTTCAACTGGCCGACCAGTTGCTTGGCGTAGGGATCGATCAGCAGTTTGTTGGGGTTGAAGCGATGGCCGTTCTGCGGATCGTAGGGGCCGTATACCCGGTAGCCGTAGATCAGCCCGGGATGGGCGTCAGGCAGATAGCCGTGGAAGATCTCGTCGGTGTATTCGGGCAGATCGATGCGTTCGAGCTCGACTTCACCGCTGGCGTCGAACAAGCACAGTTCGACCCTGGTGGCATTTGCGGAAAACAACGCGAAGTTGACCCCCAGGCCATCCCAGGTGGCCCCGAGCGGGAAGGGCAGGCCTTCGCGGATTCGCGAGGGCTGGGCTTCGGGCGTGGGTTCGGGCTTTTTCGGCTTGGTCATGGGCGCTCCTGCGGGTGTATTCGGTGGCGCGGTGTACGGATCGAAGGTTCATGTTGGCAATAACGCCACGTACCTGTGGGAGCGGAGCTTGCCCGCGAAGCTTTTGGCGATCTTCAGGACCTCTTCGCGGGCAAGCTCCGCTCCCACATCAGTACGTGCTGTCTTCAGTACCGTACAAGGCTCAACTGGCTGACGGCTTGCGTGGCGTTCGCGGTTTCTTTTCTGCGGCCGGTTTGGCGGCGGTGGTAGCCGGCTTCGCTGCCGTTTTCGGCGCAGCCGCCGGCTTGGTGGCAACCTTGGGCTTGGCGGCGGGTTTGGCCACCGGCGGCTTTTTCGGCGCCAGAGCCTCGGCTTCCGCCAGCTTGCGCGCCATCTCCCAATGTCGGGACTCCTGGCCCGTGGGGCGACCCTCCGATTCCCAGATCTGGTAAGCAAATTCGCGGATGCGTTTTTCGTCGGTGCTCATCGCCATGCTCCTGAACTCAAGTTTGGATAAAGAGATTGACCGGGAAATCTCCGAGTGCCGCACCGACCATCAGCTCGCTATGGGGTGTGACTGCGCACATCGAAAAAAGTCCCTTTAATTTTCGCCCCGGTGCGGCGAACGGCAGTTTGACCCGCGTATCGCCCCAAACCAGTGCCTGTACCCGCGGCAGTCGAGTATCTGCCAGTAACCTGGCTGCCTGCCTGGGTACGATCACAATGGCCCGCTGCGTCGACGAGCTACGCATGAAGGCCAGTACATGCCCGGCCTGTTCGCCGAGCACTTCCAACGGTTGATAATCGCCGCGACCGAAGACCCTCCCATGTTCGGCCCGCACCGCCAGCGTACGGGCAATCAAGGCCTGTTTGAGGCGACCGCTGCGCCAGTCCGCCAGCAGCGCTTCAGGCGATACCGACTGGTGCAACGCTCGTTGCCGCTCAGTGAAATCCACTGGTCGGCGATTGTCCGGATCCACCAGGCTGAAGTCCCAGAACTCATTGCCCTGGTACAGGTCCGGCACACCCGGTACGGTCATGCGCAGCAAACACTGGGCCAGACTGTTGAGCGCGCCGGCCGCGGCGATTTTTTCCACCGCCGCCGCCAACGCCCGGCGCAGCGGCAGGCCGACGGAGCGGGTCAGCAGCGCGTCGAGGAAAGCCTGGCAGGCCTGTTCGTAGGCCTCGTTCGGTGCGCTCCAGCTGCTGTGCAGCTTGGCTTCGCGCAGTGCCTTGTTTTGCCATTGCCCGAGACGCCCGGCGTAATCGCGCAGCGCGGCCGGATCGTCGCTCGACAGTGTCAGCGGCCAACTGCCCAGCAGTGCCTGGTAGAGGATCAACTCGTCCGCCGCCGAGGGCGCCTGGGGATCAGCGCGCAGGGCTTGGGCCAGTTCACGAAAGCCGAGCACCTGTTCGACGTACCATGGGGCGCATTCGCTCAGCACCGCCAGTCGCGCGCGGCTGTCCTCGCCCCGTTTGTGATCATGGGTGGCGCTGGTCAACAGGTTGTCCGGGAAGTTTTCCAGGCGTTGTTGATTGGCGGCATGGAAGTCGATCACGGGCGCACTGAAGCGCTCGCTGGAAAAACCCACGTCGTTGCGCGACAGCAGCACCGCCGAGCGATAGAACGCCGTATCTTCCACAGCCTTGGCCGCGGTCGGCGAGGTCAGTTGCTGGAAGCGCACGCAGGCATGCTTGAGCAGCTTGCGCTGACGGCCCGGTGCACGCCTGCGCCAGGGGTGCCCGCCGAGCCACTGTTGCAGGTAGTCGAGCAGCGGCCAGTCGGCCTCGCCGAGGGTGGTACGGGCGCCGGCCAGGGCCTGTTGGAAAAAAACCTCGTCCTCGGCCGGGCGACCATTGGCATTGATGTAGGTGCGGTACACCGGGTAGTGCACGATCAATGCCTGCAAGGCCCGGCGAATGGCGCCAAGGGTCAGGTCGCGGCTCATCAGGTCGTCCCGGGCCACCTGCAGCAGGGCCTGGGCCACGCTTTCACAATCCCCGGCGAGTCCACCGGCGAGGATCTGCTGGCGAGCCAGCCGGGCTTCCTCGGCGAACTCGGCGGGGCGTTCGCTCAAGCGGCTCCAGAGTTCGCTCAAGGGTTGCTCGCCACGCGGATCGTGTTGCAGCAGCGACACCTGATCCATGAATTCGTAGCCGGTGGTGCCATCCACCTGCCAGTCACGGGGCAGGCTTTCGCCCAGGCCGAGGATCTTCTCCACATAGATCGGCAGGTGCCGTCCGGGGGCCAGGCGATCGACCCGCCGGCGCAGCTTGCGGCAGTATCCGCGCGGGTCGGCGAGCCCGTCGATATGATCGATGCGCAGGCCATCGACCAGGCCATCCTCGATCAGTTGGAAAATTTTCCGGTGGGTGGCCTCGAACACCGCCGGGCGCTCGACCCGCAGGCCGCCCAGTTCGTTGACATCGAAGAAGCGCCGCCAATTGATGTCGTCGGCGGCAGTACGCCAACTGGCGAGGCGGTAGTGCTGGCGTTCCAGCAGCCGGTGCAGGCGCTGGAAACCCTCGGGCCGGCGCGAGTCATAGCGGGCGAGGTTCTGCTCGATGGCGGCATGCAGATCGCCGCGTTGTGCAAGTTCAGCGCGCAAGACCCGCGCCTGGGCATAGGCGTCGGGCAGGCTGTTCAGGGCCTTGAAGTGCCCGGCCAGGGTTTCCAGCTGGGGGATGTCGGCCAGTATCTGTGCGTAATCCCGGGGACAGATGGGGAAGCGGTGCTGGTAATGTTCGACATGGAAGCCGCCAAGCCCGGCATCGAAGCGCAAGGGGATGGCGCCTTCCTGCAAGGCCACGCCGTAGTCGCTACCGAGGAAGGGCATCAGCAACTGCCCCTCGAGCAACGGGTCGGGTGAGTGCCACTGGATATCGAAGAATTCGCCGTAGGGGCTCAGCCGTCCCCATTCCAGCAGGTCCAGCCACCAGGGATTGTCCGCGCCGCCGACCGCCATATGGTTGGAGACAATGTCGAGGATCAGGCCCATGTCGTGTTGGTGCAGGGTCTGCACCAGGCGTCGCAGCGCCGCTTCGCCGCCCAGTTGTGGGTTGACCCGGGTCGGGTCGACCACGTCGTAGCCGTGCATGGAGCCGTCGCGCGCGGTGAGCAGCGGTGAGGCATAGAGATGGCTGATGCCCAGTTGCGCGAAGTAGGGCACCAGCGGCACCGCGTCATCGAGGCTGAACCCTCGATGAAATTGCAGGCGCACCGTCGCACGCAAGGGTGGGTTCATCGGTCACGCTCGGCGGCCTGGAGGCGGGCACAGGCCAGCAGTTCCAGGCGGCGGGCGGCGTCCACATCGTCGAGCAACTGGCTGCTGTCGCCGGGCAGGCGGCGTCGCCAGTTGGGGTGACTGTTGAGGGTGCCGGGCAGGTTGGCCTGTTCCTCGACCCCCAGGGCGTCCTCCAGCGGCAGCAACACCAGCGGTGCCCGGGTATGGCCGAGGAAACGCACGCTGGCATCGAGGACCTGGTCGGTCTCATGGGACTCATCGCGGAAATTCTGCGGGTCGCTGCTCAAGGCGCGTCGCAGGCCCTCGCGTTCGTGCTGGCGGGTTTCGCGCCAGTGATCGGCGGTGGCGCCATCGACCAGCCCGAGCTGGATGTTCCAGTCGATATCCCGGGCATGCCACCAGCCGTTGAGGGTCGGCAGGTCGTGGGTGCTGGTGATGGCCAGCGCGTTGTCCGGCCAGTCGAGGATCGGCCGGAAACGATGGTCGTATTCCTGCTCGAACAACAGCACGCGCATGCCGAGGATCGAGCGCGCGGCGAGTTTTTCCCGCAGGCCCTCGGGCACCGTGCCGAGGTCTTCGCCGAGCACCACCGCCTGGTGGCGGGCGGACTCCAGGGTCAGCAGGCGCAGCAGGTCGTCCACCGGGTAATACAGGTAGGCGCCGTCACTCGGCGGCGAGCCGAGGGGGATCACCCAGAGCCGTTGCAGGCCCATCACATGGTCGATACGCAAGCCGCCGGCATGGGCGAAGTTGGCCCGCAGCATTTCGATAAAGGCACGGAAACCGTGGCGCTTCAGGCCCTCCGGGGCGAAGGCCGAGATGCCCCAGCCCTGCCCGGTGCGGTTGAGGATATCCGGCGGCGCGCCGACGGTGAGTTCGGCCAGTAGTTCGTCCTGTCGGCTCCAGGCCTGGCTGCCGCCGCCATCGGCACCGACGGCGAGGTCGGCGATCAGGCCGATGCCCATGCCGCTGTCGCGGGCGGCGTTTTGCACGCGCTCAAGGCACTCGGCGATCAGCCATTGGCTGAAGGCGTAGAAGCCGATCTCCTCGGCCTGTTGCTCGGCGAAGATGGCCAGGGCCGGGTTGTCGGGATGGTGCCAGGCCGAGGGCCAGTGTCGCCAGTCGGTACTTTCGCCGCGGGCGATGCAGGCCGCTTGCAGGGCTTCGAAGCGACAGTGATTTTCCAGGGCCTCGCCGCCGGCCTGGCGAAAGCGCGCGAAGTCGACGGCGCGCGGGTGAGTGCCGACGCGAAAAACGTCGTACAGCGCACGCAACAGGCGCTGTTTGGCACGGGCGGCGCGGGGCCAGTCGATCAACGGCAGTGCTTCCAGTTGCTGCAGTTCATCGGCCAGTCCGGTGGTGTCGATGGCCTGGCGCAGGGCGGCTTCACCGAGAATCGCTTGCGGTGCCGCATACAGACTGTTGAGGAACAACCGACTGGACGGCGAGTAGGGGCTGTAGCGTTGCGGGTCGCAGCTGAACATGGCGTGCAACGGGCTGATCGCCAGGGCCTCGGCGCCGCGTTCGCCGGCGGCGCGGACCAGGTTCTCCAGGGCCAGGGTGTCGCCGAAACCGCCGTCGCCGACACGTTGCAGGGCATACAACTGGACTGTCAGGCCCCAGGCGCGGGGGGGAGCGCTGTCGGTGGCCGCCGCCACGCTGTGGCACTGCGCCGGGGCTACGGCGAGGGTGAAGTGCTGGCCGGCGATATGCACTGTCTGGTAGCCCACCGGAACCTTGCCCGGTAGTACCGCGTCCTGGTCCAGGTGCAAGTGCAGGACCGTACCGTTTTCCAGATGCACCTCGCAGGCCGTGTCGGCGGCGAAATAGTGGGCCAGGTCGAGGCCCTTGCCGGCGTCCACGGTCAACAGCGGTGGGAGGTGCTTTTGTTGCTGGGCGAGTTGCAGTTCCAGCAGGCTATTCTCGATGGCCAGGTCGTTGTCGGCGGGATGGCCGAGCCCGGCCAGGACCTTGCGCAAGACCTCGGGTCGGACCTTCTGCGGTCGGCCATTGGCGTCGATCCAATCGACGGCCAGGCCGGCCCGGCTGGCGAGTGTTTCCAGTTGCGCGTCGCTCATGGGTGCTCTCCGGTGGGTGACTGCAAGACGTCCCCGGGGGTCAGGGTAACCAGCGCGCAGTAAGGGGCCAGATGGCCTTCATCCAATTGGCGACTGGCGCCGGCGGTGCTTTCGAACAGCAAGCGAGCTTGAGTGGGTGGGCTATGGCCGACGGATTCGGCACTGAGGTTGAGGTCGATGCGCAGCAGGCTACCGTCGCCCATGCGCCAGCGCGCACTGAGGGCGCCTTCGGCCAGCACCTCGCTGCCCAGGGCCTGGGCGCCGGGGAGCCGGGGGATGATTTCCCGGTGGCGCAGTTCCAGCAGTTGGCGGTAGAGGCGTACGGTGGCCCGGCGGTTGAAGTCGTCGCTTGCGTCGTTCAGGTCGGGGCGCGACTCGTTGAAGCTCTCGACGGCGTTCGGGTCGGGGATATGCGCCCGCCGCGCGGGGTCGGCAAAGGCCGGGAAATCGGCGAATTCGGCGCGACGGCCGTCACGCACGGCGGCGGCCAGTTCGCCGTGGTGATCGGTGAAAAACAGGAAGGGTTCGCAGGCCGCGGTTTCCTCGCCCATGAACAGCAACGGAATCATCGGCGACAACAGCAACAGCACCGTGGCCGCCCTCAGGGCCGGCGTCGGGCAGAGTTGGTTGAGGCGTTCACCGAGGGCGCGGTTGCCGATCTGGTCGTGGTTCTGCAGGAACAGCACGAAGGCGCTGGGCGGCAGATGCGCGCTGGGTTCGCCGCGGCTGCGGCCGTGACGGTCGCGATGGCCCTGGAAAACGAAGCCCTGGCTCAGGCAGCGGGCCAGCTTGCTGGTGGTTTCCCGGGCATAGTCGGCGTAATAGGCGTCGGACTCGCCGGTCAGCAGGACGTGCAGGGCGTTATGGCCATCATCGTTCCACTGGGCGTCAAAGGCTTCCTCCAGCAGGCTGGCCTGGTTGCGTTCGTTTTCCAGGGTCAGCCACACGTGCCGCGCCGGGTCTACCTGGCTGCGGATCGCTTGCGCCAGTTCGTGGAGCAAGGTGCTGTCGTTGATCGCGTGCACGGCATCCAGGCGCAGGCCGTCGAAGCGGTACTCCAGCAACCACATCAGCGCGTTGTCGATGAAAAAGTCACGGACTTCGCGGCGGCGAAAGTCGATCGCCGCGCCCCAGGGGGTCTGCTGGTCGTCGCGGAAGAAGTCCTTGGCGTAGTGGCCGAGGTAGTTGCCGTCCGGGCCGAAGTGGTTGTAGACCACGTCCAGCAACACCATCAGGCCGTGCCCGTGGGCCGTGTCGATCAAGTGCTTGAGGTCCTCGGGCGAACCGTAGCTGGCCTGCGGCGCATAGGGCAGCACGCCGTCGTAGCCCCAGTTGCGTTCGCCGGGGAACTGGCCCAGGGGCATCAGCTCGATGGCGGTGATGCCCAGTTCGGCCAGGCGCGCCAGTTGGCATTCGACCTGGCGATAGCCGCCCAGGGCACCGACGTGCAGTTCGTAGATTACCGCCTCGTGCCAGGGGCGCCCCTGCCAATCCCTGTGTCGCCAGTGATAGGCCAGGGAGTCGACCACCTGGCTCGGCCCGTGCACATCGCCGACCTGGCGCCGCGAGGCCGGGTCGGGCACCAGTCGCTCGCCGTCGATGTGGAAGCGATATTGGCTGCCGACCGGGCAACGGGCCTCGAGGACAAACCAGCCGTCGTGCTGGGGCAGCATGGCCAGGGAACGCCCATCGCCGAGCTCGACGCTGACGTAATAGGCATCCGGGGCCCACAGCGCGAAGCGGGTATGCTCGGCGTCCAGCAGGGTTGCGCCATGAGGCCAGGTTTCCAGAGTCCGTAACGGCATCTATGAAGACCCCCTCAGTGCTGGCCCGACCTGCTCCGGGACTTGGCGACCAGGTTCTGGTACAGCTCGGCATAGGGCTCCACCGCCTTGCACCAGTTGAAGGGGGCGGCCATGGCGCGGCAACGCATGGCGTTGAGCAGTGGCGGGTAGGCGAAGACCTTGAAGGCCCGGCGCAGCGCCTCGGCATAGCTGTCCACGGTGGACTCGTCGAAGAGAAAACCGGTGACGCCGTTCTCGATGGTGTCGGCCAGCCCGCCAGTGTTGCGCGCCACCGGCAACGAGCCGAAGCGCTGGGCATACATCTGGCTCAGGCCACAGGGTTCATAGCGCGAGGGCATCAGCAGGAAATCGCTGCCGGCGAACATGCGCCGGGCATCGGTTTCGTTGAAACCGATACGCACCCCGATCCGCCCCGGAAAACGCAGGGCCAACTGGCGCATGGCCTGTTCTTCTTCCGGTTCGCCACGACCGATGATCGCAATCTGGCCGCCGGCGTCGACGATCATTTCGCTGACCGCCTCGGTCAGGTCCAGGCCCTTCTGGTAGACCAGCCGCGAGACCACCGCAAACAGTGGTCCGGTTGATGGATCGAGGCCGAACAGGTTCCGCACATGGGCAGCGTTGACCGCCTTGCCGTCCCAGTCGCCCGGGCTGAAGGGGTGGACCAAGTGGCTGTCGGTGGCCGCATCCCAGCTTTCGTCGATACCGTTGGGAATGCCACTGAGCAGGCCCTGGTGGGTCTTGCTGGCAAGGAATCCGTCCAGGCCACAGCCGAATTGCGGCGTGGTGATTTCCTGGGCGTAGGTGGCGCTCACCGTGGTGATATGGCTGGAATAGGCCATGCCGGCCTTGAGGAACGACAGCTTGCCGTAGAACTCCATGCCTTCCTGTTGCAGGGCGTGGGGGGGGATCCCCAGCTCCGGGCAGCAGGCGAGGCTGACCACGCCCTGATAGGCGAGGTTGTGAATGGTGAACAGGGTCGCGGTGCGCTGGCCGCGCCAGTGCATATAGGCCGGGGCCAGGCCGGCCGGCCAGTCGTGGGCGTGGACCAGGTCCGGGGTCCAGTGGATCTGTGCCAGGTTGGCGGCGATATCGGCCGCCGCCAGGCCCAGGCGGGCGAAGCGGATATGGTTGTCCGGCCAGTCGCGGCCGTTGTTGGCGCCGTAGGGGGTGCCATCGCGCTCATACAGCTCGGGGCAGATCAGCACATAGATCACCAGGCCGTCGGGCAGGTCCATGCGCCCGATCTTGCAGGGTGGCAACGCGGCGTGGCCCCCCAGCTCGCCGATGATATGAATCGGGTTGTCACTGTTCATCACCTGCGGATAACCGGGAATCAGCACCCGCACATCGTGCAGGTGATGCATGGCCCGGGGCAGCGCGGCGGAGACGTCGCCGAGGCCGCCGGTCTTGACCAGGTCGGCGAACTCGGAGGTGACGAACAGCACCTTTTTCTTGTTGGAATTGACAGCGGCTGCCGTCAACACAGGTTTTCCTCCCGCCAAGGGGGCTGACACGGGGACCGCTTCGCTGGCCTGATTCAAATGCTCTCCCTGAGTTTCCAACGCAGCGCTGATCATGTGTCTCTCCCGTCTTATTTGATCTGGTTCATCCTTTCTTTCATACAGCGTGCCCAAACCGCTTCCTTTGGTCGGACACACTGGTTCCGGGCGACTGGGCGAAGAATGCTCGTCGCACGGAGGCAAGAAAGGAGTGGGAATGCCTCTGCTCGCAACACCCGAAATAGAGGCCCTACCTTTAACCTGACCGACCGCTGGTTCAGAAGTTTCGATTTTTTTTCGCGGAAATGACTGAGCGGTCAGCAGGCCCGAAAGTCAGTGTAGGAGAGATGTCGCCGCCGTGGAGGGCGTTGTTTAGACGAATGTTAGGAAAGTACGGTGCATTTGATCTATGTCACAGCGGATCCTGGACGACCGTCCCGGATCCGCTGCACGCAGCTGGCGCGGGTTCGAAGCCAAGATGCTCGAAAATGGTGCGTTGGTGGCTGGGGAGCAACTGGTGGTACGCCCAGATATAGAGCCCGCCGATCCGCTGCCGTGTCACCTGGTCGAGGAATAGTTGCAGATTGTGATCGCTCAGGCCACGGCTGGTCAGCGCCAGGATCAACTGCGCGGGCAATGCACCATGGGCGAGAGTGCGCTCCAGAGACTGTCCCACATAACGCTCGATTTCGGCATCGGTCCACATCCGGCTGGCGTAGCAGTAGTGCACGATCTGGTCGCAATGCCCGGACCGGACCACTTGCCGCACCTTGTCGTTCAGGGCCATGCCGGTGCCACTGGCGGGTGTGTTGTAGGTGTAGCCCGAGATAAAACCGAAGCGGGTCTGTTTGTGCCGCTGCTTGAGGCGCTGCATGGTGGCGATGACATTCGGGATGTTCATCTGGCACTCGTCGTCGAAGTCGACGCCGTCCCAGTCGTTGTCGAGGGTGGCTTTGACGATGGCGTCGATCTCATCCTGGTCGGCTGGCTTGGCCTTCGGCGAGCAGAGGCCGCCGCCGTAGGTCCAGAGCACTTTGCCGGTGTAGCCGTGCGGACGTGGCGCCGGCGAAGTGGCGGGGCTCCAGCCGGGCGTGCCGGCGGTGCCGGTGGTCAGGCCGTCGAGGTTGGTCACCATGCCGTACATCATCTGGGTGAAGTGCGGCATGGGTTCGCGAGTGAGGGTCTGGCTCCAGCCGCCGAGTTCGAAGGTGGGTCGGGTCATGCGCGTTCTCCTGGGGGGCCGTCGGAGGTGACGGCACTTCAGGAGCGAGTAAACGAAGCCACGGGGCTGGTGTGGAGCTACTTATTTATTGCAGCGGTCCGCCGACTGTGTTTAACCCAGCAGGCGGATCGGCTGTCCGGCCGCCCAGGCCTGGATGTCTTCGATCATCTGGCTGTAGAACAGCCGGTAGTTGTTCTGGCTGACGTAGCCGACATGGGGGGTGGCCAGGACATTGTCCAGGGTGCGGAACGGATGGTCGGCGGGCAACGGTTCCTGTTCGAAGACGTCCAGGGCCGCACCGGCCAGCCGGCCTTGCTCAAGCGCCGCGATCAGTGCCTGTTCGTCGACGATCGGCCCGCGCGCGGTGTTGATCAGGTAGGCCGAGGGCTTCATCCAGCCCAGTGCCTGGGCATCCACCAGGCCACGGGAGCGCTCGCTGAGCACCAGGTGAACCGAGAGCAGGTCGGCCTGTTTGAACAGCTCGGCCTTGCTGACGTACTCGACCCCGGATTCGGCGGCACGTTCGGCGCTGAGGTTCTCGCTCCAGGCGATGACCCGCATGCCGAATGCCTTGGCGTAGCCGGCGATACGCTGGCCGATGCTGCCCAGGCCGAGAATGCCCAGGGTCTTGCCGTACAGGTCGCCGCCCAGGCCTTGCTGCCAGTGTCCGGCGCGCAGGGAGTTGGCTTCCTTGAGCAGATTGCGGTTGGCGGCCATGATCAGTGCCCAGGTCAGCTCCGGTGCTGCCTGTTTATAGCTGTCGGTGCCGCAGACCTGGATGCCGAGGGCGTTGGCGGCCTTGATATCGAGGGCGGCATTGCGCATGCCGCCGGTCACCAGCAGCTTCAGGCGCGGCAACTGGCGCAGCAGGGCCTCGTTGAACGGGCTGCGCTCGCGCATCACGCAGATCACCTCGAAAGCGCCCAGGCGTTCGGCCATGGTCGCGGTATCGGCCGGGTAGTCGTGGAGAAAACTGACCTGGCCCACGGCGTTCAAGGCACTCCAGTCCACTGCCTCGGCGGCCACGCCTTGCCAGTCATCGATTACCGCGATCTGTAGGGGCATTTACTCTTTCCTCGTTATTGTTTGCTGGCCAGCCAGTCGAGCAGGGCCTGGTGGAAACGCGCCGGTTCTTCCATCTGTGGTGCATGGCCGAGGCCGGGGAACTCTACCAGGGTCGAGCGCGGGATCAGTTTCGCCACCTGTTTGCCAAGCACGTCGTAGTGCCCGAGGCGCGCCTTGACCTCGGGCGGCGCGATATCGCTGCCGATGGCCGTGGTGTCGGCGCTGCCGATCAGCAACAGGGTGGGCATCTTCAGGTCCTTGAACTCGTAATAGACCGGCTGGGTGAAGATCATGTCGTAGATCAGCGCCGAGTTCCAGGCGACCGCGACGTGGCCGGGACCTTTGTTCAGGCCGGCGAGCATGTCGACCCAGCGGTCGAACCCGGGTTTCCAGCGCCCGGCGTAGTAGGTGCTGCGTTCGTAATTGCGGATGCCCTCGGCGTTGAGTTTCAGCTCGCGCTCGTTCCATTGGTCGACGCTGCGATAGGGCACGCCCAGGGCTTTCCAGTCTTCCAGGCCGATGGGGTTGACCAGCGCCAGGCGTTCGACCTGTTGCGGGTAGAGCAGGGCATAGCGGGTGGCGAGCATGCCGCCGGTGGAATGGCCCAGCACCAGGGTTTTCTCGATGCCGAGTTTTTCTAGCAGGGCGTGGGTGTTACTCGCCAGTTGCTGGAAGCTGTACTGGTAGTTGTCGGGTTTGCTGGAGGTGCAGAAACCGATCTGGTCCGCGGCGATCACCCGGTAGCCGGCGGCGCTCAGGGCCTTGATCGACGAGTCCCAGGTGGCGGCGCAGAAGTTCTTGCCGTGCATCAGCACGATGTTCTGGCCGTTCGCCTTGCCGCTGGGCGGGACGTCCATGTAGCCCATTTGCAGGGCCTGGCCCTGGGATTGGAAGGCGAAATGCTGCAGCGGATAAGGGTATTCGAAGCCTTGCAGTTCCGGGCCGTAGGCCGGGCCTTCGGCCGCATGGGACAGGACCGGGAGGGACGCGGCCAGGAACAGGCCGCCGAGCATGAGCGCGCGGGCATTCGACATACAGGATCTCCAGAGGAATCCGAGCGATGCTGGTGACCGGCGATTAACCCTGGATTAACGATGTGCCCGCGGGCATCAGGCGGTGGAGCGCTGCGGGGTTTCCAGCAGGTGCTTGAGGTTGTCCATCGCCCGGGTCGAGAGCTCGATCATGCGGGCGTGCAAACCGCTCAGGTTCAGTTCGGTGATGTACTGCAGGGTGCGGACAAACCGGGTGCCATGGCCATCACGCAACAGACTGTAGTGAATGCAGCCATCGACCACCGGGGAGGTGAATGCCATCTTGAACTCGCTCGGCGCATCGGCGATGACCACCCGATAGTCCATCTCGATCCGCAAACCCAGCAGGTCGATGACTTCGGTGAAACGGTGATCCTTGGGCAGCGGGCCACGGATGCCGGTCTCGGCGCTGACGGAAGTGGGGTGCCATTCGTGCCAGCGATCCGGCTGGGTCACGTAGGCGTAGACCGTCTCGATCGCGGCTTCTATATAGACTTCGTTACTGAGCGTCTTGGCAAAAGGCTGGAAAGAGGGGTGGTCCATGGCTCTGCTCCGACAGCAATCCTTGTTAAACGGCGGAAACAGTAATGAGCATAGGTGATACAAAATATTTCGTGGTCTGCAGGAGCAACACAAGGCCAACACAAGACCGGCGGTCGTGCCCCCCTCCGAGGCACGACCGACAGCGGTCTACCTGACTTTGAAACGGCCCATCAACGCGCTGACCCGGTTGTTGGCGTCCAGCAGGCTGCGGGTGTTGGCATCGGTGGCATGGCCGCTCTGGACCAGTTCATCGACCATATGACGGATCTGCACCATGCTGCGGTTGATCTCTTCGGTCACCGAACTCTGCTGTTCGGCGGCCGTGGCGATCTGGCTGCTCAGGCTGTTGATATGGCTGACGGAGCCGGCCATCTCATCGAGCCCGGCGTTGACCCGCGCGGTTGCATCGGCCGCGGACTGACAGCTGGCCTGGGTATTTTCCATGGCGGCGACCGATGAACTGACGCCTTGGGTCAGGCGTGTGAGCATCTCGTTGATTTCCGAGGTGCTGGCCTGGGTCCGGGCGGCGAGGGCGCGGACCTCGTCGGCCACCACCGCGAAACCCCGACCCTGCTCGCCGGCGCGGGCGGCTTCGATGGCCGCGTTCAGGGCCAGCAGGTTGGTTTGTCCGGCAATGGCGCCGATCACCCCGAGAATCTCAGTGATGCGCTGGGCATCCTGCTGCATGCTCTCGACCTTGTGGGTGGCGCTGGAGACTTCGTCGATCAGCGCCACCACACTGCTGGAGGCCTCGCCCACCACCACCCGTGAACGGTCGGCGTGTTCGTTGGCGCGCTGGGTGAAGGCGGCGGTTTCGGCGGCGTTCTCCGCCACGGTGTCGGCGGTGGCGCTCATCTCGGTGATGGCGGTGACCGTCTGTTCGGTTTCCGAGGCGTGACGGGTGAGGATCTGGTTGGTATGGGCCGAGGTCTGCTGCAGCTTGTCCAGGCTTGCGGCCATATCGCCGGTGGCCTGGGTGACTTCGCCGATCATGTTCTGCAGGTAGACGATAAAGCGGTTCACCGAGTGGCCGATGGCCCCCAGTTCATCTTCGGCGCGGATGGTGATGCGCCGGGTCAGGTCGGCATCACCGGTGGACAACGCGTCGATATTGGTCTTGAGCGCGCGCATGCGGTTGACCAGCTTGCTGATGGCATAGACCTGCAACAGCACCAGCAGCACGATCATCGGGATCTGCAGCAGCGCCAGGGTATTGAGCACGTCATCGCGCTGGGCGGTGATCAGTTGGGTCGGCAGGGCCGTGGCGAGGTACCAGGGGGTGCCTTCGATGGAGCGCATGAAGAAAGTGCTGGCCACGCCGTCGTTGTTGAACTCCACGCGATGGGACGCGGCGTCACGGTTTTGCAGGGCGGTCTTGACCTGCGCGGCGAAGGCCGAGCCGCCAGCCAGGTCGTTGATGTTCTTGAGCACCACCGGGCTGTTGATATGGGTGCTGTTGCTGATGATCTTGCCGTCGGCTTCGACGATCAGCATTTCACCGCCGATGTCCTTTTCCTTGCGCGCCACCAGGTCGTTGAAGAAACCCAGGGTCACGTCGATGGTCGAGACGCCATACGGCACGCCGTCGCGCTGGATGGCCATGGCGCAGTTGGTGCGCGGCTCCTGGCTGGCGTCATCCTTGTAGGCTGCCGCCCAGGCGCACTGGCCGCGCGGGGTGGCCATGCCGCCCTTGTACCAGGGTTGTTCGTAATAGTTGGGCGCTTCGGCGCTGTTCCAGAAGGTATTGACCTTCAATTGGCCGTTGCCATCGCGGTGCCAGAACGTGCTGTGCTTGTTCCGTCCCGGTGTGCGCTGGCCGGGCAGGGGCCAGATACCGCCGCCGAAGACCTTCAACTCGCCGTATTGATCCACCAGGCCGGGCAGGACCTTGTCGATGGTGTCGCTGTCGAGCAGGGGAATGGTCTGGGTGATGCTGCGTTGCTGGGCCTGGACCTTGTTCAACTCGCCTTTGATCTGCTCGGCCACTTCGGCCACGCGATTGAGTACGACCTGTTCTTCGGTCTGGCGCAACGTGGGGGCGACCAACTGGCTGATCCCGACCACGGTCAGGACGAACAACAGCAGGACGAACAGGACCAGAAACAGCGTGTAGCGGGCTTGGATCGTACGGAACATGGGCATGGGACCTGTCCTTGCAAAGCAGCTTTTTATTATTCGGTCGCCTGATCGAGTCAGGGTTTCGTTCGGTTATCGGCTTGGGCTGGAGGAGCTTTAGGTACGATCGTACAAGAAGGCGCTGGAAATTCCGCGGTGACGTGCTGAGGGGGGACATTCAGAAAGTGATGGAGGAAATGTAATGTTTCGTGTGTTAATTGTAAGTAGTTTGAAATAATACGCTACATGGTCGATCGGACCAGTTCCTTCAACTTGCACCCCGAGCCCATCGAAGAGGTTTTCCATGATTGTCTTTCCAGGAGGTCAGCAACTGCGCGGTAGTTCCCGCTCTTTCGACGGGGGAGCCCTGTCATGAGCATGGGAACGGTAGGGGCCTGGGCCAGCGCGGCCGGCTTGCGGATTTTTGTACCGGATGGCGCGCCGGCCGATCGCGCCAAGGCCGTGAACGCCAAGGCCCAGCAAGTCCTCAGGGATCTCGGCAAGGACCCGTTGGCGCTCGACACCGGGAAGATGTCCAAGGACAAGCTGCGGAGCAACTTCAAGGGTTTTGATCCTTCGTCGGTGAGCCCGGATCAATTGGGCAAGATCAGCAGCTTCCTCAAGGAGCGCGGCCTGATCAGCCCATTCACCGCCAGCCTGATGCTCAACGCCGGCGAGCAGTTCGACAAGTTCGGCGTGCAAAAGAAACCGACCGAAAAGTTCAATGCCCTGGAGTACTTTGCGACCCAGATCAGCACGATCCAGGACCGCAGTTTGAACGGTAGCCAGTTCTCCAACTACATGGTGCCCGAGTACAAGCGTGCCATTAACGTGCTACAGAACCTGCAGCAGTTCGGCAGTACCGGCGCGAGCATGTCGATCAATACCCGGGCCTGATCTGGCCTGTTGCGAGGGCGGCGGCGCTGACCGGCGTCGCCACCCTTGGCCTGCGTGATGCCTTTCTCCCGGGCACCTGGAAGGTTCTTCCAGGGTGTTTGTGTCTGCATTGAAATAAATTGGTACATTTTACTGACGCCATTAAATGGCCGCCCTATGATCGCGGCCGATTGATGGCATAGCGCCATCTAAAGGGCGCCTCGTCGCCTTCGCTGCCTCGAGATTCCCGACATGGACGTTCGTCAGTTTGCCTTCCTGGCTCGGCAGCCTTCTGCTGCCCTGAAAAACCGTGAGCACTTCCTTGGCCTGCCCAAGCGTGGGCTGGCGAACGCGATGTTCTGGCAGCCGTTGCTGGCCCAGGCGGACGGCATTGCGGTCAGCGGCGGCGGTACCACGCTGGGGCAGGTGGGCAATGGCGTGCCGATCGTCAATATTGCCGCGCCGAATGCCCAAGGATCTGCTCAATACTGGCCTGGTCGAAGCGGGCAATCGCCTGGACGCATTGGCGAGTAACAATATCGTCAACAAGTCGGGCGGGATGATTGCCGGACGCGATGTGGGTGTGACGGCCGTCACTGGCGATGTGCTCAACCAGCGTGATGTCACCGGCATCAATCAAACTGCGGGCTTTGTCAGCACGCACCGCGAATTGGAAACTAGGGAACCGGCGCACCCTAAGGTGCCCTGCGCACGACCACCATAAAGTGCAGGCGATAAAAAAGCGCCAGTCTCAAGGATGGCGCTGTGCGCCGTAGTTTCGCGGGCGACTAAACCCGATCACTGATGAGCAGTGACAAGGAGGAGACTAGCCAGCGGAATAGGCAGGCGCAAGCGAGTTGGATTTTCTAGGAAATTTCACTCAAGGGAAAGAGAGTTATCTTGGTTGGATAACCCGATCGCAGCCTCACTTACCTCTCCACATAAAAAGCTTGCGGAATATATCGTCGATATTCGGCGCAGAGGGCCTTGCGGCTTGTGCGCTTGGCCCGTATTCAGCCTTCCGATTTCTTGACGCGTTATTGTCACCACCTTATGATGCGGCCATTAAATTGATATCAAATGTTTCAAGGAATGAACATGTGTGTTTTCACCCTCGGGATGAGGTCCCCCGCGGCCATGCCGTGCCGTTACCCGAGTCTCTTCGTTTCTTCGAAATCTCCCCGTTCAAAACCCTGGAGCGCTTTCCGCAGCCTCCGGCGATAACCCCTTGACGATCACAGGTCCGGCTTTGCCCACGGTGAAGGCCGTTGCCTTGCTGTTCGCCTGAAATTTTTGTCCGCCCGTTTCCCAATATCCCCAGGTCCGATTTTCCCCAGGAGTGTGCTGCATGAAAAAAATCTCGCAGGTCGTCATTTTCGGGATGGCAGCGATCACGCTGACCTCCATCGGTGGTTGTGCCACCGAGAGTTCCCGAGCCTTGCCGGTGCAGCAAGTGGAAACCGCCAACCAGGTCTACACCGGTGCGCGCACCCCGATTGCGGTCGGCAAGTTCGATAACCGTTCCAGCTATATGCGCGGGATCTTTTCCGATGGTGTCGACCGTCTCGGCGGCCAGGCCAAGACCATCCTGATCACCCATTTGCAGCAGACCAACCGTTTCAGCGTGCTGGACCGCGACAACCTGGCGGAGATCCAGCAGGAAGCGAACATCAAGTCTCAGTCGCAGAAACTCAAGGGCGCGGATTTTGTGGTCACCGGCGACGTCACCGAGTTCGGCCGCAAGGAAACCGGCGATCGCCAGTTGTTCGGCATTCTCGGGCGCGGCAAGACCCAGGTGGCCTACGCCAAGGTCGCCCTGAATATCGTCAATATCGTCACCTCGGAAGTGGTGTATTCCAGCCAGGGCGCCGGTGAGTACGCGCTGTCCAACCGCGAAGTCATCGGTTTCGGCGGGACTGCCAGCTACGACTCGACCCTCAATGGCAAGGTCCTGGACCTGGCCATGCGTGAAGCCGTGAACAAGATGGTTCAGGCGATCGACAGCGGCGCCTGGAAACCGGGCCGGCCATAAGTATTTCTACAACAAAAACAGGGAGCTTCACGCGTCATGGGTAAAAAGTTCGGTTTGCTAGGTTACATCGTGGCAATAGCAGCAGGCGGCGCCTTGTTGGCGGGCTGCGCTCCGCAGGTCAAGACGCTGTATCAGTGGGAAGGCTATCAGCCTCAGGTTTACCAGTACTTCAACGGTGAGGCCAAGGAGGCGCAAGTCGAGGCCCTGGAAGCCGACTTGCAGAAGATCAAGGCCACCAATCGAGCCGCGCCACCGGGTTATCACGCCCACCTGGGCATGCTCTACGGCAGCCTTGGCAAGGACGACCAGATGGTGCAGCAGTTCCAGACCGAGAAAGCGTTGTTCCCAGAATCGACGGCTTACATGGACTTTTTGTTGAGCAACGCCAAGAAGGGGATCAAGCAATGAATTCGCGTTTTCTGAATGCACTGGCCGCCCTGTTGCTGGTGAGTCTGCTGGGTGGTTGCGCAGCCCCCAAGACCGTGGATTATTCGGCCTACAAGCAGGCCCGCCCAAGGACGATCCTGGTATTGCCACCCCTGAACGAATCACCGGATATCAAGGCCACCTACAGCCTGTTGTCCCAGGTGACATTCCCGTTGGCGGAAGCCGGTTATTACGTCATGCCGGTGGCGCTGGTGGATGAAACTTTCCAGCAGAACGGCCTGAACACGCCAACCGACATCCACAACACTTCGCCGGCAAAGCTGAAGGAAATTTTCGGCGCGGATGCGGCCTTGTACATCACGGTGACCCAGTACGGTACGCAGTACCGGGTGATCAGCAGCGCGACCATCGTGACGGCCAGTGCCAGGCTGGTGGACCTCAAGACCGGTACCGCACTTTGGACTGGTAGTGCCACGGCTTCCAGCGAGGAAGGGAATAACAACAGTGGTGGCGGTCTGGTCGGCGCGCTGATCACCGCGGCGGTCAAGCAGATTATCAACAGTGCCAACGACGTGAGCCATCCCATTGCAGGGATCACCAGTCAGCGACTGTTGTCCGCCGGGCATCCGGCAGGCCTGTTGTATGGCCCGCGCTCGCCGAAGTACGGGACGGACTGAGGTCGAAAGTAAAAGGGGGGGATCAGCATCCGCTCCCTTTTTATAATGTTTTTATCCTCCGTAATTCGCTTCGCGCCAGGATTTATAGCCGGGGGCAGAGCCATGAATTTGAACCAAGGAAACCTGCGATGGGTATTTCGGATACTAATGTTCCAACATCTTTCTATGATCTTGCCAGTCCTTGGAAGAGATTGTTTGCTTACATGATTGACCTGTTTATTGTTTTTCTACTTATCGTGGTGAAACGTGTATTGGGTCTTTTCTTTTTCCCCCATGACAGCTTTGTGGGGGGGATATGTTATTGGACGGGAAATGCCCTGCAAATTGCAGCCTTTGCTTATTTTTTGTTCGGTGATGCGTTGCCGAACGGGCAGACGGTGGGCAAGCGACTGATGGGTATTTCGGCTGTCGGCTTTCCGGTTAATACCCCGTGCTCGCTGTTCCAGTCGTTCTTGCGCAACGTGCCGAAGGCGCTATTCAGCGTGCTGGATGCGGTTTTCGTGTTTTTTGGCTTCCGACGGCGTCTCGGCGACATGCTTGCCATGACCATGGTGATCAACGCCAGACAGACATCTCCGGCTGAAAACGTTAACTGAGAATGAAGGGTGGATAGGGGCGGAGCCAGCATCATCGCCGGTAAGCCGGGCTCCTACAGGTCCGCCCCAGCCCTTACCGCCCGCCCACCGGCACCCATTGTCCATCCCAGGCCAACCCACAATTCCAATACATCTTTTCGATGGGCGTTCTGTAACAAAGATTGTATATTTGTACATTAGTGTTACATGACCAGAATGATTTCTTATTTTCACCTTTGACAGGACACTGCATATGCTCGCCTTGAAAGGACCTCAGCAGCACGGTGACACCACCCGCGGCCGTATGGCCGGAGGTCGGGCATGAGCACCGGTTCGGTAACCGCCTGGGCCACGGCGCTCAGTTCTCGCGTGTTTGAGCGCAAGACTGCCGATGCGCAGAAAGCCAACATGCAGGAAATCAAGAACAAGCAGGTGCTCAACAACATCCCGCGGGACCCGACCGCCCTCGACACCACGCAGATGCAGAAGGACAAGCTGCAGTCGCAGTTCCAGGGCTTCGACCCGAAATCGGTCACCCCGGACCAGTTGACCAAGTACAGCAATATCCTCAAGGAACACGGCCTGATCAGCACGACCACCGCCGGCCTGCTGGCCACTGCCGGGACGAAAAACAAGCCCGGCGAAAAATTCAACGCGCTGGACTATTTCGCCACCCAGATCAGCACGCTGCAAAGCGGCAGCTCGAGTGACCAGTTCTCCAACCATATGATCCCGGAATACAAGAAGGCGATTAACGTGCTGCTGAACCTGCAGCAGTTCGCCAGTTCCGGCGCCAGCATGTCGATCGATACCAAGGTCTGAATCCCTTGTCGCATTGACGGCCGTCTGCATCGGCCAGGCGCTTGCGCAACGCAAGCGCCGATCAAACACGATCCATGTTCCCAGCCATCACCCTCCCGCCATTGATGCGCCGTCCTCGCTGCCTATGATGGCTGTGACGTCTGTCGGCCTGCCGCCGTGATCCGACAGCCTCGCGTACTTTCATTCCTGCGAGCGCCACCATGACTCAAACAAGAACCCTCTACGACAAGCACATCGATTCCCATACGGTGTGTCGCCTCGATGACCAGGGCCATGTCCTGCTGTATATCGACCGTCAGGTCATCAACGAATACACCAGCCCGCAAGCCTTCAGCGGCCTGCGCGAAGCCAAGCGCGGAGTCTGGCGCGCGGCAACCGCGCTGGCCGTGGTCGACCATGTGAACCCCACCGCGCCCAAGCGCGTCGCCGCCATGCCGGACGCCGGCGGTGCGCGGCAGGTGTCATACCTGGCCGAGAACTGTGCCGACTTCGCTATCGAACTGTTCGATGTGCTCGACAAACGCCAGGGCATCGAGCATGTGATCGCCCCGGAGCAGGGTTTTATCCTGCCGGGGATGGTGGTCGCCGCCGGTGACAGCCACACCACCACCTATGGCGCCCTGGGAGCGTTCGGCTTCGGTATTGGCACCTCGGAGATCGAACATTTGCTGGCGTCGCAGACGCTGGTCTACAAACGCCTGAAGACGATGCGGGTAACGGTTAGCGGTGAGCTGGCGCCGGGGCTGACATCCAAGGACGTGATCATGGCGCTGATCGGCAAGATCGGCGCTTCCGGGGCCACCGGTTATGCCATCGAATTCCGCGGCTCGACCATTGATGCCCTGAGCGTCGAGGCGCGCATGACCATCTGCAATATGGCGGTGGAGGCGGGTGCGCGCGGGGCCTTTATGGCGCCGGACGAGAAAGTCTTCGCTTACCTCAAGGACAAACCCCGGGCGCCCAAGGGCGAGCTGTGGGAACAGGCCGTGGCCCGTTGGCGGGAATTGCACACGGATGCGGGCGCGCGGTTCGACCGTGAAGTCGAACTGGATGCCGGCGCGCTGGAACCCATGGTCACCTGGGGCACCAGCCCGGACCAGGCCGCGCCCATCGGGGCGAAGGTGCCGGACCCGCAAGATATCAGCGACCTGATCCTGCGCCAGGACATGCGCCGCGCCCTGAATTACATGGGGTTGGAAGCCGGCATGCCGCTGAATGAGATCGTCATCAGCCATGCCTTTATCGGTTCCTGCACCAATGCACGAATCGAGGACCTGCGTGACGCGGCCCGTGTGGTGCGTGGTCAACACGTGGCCAAGCATGTGCGGGCGATGATCGTGCCGGGCTCGACCCAGGTGCGTGATCAGGCCGAGGCCGAAGGTTTGGCGGCGGTGTTTATCGACGCCGGTTTCGAGTGGCGGCAATCGGGTTGCTCGATGTGCCTGGCGATGAACGATGACGTGCTGGAGCCAGGCGACCGCTGCGCCTCCAGCACCAACCGCAATTTCGAAGGGCGCCAGGGCGCCGGGGCGCGCACACATCTGATGAGTCCGGCGATGGTGGCCGCCGCCGCCATTGCCGGACACCTGACCGATATTCGCCATCTGGAGCCAAGGCCATGAGCATGCAGCCATTTTCCCACGTCACCGGCAAGGCCGCGCCGATGCTGGCGGCCAATATCGACACTGACGTGATCATGCCCAAGCAGTTCCTCAAGGGGATCGATCGCAACGGGTTGGACCGTGGTTTGTTCTTCGACCTGCGGGTGTTGCCGTCGGGTGAACCCAATCCTGGATTCGTGCTGAATCAGCCGGCCTGGAACGGCGCCAGCTTCATGGTGGTGGGGCCGAACTTCGGTTGCGGCTCCAGCCGTGAGCATGCGGTGTGGGGACTGAAACAGATGGGGATCCGGGCGCTGATCGGCAGCAGTTTCGCCGGGATCTTCTACGATAACTGCCAGCGCAACGGGGTGTTGTTGATCACCCTGGATGAGGCGACGGCGCAGCGCCTGGGGCAGGTGGTGAGCCAGCCGCGGAGTGCCGAGATCAGTATTGACCTTGAGAGTCAGCAGATCCGTTTGCAGGATGGCAGTGTGATCGAGTTCCAGATCGATACGTTGCGCAAGACGGCGTTGATGCAGGGCTTGGATGCCATTGGCAGCACTTTGCAGCGCAGTGAGGAGATCAGGGCGTTCGAGCGGGCGCATTTGCAGGCCAATCCCTGGTTGAGCTGAAACCTGGGCCGGCTCGTCGATTAGGAGGAGACCACCGACTCATTGTGGCGAGCGGGCTTGCCCGCGCTGGGGCGCGAAGCGGCCCTAAAACCTGCAACCGCGCTGTATCAGATAGAACGCGGTCACAGGTTTTGCGACTGCTTCGCAGCCGAGCGCGGGCAAGCCCGCTCGCCACAGTCCGCGTTCGACTTCAAATTGCCTTAATTGAACGGCATTAGGGGTTGTCCGCTCTCCACATGGGGTTGATGTGGTGAGTCCTGAAGGCGGTTAGATCGACAGCTGTCGAAAATGCTCCTGCAAGAACTCTACACACACCCGCAGTTTCCCCGAGTACGCCAGCCGTGTCGGGTACACCGCCCAGACATTCGCGCTCTGGGTGTAGTCGTGCAGCACCCGCACCAGTCGGCCCTGTTCCAGCAGCGGTTTGACGTCCCATAACGAGCGCAGCAGGATGCCGCGTCCATCCAATGCCCATTGCAGGACAATCTCACCGCTATTGGACGACAACGGCCCGCGCACGCGCACGCTGTCCTGGCTGCCGTCGCGCTCCAGATTCCAGATACCGAAGGCGTTGTCACGCTCCTTGAGCACCAGGCAATCGTGTTGCTCCAGGTCGCTCAACTGCTGCGGTGTGCCACGTCGTTCCAGGTAGGCCGGTGCCGCACAGAGGACCCGGCGATTGCTCACCAGGCGTCGACCGATGTGCTGGCCGGGGATATCGTCGCCTACCCGGATCTCCAGGTCGAAACCCTCGCTGACGATGTCCACCACGCGGTCGAACAGGTCCAGGCGGATCTCCAGGTCCGGATAACGCTCGGCCAGCAGCGACAGCGCCGGGGCTACATGGTTGCGTCCGAAACCGAAGCTGCTGCACAGGTGCAGGCGGCCGCTGGGGTTGTCGTGGGCTTCGGACAGTTCGTCGTTGAGTTGCTGGAAGTCCTCGAGGATACGCACCGCCCAGCGTTGTACCCGCTCGCCGTCCTCGGTCAGGGCGATACGTCGGCTGGTGCGATGCAGCAGGCGGGTGGCAAGGGTGCTTTCGAGAATCTGGATACGTTTGCTGACGTAGGCGGGCGACAGTCCCAGTTCATCGGCGGCGGCGGCGAAGCCGGCCTTGCGGATGACGGTGAGGAATACGCGCAGGTCTTCGGGCAGGGGCACGGTGTCTTTCTTTGGGTTCATGGACAAAGCAACGAACGCTGGCGGCAGGAGCCGCCAGAATAGCATTGGATGGCCCGGGCGGAAGGCGCGCGCGCCGGCGGGATCTCGAGAACGACGCACAACCTGCAGGCACTGGCTTGCCAGCGATGGCGTCCTTGAAATCAATGCGCGACTCAAGGGCCTCATCGCCGGCAAGCCGGCTCCTACGGGCTATTGGGTGACCTTGGCAGCATCCGCGGCCGCCTGGGCTTCGAGGGTCTTGCGTCCACGCTTGAGGGCAATCGGCGCCATCTTGCTGCGATCCAGTTCGCCTTCCCACGCCGCCACCACCAGCGATGCCACGGCGTTGCCGATGATATTGGTCAGGGAACGGCACTCGGCCATGAACCGGTCCACCCCGAGGATCAGCACCATCGCCGCCACCGGCACGGTCGGCACCACCGCCAGGCTCGCGGCCAGGGCGACAAACCCCGCACCGACCACCGCACCGGCACCCTTGGAGGTGAGCATGGTCACCGCCAGCAAGGTCAGTTGCTGCTCCAGGGTCAGGTCGATATTGGTCGCCTGAGCCAGGAACAGCACCGCCAGGGTCATGTAGATATTGGTGCCGTCGAGGTTGAAGGTGTAGCCGGTGGGCACCACGATGCCCACCACGCCCTTGGAACAACCCAGGCTTTCCAGTTTCTGGATAAGCTGCGGCAGGGCCGACTCCGACGAACTGGTGCCGAGCACGATCAGCAGTTCCGACTTGATGTAGCCCAGCAGGCGGAAGATGCTGAAACCGGCATAACGAGCGATGCTGCCCAGTACGCAGGTGATGAAGATAAAGGCGGTCAGGTAGAAGGTGCCGACCAGCTTCATCAGCGGCAGCAGCGAGCCCAGGCCGTACTTGCCGATGGTGAAGGCCATCGCGCCGAACGCGCCGATCGGTGCCACCCGGGCAATCATGCCGACGATGCGGAAGAACACTTCGCTGGCCTGGTGGATCACGCCGACCAGCGGACGGGCTTTTTCACCGACCATCACCAGCGCCAGGCCGAACAGGATCGAGACGAACAGCACCGGCAGGATCTCGCCCTGGGAGAAGGCGTCGAAGAAGGTGCTGGGGATCACATGCAGCAGGAAGCCGGTGATGCCTTCGCCATGCTGGGCCTGGCCGACAAAGTTGGCGATGGCCGAGGTGTCGAGGGTTTTCACGTCGACGTTGAAACCCGAGCCGGGATGCAGGACGTGGGCGGCCACGAGGCCGATCGCCAGGGCGAAGGTGGAGACGATTTCGAAGTACAGCAATGCCTTGCCGCCGACCCGCCCGACCTGTTTCACGTCGTGCATGCTGGTGATGCCCGAGACCACGGTACAGAAGATGATCGGGCCGATGATCATCTTGATCAGTTTGATGAAACCGTCGCCCAAGGGCTTGAGGTCGATGCCGGTCTGCGGCCAGTGGTTGCCGATCAGCACCCCCAGCACGATGGCGATGACCACCTGGATATACAGGGTTCCCAGCAGTTTGCGGATTGTCATTGTTATTATCTCGTAACGGTTTTTTGGGGGGATAGGGGGCAAGCCGATCCCGTCCTGGGCCATTGGCGGCGGCCCAGGGGGAGGGGGGAATCAGGTCCTTTGAGTCAGGCTGTTCAGCGCAGGAAGGTGAGGACTTCGCCGAGCAGCTGTTCCGGGATTTCTTCGGCCAGGTAATGCCCGCCGGGCAGTGCCTTGCCGCGCACATCGGTAGCGACCTGCTGCCATTCGTGCAGTGGATCGAAGCAGCGGCCCACAGTACCTTCGGCGCCCCAGAGCGCCAGCAGCGGCATGTTCAGCTTGCGCCCGGCCTCGATGTCGGCACGGTCGTGTTCCAGGTCGACGCTGGCGCTGGCGCGGTAGTCTTCGCAGATGCCCCGTGCGCTGCCGGGCAGGCTGATGCAGCGCAGGTATTCGCTGAAGGCTTCGCCGGTAAAGGGCTTGAGGCCGGCACTGCGGCTGCCCATCACGCTGCGCAGGTATTGTTCCGGGTTGGCTTCGATCAGGGTTTCCGGCAGCGGTGCCGGACGGATCAGGAAGAACCAATGCCAGTAGGCGCGGGCAAAGGCTTCGTCGGTCTGGGTGTACATCGACAGGGTCGGGGCGATATCCAGCAACACCATGCGTTGTACCACCTGGGGATGGTCGAGGGCCAGGCGATGGGCAACGCGGGCGCCGCGGTCGTGGGCCAGGACCGAGAACCCGCTGAAACCCAGGGAGTCCATCAGGGCCACGCCGTCGCGACCCATCTCGCGCTTGGAGTAGTTGAGATGCTGTTCGTCGGCTGCTGGCCGGGCGCTGTCACCATAGCCGCGCAGGTCGGCGGCGACCACGGTGAAGTGCTTGGCCAGCTCGCCTGCGATCTTGTGCCAGATGACATGCGTCTGCGGGTGGCCGTGCAGCAGGAGCAGGCCCGGTCCGCTGCCGCCGATGCGGTAGGCAATGTCCACACCGTTGACGTGGCGCTGGTCTTTCTGGAATCCGGCGAACATGGAGTGACTCCTTATGATTGTTGCGTACATCCTAAGACCCACAGCGCACGGGGCAAGGCGCAAAGCGTGGTGCACTTGTTCATGAAGTGTGTTGTGGACGCAAGCAGGTGTTCGTCAGCGCCGAACTGTTTGCCCGGAGCGCCGACGAAACGTTGAAGCTGGTCGCCACCGGCAATGCGATCCTGTTGCCGGTAAAGGGCTAGAAGTCGATGTCTGCCTGTTTGTTGTAGAGGGCCAGCAGGACATCATAACGGTGCGTCACGTTCCAGAAGTCGTCGCTCAGCACGTGCGGTTCGGCGTGGTTGCGCCAGTCCGTCGCCAGTTGCTCCAGGGCGGTCTGGTAACGTTGCGCGGGCTCTTCCAGCAGGGACCACAGATCCTGAACGGGGCCTTTGCGGTGAGTGGCGGGGTGGCTGTCGCGATAGGTCTCGCCCGCTTGTCTGGCTTGGAGCAGGGCTTCGGATATAGCGGCCAGCAGAGGCAGGTCCAGCTTCTGGCGATTGGCAGCCTCGGTTAATTGGTCCGCAGTTTCCCGTGCTCGGATCATATAGTTCAACAAGTACCAGTGCAGGTCACGGCCTTGGCTCTGTTCCAACAGCTCCAACTGCTTGGGGCGCAATGTGAGCTCGAGGGATTCAAGTTCGCGGCGCATTGCTTCGGAGGCCGATAGAAACGCTTCGATCCTGTAGGCGTAGTCCTTGTCGTGCCGCGTGAGTGCCAGTGTGGCGTCTGGCGAGGAATCGCGTTGCAGCCCCTGATAACGTTCTAGCATGGCCCTGAATGTTGACGTGTAGTGACCGACGATCGGCCCGATCTGCCGAGTGCCTTCGACAATCCCAGACTTGAAAACGATGTCCGGTTTGCAGAAGTCTCGCAGTATCGCGTCGGGGTCATAACGTTGTATGTAAGGGAAGTCATCGCGTTGCTTGCTGGGCGGGGCTGCCCGGTCGAGCCGCCAGGGCACATCGGCCAGGTTGACGCACCGGATCAATGGCCGCAGCGCATTGGCTTCGGCCACTTCCTGGCTGCTGTGACGGTCGAGCCAGAGACCGAAGAGGCTCTGTTGCTGCTCGGTACCGATCAGCATATAGATGGCGCAAATGAGCAGCACGCCGAAGGTCATAAACCAACGCTGGTCCATCAGTGGGCCTCCTTGCCGTACCACTGTTCTTGTGTCGCTGGCGGGTGGCAGCTTTCGACAGTTGCCGGCATTCGGCTGCACAAGCGTTCGGGCCAAGGCTGCAGGCCATGGTTACGACCGGCGACGGTCAGGCTGTGAGCGGCATACAGTGCCAGCGTGCCCAACGTGACACTCAGCATCAGACCCCAGGCCAGCCACCAGGACGTCGGGTAGGTCGATGCTTTCTTTTGCTTTGCGCGGCTTTTCGCTGGACGGTCGAGCCAGGCCATCCCCAGCATTGCACCACCGTAGGCAAGAAGCGGAACGATGCCGAGCCAGGCACCGATGACGCCTGCTACCACCCAGCAGGGCAGCAGCTCACGCAGTACCAGTGGCGTAGGCCGGCGCGGGCTGAGTCCTGCCGACAGATGCTCGCTCAGGCGTTGGTCAAGCGTCCAGAGGGTGTCGGCCATACCAGGCCAGAACAACAACAGAATGCCGTTCAGCCCGCACAGCAGCAGCGACCAGAGCGCAATGGCGCTGGCGGTTTCGTTCAGCCCGTTGCCCGGCAGCAGATGGCGCTGCACCGCCGCCACGCCGCAGGCCAGCATCACGGCGGCGAAGCCGAGCCAACCGGTGCCAGGGGACTCCCATTCGCGCCAGAAAAAGGCATCGGCGCCGGGCAGCAGGCTTTGCAGTCGTGGATGGCTGGCCTGTATCGATCGGGCCAGCTGATGGCAGGCCTGCCAGTCTTCTTTATGGAAGCGGCGAGAGAAGTCGCGGCGTTGGGCCAGTGTCATATCGGCAAACAACAGCTGCGCTACCCGATTGTCGGGGGTGTCCGGTGGCAGGCCGAGACGGTGTTGCTGGTTGGACAGGAAAGTTTCGCTGCGGCTGCGCTCCAGCAGGTGTGTCCAATAGGGCTCCGGGAAGTTTCGCGTAAGGCTGCCGCTGTTCCAGTGATTGAGCTGGCAGACGGTATTGAACAGCTTGGCCGACCAGAACGGGCTTTCCAGCAGCAACTTCGCCAGCAGCTCGTTGAGGCGCGCTCGCCGCTCCAGGCTCTTGAGCCAACCGAGCTGCTCCAGGTTGGAGTATTCGCGCCAGAATCCTTCGACATCCCCGCGCCCGAGCAGGCCCGCCAGGGGCTCTTCCAGGCTCTTGAACAGACGCTGATCGAGTTCGAGCAATGCTTGTTTCGGCAAGTCGGCGCGTTGCCAGGGGCTCAGCCACTGGAAATGTTCCAGCCCCCAGTGGGCGAGGGCCTGGAAGTCCTGCCCGGGCTCCAGGCAGCGCAGCAGCAGTTGTTCCTCGAACTCGCGCTGAGAGTAATAGAGGGTCGCCCGGGCAAAACGCTCGTCGAGCAAGGCCGGGGTGATGCCTTCGAGCAATTCGCTGGCAACCCGTTGTGCGGCGGTGGGGCCAGAGGGGAGGATAGGCAGGCCGGTTTCGGTAGAACGTAGGACCGCTTCGACGACAGGCGCCGGCTCCCACGCCTGCGGGTTCCAGTCGAGGGCCTGCTCGTAGGCTTCGCGTAGCCGCTGGAAGCCCTCCGGGTCGTCGTCCGGGCGGGTCTGTTTGAGCAGGGTCGCGTATTGGCGTTTGATGCTGCGGGTATCGGCGTCCGCTGGCAGCCCGAGAATTTCCCAGCAACTCATCGAGCGGACACCGAGCCTGGTCTCGACTCAGGAAAGTTGCCGCTGTGCGACGCTGTTACCACGACCATATCGAATAAAACTCCCTGAAAATGCGACTCCGTACTGGCGACGAATCATAACAACGCCGAGTCTATCGACGCTACGGCGGGTTTTATGAAGGGATCACGCTGGCTTTTTGCTCGGTGCTGCCTAAGATGGCCGTCAAAAGGATCAGCACAGGGCTTGAGTGAAGGCCAATGTCGGAAAAAGACACCATCTCCATCCATCTGGTGCACGAGGCACTGTTGCAGAGTTGCACCCCCGGTGCGGACACCGTGCAGGTGCTGGACAAGGTCGGGATCGACTCGACGCTGCTGGAACAGCCTGATGCCCGGGTACCGGCCAGTGACTATGCGCGCTTGTGGCGCCTGCTGGCGCGGCGCAACGATGACGAGTTCTTCGGCATGGACCCGCGCAAACTGCGTTGCGGCAGCTTCGCCTATCTGTGCCGCGCCGGCATGGCGCAGCCGACGGTGGCGGCCGGACTGGACTCGGTGCTGGACTTCCTGTCGTTGATGCTGGAGCGCCTGTCGGCGCAGCTGGTGCGCCAGCAAAGCCTGGCGGAAATCGTCCTGCTGGAGCCGGAAGGCGAGGGGCGACGGCCGTTTACCTATTTCGCCTACTGGATGATCGTCCACGGCGTGGCCTGCTGGCTGGCCGGGCGGCGTATCCCGATCCTGGCCATCGAGCTGCGCTGCGCCGAACCGGATTACTGCGAGGACTATCGGGTGATGTTTTCCGAGAACCTGCGTTTTGACCGGCCGCGCACCCGGATGATCTTTTCCGCCGACTGCCTGGACCTGCCGATCAAGCGCAGTGCCGAGGAACTGCAACGCTTCCTGGCGCTGGCGCCGGCCAATATCCTGGTCAAGTACCGCGATGCCCAGAGCCTGGCCAGTCGGATCAAGCAGGACCTGCGCCAACAGCCGGCTGAAGACTGGCCGGAAACCGAAGGGCTGGCCGTGCAATTGTGCATGTCGGCCTCGACCCTGCGCCGGCGGCTGGCGGAAGAAGGGCAGACTTACCAGGGCCTCAAGGACAGCGTGCGCAAGGAGTGGGCGATTGCCTGGCTGGCGGAACCGTCGATCAGCTTCGCCGAGATCGCCACCCGGCTGGGCTTCGCCGACGCCAGTTCGTTCTACAAGGCCTTTCGCAAATGGTCCGGGTCCAACCCGGGGCATTACCGCAGCCTGATCCTCAACGAGGTGCACTAGGCCGCTTATTGGCCAAACCAGTCAATCAGGTTGAAAGCTTTGACCATTGTCCCAAGTCCCTGACAGCGCGACTATTTCCAGGATTTTTCTACGGTTCCTTCCAATAACAAGACCGAGAGATTCTGGATATGCGTGACTATCAGACTGCCACCGCGGACTTCGATTATCAGCAAGCGGCCCAAACGGGCCTGAAAGGGACTTTGGCGGCGCTCAATGCCTGTGTCGAATGCTGCGACCGGCATGCCCTGCCGGGGCGCATCGCGCTGTTCTGGGAGGGTCGCGACGGTAGCAGTGCGGTCTACACCTTCAGCGAACTGCAGGACAAGGCCGCGCGCTTTGCCAACTTCCTGCTCACCCAGGGCGTGCGCCGTGGCGACAAGGTCGCTGCGTTGTTGCCGCGTAATGTCGAACTCTTGATCACGCTGTTCGCCACCTGGCGTATCGGCGCCGTCTACCAGCCGCTGTTCACCGCCTTCGGCCCCAAGGCCATCGAGCACCGCCTGGGCGGCTCCGGCGCCAAGCTGGTGGTCACCGACGCGATCAACCGCGACAAACTCAGCGAAGTTGCCGATTGCCCGGCCATTGTCACGGTCGGCGGCCCCAAGGGGCAGGGCATCGCGCGTGGCGATTTCAGCTTCTGGGCCGAACTGGATAACCACCCGGCCTACTGCGAGCCGGTGTTGCTCACAGGAGAAGACCCGTTCCTGCTGATGTTCACCTCGGGCACCACCGGCCCGGCGAAACCCCTGGAAGTGCCGCTCAAGGCAATCATCGCATTCCAGAATTACACCCGCGACGCGGTCGACCTGCGCCCGGAAGATGCGTTCTGGAACGTCGCCGATCCGGGTTGGGCCTACGGCCTGTATTTCGGCATCACCGGACCGCTCGGCACGGGCCACCCCATTACCTTCTACGATGGTCCGTTTACCGTGGAAAGCACCTGCCGGATCATCGAGAAATACGGCATCACCAACCTTACCGGGTCGCCCACCGCCTATCGCCTGCTGATTGCCGCCGGCGAGGCTTTCGCCAGCAGGATCAAGGGCCGCCTGCGGGTGGTCAGCAGTGCCGGCGAACCGCTGAACCCGGAAGTGATCCGCTGGTTCGCCGATAACCTGGGAGTGACCATTCTCGATCACTATGGCCAGACCGAAATGGGCATGGTGCTGTGCAACCACCATGGCCTGGAGCATCCGGTGCATATCGGCTCGGCGGGGTTCGCTTCGCCCGGGCATCGCATCGTGGTGCTGGACGAGCAGCAGCGGGAGCTGGCGGTCGGGCAGCCGGGGATTCTCGCGCTGGATCGTTCCCAGTCGCCGATGTTCTGGTTCAACGGTTACCAGGGCTTCGAGACCAAGGCCTTTGTCGGCCAGTACTACCTCAGCGGCGACACCGTGGAACTGAATCCGGACGGCAGCATCAGCTTTGTCGGGCGTAGCGATGATGTGATTACCACTTCGGGCTATCGGGTGGGGCCGTTCGATGTGGAAAGCGCCCTGGTGGAGCATCCGGCGGTGGTGGAGGCGGCGGTGGTCGGCAAGCCTTGCCCGGAGCGTACGGAGGTGGTGAAGGCCTTTGTCGTGCTCGGCGCGCGCTACCGTGCCGAGCCGCAGTTGGCCGAGGAGTTGCGTCTGTATGTGCGCAAGCGCCTGGCGGCCCACGCCTATCCACGGGAAATCGAATTTGTCGACGAACTGCCCAAGACCCCAAGTGGCAAGTTGCAGCGTTTTATCTTGCGTAATCAGGAGATCGCCAAGGCCCAGGCCGCGACCTGAGGACACGAATCCCTTGTGGAAGCGGAGCTTGCCCGCGAAGCTTTTAGCGTCCTCAGTGACGCCTTCGCGGGCAAGCTCCGCTCCCACAAAAGCTCCAGCTCACCGTCTGTAAAAGCGCCACTCTTGCAGGGCGCTGATTGACGGTTTTAACGAAGGACAGTGCAATGGACATTAAAGACAAGGCTTTCCTGGTCAGCGGCGGGGCTTCCGGCCTCGGTGCGGCCACCTCTGAAATGCTGGTGGCCGCCGGCGCCAAGGTGATGCTGGTGGACCTCAATGCCGAGGCCGTCGCGGCCCAGGCGAAAAAGCTCGGCGCGCAAGCCCGCAGCGTGGTCGCCGACATCACCCTGGAGGCCCAGGCCCTGACGGCCGTCCAGGCCGCGGTCCAGGCCTTCGGCGGCCTGCACGGCCTGGTCAACTGCGCCGGCATCGTGCGCGGCGAGAAGATCCTCGGCAAGAATGGCCCGCACCTGCTGGAAAGCTTCAGCCAGGTGATCAACGTCAACCTGATCGGCAGCTTCAACCTGCTGCGCCTGGCCGCCGCCGCCATTGCCGAGACCGAGGCGGATGCCGACGGCGAGCGCGGGGTGATCATCAATACCGCTTCCGCCGCCGCCTATGACGGCCAGATCGGCCAGGCCGCCTATGCCGCGTCCAAGGGCGCCATCGTCAGCCTGACCCTGCCAGCAGCCCGTGAACTGGCACGCTTCGGTATTCGGGTGATGACCATTGCCCCGGGCATCTTTGAAACCCCGATGATGGCCGGCATGAGCCCCGAGGTCCGCGCTTCGCTTGCCGCCGGCGTGCCGTTCCCGCCGCGCCTGGGCAAGCCCGCCGAGTACGCCGCGCTGGTGCGGCATATCATTGAAAACCGCATGCTCAATGGCGAGGTGATCCGTCTCGACGGTGCCTTGCGCATGGCCGCGAAATAGGAGAATCGATCATGATTGCCAACGATCCCATTGTTATCGTCAGTGCCGTGCGCACGCCCATGGGCGGCTTCCAGGGCGACCTGAAAAGCCTCAGCGCGCCGCAACTGGGCGCCGCCGCGATCCGTGCCGCTGTCGAGCGCGCGGAACTGGCGCCGAACGAAGTCGAGCACGTGCTGTTCGGCTGCGTGCTGTCCGCCGGCCTCGGCCAGGCCCCGGCGCGTCAGGCGGCCCTCGGTGCCGGGCTGGACAAGTCGACCCGCTGCACCACCCTGAACAAGATGTGCGGCTCTGGCATGGAAGCGACCATTCTTGCCCACGACATGCTCCTGGCCGGCAGCGCCGAGGTGGTGGTGGCCGGCGGCATGGAAAGCATGTCCAATGCCCCGTACCTGCTGGACCGCGCCCGTAGCGGCTACCGCATGGGTCACGGCCAGGTGCTCGACCACATGTTCCTCGACGGCCTGGAAGACGCCTACGACAAGGGCCGCCTGATGGGCACCTTCGCCGAGGACTGCGCCGAGACCCACGGTTTCAGCCGTGAAACCCAGGACGCCTTTGCCGTGGCCTCACTGACCCGTGCGCAAGCCGCGATCAGCGAGGGCCGTTTCCGCGCGGAAATCGTGCCGCTGACGGTTACCGTGGGCAAGGAGCAGCGGCTGATCAGCGACGACGAACAGCCGCCCAAGGCCAAGCTGGACAAGATCGCCAGCCTGAAGCCGGCGTTCCGTCCGGGCGGTACGGTCACGGCGGCGAACTCCAGTTCGATTTCCGACGGCGCGGCGGCGTTGGTGCTGATGCGTCAGTCCGAAGCGCAGAAACGGGGTCTCACGCCCTTGGCTGTGATTCGCGGGCATGCGGCGTTCGCCGATACCCCCGGGCTGTTCCCGGTGGCACCAGTAGGCGCCATCCAGAAGTTGATGAAAAAAACCGGCTGGTCCCTGGACCAGGTCGATCGCTTTGAAATCAACGAAGCCTTCGCCGTGGTCACCCTGGTGACCATGCAAAAACTGGAACTGCACCACGACAAGGTCAACGTCCACGGCGGCGCCTGTGCCCTGGGCCATCCGATCGGTGCGTCCGGCGCGCGGATCCTGGTCAGTCTGCTCTCGGCCCTGCGCCAGAAAGGCCTGAGGCGTGGGGTCGCGGCCATTTGCATCGGCGGCGGTGAAGCCACGGCCATGGCCGTCGAGTGCCTGTACTAGGAGTTCCCATGCTACCCACCGATGAACAACAACAGATCGCCGAAGCGGCCCGGGATTTTTCCCAGGAACGCCTGAAACCCTTCGCCGCCGAGTGGGACCGCGAGCACCGCTTTCCGAAAGAAGCCATCGGCGAAATGGCCGGGCTGGGCTTTTTCGGCATGCTGGTCCCGGAACAGTGGGGCGGCTGCGACACCGGCTACCTGGCCTACGCCATGGCCCTGGAAGAAATCGCCGCCGGCGACGGCGCCTGCTCGACCATCATGAGCGTGCACAACTCGGTCGGCTGTGTGCCGATCCTCAAGTTCGGCAGCGAAGAGCAGAAAGCCCGTTTCCTCCCGCCACTGGCCAGCGGCGCCATGCTCGGTGCCTTCGCCCTCACCGAACCGCAGGCCGGTTCCGATGCCAGCGGCCTGAAGACCCGCGCCAAGCGCGTCGGCGACCACTATGTGCTCAACGGCTGCAAGCAGTTCATCACCTCCGGGCAGAACGCCGGGGTGGTGATCGTCTTCGCGGTGACTGACCCGGATGCTGGTAAACGCGGGATCAGCGCCTTTATCGTGCCTACCGATTCGCCAGGTTATGTCGTTGCCCGGGTCGAGGACAAGCTCGGCCAGCACGCCTCCGACACCTGCCAGATCCTCTTCGAGGATGTGCAGGTGCCGTTGGCCAACCGCCTGGGCGAGGAGGGCGAGGGTTACCGCATCGCCCTGGCCAACCTGGAAGGCGGACGGGTCGGCATCGCCGCGCAATCGGTGGGCATGGCCCGGGCCGCCTTCGAGGCCGCCCGCGACTATGCCCGTGAGCGGGAAAGTTTCGGCAAGGCGCTGATCGAGCACCAGGCCGTGGCCTTCCGCCTGGCGGACATGGCCACCCAGATCGCCGTGGCCCGGCAGATGGTGCATTACGCGGCGGCCCTGCGTGACAGCGGCAAGCCGGCTCTGGTGGAGGCCTCCATGGCCAAGCTGTTCGCTTCGGAAATGGCCGAGAAAGTCTGCTCGCAAGCCTTGCAAACCCTGGGCGGCTATGGCTATTTGAGCGACTTCCCGTTGGAGCGGATCTACCGCGACGTGCGGGTCTGCCAGATTTACGAAGGCACCAGTGACATTCAGCGCATGGTCATTTCGCGCAACCTGTGATCAAGGAATCTATCGATGAGTTATGAAACCATTCTGTTGGACATCAAGGACCGTGTCGGCCTGATTACCCTGAACCGCCCGCAGGCGCTCAACGCCTTGAACGCCCAGATCATCGGCGAACTGAACCAGGCGCTGGACGCCCTGGAGGCCGATCCGAAGATCGGCTGCATCGTGCTGACCGGTTCGAAAAAAGCCTTTGCGGCCGGGGCCGATATCAAGGAAATGGCCGAGCTGACCTACCCGCGGATCTATATGGACGACCTGTTCAGCGACAGCGACCGGGTGGCCAACCGACGTAAGCCGATTATCGCCGCGGTGTCCGGTTTTGCCTTGGGCGGCGGCTGTGAGCTGGCCCTGATGTGCGACTTTATCCTGGCCGGCGACAACGCCAAGTTCGGCCAGCCGGAAATCAACCTCGGCGTGCTGCCGGGCATGGGCGGCACCCAGCGCCTGACCCGCGCGGTGGGCAAGGCCAAGGCCATGGAAATGTGCCTGACCGGGCGCTTTATCGATGCCGTGGAAGCCGAGCGTTGCGGGATCGTCGCGCGGATTGTGCCGACCGACGAACTGCTTGAGGAAGCGCTGAAGGTCGCGGCGTTGATTGCGAGTAAATCGGTGCCGATCAGCATGATGGTCAAGGAAAGCGTCAACCGCGCCTTCGAGGTCAGCCTGTCGGAAGGCGTGCGTTTCGAGCGCCGGGTGTTCCACGCGGCGTTTGCCACCCTGGATCAGAAGGAAGGCATGGCGGCGTTTATCGCCAAGCGTGAGGCACAGTTCAAGGACAGTTGAGCAGACGGGTGACTGAGCAGGAGTATTTTGGAGGATTACTGTGGCGAGCGGGCAAGCCCGCTCGCCACAAGGCCGTGCTCTGCAGTTACACCAGGTAGTGCTTCAGTTCCCGCGCGATCAGCATCCGCTGAATCTCGCTCGATCCTTCATAGATCTGCGTGATCCGCGCATCGCGGTAGTACCGCTCCACCGGATAATCTTCCAGATACCCGTAGCCACCATGAATCTGCATGGCCGAGGAGCAGACCTTCTCGGCCATTTCCGAGGCGAACAGCTTGGCCTGTGAAGCCTCCGACAGACACGGCTGCCCGGCGCTGCGCAGGCGTGCCGCATGCAGGATCAGCAGGCGGGTGGCATTGATCCGGGTGTGCATGTCGGCCAGCAGGTTGGCGATGCTCTGGTGCTCGATAATCGGTTTGTCGAACTGCACCCGCTCGCGGGCATAGGCCAGCGCCGCTTCGAACGCGGCACGGGCGATCCCCAGGGCCTGGGCGGCGATGCCGATACGACCGCCTTCCAGGTTCGACAAGGCAATCGCCAGGCCCTTGCCGCGTTCGCCCAACAGATTGGCTTCGGGCACGCGGCACTGGTTGAGGGTCACCGCGCAGGTGTCGGAGGCGCGAATGCCCATCTTGTGTTCGGTACGGTCAACGATAAAGCCTGGCGTGGCGGTGGGTACCAGAAATGCCGAGAGACCTTTCTTGCCCAACTGCGGATCGGTGACGGCAAAGACAATCGCCAGCTCGGCGCGCTTGCCGTTGCTGACAAACTGCTTGGCGCCATTGATCACCCACTCGCCGTCCTTCAGTTCGGCACGGGTCCGCAGATTATGGGCCTCGGAGCCGGCCTGGGGTTCGGTGAGACAGAAGCAGCCAATCGCCTGCCCCGTGGCGAGCCGCTCCAGCCACGTCTCCTTCTGGGCCTGGCTGCCGTAGTTGAGGACCGGCCCGCAGCCGACCGAGTTGTGAATGCTCATCAGCGCACCGGTGGCGCCGTCTCCGGCGGAAATTTCTTCCACGGCCAGGGCGTAGGCGACGTAGTCGACATAGGTGCCGCCCCATTCCTCGGGCACCACCATGCCCAGCAGGCCCAACTCGCCCATCTTGGCGACCAGGCCGTCATCGATCCAGCCGGCCTTTTCCCAGGCCTGGGCATGGGGCGCGATCTCGCCACGGGCAAAGTCCCGGGCCATATCGCGGATCATCACTTGTTCTTCGCTCAATTCAATATCGTGCATGGTTCAGTTCCCGCTCGCGTCGAGGCCATGGAAAAAGCTGGCGACATGCTCGGCATCCAGTTCGCGCAGGGTCGGTGGGTTCCAGCGTGGGTTCTTGTCCTTGTCGATCAGCAGGGCGCGCACGCCCTCCATCAGGTCGCCGCGGGCGAACCATTGGCGATCCAGGTGCAGCTCCAGGGCAAAGCACTGCTCCAGGGCCAGATGACGGCCGCGCCGGAGCATTTCCAGGGTCACGGCCATGGCCAGGGGCGAGCGGGTCTCCAGCAGGTCGGCGGTTTTCCGGGCCCATTCATGGCTGTCGGCGACGGTGACTTCGCGCAGTTGCTCGACCATGCTCGGGACATCCGGCAGGGCGAAGAAGTGGTCGATGGCCGGGCGCAAGGCGTCCAGTGGCGCATCGGGCAAGGTTTGCACGGCGAGTTTCGCCAGCAGGCCCTGGAGGTCCTTGAGCGGTGTTTCATGCCATTGCAAACGGTCGAGGCGTTCGTCCAACTGGGCCAGTTTGTCGCTGCTCAGGTACCAGTCGGCCAAGCCACAGTAGAGGGCGTCGGCGGCGTGGATCTGCACGCCGCTGACCCCCAGGTAGATCCCCAGTTCGCCGGGAATCCGCGGCAGGAAATGACTGCCGCCGACATCCGGGAAATAGCCGATGGCAACTTCCGGCATGGCCAGCCGGCTGCGCTCGGTGACCACTCGCAGGTCGGCGCCTTGCACCAGGCCCATGCCGCCGCCGAGGACAAAACCGTCCATCAGTGCCAGTACCGGTTTGCGGTAGTGGTGGATGGCCAGGTCCAGCGCGTATTCCTCGACGAAGAAGTCATCGTGCAGGCGTCCGCCGCTGGTGTAGCTGTCATACAGCGAACGGATATCGCCGCCGGCACAGAAGGCCCGCTCGCCGGCCCCGCGCAAGACCACTGCGTGCACCTGCGGGTCGTGGGCCCAGGCGTCGAGCTGCTGCTGCAGGGCGCGGATCATGTCGAGGGTGAGGGCGTTGAGGCCGGCGGGGCGGTTGAGGGTCAGGTGACCGATATGGTTGCGCACGTCGGCCAGGACGTCGGCCTCCGGGGCGTCGAGGTCCTGGGTGGCGGAGGATGAAACCCGAGCAGTCATCACTAACTCCCTGCTTTTATTGTCTTTTTGGTGTGTTCGGCGGGCGAACGATGCCCGATCGTAACAGTGCAAATTTGCCCTGTACAACCGGAATAATCGCAGGTCGAGTCTGCATTTTTGCCTGGACCCGCTGCGAGCACCTATGCGCTCTCTAGACCTTAGCCGTGCCTGGGCCGCAAAGCGAATCAGCACCCCGTTGCGCGGAGGGTCGCGACAGGATCGGCTGTGACCCTCTCGCCACGGGCCTTTTCCGGCTGTTTTGGCGTGGTCTTACGACACCCGCTCGGTTCCTCTAGTTGGCATTCTGGCCTCCTTGCGCTGACGTTCCCGCGAACGCTCGCAAGAGGACGGGCCCCGATCCTCAAAGGCGTGGGCTCATTCAATAACAATAAGAACGATAGCGCGGCACTGGCCGCCCATTCTCTGCCCCTGTCCAAAAGTGTGCCGGCATCCGCTTGCACACGATAACTTCAAATAAATCCGGGACTCTGAAGATGACTCATACATGGCTGACCTTACCTGTACTGGCATTGGCGCTTTGCTGCGGCGGCGCAAGCGCCAAGGAGTGGAAAGAGCTGCGCTTCGGCACCAATCCGTCTTACCCGCCGTTTGAATCCAGCACCGCCGACGGTGGCGTGGAGGGTTTCGGTATCGACCTGGGCAATGCCATCTGCGCGGAGCTGAAGCTCAAGTGTGTCTGGGTCAGCAATGACTTTGATGGCCTGATCCCGGCACTCAAGGCCGGCAAGTTCGACGCCATCGAGTCGTCGATGACCGTCACCGAGCCGCGCAAGAAGCAGATCGACTTCACTGATCGGCTCTACGCCGGCCCGACTGCCATCGTCACCCGCAAGGACGCGGGGCTGCAACCGACCGCCGAATCCTTGAAGGGCAAGACCATCGGCTATATGCAGGGGACCATCCAGGAGGCCTATGCCAAGGCACGCCTGGCACCGGGCGGGGTGAAGGTCCGCGCCTACCAGAATCAGGACCAGGTCTATGCCGATCTGGTCTACGGGCGTCTCGACGGTTCGATCCAGGACAAGCTGCAGGCTGAAATGAGTTTCCTCAAGTCGCCCCAGGGCGCGGCCTTCCAGAACAGCGTGGGGATCACTGACCCATTGATCCCGATGGATATCGCCATCGGTGTACGCCAGGGCAACGACGAGCTCAAGGGCATGCTCAACAGCGCGATCAAGGCGCTGCATGAGAAGGGCATCTACGCCCAGTTGCAGAAGAAATACTTCGGCGATCTGGACCTTTACAACAACTGATCCCGGCTCCCACGTCCCCCGTACGGTCCCTGGCCGTGCGGCGCCGGGGCGTGGCGCTGGAAGACGGGTGATCGATGTGACGACCTTTCTAGAATTCTTCGGCCTGGCTGCTGCCGGCTTGCAGGGCTATGGCCCACTGCTGCTGCATGGGGTGTGGGTCACCGCCAAGCTCTCGGCGTTGTCGCTGCTAGTGAGCATGGCCCTGGGCTTGCTTGGCGCCACGGCCAGGCTTTCGCCGCTGCGGCTGTTCAATCTGCCGGCGACCCTCTATACCACGCTCATTCGCGGTATTCCGGACCTGGTGCTGATGCTGCTGATTTTCTACAGCCTGCAAGGCTGGCTCAGTCATCTGACCGAGGCCATGGACTGGCCCTATATGGAAATCGATCCCTTCGTGGCGGGGGTGGTGACCCTGGGGTTCATCTACGGCGCGTATTTCACCGAGACCTTCCGTGGCGCCATCCTGAGCATTCCGCATGGCCAGACCGAGGCCGCCACCGCCTATGGGCTGAGCGCCTGGCAGCGGTTCCGCTGCGTGGTCTTCCCGCAGATGATGCGCTTCGCCTTGCCGAGCCTGGGCAATAACTGGCTGGTATTGCTCAAGGCCACGGCGCTGGTGTCGATCATCGGCCTCGCCGATCTGGTCAAGGTTGCCCAGGACGCCGGTAAAAGTACCTTCAACATGATGTATTTCCTGGTGCTGGCGGCGTTGCTCTACTTGCTGATCACCAGTGCCTCGAACTACCTGTTGCGTTGCCTGGAGCGGCGTTTCAACCTCGGTGTGCGGGAGTCGGCGCGATGATCGAGTTGTTCCGGGAATACTGGCAACCCTTCCTGTTCACTGACGGCGAGAGCCTGACCGGCCTGGCCATGACCCTCTGGCTATTGTGCGCAAGCATCGGCATCGGGTTTGTCCTGTCGCTGCCATTGGCGCTGTTGCGGGTGTCGCGCAATCTGCTGTTGCGCTGGCCGGTGCAGCTCTTTACCTATGTTTTTCGCGGCACACCGCTCTATATCCAGTTGTTGATCTGCTACAGCGGCATCTACGGCATGGCGGTGGTGCGTGAGCAGCCCTTGCTGGAAGCCTTCTTCCGCGACGCGATGAACTGCACCTTGCTGGCGTTCGTGCTCAACACCTGTGCCTACACCGTGGAGATTTTCGCCGGGGCGATTCGCAGCATTCCCTACGGTGAAATCGAGGCGGCCCATGCCTATGGCCTGAGTGGCTGGCGCCTGGCCGTGCGCTTGATCCTGCCCTCGGCATTGCGCCGGGCACTGCCGTACTACAGCAACGAAGTGATCCTGATGTTGCATGCCACCTCGGTGGCCTTCACCGCCACCATCCCGGACATCCTCAAGGTCGCCCGGGATGCCAACTCCGCGACCTTCATGACTTTCCAGGCCTTCGGCATTGCCGGGTTGCTCTACCTGGGCCTGTCCTTCGGCCTGGTCGGCGTGTTCCGGCTGGCGGAACGGCGCTGGCTGAGCTTCCTCGGCCCGGCGCACTGAGCCCAATCAACCTCAGAGATACCGTGAAACCTGTAGGAGCAGGGCTTGCCCGCGAAGCATTTTGGCGATCTTGAGGGCCCCTTCGCGAGCAAGCTCTGCTCCTACAGGGCCCGTGTTTCTCCCATTTTTCCAGGGCATGCCCCGGGAGCTTTCATGTACAAATTGAATATCGAAAACCTCTACAAGCGCTTCGGCGATAACGAAGTCCTCAAGGGCGTATCGCTGCAGGCCCGCTCCGGCGATGTGGTAAGCATGATCGGCGCCAGCGGCTCGGGCAAAAGCACCATGCTGCGCTGCATCAATTTCCTCGAACGGGCCGACGAAGGTCGCATCGAGCTGGACGGCGAACTGATCGCCACCCATCCGGCCCCGGGCGGGATGAAGGTCACCAGTCCGGCGCAGTTGCAGCGTCTGCGCACCCGCCTGGCCATGGTCTTCCAGCATTTCAACCTGTGGAGCCATCTGACGGTGCTCGAGAACATTGTCATGGCGCCGTGCCGGGTGCTGGGCGTGGCGCGCAAGGACGCCGAGGAGCGGGCCCGCGCCTATCTCGACAAGGTCGGCTTGCCGCAGCGGGTGGCCGGGCAGCATCCGGCGTTTCTCTCCGGTGGCCAGCAGCAGCGCGTGGCGATTGCCCGGGCCCTGGCCATGGAGCCGCAGATCCTGCTGTTTGACGAACCGACCTCGGCGCTCGATCCGGAACTGGTGGGCGAGGTCTTGAAAGTGATCCAGGCGCTGGCCGAGGAAGGTCGTACAATGCTCATGGTAACGCACGAGATGGGGTTTGCCCGGCAGGTTTCCAGCCAGGTGTTGTTCCTCCATCAGGGCCGGGTCGAAGAGCAGGGTACTGCCGAGATGCTCGACCATCCGCAAAGCGAGCGTTTGCAACAGTTTCTTTCTGGCCGTTTGAAGTGAGGCAAGCCATTCATGGCGGATATTCGTGACCTGTCGATCGTCCTGGATCGCATCGACCAGGCAATTATCGAGGTGCTGCGCCACGACGGGCGTATTACTTACCAGAAGCTCTCCGAGCGTGTGCACCTGACCCCCCGGCCTTGCCTGGAACGGGTGCGCAAGCTGGAACAGTTGGGCGTGATCCGCGGCTACGGGGCGATTGTCGACGAGAAGAAACTTTCGCCGGGTTTGTCGTTGCTGGTGCTGGTGGCGCTGTCGAACCAGAGCGGGCGAGCGGCGCAGAAGGCCTTCGAGGCCAAGACCCGGGCCTGCCCGCAGGTGCTGGAGTGCCGCCTGATCAGCGGCGCATTCGATTACAGCCTGCGCATGCGTTGCCGCGACATGGAGCATTACCGGGTCCTGACGGAAACCTGGCTGGATGACCCGGAGCTGCATATCGACAAACTGGTCAGCCACCCCGAGCTGGCCATGGTCAAGACCTCGATGGAATAGCGGGCCTGCCAGGGTGGGAGCCGGCTTGCCGGCGATGGCGTCCGGATGGGCAGTGCCAGGCTCAAAGGCCCCATCGCTGGCAAGCCAGCTCCTACAGTTAGCTGTGTTGACCGTCGTTGCGGCTCAAGGGGAAAGACGCTATTGGCCAGGTCAATATATTCAATATCCAGGCCTCGCCGATTCTGCTGCACCACGCAAATCTTTCAGCCGTTTCCAGCCTTCGCCGCCGGCTTATCAACCGGGTTTTTCCCCGCCTCGAACAGACAATGAGCACCTCAACCCCTCATTGAATTCGTGCCCATGCAAACCACCCACACCGTATTGATGGTTCGTCCGGCGAGCTTCGCCTTCAATCCCGACACCGCCGCCAACAACCGTTTCCAGCAGCAAGCCCTGGCCGACGAAAACGTCCAGCAGCAGGCCCTCGAGGAATTCGACCAGTATGTCGCGGCCTTGCGCGGCCATGACGTCGAGGTCCTGGTACACCACGACCGCGCCTTGCCGCATACCCCGGATTCGATTTTTCCCAACAATTGCTGGAGCAGCCATCCCGATGGCACCCTGGTGATCTATCCGATGCAGGGGCATAACCGGCGCCTGGAGCGCAACAAGGGGGTGCTCGACTGGCTGCGTGAACAGCACCAGGTGTCGCACTGCGTGGACTTTTCCGGCCTGGAAGCCCAGGGCCTGTTTCTCGAAGGCACCGGCAGCATGGTCTTCGACCGTGAGCAGCGGATCTGTTACGCCGGCTATTCCACCCGCACCCATGCCGCGGCCTTGCAGCCGGTGCTCGATCACTTGGGCTACCAACTCTGTGCGTTCAATGCCGTGGACCGCGGCGGGGTGCCGATCTACCACACCAACGTGATGATGAGCGTCGGCCGGCGCCTGGCCGTGGCCTGCCTGCAGGCCGTCAGCGACCCGGCCGAACGCGACGGCCTGCGTCAGCGCCTGGAGTCCAGTGGCAAGGAAATCCTCACCCTGGACTGGGGCCAGCTGGAGTCTTTCGCCGGCAATATGCTGGAAGTGCACAACCGCCGGGGCGAACCGCTGCTGGTGATGTCGCGCACCGCCTGGGCGGCGCTCGATGCCGGGCAGCGACGACAGGTCGAACACTATGCCACGCCCTTGCCGGTGAAGATCGATACCATCGAGCGCATCGGCGGCGGCAGTGCCCGTTGCATGCTGGCTGAGGTGTTCCTGCCCAAACATCCCACCACCGTGGAGTGCGCCCGATGATTGTTCGTCCCGCCCGTTTGTCCGACCTCGCGGCCCTGTTGTCCCTGGCACAAAGCGCCGGCGCCGGCCTGACCACGCTGCCCGCCGACCCGCAGCGCCTGCAACATCGCCTGGAGTGGGCGCAAAAGACTTTCGCCGGCATCGCCGAGCGGGGTGACGCCGACTACCTGTTCGTCCTTGAAACCAGCGAAGGCGAAGTCGTGGGCATCTGCGCCCTGGCCGGCGCGGTCGGCCTGCGCGAGCCCTGGTACAACTACCGGGTCGGCCTGTTGGTGGCGGCGTCGAAAAACCTTTCGATCAACCAGCATCTGCCGACCCTGTTCCTGGGCAACGACATGACCGGTCATTCCGAGCTCTGCTCGCTGTTCCTGGCGGCCGATCAGCGCGAAGGCCTGAACGGTCGACTGTTGTCCAAGGCGCGTTTTTTGTTTCTCGCCGAATTCCGTGAATGCTTCGGTGACAAGGTGATCGCCGAGATGCGCGGCTACTCCGACGAGCAGGGTATTTCGCCGTTCTGGGAAGGTCTGGGGCGACATTTCTTCAAGATGGATTTCGCCGCTGCCGACTTCCTCACCGGCCAGGGCAACAAGACCTTTATCGCCGAACTGATGCCCAAGTTTCCGCTGCCCACCTGCCTGCTGCCGAAAGCCGCGCAGGCGGTGATCGGCCGGGTCCATCCGAATACCGAACCGGCGCTGGGCATGCTCAAGGCAGAAGGATTCGGCTTCAAGGACTATGTCGACATCTTTGACGGCGGGCCATTGATCGAGTGTGCCACCGATGAGATTCGCGCCGTGCGGGACAGCCAGGTGCTGGTGCTGAGTATCGGTACGCCGGGAGATCACGCCGAGCCTTACCTGATCCACAATCGCCAGTTCGCCGAGTGCCGGATTGCGGCCGCGCCGGCCCGGGTCGCTGCCGGAACCCTGGTGGTCGAGGCACGGACCGCCGCGCAACTGGGACTTGAGGCGGGAGCTTCGGTGCGCGCGGTGACCTTGTCGGCGCGCCGCTCGCAACAGGCTGCCGCCTAGCCTGTGGTGGCCGTGAAAACGCCTTGAATGGCCCGGGAAAGGCAGAAGGATCGCAAAGTCGGTGTTCTGGCTCGGAAAAGTGCCAGAACTGTCATTTCTGACAGTTCTGGGGCGCGGGAATGAGCGCTTCAATACCCGGCAGCCCTGCCAGCCGGCATGGCAGGCAAAGGCGCCAATCCCAGGAGGACCCGCTCATGATGCTGGAGGAACTGCGAGGCTATCGGCTCAGCTCGGCCGGCGAGGCGGGTTCGACGGTGATGGGCTTCGGCTCGGATCTGATACTGGCACGTTACCTGGCCGATGGGCAGTTGGACCGGGACTTCGCCAGCAGGCGCGGCTGGGTGCGCAGCAGCCTGGGCCGCAGCCTGGATACCGCCACCGCCCTGGCCCTGCAAAACGATGGACGAATCCTGCTGGCCGGCCATTCATTGTTCGGCAGTTTCAGGGCGGTGGTGCTGCGTTATCGGGGATGACCGTCGGGCTGCAATGTCCTGCTGACGCCGGGGCGGAGCCATGGTGTCAGTCACGCAACTGCGGTCTGTCCCTGAACTGTTCCAGTGCCTCGGGATTGGCCAGGGCATCGGTGTTTTTCACTGTCTGTCCGTGCACCACATTACGTACCGCGAGCTCGACGATCTTGCCGCTGAGGGTGCGCGGGATGTCCGTGACCGCAAGGATCTTCGCCGGTACATGACGAGGCGTGGTGTTGGCACGGATCACCTGGCGGATCTGCTGCTCCAGCGCCTCATCCAGTTCGACACCGTCGCGCAGGCGGACGAACAACACCACCCGCACATCGCTCTGCCATTGCTGGCCGATGGCGATGCTCTCCAACACCTGTTCGAGCTTTTCCACCTGCCGATAGATTTCCGCCGTGCCGATGCGTACCCCGCCGGGGTTGAGCACGGCATCGGAGCGACCGTGGATCATCAGGGTGCCGTCGGCGAATTCCTCGGCGTAGTCGCCCTGGGCCCAGACCCCGGGAAACTGGCTGAAATAGGAGGCCTTGAGCTTTTCCCCTTGCGGGTCGTTCCATAACCCCACCGGCATCGCCGGAAAGTGCCGGGTGCAGACCAGTTCGCCTTTGGTTTCAAGCACGGCTTGCGCGTTGTCATCCCAGACTTCCACCGCCATGCCCAGGCTCTTGCACTGCATCCGGCCGCGCACCACCGGCAGCACCGGATTGCCGCTGACGAAACAGGAAACGATATCGGTGCCGCCGGACATGGAGGTCAGGCAGACCTCGTCCTTGATCTGGCGGTAGACGTAGTCGTAGCTCTGTGGCGACAGCGGCGAACCGGTGCACAGCAGGGTTTTCAGGCTGTCCAGCCGATGGCTCTGGCGCGGCTCGAGCCCGGCGTCTTCCAGGGCTGCCAGGTACTTGGGGCTGGTGCCGAAGGCGCTGATGCGCTCGCTGTCGATCAGGTCCAGCAGGCGTTGCGGGCCGGGATGAAATGGCGAGCCGTCGTAGAGCACCAGGCTGGCGCCGACCGCCAGGCCCGAGACCAGCCAGTTCCACATCATCCAGCCGCAGGTGGTGTAGTAGAACAGGCAGTCGTCGCGCCCCAGGTCGACATGCAGGCCGTGTTCCTTGAGGTGTTGTAGCAGGACCCCGCCGGTGCTGTGGACAATGCACTTGGGCACCCCGGTGGTGCCGCTGGAATAGAGAATGTACAGCGGGTGGGCGAACGGCACCGGGGTGAATTCGGGCTCGCCGCCGGCCTGGTAGAAGTCGTTCCACAATGCCACCTGGGCCTGGGTGTGAAAGTCCTCGACGCGCGCCTCGGGACGGGCGTAAGGCACGATCAGCAGTTGCTGCAAACCGGGCAGGCGTTCGAGGATTTCGTTGAGTTTGCTGGTCTGGTCGATCAGCTTGCCGGCGTAGCGGTAGCCGGCGCAGGTGATCAGGACCTTGGGTTCGATCTGGCCGAAGCGGTCGATCACGCCCTGGGTGCCGAAGTCCGGCGAGGAGCACGACCAGATGGCGCCGAGGCTGGTGGTGGCGAGCATGCCCACCAGGGTTTGCCAGGTGTTGGGCAGGCAGGCCGCGACACGGTCGCCGAGGCCGACACCGGCGGCCCGCAGGCTTTTTTGCAGGCCCGCGACCTGGGCCGCGAGTTCGCTGTGGCTCAGGGTTTCGCGGCGCCCGTCTTCGCTGACGGCGACCACCGCCAGGTGATCGTCACGGCGGCGCAGCAGGTGTTCGGCAAAGTTCAGGGTGGCGCCCGGGAACCAGTGGGCGCTGGGCATCTGCGGGCCTTCGCGCAGTACCGCGCTGGCCGGGGTATGGAATTCGACGTCGAAGAAATCGACGATGGCCTGCCAGAAGTCCTCCCGCCGCTCGATGCTGAAGCGGTGCAGGGCGGGGTAGTCGTCCAGTTGCAGGTCGTGACGATGATTGATGAAGCGCCGGAACGCTTCGATCCGGGTCTTGCTGACACGCTCGGCGTCGGGGCGCCAGAGGACTTCGGTCATGGTCTTTCCTTTGTTGTTTTTCTTTGACTGCACACAACTGACACCCGCAACCCTGTGGGAGCCGGCTTGCCGGCGATGGCGCCCTCGAATTCAATGCTGGATTCACTGGCCTCACCGCCGACAAGCCGGCTCCTGCAGGTGTGGTGGTGTTTTCGAGATCCGATGTCAGGCAATCAACTATTGTGCCAACCAACCCCCATCGATATTCCACGCCGCGCCACGCACCTGGCTACCGGCCTCGCTGCAGAGGAACAGTACCAGTTCGCCGAGGTGCGCCGGGGTGACGAACTCCAGCGACGGCTGTTTCTCCGCCAGCAGGTCGTGCTGTGCCTGTTGCGGGTCAACCCCACCGGCGGCACGGTCGTCGATCTGTTTCTGCACCAGCGGGGTGAGCACCCAGCCCGGACAGATGGCATTGCAGGTGACATTGCTGGTGGCGGTTTCCAGGCCCACCACCTTGGTCAGGCCGATTACCCCGTGTTTGGCCGCGACATAGGCGGCCTTGCCCACGGAACCGACCTGGCCGTGCACCGAGGCAATATTGACGATTCGACCCCAGCCCTTGTTGCGCATCGCCGGCAGCGCCAGGCGCGTGCTGTGGAATACCGACGACAGGTTGATGGCAATAATCGCGTCCCAGCGTTCCACCGGGAAGTCTTCCACGCTGGCGACATGCTGGATCCCGGCATTGTTGACCAGGATATCCACGCCGCCGAACTTGCGCTCGGCGTAGGCGAACATCTCGGCGATCTGCGCCGGGTCGCTGACATCGGCCGGGTGATGGCCGACCCGAGCGCCAAACTGTTCGACCTCGGCGATCACCGCGGCGGCATCACCAAAGCCGTTGAGCACCACGTTGGCGCCGGCCCGGGCCAGGCCCAGGGCGATGCCCAGGCCGATACCGCTGGTGGAGCCGGTGACCAGGGCGGTTTTACCTTTGAGACTCATAGTCGATTCCTCAGACGATGCCGGTGGCATAGAAGGTTGCGATTACCACGAAGACCGCCACGGTCTTGATCAGGGTAATACAGAAAATATCCTTGTAGGCTTCCCGGTGGGTCAGCCCGGTGACGGCCAGCAGGGTGATGACCGCGCCGTTATGGGGCAGGGTGTCCATGCCGCCGCTGGCCATGGCCGCGACCCGGTGCAGCACTTCCAGCGGGATATTCGCAGCGTGGGCGGCGCTGATGAAGCTGTCGGACATCGCCGCCAGGGCGATGCTCATGCCGCCGGAAGCCGAACCGGTGATCCCCGCCAGCAGGGTGACGGTGATGGCCTCGTTGACCAGCGGATTGGGAATGCTCTTGAGCCAGTCGGCCAGCACCAGGAAGCCCGGCAGCGAGGCGATGACCGCGCCGAAACCGTATTCAGAGGCGGTATTCATCGCCGCCAGCAGGGCACCGCCCACCGCGCTCTTGCTGCCTTCGGCGAGTTTGCCGCGTATGGCCCGGAAGCCGAAGACCAAGACCATGATGATGCCCACCAGCAGCGCGGCCTGTACCGCCCAGATGGCGGTCAGCTTGGCGATGTCGGTCTGTACCGGCGTGGCCATGCCCGCCAGGCTGAGGGTGTGGGTCTTGCCGTACCAGAGCGGAATCCACTGGGTGAACAGCAGGTTCATGATACCCACCAGCAACAGCGGCGAGAGGGCGACCCAGGGATTGGGCAGCTGGATATCCTCGGCGGTTTCCGGTTCGTTGCGCAGCTCCGTGCCATAGCCTTCGCCGGCGCGCTGGGCCTTGTTGCGCTGGCGCTGCAGGAACAGCATGCCGGCGCAGAACACGAAGATCGTGCCGATCAGCCCCAGCCAGGGCGCGGCCCAGGCGGTGGTGTTGAAGAAGGTGCTGGGAATGATGTTCTGGATCTGCGGCGTGCCGGGCAGGGCATCCATGGTGAAGGAAAATGCGCCAAGGGCAATGGTCGCCGGGATCAAGCGCTTGGGGATGTTGCTCTGGCGGAACATCTCGGCGGCGAAGGGGTAGACCGCGAACACCACCACAAACAGCGAGACGCCGCCGTAGGTGAGCAGCGCGCAGACCAGCACGATCACCAGCATCGCCTGGCGGGTGCCGAACAGGCGGATGGCGGCGGCGACAATCGAACGCGAGAAACCGGACAGCTCGATCAGCTTGCCGAATACGGCGCCGAGCAGGAAGACCGGGAAGTAGAGTTTGACGAAACCGACCATTTTTTCCATGAACACCCCGGTGAAGGCGGGGGCGACGGCGGAAGGGTCGGTGAGCAGCACGGCGCCGAGGGCGGCGATGGGGGCAAACAGGATGACGCTGTAGCCACGGTAGGCGGCCAGCATCAGCAACGCCAGCGCCGCGAGGGCGATGATCACACTCATGGTGTGTCTCCAAAATTGTTATTTTTGTAGGTTAGGTCTGAATCTCCAGTAGGGTTTGCGAGTTTTGTGCCATTTATTCAAGTCATTGAAATTAAAGGGTTTTATTGTTTTTTATGACGATGGCTCATAAGTTTGTCTCTGAAGTGAGACGGTATGGCTTGAGGTACGATCATGAGGGTGTCCCGTTGTCAGTCACCCCGACTTCCTGTGGGAGTGGAGTTTGCCCGCGAATGCAGGCGACGCGGTGCTGCAGGAAGACCGCGTTATCGTTCTTCGCGGGCAAGCTCCGCTCCCACAGGAGGTTGTCTCATTTTCGAGAGTTGTGTCTCGCTATTGAGATTGTGAGAGGCCCAGGGCAAGCATTTTCTTGTACAAGGTCGATCTGCCCAAGCCCAGCCGGTGTGCGGCGTCTTCCACTTTCCCCGCACACTGTGCCAAGGTCGTTTCAATCAATTGCCGATCAAAACGCTCCCGGGCCGCGCTGAACGTCTCGTTGCCCTGCGGCTCCAGGGCCCGCGCCGACGGCCGTTCCAACGGCCTGAACGTACCGATCGCCCCGCGAATATCCGCCGCACTCAACACCTGCGCATCGCTCAACAGCGCCGCCCGTTCCAGCACATTGCGCAACTCGCGGACATTCCCCGGCCAGGCATGCCGGCCCAGCAGCTCCAGGGCTTCGCTCGCCAGTTCATGATGGCTGCGCAGCTCTTCGAGAATCGCTTCGCTCAATGCCGGTAGATCCTCCAGGCGCTCGCGTAGGGGTGGCACCTGAATCGGCAGGACATTGAGTCGGTAATACAGATCCGCGCGAAACTCGCCGCGCTGGATCGCCGCCTCCAGGTCGGTGGAGGTGGCGGCGATCACTCGCACATCGCTGCGCAGCACCTCGTTGGAGCCCACCGGCTCGAACTCCTTCTCCTGCAACACCCGCAGCAACTTGCTTTGCAGGGGCAGCGGCATATCGCCGATCTCATCGAGAAACAGCGTACCGCCCTGGGCGATCTGCAGCTTGCCGGGGCGGCCCTTGCGATCCGCGCCGGTAAAGGCTCCCGGCGCGGTGCCGAAGAACTCGGCCTCCAGCAAGGTCTCCGGAATTGCCGCGCTGTTGATGCTGACAAAGGCCTTGTGCGCCCGTGGCGAGGCGCTGTGAATGGCTTGGGCAAGCAGTTCCTTGCCGGTGCCGGTTTCCCCCAGCAGCAGGACCGGTGAGTCGCTGCTGGCGCCACGCCGGGCTCGGCGCTTGACTTCCAGGCTGGCGGCGCTGGTGCCGATAAAATGCGCGAAGTTGTATTTGGTCTGCCGCGAGCGCAGCAGCGAGCGGGTCGAGGCCAGCTCGGCCTGCATGCCCTGGTAGCGCTTGAGCAGCGGCGACAGGCTGCGCAACTCGTCGAACAGGGCGAAACCGATGGCGCCGATGACTGCCCCGGCGGCGTCGTGGATTGGCAGACGCATGACCACCAGGGGTTCCTTGGGCGTGTCCTGCACATCCAGCAGGATCGGATGGCCGGTACGTACCACTTGGCGCAACAGGCTGCCGGGAATCACGCTCTCGCAAGCGCGGCCGATGGCTTCGCCGGCATTGGCCAGGCCAAAGCGCCGGGCATAGCGTTCATTCATCCAGACGATATTCGCGTCACGGTCGACGATCACCGTGCCCTCGCTGGATTGCTCGATGATTTCGAACAGCGAACGAATCGCCAGCAGGCGAACCCGCTGGTAGTCCTTGAGGCTTTCGGTATCGGTCATGGCAGGTTCGTCCATTGCCGGCAAGGCGGCGATCGATCAGCTCGGGACTGGCCGGGTGGCGGCGAGCAGTTCGCGAGTATAGGGATGCTGTGGGGCGTCGAACACCGCGCAGGTGGCGCCGCGCTCGACCACCTGGCCGTCCTTGATCACGATCAGGTCATGGGCCAGGGCGCGCACCACCGACAGGTCGTGGCTGATGAACAGGTAGGTCAGGCCGTATTTTTCCTGGAGGTCGCGGAGCAGGGCGACCACCTGTTTCTGCACCGTGCGATCCAGCGCCGAGGTCGGTTCGTCGAGCAGGATCAGCGCCGGCTTGAGTACCAGGGCGCGGGCAATGGCAATGCGCTGGCGCTGGCCACCGGAAAATTCGTGGGGGTAGCGGTGGCGGCTTTGTGGGTCGAGGCCGACCTCCTCCAGCACGCGAATCACCTGGGCTTCGCATTCGGCGGGGGGGTTGGCGCAGTGCACCTCCAGGCCTTCGCTGATGATCTGCGCCACCGACATGCGTGGGCTGAGGCTGCCGAACGGGTCCTGGAACACCACCTGCATCTGCTTGCGCCAGGGCCTCAGCTGTTTCTGGTTGAGGCCGTCGAGGGCCTGGCCCTGGAAGCGGATGCTGCCCTTGGAATCCAGCAGGCGCAGGATCGCTTGGCCAAGGGTGGACTTGCCGGAGCCGGATTCGCCGACAATGCCCAGGGTCTTGCCGCGCTGCACGCTGAGGCTGATGCCATCCACGGCACGCAGGTATTCCTTGTGCTGGAACAGCCCGCCGGCGATCTGGAAGCGCACCTGCATGTCCTCGACCTGCAACACCACCTCGCGATCGTCCAAGGGCAGCGGCTTGCCCGCCGGTTCGGCGTCGAGCAACAGATGGCTGTAGGGATGGGTGGGATGCTGGAACAGCGTTTCGCAGTCCGCCTGTTCGACAATCTCCCCGGCCTTCATCACGCAGACCCGCTGGGCGATGCTGCGCACCAGGTTCAGATCATGGCTGATCAGCAGCAGCGACATGCCCAGGCGTTGTTGCAGCGACCTGAGCAACGCGAGGATCTTGCGCTGCACCGTGACGTCGAGGGCGGTGGTCGGTTCGTCGGCAATCAGCAGCTGTGGCTCGCAGGCCAGGGCCATGGCAATCATCACCCGCTGGCGTTGCCCGCCGGAGAGTTGATGGGGATAGGCCTTGAGGCGCTCCCGGGGATTCTGCAAACCGACCATTTCCAGCAGCTCGATAATCCGCGCCTGGGCCGCCTTGCCGCCAAGGCCCTTGTGCAGCATCAGGGTTTCGCCGATCTGCTTTTCCACACTGTGCAGCGGGTTGAGGGAGGTCATCGGCTCCTGGAAGATCATCGCGATCCGATCGCCACGCAGGCTGCGCAAGGTGCTGTCATCGGCGCCCAGCAGTTCCTGGCCGCGATAACGCACGCTGCCGCTGGACTGGCAGCCGCTGCGCGGCAAAAGTTGCAGGATCGAGTGCGCGGTGACCGACTTGCCCGAACCGGACTCGCCCACCAGCGCCAGGCACTCGCCGGGGCGGATATCCAGGCACAGGTCGCGCACCGCCGGCTGGCCGTTGAAGGCGACGTTGAGATGGCGGATTTCAATCAGGTTGTCGGTCATCGCGGGCGCCTGGTTCATGAGCGGGGGTCGAAGGCATCGCGTAGCGCCTCGCCGATAAACACCAGCAGCGAGAGGATCAGCGCCAGGGTGAAGAAGGCGGTGAAGCCCAGCCAGGGTGCTTGCAGGTTCTGTTTGCCCTGGCCGATCAACTCGCCCAGGGAGGCGCTGCCGGCGGGCATGCCGAAGCCGAGGAAATCCAGGGCCGTCAGGGTCGAAATGGCCCCGGTGAGAATGAACGGCAGGTAGGTCAGGGTGGCGTTCATGGCATTGGGCAGGATATGCCGCAGGATGATCTTGCGGTCGCTCAGGCCCAGGGCCCGGGCCGCCTTGACGTACTCCAGGTTGCGGCCACGGAGGAATTCGGCGCGCACCACATCCACCAGGGCCAGCCAGGAGAACAGCGCCATGATCCCCAGTAGCCACCAGAAGTTCGGTTCGACGAAGCCGGACAGGATGATCAGCAGGTACAGCACCGGCAGACCGGACCACACCTCCAGCAGGCGCTGGCCGAGCAGGTCGACCCAACCGCCGTAGTAACCCTGCAGGGCGCCGGCGGCGACGCCGACCACGGCGCTGACGGCGGTCAGGGCGAGGGCGAAGAGAATCGACACCCGGGCGCCGAAGATCACCCGCGCCAGTACGTCCCGGGCCTGGTCGTCAGTGCCCAGCCAGTTCACCCCGGTCGGCGGGCTGGGGGCCGGTTTGTTCAGGTCATAGTTGGGCGTATCGGCCCCGAACGGGATCGGCGGGAACAGCATCCAACCGCCATCCTTGGTGATCAGCTGGCGCACGTAGTCGCTGCGGTAGTCGGCCTGGAAGGGCAGTTGGCCGCCGAATTCCTGTTCGGTGTAGCGTTTGAACACCGGGAAATACAGCGAGCCCTGGTAGCTGAGCACCAACGGCTTGTCGTTGGCGATCAATTCGCCGCAAAGGCTCAGGGCGAACAATCCGACAAACAGCCACAGCGACCACCAGCCGCGCCGATTGGCCTTGAAGCGGTCGAAGCGGCGCCGGCTCACGGGCGAGAGTCTGAGCATCAGGCACTCCTCGAAGCGAAGTCGATACGCGGGTCGACCAGGGTGTAGCAGAGGTCGCCGATAAGTTTTATCAGCAGGCCGAACAGGGTGAAGATGAACAGTGAACCGAATACCACCGGATAGTCCCGCGACACCGCGGCTTCGTAGCTCAGGCGGCCGAGGCCGTCGAGGGAGAAAATCACCTCGATCAGCAGGGAGCCGGCGAAGAACACGCTGATAAAGGCCTGGGGTATGCCCGAGACCACCAGCAGCATGGCATTGCGAAACACATGGCCGTAGAGCACCCGGCGTTCGCTCATGCCCTTGGCCCGGGCCGTGACCACGTACTGGCGGGTGATTTCATTGAGGAAGGAGTTCTTGGTGAGCATGGTCAGGGTGGCGAAGCCGCCGATCACCAGCGAGGTCACCGGCAGCACCAGGTGCCAGAAGTAGTCGGCGATCTTGCCCAGGGTCGAGAGTTGCTCGAAATTTTCCGAGACCAGCCCGCGCACCGGGAACCAGTTCAGCGAGGTGCCGCCGGCGAACGCCACGATCAGCAGCATGGCGAACAGGAACGCCGGCATGGCGTAGCCGATGACGATGGCGGTGCTGCTCCAGACATCGAAGCGGCTGCCGTTGTGGGTCGCCTTGCGGATGCCCAGGGGGATCGACACCAGATAGGTGATCAGCGTGGCCCAGAGCCCGAGGGAAATGGTCACCGGCATCTTGTCCAGGATCAGGTCGGTGACCTCGGCGCCACGAAAGAAACTCTTGCCGAAGTCCAGGCTGGCGTAGTGCTTGAGCATCAGCCAGAAGCGCTCGGGGGCCGGTTTGTCGAAACCGTATTGGCGCTCGATGTCGGCGATCAGCTTGGGGTCCAGGCCACGGCTGGCCCGCGAGGCGCCTTGTAGCGTGTCGCCGCCTCCGCCAAGGGCGCCGCCGCCGCCGATGCCCTGCAAGCGGGCGATGGCCTGTTCCACCGGGCCGCCGGGGGCGGCCTGGACGATGACGAAGTTGACCAGCAGGATCATCAGCAGCGTCGGGATGATCAGCAGCAGTCGTCGCAGGGTATACGCCAGCATCAGTGCTGTCCTCCGGAACTGCCGCGCTTGATCAGCTCGGCGGTCATCTGTTCGTTGGTCAGCGGGATCGGGCTGACTTCCCACCAGGTCTCGACGGCGGGGTCATTGCTGGCCTGCTCCCTGGGGAGACCGAAGCGGTTCCACCAGACCGTCGAGGTGCCCGGCGGGTAATAGTTGGGAATCCAGTAGTAGTTCCATTGCAGTACCCGGTCCAGGGCGTGGGCGTAGCTGAGCATCCGCGCTTGGCTGTCGGCCTTGATCAGGCCGTTGATCAAAGTGTCCACGGCAGGGTTTTTCAGCACCATGAAATTGCTCGAACCAGGATCGTTGGCCGCCGCGGAACCGAAGTAGTTGTACAGCTCGATGCCCGGCGAGGTGGTGACCGGGTAGCCGCTGACGATCATGTCATAGTCGCGGGCCTTGAGGCGGTTGACATACTGCGAGGCGTCGATGCGACGGATGTCCATGCGGATGCCGATCTGCGCCAGGTTGCGCTTGAAGGGCAGCAGCAGCCGTTCCATGCCGTTCTGGGCATTGAGGAAGGTGAAACTCAGTGGTTCGCCCTGGGCGTTCACCAGGCGGTCGCCGTCGGGTTTCCAGCCGGCTTGTTCCAGCAGGGCCAGGGCCTGCAGTTGCTTGTCCCGCAGGTTGCCGCTGGCATCGGTTTTCGGTGCTTCGAAGACCTTGGTGAAGACTTCGTCGGGAATCTGTCCGCGCAGCGGTTCGAGGATCGCCAGTTCCGCCTGGTCGGGCAACTGCCGCGCGGCCAGGGCGGTGTTGGAGAAGAAGCTCTGCTGGCGGATGTACATGTTGCGCATCATCTGCCGGTTGCTCCATTCGAAGTCCCAGAGCATGGCCAGGGCCTGGCGCACGCGACGGTCCTGGAACAGCGGCTTTTGCAGGTTGAACAGGTAGCCCTGGGCGGATTGCGGCGCCTCCTGCGCCAGGTGGGCCTTTTGCAGGCGGCCATCGGTGAGGGCCGGGCTGTCGTAGCCGATGGAGTAGCCGGTGGCGGAGAATTCGCGGTTGTAGTCATAGGCGCCGCCACGCAGGACCTGGCGGGCGACGTCGGTGTCGCCGAAAAACTCGATGGTGACGCGGTCGAAGTTGTACAGGCCGCGGCTCACCGGCAGGTCCTTGGCCCACCAGTCGGGGTTGCGGCTGAAGGTGATGCTGCGTCCCGAGTCGACCTTGCTCACCCGGTAGGGGCCGCTGCCCAGCGGGGCTTCGTAACCGCCGCCGTCGGCGAAATCGCGGGTCTTCCACCAATGCTCCGGTAGTATCGGCAGGCTGGCGATATCCAGTGGCAATGAGCGGTTGTCGTTGTTCTTGAAGTCGAATCGGACCTGGGTCGGCGACTCGACCTCGACGTCTTTCACCGCTTCGAACTGCATGCGGTAGCTGAGGCTGCCCTGGGTCATCAGCAGGTTGTAGGTGTAGCGCACGTCTTCGGCGGTGATCGGCGTGCCGTCGGCGAAGCGGGCCTTGGGGTTCAAGTAGAAACGCAGGGACAGTCCGTCATCGCCTCGCTGCATTTTTTCCGCCACCAGGCCATAGACGGTGTAGGGCTCGTCCAGGGAGCGCACGGCCAGTGGCGAGTAGATCCAGCCGTCGATCTGGGTGACGCCGGTGCCTTTGTCGACATACGGCAGGATATGGTCGAACTGGCCGATCTCGATGGCCGAGCGCCGCAGGCTGCCGCCTTTGGGGGCGCGCGGGTTGGCATAGTTGAAGTGGCTGAAGCCGGCGGGGTACTTGGCGGGCTCGCCGTAGACGGTCAACGCGTGCTGCGCGGGGGCGGCGTTGGCGGACAGGCCGGGAAAAAGGCTCAGGGCGGTGAGTAGCAGGGATAGGGCCAGTCGCATCTTCAGCCTTAGAAGCCGGTTCGGAGTATCAGGAAGATCATTCAATATAGCGAGGGGGCAAGCCCTGATGCTGATCAGTTGAGGCTGAACGCGGTCCCAGTGGGAGCAGAGCTTGCTCGCGAAGAGGCCCTTGAGACCGCTAAAAGCTTCGCGGGCAAGCACCGCTCTCACAGTGACGTGGCGTGTTTCAATATCCCATTTCCCTTAACTGATCGGCATTAGGGCAAGCCCTCTCGCCACGGGGACCGGATCAGTCCTGGCGACTGGTCACTTCCAGCAGGTGGTAGCCGAACTGGGTTTTCACCGGGCCTTGTACGGTATTGACCGGGGCGCTGAAGACCACGCTGTCGAATTCCTTGACCATCTGGCCCGGGCCGAACGAGCCCAGGTTGCCGCCGTCGCGGCTGGACGGGCAGGTGGAGTTGGCTTTGGCGATCTCGGCGAAATCGGCGCCGCCTTCGATCTGGGCTTTGAGTTCGTTGCACTTGGCTTCGCTGGCAACCAGGATGTGACGGGCAGTGGCTTTGGCCATGGGGTGATACTCCTTTCTAGAAAGTGTCGAGATTACCGGAATCAGGCCGGATTTTCCCGGCAAAAGTTCCTGGCGACGCGGTGTATCGGATCTGTGGCGAGCGGGCTTGCCCCATTATTTTAAAGCCGAGCGCAGTTTTGTGGCGAGCGGGCTTGCCCGCGCTCGGCTGCGAAGCAGTCGCAAAAACGGTCGCCTCGGTCGACCTGATGTTCCGAATTCGCAGGTTTCAGGGCCGCTTCGCAGCCCAGCGCGGGCAAGCCCGCTCGCCACAAGGTTTCTTCAGGCGCCGACCATTTCCGCCACCGGCTGCTTACGCAGTTGCCTAGCCGCCTCGCGCAGCAATTCTTCGGTCGCCTCCCAGCCGAGGCAGCCATCGGTGATCGAAACGCCATAGCGCAAGTTCGCGCCCAGCGCCTGGCAACCTTCGAACAGATGACTCTCCAGCATCATCCCGACCAACGAACGATCACCCCGCAGGCGCTGCTCCAGCACATCGGCGAACACCGCCGGCTGGCGCAACGGGTCCTTGCCGCTGTTGGCGTGGCTGCAATCGACCATGATCCGCGCTGCAATCGACTGTTTGGCCAGGCCGGCGCGCACCTGGGCCACGCTGTGCGCATCGTAGTTCGGCCCGCGATGGCCGCCGCGCAGCACCAGATGGGTGTCCGGGTTGCCCGGGGTCTGGATGATCGCCGGGTGGCCCTGGCTGTCGACGCCGAAATGCCGATGGGCGTGGGCTGCCGAACGCATGGCATCCGCGGCGATGCCGACACTGCCGTCGGTGCCGTTCTTGAACCCCACCGGCATCGGCAGGCCGCTGGCCATTTCCCGGTGGATCTGCGATTCCGTGGTCCGCGCGCCAATCGCGCCCCAGCTCAGCAGGTCATCGATATAACCGGCCGCCATGGGTTGCAGCAGTTCGCTGGCAATCGGCAGGCCCAGGCGCAGCATCTCGCGCATCAGTTCGCGGGACAGGGCCAGGCCGCCGGCCATGTCGTCGCTGCCATCCAGGTGCGGGTCGTAGGCCAGGCCTTTCCAGCCCACCGTGGTCCGCGGTTTCTCGATGTAGGCGCGCATCACCAGGAGCATCTGGTCGCTGACCTCGGCCGCCAGTTCGGCCAGGCGGCCGGCGTATTCCAGGGCCGATTGCGGATCATGGATCGAGCAAGGGCCGACAATCACCAGCAGGCGCGGGTCTTCACCGTTGAGGATGGCGCGCACGGCACGGCGGTGGCGCTCGACCTGTTCGCCGAGGCTGGCATTGAGGGGCAGGTGCTGCTTGAGTTGCAAGGTGCTGGGCAGGCGCTGGGTCAATGGCTCGTTGGCCGAGGACAGGGCGGAGGACGGCAGGGCGGAGAGAGAAGAATTCATGTTCGGGCTTCCTGGGCTGGCGGCGGGTGCTTCCCGCGCGCGGCCCTACTGGGGTGTTCGACAATCAGCCGGACTGGCTGTGAGCATGTGCGTGCCACCTGTGCGTGACCGTTCGGAGGCGGCGTGCTGTCCCGAGCGGAGCTTGCTAAATCGCCAGGCGCCGGTGATGTCGTTGCGGTAATAGAGGCTGTGGTTCATGTCGGTATTCCTTGATTTAAAAAGTCGGTTGCAAAATGTTGGGGCCTGAAAAAACAAAACCCCCGGTCGGGAGGCCGACCGGGGGTTGAGAATTCTCTGGTAGGCGACCCCTGTATTCAGTGGGCGCCGGTTGGGTATCAGGCGCGCCAGTGGCTAAACCAATACCCAAAATAAAAGCTCGCGCGGGCGCCGACCGTCTTCATCCGGGCAGCCGCGACCGAGCGCGAAGCGCTGGCGGTGTGGCAAAGCGGGGATTGAGTCAGGTGCATGGTGCAACTCCGTGTGAATGTCGCCGAGCTTACTAGAGCGCGATCGCCCTGTTCAATCAGAAAATTCTATGAGGGCTGGTGAGTAGGTTCTATCGCTTAAATGCGTTAGGGGTTTATGACACACTCGACAGATATTTCCGAACGAATTCTTAGGACTGAATCATGAGCGTGTTTAGCCTTGCCGCTGCCCAAGCCGTCTCGATTGCCGGAGACCTGCAGGCCAATATCGGCCGACACGTGGCGTTCATGCAGCAGGCCGCGGAGCAGGGCGTGGAGTTCCTGCTGTTCCCCGAGTTGTCATTGACTGGCTATGAACGCGGCCTCGCGGCCGGCTTGGCGATTACTCCGGACGACCCGGTACTGGCGCCGCTGCGCGAGCTGGCCCGGGAATTGAAGCAGGTGACCGTGGTGGGCATGCCGATACATCTGTCCGCCAACGGTCCGGTGCTGATCGGAGCGCTGACATTCGGCGCCGACGGTTCCTTGCAGGTGTACAGCAAGCAGCATCTGCACGACGGTGAAGAAGTCGCGTTTAGCCCCGGAAACGGCGGCGAGCCATTGACAATCGCCGATGAGCGTATTGCTCTGGCGGTTTGCGCTGACTTTTCCCACGCCAGTCATCCGCTACGGGCAGCGCAATCTGAGGCTAACCTTTATGCCTCCAGTGTGTTGATTACTGAAAACGGTTATGGACCCGATACGGCCTTGTTGCAGGGCTATGCTCGGGATCACGGCATGGCGGTGCTGATGGCCAACCATGGCGGTATGACAGGAGGCTGGCAGTCGGCGGGGCGCAGTGCGCTGTGGGCGGCCGGCGGGCAACGGGTGGTGGTGGCTGAAGGTGCGGGCGATGTGTTGGTGATCGGGCGTCGCGTCGCCGGTCAATGGTCTGGGGAGGTGATGTCGGTGACGGGCTTGTGAACGGCTGCTGGCGTTTTCGCCCAGCGCTGAACGCTGACTTGGCGTTCGCTCGGGAGCTCACCCGCCAGAATATGATGGCTTACTACTGTGAGTACGGCCTGCTCTGGCTGGATGAGGCTTTTGACCAGGCCTGGGCCGGGCGGCAGAACGAGCTGTTGTGTGATGGCGAACAGGTGCTGGGTTTTGTCAGTTTCAGTCGCGATGCCAGGGCGCTGTACATTCGCGAGTTGCAGTTGGTCGAGGCAGGTCGAGGCCAGGGGCTGGGCGGCTGGCTGATCGGACAGGCACGGGAAATCGCCTTCAGGGAGGGGCGCCAGGAGTTACGCCTGACCGTGTTCAAGAGCAACCCCGCCCAGCGGCTGTATCTGCGTCAGGGCTTGGCCGTGGTCGGTGAGGACGAGTGCTTTTTGCGTATGAGTCTCGCTACTTTAAAAACGCTATCTGGCAATAACTGACAATACTTTGAGAATTGTCCTATAAATCGCTGCACGAAGTGCATACTTGGCCCTATTAACGCCGGGAATTACTCACTCGGCTTGTCGGTGCCGGATGGGATAATTCCATCCTTCATGCCCAGCAGGACCGCGACCTTATGGGCTTCGCCACGCCGTCCCTTTTTTCGCCCAGCGAGCACTTGATAGGTGGTTGCCGGGTCGACGCCATGTTCTCGCGCAAACTCCTGAACCGATTTTCCTTGGTGTTCCAGCCAAGCCTTGGCTTGTGCGGCGGTGCGAATACCGGGCATAGTTCAAAACCGTTCAAATGTGTTTAATGCTTGTCGAGTATATCACCCTTAAGGGTGTTTAAAATGGGATCTTACATCCAAATGAGTGGAATTGGTTCGCGATTGCGGCAAGAGAGAGAGCGGCTGGGTTTGTCGCAGAAGGCTTTTGGTGAAATCGGAGGCGTTGAGGCCAACGCACAGGGCAAATACGAAAGCGGTGATCGCGCACCGAAGGCCGACTATTTGTCCCGTGTGGCCGCACGGGGCGTCGATGTGCTTTACGTGCTGACCGGGCAAGCGACGCCGATGCAACTGGATAATCTCAGCCAGGTGGAAGAGAAAGTGTTGGGTAACTATCGGGTGCTGCAAAAAGAAGATCAGGACGCGATCCATCGACTGACCACCACCTTGGCTGAAACCGCCGGGCCCTATGGGCCAAACGGCCGGGCCGGCTCTAGTGACTCCTGAGTCACGTCATTTCTGACGAAATGCGCTTGCCGTCCGGCAGGCGCTTATAGCGCATTGATACTCTTATGTGACGCTTGCAGCTAGGTCAGGCCCGCGGTTTTTTGCTAAGGTGGTGAATAACCTGATAAGACCAAATTCGTGAGGTGTCTGCTTGATTAGGGTGCTAGTAGTCGATGACCATGATCTTGTGCGTACAGGCATTACGCGGATGTTGGCGGATATCGACGGTCTGCAGGTCGTGGGACAGGCTGAGTCGGGAGAGGAAGCGTTGCTCAAGACGCGGGAGCTCAAACCCGATGTAGTGTTGATGGACGTCAAGATGCCCGGCATCGGTGGCCTGGAGGCCACGCGCAAATTGCTGCGCAGTCACCCGGACATCAAGGTGGTGGCGGTGACCGTCTGTGAAGAAGACCCATTCCCGACGCGCTTGTTGCAAGCCGGTGCGGCTGGCTACCTGACCAAGGGCGCGGGCTTGGCGGAAATGGTCCAGGCGATTCGCCTGGTATTTTCCGGGCAACGCTACATCAGTCCGCAGATTGCCCAGCAGTTGGCGCTCAAGTCCTTCCAACCGGCCAGTGACTCGCCGTTCGACGCCTTGTCCGAGCGCGAGATCCAGATTGCGCTAATGATCGTCGGCTGCCAGAAAGTCCAGATCATCTCCGACAAGCTGTGCCTGTCGCCGAAAACCGTGAACACCTACCGCTATCGGATTTTCGAGAAGCTTTCGGTCAGCAGCGATGTCGAGTTGACGCTCCTGGCGGTTCGCCACGGCATGGTCGATGCCGGCTGACAATGACTGACCTGTTCGATTCCAGTGCCTTCCTGTCGACCTGCAGTGGCCGCCCCGGCGTCTACCGCATGTTCGATGGCGACGCGCGCCTGCTCTACGTCGGCAAAGCCAAGAACCTGAAGAAACGCCTGGCCAGTTACTTCCGCAAGACCGGCCTGGCGCCGAAGACCGCGGCCCTGGTGGGGCGAATCGCCCAGGTGGAAACCACCATCACCGCCAATGAAACCGAGGCGCTGCTGCTGGAGCAGACGCTGATCAAGGAATGGCGGCCGCCCTATAACATCCTGCTGCGCGACGATAAATCCTATCCCTACGTCTTTCTTTCGGACGGCGATTATCCGCGGCTGAGCATTCACCGCGGGGCGAAGAAAGCCAAGGGCAAGTACTTCGGGCCTTACCCGAGTGCCGGGGCGATACGTGAAAGCCTGAGTCTGCTGCAAAAGACCTTCCTGGTTCGCCAGTGCGAGGACAGCTACTACAAGAACCGCACCCGACCCTGCCTGCAATACCAGATCAAGCGCTGCAAGGCGCCTTGTGTCGGGCTGGTGGAGCCCCAGGTGTATGCCGAGGATGTGCGTCACTCGGTGATGTTCCTTGAGGGTCGTAGCAACGCCCTGACCGACGAGTTGAACGCCGGCATGGAGTTGGCGGCCAGTACCCTCGATTTCGAGCGGGCCGCTGAGTTGCGTGACCAGATCTCGCTGCTGCGCCGGGTCCAGGACCAGCAAAGCATGGAGGGCGGCACCGGCGATGTCGACGTGGTCGCGGCCTTCATCAACCCGGGCGGTGCCTGTGTGCACCTGATCAGCGTGCGCGGCGGCCGGGTGCTGGGCAGCAAGAATTTCTTCCCGCAGGTCGGTATCGAAGAGGATGTGTCCGAGGTGCTGATGGCCTTTCTCGGCCAGTACTTCATCGGCAGTCCTGAGCGCGACCTGCCGAGCGAACTGATCGTCAACGTGGTCCACGAGGATTTTCCGACCCTGATCGCGGCCATCGATGGATTGCGCGGGCGCGAATTGGCCATCAGTCATCGGGTGCGTGGTACGCGGGCCCGCTGGCAACAGTTGGCGGTGACCAATGCCGAACAGGCCCTGGGCGCGCGCCTGGCCGATCGTCAGCATATGGCCGCGCGCTTCGAGGCCCTGGCCGAGGTGCTGAACCTGGAAGAGCCGCCGCAGCGCCTGGAGTGTTACGACATCAGTCATTCCAGTGGTGAAGCGACGGTCGCGTCTTGCGTGGTATTTGGCCCGGAAGGCCCGATCAAGTCCGACTATCGCCGTTACAATATCGAAGGCGTCACTGCCGGCGACGACTACGCGGCGATGCACCAGGCGCTGACCCGGCGTTTCAGCAAGCTCAAGGACGGTGAGGGCAAGCTGCCGGATATCCTGCTGGTGGACGGCGGCAAGGGCCAGTTGTCCATGGCTCGCGATGTGCTCGATGAGCTGGCGGTGCCGGACCTGATCCTGCTCGGCGTGGCCAAGGGGGCGACGCGCAAGGCCGGCTTCGAGACCTTGTACCTCAACGACGCGGCCCATGAGTTCACCTTGAAGGGCGATTCGCCGGCCCTGCATTTGATCCAGCAGATCCGCGATGAGGCCCACCGCTTTGCCATCACCGGACACCGTGCGCGGCGCGGCAAGACCCGGCGTACCTCGACCCTGGAAGGGGTGGCGGGGGTCGGGCCGAAGCGTCGTCGCGAACTATTGAAACATTTTGGTGGATTGCAGGAGCTGTCCCGTGCCAGCATCGACGAGATCGCCAAAGCACCCGGGATCAGTAAAAAGCTCGCTGAGTCGATTTATGCAAGCCTGCACAGCGAGTAGAATGCCTTTCAACCTCGTAGCCAGTTGTGCCGATGAATATCCCTAATCTGATCACCGTTCTGCGCGTTGTACTCATTCCGATTTTCATTTTGCTGTTTTACCTGCCTTACCAGTGGAGTTACATGGCGGCCAGTTCGGTGTTTGCCTTTGCGGCGGCGACGGATTGGCTGGACGGCTACCTGGCCCGACGCCTGGAGCAGAGCACGCCGTTCGGCGCGTTCCTCGATCCGGTGGCGGACAAGCTGATGGTGGCCGTGGCGCTGGTCTTGCTGGTGCAGGAGCATGGCAACCTGTGGTTGACCTTGCCGGCGGCGGTGATCATCGGTCGTGAGATCGTGGTCTCGGCCCTGCGCGAGTGGATGGCTGAAATCGGGGAGCGGGCGCAGGTCGCCGTTTCCAACATGGGCAAATGGAAAACCGCGGCACAGATGCTGGCGCTGGTGATCCTGCTGGCCAACCCCTCGGATTTCAGTTTCTGGGTGCTGGTGGGCTATACCTTGCTGATGGCGGCGGCGGTGCTGACCCTGTGGTCGATGCTGCAGTATCTGCGGGCGGCGTGGCCGCATTTGAAGTTCAATACGGAAAATCCTGAAAAGAAATAAAACTATTTTGAATCAAGGGGTTGACGGGGTGCGTAGATCCTATAGAATGCGCATCACCAAGACGCGGGAATAGCTCAGTTGGTAGAGCACGACCTTGCCAAGGTCGGGGTCGCGAGTTCGAGTCTCGTTTCCCGCTCCAATTATTGTTCTGCAGGCTTCTATTGAAGTCTGCAGAAACTGAAAATGAGGCTTCGGCCTCTTTTTTCGTTCCAGTAAGCCTCACTCGAAACTACTAGCAGCCACGATTTTTTAGTACATTAATCCGGCGCCTAGTGGGCCACTTTTTCGTGGTACTCACCTCTCTGTAAACCGTACAAATCTCCTCTATCCAAACGAGACGGAGATTGTCCGATGGCTCTCACCGATACTGCAGTCCGGCACGCCAAGCTCTGTGCCAAGGACTACGCCCTCCCTGACTACAACGGCCTCGCTCTTTTCGTGAATACGAAAGGTGCCAAGTGCTGGCGCTTCCGCTTTTCTTGGGCGGATAAGCAACCCCCGTATTTCTCTCGGAACCTATCCTGAAATTGGTGTAAGCAGCCGGTGATCACAGGTTGCGTAACGTCACCCAGTTATGCGGCAACAACTCCCCGATCTGACTCATCTTCTGCGTCGGCAGCCGTTCCAGCACGTCTTTGAGGTAGGCATACGGATCATGCCCGTTGACCTTGGCTGACTGGATCAGGCTCATCAGCGCCGCCGCGCGCTCGCCGCTGCGTTGAGAGCCTGCAAAGAGCCAGTTGGAGCGTCCGATAGCCCAGGGGCGGATCCGGTTCTCCGCCTGATTATTGTCAATGGGCAAGGCCCCGTCATCGAGGTAGCGTGACAGCGCCGTCCAACGCTTGAGGCTGTAGTCCAAGGCTTTGGCGATGGTCGTGCCCGGCGTGACCAACTGACGCTGGGCCATCATCCAGGCGTGAAACGCGTCCATGATCGGGGCCGCCTTTTCCTGACGCAGTTGCCGACGCTGCTCGGGGGGGGCAGATCGCGGGCTTCGCGTTCAACCTCGTACAGCAACTGGATGTAGTGCAGGGCCTGCTCAGAGAGTGGGCTTTTATCTGTCGTGAACAGATCAAAAAACTTGCGCCGAGCATGGGCCATGCAGCCGACCTCGATCACGCCCTGGGCAAAACTGGCCTTGTACGCACTGAAGTCGTCGCAGACAAGCTGACCTTTCCAATCCCCCAGAAAAGCCCGCACATGCTCGCCCGCCCTACTGGGGCAGAAGGCGTAGACCACGGCGTTGATGTCGGCAAACGCGGTGGTGCAGTAGGCCCAGACATACGCCCGGTGGGTTTTCTTCTTGCCCGGTGTGAGCATCGGCACCGGGGTTTCGTCGGCATGCACCACGGCGTGCCCCAGCACCACTTCGCGCAAGGCATCGACCAGCGGCTGCAAGCGCACGCCGCACACGCCGACCCACTCTGACAAGGTGGATTGAGGGATGGCGTAGCCGGCGCGCCCGAAGATCTGTTCCTGGCGGTACAGCGGCAAATGATCCGCGAACTTGCTGATCATCACCTGGGCCAACAGCCCGGTGGTGGGGATGCCCTTGTCGATGACTTGGGCCGGAACCGGCGCCTGAATCAGTGTTTCACACTGATCACAGACCCACTTGCCGCGGATATGGCGCTCGACGTTAAACACGCCGGGCGTGTAGTCGAGCTTTTCGCTGACATCTTCGCCGATGCGCTTGAGGGCGTAGCCGCAGGTGCACTGGGTATCCTCGGGCTCGTGATGAACCAGGGTACGTGGGAGCTCGGCGGGGAGCGCGGTACGCTTGGGCTTTTGTCGCGGTTGCGGGGCGCTAGGCGTCGGCTTCAGCGCTTCCAGCTCGGCTTCAATGCCGGCCAGGTCGGCGTCGACCAGTTCGTCCAGCAAGCAGGCCTGAAGGGGGCTGAACGACTCGGCCCGCTTAGAGAAGCGATGACGCTTGAGCACGGCCAGTTCGTGGGTGAGCTTTTGATTAACGGTTTTGTAATGCAGGGCTGTTTTGTCCAGAGACTCAACGCGCTCGATCAACTGCGTCGCCAAGCAGCGCAGTTGATCGGGTGTCAGTCGGTCGAGAGAAAAGGTCGCGGTCATGCCGGTCATTGTGCCAAAACGGGCGATGACCGGCGACTGACCGCTCGGCTAGGTCAGTGACGGGGATGTCTTCTAGAGAAGACGGATGGCGCTGTCAGACCCGAGGCGTTGCCAGGGTAATCCGATCACCAGGGCCTGAAGTTGCTCCGGGTCCAGCTCCAGCTGTGTTCCGTGGCGAGTACCGGGCCAGACGAACCGTCCCTGGTGCAAACGACGAGCGGCCAGCCAAATGCCCAGGCCATCATGCAGCAGCACCTTCAGGCGATTGCCCCGACGGTTGGCAAACAGATAGGCGCAGTGCGGCTGCGCCGCACCGAACACCGCGACGACCCGGGCCAGGGTGGACTCGGTACCGGCACGCATGTCCAGCGGCTCGGTGGCCAGCCAGATCGAATCGACGCGGATCATCGCAGCAGGTCCCGGAGAAAGGCCGTGGCGGTGGCGGCGCTTTCGAGGGACCAGCTCACCACCATGGTGCCGCGCGGGTGAGGAACTTCGACGCGGATGGTACCTGGGTGGGTGGTCGCGGGTGCCGCTGGCGACATTTTCACTGGCACAAAGGCCGGTGGCGTGCCGAGGGCTGACGGGTTGTGCAGACGAATCCACTTGTGCACGAGGTTGGCATTGATGCCGTGGCTCAAGGCGATCTGGGCGATGGAGCTGCCGGGTTGGGAGTACTCCTGAACGATCTGGGCCTTGAAGGATTTGGAGTAGGTACGGCGTGTCGATGGCATAAGAAACCCTCTTAAAAGTGCTGGACAGGGTGTCCACCAAAATGAGGTGGACACCCTGTCAGTGCTTAAAGGGCGGGGGAAGATGGGTTTGCCGGCGGCTTACAAATTGGTTTGCACAATGCGCGAGCTTTGCGTGATGCTTACCGGGCGCTGGTCGCCAGGGGCATTGATCCGCGCGCCCATCGGCGGCAGGCGTGTAATGCCAGGAGCCTGGCCAGGAAAACACCTAGTTGACGGCTACAGAGTCGGCCGTTTGGAGCGGACTGGGGGCATCCCTTATGTACAGGGTCGTTGTCGGCGGGACGATATGCCAAGCGCGGTGGATCGACTCCGAAACTTACACCAACTCTCTCACCATAGGAATACAGGCCAGTTGAAGCCCGGAGGGCGAATGGTAAATCGCAGGGGTATCACCAACGAAACCGCATCGCCGGTAAAACTCAGCAGCGTTCAAAGTCGCCTCCAGGTTGACTCTCTCTAACCCTAAGTCGCGAGCTAGGTGTTCAAGGTGCCTCAGGACTCTCATGCCGATGCCCAGTTGCATGAAGCTTGGGAGTACAAAGATCGCACCGATTTCGCTTTTTTCCAGATCAAGCATTCCTGTCGCCACGGGGTTACCCCGAATACACCCCAGATAGAAGTGTTTTTCCATCAGTTCGCTATACCCATTCTCCGGCGATCCTGCTGTCCAGACCTGTATCTGCTCTGTGGTATAGGCACCGACGCATTGGTGTCGTATCGCTAGAAGGCGAATGTCGAATGCTGTTTGGGAGTCGCTTTGCGTTGCTCGTCTAATCGTGAACATTTTTATTCTCCGTTAGCCAAAGGCGGACGGGAAACTAAAAAGCCCCGTCCATTTTCTGGCGGGGCCTTAGGGTAATTACGTCATATTCTAAGAACGCATAACCTCAGGGCCCGCCAGAGGCGGTCATCGAGGTGCACATCATGTTCTTGCCGGGGGTATGGATCATGGGTAGATCGTGTTCTGGATGACCAGATTTGTCAATTTCGGGGCGGAGTCAAGGTTCAGCCCTGAGCGCAATAGCGGTAACGACCCGTGCTACGCAACCGGGTCGCTGATACAAATGGTGTCGCAGCTAT
>NZ_JALLIY010000100.1 GCF_023242315.1 Pseudomonas sp. MWU13-2105
CATGGCTGCCGTTTTGCATATAGGCGTTGTCATTGCGGGGCCTGCCGGATACCAGTTTGCCGGCGCGGGAAAACGCTTTGTTCGCGCAGCGGAGGCCGGAAAAGCATTTCCGGCAATCATCACAATTGGAATCGCGCTGATCCTCATGGTCTGGGCTCTCTATGCCTTGTCCGGCGCGTCGGTGATTAGACCGTTACCACTGCTGCGACCAGTGCTAAGCGCGATAACGCTCATTTACCTGCTACGAGGGTTCGCAGGATTTTTCATCTTGAAAGATACCGGCAGAACCACCCGATTCATTCTGATCAGCTCGGCA
>NZ_JALLIY010000101.1 GCF_023242315.1 Pseudomonas sp. MWU13-2105
CTAGGTGTGCGGTCCCGGAATGAGGTGGTGCGGATTAATCTTGAAGCGTTCTGGAGTCAGAGTCCAGGCTTCGCAGATCACCCTAAAGGGCGTTCGCCATCTCAGCGCCTTCAGATGTCTGGCAAAGTTGTAGGCCGTAATAAAGGCCAGCGTATGGGCTTTCAGTGCATCCCAATCTGGATAGTGGAAAGCCTTGATCGTGGCCTCTTTTATCGTGCGATTCATGCGCTCGACTTGGCCGTTAGTCCACGGATGGTAGGGCTTGGTCAGCCGGTGCTTGATACCGTGCTCATAGCAGACACGATCAAAGATA
>NZ_JALLIY010000102.1 GCF_023242315.1 Pseudomonas sp. MWU13-2105
CCTCAAAGCCTTGCTGGAAGTGGATGGGCTGCCGGCGTCGGTGCATACGGTCAACGTTGCAGGTGAGGCGCTGAAGCGCAGTCTGGTAGAGGCTTTGTTCGAGAAGACCGGCGTGCAACGCCTGTGCAACCTCTACGGCCCTTCGGAAACCACCACCTATTCAAGCTGGGTGGCGATGGACCGTGAAGACGGCTTCGCTCCCCATATCGGCAAGCCAGTCGGCAACACCCAGTTCTACCTGCTGGATGAGCAGCAACAGCCCGTGCCGCTGGGTGTTCCGGGTGAAATCTACATCGGTGGCGCCGGTGTGGC
>NZ_JALLIY010000011.1 GCF_023242315.1 Pseudomonas sp. MWU13-2105
CTCGACCTGCTGGCAACCCTGGGGGCCCTCTAGCGTAAGGCACCCGTTGTTGACGTCATATTCAAGGCGGATCGCTCGCTGGGTCTGGCCGCTGCCCATCATGGAGTAACGGGCGTTGGGTCTTTCCGATTTTTCGCTATCGAGCCAGAACCCATGGCGGTCGCCGGCATAAAGCTGCGAAAACAACGCCAATGGTGCTATTTCCCCGGAATACTCCCGATACGCCAGTTGCATACTCGCCATACCACCGACAGCTAGATAGGCGTCTTTCGCCGATTGGTGCCCGCTTCCGTTTCCAGATTGCGAACGATGGGTGCTGTTGTATTCCAGCGCCATTCTCACAAAATTGCTCAGCAGCGCATGCCCATATTCTGAATCGATGGATTCGGGATGAAACTGCACGCCCCAGATAGGGCGATTGATGTGTTCAAGTGCCATGACCACTCCGTCATCCGCCCATGCGGTGCAGTGCAGATCGGCTGGCAAATGGGTGCACATCAATGAGTGGTAACGGACCACATCGAACTGTTCCGGCAGATCGCGGAACAACCCTTTCCCGGTATGGGTGATACGGCTTCGGTAACCGTGTACCGGGCTAGGCGCATGAGCCACAGTTCCGCCGAGGAACTGCGCGATGCCCTGATGTCCCAGGCAAATGCCGAGCAACGGAGTTGGCGAGTGAAGAATGACCTCCCCGCACACGCCGAAGTCTAGGCTTTCACCCGGATGCCCTGGACCTGGTGACAGGACCACAGCATCGTAGTTTTCAATGTCCAATTCGCTGTAGGGCAGGGTATTGGTCACGATGTCAGCACATACCCCAGTCACCTCATACAGGTACTGGGCAATGTTCTGAGTAAAGGAGTCGAAGTTATCAATCAGCAGTATCTTCATGACGATCTTCCCTGGACCAGGCGTTGGTTGATCAGTCGGTCTTCCTGTACGCAGGTTTCTTCGATGATCAGCTTGAAGATTGATTCGACGTACTCAGTGCTCAAACCCACTTGCGCAGATTTCTCCTTGAGTTGACCGAGTACCTGGGAAATGCGCTGCGGCTGCATCATCGGGATGCCGTGAGCCGCCTTGAGCTCGGCGATGTCCATGCAAACCTGCATGCGCTCGTGCAGCAGGTCGACCATTTGGCTATTGATCGAGTCCAGTCGATCACGTTGCGGTTGCAGAATAGCTGACGTACCTGTTGGTAATAACTGTCCCTGTTGCGTCATTTTCAGATCCTCTATTCATATTCCTTTCCAAGGGAAACGCCGATTGTCAGGCGGGCACAACGTGCTTATCGGCGGATTTCCACAACCCCGCCCGGGCTATCTCGCGCAGAGCCTCGCCCACTTGCCGGATGTCGTTCTCGCTGTGATTGGCCGAAATCGCAAAGCGCAGCATCGCCTTGCCTTTTGCGATGATTGGATAAAACACCGGGAATAGCAGAATGCCGTTGGCGCGCAGGATTCTGGCGGCTTGCAGGCCAGCTTCTTCAGTTTCAAAAAAAGCGCCCCTGACGGGCGACTGGATACCGGCATTGAGCAAGTGGTTACCGGTGACGGCATCAAACAGATGCACATTTGCCCACAGGCGCTGTTGCAATACGTCAACTTCGTCGCTGAGATGAATCTTTGCCGCAGCAACGTTCGCCGCCAGCATTGGCAGCATGATCGAGTGGCCGAAAATCAGCGGATTGGCGAGAGTTTGAATCGATTCGAGGTCCTGTTGGCCTGCCACCACAACAAAGCCGCCTGCGCCGCCGAACGCCTTGGACAGCGAACCGGCCAGAATCATATTTGGCGGCAGTGCGTGATCCACGGCGCTGAAGGCGTAGCCCGCACCGTGACGCCCGGCAATGGAAATGCCATGAGCGTCATCCACATACAGATAGCCGTCTGCCCGCTCCAATTGACGGGATAGCTCTGCAATCGGCACCAAACCACTCATCGAGCCGATACCGTCGATCAACAGGACTGGGGTTTCCTGGTTGTAGGTACAGCGTTTCAAGGCAGCGCTCATCGACTCCGGATCGGTAGATTGCACTCGGGAAACCTCGCCGAACTGCTGGAGTACGCCCCGCAGTACCTGCATCGACGAGTGGGCAGTCTTGTCCATCAGCCAGTGCACGCGCTTCTGGATTGGATAGCCCTTTAGCGAACCACTGCCCAGTAGGGGCAAAACACCAAGGTGCACGCTGCTGGTCGAGGTAAAGACGCTAATCCCGCAGCCTGGGTAGATATCACCGAGCAAAGACTCGAGTTGCGGCAGGTAGATCGGACGCATGGCGCTGCGGGACGAAGAAAGGTGCAGCCCCCCGGTTGTCATGGCTTGATGTGCCGCTTCGATCAGTGCCGGATGGGTTTCCAGGCCAAGGTAGGAGCAGGATACGAACTCAGTGAAGGTGCCGCCTTCCTGTAAGGCGATGTGTTTACCCACGCGACTGGACACGGTAAAACCGGTCAGGCCTTCCTCATACGCGGTTGCCAGTGCGCTAGTGGTGTTGTCACGACGGATCGTCATCCAATCCTGTTTGATCTGTGCATCCATTGTTCTAACCCCCCGTTATTCAACAATCGGCAGATAGGCGGCCAACGGTCATCACCGAGCTGCCGGTGGTATCGGACGCCGCGTGGTCGATGATGGTCTGGATCTCAGTTAGACCGTGTTGCTCGAACAACTGGCGTACGAGCGGTGCCTGATCCTCACCATGCTCAATGACCAGCCAGCCCCGGGGGGCTAGCAAGTCAATCGCCAGAGCAATGATCTGTCGTGTCAGATCAAGGCCATCGGCTCCTGAATAGACCGATGCTTGTGGATGATGGCTGCTCCATTCGGGCTGTAGCTCAAGGCCCTGCGGGACATAAGGAGGGTTGGCCACGATGAGAGCGATCTGTCGGGCAAACCGGGAAAAGGCCGACAGGTCACGAATGTCTGCCTGCAGGGCGTTAACCTGTATGCCTTTCATTGTCATGCGGGCGATGTTGCGCTTGAGGTACTGAACGGCTACCTCATCGAACTCTACACAGGTGACACTCAGGTCAGGTCTACGCCGGGCGATTGCCAAGCCGATTGCACCGCTGCCAGCGCAAAGGTCCAGAACCTCGGCACCCACCACCAGCCCTGCGTCGTCCAGCCACTTATGGATGACCGTGCTATGGGGGCGGGGAATGAATACACCGCTACCAACTACCAGCGGCAACTCGTCGAACGCCACTGCGCCGACAATATGCTCCAGGGGAATACGGTTGCAGCGTTCGGTGACCGCCAGCATAAACTCATCAAGTGCCTGCTCTTTATTGGCGCGAATGAGAAAGCGGTCAACTAGGCAGCTTAAGTCATTGTCCGGATCCCATACGCCAGCCTCCATCAACAGATTGCGGGCGCGAGCAATCGCTTGTTGTTCACGCTCATCCAGAATCATGACCACTCCTTGTAATACTGTGAAAGTCTTAAGCGCATGGACTCATAGAGATAAGAAAATGCCACTAACTCAGGAGGGGGTGTAAATGATGGGTGCAGGTCATCTATAAGTTGTTGGTAATTGCTCGATAATCCTTTATCGAGCAATGGCAGCCAATAAGGTTTTATATCCCATCGATATTCGTAGCCGGTGGCGAACATTTGCTTGACGGTTTCCTGGACCGTGCTTTCACGGGCAAGTCCGGTAAGTGGGGCGCGAACCGGGTTAAATACGCTCAGGTCCAGATCTGTGCTCTTCACGTCGGTAAGGCAATCGGCGATATAGCCGGCTAACAAAGGAGATTGGTGTAATCCATCGCGGTAAGTGCCGGTCGCCAACCACAGACCGTCTATACCGCATTCACCAATCAGCGGGAAACCGTCGGCAGGGATCGGCCGGTTGCCAACCTGGATCGAGATGATTTCGGCATTATGAAGATCAAGGTTCAACTGGTCGACAGCACAATCGAGCAGGAATTGGACGTCTGAAACCAATGCTTGTTGTTTGGGACGCTCGGAGAGGATATTGGTGGCGCCCAGATACAGTATGCCGTCACCGCGAGGGACACAGTGCAAGCCACAGGCAAAGGCGCGATTGGGTGTACGTATGACCGAATCGGGCAGTGGCAGATCGTCTGGCAGCTTCACCAGAATGGAAACGCCGTAACCGCTGAACAGCGGTGGGATCTTCTTCACGAGGTTGTCGAACTCGTTAAGCAAATCCAGCGAATGTACACCAGCAGCCACTACGACTTTTTTCCCCCAGATCAGCTCGCCGCTGTTCAATTCGACGCCGGTGACAACTTCGCCTTCGGCCAGTACTCGCCTGGCGTTCTCGTTCTTCAAGGTGCCCCCCCCGGCCATCAGTGCGGCATCCAGCTTTTCCAGCAGCAGATGGGAGTTCACCGAGTGTTCGTTCGGGATGAACAAGCCGCGCAACGGGCGCACTAGATGGTCGGGGTTGAGCCAGCCCATGGTTCTTAGGTCGATGGTCTCGAAGGGTTCACCGTACTCTTTAAGGGTTTGCTCGATGGCTTCGTAATTGACGGTATCGACCTCGTCCATCCCTGCACTATTGAGTAATACCTGAGTGCCGATGGCGCTGAACAAGGGGCGGGTGTTTCCTGATGAACGTTCCAAGCGCTCTGCCCAAGTGGGCCAGAGGTCTTGCGCCTGTCGATCCATGCGCAGTTTGAGGCGACCATAATCGCTGGCAAGCAGGCCGCTGGTCACCTCGCCAAAACAACCGTTCATTGCACCGGCAGCTTTGGATGCTGCATTGACCCGATCAGTCTCACCGACCCGGCAGACATTCAAATTTCGTGTGGAAAGCTCATAGGCGATAGAGCCACCGATGGCTCCCGAACCCACAACTATGACGTCATACTCCATGTTTGACCTCTATTTCGCTCAACGCGATGTAAGTAAGTGGCTATGCATTACGTAAGGAGTTCGCTAAACTTTTTATAGTGTCGAAAGGTGGGTCGCCATCGAGTATTTGTTTCGCTATGTATCTTTGTTACAAATGTACATATTCATGAAGGCGCTAAATCCCAAGCCTTTGATTGTCTTGGTGCAGGCTTGGCGGCAAACGCCAAGCTTATTGAACAGCGATAGCTTCTGGTCGATGTCGACCAATAGACAGAACAAATTCGAAGGTGGAGAACTAGAGTGTTTTCGTAGCCGTTTTAGAGAATGAGGGCTTTTGGAGTTGCAACTTGTCCGAGTGCAGATCTATGGCCTTGGGGGCGACGGCCGAGAACCTGTTGGAGTGTTCAGAATTAGGTGAGCAGTATTACAGCAGTACTGGGCATTTTAATCGGATAGGTCAGGACTAGGGAGCCCTGCTCCTACAGTCTTCTGTCGTTCACCGAATTTGTGTACGACGCGACACTGTAGTAGGAGTAGGGCTTGTCGGGACGCCGCATCGCCGCGAATGCGTCCTCAATGACACCGCAGGCTCTGGATCAGCCCGCAGTCCCCATTGCCGACGTCTCATCGATCACCGAGTCGACCCACGACTGCGCCAACTCGATCAAATGCACGGTCCCCATCGCCAACTTGCGCTTGGCCCCGTCGAGTTGATCGGCGGACTCATAAGCCGTGGCCGCCGCCGATTGCAGGATCGACAGCGCGTTGACCAACTTGTCTTCCACGCTGAGTGACGAGGGGATACGAGTGGGCGAGGGTGAGAAGGTTGGGTGAGGTCTGAGTGGGTCTTCGCTCAGCGGCAGCCCGTAGTGCGCAAAAGCGCGTTCGGCAGCGGCTGTGATGGTTTAATTTCCCCGGACACCCCGATAGGTGGAAAATGCATCTATCGAGGAGTTTTTCATGACCGACAAGCGCAGGACATTCGACGACAGCTTCAAGCTGCAAGTCGTGAAAATGATCACAGACCAGGGGTTGGCCGTTTCACAAGTCTGCCGGGATCTCAATCTGGTCGATTCGGCGGTTCGACGCTGGGTCCAACAGTATGAATCGGAGCAGTTGGGGCAAGCCGGGATCGGTAAGCCGCTGACACCTGAGCAGCAACGTATTCGGCAGTTGGAGCAAGAGAACCGGCAGCTCAAGATGGACAACGATGTCCTAAAAAAAGCTACAGCCTTCTTTGCCCGCGAGCTGAAGTGACCTACCGCCTGGTTCGGCAGCTGCAACAGAAGGCTTATTCGGTGGCTCATGTTTGTCGGCTGCTGGGCATCAGCCGCTCTGGCTTTTACGAGGCCAACAAACGCGCCCAAGCGCCGGCACCGATTTGCCCGGTCACAGTACAGCTCAAGGCCTCGTATAGCGAAAGTGGCGGTTGCTACGGCAGTCGCCCGTTACGTAAAGCCCTGCACGCCAAGGGGATCGAGATAGGCCTTTATAAAGTCCGCCGCTTGATGCGGGCCAACGGCCTTCGCTCGGCCTGGAAGCGCAAATTTGTGCACACGACGGATAGTAATCATGATCTGCCGATCGCCGAGAATGTGCTGAATCGTCAGTTCGGGCCCGAGGCGGCGAACAAGGCGTGGGTGGCGGATGTGACCTACATCCGGACCCGCAGTGGCTGGCTGTACTTGGCCGTGGTGCTGGACTTGTTCTCACGCAAGATCGTGGGCTGGTCCATGGCCCCAAACATGCCTGCCGAGCTGGTATGCAACGCTATGCAACTGGCTATTGCCCAGCGCCAGCCGGCACCGGGACTGATCGCCCATTCGGATAGGGGGAGTCAGTATGCAAGCGCGAGCTACAGAGCGTTGCTGGAACGAAATGGCATGCAGCAAAGCATGAGTCGCAAAGGAAATTGCTGGGACAACTCCGTGATGGAGCGTTTCTTCCTGAGCCTGAAAATGGAACGTGTATGGCGCCGTGACTACGCCAACCATGGCGAGGCAATACGTGACATCACCGAGTACATCGTTGGGTTTTACAACAATGAGCGACTGCACTCGAAACTGGGGTATCTGCCACCGACCGTTTACGAGCGGGCGATGGTGTAGAAATTACCTATCGAGGTGCCCGGAATTAGTTGACCACTACAGGCATCGAAATGAGGTTTTCCGATCTTTGCGCGACGTGATGCCGGGAAAGTGATCGGCGGGTCGGGTGTAAGTCTTTTATCCATGGTCCAGCTCCTACATGTACGTAATGAGGGGCCATCGATTGCCGTTCTCACGCGGCAAAGGGTGGCAGCTGTACACAGGGTGAGAATACCGGACAGTAGGCAACCGGCCAGACCGAAGTCTGCCTGCGCACAGCCGCCATGAAGCGTTTTCTGATGAAAAGGCGTTCGTAACGAAAGTGGCGCTGATGCGCTTACTGAGCACGGGTTCTCACGCCCGATCGCTGATTTTGCAGCGATAGGACGAAGACTAGTGACCGGCTCCAGCAGGCGCAAGGCGAAAGGATTTTCTAGGAAATTTCAGGCAAGGGAAAGGGAATTGTCCGGTCGCTAAGGGTTCTGGAGAAACACCACATACCCCCGAAACCACTCATTCCCCTTCAAATACCCCGGCGCCTGCCACTCGCCGCCCTGGATCAAACCGATCTTGAACGGCACGCCCAGCCGGTTCATCCGTGGCAGATACGCGGCGTAATCGGGAATGCTGTGCCGCCCCTGATACGTCTGCACCACCACCTCATCCACCACGCCCTTGAGTTGGGCGATGGCCGCCGGGTCGGCATTGCTGCTCCAGTCCATCAGTCCGGTGATGCTCAGGCGCAACTCCGCCGGCAGTCGCTGGCGCAGATCGCGCAAAAAAGCGGCATATTCGTCGAGATAGCGGGTGCGGGCATCGAAGTCGATCTGGATGCCGACCACCGGGTTGCCCGCCTGTTGCCAGCGTTTCACCTGGCCGAGTAACTGCTGATAGACCGACTCCGGCCAACGCAGGGTGTGGGCGCGATAGACCACCCAGACCTCGCCCCGGGTCAGGCGTGGAATGGCAATGCCCTGGGCGATAAAGTTGACCGTCCGCTGCGGCGAGCGCCGTGACTCGCTGACCTGGCCTTGCAGGATATACAGGCTCTTGGCCTGGCTCAGCACCGGCTGCGGGGCGACGCCGCTCCACAGCCAGAAACTGTCGTAGTCCCGCGCATCGACCGCCGCCCGGGCATCGGCCAACGCCAGCAGCCCGGCCAGCAACAGCCAGCGCCAGCGACCCACGGCCACTTACCAGTAGTACTGCAGCGACTTGCCCCACTGGGTGCTGGCATAGCTGGTTTTAAGCTGTTTGAACCAGGCCTTGCGCTGCGCCGGTGTCACTTCTTTCCCGCCGCAACTGTTGTAGCCCGAGGGCGCATAGCAGTTGATGGCACGGAACAGTGCGTAGGCCTTGTCCGGGGCTGACGCCTTGGTATCGCCGATCACGCTCTGGTAGCCGTCGAGACGCGAGAAGGTCGTGCCCTTGAACAAGGACGCGGTCCCGCCCAGTTCATCCGCGCTGCGCTGGCTATCCAGCGGCATGCCGTCCAGGCTGTTGCGCAGGATGAATTCCCCCAGGCAGTTCAGCGCCTGGGGCTGCTTCGCGTCGGCTTGCAAGGTCGTCGCCGTCTCGCCAATGGTCGGGCAGGCATAGCCGGATTCGGCCTTGGCGCCGCTCCAACGGAACAGCTTGAGCGGCTGGCCGCCGCTGTAGGTGTAACCCAGCGAGGCACCCAGTTTGGTGTCGGACGGCTCGGCGGGTAACTGCTTGAGGTCGGCGGTGAAATCGGCGTAATGGCCCAGGCGCAGGTCCTTGTAGAGCAACACGAACAGTGCCGTATCCCGCTCGGTGGAAGCTTCCCCCTGGGCGACTTGGCGCAGCAGGCCGGCGTCGGCGATATGCCGCAGCAGGATGGCGCGCACCTGCGCGGTCTTGATCGGCGAGTCGGCGGCAAAGACCTTGGCCACCTGCTGGTTGCGCTCGTAGTGATTGGCCAGGGCCAGTTCGACCTGCTCGCGTTGCAGCGGCTGATGGACTTGCGGCAGCAGTTGCAGCCAGAGGGCCTCGGCGCCGTTCCCGTCCTGCTTCGCGTCCAGGGCCAGGCCGCGCAGCATCTGCTGGCTGAAGGCGAGGTAGTCGAGTTTCGCCGGGATCTCGGTGGGCAGGCTCTTGAGCGCCTGTTCCGGGTTTTTCGCGACATACAACTGGAACGCCGCCTGCAGGTAGTCGTATAGCGCCGGTTGTGCGGCGAAGATCGGTTTCTGCGCCTGGAGGATTTCCAGGGTCAGCTTGGGCGTGGCGTTTTCGCCGTAACCGGGGCGCATGCCCATCAGGTCGTCGAGGGCCTGGAACAAGGGGTGCTCGACCTTGCCGCCGCCGAACAGCATCTTGTTGTCGATCTCTTGCACCAGCTCGTCAGGCGTCACGTTGCGCTGTTCGGCCTTGGCCTGGTCCAGTTGCCAGAGGTATTCGGTCGCCTGTTTTTCGGCATTCCCCGCCAACCAGTAGACCCTGCGCAACAGGCCACGGGCGGAGGTCGCATAGAGGCCCTCGGGCCAGGTGCCGAGGTAGTGCTGGAAGCCTTCTTCGGCCAGTTTCAGCTGGGTTTCGTCGGCCTCTTCCTTGGTCGGCATGCCGTCGCTGTCGAAGGTGTTCTGTTGCGCCAGGTTGAGGGCGGTGCGCGCCTGCATGTATTGCGCGGTTTCTTTCAGCCAGGGTTGCGGATTGTCGCTCAGGCCGGCAAACGCCTGGGTCGCTTCGGCGAAGCGTCCGGCGTAGAAGTCGATGGCGCCGCGCAGGTAGCTGGCAAACGCCTGGCCCTGGGCCGATTGCACGGCGGGCACCAGGCTATCACGCTGGGCCGGGTCCCAGGCGCAGGTGTCGAGCATGTGCACGCGACCGCGGGCCAGGGCCTGACGCTCGGGGTCGGTCAGCTCGGTGCTGCTCAGCAGTTGGTTGATGAAGGCCGTGGCGCTGTCGACGTCATTGCTGCGGCAGCGTCCGCCCTCGCCAGACAACAGGCTGAGGATGCTATCGCTTTCGCGGGTGATACCGAGCTTGCCCAGGGCCTCGTCGAGTGGCGAGGCGACGGGCGTGCCCGGCGTGCTGCTGACGGCCGGCGCGGGGGCCGCGTCGAGGCGGCGGTTGGCGAATGGCACCGGGCCAAAACCGCTATCGAGGTCTTCCTCGCTCAGCGGGTTGGGCGCCAGGGGCAAGGAGCCCTGGTCGGACAGCAGCAGGCGCAGGTTGACCCGGCTGTCGTTGCCCGGGCTGAGGAAAGTCAGGTTGCTGCAGCCGTCGAGGCTGTATTTGAGCATCGACCAGTGCGGGTAGCAGGTGTTGTCGGAGCTGGCCGACGCCTGTGAGCAGAAGCTGGCACTCATCGCCAGGGCCAGAGATGTCAGAAGACCGATACGCATGAATTGTCCCTAATTCGATAAACGAGCGGCAGCGGGGCCGGGAATGGCGCGAATAATACCGAAGCCGGGCCGCAACACCTATGCTTGAACCCAGTACGGCGTCGCAGCCTGTGATCTGCCGCACATCGACGGCCACCCGGTTGTTCGATAAACATAGTGGCAATTGGCTTGACGCTTGATATGGCTGCCGTAGACTCGCGATTGTCCGACAAGGAGTCCCTTTATATGTGGTGTTTGCGGGTGGGTGTGTTTGGGTTGTCCTGCATGGCGTGCCTGGCTCAGGCGCAGACGCCGGCCGAGGTTGATCCGCTGTTGGATAATAATGCCGCCGCGACGCATGTCGTTGCCGCCAGCGAGGCCCGTGGCGTGTTGCGCGCCCGTGACCAGGCGATGCTCGCCAGCGAGCTGTCGGGGCGCATCGTCGAGTTGCCGTTCAGTGAAGGCGAGACCTTCAAGCAGGGCGACACCCTGGCGCGGTTCGACTGCTCGGCCTATCAGGCCCAGCTCAATGCCGCCCAGGCCGCCAGCCGGGGGGCCAGTGAAGAGCTGGCACACAATAAACAGTTGGCTTCGTTGAACTCCGTCGGCCGCTTCGAAGTGGCCCGCGCCGAGGCCAAGCTCGCCGAAACCCAGGCCCAGTCCCAGGTCTACCAGGTGCAGGTCAAGCGTTGCAGCGTGATCGCGCCCTATGACGGTCAGGTCGTACAGCGCAAGGTCCAGCGCTATGAAAGCGTCTCGGCCGGGGCGCCGATGCTGGAGATCGTCGACAACCGCACCCTGGAAATCCACTTGCTGGTGCCGTCGCGCTGGATGGGCAAGCTCAAGGCCGGGCAGACCTTCAGCTTCGTCCCGGATGAAACCGGCCAGCCACTGACGGCCACTATCAAGCGCCTCGGGGCGCGGATCGATGAGGGCAGCCAGACCCTGTTGCTGGTGGCCAGCCTGCCCAAGGCCGACGGTCTGCTGGCCGGCATGAGCGGCACCGCGCGTTTCGAGGCGCTGAAGTGAACGCACCGGTGGCGGGTGCCGTGGAACGGGTGTTCGCCCAGTTCCTCGACCTTGAGCGGCTGACCCGCGCCGCGCGTACCACCGAGCAACTGGCTTATAGCCTGGTCAACGACGGCCAGGCGCTGTTCGGCTTTCGCCACGCCGCCCTGCTGGTCGCCGGCAAGGTGCGGGCGGTGACCGGGGTCAGTTCGGTGGAACCGAATGCGCCGTTTGTCGCCTTTGTCGAACACGCCGTGGCGCAGATTTTCAAGCTGGAGCGGGCCAAGCCGGCGACCGTGGTGCCGATGGACGCCTTCAGCGCCTCGGTGCGCGAGGACTGGCAGAGCCTGTCGGCGCCCCAGGTGTTCTGGTTGCCGCTGCTCGATCACAAGGGCGAAGTCTTCGGCGGCCTGTGGCTGGCGCGCGACAATCCCTGGAGTCCTTCCGAACAGGTACTGCTGGCGCAATTGGGCGACACCTACAGCCATGCCTGGCTCGCCTTGCAGCCGCGGCGGCCGTGGCGTTTGCGCTTTACCCGCAAGCGCCAGGCGTTGCTGGTGCTGTTGGCGCTGCTGAGCCTGCTGATTCCGGTGCGCCAGTCGGTGCTGGCGCCGGCGGAAGTCGTGCCGCTGGCCGGCCGGGTGGTGGCGGCGCCGCTGGACGGGGTGATTGCCGAATTCCTGGTCAAACCCAACCAGACGGTGAAAACCGGCGACCTGCTGGTGCGCTTTGAAAGCACCACCCTCAAGGCCCAGGCCGATGTGGCCCAGCGCGCCCTCGGCGTGGCCGAAGCCGAATTGAAGGCCAATGCCCAGCGGGCCTTTGCCGATGCCGAATCGAGCTCGAAGATCGATTTGCTGGCGGCGCGGGTCGAGCAGAAACGCGCCGAACGCGATTACGCCGGCGAATTGCTCAAACGCAGCGAAGTGCGCGCCGAACGTGACGGTATCGCGGTGTTCGCCGATGCCGAACGCTGGACCGGCAAGCCGGTGCAGACCGGTGAGCGGTTGATGGAGATCGCCGACCCGAGCCAGGCCGAACTGCGCATCGAACTGGCGGTCGGCGATGCCATCGCCCTGGCGTCCGACGCCGAAGTCGCCTTGTTCCTCGACAGCGACCCCTTGCAGCGTTACTCGGCCAAACTGGAGCGGGTGGCCTATGAGGCGCAATCGACCCCGGCCGGGCAGTTGGCCTATCGCCTGGATGCCAGCTTCATCGATACCCCGGTCCCGCGTATCGGCTTGCGCGGTACGGCGAAACTCTTCGGCCAGCGCGCGCCGCTGGCCTTGTACCTGCTGCGCCGGCCCTTGGCCGGGCTGCGCCAGAGTGTCGGGCTGTAATGAACCTGCCCAGCCTGCGCGCGGATCTGCAACTCACCGCGGCTTCGCCGGCGTTGGACGGTTCGCCGCGCTGGACCCTGGCCGATCCGGTGCGCGGGCGTTATTTCAAGCTCGGTGCCCAGGCCATCCGCCTGCTGCGGCATTGGTCGCTGGGGGATCCGGCGCAGGTGCTGCAAGCGGCGAACCGCGAACCAGGCCTACCGCTGGGCGACCCGGAGCTGGAGCAGTTGCTGGGCTTTTTGCGCGCCCATGACCTGATTGCCGCGCTGGATCCGCAACAACGCGCCAGTTACGCCTGGAAAGCCGCGGCGTCGCGCCAGAGCCTGTGGCAGATGGCGTTGCATCAATACCTGTTTTTCCGCATTCCCCTGTGGCGCCCGGATGCCTTCCTCAATCGCGCCTGGCCGTGGCTGCAACGCTTCGGCCCGCGCCTGCTGCGCTACGGCTTGCCGGCCACCCTGGGGCTGGGGGTGTTCCTGGTCTCGCGGGACTGGGAGCGCTTTCTCTCGACCTTTCCGCACCTGTTCAGCCTCGGCGGGGCCATGGCCTTCGGCATCGCGCTGTTCTTCGCCAAGCTCTGCCACGAGTTCGGCCATGCCTTCATGGCCAAGCGCGCCGGCTGTCGGGTGCAAAGCATGGGCGTGGCCTTCATGGTCATGCTGCCGTTGTTCTACACCGATGTCAGCGACGCCTGGCGGATCAACGACCGCAAGGCGCGCTTGTTGATCGGTGCCGGCGGGGTCATGGCCGAGATGCTGCTGGCCTGTATCGCCCTGCTGGCCTGGTCGCTGTTGCCGGACGGAGCGGCGCGCACGGCGGCGTTCATGCTCGCCAGCGCCACCTGGCTGACCACCCTGGCGGTCAACCTCAACCCGTTCATGCGTTTCGACGGTTATTTTCTGCTCAGCGACTTCTGGGAAATCGACAACCTCCAGGGCCGGGCCTTTGCCCTGTGCCGCTGGCGCTTGCGCGAGGCCTTGTTCGGCTACGACGAGCCGGCCCCGGAACCCTGGCCCCCGGCCATGCGCCGCCGCCTGCTGTGGTGGGGCTTCCTCTCCTGGTTGTGGCGCGCGACGCTGTTTTTCGGGATCGCCCTGGCGGTCTATCACCTGTTCTTCAAGCTGCTGGGTATTTTCCTGATGATGGTGGAGCTGGGTTGGTTCATCTTCCTGCCGATTTTCAAGGAAACCCGCGAATGGTGGTCACGGCGCGAGCAGGCGCATACCCCGCGGGTGCTGCTCAGCGGCCTGTGCCTGTTGGCGCTGCTGTTGCTGGTGGCGGTGCCCTGGCGCAGCAGCGTGGAAATACCGGTGATGCTCGAGGCTGGGCGGGTCACGGCGTTGCATGCGCCGGTTGCCGCGCGGGTCAAGCAGGTCAATGTGCACGATGGGCAGATGATCGAGGCGGGCACGGTGCTGGTGGAGCTGGAGTCGCCGGATGTCGACTCGCGCTTGATCATAGTGCGCCGTGAAATCGATATCCTCCAATTGCAGATGCGCCGCCAGGCCGGGCGCAGCGAAACCGCGGCGGATGTCGGCATTCTCGAACAGCGGCTGGCGGAGGCGGTGGCCGAATACCGCGGATTGCAAGCCCGTCGTGAGCGCTTGTTGTTAAAGGCGCCGCAGGCCGGCCAGGTGCGCGACCTGCTGCCGCAATTGAGCGCCGGACGCTGGGTTTCGACCAAGGAGCCGTTGGCGCGGGTCGTCGAGGGCGGTACCCGCATGCGCGGTTACCTGGCCGAAGAGGACTTGTGGCGGGTCGCGCCGGGGGCGAAAGGCCGTTTTGTTGCCGACGACCCGATGCGCCCGGCCTGGCCGGTAGAGCTGCTGGACGTCGACGCCAATGGCGTGGCGGCCATCGACCAGGAGGCCCTGACCTCCGATCACCACGGGCCGATAGCCGTGCGTCGCGACGAAAACCGCCGGCCGGAACCGGTGCAGGCGCAATACGGCGCGCGCTTGCGGTTGCTCGAGGAGGTGCCGGCGCCGAGCCATCCGCTGCGTGGCGTGGCGGTGTTGCAAGGACGCAGTGAGTCATTACTGGGCACGGCCTGGCGGCGCATGGCCGCCCTGGGCGTGCGGGAGAGTGGTTTCTAGTCGTTACAGCGGTTCAGGGAGTACAACCGATGTTGAACAATACGTCTGCCGCCGGTTTGTCCATGCGGCCCTCACGGCCTACCGATGCGCCTTTCCTGCAGGGCCTTTATCAGTCGGCCCGGCCCGAGTTGCAATGGATCGATGCCGATCCTGAAGTGGTCGAGCAGGTAGTTGCCCAGCAATTCCAGGTGCAGGAGCGGGGAATCGGCGAGCATTTCCCCGATGCGATGCACTACGTGGTGGAAAAGCTCGACACCCCGATCGGCGTGCTCAGCGCCGACTTCGGCGCCAATGAAATCCGCGTGCTGTACCTGGCGTTTATCCCGGCGGCGCGGGGCAAGGGGTTCGGGCGTAGTGTGCTGCAAGGGGTGCAGAAGGCCGCCGAACAGGTGCGCTGCCCGGTGGCGACAGTGGTCTGGGCGAGTAATCCCCAGGCGCGCCAGCATTACCTGGCGCTGGGGTTTCGGGTCGAGGAGCGTTCGCCGGCGGCTGAACGCCTGGTCTGGTATCCGGGTTTCAGTTGAAGACGATATTGAAATAACCCAGGGCCGGGTCACGACCCTGGGGCGGCTCGCGGGAGACGAACACGGCGTCTATGCGGCCCAACTGCGGTAACTCCAGGGAGCACAGGCCGTCGATGAAGTCCGTCGGTTCCAGGCTGCGTAACATCACGTTGAAGGGGATCCGGGGATTTTCCGGCAGGCGCGCTTGCGGGCGCAGTTCGATTGCTTCGATCCGGGTCGGCAGCCGGCTGCCGTCGGGCAGGTGCAGCGGGCAGTGTTGTTTCATCAGCGACTGGAAGTGTTCACTTGAAACCTGTTGCAGCATCGATATTCTCCGTCATACACGGTAAGAATCAGGGCGTTTGAGCCAATGCCGGCCGAACGCGGTCCCTTGTGGGAGCGGGGCTTGTTCGCGCGGAGGCCCGCGAGCCCCGCCAAACTTCGCGGCGGTGCGGCGACCCGACAAGCCCGGCTCCTACAGGTTTTAAGGCGCCTTCAAGCGCGCTCCTGATCAGTTGCGGGAAGGGAACAGCCCTTGCAGGGCGATGCTGAAGTTCACCGCCAGGAATGGGTTCATCGTCCCCAGCGGCAGGCCGCCGCCGGGCGTGCTCAAGGTGCCGGCGATGGTGCTGGTCACGCCTTTCAGGGCAACCGGCGACGCGCCCTGGGCATCCGAGTAGATCGAGGCCGAGGGCGGCCCAGCCGGGGCGGATGCACCGATATAGGCGTTGGTGGTGGTCGGCGCGTTGACCGGATTGCTGGGGACGCTCGCCAGGTTGACGGTGGTGTTGACAGTCAGGCCGGTGGTCGGGATCACCTGCGGCGGCAGGTTGCTGCTCAGGACCGAGACACTTTCAGTGCCGTTGAACTCACCCATGACCCGGGTCGTCAGGCCCAGGCCGGTGCCCTGGCAGATGGGAATGCGGCTTTGCAGGTTAGGTAGGCCAAAGGTGCTCTGGCCGTTGCCGCCATAGGTCGTGCCCATCACCGCGAACAACGCCTGATATTGCGAGAGGGGCAGTATTTGCCCATTACAGAGTGCCCAGCCGTTAGGGGCGAAGTTGAAGCCGAACATCTGGATATTACCGAGAAATACTTCCATAGATCCTTATCCTTCAGCTGTATTAAGTGAAGTGCCTTGCCCGTTGAGCGGGTTGTGGAGGCTGCCGGTCCGGGTCTGCTGTGCACCGCCTGAAAGCGTAGACGCTGTCTTTGCGGGTGACCGGTTTTTTGCGTGGTCAAGGTCGTGATTGGAACAGTCAGGCAAGGCGATGTCGTTCTAGCCTACAATCACCGCGTCATACCCCCCTGGGCGGGTGCAGTTGTCGATTTCTAGAGGATGGTGATGGGCGTTCCGAGTAATGATGAAGCAGCAAAGCGACTTTACTGTCAGCCTGTCGTGCATCCACAACCCTTTGTCCAGTTGCTTCGCGAACCCTGGCTGATAGCGCTCATCCTACTGGCCGTGGCGTTACGTCTTTATGAACTGACGGCCGCGGCGATCTGGGGCGATGAAGGTTCCAGCCTGCTGCTGGCGCAGTTCCCGCTGGCCGGCATCTGGACCCATGCGTCCCACGATGTCCATCCGCCACTGTATTTCATGCTGCTGCATGCCTGGATCGGCCTGTTCGGTGACTCGATCCTGTCGATCCGGATGATGAGCGCGGTGCCGGGGGTGCTGACGGTGCTGCTCGGCACCTGGCTGGCACACCTGATCGCCAGTCGACGGGCGACCGTGCTGGCCTGCCTGCTATTGACCCTGTTACCCACCGCCGTGCGCTACAGCCAGGAAATACGCATGTATTCGCTGATGGGCGTGTGGCTGCTGGGGGCGACCATCGCGTTGGTGTATTGGGTCCGCGAACCCGCGCGCAAGCGTTATCTGGTGATCTATGCGCTGCTGATGGCGGCGGCGTTCTATACCCACTATTTCTCGGCATTGTGCGTGCTCTCGCACTGGCTCTATCTGCTGGTGATCCGCCGGCAGCCGGGCAGTGCGCACCGCTATATCGCCCGCCGCGAGTGGTGGCTGGCCAACGTGGCGATCGTGCTGCTGTTCCTGCCCTGGTTGCCGGGGTTGATCGACCTGGTACGGCACATGGAGGAGCTGAAGGTCGGTGGCGATGTCGGTTGGGAGCCGCCGGTCACCTTGCGCTCGCTGCCGTCGATGATCTGGCAACTGATGGCGCAGGACGACGGCGAAGGCATGCCGCTGTGGCTGTTCGTGACCCTGCCGGGGGTGATGGCGGCGGTGATGACGTTCCTCGTCTGGACTGACCGCAGTCGCTATCATTTCGACACGATGGTGGTGATCTACAGTGCACTGCCGCTGGTGCTGGTGTTCGCCATTTCGTTTATCTCGCCGGTGTTCATCGAACGTTACCTGACCGTGCCGGCGCTCGGCCTGCCGATTGCCCTGGCGCTGACCATCGACCGCCTGGCGCGGCGCTTCAAGGTCCTGGCCGTGCTCCTGTTGGTGGCGGTCCTGGCGGTGGAGGGGGTGGGGTTGAAGAACAACTACACCGTCGACGTCGGCGATCAGTTCAACAATATGGTCGAGTACATGAACCAGAACAGGGTCGCCGGTGACCAGGTGGTGCTGGGCGACATGTTCTGGTACCTGACCTGGGGCTATTACGACAAGAGCGCCACCACGCCGCGACTGTATACACCGCCTACCGCCAAGGGGGCGTCGACCCGGCCCAACAGCTATGGTTTCGGCACCCTGATCGATGAAAACGCCGGTATCTACCTCGATCACCTGGAGGAGCTGCCCGCGGGCAATGGCCGGGTCTGGCTGGTGATGAGCCGGGTCGCACCGGATGAATTCCCGTCCATTCCGGACAATTGGCGAAAAATTGACCAGCATGCCGGTGGCGATACCCAGGCGGTTTTGTATGAGGTCTGCAGCTCCTCATGTAGCGAACACTAACCGGTAAAGGTTTGAAATAGAGCGATAAAATCGTATCAAGGATCCATGAGCTCCAGCGTTCATGGGTCTTTTCGAGGTAAAGACCCTACAATTGATGTCAAAATACTACTAGTCTGGAGCAATTCCGTACGCTACGCTTTGTCCTACAAATGGACTTCCGTCTAGGGTGAAGGGATTGCGCAGTTTTCACTTTATCTCCGGTTTGCCGCGCTCAGGGTCGACCCTGCTGTCCGCCATTCTTCTGCAGAATCCGCGCTTTCATGCCGGCATGAGTAGCCCGGTTGGCAGCCTGTTTACCAGCGTACTGGAACAATGCAGCGCCGGCAGCGAGTTCGGCGCGGTGATTGACACCGACATGCGTCGCCGTCTCTTGCGCGGGCTGTTCGAGTCCTATTACGCCGACAAGACCGAGCAGTCGGTGGTCTTCGATACCAATCGCCAGTGGTCGGCGCGCCTGCCCGCGCTGATGGACCTGTTTCCCCAGTCCAAGGTCATCGCCTGCGTGCGCAATGTCGCCTGGGTCATGGACAGCCTTGAGCGGCTGTATCGCGCCAATCCCTTCGAGAATACCAAGCTGTTCAACGATGAGGTCGAGCGCAACACCGTCTATAGCCGTTGCGAAACCCTGGCCCAGCGCAATCGCCTGGTGGGGTTCGCCTGGACCGCGCTCAAGGAAGCCTATTACGGCGAACACGCCGACTCTTTGCTGCTGATCGATTACGACCTGCTGTCCCAGGCGCCGGAGCGGGTATTGCGGCTGGTCTACGACTTTATCGGCGAACCCTGGTTCGAACACGACTTCGATCACTTGGTGTATGACGCCCCGGCATTCGACCAGGCCCTCGGGGTTGCCGGCTTGCACAAGGTCAAGCCCAAGGTGGCGTTGGAGTCGCGGCGCACGATCCTGCCGCCGGACCTGTTTGAAAAATATGCCGAGTTGTCGTTCTGGAACGATGGCTCGGCCAGTGCCGCGAATGTCATTCGCATGAAAACCAACACCGCGGTCAGTTGATCGCGGTTTTTTATTCCAACAAAAAATCCTTTGGGCGTATGAACGCTCGAGTGCAGGTGAAGCATGTGGTGGAGCAAACAGAAATCGCGGTCTGAAGGCGTGAGAACCCTGGTTTCACCCATGATCATCCCCCTCGAGCCGCGCATGCTGTTCGACGGCGCCGTGGCCGCCACCGTGGCCGAGGCCGCGCAGCCGGCCAACCATGCGACCGCCGATGCGGCGAAGGCGCCGGCCACCGATCATGCGACCGCGCCCGCCGATGCCCATCCGCAATCCGATGCCACGCCGACTCCGGCGCCGGCCGCCGTACCGGGCCAGTCGGTGGTCTTCGTCGACTCGCGGGTGCAGGATTTCGACAGCCTGCTCAAGGGCGTCGCCCCCGGCACCCAGGTGGTGGTGCTACAGGCCGGCAAGGACGGTCTGCAGCAGATCGCCGATTACCTGGACACCCACAAGGGCGTCAGCACCGTGGAAATCATCGCCCACGGTAATTCGGGCGACCTGTGGCTGGGCAGCACCTACCTCTCGTCCGATAACGTCGCGGCGCGGGCTGACGTGTTGGCGCGCATCGGCAATGACATGAATGTCGGCGGCGACATTCTGCTTTATGCCTGCAACACCGCCGCGGGTGACAAGGGCATCGGTTTTGTCGACGCGCTGGCGCAATACACCGGGCGCGATATCGCGGCGTCGACCAACCGCACCGGCCTGGGCGGCGACTGGACCCTGGAAATCGCCACCGGCACCATCGAAAGCCACAACGTGCTCTCGGCCGACGCCATGGCCGCCTACCAGTACGGCCTGTCGACCATTACCGTGACCAGCAACGCTGACAGTGGCGTCGGTTCACTGCGTTCGGCCCTGAGCAGCGCGGTGGCGGGCGATATCGTTACCTTCAACGCCAGCATGACGGTCAACCTGAATTCGCAACTGGTTATCAGCAAGAACCTCACCATCGAAGGCGACCTGGACCACAACGGCACACCCGATGTGACCCTCAGCGGGCAATACAAGACCCAGGTGCTCATGGTCAATTCCGGGATCACCGCGACCCTGGACGGGCTGGTCATTACCCAGGGGTTGGCGGCGGGCAATGGCGCCGCGGCCGGGGTCGACGGCACCGCAGCGATGGGTGGCGGTATTGTCAACGCCGGTAACCTGACCCTGAACAATGTCACGGTGACCAGCAACGCGGCCTCGGGCGGCGGCGGCGGCGGCGGGGTCACGGCGCCCTACGTCGGCGGCGCGGTTGGTGGTGGCGGCGGCGGCGGTGGTGCTCTTGGCGGACAAAATGGTGGTCATGGTGGTAGCTCGGGCTTCGGTACGGGGGTCTATGGCGGTACCTCCGGCACCGCTAACCATGGCGGTACCGGCGGCGGCTACAACCCCAGCTACATGGGTGGCAAGGGGGGGAGCAGCTCCGGCGGCGCGGGCGGTATAGGCGCCGCCAACTACAGTAACGGTGGGGCCGGCGGCACGGCCAACAATGGCACTATCTCCATTGGTGGCGGCGGCGGCGGTTCCGGCTGGGACAAGGCCGGTCGGGCCGGTGCCTCGGCCAGCGGCGGTATCTACAACGCCAGCACGGGCACCCTGACGATCGTCGGTACTTCCGTGATTTCCAACAACATCGCGGCTGGTGGCGGCGGCGGCGGCGGCGGTGGCCTGGGCGGCTCCGCCGACTCCGGTGGCGCGGCCGGCAAAGGCGTCGGCGCGATCTGGAACAAAGGCACGTTGTTGATGACCGCCGCCAACTTCACGGCGATGTCCGGCAACGTCGGCGGCAGCGGCTCCGGTGGTCCGGCACTGGGCGGCGGCAGCACCGGCGCCAGCGTGGCGGCAGTGAACAATATCTTCAACGACGGCGGCACGCTCAACACCGCCTATGCGCCGGCACCGACTGCAACCATCGTGGTGACCAACACCGCGCAGCATATCGGCAGCACTTCGCTGGTGACCATTACCTTCAACCAGGCAGTGACCGGCTTTACCAGCGCCGACCTGACGATTGCCAACGGTACCCTGGGCACCCTGAATACCAGCGATAACATCACCTACACCGCGACCTTTACACCGAACTCGAGTGTCACCAGCGCCACCAACAGCATCGTCCTCGACAATACTGGCGTCACCGCCACGTCGACGGGTACACCGGGAACCGGCACCACCTCGTCCAACAACTACGCCATCGATACCGTGCGCCCGACCGCGACCGTCTCGGTGGTCGCGCCTACGCTGAGCACCACGGTCAACTCGACGGTGAACATTACCTTCAGCGAAGCGGTGAGCGGTTTCAGCCTGGCCGACATGACGGCGTCCAATGGCACCCTGAGCAACCTGACCACCAGCGACAATATCCACTGGACCGCGACCCTGACGCCGAGCGCCAGCAACAACAGCAGCGGCAACGTCATCACCCTGGACAACACCCTCTATACCGATACCGCGACCAACGCCGGTACCGGCACGACCACGTCCAACACCTATGCGGTCGACACCGTGCGGCCGACCGCGACCATCGTGGTGTCCGATACAGCACTGAACATCAGCGGTAACACGTCGCTGGTGACCATCACCTTCAGCGAGGCGGTCACCGGGCTCACCGCCGGCGCCTTCACGGTCGCCGACGGCGCCCTGAGCAACTTGAGCAGCAGCGACGGCGGTACCACCTGGACCGCAACCCTGACGGCAACCCCTGGGGTCACCCATACCGGCGACGTCATCGCCCTGAACAACACCTCGGTCAGTGATGGCGCGGGCAACGCCGGCAGTGGTACCACCAACTCCAACACCTATGCCGTCGATACCCAGCGGCCGAACGCCACCGTCGTGTTCGCCAACACCAACCTGGGCATCGGCCAGACCTCGCTGGTGACCATCACCTTCAGCGAAGCCGTGACCGGTTTCACCAACGCCGACCTGACGGTGTCCAATGGCACCCTGAGCGCGGTGCAGACCAGTGACGGCGGCGTCACCTGGACCGCGACCTTCACCCCGACGGCGGCGATTGTCAGCGCGAGCAACCACATCACCCTGGACAACACCGGGGTCCAGGACATGGCGGGCAACGCCGGCAGCGGCAGCACCACGTCGAACAACGTGGCCATCGACGGCGTGCGTCCGACCGCGACCGTGGTGGTTGCGAACAACTCCCTGATCATTGGCCAGACCTCGCAGGTGACCATTACCTTCTCGGAAGCCGTGGTCGGTTTCACCAATGCCGACCTGACGGTGTCCAACGGCACCCTGAGCGCGGTGAGCAGCAGCGACGGTGGCGTGACCTGGATCGCGACCTTCACCCCGAATGCGAGCATCACCAACACCACCAATGTCATCACCCTGGACAATACCGCCTATAGCGACACCAGCGGCAACATCGGCACCGGGACCACCGACTCCAACAACTACGCCATCGACACCCAGCGCCCGACCGCGACCATCGTGGTCGCCGATCCGACGCTCACTGCTGGCGCAACCTCGCTGGTGACCATCACCTTCAGCGAAGCGGTGACCGGTTTCACCCTGGCCGACCTGAGCGCGAGCCACGGTACCCTGAGCGGACTGAGCACCAGTGACGGCGGTGTCACCTGGACCGCGACCTTCCACCCTGACGGCAATACCAGCAGCGCAACCAACGCCATCACCCTGGCCAATACTGGCATCGCCGACCTGGCGGGCAACGCTGGCGCGGGCACCACCAACTCGGCGAACTTCACCATCGACACCGTACTCCCCACGGCGACCATCGTGATGGCGAACCCGGCGATGAAGATCGGCGACACCTCGCTGGTGACCATCACCTTCAACGAGGCGGTGACCGGTTTCAGCAATGCCGACCTGTCGATTACCAATGGCACCCTGAGCGCGGTACACAGCAGCGACGGCGGCATCACCTGGACCGCCACGTTCACCCCGAACGCGAGCATCGCCGATGCCAGCAACCAGATCACCCTGGACAACAGCGGCGTCCAGGCGGCCGTTTCGGGCAATGTCGGCAGCGGTAGCAGTGTGTCCAATAACTACGCCATCGACACCCAGCGTCCGACCGCCACTGTCGTGGTCGCGACCGATCACCTGGGCATCGGCGGCACGTCCCTGGTGACCATCACCTTCAGCGAGGCGGTGACTGGCGTCAGCCTGGCCGACCTGACCACCGACAACGGCACCCTGAGCGGCCTGAGCACCAGCGACAACATCACCTATACCGCGACCCTGACACCGGTGGCGGGTATCACCCAGAACAACAATCACATTGTCCTGGACAGCAGCACGGTGACCGACATCGCGGGCAACAGCGGCACCGGGACCATCAGCTCGAACGCCTATAATATCGACAGCGTGCGGCCGACCGCGACCATCGTGGTGGCCAACCCGAGCCTGCTCGTCGGGCAGACCTCATTGGTGACCATCACCTTCAGCGAGGCGGTGACCGGCTTCGACAACAGCGACCTGAGCGTGCCCAACGGCACCCTGAGCGCGGTGAGCAGCAGCGACGGCGGCATCACCTGGACGGCGACCTTCACCCCGACCGGCAACGTCCACGACACTACCAACCTGATCAGCCTGAACAACGCGGGCTATACCGACCTGGCCAATAACGCCGGCGCCGGTATCACCAACTCAGGCAACTTCACCATCGATACGGTGCGTCCGACCGCAACCATCGTGGTAGCGGATAACGCCCTGAAGGTCGGTGACACCTCGCTGGTGACCATCACCTTCAGCGAAGCCGTGACCGGCTTCAGCAACGCCGACCTGACGATCAACAACGGCACCTTGACCGGCGTCACCACCAGCGACGGCGGCATCACCTGGACGGCGACCTTCACCCCGACCAGCAATATCACTGACAGCAGCAACGTGATCGAGTTGGACAACACGGGCGTGGCGAACAGCTCGGGCAACGCCGGCAGCGGCGTGACCGACTCGAACAACTACAGCATCGACACCCAGCGTCCGACCGCGACCATTTCCGTGGCGAACAACAACCTGGGCATCGGCCAGACCACCACGGTGACCATCGCTTTCAGCGAAGTGGTGACCGGCTTCAACCTGTCCGAGCTCAGCGTCGCCAATGGCACCCTGTCCAACCTGGCCAGCGCCGACGGCGGCAAGACCTGGACCGCGACCCTGACCCCGACGGCGGCCATCACCGATGCCACCAACCTGATCGTGCTGGACACCAGCCTGGTCAACGATACCGCGGGCAATGCCGGGTCCGGCATCGCGATTTCCAACAACTACGCCGTCGATGCCGACCGGCCGACGGCGACCATCAGCGTCGCCAACCCGAACCTGACCGCCGGCCAGACCACCGTGGTGACCTTCACCTTCAGTGAGAAAGTCAGCAACTTCAACCTGTCGGAATTGAGCGTGGCCAACGGCGTGCTGTCCAACCTGGCCAGCGCCGACGGCGGCAAGACCTGGACCGCGACCCTGACGCCGACGGCGAACATCACCGACCCGAGCAACTTCATCACCCTGGACAACAGCCTGGTCACCGACCTGGCCGGCAACGCCGGGACCGGCTTCGCCAACTCCAACAACTTCGCGGTCAACACCGTGGCGTTGGGTGGCGATCCGCAGTTCCGCGTCGACACGCCAGTGGCGCGGCCGGATCTGCCGAACCAGCCGTTGCAGCCACAGATCAGCATCACGCCGACCGGCGGCCTCGGCTCTCCGCTGGGCTTCCCGCCGTTGTTCGAACAGCGCACCTCGGGCGACGGCTTGCCGCCAGTGGGCAATATCTTCATCAACCAGAACGCGCTGACGCCGAGCTTTATCGCCCAGGTGTTCAGCAGCGACAGCGGGGCCACCGGCGGTACCAGTGGTTTCCTCGGCTTTGGCGGCGGCGATGGCGGGGTGTTCGGCAGCAGTACCATGTCGAGCATTTTCCACCACGAGTCGGGCAACGGCGATAGCTCCACCAGCCAGGTCTTCGACCGTAACGGCAAGGGCCTGGGCGATCCGGCCCAGGGCGTGCGCGGCATTTTCGGCGCGCCGACCCTGGGGCAGCAATTGCAGAAGATCAAAGACGGCGAGCAGCAACAGCTGCATGAACTAGCCTGGGCGTTGGAACAAGTCGGCATCAGCGAAATGTCGGCCTGAACACTATTAGGAATCTGCGCCGGCGGTTGTCGGCGCCTATAAAAAAGAATGTGCTAGTCAGGGGCGGAGCTAGGGATGAGAAGAAGTCAGAAGTTGTTCAGCGTCAGCTTGTTGGCGCTGGTAGTCAGTGGTTGTGCCGTGACCAGCCAGCCGATCGATCGTAGTGTCAGCGAACAACGTGCCAAGAGCGATATGCAGACCATGTTCAAGGATCAGGAGCCATTGAGCGGCCCGCTGACCCTGCACCAGGCCATGGCCCGCGCGGTAAAGTACAATCTCGAGGGCCGGCTGAAGATCATGGAGGAGGCCCTGGCCAAGCGCCAACTTGATCTCGCCAGCTTCGACATGCTGCCGCGCATGGCGCTCTCCGCCGGCTATGCCGGGCGTAATAATGTCAGCGCTTCCAGCAGCCAGAACGTCCGGACCGGGGAGCAGTCCCTGGTACCTTCGACTTCCCAGGACCGCGACCGTCGCGTCGGCGACCTGACCATGGTCTGGAACGTGCTCGACTTCGGCGTGAGCTACATCAACGCCAAGCAGCAGGGCGACCAACGACTGATCGTCCAGGAGCGCCGGCGCAAGGTGGTCAACACCATCGTCCAGGACGTGCGTTCGGCCTACTGGCGCGCCGTGGCCGCCGAGCGCCTGCTCAAGCAGATCGATAGCCTGATGGCGCGGGTCGAGCAGGCCCAGGGCAACAGCGAGAAAATGAGTGAGCAGCGCATTGGCGATCCGATCCAGGCCCTGGGCTACCAGCGCGCCCTGATCGTCGCCACGCGCCAGCTGGAAGAACAACGCAAGGCCCTGACCCTGGCCAAGACCGAACTGGCGACCCTGATCAACCTGCCGATGGGCACCGAGCTGACCCTGGCGACTCCGGAAAACTACGAGATCCCGGAACTCAAGGTCGACATGGGCAAGCTGGAGCAGGAAGCCCTGGCCAACCGTCCGGAACTGCGCGAGCAGGACTACCAGACCCGGATCAGCGCCAACGAAACCCGCAAGGCCATGCTGCGCCTGCTGCCGGGCCTGGAATTCTCCGCCGGCGGCCATTACGACAGCAACTCCTTCCTGGTCAACGACAAGTGGGCCGACTACGGCGTCAAGGTCACCTGGAACCTGTTCAATGTGATCTCCGCACCGGCGGCCATTGACGTTGCCAAGGCCGGCGAAGAAGTGGCCACGGCGCGTCGCCAGGCCATGTCCATCGCGGTGCTGGCCCAGCTCTACGTGGCCAATGCCAACTTCAATGAAGCGCTGCGTCAGTTCAAGACCAGCCAGCAACTGTCGAACATTGACGGGCAGATCGCCGGTCAACTGCGCAACCGCTACAAGGCGGCTGGGCTCGGTGAACTGGACCTGATCCAGGGCGAGCTCAACACCTTGCAGGCCGACCTGCGTCGCGACCTGGCCTATGCCGACCTGCGCAATGCCTACGGGCAGATCTTTGCCAGTGCCGGGCTGGATCCGCTGCCGCCGGAAGTGTCTTCGACCAAGATCCAGTCGATTGCCGGGGCCTTGGCCACGCGTGAGTCCGATTGGGCCGCGGGCAAGATCGATGAACCAGTGAGGCCTGCTCAAGCGAAATGACCGACTTGCCCCGGGGGCCGATCAGCCGCAGTCAACGCGAGGCCTGTGCCGGGCGGTTGCTCGAGCGGCTTTGCGTGGCGGGAGCCATTCTCTGAGCCGGCCGGCGTTTTCCCGCCTGCCTGTCGCCGTGGACCTGCCACTGCTGCGCCAGGCCCTGGCGCAGTTGGGCGACAGTGCCTGGGTGGCGCACTTCAATCGCGATTACTTCACTGGCGAGTGGAGCGGGGTGGCGCTGGTGTCCGCCAACGATGCCCCGGGCGAACTGGCGCCGGGCAAGGGCGAGGCGGTGGCGCGCAAACCCTGGCTGGAAGACCCGCGCTGGTCCTATGGCTTGCAGGGCCTGCCGTTGGAAATCCGTTCGGCGCGCCTGCTGCGGCTGGGCCCGGGTGGGCGGATTCATGAACACCGCGATTACGACCTCAGTCCTCCGGACGCTGACCGGCGCCTGCATATTCCCCTGCTCAGCCCGCCCGAGGTGGAGTTCATACTCGATGGCCAGTGCATTCCGATGAAGGCCGGCGAATGCTGGTTTCTCGACCTGGCGCGGCCCCATAGCGTCGACAACTGGGGCGAGGGCGAGCGGGTTCACCTGGTGCTCGACTGTCGTCCGAGTGCCTGGCTGGAGCAGCAGATTGCCGCGGGCCTGCCGAGCACTCCGGCGCCTGGCCGGGGGCGGGCGGCCATGGCGCTCGAGCAGTTTCGCCAATGGCTGGAGCGTGACCCGCAACTGTCTCGGGAACTGCAGGCGCAGACCGACAGCGAAGCCTTTATCACCCGGACCCTGGAGCGCGCCGCCGCCCATGGCTTGCACTTCGCCCGTGAAGACTTGCGCGCGGCCATGCTCCGTGGCCGGCGCAATTGGAATCAGCCATGGACGGCCTGAAAGACTGGCTGCCGATTCGCGTCTGGCGCGAAGACGTCCATTGGCGTGTCGACTGGTGCTGGTTTGGTGAGCGCCGGCTGGATCAGCCGTTTTTTGGCGATTCGGTGGAGGAAGCCCTGAAGTTGCCGTTCAACCAGGCTTTTCGGCGTGAGACGCCGCTGGCGGTGCTCAGTGAATGGCAGGTGCCGGCGGTGGCGCCGAGTGCGTTTATCTATCATGCCTCGCGCTGCGGTTCGACGCTGATCGGCCAGATGCTGGCGCAGTTGGACAACCACATCGTGATCAGCGAGCCGCCGCCGCTGGACCGCCTGCTGCGCGACGCGCTCGATCCGCAGGAGCGGCGTGCCGCCGTGCGAGGGTTGTTGGCGGCTTACGGCCAGCGGCGGCGCGGCACCGAACAGGCCCTGGTGATCAAGCTGGACGCCTGGAATATCGGCGAGTTGCCCTTGCTGCGCGAGTGTTTTCCCGAGACGCCCTGGTTGTTCCTGTACCGCGATCCGCTGGAAGTCGCCGTGTCCCATGTGCGCCGGGCCGGTCTGCACATGGTGCCGGGGATGATCGGTCATAGCGTGTTGGACACGCCGGAGCAGGATGACTCGCGGGAAGACTACATCGCCGCGCGCCTCGGGCGGATCCTCCGGCAGGGCTGGGAGCACTGCCTGGCTTTTGGCGGTTTGCCGGTCAACTACAGTGAACTGCCGGGGGCATTGGGAGGGCATCTGGGTGAGTTCTTCGGGCTCGACGACCGGCAGCGCAGCCAGGTGTTTGCCGTCGCCCGACAGCACGCCAAGCAACCGGACCAGGTGTTTGTGCCGGACAGCCAGGACAAGCACCGGGAAGCCTCCGAGCGGCTCAAGGAGCGGGTGGCGTTCTGGGCCGAGGGGCCTTATCAGGCCCTGGAAGTTTTGCGCGCGGAACGCAATCCGCCAGGCGCGACCGGCCGCCGCCCGCTGGCGCGCAATGGTCGTCAACGTTGACGCAGAGTCTCATGCCTAGCCGAAATTTGTGGCGAGCGGGCAAGCCCGCTCGCCACAAGACCGCGCCAGTTGCTGAATTTCTTGATTGGCAGTCCTCGGACGTCAGGTCTTATCTTTCGCTGACAGATCGGCCATGCCCTTCAGCAACTCGATCGGCAGCGGAAAGACGATGGTCGAGCTCTTGTCCCCGGCAATCGACGACAAGGTCTGCATATACCGCAGCTGCATGGCCCCCGGCTGGCGTCCGAGCATTTCGGCGGCCTGCATCAGTTTCTCGGAGGCCTGCAGTTCGCCTTCGGCGTGGATCACCTTGGCCCGCCGTTCCCGTTCAGCCTCGGCCTGCTTGGCGATGGCGCGGATCATCGACTCGTTGAGGTCCACATGCTTGATCTCGACGTTGGCCACCTTGATCCCCCAGGCATCGGTCTGGGCGTCCAGCACTTGCTGGACATCGGCATTGAGCTTTTCCCGCTCGGCCAGCAGCTCATCCAGCTCATGCTTGCCGAGTACCGCGCGCAGCGTCGTTTGGGCCAGTTGGCTGGTGGCGGCGAGAAAGTTCTCCACCTGGATAATCGCCTTCTGCGGGTCGAGCACGCGGAAGTACAGCACCGCATTGACCTTCACCGAGACGTTGTCGCGGGTGATCACGTCCTGGGGCGGCACGTCGTGCACCACCGTACGAAGGTCGACCCGGACCATTTGCTGGACCAGCGGAATCAACACGATCAGCCCGGGTCCCTTGACCTGCCAGAAGCGTCCGAGCTGGAACACTACGCCGCGTTCATATTCACGCAGGATGCGAAAGGTCGACGCCACCAGCATCAGCAGCAGGAACGCCAGCAGCGCGCCGGAACCCAATTGCAGGACCATGATCAATCTCCTCGCCTGGGCGGGTCGTCAACGGCTTTCACTTCCAATAGCAGGCCCTTGCGCGCGATCACCCGTACCTGTTGACCGGGATGCAGCGGTGTCGGGCTCAGGACCTGCCAGTTTTCGCCTTGCAACTGCACCCAGCCGGCGTAGGCATTGCCGGCTTTCAGGGCGGTAATGGGTGTCAGGCTGCCTTCCAGCCCGGCATCGCCGCTGACCACCTTGCGTCGGTGGGCCTTGATTGCGGCGCCGATCACGCCGAGCAGCAAGAGCGTGCCGATGAGCATCAGGCTGAGTTTCAGCGGCTGGGCGGTGTTGTCGTCGAATAGCTGTGGGTTGAACAGGACCAGCGTGCCGACCACGACCGCGACGAGACCGCTGGCGCCGATCGCACCGTAACTTGGCACCAGGGCTTCGGCGACGATCAGGGCGATGCCCAGCAGGATCAGCCCGGAGCCGGAGTCGTCGATGGGCAGCACCAGCAGGGTCACGACGGAGTCGGCGCCTTCGGCAAGTTGGGGCCCGATGGGCCAGACGATCAGCCACCCGAACAGCAACCAGGCCCACCAGCAACGACTGCTCACTTGAGTTCTCCGCGAGTTTCGTTACCCCCATCAAGAAGCTTAGTCGAGCGGGGGCGCCCCGCCGGATAAACCTCTGCTCGCTGCCGCTCCCGGAGCGGTCGTGCCGCCTCTCCAGCCAACGCGCTCCCACAGGTTCGGGATGTACACAGCATCTGGGTATGACGCTGTCATGTAGGAGCAGGACTTGCCCGCGAAGCTTTTTAGACCCGACCCGACTATCGAGGACCTGTGATAGCGAGAACGGTTACTGACGTTAAGCCGACGCCCGGCGCCGAACTGCCTAGACTCTTACCCAAGGAAGGCAGCAAACCCATCGCCCTGGGGCATTCGACAGGGCTCGGAGGTGCATCATGCGCATGGCAAAAACCGTGCAGCGCAGCCTGGAACAGGCGCACTGCGAATTCGACATCGTCGCTCATCCGCATTCGTCCAGCAGCCTGGAAACCGCCCGCCTGGCGGGGATCCCGGCCGAGCGCATGGCCAAGTCGGTGGTGCTCGACGACCAGCACGGCCACTACCTGATGGCGGTCCTGCCCGCCAGCCAGCACCTGGACCTGAGCAAGGTCCGTGGCGCCAGTACCTGGCAGATTACCCGGGAAAGCACCCTGGCCTATCTGTTCCAGGACTGCGAACGCGGGGCGGTACCGGCGCTGGGCGAGTCCTATGGCTTGAAAATGGTGGTCGATCCGCAACTGACCCGCCAGCACGACATCTACGTGGAAGCCGGCAACCATCACAATCTGGTGCATATGCAGATGGACCAGTACCTGAAACTGGTACCGCATGCCGAGGTGTGCGAGGTCTGTCATTGAGGCCCGGGCACGGTCCGTTCCGTACTCACGCGGTGCTTTGCAGCGGGAACGCCCTTGCTCGCGCGACTGTCTGACCAGCACCGCCATTTTTCCTGTACTGGAGAGCCCCATGGAATCACCTGACCACAGCCTGCCATCCCTGTTCAAGCAACTGGGCCTGCCCGACGACCCGGTCAGCATCGATCGCTTTGTCGCCACCCATTCGCCGCTCAAGCCGGAGCTGCATCTGGCCGACGCTTTTTTCTGGAGCAAGAGCCAGGCGGACTTTCTGCGGAGCGAGATTCTCGACGATGCCGACTGGGCGGAAGTGGTGGATCAGCTGGATGTGTTGTTGAGGAAGGGGAGAGGCGTTTAAGGCACGGCATGGCGTAATTGTTTCAAAACTTGACGAGGCGCGATTGATGCGAGATATTGATAGTTAGCAAACTAACAATGCGAATCTCCCCGTGTCCAAGCACCTCGAACAGTTGCACAAGCATATCAGTGCCGGCCTCGTCGTCGCCTCGCGCCATTGGCGCCGGGTGTGCCAGACCACGCTGGTCAACTATGGGATCTCCGAAGCCTGTGCCATGCCGTTGCTGCTGATCGGGCGCATGGGGCCGGGTGTGCGCCAGGTTACCGTGGCCCACGAAGCGGGTATGGAGAGCCCGTCGCTGGTGCGCCTGCTCGACCAGTTGTGCAATGCCGGCTATGTGTTGCGCAGCGAAGACCCGAGCGACCGCCGCGCGAAATGCCTGAGCCTGACCGAGGCCGGCGAGCACCTGATGCATGACATCGAAAGCCAGTTGATCCGCTTGCGCAGTGAAGTCCTCGACGGCATCGCACCGGCTGATCTGGAAGCGGCGCTGCGGGTCATCCGCGCCTTCGAAGCGGCCGGGCAGCACCTCGGAGTGGCCAACCCGTGAACGGTTTCTGGACCGGCATGCCGCCTGCCCGCGACTGGTTCTACGGCGTGCGCACCTTCGCCGCCTCGATGATCGCGCTGTATATCGCCTTGCTGATGGAGCTGCCGCGCCCCTACTGGGCCATGGCCACCGTCTATATCGTCTCCAGCCCATTCGTCGGTCCCACCAGCTCCAAGGCCCTGTATCGCGCGGTCGGTACTTTTCTCGGGGCCTCGGCGGCGGTGCTGTTCGTCCCGCTGTTCGTACAGACCCCCTATCTGCTGGTGGTGGCGGTCGCGCTCTGGACCGGCATCCTGCTGTTTCTCTCGCTGCACCTGCGCACCGCCAACAGCTACGCGCTGATGCTCGCCGGCTACACCATGCCGATGATCGCCCTGCCGGTGGTCGATAACCCCCTGGGCGTATTCGATGTGGCGGTGTCGCGGACCGAGGAAATCTTTCTCGGCATTGCCGTGGCGGCGGTGGTCGGCAGCATGTTCTGGCCCCGGCGCCTGGCTCCGGTGTTTATCGACGCGGCGGGTAAGTGGTTCGGCGATGCCTCGACCTACAGCCTGCGTTTTCTTTCGCGCAACGTGCAGGCCGAGGAAGTCAGCACGCTGCGCTCGGCGATGGTCGCGACCTTCAACAGCCTTGAAATGATGATCGGCCAGTTGCCCCACGAAGGCGCCCGGCCACAGACCGTGCGCAACACCAAGGAGTTGCGCGGGCGGATGATCCACCTGTTGCCGGTGGTCGATGCCCTGGACGACGCCTTGTATGCGATGGAGCGACGCACGCCGGAGCTGGTGGCGCGTTTCGAACCCTTGCTCGTGGCCACCCGTGAATGGCTGGAAAGCACCACGCAAGATGCGCTGGTCGAACGCTGGCAAGCCCTGCGGGCCCAGGTCGAAAGCCTGCAACCCGGCCCGGTCGAGCTGGATGACCGGCGCCAGCTGCTGTTCTCCAACGCCCTCTACCGTCTCGGCGAGTGGATTGACCTGTGGCAGGACCTGCGTAGCCTGCAATACGCCATCCGCTGCGAGAGCCAGGATAACTGGCGCGCGGTCTATCGCCACTGGCGCCTGGGCCGCCTGACGCCATTTCTCGACCGTGGCCTGATGCTCTATTCGGCGGGTTCGACGGTGCTGGCGATCATTGTCGCCTCGCTGCTGTGGATTCTGCTCGGCTGGACCGACGGCGCCAGCGCGGTGATCCTGGCGGCGGTCGCCTGCAGCTTTTTCGCGGCGATGGACGACCCGGCGCCGCAGATCTACCGGTTCTTTTTCTGGACCGCGATGTCGGTGATTTTCGCCAGTCTCTACCTGTTCGTGGTGTTGCCCAACCTGCACGATTTCCCGATGCTGGTGCTGGCCTTCGCCGTGCCCTTTATCTGCGTCGGTACCCTCACCGTGCAGCCGCGTTTCTACCTCGGGACCTTGCTGACCATCGTCAATACCTCGTCCTTCATCAGCATCCAGGGCGCCTACGACGCCGACTTCCTGAACTTCACCAACTCCAACCTGGCCGGTCCCGTGGGCCTGCTGTTCGCTTTTGTCTGGACCCTGGTGGCCCGGCCTTTCGGCGCCGAGCTGGCGGCCAAGCGCCTGACCCGTTTCAGCTGGCACGACATCGTCGGGCTGACCGAGCCGGCGACCCTGGCCGAACACCGGCACCTGGGCGCGCAGATGCTCGACCGGCTGATGCAGCATCTGCCACGGCTGGCCATGACCGGCCAGGACACCGGTGCGGCGCTGCGCGAGTTGCGGGTGGCACTCAACCTGCTCGACCTGCTGGCCTACACGCCACGGGTGCTGGGGGGGGCGAATGTGCTGCTCAAACAGGTGGTGGAGGAGGTCGGCGAGTACTTCCGCGCCTGCCTCAAGGCACGTGAGCGCCTGCCGGCACCGGCGCCCTTGCTGATGACCCTGGACCGCACGCGGCGGGCCCTGAGTTCCCAGGGGCTGGACGATGGCGAAACCCGCCTGCACCTGTTGCACGCCTTGAGTGGACTGCGCCTGGCGTTGTTGCCCGGCGTGGAATTCGTCGATAGCGGCGATCAGCCTTCGAGTGTTCCGTATGGGATCAATGGGGTGCCTTTATGATCGGTGACCTGGATATCAGCGGGGTGTTCCTGCCCACGCTGCTGGTGCTGATGGGCATTACGTATGCGCTGTACCTGGTGGTGCACGGGCTGTTGACGCACTTCCACTTCTACCGCCTGGTCTGGCACCGGGCCTTGTTCAACGTCGGTCTCTACGCTTTGTTGCTGGGCGTTGTGGATTCGTTCAGTCGATACCTGATGACATGAAAAAACCTCTTTTGACCATTGGCCGTGTAGTCCTGACTTTGCTGGTGGTGATCTTCGCCTGCCTGGTGGTCTGGCGCATGGTGATGTACTACATGTTCGCGCCCTGGACCCGGGACGGGCATATCCGCGCCGATATCGTGCAGATCGCCCCGGACGTGTCCGGCTTGATCCAGCAGGCGCAGGTGCGTGACAACCAGCCGGTGAGCCGTGGCCAGGTGCTGTTCAGCATCGACCAGGACCGCTTCAAGCTGGCGCTGCGCCAAGCCAGGGCGGCGCTGGCCGACCGCCAGGAAACCCTGGCCCAGGCCCAGCGCGAGAACAAGCGTAACCGTGGCCTGGGTAACCTGGTGGCCGGCGAGCAACTGGAGGAAAGCCAGTCGCGGGTCGCCCGGGCCGAACTGGCCCTGAGCGAAGCCCAGGTGGCGGTGGACGCCGCGCAATTGAACCTCGACCGCTCGGTGATCCGCAGCCCGGTGGACGGCTACGTCAACGACCGCGCCCCGCGTGAGCGCGAGTTCGTCACGGCCGGGCGGCCGGTGCTGGCGGTGGTGGATAGCAGTTCCTTCCATATCGACGGTTATTTCGAGGAAACCAAGCTCGACGGCATCCAGGTCGGCCAGGGCGTGGATATCCGGGTGATCGGTGACAATGCGCGGTTGCGCGGGCATGTCGAAAGCATCGTCGCCGGGATCGAGGACCGCGACCGCAGCAGCGGCTCGAACCTGCTGCCCAACGTCAATCCGGCGTTCAGTTGGGTGCGCCTGGCCCAGCGGATTCCGGTGCGGATTGCCTTTGACGAGGTGCCGGCGGACTTTCGCATGATCGCCGGGCGTACGGCCACGGTGTCGATCATCAATGACGCCAAGGCCGCGCCGAAACAAGAGACCGCGCAATGAAAGCGCTGACGCAAGTCGCGACCCTGGGCCTCGGCCTGATGCTGTCGGCATGCTCGATGGTTGGTCCGGATTATCACCTGCCGGCCGATTCGGCGATGCAGCGCAAGGACCTGCAAGGGAGCATCGCCGGCGAAGGCGACAATGTGGTGTCGGCGCCGGTGCCGACCGATTGGTGGCGGCTGTACCAGGACCCGCGCCTGGATCAACTGGTCCGCCAGGCGCTGGCGTCCAACACCGACTTGCGGGTGGCGGCGGCAAGCCTGTCGCGGGCCCGGGCCCAGGTGGAAGAGGCCGAGGCAGCCGGCGGTTTCAGTGCCGGGGTGAAAGCCGGCGCCCAACGGTTGCAGGAGTCCGGCCAGGCGTTCCTGCTGCCGGAAAAGGTGCCGGTGGCCAACATCGGGGAGATCGCGCTTTCCGCGTCCTATCAGTTCGACCTGTGGGGCACCTTGCAACGCGGCATCGAGGCGGCCAAAGCCAATGCCGACGCGACCCAGGCGGCGGGCGACGTGGCCCGTATCACCCTGGTGGCGGATGTGGTGCGCTCCTACACCCAGGTCTGCGCGGCCAACGAAGAGCGCAAGATCGCCGAGCAGTCCCTCGAACTGCAAGCCCAGAGCACCGAGCTGACCAAGCGTCTGCGTGATGCCGGGCGCGGCGACGAAACCCAGGTCACCCGGTCCCAGACCCAGTTCAAATCCCTGCGCGCCGAGTTGCCGCGCTACCAGGCCGCGCGCCAGGCCGGCTTGTACCGCTTGTCGATGTTGCTGGCCAAGCCGCTGGAGCAGTTGCCGGCCGGTGTCGCCGAGTGCGCCACGCTGCCGCATATCAGCCAGTTGCTGCCGGTGGGCGACGGCGCCGAGCTGCTCAAGCGCCGTCCGGATATCCGCCAGGCCGAACGCCGGCTGGCGGCGGCGACGGCCAGCATCGGCGTGGCCACGGGCGAGCTGTACCCGAACATCAGCATCGGCGCCACGGTGGGCACCGTCGGTATCCTGAAAGACCTGGGCGAGCCGTCGACCAATCGCTGGGGCTTCGGTCCGGCGATCAGTTGGACCGTGCCGACCAATGGCGCCCGCGCCCGGATCCGTGAAGCCGAGGCCGGTGCCCAGGGCGCCCTGGCGCATTTCGACGGAGTGGTGCTCAACGCCATCCGTGAAACCCAGACCAGCCTGACCCAGTACACCGCGCAGCTCGACCGCCGCGATGCACTGGCGGATGCCGAGCAGTCGGCCAAGCTGGCGGCGGGCCAGACGCACCGCTTCTTCACCGCCGGTCGCGCCTCGTTCCTCGCCGACCTGCAGGCGACCCGCACCTATACTGATGTCCGCGCACAACTGGCTTCCGCCAACACCCAGGTGGCGATGAGTCAGATCGAACTGTTCCTGGCCCTGGGCGGTGGTTGGGAAAGCGGACGAACGCCACCTGCCGAGCACGCGAAACCCTGAGTCCGTTGCTATGCTTTGAACTATCGGCTGGTCGCCGCTGGTGGGAAGCGCTGGGTGAATCCTAACCATCGCGGTCAGCGTGGCCCGATGGGGATTCTAATAATGAAAAACCCTTATGCTCCTGGTTTCTGGTGTGCGGTGGTGGCGCTGGTCCTGCTTTCGGCGACCTACTTCTATGGCGTCATGCTGGCGCAGCAGATCGACAAGGCCCTGGTCTTTCTCGACAGCGCCACGGCGCTGATCGCGGTGCTGTCCATCGCCGTGGTGGCCTGGGCCAGCTACCAGGCGCAGCAGGTGAAGAAACGCCAACTGTCCCAGAGCAAGACCCTGGTGCTGGTCTGGGACACCAAAGTCGCCCTGCGCCGGGTCGAAACCGTCTTCGACCGGTATTTCTGGGGCAGCTACTGGCAACCGGGGCAGACCTTCCAGGAAGTCATGGGCGAACTCACCGGTACCCCGTTGGAAAAAAGCCTCGAAGCGCTGAAAAACCAATGCCTGAAACTCGACCGCGAAGTGGCCCATGACGAGCGCCACTGGCTGAGCAACGCCCGCGAATTGGCCGATGTGGCCACGGCCATGGCCCGTGAACGCCATCAACTGGACGTCTGCGACCCGCGCAACGACTCACCGGATGGCGTGGTGATCAACCGCGACTTCGAGGTGCTGGTGTACACCTGGACCGCACGCTTGAAGACTTTCGATCATCAACTGGATGAGATGGAGGTCCAGTATTCCTGAAGCCCCCCTCCCTGGCGCCGCCAATCCGCCGGCCGCCGATGGGCGCGGCTGAGTGCACGATTCCCGTACTGCGGTGTCAGTCATTTCGCTATTGTCCGTAGGATGAGGTGCTGGCCACTGGCCCTGAGGGCAAAGCCTTGGGACCTGCTCCGGCAAATGCTACCCTGCGTCCTTTCGGGCATTGTCGAGCCGGCTCCGGTCAGGGGTCAGGAAGACCAGCATTTCTCCACTTAACGGACATCGATCGGGTCAATTCATGAATAAATCAGCAGGCTTGCTTCTAGGTTTTGTCGTGGTGGTCGGTGCGGTGAGCACCGTCGGCGCGTGGTACACCGGCAATCAACTGGAAGGGGTGCTGAACACCTCGATCCAGGAAGCCAACCAACAGTTGAAGAGCGCCCTGGCCAGTGCCGGCGGCAGCGCCAATATCGAGTTGGTATCGCTGGATCGCCATCTGTTCACCAGTACCGCGCACTACCGCGTCAAGTTGCAGAACCTGCAGGTCGGCGAAGAGAAGAAGGACATCGAGCTGCTGTTCGTCGACCATATCGAACACGGGCCGTTGCCGTGGTCGCGTGTCAAGGCGCTGAAGCTGGCACCGGTGATGGTCAACAGCAACTATGAGCTGGAAAAGAACGACGCCACCGCCAAGTGGTTCGACGCCGCCAAGGGCGCCGCACCGCTCAAGGGCGAGGTCGCCCTGGGCTACAACCGTTCGGTGGACGGCAATGTCGAGCTGGTGCCGCTGGACTTCGCGCCGGACGCCAGCACCAGCGTGAAATTCTCCGGGTTGAACCTGGCGGTCTCCGCCAGCGATCAGGCCGCCAAGATCAAGCTCAACGGCTATATGGACAACCTCAAGGTGTCCGCGGTCTCCCCGGAGCAGGGGCCGGTGCAGGTCGAACTGAGCGGTCTGACCCTGGCCAGCGACTTGACCAAGAGCGACCTGGGTTTCTACCTGGGGCAGAACGTCATCGAGCTGAGCGAGACCAAGTTGGGCTTTGGGGTCAAGCCGGCGGTGGTCACGATCAAGGGCTTCGAGCAGAAAGATTCAACGGAAGCGCAGGGCAATGTGCTCGCCGGACGCCTGGCCTATAACGTTGCCTCCATCGACTACAACGACAAGCCGGTGGGCAGTGCCCAGATGAGCTGGACGGCGAAGAACCTGGATTTCCCGGCGATGCAATCGCTGATCAAGCTGTACCAGATCCAGTTGGAAGCGCTGCAAAAGGCCCAGGCGGCAGGCGCTGAAGATCCTGAAGCGGCGGTACCGGAACTGACCCCGGCCCAGCAGGCCCAGGCCGAAGCCGACATCAAGCAATTGTTGGCCGGCAAGCCGCAGATCGCCCTGGAAAACTTCTCGCTCAAGACCGCCAACGGCGAAAGCCGCGCCAGCCTGGTGGTGGACCTGACCAACCCGTCTTCCACTGAGCTGCCACCGGTGGAACTGGGCAAGCAACTGGTCTCGCAACTGGATGCCAAGGTCTTGCTGTCCAAGCCGATGATCGCCGACCTGGCTGGCCTGCAGGCGCAGATCCAGGGCCAGACCGACCCCGCGGCCATCACCCGCCAGGCCTCGATGGCCAGTGAAATGGCCGGCACCATGGCCTTGTCCACGGAGATGGCGACGGTGCAAGGCAACGATATCGTCTCGTCATTGCACTATGCCAACGGCCAGGTGGACTTCAACGGGCAGAAGATGCCGGTGGAAGACTTCATCACCTTGCTGCTGACCAAGTTCGGTGGCATGGGCGGCGGCGAACAGCCTTGAGCCCAGCGTTCAACCGGAGGTAACGCTTTCCAGTCGATACCCATAGCCGTAGATCGTCAGCAACTGCCAACCGTGTTCGGCGGTCAGGCCCAGCTTGTTGCGCAGGCGATAGATATGGGTATCGAGGGGCCGCGAGGAAAGCATTTCTTCATGGGGCCAGAAGCGCTCGTAGAGATATTCGCGCGACAGCGGCCGCCCGAGGTTGCTGAACAGGCAGCGCGCCAGGCGATACTCACGCTCGGTCAGGTTGAGCGGGCGACCTGAGCGGCTCACGGTCAGTTCGGCATCGTCGAAACTCAAATCGTTGAAGGTGGCGATTTCGCTGGCGTTGCCGCGCTGTCCGGCATGCCGGCGCAGTACCGCGTTGACCCGCGCCTTGAGTTCGTTGGCACGGAACGGTTTGCTCACGTAATCATCGGCGCCACTGCCCAGGGCCAGGACGATATCGCTCTCGGCATCGCGGCTGGTGAGCATGATGGCCGGCGGGGGTACCTCCATGTGCTCGCGGGTCCAGCGTAACAGCGCCAGGCCGCTGAGGTCCGGCACCTGCCAGTCGAGAATCAGCAGGTCGAAGGTTTCCCGGCGCAACTGACGCAACAGGTCCTCGCCGCGCTCGAAAGCGTGCAGGGTCCAGGGGGCTTCCCCGGCACCGGCGATCTGCCCCAGGGTCTGTTCGACCCGGCGCAGTTCGGCGGGTTCGTCGTCGAGTATGGCGACACGCATGTCCGGACCTATCTCCTCGTTTGGCGGCGGTTCTGTCTCGCAAAAGGTGACTCTACAGGCTATTTCCTACGCGAAGGTCTGTAAGTCGACCGTCAAATCTGAACAATTCTGGCGAATTCCTCAGGGACCGGCGATGGCTGGCTAGGCTGATGTCAAATGGCTTTTATCTGGCGCCCGGCGGCCCTTGTGGGGGCAGGCGCAGGGTAACGATTTGCACGGTCAAGGAGAAGGATCCATGGGCAGTCCCCTTCGTTTCAGCGGTTTTCCATCCTGGGTGGTGTTCGGCTTGTTGTCCGGATTGAGCCTGTGCCTTGGCTTCGGTTTTGTCGTCGGGCTGTTCCATTACGGGTCGGGCTGTTCCTCGTCGGTCGCCGAACGGCTGCCCGTGGCGCCCGAGGACCGCTGGACCGCGGCATTTTCCGCGCCGACGCTGTGGACCACCGGAGAGGTCATCGCCCCTCGGGAGCAACCGCGCTGGGTATTCTGAGCGGCAGGAGCAATTCTGAACAAATCTGACAGATTCGCCGGGCAGCGCGGTTTTACCCATAGAGTAGCTCCAGCAATACAGGGGCACTTTGGAGCAAGTCCGACCCATGGACGGGTGGCGGTTCGGATCCACACGGACCGCCGCCAAGGGACGGTCAGGATGTCCGCCCTTGGCCATTTTTCTGTCACGCCTCGCTGTGCATTCATACGAAGCAACACAGTGTGGCCAGGCTGACTGGAGCGCTGTGGCATGATGGGCCCGGATGGTTGTGTGCCGTCGTTCCTTTACTTCGATCCTGCTCCTTCCGGAGCCTGAGCGGCCAAGCCCATGAGCGAACGCTTTTTTTCGCACCTGTATTTTCCTGTCCTGCTGTCCCGCCCGGGCCTGTTGCTCGGCGTAGCCTTCTGCCTGTTCGCCGACAATGCCCTGGCGGCGCCGCCGGCCCTGCGTGCGCCTTACCTTGATCGCGAGCAGCAATGCCGCCCACAACCGTTTCCGGCGGTGGTGCTGCACCTGGCGGGCGAGGCCTGGAAGCTGGATGCCAAGGGTCAGCAATCGGTCCTGGAAGAGGGGATGAACCTGGAGGAGCACGAAGGGCTGAGAACCTCGGGCGATGCCTTTGTCAGCCTGGGGCTGGGCGATGGTTCGCGGATCGTGCTGCCGTCCAACTCGCAGGTACGTCTGGAACTGGACGAGACGCAGTCTGTGCCGCAGCTACAGCTCGAACAAGGTCAGGTCGAGTCCTACGTGATCAAGCGCACCAGCGCGCATGATCGCTTCCAGATTCGCACTTCGGTCGGCGTGCTCGGGGTTCGCGGCACGCACTTTCGTACCCGTAGCGAAGACGCTCAGGCGCTGGTCGAAGTGCTCGACGGCCAGGTCACGGTGAGCCGCTCCGGAGCGCTGTCGGCGCCTGGCAAGCGCCCGGTTGCGGCCGAGCCCGAGGTGCGGGTCAACGCCCGGCAGGGCCTGAAGATCCAGGGCAAGGGCGAACTCAGGCCGGTCGAACTGCTGGCGGCCCCGCGCCTGCTCGGGCAAGACGGCCAGCGCGGCGACAAGCCGATTTGGCAACTGTTTCTCCAGCCCCTGGACGGTGCCCGGCGCTACCGCGCCCAGGTCGCCACCGACGCGGCGTTCCTCGATATCAAGCAGGAGCGGTTTTCCAGCACCCCGGATATTCGTTTCAGCGGTTTGCAGGCGGCGTTCTACCACGTGCGGCTGTCGGCATTCGACGAACAGGGACTTGAAGGCCAGACTGGGATCTACGATATCTACTACTGGCCCCGGACGGTTCATGAGCAATAGCTACGGTACCTGGCGTTCATGAGGTTCTGGCGGCGGCACGAGGAACGCGAGCCGACGCAGGCCCAGCGCCTGTTCCGTGGCCTGTTGCGCGAATGGTTGCTGGTCGGCGTGTTGCTGTTGCCGTTGACCGCGCTGCTGTCCCTGAGCCAGAACCTGGCGCTCAGCCATTTTCTCTATGATCGGTTGAGCCGCCTGAACCCCCTGCCGGTCGACCCGCGAATTCTCCTGGTGACCATCGATGACCGCAGTCTCGAGGCCCTGGGGCGCTGGCCCTGGCCGCGCAGCGTGCATGCCGAGCTGCTTGAGCGCTTGAGCACGGCGCAGCCCCGGGGGGTGTTGTTCGATGTGATTTTCAGCGAGCCGGAGGCGGCCGCCGGCGGCGACGAACGCCTGGCCCAGGCGTTATGTCGTGCCGGGAATGTGCTCCTGCCGCTGCTGCGCGAAGGCGTGCCGCGATTTGCCACGGCGCTGGGGGAAATCGAGCCGATCGAGCCGTTGCGCCGTTGCGCCAGGGCGGTCGGCCATATCAACGTCGAAGCGGACAACGACGGCGTGGTGCGTGGGGTGTACCTGCGCGAAGGGCCGTCCCGGCGCCCCCGTGAACAGTTGGCCTGGCTGGCCTACCAGATGGCGCTGCCGGCGTCTGAACGGCCATCGATGCCCGGTGCCGGGGAGGTTTCCGAACTGCATGGGTGGCAGCGACAGAACGCAATCCTGCTGCCCTTTATCGCGGCGGCTGGCGGTTTTCCCAGCGTGCCTTACATCAGCGTACTGCGCGGTGAAGTACCGGCAGCGCTGCTGCGTGATCGGCTGATCCTGGTGGGCGCCACTGCGCCGGGCCTGGGGGATCGTTATGTCACAGCGCTGTCCGGGCAGGCCGGCACCACCGCCGGGGTGGAGATCCAGGCGAACCTGCTCAACGGCCTGTTGCAGCAGCGCAGCATTGTCGAGCTGGCGCCGTTGTCGGGCCTGCTGTTGTCGGTGTTGGCGGTGGCACTCCTGCTGGGCGGGCTGCTGCTGCGTGCGCGTTATGCCCTGTGGCTGACGCTCGCCGGCATGGCGGCGGTGCTGCTGGTGGCCTGGGGCTTGTTGCGGTTCGGCCTGTGGTGGTCGCCGGCCGCCAGCCTGAGCGGTTTTCTGTTGGCCTACCTGATCTGGAACTGGCGACGCCTGAGTGCGGTACTGGCCTACTTCGGCTGGGAGCTGGCCCGCCTGGACGACGAGCCCCGGGTGCTGCCCGAACGACGTCGACCGTTGCTGCCCAAGGGGGATGTCCTGCAAGGCCGCATCGCCGCGTTGGAGCAGGCCCTCGGGCGCACCCGCGATACCCGGCGGTTTATGGCCGATGGCCTGGAATGCCTGCCCGTTGCCACGCTGATCAGCGACACCCGGGGCCAGGTACTGCTCGCCAACCGCAGCGCGCGCGAGCTGCTGGGGCCCGGGCTGTTGGGCGAAGACTGGCTCGATTGCCTGGCGAACCTCGGTTTTCCCGGAATTGACGGACCCGCGCGGCCGGCCTTGGCCGAACTGCCGAGCCAGGAATTTCGCGATAGCCGCCAGCGCATCCTGCGGCTGGACCTGGCACCGCTGCGCTCGGCGGAAGATGAAGTTGCGGTCGGCTGGCTGTTCAGCCTGGCGGACCTGAGCCTGGTGCGCGAGGCCGAGCAGCAACGGGCGAACTTGCTGCGCTTTCTGTCCCATGACCTGCGCGCGCCGCATTCGGCGATCCTGGCGTTGCTCGAAGTGCAGCGCGCGCAGCATGACGAGGCGCCGGTCTATCGTCAGATCGAACAGCAGGTGCGCCGAGCCCTGGGCTTGACCGAGTCCTTCGTGCACCTGGCCAAGGCCGAGTCGGAGGCTTACACCTTCGAGCCGGTGCTGTTCGCCATGCTGGTGCTGGATGCCTTCGACCAGGTGGCGCCCTTGGCCCAGCTCAAGGGCATCGAGCTGCGCCATCGGCTCGACGAGGTCGACGAAAGCCTGGTGCGGGCCGATGCCTCGTTGCTGACCCGGGCGCTGTTCAACCTGCTGGAAAACGCCATCAAATACAGTCCTTCCGGCACCAGCGTCAGCCTCGACGTGAAGGTGGCGGAGCACGCGTTGACCTGCGGCATCAGCGATCAGGGCCGGGGAATCGGCGCCGAGGAGTTGCCGCAACTCTTCGATCCGTACAAACGCTTTGCTTGCGCCGGCGACACCGAAGGCCTGGGCCTGGGCTTGTCGATGGTCAAGGCGGTGATCGAGCGGCACGCCGGGCGGATTCACTGCACCAGCGTCAAGGGCCAGGGCACGACATTCAGGTTTTGCCTGCCCCTCTGGGAAGACTGAGGGCGCGGCGCACGGGTCTTTTGCACGGGTACCGATTTGAATCAATCTTGGCTTTGGTTTTTTGGTCTACCCTTCGATGAACGACAGGCGGCTGGCGTGTTCGATCGCTGTCGCCAGGCTCCCCCTGTGTGTTTGCTCAGGCAGGAGCATTGGACTCCGGCTGTCATTGGGGAAAGGACGATATGCCGCGTAATGCTCTGCTCTGCCTGGGCGGCAGATTACATCCGTTGTTGGGGATGGCTTTGTGCAGCCAGTTGCTCTGGCCTCTCAATGCCTGGGCCGACGGGTCTTACGATCAGCTTATCCGGCAGGCCCGTGATGGCAGCTACACGCCAGCACTGGTGTATTTGCGCCAACTGCCCGCCCCGCAACAATCCGTCGGCCAGATCAGCGATCACTTGCAGATCGCCAGTTGGGCCGGGCTGGACGCCGAAGTGGTCAGCGTCTATGAAACCCAGGGTGCCCAGCGGAGCTTGCCGACCCAGGCGCTGAGCGCCGTCGCCCGCGCCTATCGCAACCTGAAACGCTGGGACGAGGCCGAACGCCTGTATCGCCAGGCCCTGGAGCGCGAACCGCAGAATGCCGACCTGCAACTGGGCCTGGCGATTACCGAGGCCGATGGCGGCGATCCCCGGGACGCGGTGCGGCGCGCGCGCGAGCAGGTTGCCCGGCAGCCCGATGAGCCTTCCCGGCGCATGGCCCTGGGGTATGCCTTGACCCGCTCGGGCGCCGACAGTGATGCCTTGTTCGAGTACGACCAAGCCTTTGTCCGGGCTTCGGACAAACCCGACGTGATGCGTGAATACCTGTTCGCCCTGGAACGCGCACGTTTGCCGGAACCGGCCCTGCGCCTGGCCCAGCGGCATCCCGGGCTGCTCGATGCCGCCGCGACTCGGCGTCTCGAAGGCGAACTGGCGGCCGAACGGGTACGCCTGGCCGAGCTGCCGACCCGCACCGAGCAGGAGCGTTTTGTTGTCGCCGATCGGGCCTTGGCCGATTACGACCGCCTGCTCGCGGCCTGGTCCGCGGACCCGCGGGCCCATGATGACGTGGTGCACTGGCGCATCGACCGCCTGGGCGCGCTGAAGGCTCGCTCGCGCAATGCCGAGGTGCTGGGCGAATACCAGAAGTTGCTTGATGAAGGGGTGACGATACCGCCCTATGCCCAACGTTGGATTGCCTCGGCCTACCTTGCGGTGCGCGAGCCGGAGAAGGCCGTGACGCTGTATCGGCAGATCCTTTCGGCGTCCAGCGCGGACCCCATGGACCAGGCGGGCGACACCTCGGCACTGGTCTATGCCTTGATTGAAAGCGACCAGCCGGAAGAAGCCCGCTCGTTGGCGGACGCCCTGGCGCTCACCGTACCGCCGCGCTTGCAGCTCAAGGGCCTGCCGGGTGGCATTCCCAACGACGCCTGGCTGGACGCCCAGCAACTGGCGATCCAGATGGGGCAGCACAACGGTGATCTAGCCGCCAGCGAACAAGGTCTGGACGCGCTGGTCGCCCAGGCGCCGGGTGATGTCAGCTTGCGGGTGGCCCAGGCCGATATGTACCTGGCCCGCGCCTGGCCACGGCGTGCCGAGGCCTTGAACAAGGAAACCGAAAGCGAGGCGCCGCGCGACCTGGGACTGGAAGTGGCGCAGGCCAACAGCGCCCTGGCGTTGCAGGAGTGGCGCCAGCTCGATGTGCTTACCGACGACGTCGCCGCGCGCTTTGCCGAGAGCCTGCAGGTCCAGCGCCTGGAGCGTCTGCGCCAAGTCCATGAGATGGCCGAGCTGCGGGTCGAAGCTTATACCGGCAAGAGTTTCGGCGGCGGTGCCGCTGGTGCCGGCGCGGTCACCGGCAGCCGCGACTATGGCATTGAAAGCACGCTCTACAGTCCGCCGATCAATGCCGACTGGCGGCTGTTCGCCGGGGCCGGCTATGCCTTCGGCCGCTTCACCGAAGGCGATGCCCAGCGCCGCTGGCAGCGCCTCGGGGTGGAGAATCGCTCCCGTGACATGAGCCTCGAAGCCGAGGTCTCCAACCAGTCCTACGGTTATGGCGACAAGCTCGGCGCGCGCCTGGCGGCGGCCTTCGATATCAACGATCACTGGCAATACGGCGGCAGTCTCGAACGGCTGTCGGCGGCGACGCCGCTACGTGCTTTGAACAGCAACATCAGCGCCAATTCGGCGAGTGCGTTCCTGCGTTGGCGCGCCGACGAAAGCCGCGAATGGAAACTGGCGGTCACGCCCTCGCATTTCAGTGACGGCAACAATCGCACCGAGACCCTGCTCACCGGCCGCGAAGGCCTCTACAGCACAGCCCATGTGCAGGTGGACCTGGGCCTGGAGGTCGGCACCAGCCACAACAGCAAGAGCGAAGACGTGCCGTACTTCAACCCCAAGACCGACTTCAGCGTGCTGCCGACGGTGAACGTCAACCACGTTCTCTATCGCCGCTACGAAACCCAGTGGAGCCAGCAATTCCAGGTCGGCGCCGGGACCTACAGCCAGCGCGATTACTCGACGGGTGCGGTCGCGCTGCTGGGTTACGGCCAGCGGGTAAGCTGGAACGATGTGCTGGAGGCCGGGGCCAACCTGAGTTGGATCAGCCGGCCCTATGACGGCGAGCGCGAACGCGACGTGCGCTTGACCGTCGACCTGACCTACCGCTTCTAGAAGGGACTGATGATGCCTTGGATCACGCGTTGCATCCTGTTGCTGGGAGCCTTGCTGGTCGGCGCCTGTGCGCAGAAGCCGGCCGAGTTTGTCGCGCCCGCGCAACGGGCGCTGCCGGTCAATGAAGCGCCCTGGCCGAAAAATCATTTTCTCAGCCTGACTTACCATGACATCGAGGACCGCGACCCGGACCAGGCGGTGGTCGCCGTGCGCACCGAGCGCTTGCTGGAACAGCTGGCGTGGTTGCGGGAGAACGGCTATCGACCGGTGACCGTGGACCAGATCCTGGCGGCGCGCAAGGGCGGGCCGGAGTTGCCGGCGAGGGCGATCCTGCTGACCTTCGACGACGGTTACGCGAGTTTCTACACCCGGGTGATGCCGCTGCTCAGGAGCTATCAATGGCCGGCCTTGTTGGCCCCGGTCGGTGTGTGGATCGATACCCCGGCGAATAAACCGGTGAATTTCGCCGGTGAGTTGCGCCCGCGTTCCGAGTTCCTGAACTGGGCGCAGATCAAGGAAATAGCGGCCTCGGGGCTGGTGGAAATCGTCGCCCACACCGATGCCAGCCACCAGGGCCTGCTCGCCAATCCCCAAGGCAACCTGCAACCGGCGGCGGCGACCCGGCGCTACGATGCGGCCACCGGCCGTTATGAAAGCGAGGCCGATTTCGAGGCCCGCCTGCGCACGGATGTGGTCGCCATTTCGACCAAGATCCGCGCCGCCACCGGTTATTCGCCACGGGTCTGGGTCTGGCCCTACGGTACCGCCGACGGCACCGCGTTGAAGGTCATCGAGAGCCAGGGCTACCAGCTGGCGCTGACCCTGGACGACGGCATCGACAGCCTCGATCAACTGCTGAACAGCCCGCGTTTGCTGGTGGCAGCGGACCCGGATGGGGCTCACTACGCCAGTGCCATTGTCGCGGTGCAGAACCGCTTGCCGATGCGTGTGGCGCATGTCGACCTGGATAACGTCTACGACCCGAACCCGCTCCAGCAGGAAGCCAACCTCGGCAAGCTGGTCCAGCGCATGGCGGACATGGGGGTCAATACCGTGTTCCTGCAGGCGTTCGCCGATCCGGCGGGGGACGGCCTGGTGCATTCGCTGTACTTCCCCAACCGTCATCTGCCGATGCGCGCCGACCTGTTCGACCGCGCCGCCTGGCAACTGCGCACCCGGGCCCACGTCAAGGTCTTCGCCTGGATGCCGGTGCTCAGTTTTGCCCTGGATGAAAAGCTGCCGCGGGTAACGCGCTGGGACCCGGCCACCGGGCAAACCGCGGTTGACCCGAAACAATACCGGCGCCTGTCGCCGTTCGACCCGGACGTGCGACGGATCATTGGCGAGATCTACGAAGACGTGGCCCGGCTGACCTCGGTCGACGGCATTCTCTATCACGACGATGCCGTGCTCTCCGACTTCGAGGATGCCAGCCCGCAGGCGCTGCGCAGCTATGCCGCCAATGGCCTGCCGGGCACGATCAGTGCCCTGCGCGGCGATCCGGCGACGCTGCAACGCTGGACGCGGTTCAAGAGCCGCTACCTGATCGATTTCACCCGTGAGCTGAGCGCCAAGGTCCGCGCCATTCGCGGGCCGCAGGTGCAGACCGCGCGCAATCTGTTTGCCGAGCCGATGATCGATCCGCGAAGCGAAGCCTGGTTCGCCCAGAACCTCGACGACTTCCTCGCCAGCTACGACTGGACCGTGCCCATGGCCATGCCGCTGATGGAAGGGAAGAACGAGAAACAGGCGGGTGAGTGGCTGGAGGCGCTGGTCGGCAAGGTCAAGCAACGCCCCGGCGCGCTGGATCACACGGTGTTCGAGCTGCAGGCCCGGGACTGGCGCCAGACGCCGGCGCTGGACCTCAACGGCGAACTACTGGCGGACTGGATGGGGCGGCTCAAACGCCAGGGCGCCAGCAGTTTCGGTTATTACCCGGACAATTTCCTGGATGACCGTCCGGCCGTGCAGGCCGTGCGCCCGGAACTTTCCAACAAATGGAATCCTTAGATCATGATGGACCGAATCCTGGCTCTGATCGTCCTGGCGCTCGTCCTGGGGTTTCCCCTCGGCGTGATTTTCCTGGTCACCGGGCAATTCCTGATGGACTTCGTGTTTTTCTACCCGTTGTTCATGTCTGGGTTATGGATAGCCGGCGGTTTGTACTTCTGGCTGCACTGGGAGCGCCATTGGCCCTGGGAAGCCGATACCCTGCCTCCGCCGCTGGCGGGCGAACCGCTGATCTCGATCCTGATCCCTTGCTTCAACGAAGGGGCGAATGTCGTCGAGACCATCGAGGCCGCGCTGGCCCAGCATTATCCGAACATCGAAGTGATCGCGATCAATGACGGTTCCAAGGACGACACCGGCCAGTTGCTCAATAACCTGGCGCTGCTGGACCCGCGCCTGCGGGTGATCCACCTGGCGCAGAACCAGGGCAAGGCCGTGGCCCTGCGCATGGGCGCCGTGGCGGCCCGCAGCGAGTACCTGGTGTGCATCGACGGCGACGCCTTGCTGGCGCCGCACACGGCGGCCTATCTGGTGGCGCCGATGCTGGAGAACGCCCGTCTGGGCGCCGTGACCGGCAATCCGCGGATCCGCACCCGCTCGACCTTGGTCGGGCGGGTCCAGGTCGGCGAATTTTCCTCGATCATCGGCTTGATCAAGCGCACGCAAAGGGTCTTCGGACGGATTTTCACTATTTCCGGGGTGATCTGCGCCTTCCGCCGCACGGCGCTGGACCGGGTCGGCTACTGGAGCCCGGACATGATCACCGAAGACATCGATATCAGCTGGAAGCTGCAGCTGGATCACTGGAGCATTTTCTACGAGCCGCGGGCGTTGTGCTGGATCCTCATGCCGGAGACCTTGCGCGGACTTTGGAAACAGCGGCTGCGTTGGGCCCAGGGCGGCGCCGAAGTGTTGTTCAAGAATATCCGCGGCATCTGGCAGTGGGATCATCGTTACCTGTGGCCATTGCTGTTCGAGTACTGCCTGTCGACCGGCTGGGCGTTTACTTTCCTGTTGTCGATTCTCTTCTACGGCGTTGGCCTGTTCGTCGAGTTGCCGCCTTCGATTGCCGTGCACCGCATTGTGCCGCCGGCCTTTACCGGGCTGTTGCTGGCGATGGTCTGTCTGGGGCAGTTCGCGGTCAGCGTGCTGATCGACCGCCGCTACGAAAGAGACCTGTGGAAGATCATGTTCTGGGTGGTCTGGTACCCGCTGGTGTTCTGGTTTATCAGCTTCTTCACCACCCTGGTCAGCTTCCCCCGGGTGTTGTTCGGCCAGGGCGGCAAGCGCGCCCGCTGGGTCAGCCCGGACCGGGGGATCAGGCCGGTCGATGACGACAAGCAGAAGGTGCGCTCATGAAAATCATCAGAACCCGCCAGCGGCCGTTCATGCTGGTAGTCGATGTGGCCCTGACCGTGCTGGCCTGGGTCGGGTTGTTGTACCTGCTGATCCAGGGGTTGTTGCCGTTGCTCGACGGACAGGCGGGACCGCGGATCGATATCTCGTTCTTTGAAGCCTTGAATACCCTGCAGGTTTATCTGTGGGTCGGCCTGTTCAATGCGCTGGTATTGATCAGTTGGGCGCGTTATCAGCAGCGCAAGAACCGTAGCTATGCGCAGCGTCGTTTGCCGGCGCCGGTGGTCGGGGATGAGGGCTTGAGTCGCAGCTTCAAGCTCAGCGAAGACAACTTTGCGCGGATGCGCCAGTCCGCGACGATGATCGTGCACAACGATGAAGAGGGCGGGGTCCTTGAAGTGCTGAGCCCCCTGTATCACGTTGAATCGCAAGAGCTGCAGTCGCCGGCCCCGCCTCTGGTCATCCGGCTGCCGTCGGAGGATGACGGTAGCCACCCACTCCCGTAGCGCCGGTTCGAAGTGATGCCGCCAGCCGCTGCAGCTTAACTATCTACTGCACGGGCACGTCCTGGCGCGCTCTACGCTTTTCCTTTTTTCCACGGATCAAGGGAAAGCCTATGAATACCCCCATAGAGGAGCCTGCCAGGGAGCCTGTTGAGTCGGTCAACGCGGTTGCAACAGCGGTTTTACCCGACCCCAATGGCGCCACCCTGGAGCGCCTTGGCGAAAAACTCCGCGCACATATCGCGCGCGCGGAACGTCCCAGCCTGTTGCTCAATCGGCTCCAGGCCGCGCTGGTGCGTGGGCTCGATAGCCAGCACCAGCTCAGGAGGCTCTTCGAGCGGGCCCCGCGGATCGCTGGGTTGCTCAAGCAGATCCTGAGCGAGGCCTTCGGACACGATCCACACAGGTTGGTGTTTACCCCGCCATTGCGTTGCGGCGCCGGGCAAACGGCGCGGAGCCTGGCGCAGGTGGCCCTGTCGCTGCTGCGCAATCCGTTTCTGTCCCTGGCGCCAGGTCATGGGATGCGACTGAGCCTGGCCGATGAGCCGGGGCAGGCCTTGTCGCTGGACCCGGAGCAGGTTCTGGTGCGCCTGCGGACCTTGGGCTTGTCGTCCAGGCTCGACACGGCCCTGCGCCGCTATTGGGATCAGCCGGCCAGCGATAGCCATGTCTCGCGACGCGAGCGCCTGATCGAACTGCACAAGCTGCTGTTTCACGACAAGGCCCTGCTGACCCATGGCATCGATGGCTTGTCCATTGCCGGCTTCAATATGCTGATGGGCCTGTTGGATGCGCCGACTCCCGAAGCTCGGGCGCTGGCCGGTGGCCGTTGGGGACGGCTCAGGGTGGCGGAGCTGGTCTGGCCGGGAAATGGCGCGGCGACGCTGGCCTTGAGCGGGGCCTTGCACTTGCATGGTAGCGGCAGCGCCGAGCAGGGACGGCAGGTGCTCTTCGTGCCGGGGGTGTCGGAGGAACTCTTCGAGTTTTCCAGCCACGCCGAGATGCAACAGCAGCTCGCGCAGTTGCTCAACACACCGGGCAGTTATCGACCCTGGCAGTTGCTGGCGCTGCAAGAGCGCCATCAGCTGTTTCCCCGGGCGGATCGTCCGGCCCTGGCTTACCGCTTCCAGACGTCTGTCGAGCTCACCGGCGATGCCCTGGCCCACAGTGCCTTGAGCCGGTTGGACACGCAGTTGGCCAATGAGTGGGCCGCCGCCTTGCTACTCAACACGGCGTATATGCTGCCCGAGGGCATGGCCGATGCCGGCCGCCTGACGCCGCTGCAGGCCGTTGAGGCCATGCAGGATTCACGCATGGCGCTGACCGGTTTGCCGCCCCTCGGGGCGTCGATTGCGCAGTTACTACGACGCGACGAGCAGCGCAGAATGCTCGAGATCAGCTTCGGCAGCCTGGCCGTGGACCTTCCCGTGCGCCTGCGCCAGAGCAAGGTCCGGCAGCAGGAGCGCGCTCTGCTCAAGCGGCTTGATGAGCAAGACCTGGGGCGCGATACCCCGGCCTACAGCGAGCTGCTGGCGCGGCATAAGCTTTGGCGCCAGCAGGCGGCTGATGTCCAGGGCCTGCTCCAGAAGCGGGAGGGGCATGCCCAGTCGGAATTCTGGAGCCGCCGGGACAAGGAGGGCCGCGATCTTCCCGGAAAGTTGCTGGAAGGACGCGGCCAGGGCCTTTTGCACGAGGCGCAGTTGCAGCATCAGCTCGGGCTGATCGATCAGCAAGAGCTGGCGCGTGTGTTCGATATGCTGCCACAGCCTTTGGTCGAGGTCCGGGCTGCCAGTGATACACGGGTCGCCGCCATCACCCTGGGGCCGGCGGACTCGCCTTGGTCGTTGGCCGGGGCCTGTGCCATCAGCACCCGACAAGCGCTGGCCGATCCGCGCTCGGGCGCGTCGGTGCTGCTGTTCGTGCCGGGACGGTTGGGCGGGCTGCAACGCTTCATGAGCCGCGACAGTCTCTCGCAACGCCTGGACATCAGCTTGCGCAGCCCGGAGTGCGAAAGCTTTTGGCCGCTGATCGCCCGGGACCGGCGTAATGAGGCACGTAGCTGGGTGCGCGGGCTGGCTGCCGGCGAACGGATCCCCATCCACTATCGGTCGATTGCGACGGACGCCCTGCAACAGGGACTCCAGCAACAGATCCAGGACCACCTTCGGCTTTGCCGACTGATCGAGGGCGGCTTGCGACCGTTCTCGGAAATTGCTGACGCCAGCAGTTCCCTGCAACTGCTGGCCCATGAGTTGGAGGAGAACCTCGGTGTCCCGGGGCACGAGGCCCGGGACCGCGCGCTGGACAATGTTGCCACTCTGCAACTCGGTGCCGTGCAGGCGCGGGGCCTTCCCGGCTGGTTGTCCGCGGCCCCGCGGATGGACCGCCAGCAGTACGCGCGATTGCTGACGCGCTACCAGAGAAGTGTGCAGGCCCTGGAACTCAAGCTGGAACATCAGCTACCAGACCTGGATGACTTCGCCCGCGGAAAAATCATCGAACGACTCAAGCAGGACGGTTTTTATCCGGGGCTGGATATCGACAAACCGTTGTTCGATCTTCCTGACAGTGTCGAGCGGGTGTGGGTTGGTCATCCTGAACGTACGGCGGGCGAGGCGGGCCCGAAGACGCTGGTCAGCGATTCGCGCCAGACCTACAGCTTCTTGCGCCTGGCCCTGGAAAACCTCGATCCGCAAGCGCCCTGGACCAAACGTCGGCTGCAACATGGACGGATTCTGGACTCCGCGTGGCGGCAACGCCTGAGCCCCGATTATCTGATCGCTACGATCTCGGCGCTGGACCTCGGAGGACACTACGACACCCGGATCCAGCGGGCCTTTTACGGTGTTGATAATTCCAGGCTCGAACCGCTGCGGGCGTTCGACCAGGCGCTGTTGTACCGGCTGGTCCGGCAACGCGCCCACATGGAGTTGTTCGGTGCCCGGCAACAGGGGCTCAGCGACTGGGCCGCCGAGGTCTTCGCGATGGCCCTGAATGCAGAGTTCGTCGCGGATTTGCATAACGAGCATGTCGAGCTCGAATTGTACTTCGTCACCTTCGCCGGCCGGGCGTTTGCCCGGGCCCGGCATGTGGGCAATGCGGTGGCGATCCACGACAAGCTTTCCGGGAGAACGCTGGTCTATCTGCCGGGTGCCCCGCATGAGCAGGTGCTGACGGAGCACACCGATCTGGCGGCCGCGCAACGGGCACTGGTGGAGGTCGAGCGGGCATCGCAACGGGTGGCGGATATTGTGCAAAGGCTGGCTGCGGGCTGGGAGGCGGAAGTCATCGAGGGTTACCCGGCCGAGCAAGGTCCGGCGGCGTGCTCAACAGGTCTGTTGCCGTTGCCCGAGGAGCGGGTGCCATTGGTTCTGACATCCTTGGGGATTGAGCCTGTTTCCACGCTCAACTCCGTTGCTCTGGTCAAGGCCATCAAGAGTTGGTGGAGTAGCGAATCGGAGCAAGCGGTACCGGACCCCGTGGCGCTGGAAAAGGAGGTCAGGCGTGAGGTCGCGGAAAACCCCGGGCACTGGCTGCGCCTGAAGAAGACCCAGCGTTGCGACCTGTCGCTGATCCTGGCACACGCCTTGGTCCTGAGGGCGCAGCAGCGTGCCCGGTCGATCTCCAACTCCGCCCGGCAACTGGCGCAGATCCGCGAGTTGCGTGAGCGCGAGCAGCGCTCGGCCTACTGGCTCAGGGTGTTGTCGGTGATACCGGTGGTCAGCATTGCGGTCAACACCTATGAGACGGCCGTGGCCCTGCGCCGTTTTCACCGCAGCGGTGACCCGCGCGATGCCTTCGAACTGTTCAAGGCGGCGCATATGACGCTGCTCGACGCCGTCCTGACCTTCTCTCCCGCTCGCCTGGCGGGCCGGCCGGCGCGGGTCGCCCATGCGCTTTGGCCGCGGGCGGCGCTGAAGACCATCGGTCGTCGACAGGCCCTCTCGCACAAGGGCGCGACGGCCTTGAAAAAAGTCGATGTCATGGCCAAGCCCAGGCCGCTGCTCCCGGGGTATGAAGCGAAGATCAGCGCGGATGATGCGCTTGCCCTGCACGGCCCGAGCAATGCCGGCAGCTATGTGAAAGACGGCGTGCAGTTCATCACTGACGGCCGCAACCGCTACGAGGTCTACCGACCCAAGGGGGAAAGTGCCCTGCGCTTGAAGAAAACCGCCGCGCAGGACAATGAACTGGTGCTGCATATCCGCGAGCCAGGCGAATACCTGCTGCGCGCCGATGCCCCCGAGCCAATGCCCGGCCCCAGCCGGGGGATTTGGCACCGTCCCTGGGAGCAACCCGTGTCGCCGCCGGCCGCAACCGGTGCGCCGGTGCCGCAACTGGAATGGATGACCCGCCGGCCGGCCTTGTTGTCCTCGGACTGGAAGACGTGGGGCTTGGCATTGGAGCGCGAGCAGGTTGTCGAGCTGTCGGCGTCCAGGGGGTTGTATCGCCGGCACGCTGGCGCGGAGGCGCGCCTGTTGAAACTCGGCGATCATTATTTCGAACTGCTTCCCGATGGCTCGGGGATTCATCCGGACATTGTTTTCCTGAAGCGTCCCGGTTCGTTGGCCACGCACGCCCGAAACGACTTCAATCACTGGTGGCGCCATTTGGACGAGCAGCCGGTTCCGGCCACCTTTGATCAACGGAGCCAGACCTGGACACCGCGCACACCCTTGTTCAGCGTGCCGGCGGAGCAGTCCCTGGCACAGCCCATGGAGGGCATGATGCAATCCAGCTTGCGCAGGACGCTCCACCGGCTGATCGAGCGTTCCGATGTGCAGGGTACGTCGGTGACCGCCACCCGCATGGTCGCGCTCAGGCGTACCCAGGAGTCCTGGGTCACGCGAGGGGTGGATATGCATGTGTTGTTCCGGGAGCTCGATGCCCGCCCCCTGCGCTGGCGCAACCATTTTATCGGTGAGCCGGACGGCATAACGGACTTTTCCCGGCTGGACTTCCATCCGCCCCACGCGATCGACCAGCGGATCTTCGACGTCAGCGGCTTGCCTCGTATTGCCGACCTGGCACTCAATACCGAGCAGGCCGTGACACCGATCCTGCGTCGCCATGGTTTTGTGGTGACCGAGATCCCGAAGGCCCGATCGTTCAATACGGTGAATCTGTTTTGCTCGCATCCGGGCACGGATCAGTTGTTCTACATCACGCTCAAATGGACCAAGCGCCGCTCGGTGGCCTTGCCGCGTTCCCGGGGGGCGCCGCAACAGTTGACAGATGAGTGGCTGCGCCGGATCGTCGAGCAGCGGACGATGAGCCAGCACCGGCTGTTGCAACCGGTGAGGGCGGCGCTGGACCAAGGGCGCCTGGTGAAAATGGTCGCGGGCTTGCAGCGGGTGCCGGGGAGCGATCAGGTCGTGGTGTTTTTTGTCAGGGTGATATAGGTCGCCCCGCGTGCATCCGCCGCGCGACTGCAGTGGCCTGAAAACAAAAATGCCCCGGATCAACGATCCGGGGCATTTTATTTTGCAGATGGTGCACCAGGCGGGATTCGAACCCACGACCCCTGCCTTCGGAGGGCAGTACTCTATCCAGCTGAGCTACTGGTGCTTGTGCGGGCGACATCATACCCATGTCGGCTCGGGGCGTCCATTCAGGTTTTGTCAGGAAATTCTTTGCGTGGGTTTTCATCGGCCAAACACCCGGCCTTGGCGACTTTGAACCGCGGCGCGCAGGCCCGGGATTCACGTTGATCAGAAAAACTCGGCAAAAGCGCCATTTTCGTTCTTTTTTTCGAACAGACTATTGTCCTTTACCCCCATTGATCCTAGGATTCGTTTGAGATTTCAAACGCTCTTGTCTGGGTGCTGAACCGCACATCAATCGCATGTGCGCTATTTATGTGCTTCGGCCCGGTGAATGAATTTCCTGACGGCAGCCTCCAAGGCGCCTTTCCACAATCAATAATTCGCTGCGCGCAAGCGCGGTGCTGTTAAGGAAAGCCTACATGCAGCTCAAAGACACCCAGTTGTTCCGCCAGCAAGCCTTCATTGATGGGGCTTGGGTCGATGCGGACAATGGTCAGACGATCAAGGTCAACAACCCGGCCACCGGCGAAATCCTCGGTACCGTGCCAAAAATGGGCGCCGCCGAAACCCGTCGCGCCATCGAAGCCGCCGACAAGGCCCTGCCGGCCTGGCGTGCCCTGACCGCCAAAGAGCGTGCAAACAAGCTGCGTCGCTGGTACGAACTGATCATCGAGAACCAGGACGACCTGGCGCGCCTGATGACCCTCGAACAAGGCAAGCCATTGGCCGAAGCCAAGGGCGAAATCGTCTACGCCGCCTCCTTCATCGAATGGTTCGCCGAAGAAGCCAAGCGCATCTACGGCGATGTGATTCCGGGCCACCAGCCGGACAAGCGCCTGATCGTGATCAAGCAGCCGATCGGTGTCACCGCCGCCATCACCCCGTGGAACTTCCCGGCCGCGATGATCACCCGTAAAGCCGGCCCGGCCCTGGCCGCCGGTTGCACCATGGTGCTCAAGCCCGCTTCGCAGACCCCGTTCTCGGCCTTCGCCCTGGCCGAACTGGCCCAGCGCGCCGGGATCCCGAAAGGCGTGTTCAGCGTGGTGTCCGGCAGCGCCGGCGATATCGGCAGCGAGCTGACCAGCAACCCGATCGTGCGCAAGCTGTCCTTCACCGGCTCGACCGAGATCGGTCGCCAGTTGATGGCTGAATGCGCCAAGGACATCAAGAAGGTTTCCCTGGAACTGGGCGGCAACGCTCCGTTCATCGTGTTCGACGACGCGGACCTGGACAAGGCCGTCGAAGGCGCGATCATTTCCAAGTACCGCAACAACGGCCAGACCTGCGTCTGTGCCAACCGCCTGTACATCCAGGACTCGGTCTACGACGCGTTCGCCGAGAAACTGAAAGTGGCGGTCGCCAAGCTGAAGATCGGCAACGGCCTGGAAGAAGGTACCACCACGGGGCCGCTGATCGACGAGAAGGCCGTGGCCAAGGTCCAGGAACACATCGCCGATGCCCTGAGCAAAGGCGCGACCCTGCTGGCCGGCGGCAAGTCCATCGAAGGTAACTTCTTCGAGCCGACTATCCTGACCAACGTCTCCAAGGACGCCGCGGTGGCCAAGGAAGAAACCTTCGGTCCATTGGCGCCGCTGTTCCGCTTCAAGGACGAAGCCGAAGTGATCGCGATGTCCAACGACACCGAGTTCGGCCTGGCCTCGTACTTCTACGCCCGTGACCTGGGCCGGGTGTTCCGTGTGGCCGAAGCCCTGGAATACGGCATGGTCGGTGTCAACACCGGGCTGATCTCCAACGAAGTCGCGCCGTTCGGCGGCATCAAGGCGTCGGGCCTGGGCCGTGAAGGCTCCAAGTACGGCATCGAAGACTACCTGGAAATCAAATATCTCTGCCTGGGTATCTAACCCAGTCAGGTGGTTCGGCGAGAGGGGCACGAGAGCGCTGTCCCTGTCGCGTTGCAAACGACACTTAGTGTGGCCGGAACGCGGTACCAGTCGATCATCGTATGCTGGTGCCGTGGGCTCCCTGCCGCGTCATCCTTGAACCACGCCGCCCGATGAGCGGTGAATGAGGACACCATGAGCAAGACCAACGCATCCCTGATGAAACGCCGCGAAGCCGCTGTACCCCGCGGCGTCGGCCAGATCCACCCGATCTTCGCCGACCACGCGCAGAACGCCACGGTGACCGACGTCGAAGGTCGCGAGTTCATCGACTTCGCCGGCGGTATCGCCGTGCTGAACACCGGTCACCTGCACCCGAAAGTCATCGCCGCCGTGACCGCGCAACTGCACAAGCTGACCCATACCTGTTTCCAGGTCCTGGCCTACGAACCCTACGTAGAGCTGTGCGAAAAAATCAACGCCAAGGTCCCGGGTGATTTCGCCAAGAAAACCCTGCTGGTCACCACCGGTTCCGAAGCCGTGGAAAACGCTGTGAAAATCGCTCGCGCCGCCACTGGCCGTGCCGGCGTGATCGCCTTTACCGGCGCCTACCACGGTCGCACCATGATGACCCTGGGCCTGACCGGCAAGGTCGTGCCTTACTCGGCCGGCATGGGCCTGATGCCAGGCGGCATCTTCCGCGCGCTGTACCCGAACGAGCTGCATGGCGTGAGCATCGACGACTCCATCGCCAGCATCGAGCGCATCTTCAAGAACGACGCCGAGCCACGTGATATCGCCGCGATCATCATCGAGCCGGTGCAGGGCGAAGGCGGTTTCTACGTCGCGCCAAAAGAGTTCATGAAGCGCCTGCGTGCCCTGTGCGACCAGCACGGCATCCTGCTGATCGCCGACGAAGTGCAAACCGGTGCCGGTCGTACCGGGACCTTCTTCGCCATGGAACAGATGGGCGTTGCCGCCGACCTGACCACCTTCGCCAAATCCATCGCCGGCGGCTTCCCGCTGGCCGGTGTTTGCGGCAAGGCCGAATACATGGACGCCATCGCTCCCGGCGGCCTGGGCGGCACCTACGCCGGTAGCCCGATCGCTTGCGCCGCGGCCCTGGCCGTGATGGAAGTGTTCGAGGAAGAGCACCTGCTGGATCGCTGCAAGGCAGTCGGCGAGCGCCTGGTGACCGGTCTGAAGAAGATCCAGGCCAAGTACCCGGCGGTGATCGGTGAAGTGCGTGCCCTGGGCGCGATGATCGCGATCGAGCTGTTCGACGGTGGCGACAGCCACAAGCCGAACGCCGCAGCCGTGGCCCAGGTCGTGGCCAAGGCGCGTGACAAGGGCTTGATCCTGCTGTCCTGCGGTACCTACGGCAACGTGTTGCGCGTCCTGGTTCCGCTGACCGCGCCGGACGAGCAGTTGGACAAAGGCCTGGCAATCATCGAAGAGTGCTTCGCCGAACTCGCCTGAGTTGTGACGCGATAGACAAAAAGACCCGCTCCGGCGGGTTTTTTTGTTTCGCCACGGCGCAATAGTGGCTTTTGGCTGTATCTGCCTGTGCGTATTGACTAATGTGTCAGGATTGCTCTCGGAGAGTACTTGATGACCGCTGTGGATTTACCCGCTGTACCCCGTGTGTTGATTGTCGAGGCGGAGCCTTGGTCGCGGGACCTGCTGACGCAGGTGCTGTTGAACGTGCGTTGTGATGCCCGTCTGGAAGTCTGTGCCGATGGCCAGCAGGCGTTCGAGTTGCTCAACGAGCATGCGTTCGACCTGGTGATCGCCGACTGGGAGTTGCCCGGGGTCGATGGCTTGAGCCTGCTGCGTGGCCTGCGCCAGAAAAAGCGCACTCCGCTCTTGCCGTTCATTCTGCTGGGCACTCGCAACGATGTGGCCAGTGTGCGGGAAATCCTGCCGCTGCAACCGACGGCCTACCTGACCAAGCCCCTGAATATGGAAAGCCTGACCCAGCGCCTGCAGGATCTGTTGCTGGATGCCGGGGAGGCGGTCTCGTGCGAAATCCAGGCCCTGGTGCCGGGCATGACCCTGGAGAGGTTTCTTGAGCACCGGCGTAATGAGTCGGATGGTGCGCCGTTGATGGCGGACGTGCAGCTGGCGGTCAAGCGCAGCCTCAACCCTGGCGGCCTCGACCTGAAGCTGCTGGAGCAGGAAATCCGCACCGACCCGCAGATCACCGCGGTGCTGATCGCCGCCGCCAACAGTGCGGGCCAGCATCTCGGCAGCGCGGTGCAGACCCTGGCCCAGGCATTACAGCGACTCGGTGCGGCGCAGAGCATGAACCTGATCCTCGGCCTCACCCTCAAGCGCAGTGCCCGGCTCAGTGACGCGGCCCTGGGCGACTACGCCGAGCGCTATTGGGAGCTGTCGTTGCATACGGCCGAATACGGCTACGCCCTGGCGCGCTTGCTCGATCTGGATCAGGAGCGCTGTTATTGCGCCGGTCTGTTGCATCGCCTGGGGGACCTGGCCTTGCTGCGTTGTCTGCAGGAGTGGCTGAGCGCGGGCGGTGAGCTGGATGATGAACTGATTGGCGAATCGCTCTATACCCTTGGCGCCGGCTTCGGCTCGGCGCTGCGCACGCGTTGGCGCCTGCCGCTGGAGCTGCGGGAGCTGATTGCGGCGGTCTACCAGCTCGGTGGCGGGGTTTACTCGCGCGAGGCCTTGGTGATGAACCTGGCGGCGCAGATGGCGCGGCTGACGCCCCATGAGGGCGTTGAGGAGCTCGCCAAGAGTCGCACCGCGCGTTTGCTCAAGGTCGGCTTGCCGGAGCTGATGCGCTTGCGCAAGAACTGATGATCAGCCGGCTCCCACAGTGATCGCGTTGGCCGGTGTTGCGAGTCCAGGGGGCTACGGCGGGGGTTACGCCAGCACGATCTGGTTCTTGCCCTGGCGCTTGGCCTGGTACATGGCGCTGTCCGCCCGGGCGAACAGCGGATCGAGGGTTTCATCCGCCGGTGTCAGGCTGGTCAGGCCCTGGCTGACGGTGACACCGAAGACCTTGCCGTCGTGACTGAAGCTCAGGCGCTGGATCTCCCGTTGCAAGCGTTCGGCGATCTGCCGGGCCATCTCCGGCGCACAACCGGGTAGCAGCGCGGCGAACTCTTCACCGCCAATCCGTCCGAACAGATCGCCAACGCGCAGCGCGCCGCGCCCGGTCTCGGCGATCCGTTGCAACACCAGGTCGCCTTCGGGATGACCGTAGCTGTCGTTGATCAGCTTGAAGTCATCGATGTCCAGCAGCAGGAATGCCAGCGGCGAATCCTGCAAGCGTGCCTGTTCGAAGGCCCGCTGGGCACTGTCGAAGAAGTGCCGGCGATTGCTGCTGCCGGTCAGCACATCGGTGGTGGCCAGGCGCTGCAACTCGTCTTCCAGGGCTTTCTTCTCGGTGATGTCCTCGGCGATGCCGACCACGATCACCCGTTGCCCTGGCTCGGCATGGCGACTGATGAAGCACTTGTCGCTGAGCCAGCGAATCTGCCCGTCGGCACTGATGATGCGGTACTCGCGGTCCTCCACCGAGCCCTTTTCCAGGACTTGGGCCAGGCTGCGCTCTGCGTAATCGAGGTCGTCGGGGTAGATGCTGTTGCGCCATTCGTTGTAGTCGGCCAGCAACAGGCCGGCCGAGCGGCCAAAGATCCGCTCGTAGGCGGGGCTGACGTAGAGCATCTGCTGGGTGTTCCAGTCCAGCGCCCAGAGCACCGCATTGACGCTGACCAGCAAGGAACTGAAGAGCTGTTCGCGTTCGCCCAGGCGTGCGACTTCAGCCTGCGCGTGCATCAAGGCCAGCAGGGTTTCAGCGGCTTTTGGCCACTGTGGGAGGGAAGGTGGTTTCGAATTCTTATTGACCATCGGCACTCATCTCACAAGGCGTGCCGTACGTTATGGCGGCACGGCCACGCTACGGCCCGCCGGGATGGCGACGTGCTTTTGAGATAGGGCCAGGGCCGCTAAGTTCCGTTCGGCGCGCCCTGGGATGGGGCGCGCCGATCAACGGTGTCAGGCAACCGAGGGCCGCAACGAGTAGGTTTTCAGCTGATCGGCGAAGTCGCGCAACGACTGGATGCCGCTGGCTTCGGCTTCGTGGACCCAATCCTTGATCGCGGCGAGCATGTCGTGGCCATTTGAGCTGGTCTTGACCCAGATCTGTTGCAAGGCCAGGCGCTTCTCGTAAATTACCTTGAGTGCCTGGCTGTGGGCGAGCATGGTTTCGATGCGAATCTGGTGATTTTCGTTGAGCAGGCTGGTTTCCCGCGACAGCAGGCGCTTGGCGCGGTGGAACTGATGGCGGACCGAGTGATCGACCTTGGCCAGTTCCTGTTGCACCAGCGGTGCGATCACCAGCTTGCGGTACTGGGCCATGATCTGGAAGCGGTTGTTGAGGATCGCCATGGCGGTGTCCATGTCCAGGTGACCCTTGCCTTCGACCCGGTGGGCGATGGGCGCCACGCGTTGCACCTTGGCCAGGCCCAGGAAACTGAAGACCTTGATCCAGGCCCAGCCGAGGTCGAACTCCCACTTCTTGACCGAGAGCTTGGCCGAGTTGGGGTAGGTATGGTGGTTGTTGTGCAGCTCTTCGCCGCCGATCAGGATGCCCCAGGGCACCAGGTTGGTGGCGGCGTCACGGCATTCGAAGTTGCGATAACCGACCGCGTGGCCCAGGCCGTTGATCACGCCGGCGGCCCAGAAAGGAATCCACATCATCTGGATGGCCCAGACAGTGATGCCGATGGCGCCGAACAGCAGCAGGTCGATCACCGCCATGATGGCGATGCCGAGCATTTTGTAACGCGAGTAGAGGTTATGTTCGAGCCAGTCGTCCGGACAGTTCTTGCCGTAGATGCGCAAGGTCTCGGGGTTGCCGGCCTCGGCCCGGTACAGTTCGGCGCCGGTCCGCAACACGGTGGACAGGCCGAGGATCACCGGACTGTGGGGGTCGTCGACGGTTTCACATTTTGCGTGATGTTTACGGTGGATAGCCGTCCACTCGCGAGTATTCTGTGCCGTGGTCAGCCACAGCCAGAAGCGGAAAAAATGTTTCAGGCCGCCGTTGAGCTCCAGGGAGCGGTGGGCCGAATAGCGATGCAGATAGACCGTGACGCCGACAATGGTCACGTGGGTCATCAACAGGGTGACCGCCACTATTTGCCAGGCTGACAGGTCAAGAAAACCGTTGTACCACATAGGCTGTATGGCCCTCGAAAAAGTAAAGAACAGCCCGTGCATTATCACCGAGCCCACAGAGAAAACCAGTCGCTCTTTCAGATAAGAGTCGCGGGATGTTTCTTACTCTATAATTCCGGCCAGTTTGTAGGGCAATTTGGCGTTTCTAGAGGGAATTAGCACCGTTTATGTCGATCTCGAACCGTAATGCTCTAAGGGCGGGCTTGCTGTACCTGCTGTTGTCGATCCTCTGGATCCAGCTCAGCCAGCAGCTGCTGAGCAGCTTTTTCGATGACCCCGAGCAGTTGGTGCACTGGCAGATCGCCCGCGGTTACCTGTGGGTGAGCGTCAGCACCGTGCTGATTTTTCTGATTCATGCCCGTTACCAGCGTTTCGCTCATACCGTCATGCACCTGATGCACAGCACCGCCGATCGCGAGCGCTTGCGCCAGGCTGCCGCGGTGTTCGATTGTACCCGCGAAGGGGTACTGGTCACCGACAAGGACGGCTTGATCGTTCACGTCAACCGCGCCTTTGTCGCCATTACCGGTTATCAGGAAGCCGAGGTACTGGGGGAGCGGCCGAACCTGTTCAAGTCCGGACGGCATTCGGCGGATTTCTACCAGAAGGTCTATGAGGCGCTGGAGACCAACGGCGAGTGGAGCGGGGAGATCTGGAACCGGCGCAAGAGCGGCGAAATCTATCCGCAATGGCAGACGATTCGCGCGATTCGCGACGACCATGGGCAGCTCAGCCAGTATGTCGCGGTGTTTTCCGATATCAGCGCGATCAAGGATTCGCAGCACGAATTGGCGCAATTGGCCAACTACGATCCGCTGACCGGCCTGCCCAATCGCCTGCTGTTCACCGACCGCGCCACCCAGGCGCTGGCTTCGGCGCAGGTGCACAAGCGCGGTTGCGCCTTGCTGCTGATCGACCTGGATCATTTCAAGATCATCAACGACAGCCTCGGCCACAACATCGGCGACCAATTGCTCAAGGCGGTGGGCGAGCGCCTGCAGCAGTTGTTCGGCAGTGGTATCAGCCTGGCCCGCCTGGGCGGTGACGAGTTCGCCGTGCTGGCGGAGAACTGTCCGCAGGTGGTGCAGGCGGCGGCCCTGGCACAGCGGGTGATCGAGGGCTTGAAAGAGCCGTTCCTGCTCGACGGGCATCAATTGTTCATCAGCACCAGCATCGGCATCAGCCTGTTCCCCAGCGATTCGCTGAATGCCGAACAATTGCTGCGCAATGCCGACTCGGCCTTGTTCAAGGCCAAGAGCGCGGGACGTGAAGGCTATGCCCTGTACACCGAAGAACTGACCGCCCACGCCCAGCATCGGGTGGAAATGGCCGGCGAGTTGCGCCGGGCGCTGGAGCAGGGCGAGCTGCGGGTGTATTACCAGCCCGTGCATGAACTGAGCAGCAGTCGGCTGATCGGGGTCGAGGCCTTGGTACGTTGGGAGCATCCGCAGCGCGGGCTGGTGTCGCCCGGCGAGTTCATTCCGATTGCCGAGCGTACCGGGCTGATCGCTGAGATCGATGCCTGGGTCATGCAGCAGTCCTGCCGGCAGATGTGCCAGTGGCTGCAGGATGGCGTGAAGCTGTCGTTTATCGCAGTGAATGTCTCCAGCCGCCTGTTTGCCCGTCGCGAGCTGTACCAGCAGGTGGCGAAGGTGCTCGATGACACCGGCCTGGACCCGGCGCTGCTGGAGCTGGAAGTGACCGAAAGCGCGGTGATGGACGACCCGGAAGTGGCGTTGGAGCAACTGCACCGCTTGCGCGAGCTGGGGGTGAGCCTGGCGATCGACGATTTTGGTACCGGTTATTCCTCGTTGCTGCGGCTCAAACGGCTGCCGGTGCAGAAGCTCAAGATCGACCAGGGTTTCGTTGCCGGTTTGCCCTGGGACGAAGACGATGCGGCGATTGTCCGGGTGGTCATCGCCCTGGCGCAAAGCATGGGCATGCAGGTCCAGGCCGAGGGCATCGAGCAGGCCGAGCAGGCGCGCTTCCTGCTCGATCAGTCCTGTGACCTGGGCCAGGGCTACTGGTTCGGCCGGCCGGTGCCGGCGGGCCAGATCGACTGGCAGCGTGCACCGGTGATTGCGTGACTACCTCGAGTTTCAGATCGAACCCGGTCTTGTGGCGAGGGGGCTTGCCCCCGTTCGGCTGCGAAGCAGCCGTAAAACCTGTGATGGGGTTTTACCTGACACGTTGAGGTCGCTGATTTCAGGGGCGCTTCGCACCCCCGGCGGGGGCAAGCCCCCTCGCCACAATGACTCGTTCACCCCTTGGAGTGCTTCAGCCTCTGCTACAACCCACGTCATTCCTGTTAATGGAATTTAGTTATATTAAAATTCTTAAATAGTATTTTTAAGAATAACTTGGCCTGTCTAAGATTGCCCTCACGCCACAAGCAGTGCCCCACTGCCGGGGCAACTCTCATTTCAGGAGCACGACCATGAGCGCATCTCTGCGTAGCGTTGACGGCCAGGACGAAGCAACCATTCTGCGTGAGATCCAGAGCGCCCTGCGCGATCTGCGTTTCGGCGCGGTCGAGATCACCGTCCACAACGCGCAAGTGGTACAGATCGAACGCAAGGAAAAATTCCGGCTGCAAAATCCGGGCACCAAACCCAGCTGAACCGCGCGTCTTCCTCTGTTCAATCAGAGGCCCGACTGGTCAGCCGGAGGGCGTCATCTCATGACCCCCAGTCAAAACCAGAGCGTTCGAGCCTGAATGCGGGTCGCAAGCGCCATAAGAAAAAAAGCCAACACACGAAAATTTTCGGGAGCTTCACCATGTCGTCGATTCGCCGTTACGCCCTGGCCGCGCTCGCCAGTGCCGTGTTTGCCGGTTCCGCCCTTGCCAAGGATTACGAGCTGCTCAACGTGTCCTACGACCCGACCCGTGAGCTGTACCAGGACTACAACGCCGAATTCACCAGCTTCTGGAAGCAGGCCCACCCCGGCGACAACGTGAAGATCCAGCAATCCCATGGTGGTTCGGGCAAGCAAGGCCGGGCGGTGATCGACGGCCTGCGCGCCGACGTGGTGACCCTGGCCCTGGCCGGCGACATCGACGAAATCGCCAAGCTCGGCAAGACCCTGCCGGCGGACTGGCAGAAACGCCTGCCGGACGCCAGCACGCCCTACACCTCGACCATCGTGTTCCTGGTGCGCAAGGGCAACCCCAAAGGCATCAAGGACTGGAACGACCTGCTCAAGAAGGACGTCTCGGTGATCACCCCGAACCCGAAAACCAGCGGCGGTGCGCGCTGGAACTTCCTCGCCGCCTGGGCCTACGGCCTGAAAGCCGGTGGCAGCGAAGCCAAGGCCCAGGAATACGTGAAAGAGCTGTTCAAGCACGTGCCGATCCTCGACACCGGCGCTCGCGGCTCGACCATCACCTTCGTCAACAATGGTCAGGGCGACGTGCTGCTGGCCTGGGAAAACGAAGCCTTCCTGGCCCTGAAGGAAGACGGCGGCGCCGACAAGTTCGATATCGTCGTGCCGTCCCTGTCGATCCTCGCCGAGCCGCCCGTGGCGGTGGTCGACAAGAACGCCGAGAAGAAGGGCAATAGCGAGATCGCCAGCGAATACCTCAAGCACCTGTACAGCCCGGCCGGCCAGGAAATCGCGGCGAAGAACTTCTACCGTCCGCGTGACGAGAAAATCGCCGCCAAATACGCCCAGCAGTTCCCTAAACTGGACCTGGTGACCATCGACAAGGACTTCGGCGGCTGGAAATCGGCGCAACCGAAATTCTTCAATGACGGTGGCGTATTCGACCAGATCTATCAGGCCCAATAACCTGAAAACGCTAACCTGAAGCAAGCCAAGCCCAGGGCCCCGGATTTCGTTCGGGGCTTCGTGCGTCACAACCAAGGACTTTTATGTCGCGTCGTATCTCCCCCGTCATACCCGGCTTCGGGCTGACGCTGGGCTACACCTTGGTGTACCTCAGCCTGATTGTGCTCATACCCCTGGCGGCGATGTTCGTGCATGCCGCGCAACTCACCTGGGAGCAGTTCTGGGCGATCATTTCGGCCCCGCGAGTGCTTTCGGCGTTGAAGCTGAGCTTCGGCACCGCACTGTACGCGGCCATCATCAACGGCATTATCGGTACCCTGCTGGCCTGGGTCCTGGTGCGCTACACCTTCCCCGGACGCAAGATCATCGATGCGATGATCGACCTGCCGTTCGCCCTGCCCACCGCCGTGGCCGGTATCGCCCTGACCGCTTTGTACACGCCCACCGGGTTGGTCGGGCAGTTCGCTGCCGACCTCGGCTTCAAGATCGCCTACACCCCGTTGGGCATCACGCTGGCACTGACCTTCGTGACCCTGCCGTTCGTCGTGCGCACGGTGCAGCCGGTACTCGCCGACATCCCCCGGGAAGTCGAGGAAGCCGCCGCCTGCCTGGGAGCCAAGCCGCTGCAGGTGTTTCGCCATATCCTGGTGCCGGCCCTGTTGCCCGCCTGGCTGACCGGTTTTGCCCTGGCCTTTGCCCGGGGTGTCGGCGAGTACGGCTCGGTGATCTTTATCGCCGGCAACATGCCGATGAAAACCGAGATCCTGCCTCTGCTGATCATGGTCAAGCTCGACCAGTACGACTACACCGGCGCGACCTCCATCGGCGTGCTGATGCTGGTGGTTTCCTTTGTCCTGTTGCTGCTGATCAACTTGTTGCAGCGGCGTATCGAAACCCCATAAGGAGGCGCGAACATGTCCCAATCGTCCATTAGCGCCGCTTCCTCGGCCAACGCTGCCCGACGTGGCAGTGCCGTCTCGCGGCGGGTCCTGATCGGCCTCGGCTGGCTGATCTTTGCGCTGTTTTTACTCTTGCCGCTGTTCATTGTGGTGTCCCAGGGGCTGAAGCTCGGCCTGGGTGCGTTCTTCAGCGCGATCTTCGAACCGGATGCCTTGTCGGCACTGAAACTGACGGTGATCGCCGTGCTGATTTCGGTGCCGCTGAACCTGGTGTTCGGCGTCAGTGCCGCCTGGTGCGTGAGCAAGTACAGCTTTCGCGGCAAGAGCATGCTGGTGACCCTGATCGACCTGCCGTTCTCGGTGTCGCCGGTGATCGCCGGTCTGGTCTATGTCCTGATGTTCGGCGCCCAGGGGATCTTCGGGCCTTGGCTGGCGGACCACGATATCCAGATCGTCTTCGCCCTGCCGGGCATCGTCCTGGCGACCATCTTCGTCACCGTGCCGTTCGTCGCCCGTGAACTGATCCCGCTGATGCAGGAGCAGGGCACCCAGGAAGAAGAGGCCGCGCGCCTGTTGGGCGCCAACGGCTGGCAGATGTTCTGGCATGTCACCGTGCCGAACATCAAGTGGGGACTGATCTACGGCGTGGTGCTCTGCACGGCGCGGGCGATGGGTGAGTTCGGCGCGGTGTCGGTGGTCTCCGGGCACATTCGCGGGGTGACCAACACCCTGCCGCTGCACGTCGAGATCCTTTACAACGAATACAACCACGTGGCCGCGTTCGCCGTGGCGAGCCTGTTGCTGATCCTGGCGCTCTTCATCCTGCTGCTCAAGCAGTGGAGCGAAAACCGTATCAACCGCCTGCGCGCCAGCGCCGCGGAGGAATAAGTCATGTCGATCGAAGTCCGTAATGTCAGCAAGAACTTCAACACCTTCAAGGCCCTGGACCGCATCAACCTGGATATCCACAGCGGCGAGCTGGTGGCCTTGCTCGGCCCGTCCGGTTGCGGCAAGACCAGCTTGCTGCGGATCATCGCCGGGTTGGAAACCCCGGATGAGGGCAGCATCGTGTTCCACGGCGAAGACGTTTCCGGTCACGATGTGCGCGATCGCAACGTCGGTTTCGTGTTCCAGCACTACGCGCTGTTCCGGCATATGACCGTGTTCGACAACGTCGCCTTCGGCCTGCGCATGAAGCCGAAGAACCAGCGCCCGAACGAAAGCCAGATCGCGGTCAAGGTCCATGAACTGCTGAACATGGTGCAGCTCGACTGGTTGGCCGATCGGTATCCGGAGCAGCTGTCCGGTGGCCAGCGCCAGCGCATCGCCCTGGCCCGGGCCTTGGCGGTGGAGCCCAAGGTGCTGCTGCTGGACGAACCCTTCGGCGCGCTGGATGCGAAGGTCCGCAAGGAGCTGCGGCGCTGGCTGGCGCGGTTGCACGAAGACATCAACCTGACCTCGGTGTTCGTCACCCACGACCAGGAAGAAGCGATGGAAGTCGCCGACCGTATCGTGGTGATGAACAAGGGCGTGATCGAGCAGATCGGCTCACCGGGCGAGGTGTATGAAAACCCGGCCAGCGATTTCGTTTATCACTTCCTCGGTGACTCCAACCGTCTGTACCTGGGCGAGGATCATCATGTGCTGTTCCGACCTCATGAGGTGTCGCTGTCGCGCCATGAGCTGGAAGACCACCATGCCGCCGAGGTGCGTGATATCCGTCCGCTGGGTGCGACGACCCGGGTGACCTTGAAGGTTGAAGGCCAGAGCGAACTGATTGAAGCGGAAGTGGTGAAGGACCACGACAGCCTTGTCGGCCTGACGCGGGGCGAGACCTTGTTCTTCAAACCCAAGGTCTGGCAGAAACAGGCCAATCTCTGACCGGGTTGTAAGTACTTGTGGCGAGCGGGCTTACCCGCGTTGGGGCGCGAAGCGGCCCTGAAACCAGCGAGCTCGGTGTGTCAGTTAGACCGAGTTGGTCGGATTTACGACTGTTTCGCCGCCGAACGCGGGCAAGCCCGCTCGCCACAATGATCATATTCAGGCTCTGACGTTTTTCTCCCGCAACCGCACCGGCCCTACCCGCGCCTCGATCTCATGCTTGAGGCCCTGGCGTAGCCCCAGCAAAAACAGCAACTCCGCCACCACGAACAGCGGCCCGACGATCAATCCGCTGAGATCATCGACGAACGCCGGCTTGCGCCCCTCGTAGTAATGCCCGACGAACTGGATCGCCCAGCCGATCACGAACAGGCCGATTCCGCTCGCCAACCACATCAGCGTGCTCTGCGCCGCAAAAATCTGGCCCGCCCAAACGGATAGGCCGAGCAGCACTGTCATCAGCAGTCCGAGGGCGCGTTCCAGGCGTAGATAAAACACCGCCGAAACCACCGCCAAAAGCACAGCGGGACTGATTCCGAGCCCGGCCAGCGGCCATTGCGGGCGTGATAGCAACGTCGCCACGGCGACCACGATCATGGGAATCCCGATGAAGTGGCTGGCGATATTGCGCGGGTCACGGTGATAGTCAGCGTATTGACTGAGATGCTCGACGAGGTTTTTCATTGTTATTCCTCCTGTAGGGTGATGGGATCATGCCCTGCGCGAAACTTTCACTCTGTCAGCTACACGACAATTGTCTCGGAGTTCTCATGGATGTATCTGCCTGGCGCTCGCGCCTGCTGACCGGACACTGGTTCAACCACCTGCCCGCTCACTTGCAGGATAGCCTGCTCGCCGCCGCCAAGGGCCGTCGCCTGACCCCCGGCCAGCGCCTGTTCCAGCGTGGCGATCCACCCTGTGGGCTGTACGCGGTGCTGGAAGGGTCGATCAGGGTCGGGGCGGTCAGCGAGAAGGGCAAGGAAGCCTTGCTCGGGGTGATCGAGCTGCCTTACTGGTTCGGCGAGATTTCCCTGTTCGACGGCCTGCCACGGACCCACGATGCCTATGCCGTCGGGCACACCATCCTGTTGCAGGTGCACCAGGAGGTGCTGCTCAAGCTGCTCGACGAGCATCCGGAATACTGGCGACAGTTCGCCTTGTTGATGAGCCAGAAACTGCGCCTGACCTTTATCGGCCTGGAACAGTTGAGCCTGATGCCGGCACCGGCACGCCTGGCGCACCGTCTGTTGTTGATTGCCGAAGGCTACGGCGAACTGAACCGTTCGCGGCAGTTGATCGAGGTGTCCCAGGAACAGTTGGCGGCGATGTTGTCGCTGTCGCGCCAGACCACCAACCAGATCCTCCAGGATTTCCAGCAGCAGGGCATCCTGCGCACCAACTATGGCGGGATCGAGATCCTCGATCTGGAAGGCTTGCGGGCTACGGCCAGCGCCTGAGCGATCCTGGTAACCGGGGATGAGCCGGAGCGGGCTTGCCTTGCCCTATATGCCATTCCGTCAAGGCCGAACACGCTCCCTGTGGGAGCAGAGCTTGCTCGCGAAGGGGGCCTTGAGGCCGCTAAAAGCTTCGCGGCGATGTGGCGATCCGACAAGCACCGCTTGCACGGCGCTTTCGAGATTCCATTTCCTTGACTGAATGGCATATAGGGCAAGCCCGCTCGCCACAGGTAGGGAGCGTACTGTTCAGCGCAAGCCGTCGCGAAACTGCCCCGGGGTGATCCCGGTCCAGCGCTTGAACGCCCGGCTGAAGCTGCTGGTGTCGGCAAAGCCGAGCAGATAACTGACTTCGCTCAGTGAACACTGCGGGTCGCGCAGGTGCAGCAGCGCGAGGTTTTCCCGGCACTCGTTGAGCAACGTGTCGTAGCGCGCGCCTTCATCGGCCAGGTGCCGTTGCAGGCTGCGCAGGCTCAAGTGCAACGTCTGGGCGATGCGTTCCGCCGACGGCTCGCCTTCCGGCAACTGGGCCTCGATGGCCTCACGCACGCGCCGTTCCCAGGTCAACGGCTTCAATTGCGCCAGCGTGCGGTTGAGCACCATCTCGTTGTGCTCGACCAGTTCCGGGTTGGCATCGTCCAGGTGGCTGTCGAAATCGCTACAGGCGAACTCCAGGCGGTCCTCCTCGGCGTCGAAAAACACCGGCGCGCGGAACACCGTGTGCCAGGGCGTCGGATCGGCCGGTCGCGGACGCCGCAGATGCACCGCCAGCGGCGCGTAATCGCGGCCCAGGCGGTTGCGGCAGGTGCGCACATAGATCGAAACGAAGGCATCGATGGCTTCGGGGGCTGGTGCCGGGCTGTCCTTCGGCACTTGCAGGCGAAAGCGGTAGCGCTCGCCCTCGCGGCTGAATTCCAGTCCCAGGGCATCACTGACCACCTGGTGATAACGCACGATCCGCTCGAACACCTCGCGCAGGCTGCCACTGGCCACCAGTGCGTAGCCGAGGGCGTGGAAGGTGGTCGGGCTGACAAAGCGCGAGACCCGCAAACCGATGGCCGGGTCGCCGCTGCTGGCCACGGCCAGTTGCCACAGGCGCGTGGTGGCCGACAGCGGGTAGCGGGCGTTGGGGTCGTCCATCAGTTGCGGGTCGAGCCCGGCTTCGCGGCACAGGGCGGCGCTGTCGAGGCCCAGGGCGTCGAGCTGCTTGCGCAAGGCGCGGGTCCAGCTGGAGAGCGAGGTCGGTTCGGGCATGTTGGCGTATCCGGTCAACGGGTTGGCGTTCGCGGCTACGACCTTTGATGCTGCAACGGCGCAGGATACGAACATCAATAACCAGAGGATGGAATCATGGACGGTGTTTGCGCAAGTCCCGAGCGCCTGAATGCGCAACAACAATCAGCATATATTCGCGAAACGGTCATGGCCCGGGGCGCCGAGTTGCGTCGGCGCTACCCGTTGCTCAAGCATCAGGACGCCCTGGGCGCGGGCATCCTGACGTTTGCCCTGGCCGGCATGATCGGTTCGGCGGTGCTTTATCTGGACGGTTATCTGGCCTGGTGGGGGTGTTTGTTGCTGAATGCCTTTTTTGCCTCGCTGACCCACGAGCTGGAACACGACCTGATCCACAGTATGTATTTCCGCAAACAACGGCTGCCGCACAACCTGATGCTGGCGCTGGTCTGGCTGGCGCGGCCGAGCACCATCAACCCGTGGATCCGCCGCCATCTGCACCTCAATCATCACAAGGTCTCCGGCACCGAGGCGGACATGGAAGAGCGCGCCATTACCAATGGCGAGCCGTGGGGGATTGCCCGCCTGCTGATGGTCGGCGACAACGTGATGTCTTCGCTGATCCGCATGCTGCGGGCCAGGACCTGGACCCACAGGTTCAGCATCCTCAAGCGCACCCTCAGGGTCTATGCGCCGCTGGCGCTGTTGCACTGGGGCGCGTGGTATGTGTTTCTCGGGTTTCACGCGGCCAATGGGATCGCCGGGCTGCTGGGCAGCCCCATCGACTGGTCGGCCCATACCCTGGCGATGATGCAGGTGATCGATATCGCCGCGGTGGTGATCATCGGGCCGAATGTACTGCGGACCTTCTGCCTGCATTTCGTCAGCTCGAACATGCACTACTACGGCGATCTCGAGGCGGGCAATGTGATCCAGCAGACCCAGGTGCTCAATCCCTGGTGGTTGTGGCCATTGCAGGCGTTCTGCTTCAACTTCGGCAGCACCCATGGGATTCATCATTTCGTGGTCAAGGAACCGTTCTATATCCGCCAGATGAGCGCCTCGGTGGCGCACAAGGTGATGGCCGAGATGGGCGTGCGCTTCAATGATTTCGGCACCTTCGCCCGGGCCAACCGGTTTGTCCGGGCCGAGCGCCGGAGTCCGCGGCAAGTGAGTCCGGCACAAGGCTGAAGATGACCACACAACCCCTGGAGCCGGCTTGCCGGCGATAGCGGCCGATCTCAGGCGATGCAAGGCTTACTGGCCTCATCGCCAGCAAGCCGGCTCCCGCAGATCGGGGTTGCCTGTGAGGTAGATATCAGACCGCGACCCGGTCTTCCAGGCTATCCACTGCCACCAGCGTCTCGATCATCGCCCGCGCCGCCGGTGACAGGCGGAACCCGGTGCGGCTGACGATCCCGCAGCGGGCGTTCATGCTCTCGATGTTCTGCGGCAGGTTGCGCCAGTGCAGCAGCACCAGCGAGCCCCGTTCCACGTCATCGGCGAATGCCTCCTGGGGGCCGATGCCGATCGCGTCGGACTGACGGACGATCTTCACCAGCGCCGGAAAATGCTCGGTCTCGATATTCGGCGAAAAATCCGTGCGCCCGCTGAGGTTCGCCAGCAGCTTGCGGATGCCCGGCGGAATCAGCGTGGTCGCCAGCGGGTAGTCGAACATATCGTTGGTCGACAGGCTTTCCTTGGTCAGCAACGGATGCCCCGGCCGGCAGAAAAAAACCCCACGCTTGGGCGTCAGCGCCTGGGTCTGGAAGTTCGGGTCGGCCTCGAAATGACGGATGTCGGCGATAAAGAACTCGATCTCCTCGCGGCTCAGGCTGCGGCTGAGTTTTTCCCAGTTCTCCACCTGGAACCGGGTGCGTACTTTCGGGTGCGCGTTGATAAACCGCGCCACCGCTTCCGGTACCAGCTTCACCGCTGGCGCCGGGCCGCAGCCGAAGCGCAACTCACCGGCATCGAGCTTGGTCATCTGGGTCACTTCGGCGCTCAGCCGCGCCGCGCCCTGGACCAGGCTCAAGGCATGTTGCAGCACCACCTGGCCTTCGGGCGTCGGGCGCAAATCCTTGTTGCCACGATCCACCAGCACGCAACCGAACTCCTGCTCCAGACCCTGGATACTGCGGCTGAAAGCCGGTTGGGTGATGCCCATGGCGTCCGCCGCGCGAACAAAGCTGCGGTGCTCGTTAAGGGCGATGAAGTAGCGCAGCTGGCGAAGATCCATAAGCTTTCCCTGCATCCGGAAAAATGACTCGAAGGCATTGGCGACGAGCGAGGCCTGAGGTTTTAAATGCCCGTGATTATTCCGTCAACAATGTATTTTTTAGCTTATTAGAATAATTTTGAATATGAGTGAAACGTTGTTTCATGGTGCAGGGACTCTCGACCATCGGGTTTTTCGAGCCCCGAGGGCATGCCTTGAAGGAATATTTTCAATGCCTGGAAAGCATGGTTTTTCGAGGGATGGGTTGGAGCCCTTGGAACACGCGGCCTTGAGCTGATCAGTGAAAATCAATATTCGTTTTTGTTCTATTTATAACTTTAAAGATTGCTTTAAGACCTAAGCCGCCTCCGTGGATCATCGGCACCTCGACGCCGCCAAGCCGTGCCTCGACGATTTTTTGCTGAAGACCGCAGGAGTTATTCAATGGGCAATGTCCAGACCGCCGCCAGTGCACATGAGGTGCGCAGGCCTCAGGCGCCGGGTGGCGAGTTGGTCGACCTCGGCCGGCCTCATCGCACGCCGCTGGGGCAGTCGCGTCCGCAGAAAGTGCCCAAGGGCATCCTCAGTCGGCGCGAAGCGATCTTGCTCGGTGTGTTCGCGCTGGTGTTGCATGGCGCGGTGATCTACTGGCTGAGCCAGAAGGAGACCCCGGTGCTGCCAGTGGTACCACCGCAAATCCCACCGATGACCATCGAGTTCTCCCAGCCGGCGCCGCCCGTGGTTGAACCGCCGCCGCCCGTGCCGCCGCCACCACCTCCTGTCGTCGAGCCGCCACCGCCGCTGGTCGACGAGTTGGCGGTCAAACCGCCGCCGCCCAAGCCGGTGCCCAAGCCCAAGCCGAAACCGCTGCCCAAGCCTGAGCCGAAACCCGTGCCCAAGCCGCTTGAGCAACCGCCCGCAGCGCCACAACCGGCGGTTCCGGCAGCGCCACCCATTCCGGCCCCGCTGACCCCGGCTTCGGCCAGTGCCGCGTACCTGAAGAACCCGGCCCCGGAATATCCGCAGCTGGCTCAGCGTCGCGGTTGGGAGGGGACGGTGTTGTTGCGGGTGCAGGTCCTGGCCAGCGGTAAGCCGGGCGAGATCCAGATCCAGAAAAGCAGTGGTCGCCAGCAACTCGACGACGCCGCACTGGCAGCGGTCAAGCGGTGGAGCTTTGTCCCGGCCAAGCAGGGCGATGTCGCCCAGGTTGGCTGGGTCAGCGTACCCATTGACTTCAAGATCCACTGATCGGCACCCAACGCGCTAAACGCTTCCACAGAGGGAACACATCATGACGTTACTGGCATCTCCACTCCAATCCATCGAAAGCGCGGTGATCTGGCTGCTGGTGGTCTTCTCCGTCGCCACCTGGGGCCTGGCCCTGCTCAAGGGCGTGCAGTTCGGCCGCCTCAAGGCGCAGGATCGCAAGTTCCACAAACAGTTCTGGGCCGCTTCCAGCCTCGATTCGGCCGCCGAGTTCAGCGAAACCCAACCCGGTGCCGCCGCCCGTGTGGCCCAGGCCGGCTATGCCGCGATCCAGGTCGGCGATGCGCCGCACGCCGCTGACCTGAGCCAGGCGATCAATCATCAGGACCGCCTCGAACGTGCCCTGCGCCAGCAGATCGTGCGCGAACGCCGTTCCCTGGAAACCGGCCTGGCGGTGGTCGCCAGTATCGGCAGCACCTCGCCGTTCATTGGTCTGTTCGGCACCGTGTGGGGAATCATGGAAGCCTTGAAGGGCATCAGCGCCGCCGGTTCCGCGAGCCTGGAAACCGTCGCCGGGCCGATCGGTGCCGCGCTGGTGGCCACGGGGGTCGGGATCGCCGTCGCGGTGCCGGCGGTACTGGTTTACAACTACTTCCTGCGCCGCCTGAAACTCACCGCCGCCGACCTCGACGACTTCGCCCATGACTTCTACAGCCTGGCGCAGAAGAGTTCGTTCCGCGTGTTGATTCACCCGACAGCGAACAAAGCAGCCGCCCAGGGGGCGGCGCAGAAAGTGAAGGAGGCGTCCTGACATGGCCTTCTCGACCCAGGACAGCGATGAGGTATTGAGTGAGATCAACGTCACGCCGCTGGTGGATGTGATGCTCGTGCTGCTGGTGGTATTTATCGTCACCGCGCCGCTCTTGACCAACGCGATTCCGATCAACCTGCCGAAGACCGAAGCCGTGGCGCCGGTGGAGCAGAAGGACCCGCTGGTGGTGAGCATCGACGCCGCCGGCAAGCTGTTCCTCAACAAGGACGAGATCAAGCCCGAGTTGCTGGAGTTCAACCTCCAGGCGGCCAAGGCCAAGGACCCGGATCTGCGGGTGCAACTGCAGGCCGACAACGGCGTGAACTATGGCGAAGTGGCGCGGGCCATGGCCTCGATCGAGCGGGCCGGGATTACCAAGCTGTCGGTGATAACCGCACGCTGAAGGCAACAGATCCGCGAGTTTCCTGGGCCGTCTCCTTGGCAGGGTGCGGCCCTTTTTTATTTCTACGCAATGACGGCTGGATGCAGAACCTGTAGGAGTGGAGCTTGTCGGGACGCCGCACCGCCGCGAAGAACGATAACGCGGTATACCTGAAACACCACGTCGCTGCATTCGCGGGCAAGCTCCGCTCCCACAAGGTTTCGCGTCGACAGGGAGTGACTCGCAGGTTCTTATATTTCTTTATGGACTTAATAAATAGCTTCTTATTCCTTAACGAATATAACTCTCCTCCCTATACTTGATCAGGAACGCAAACGCTGGAGGAGGTGTACCCCATGCGCAACGAGTCGATTCGCTATCTGATCGTGCCGGGCTGGCAAGGATCGCCAGAAGATCATTGGCAAAGCCACTGGCAGAACAGCCTGCCCAACAGCGCGCGGGTGGAGCAGGCCGACTGGTTGACGCCGCGCCGCGAAGACTGGGTGGCGGCCCTGGCCGAAGCCATCGCCGCCGATGACACGCCGGTGATCCTGATCGCCCATAGCCTGGGTTGCATCACAGTCGCCCATTGGGCACAAACGGCGCCGCTGCACCTGCTGCGCCAGGTGCGCGGCGCGCTGCTGGTGGCTCCGGCCGATGTCGAGCGTCCTGCCTGCGCCCCGGCGTTGCGTAACTTTGCACCGATTCCGAGCGACCTGCTGCCGTTCCCGAGCCAGATCGTCGCCTCCGACAACGACGCCGCCGTCAGCGCCCCGCGGACCCTGGAACTGGCCCGCGACTGGGGCGCGCAAGCGAGCATCCTCAGCGGTGCCGGGCATATCAATGTGAAGTCCGGTCATCAGCGCTGGGAACAGGGCTTTGCCTACCTGTACCGCCTGCAGACCCGAATGGAACAGCATTCCCTGCGGCGTGCCTGAATTTTCTCTTTTGCTTGAACGCCCCCTGCCAGTTGGCGGTTTGGGGCGGGAGTCTGCCATGAGCCTGCATGAAACCTTCGGTCAGCCACTGCTGACCTTTCCCGATTCGGAAAAGAGCCCACTGAGCATCCGCGCCAAGGCGCTGGTGTTCGTCGACCCGCGTTCACGGCAACTGCGTGAAGAACTCGAAAACTTGGCACCCAAGTCGGTGCCGGTATTGATCCGTGGCGAGACCGGGACCGGCAAGGAGTTGCTTGCCCGGCATATCCACCGCGCCAGCGACCGCAGCGGGTTGTTCGTTTCGGTGAACTGCGGTGCCATCAGCCCGACCTACGCCGACGCCGAGCTGTTCGGTTATGCCGCGGGAGCTTACAGCGGTTCGGCCAGCAGCCGTGCCGGCTGGTTCGGCTCGGCCAACGGCGGCACCTTGTACCTGGACGAGATTGGCGACCTGCCGTTGCCGATCCAGGTGAAGCTGCTGGCGGCCCTGGAAAATCATGAAGTCACCCGGGTCGGTGCGCCGCAACCAAGTCCGGTGGATGTGCGCCTGGTGGCGGCCACCAGCATCGACCTGGCCCAGGCGGTGGCGGTGGGGAAGTTCCATGAGCGTCTCTATCACTACCTCAGCGAAGGCCGGCTGGAGTTGCCGGCGTTGCGCGAGCGGGTCGGCGACATCCTGCCCCTGGCCGAGTACTTCCTGGGCATCTACAGCCAGCGTCTCAGTCTGCCAGTGCCGCTGATCAGCGAAAGTGCCCAACGCGCCCTGGAGCGCCACAGCTGGCCGGGCAATACCCGCGAGCTGGAAAATATCATTCACTTCGCCTTGCTGGTCAGCAGCGGCGAGGAGATCCTGCCGGAGCATCTGAACCTGCCGGCTCCCTTGGCCCTGATCGAGCAATTTATCGCTAGCAGTTCCGCTGAGGAACTGGCGGCGATCAGGCGCCTGCTGGAGCACGCGGGCGCCTGACCTTCTGTAGGAGCCGGCTTGCCGGCGATGAACGATAAGGCGATGTCCCTGACACGACCGAGTCGTCTGAATCGCCGGCAAGCCGGCTCCTACAGAGGCATGTGGTGTGCAGAGAACATGAACAAAATGGAATATGAAGATGAATAAAAGATATTGTTCTGGAATAAAAAATATCGGTATCTTCTGCTCCATGCCGGCGATATCACTTTGCTGGCACCTCTCTCAAGGCTGTCGTCGGTGACGACCGTGATTTTCGATAAGGACACTGCATGAAAAAGGTTCTGTTGTTTACCGCATTGGCGGCTGCTCTGGCGGCAGGTCTGGCCCAGGCTGGCGAGAAACTGGTCGTGGCCGCGACGCCGGTTCCGCATGCCGAGATCCTCGAACTGATCAAGCCGACCCTGGCCAAAGAAGGCGTGGACCTGGAAATCAAGATGTTCACCGACTACGTGCAACCCAATACCCAGGTTGCCGAGAAACACCTGGACGCCAACTACTTCCAGACCAAGCCGTACCTGGATGGTTTCAACAAAGGCAAGGGTACCAACCTGGTCACCGTGATCGGCGTGCACGTCGAACCTTTCGGCGGTTACTCGAAGAAAGTCAAAAGCCTGGCTGAGCTGAAAGACGGTGCCACCGTGGCGATCCCGAACGAAGGCAGCAACAGCGGCCGTGCCCTGCTGCTCCTGCAGAAAGCCGGTCTGATTACCCTGAAAGACCCGACCAACGCCCTGTCGACGCCCAAAGACATCGTCAAGAACGACAAGCACCTGAAGTTCAAGGAACTGGAATCGGCCCTGCTGCCACGGGTCCTGGACCAGGTCGACCTGGACCTGATCAATACCAACTACGCGCTGGAGGCGGGCCTGAACCCGGCTAAGGACGCGCTGCTGATCGAAGGTGCCGATTCGCCTTACGTGAACTTCCTGGTGGCCCGTCCGGACAACAAGGACAGCGCCGCGATCCAGAAACTGGCCAAGGCCCTGACCAGCCCGGAAGTGAAAGCTTTCATCGCCCAGAAGTACAAAGGCGCGGTACTGCCGGCGTTCTGATTGGCGAATAAGTCCTTCAAGGTTTGAACGCCGACGAGCAACCAGCGTCGGCGTTTTTTATTGCCCGGATTTTGGCGGAGGGGCATGACCCCTTGTGGCGAGCGGGCTTGCCCGCGCTGGGGCGCGAAGCGGCCCTAAAACCGGCGAGCTCGGTGTTTCAGGAAGACCAGGGATGCCGGTTTTTCGACTGCTGCGCAGTCGAACGCGGGCAAGCCCGCTCGCCACATTGAGTCCTGGGTGTCGCTACGCCTTGCTGTGGCACCTTCACCGCGCGCCGCAGCGCCACCAGCAGTTTCACAATGTCCTGGGGATCGAGCTTTTCCGGCGCATTTGCCTGGGCCATGGGTACTGTCCTTGTAATGAGGGGCCATTGAATCTGGCCATTGGCATCCCTGCTTGGAGCCCACTCGGGTGAAAAAGATCCGTACTGCAACCCGATCAAGGTAGTCGCCGCTTCCCTGTCCGGCAAATCCCGGTGCTCAGGTACGCTGCCCGGGGCTGGGCTGACACTGTCAATCCGGCCAGTTCCAGGCCGGTTCGTCGAGTATCCCCTGGCCGACAATGGTGGTCTGTCCCAACTCCTTTTCCAGCACGATGCAATTGCACGCCGGGTCCTGCTGCAATGCCGCGATAAGGCGGCTGGCATGGGACACCACCCATACCTGGGAATGCTCCGAAGCCTGCACGATCAGGCGCGCCAGGGCCGGCAGCAGGTCCGGGTGCAGGCTGGTTTCCGGTTCGTTCAGGACCATCAGGGTCGGTGGCCGGGGGGTCAGCAACGCCGCCACCAACAACAGATAACGCAGGGTCCCGTCCGACAGCTCGGCGGCGGACAGCGGTCGCAGCAGTCCCTCCTGATGAAATTCGATGGCAAAGCGCGCGCCCTGCAGCGGCGCGATCTCCAGTCGAGAGCCAGGAAAGGCATCGCTGATGGCCGCGCGCAGGGCTTCGGCATCGCCGATTTCGATAATGGTCCGCAACGCCGCTGCGAGATCGCGACCCTCGTGATGCAGCACCGGCGTGCGTGTTCCCAGTTGGGGCTGGCGCGCCGGCGCCTCGGCGTCGCTGCGAAAGTGATCATAAAAGCGCCAGCCGCGAATGCTCTCGCGCAGTAACAATACTTCCGGTGAACCGCGCAGATTGCCGACCTGATCGAACAGGCTGTCGAAGCTTGGCGTATGTTGCGCCAGCACCTCCCAGTCACGCCCCGCGCGGGCCTTGACCATCGGCCCCGAGCGTCCCACCAGCAGGCTGGCGGGGCGATACAGGGGGCCGGCCCAGATGCATTCGCGCTTGATCTCCGGATCGAGGGAAAACCACGAAAGACTCGGCTCGGGCAGCCCCAGCGAGATGGCATAGCTGAAGTCTTCTCCGGCAAACCCCAGGCGCAGGCGCTTGGCCTTTGAACGCGGGCCGCCTTCGATGGCCACTTCACCGTTGCGCATGCGTCGGCTGATGGTCGGCGGTCCGGCCCAGAAGGTCGAATCCAGCCCGCCTTCCCGCGCCAGGGCGTTGACCACCCCGCCCTGGGCGGTTTCCGCCAGCAGGCGCAGGGCGCGATACAGGTTGGATTTGCCGCTGCCATTGGGCCCGGTAATCAGGTTCAGCCGACCCAGGGGCACCACCAGTTTGTTGATCGAGCGGTAGTTGGCGACCGCCAGGGTCTTGAGCATGGATAAGGTCCTGCGGGGTGAATCGAGTCGTTGATCGGCGCGGAGGGCCTTGCGGAGCCGGTCCGGCCGCCCTCGTTGGCAGCCGGTACCTACAGCTATGGCATCACTCCGCCGTCGACGGTTTCTCCCACAAATTGATTCCGCCTTCCTGGGCGAAGCAATCAATCTCCGCCAGCTCTTCCTGAGTGAAACTCAGGTTCTTCAGCGCGCCGACGTTCTCGATGATCTGCTCCGGCCGGCTCGCACCGATCAGCGCCGAGGTCACCCGTGGGTCGCGCAGGGTCCAGGCCAAGGCCAATTGCGCGAGGCTCTGCCCGCGACGCTGGGCGATTTCATTGAGTGCACGCACATGAGCGATATTCGCCTCGGACAAGTGCGACGCCTGCAGCGAACCGCCACCCGGACGATTGACCCGCGCATCCTTCGGCACGCCATTGAGGTATTTGTCGGTCAACAGGCCCTGGGCCAACGGGGTAAAGGCGATCACCCCGGTCCCGAGTTCTTCGACGGTGTCCAGCAGGTCCTTTTCCACCCAGCGATTGAGCAGGTTGTAGGCCGGTTGGTGAATCAGCAGCGGGACCTTCCACTCTTTCAGCAAGGCCGCGATCTCGCGGGTTTTCACCCCGGAATACGACGAGATGCCGATATACAGCGCCTTGCCCTGCTGCACGGCGCTGGCCAGCGCACTGGCGGTTTCTTCCAGCGGGGTGTCCGCGTCGAAGCGGTGCGAATAGAAGATATCCACGTAGTCCAGGCCCAGGCGTTGCAGGCTCTGGTCGAGGCTGGCGAGCACGTATTTGCGCGAACCGCCGCCCTGGCCGTAAGGGCCGGGCCACATGTCCCAGCCGGCTTTGCTGGAGATGATCAGTTCGTCGCGGTACTGCTTGAAGTCTTCGCGCAGCAGGCGCCCGAAGTTGATCTCGGCGCTGCCGTAGGGCGGGCCATAGTTGTTCGCCAGGTCGAAGTGGTTGATGCCCAGGTCGAAGGCGGTGCGCAGCAAGGCGCGCTGGGTGTCGATCGGCGTGCTGTCGCCGAAGTTGTGCCACAGGCCCAGGGACAACGCCGGTAGCACCAGCCCGCTGCGTCCGACGCGGCGGTAGGGAATGCAGTCGTAGCGGTTTTCGGCAGCTTGGTAAGTCATCGAATCCTCTCTCGTTGGGCAGTTTCAGCGAAGTGGTCCAGCATACGCCGAACTCAGACCGCCGCCGACAGCGGTTCTATCCATGGCTGAAACCTTTCATGTATCTACACCGCCTGGGCAAAGATATCGCTGATCCAGTCCACGAATACCCGCACCCTCGGCGACATATGCCGGTTCTGCGGGTAGAGCACCGACACCGGCATTGGCGGCGGCGGATGGCCCGGCAGGACTTCCTTGAGCAGGCCCTGGCCGATCTGTTCCGCCACCCGGTAATGCGGCACCTGGATCAGCCCCAGTCCGTACACCGCCGAGGCGGCATAGATCTCGGCGCCGAACACCGACACCCGGCCCGCCAGCGGCACCTCGCGTAGCTCGCCGGCCTCGGTGAACTCGAACGGGAACAACTTGCCGGTGGTCCTGGAAACGTAGTTCACGCCCTGGTGCCGGCTCAGGTCCGCGAGGCTTTGTGGCTCACCGTATTTGCGCAGGTACGCCGGGCTGGCGCAGGTCACCTGGCGCAGGTTGGCGACGCGCCGGCCGACCAGCGATGAGTCGCCGAGATTGCCCGAACGCAGCACGCAGTCCACGCCCTCGGCAATCAGGTCGATAAAGTGGCTGGCCTCGCTCATCGAGACGTCGATATCCGGATAGCGTTCGAGAAATGCCGGCAACGCCGGGACCACGAAGTACCTCGCCAGCGTCCCCTGCAAATCCACCCGCAGGCGGCCCTTGGGCGCCACCGAACGAAAAGCCAGCTCGGCTTCCTCCAATTCCGCCAGCAACTGCACGCAGCGTCGGTAATAAGCCTCGCCGTCGAGGGTGGGGCGGACGCGGCGGGTACTACGCTCCAACAGCCGGGTACCGAGCCAGGCCTCGAACTGATTCAGCGTGTGGGTCAGGGTTGCGCGAGGCAGGTTCAGGTCTTCGGCGGCCAGGGTGAAGCTGCTGCGCTCGTAGATGCGGACAAAAACCTTCATGGCCTTGACCTGGTCCATGGGCGCTCCGTTGCGATTGATTGTTGGTGATTATTGAACAGTCAAGCCAACTATCGGGCATTTATCAGCCCGGGTAAACATGTGAAATTGGCTCCACACCCAACGAACACCTCAGGAGATTCGACATGACTACCCAGACTCGGAAAGTGGCCATCGTCACTGGCGCCTCGCGCGGCATCGGCGCTGTTATCGCCCGCCAGCTGGCGGCGGAAGGTTTCGCCGTCGCCATCAACTATGCCAGCAGTGCTACCGAAGCCTCGGCGCTGGCGGTGGAACTGCGTCAGGCCGGTCACCAGGCCATAGCGATCCGGTCCGATGTCGCCAGCTCCGCCGATGTCGCGCGGATGTTCGACGAGACCGAGCAGCAACTGGGCAAGGTCGATGTGCTGATCAACAACGCCGGCATCCTCAAGGTCATGCCCCTGGCCCAGCACAGTGACGCACTGTTCGAGCAGACCTTCGCCATCAACACCCGTGGCACTTTCAACACCCTGCGCGAAGCCGCGACGCGGATGAACGATGGTGGCCGTATCGTCAACTTCTCCAGCAGCACCGTGGCCCTGAACCTGCCCGGCTACGCGGTGTATATCGCCAGCAAGGCGGCGGTGGAGTCCTTCACCCACGTGTTCTCCAAGGAACTGCGCGGTCGCCAGATCACCGTCAACGCGGTGGCCCCGGGTCCGGTGGCGACTGAACTGTTCCTTCACGGCAAGAGCGAAGAGCAGATCCAGACCTTCGCCAAGATGCCGCCGCTGGAGCGTCTCGGTCAGCCGGAAGATATCGCCGGCGTGGTGTCCTTCCTGGTCAGCCCGGCCGCTGCCTGGGTCAACGGCCAGATCCTGCGCGCCAACGGCGGCCTGGTCTGATCAGCGCATCAGCCTCCGAATGATTGCCCGGTTCGCGGGCGGAGATGTTGGAAGACCTGTTGCAGGTCAGTGGCCAGTAAGGGCGCGGGTTTCGATCTACAGTGTTAGGGAGGGATGAGCGTCAGGGTTCAGTCATGTGTGGCGTTCAAAATGGCCTTCGCGGGCAAGCTCCGCTCCCACAAGTTCCAGGCGTACGCAAAATATTGATACGACTCGGACATTGTGGGGGCGGAGCCTGTCGGGACGGCGCATCGCCGCGAAGACGGCATAACAGGCAACACAGCACTCAGGAGGATCCCCCCATGCACACCGCCATCATCCTCGCCATCGGCCTGATCCTGCTCGGTGGCACGCTGTTCTTCGGCCAGCGCCTGGGCATCAACCGGCAAATCCTCGGCGCCGGCTTTCTCGGCATGTGGCTGCTGGCGACCATCGTCAACGGCGCCATCGGCGTGATCACCGCCCACCAGAGCCTGCTTTCGGAGTTGATGATCGGGTTGGCGGTGTTCGGCCTGCCGGCCATCGCCATGGCCTTGTTCATGGTGCTGGACAAGGCCTGAGCCGGCATTTCAACGGACCAGATGGAGGAACTGCATATGCCGTTCGTACTGGTCGAGGATGTCGTTGCTGATCTGCTCCTTGCTGTAGCCCATCAGGTCATAGTCCTGGCTGCCTTCGCGCAGGTGCACTTCGGCGCGGTAGTAGCGGCGGTTGCGCAGCTCCCTGGGGCCCATGCCGCCACGGGCGAAGGATGGCGTGAAGTAGCCGCGCATCTGCACCTGGTAGATGAACGGATGCTGGTCGCCATGGCCGATTTCCAGGCTGACGCTGTCATTCGCCGGGTCCGGTTGCGTGACCACGTTCAGGCCCTTCTCGACGAACCCCGCACTGACTGCCTCGATGGCCGGGCGCACCGTCTGGTCGAGGAAACGATACACCTCATCGCGCGACGGGAAGTGCACCGCCTGGCTCAGACGCTGGCGCCAGCCGCTGCGCCGCGAATGGGATACCGGCGCCAGAGAATGCAACTGGGCGATCTGCTTTTGCGATTCGAGGTAGAACGCCTTGTGCAGCCCCCACATCATCAGTAGCAGGATCAGCGAGAACGGCAGCGAAGTCAGCACCACCGCCGACTTCAGCGCATCGATGCTGCCGGAAAACAGCAGCGCGCTGGTGATCAGCGCGGTCATCGCGCCCCAGAACACCCGCAGCCATTTCGGCCCGTCCTCGTCGGCGCTGCCGCCACGGGCGGAGAGTGTCGAGAGCACCACGGTGCCGGAGTCAGCCGAGGTGACGAAGAACACGAAGCTGATAAACACCGTGATCGCTATCACGGTCCTGCTCCAGGGATAGGTTTCCAGCAACAGGTACAGGGTCCGCGACGGATCCTCGATGGCCGACTGGCCGAGGGCGACCATGCCGTGGTTGAGCAACTGGTCGATGGCGCTGTTGCCGAAGATCGACATCCACGCCAGGGTGAAGCCCAGCGGAATCAGCAGCACGCCGAAGACGAATTCGCGAATGGTCCGGCCTCGGGAAATCCGCGCGATAAACAGGCCGACAAACGGCGACCAGGCAATCCACCAGGCCCAATAGAACACCGTCCAGCCGCCCAGCCAGTCACTCGGCTTGTCGTAGGCGTAGAGATCGAAACTCTTGGTCGGCAGTGCGCCGAGGTAGTCACCGACGTTCTGGATCAGGGTATTGAGCAGGTGCTGGGTGGGCCCGGCGAACAGCACGAACAGCAGCAGCGCGCAGGCCAGCAGCATGTTGATATCGGACATCACTCGCACGCCCTTGTCGACACCGGCCACCGCGACGGCGATGGCCGCGCCCATCATCAGGCTGATCAGCCCGATCTGGATCCACTGGGTGTGGGGCACATTGAACAGGTAGTCCAGTCCCGAGTTGAGGTGCAGCACGCCAAAGCCCATGTCGGCGCCGAGGCCGAACACCGTGGCGATGATGCCGAAGCCGTCCACGGCATAGCCGATGGGCCCGTTGATGCGCTTGCCGATCAGCGGGTAGAGCGCCGAGCGCAGGGCCAGCGGCAGGTTATGCCGGTAGGCGAAGTAGGCCAGGGCCATGCCGACGAAGGCGAACACACCCCAGCCGTGCAGGCCCCAGTGCAGAAACAGGATTTGCATGGCCTGGCGCGCGGCGGCCTGGGTCCCGGCTTCGCCCTGGGGCGGTTGCAGCAGGTGGGTCAGCGGTTCGGAGACACAGAAGAAGAACAGGGTGATGCTGATCCCGGCGGCGAACAGCATGCCGGCCCAGGACAGGTAACTGAACTCGGGTTCGTCGTGGTCGGCACCGAGCTTGATCTTGCCGTAGCCGGACAAGGCGGTGACCACCACGAAGACCAGGTACAGGGTCATCGCCAGCATGTAGTACCAGCCGACCGTATTGGCCGCCCAGTTCTGCGCCGCCAGCAGCCATCGGCCGGCGGCTTCGGGCAGGGCCATGACCACCAGGCCGAACAGCAGGATGAAGCTCGCGGCGAAGTAGAACAGCGGCGGGTTCATGCGGATCGGGCTATGGGTGGAGGGAGGTGAAGTGCTCATGAAATAGGCACCTCAAGGGGGGGGAACGTGGCTGGACATCTCGGACTCAGCAAAGGCAAGCCTCCTGTTGTGAGCGGGCAGCGAACTACCGGTTTAACTTGAACGAACGGTCAAGTTAAACATGGATAGGGCTTTTTGGACTAATCGCGGGGCTCGGCGGTGCTTTTCTTGCGTGAGCTTTCGGCAGGGGTATGACGCTGGTTATGGGGTGATCGTTCCGGCCTCTTCGCGGGCAAGCTCCGCGAAGACGGCCTGACAGGCGACAAGGTTGTTCCTGGCCTCAGCGCTGCGTCCCATCCTCATGCTGCTGCAGGTTGGCCTGGGTCAGGTTGCAACCGGCCGGCACGCTGCGGGTCAGCCAGACATTGCCGCCGATGGTGGCGCCGCGGCCGATGGTGATCCGCCCGAGGATAGTCGCCCCGGCATAGATCACCACGTCGTCCTCGACAATCGGGTGACGCGGATGACCTTTCTGCAACTGGCCGTCCTCGTCCGCCGGGAAGCGCTTGGCTCCGAGGGTCACCGCCTGGTAGATGCGCACCCGCTCGCCGATGATCGCGGTCTCGCCGATCACCACGCCGGTACCATGGTCGATAAAGAAACTGCCGCCGATCTGCGCCCCGGGGTGAATATCGATGCCGGTGGCCGAGTGGGCGATTTCCGAACTGATCCGCGCCAGCAATGGCAATCCAGCCCGATACAGGTGATGGGCCAGGCGATGATGGATCACCGCGAGAATCCCCGGGTAGCACAGCAACACTTCATCGACACTGCGCGCCGCCGGGTCGCCGTGGTAGGCCGCGAGGACGTCGGTGTCGAGCAACCGGCGCAACGCCGGCAGGGCCATGGCGAAGTCCTGGATCAGTTGCACCGCCTTGGCCTGGACCTCGCTGTCCGACTCGCCACCGTGCCGTGCCACGTAACGCAGCTCCAGGCGCGCCTGGACCAGCAGGGCGTTGAGGGCCGCGTCGAGAGTGTGGCCGACGTAGAAGTCCTCGCTTTCCTCGCGCAGGTCCACCGGTCCCAGGCGCATGGGAAACATCGCGCCACAGAGCGATTCGAGAATCTCGGCCATGGCCTGGCGCGATGGCAGTTCACGACCGCCCTGTTCGTCGCTGACCCGGCCATTGCGGCTGCGCCACTCATCCCGGGCGCTGCGCAACTGGCCGACGATGGTCTGTAGTTGCCAATGGCTGGAACGCTCGCTCACGATCAAATCTCCGACGGGACGACCGGCCCATCGGGTCGTCTGAATGACTTCCACTTTACGGCACCGACACAAACGGTAATTAAGAACGAATGGTGCTTTACTCAGAACTTTCCGGCATAAGCGAATGACAGTTGCCTGGGGAAAAGTCGCTGCCTATAGTCCAGGCATCTCCTACAGTCAGCTCGGACCCCATGATCAAACAACAGCTTGCCCGTTTTAACCGTCTGGAACTCCTGGCCCAGGCCACGCCTCTGGAAAAGCTCGAACGCCTGTCGGCGTGGGTGGGCCGTGATATCTACATCAAGCGTGATGACCTGACGCCCCTGGCCCTGGGTGGCAACAAGCTGCGCAAGCTGGAATACCTGGGCGCCGATGCCCTGGCGGTCGGCGCCGATACGCTGATCACCGCCGGTGCCATCCAGTCCAACCATGTGCGCCAGACCGCAGCCCTGGCGGCCCGTCTCGGACTGGGTTGCGTGGCCTTGCTGGAAAACCCCATCGGCACCGCGGACGCCAACTACCTGGGCAACGGTAACCGCCTTTTGCTCGACCTGTTCGACGCCCGGGTCGAGTTGGTGGACAACCTGGACAATGCCGACGAGCAGCTGCAGGCCCTGGCCGAGCGCCTGCGCGGCAACGGCAAGAAGCCCTATCTGGTGCCGATCGGCGGTTCCAATGCCCTGGGTGCGTTGGGTTATGTGCGGGCCGGCTTCGAGCTGGCGGCGCAGATCGAAGACAGTGGGCTGGCATTTGCCGCGGTGGTGCTGGCTTCCGGCAGTGCCGGCACCCACAGCGGCCTGGGCCTGGCCCTGAGCGAAGCGCTGCCGGGCTTGCCGGTGGTCGGCGTGACGGTATCGCGTAGCGACGAGGCGCAGCGGCCGAAGGTGCAGGGCCTGGCCGAGCGCACGGCCGAGTTGCTGGGTGTGCCGCTGCCCGCCAGCTTCAAGGTCGAGCTCTGGGACGAATATTTCGCGCCCCGTTATGGCGAGCCGAACGCCGGGACCCTGGCGGCGGTCAAGCTGCTGGCCAGCCAGGAAGGCATCCTGCTCGACCCGGTCTACACCGGCAAGGCCATGGCCGGGCTGCTCGACGGCATCGGTCGCCAGCGTTTCGAGGACGGTCCGCTCATCTTCCTGCACACCGGCGGGGCGCCGGCATTGTTCGCCTACAACGCTATGCTGTAACCCGATCCTGAGCGTGAGCCTTGCATCGCCTGGTCGGGCCTCATCGCGGGCAAGCCCGGCTCCCACAAGAGGCGGGCAGTCCGACATCAATTGGGGGGCAGTAGGTAATAGAATAGAATATACAAATAGTTTTTTATTATTTTATAGAATATTAAGCGCTCGCTATAGTCGCGGCGCAGGCGATTTGGCGCGAGACGCCGGCGCCGCTTTAAGGCAGGATTGACGCTGCTCTCCAGAGCGTCAGTTTCGCGTTCCTTCCCATAAGAAAACACACGGGGCTCGTCATGAATATTTCCGCATTTCGCAAGCGTCTGCTGGTCGGCAGCCTGGGGCTGGTCCTCGGTGCCGGACTGCTTGGCCAGGCCTTTGCCGGTGAGCAGCTGGACAACATCAAGAAGGCCGGCGTCATCAACGTCGGCCTGGAAGGCACCTACCCGCCGTTCAGCTTCATCGGTGCCGACGGCAAGCTGGCCGGCTTCGAGGTCGAGTTCTCCGACGCCCTGGCGAAAAAGCTGGGGGTGAAGGTCAAGCTGCAACCGACCAAGTGGGACGGGATTCTCGCCGCCCTGGAGTCCAAGCGCCTGGACGCGGTGATCAACCAGGTGACCATCTCCGAAGAGCGCAAGAAGAAGTATGACTTCTCCGAGCCCTATACCGTTTCTGGTATCCAGGCCCTGGTGCAGAAGAAGGACGCCGACAAGTTCAAGACCGCCCAGGATCTGGCGGGTCACAAGGTCGGTGTCGGCCTGGGCACCAACTATGAACAATGGCTCAAGGACAATGTGCCGAAAGCCATCATCAAGACCTATGACGATGATCCGACCAAATACCAGGACCTGCGCGTAGGTCGTATCGACGCGATTCTGGTGGACCGCCTGGCGGCCTTCGAACTGATCAAGAAGACCAACGATACCCTGGCCGTCTCCGGCGAACCCTTCTCCCGCCAGGAAGCTGGTATCGCCCTGCGCAAAGGCGAACCCGAGTTGCTGGCTGCGGTGAACAAGGCCATCGACGAACTGCGCGCCGACGGCACCTTGAAGAAGCTGTCGGAAAAGTACTTCAACGCTGACGTCACTCAATAATGGAAGCAGCTTTTCAGCTTGCGTTCGACTCCGCGCCCTTTCTGCTCCAGGGCGCGTACTACACGGTCATCCTCAGCCTGGGTGGAATGTTCTTCGGTTTGCTGCTGGGCTTCGGCCTGGCCTTGATGCGCCTGTCGCGCTTCAAGACGGTGAGCTGGATCGCCAGGGTCTATGTGTCGTTCTTTCGCGGCACGCCCCTGCTGGTCCAACTGTTCGTGATCTATTACGGACTGCCGCAGATGGGCATCGAGCTGGATCCGCTGCCCGCCGCGTTGATCGGCTTCTCGCTGAACATGGCGGCCTACGCCTGTGAAATCCTCCGGGCCGCGATCAGTTCCATCGAGCGTGGCCAGTGGGAAGCGGCGGCGAGCATCGGCATGTCACGGGCGCAGACCCTGCGCCGGGCGATCCTGCCGCAAGCCGCGCGCACGGCCCTTCCGCCGTTGGGCAACAGTTTCATTTCCCTGGTCAAGGACACGGCGTTGGCTGCGACCATCCAGGTCCCGGAACTGTTCCGCCAGGCCCAGCTGATTACTGCCCGGACCTTTGAAATTTTCACCATGTATCTTGCCGCCGCCCTGATCTACTGGGTCCTTGCCAGCCTGCTCGCGCACTTGCAGAACCGTCTGGAAGAGCGGGTCAATCGGCATGACCAGGAGTCTTGACAGCATGATTGTGGTTGAAAAACTGACCAAGCAATTCAACGGGCAGACCGTGCTCAACGGCATCGACCTGACGGTCGAGGCTGGCGAGGTGATCGCTATCATCGGTCCGAGCGGCTCCGGCAAGACCACCTTCCTGCGCTGCCTGAATTTCCTCGAGGAACCCAGCAGCGGCCGGATCAAGGTCGGCGACATCGAAATCGATGGCAGCCGTCCGCTGAACCAGCAACTGGGCCTGGTGCGCAAGTTGCGCCAGCAGGTTGGCTTCGTGTTCCAGAACTTCAACCTGTTTCCCCACCGCACGGCGTTGGAGAACGTTATCGAAGGCCCGCTGGTGGTCAAGAAGACCCCGCGTGACCAGGCCCTGGTCCTGGGCCGCAAGCTGCTGGCCAAGGTCGGCCTGGCAGGCAAGGAAGACGCCTACCCGCGGCGGCTGTCCGGTGGTCAGCAACAACGGGTGGCGATTGCCCGGGCACTGGCGATGGAGCCAGAGGTGATCCTCTTCGACGAGCCGACTTCGGCCCTCGATCCTGAGCTGGTGGGTGAAGTACTGGCAACCATTCGTGGCCTGGCCGAAGAAAAACGCACCATGGTCATTGTCACTCACGAAATGGGTTTTGCCCGGGATGTGGCCAATCGGGTGATCTTTTTCGACAAGGGTGTGATCGTCGAGCAAGGCGAAGCCAAGGCGTTGTTTGCCAATCCCAAGGAAGAGCGCACCCGGCAGTTTCTCAGTAAGTTTCTCGGTAATACGTAGGACACTTCTTTGATAAATAAGGCGTACTCAGGGAATGAGTACGAGGCTTTCAAATAGTTGTTTTATTCAGTCCCGGTATTAATGGCCGGGTATCGCCTTTCCTCTGCTTCTTCTTTCACGTTAACGACTGCGAAAGTAGGAAGCGTCCGAATTCCCGGACGATCCCCGCCATGACCGCTTAATGGCTTGACACCTTCCCGGCAAAACTCTTAGCTGCACTTCACAACCTGCACGACGTTATCAGGACTGTATGCACCTTTCGGCCAACTGTTCGCCGGACTGCGCGTGCGCCTTCCAGAATGTTCGACGGTAAGGACGCCTATTGAGGTTCAAGGACAACGGTTGTTCATGCGGCCCAGGCCTGCGCCTGCACGTTGGACTTTTCGTCACCCTACAAAAAAGGATTTTTTCATGACTCATTTTCAGGAAACCCCGCGCCTGGCTCCGCCTGTCGTCCCCCAGGCCCATGCGCGTGGTATCGGCCTGTTGGCCGCCGCGCAGTTGTCGATTGTCATCCGACCCTATGTCGGCATGGATGAGGGCGACCTGATCGAGTTGTTCTGGGACGGTTGTTATGTGACCGCCCGGCAGGTGTCGGCGAACGAGGTGGGCCAGTCGCTGAGTTTGCGGGTGCCGGAGAGCTTTGTGCTGGATGGGATGGCGCGGGTTCACTATCGGGTCCTGCGGGTGGGCAGCGCCGGCGCCTGTTCGCGTCGGTTGCAGGTGCCGGTCAAGCTCGCATGCCCGGGCGGTCAGCCCTTCGGTGAGGAAAACCAGGGGTTGGCGCCCTTGATCATTCCCGCGCCGATCCAGCGCTATGGGGTCAACCCCAGCCAGATGCGCCGGGGCGTGCCGCTGACCCTGGCGCCCTATCTGAACATGGCCGCCGAGGACGAAATCACCCTGCTCTGGGGCGATGTGCGCCTCGACCTGCCCAAGCTCGCGGGAGAGGACATCGGCAAGCCGGTCAGGGTCTTCGTACCCCCGGCGGTCATCCAGGAAGCCGGTGAAGACAGTGGCCTGGACCTGACCTACTGCGTGATCGACCGGGTCGGCAACAACTCCCGTTGGGCGCCGGCGCGGCGGCTCAGGGTGGGGAGCGCCCGGCATTACATCAGGGCACCGCGCCCGGTTTTTGCCAAGCTCGCCCAACCCTGCCGGGGCTGAGAGCCTGACCTTCTATGCATATTCCTAAAGGGTAGTTTATTTAATTTTTATACGCGTTTAGGGTATATAAACCGGACCACCGGACTTGTTTGATTTCGCTGGCATCGCGCCTTCGCGATGCTTCCAAACAGAGATGAGGACGGTATGGTCAGGAACACAATCACCCTTGTGCGGATCGCCAGGGCATTGCGCACGCCACGGAGTGGCGTTGATGTCTAACTTGCATGAAGCACAGGTCCGGAGCGACCTGGATATTGCCCCGTTGCTGCTGCCGGCGCGGGTGCTGCGCAATGATGCCGAAGCCCTGCAGGCCGCCCGTGAGCTGGCCGAGGCGGCCCGTTTGCAGGCTGCGGGCCGCGACCGTCAGCGCAGGTTGCCCTGGGCCGAGATCGAGCAGTTCACCCGCAGCGGCCTGGGCAGCATCACGATTCCCCGTGAGTACGGCGGTCCGCAGGTCTCATTTGTCACCGTGGCCGAAGTCTTCGCGATCATTTCTGCCGCCGACCCGGCTCTCGGACAGATTCCGCAGAACCAGTTCGGCATTCTTCAGTTGCTGCTGGGCACCGCTACCGAACGCCAGAAAAAGCAGCTGTTCCAGAGCGTGCTGGAGGGCTGGCGCATCGGCAATGCTGGGCCTGAGCGCGCTACGAAAAACACCCTGGAACTCAAGACCCGGATCACTGCCGACGGTGACGGGTTTGTCATCAGCGGCCAGAAGTTCTATTCCACCGGCGCCCTGTTTGCCCACTGGGTGGCGGTCAAGGCGATCAACGACGAAGGGCGCCAGGTCATGGCCTTTGTCCGGCGTGGTACGCCGGGCTTGCGCATCGTCGACGACTGGTCGGGCTTTGGTCAGCGCACCACCGCCAGCGGCACTGTATTGCTGAACCAGGTGCGGGTGGAAGCGGAAGACGTAGTGGACAACTGGCGCCAGGGCGAGGTACCGAATATCCAGGGCGCGTTCTCGCAACTGATCCAGGCCGCCATCGACGCGGGTATCGCCCGTGGGGCCATCGACGACAGCATCGCCTTTGTCCGCGAACGTTCGCGGCCCTGGGTCGATGCCAAGGTCGAGCGCGCCAGTGACGATCTCTACGTGATTGCCGATATCGGCAAATTGAAAATCGAACTGCACGCCGCCGAGGCGCTGTTGCGCAAGGCCGGGCAAGTGCTTGACCAGGTCAGCGCCAGGCCGGTGGATGCGGCCTCTGCTGCGCGGGCCTCGATTGCCGTGGCCGAGGCCAAGGTCCTCACCACCGAAATCGCCCTGCTCGCCAGCGAGAAGCTGTTCGAGTTGGCCGGAAGCCGCGCCACCCTGGCCGAATTCAACCTCGACCGGCACTGGCGCAACGCCCGGGTACACACCCTGCACGACCCGGTGCGCTGGAAATATCACGCCGTGGGCGCCTATCACCTGAACGGCAGTTTGCCGGCCCGGCATTCCTGGATTTGACGACCAGACCTCTGGAGAAACACATGACTATTTCTCACCACGTCGCCATCATCAGCAGCGACGAGCAAGCCCTGATCGTGGCCAGCGACCTGGCCGAAGACTTCAAGCGCGACAGCATCCTGCGCGACCGCGAACGGCGTCTGCCACTGGCGGAACTGGAGGTGTTTTCCCGCTCCGGCCTCTGGGGCATCAGCGTGCCGAAAACCTACGGCGGTGCCGGTGTGTCCAACGTGACCCTGGCCAAGGTCACGCAACTGATCGCCGAGGCCGATGCGTCCCTGGGACAGATTCCACAGAACCATTTCTATGCCCTGGAAGTGCTGCGGGTCAACGGCAGCGAGGCGCAGAAACAACGCCTGTACGCGGAGGTGCTCGCCGGTCGGCGCTTTGGCAATGCCCTGGCCGAACTGGGCACCAAGACCGCCCACGACCGTGTCACCAGCCTGCGCCGGGACGGCGACGGTTATCGCATCAACGGCCGCAAGTTCTACGCCACGGGGGCCTTGTATGCCCAGCGCATTCCGACCTCGGTGGTGGATGAACAGGGTGTCCAGCAGTTGGCCTTCGTGCCGCGTGACAGCGCCGGCCTGAACGTCATCGACGACTGGAGCGGTTTTGGCCAGCGCACCACCGGCAGCGGTTCGGTGGTGTTCGAGGACGTGTATGTCGCCGCCGAAGACGTGATCCCCTTTCAGACTGCCTTCGAGCGTCCGACCCCGGTCGGTCCGCTGGCGCAGATCCTTCATGCGGCCATTGACACCGGAATTGCCCGCGCCGCCTATGAGGACACCCTGCACTTTGTCCGCACCCGCACGCGTCCCTGGATCGATGCCGGCAGCGACAAGGCGACTGAAGACCCGTTGACCCTCAAGAGCATCGGCCACCTGAGCATTCGCCTGCACGCCGCCGAGGCCTTGCTGGAGCGGGCCGGCGAATACCTCGACCGGGCCCAGGCCGAGACCAATACCGAGAGCGTGGCGGCGGCCTCGATTGCCGTCGCCGAAGTGCGGGCCATCAGCAGCGAAATCTCCCTGGCCGCCGGCAGCAGCCTGTTCGAACTGGCCGGCAGCCAGGCGACCCTGGCCGAGCACGGGCTCGACCGTCACTGGCGCAATGCGCGGGTGCACACCCTGCACGACCCGGTGCGCTGGAAGTACCACGCGGTGGGCAACTACTACCTCAACGCGGAAAACCCGCCGCTGCGGGGGACCATCTGATGGCGAAGAAAAAGATCCTGCTCAATGCCTTCAACATGAACTGCATCGGGCATATCAACCACGGCTTGTGGACCCATCCGCGGGATAACTCGACCCAGTACAAGACGCTGGAGTACTGGACCGAGCTGGCGCGGTTGCTTGAGCGCGGTTTGTTCGACGGTCTGTTTATCGCCGATATCGTCGGGGTCTACGACGTCTACCAAGGCTCGGTGGAGGTGCCGCTGCGAGAGTCGATCCAGTTGCCGGTCAACGACCCGTTGCTGCTGGTTTCGGCGATGGCGGCGGTGACGAAAAACCTCGGTTTCGGCCTGACCGCCAACCTCACCTACGAGGCGCCGTACCTGTTTGCCCGGCGGATGTCGACGCTCGACCACCTGAGCCGTGGGCGGGTCGGCTGGAACATCGTCACCGGTTATCTCGACAGCGCCGCCCGGGCCATGGGCCTCAAGGAGCAGGTCGAGCATGACCGCCGCTACGACCAGGCCGACGAGTACCTGGAGGTGCTCTACAAGCTCTGGGAAGGCAGCTGGGAAAACGACGCGGTGCTCAACGATCCGGCCCGGCGGATCTACGCCCAGCCGGAGAAAGTGCACAAGGTGAATCACGTCGGCGAGTTCTATCAGGTGGAGGGTTATCACCTCTGCGAGCCGTCGCCGCAACGCACGCCGGTGCTGTTCCAGGCCGGCAGTTCCGAGCGTGGCCTGGCGTTCGCCGGGCGGCATGCCGAGTGCGTGTTTATCAGCGGGCAGAACAAGGCCGCGACCAAGCTCCAGGTGGACAAGGTGCGAGCCAGTGCGCTGGCGGCAGGACGTGATCCTGACGGTATCAAGGTCTTTATGGGCTTGAACGTGATTGTCGGCGAGACCGAAGAGGCGGCCTGGGCCAAGCACGCCGAGTACCTCGGCTATGCCAGCGCGGAGGCTGGAGTGGCGCATTTTTCCGCGTCCACCGCAATCGATTTTGCCGAGTACGAACTGGATGAGCCGATCCAGTACGTAAAGAGCAATGCGATCCAGTCGGCGACCAAAAACTTGCAGAACAACGATTGGACACGGCGCAAATTGCTTGAGCAGCATGCTTTGGGCGGGCGCTATTTCACGGTGGTCGGCTCGGCCGAGCAGGTGGCTGATGAGCTGGAGTCTTGGGTCGCCGAAACCGGGCTGGACGGCTTCAACCTGACGCGCATCGTCACCCCGGAAAGCTATGTGGATTTTATCGAGCTGGTGATTCCGCAGTTGCAGCGACGCGGGTCGTACAAGACGGCTTATGACAGTGGGACCTTGCGCGAAAAGCTGTTCCACGGTGAGGCGCACTTGCCACAGCAACATGCCGGGGCGGGTTATCGCCGGTCCTGAGAACCTGAGTCACCCTTTGATGCTGCTGTGCCTGTTCCGCCGTCTTCGCCGCACCGCCGCGAAGAGGCCCGCCCGGACACCCCAAAACCTATGACTGGAAACCCATCATGAAAACAACACGCCTCACCCAACCAGTCAAAGCACTGGTCCTGGCCCTCGGCCTCTTCAGCGCCGTGGCCCATGCCGCCGACGCCCCGCTCAAGGTCGGCACCACCGCCGCCTTCGCCATTCCGCTGGAGGCTGCCGTCGAAGAAGCCGGCAAACAGGGCCTGAAAGTCGAGCTGGTGGAGTTCACCGACTGGATCGCACCCAACGTCAGCCTGGCCGCCGGCGATATCGACGTGAACTACTTCCAGCACATCCCCTTCCTGGAAAACGCCAAGGCCGCCGCCGGTTTCGACCTGGTGCCTTTCGCCCCCGGCATCATCAACAACGTCGGCCTCTACTCGAAGAAATACAAAAGCTTCGACGAGCTGCCGCAAGGCGCCAGCGTGGCCATCGCCAACGATCCGATCAACAGCGGTCGCGGCCTGCAACTGCTGGCCAAGGCCGGGTTGATCAGCCTGAAACCCGGCGTCGGCTACAAGGCCACCGAAGACGACATCGTCAGCAACCCGAAAAAGATCAAGATCCTCCAGGTCGAAGCCGTGCAACTGGTGCGCGCCTACGATGACGCCGACCTGGTCCAGGGCTACCCGGCCTATATCCGCCTGGCGAAAACCTTCGATGCCGGCTCCGCGCTGCTGTTCGATGGCCTTGATCACAAGGAATACGTGATCCAGTTCGTGATCCAGCCGAAAGAGAAAACCGATCCGCGGCTGATCAAGTTCGTCGATATCTACCAGCACTCGCCGGCGGTGCGCGCCGCCCTGGATAAGGCCCATGGCAAGCTGTACCAGGCCGGCTGGGAAGGCTGACATGAGTGTCGTCAACCTCCAGCGCCCGCGTGAGGAAACGCCGCGCAGTGCCGAGCAGACCGAACTGCATCCCGAACTCAATCGTGCCCATGTGCGTTTTATCGGCGTGGGCAAGACCTACGATGGCCGCGAGGGCCCGGTGCATGCCTTGCAAGGCATCGACCTGGCCATCCAGCGTGGTGAGGTATTCGGCATTATCGGTCGCAGCGGTGCCGGCAAGTCGTCGCTGATCCGCACCATCAATCGCCTGGAACAACCCAGTTCGGGGCGGGTGCTGATCGACCAGGTCGATATCGGTGAGTTTGATGAAAACCGCCTGGTGGAATTGCGTCGGCGCATCGGCATGATTTTCCAGCACTTCAACCTGATGTCGGCGAAGACGGTCTGGCAGAACGTCGAGCTGCCGTTGAAGGTGGCCGGGGTGCCGAAGCTGCAACGTGAGCAGAAGGTCCGTGAGCTACTGGAGCTGGTTGGCCTGCGGGACAAGTACAAGGCCTATCCGGCGCAGCTGTCCGGCGGGCAGAAACAGCGGGTCGGGATTGCCCGGGCGTTGGTCCATGACCCGGCGATCCTGCTGTGTGACGAGGCCACCTCGGCGCTGGATCCGGAAACCACCCAATCGATCCTCGGCTTGCTGCGCGAGATCAATCAACGCCTGGGCCTGACCATCGTCCTGATCACTCACGAGATGGCGGTGATCCGCGAGATCTGCGATCGGGTGGTGGTGCTGGAGCACGGCCGGGTGGTCGAGCAGGGGCCGGTCTGGCAGGTGTTTGGCGATCCGCAACATGAGGTCAGCCGGACCTTGTTGGCGCCACTGCAACATGCCTTGCCGGCGGAGCTGCAAGAGCGCTTGCGGATACGGCCCGAGTCGCCGGAGTCGGCGGTGGTATTGCGCCTGCAATTGACCGGCAGCGCCGCCGACGAACCGGATCTGGCGGCGCTATTCAGTGCCCTCGGTGGGCGCGTGCGCTTGTTGCAGGGCGGTGTCGAGCGGATCCAGGGGCATGCACTGGGGCAGTTGCTGCTGTCGGTGAACGGTTCGACGCTGGGGGCCGAGGAACTGCGCCAGCGGGCCGGGCGTTGGGCACAACAGGTGGAGGTGTTGGGTTATGTGGCTTGATCGTTTGTGGCAGGGGGTGATCGACACCTTCCTGATGGTCGGCGTGTCGTCGCTGATTGCATTGCTGTCGGGCATTCCGCTGGCGGTGATCCTGGTCACTAGTGACAAGGGCGGGATCTACGAAGCACCGGTGGTGAACCGGGTGCTGGGGGCGTTCGTCAACCTGTTCCGCTCGATCCCGTTCCTGATCCTGATGGTGGCGTTGATTCCCTTTACCCGGTTGATTGTCGGCACCACCTATGGGGTGTGGGCCGCCGTGGTACCGCTGACCATCGCGGCCACGCCGTTCTTTGCGCGGATCGCCGAGGTGAGCCTGCGCGAGGTCGATCATGGTCTGATCGAAGCGGCCCAGGCGATGGGTTGCCGACGCTGGCATATCGTCTGGCATGTGCTGTTGCCCGAGGCGTTGCCGGGGATTGTCGGCGGTTTCACCATCACGTTGGTGACCATGATCAATTCCTCGGCCATGGCCGGTGCGATTGGCGCGGGCGGATTGGGGGATATCGCCTATCGCTACGGTTATCAGCGTTTCGACAGCCAGGTGATGCTGACGGTGATCGTGTTGCTGGTGATCCTGGTGGCGGTGATTCAGTTGGGTGGGGATCGGTTGGCGCGGGTGCTGAACAAGCGTTGAGATATTGGTTGTCTGGTCGGGCCTCTTCGCGGGCAAGCTCCGCTCCCACAGTTTTGTCGCCGTATCTGATTCTTGTGTCCGATCGCGAGCCCTGTGGGAGCGGAGCTTGCCCGCGAAGACGGCCTGACAGGCACCGCAGAAATAGCCTGGATGGTATATTCGGAACATCCGCCTCCCAGCCCGTGCAGACTTCAATGAAAACCCTCGGCCCCAACGACCTCGAACAGATTGCTTCCACCACCCTTGGTCATTACAACCGCAGTGCCGAAAGCTTTCGTGAAGGCACCCGCGACCACGATGTGAGCCAGAACATCGACGCGTTGTTGCGGCATATCCAGGGGGCGGCGCCGTTTACCGTGCTGGATTTTGGTTGCGGTCCGGGAAGGGATTTGCAGACTTTCACCCGCATGGGTCATATTTCGGTCGGCCTCGACGGCTCCGAGCGCTTTGCGCAGATGGCCCGCGAGGACAGTGGTTGCGAGGTGCTGCAACAGAACTTCCTTGAACTCGATTTGCCATCTGAACGCTTCGACGGGATCTTCGCCAATGCCGTGTTGTTCCATATCCCGCGCCAGGAGTTGCCACGGGTGCTGGGGCAATTGCACGGTGCCTTGAAGCCCGATGGCGTGTTGTTCAGTTCCAACCCGCGTGGGGAAAACCAGGAAGGTTGGAACGGCGAGCGTTATGGCTCGTACCACGACCTGGAAGCCTGGCGGGAGCTGCTGACAGCGGCGGGATTTGTCGAATTGGAGCACTACTATCGCCCTGCTGGCCTGCCGCGAGAGCAACAGCCATGGCTGGCGAGCGTTTGGCGCAAGGCCTGATTCTGCGGTGCCGGTACTGACGTCTTCGCGGCGGTGCGGCGTCCGACAAGCTCCGCTCCCACAATGTCCGAGTTGTTCGCAAATTTTGTGGATGCCCCCGAACTTGTGGGAGCGGAGCTTGCCCGCGATAGCAATGTCACATTCACCACCGCTATCGCCGGCAAGTTGGCTCCTACAGGGATCGCGGCACTTTCAAGATCCCACAAGGAACATATCCAACGCGTCAGTGCCGTTGTGCGAGCAAGTCATCCACCTGGCTCTGCGCCAGCTCGATCAGATGCACCGAGGCCATCGCCAGTTGGCGAGGTGTGCCGCTCAGATGATCGGCGGACTCATACGCCGTTGCGGCGGCCGAACGCAGGATCGAGTCGAGATTGTTCAGGGTGTCTTCGGGGTTCGGGAGGGGCGATTTGCGCACAGGATGATGTGGCAATTCATAGTGAGCGAAGGCGCGTTCGGCGGCAGCCTGGAAAGCGGGATCGTTCTTCTCAAGCGATTGGGCTGGCGGGTTGGGCGTGACTTTGAACATGGTGATTCTCCTGACATGGTTGAGAACCCATCACCTTCGTGACCAAACGAGAGGTGGCAGGCCGTACGCAGGTTGGTCAACCGGGATGTCAGGCACCCGGCGCACCCGAAGGCGCCCCGCGCACAGCCCACCATAAAGCGACAGACACAAAAAAGCGCCTGAGACAGTGGTGGCGCTGGTGCGCCTGACATTCGACGGGTGACCAAACCCGATCACTGTGTTTTTGCAGTGACAGGTCCAAGCCTAGGTCCCGAGAATGGCAGGCGCAAGCCGAAAGGATTTTCTAGGAAAGTTCACGCAAGGGAAAGGGAATAGTCCTCGGTTCAGGCTTGGAACACTCCCTTGTGGCGAGCGGGCTTGCCCGCGCTCGGCTGCGAAGCAGTCGTAAAACCGGATACCTCGCTCTGCCTGACACTCCGTGATCACTGATTTCAGGGCTGCTTCGCACCCCAGCGCGGGCAAGCCCGCTCGCCACAAGTGTGTATTCCGCGGTTGCGGTGCGTTGACATCGATTTCATCTGTCCCTCTCCCCAAAAAAGAAAACCCCGAAGGGCCTAACCCTTCGGGGCCATAGGTTTCCATCACTTACAGCTTGGCGATGGACACCTCGGTGGATTTCACAAAGGCGATCACTTCACTGCCGATCTGCAGTTCCAGTTCTTTCACCGAACGGGTGGTGATCACCGAGGTGACGATCCCCGAAGCGGTCTGCACATCGATTTCCGAGAGCACGTCGCCGCTGACGATTTCCTTGATGGTGCCCTTGAACTGGTTGCGAACGTTGATGGCTTTGATGGTCATGGCATTGATTCCTGTCGTGGATTGAGTAGGCAAGGCATGGGTTACAGCGCCCAACGCAACTGCGTGGGCAAGGGGGATACGGGTTCCGGCTCGGGCGGTACGCCAGGCAGCGACAACACCCGGTTCAACACTTCGCTCTCCAGCGCCGCCAGGCGATGCGAACCACGCGCCCGCGGACGCGGCAGTTCGACGTGCAGGTCCAGGCCGACCTCGCCGTCCTCGATCAGGATCACCCGATCGGCGATGGCCACGGCTTCGCTGACGTCGTGGGTCACCAGCAATACGGTAAAACCATGCTGCTGCCAGAGACGTTCGATCAGTTGCTGCATCTCGATCCGGGTCAGGGCATCCAGGGCCCCCAGCGGCTCGTCCAGCAGCAACAGGCGCGGTTTGTGGATCAGCGCACGGGCCAGGGCCACGCGCTGCTTCTGGCCACCGGACAGGGCCGCCGGCCATTCATCGGCACGGTCCGCCAGGCCGACCGCTTCCAGCACTTCCAGCGCTTGGGGCCGCCAGTTGTCCTTGAGGCCGAGGCCGACGTTGTCGATCACCTTTTTCCAGGGCAGCAAACGCGCTTCCTGGAACATCAGCCGGGTGTCTTCGCGGGCGTCGCTCAGGGCCGCCGAGCCAGCCAGCAATTCACCGCCGCTGGGTTGGTCGAGACCGGCCAGCAGGCGCAGCAGGGTGCTTTTGCCGCAACCGCTGCGGCCGACCACGGCGACAAACTGTCCGGCCGGGATATGCAGGTCGATCTCCCGCAGCACCTGGCGTTGGCCGAAGGTCTTTTGCAGCTTGCGCACCGCCAGCGGAATACCCCGCAGCAGGCGTGGAGGTTGTTGAGCCGTCATTGCGCACCGCCCTTGCTCACTTGATAGGCCGGGTGCCAGCGCAGCCAGACCCGTTCCAGGCCGCGGGCCGCGAGGTCCGCCAGTTTGCCGAGGACGGCGTAGAGAACGATGGCCAACACCACCACGTCGGTTTGCAGGAATTCCCGGGCATTCATCGCCAGGTAGCCGATGCCGGAACTGGCCGAAATGGTTTCCGCGACGATCAGCGTCAACCACATGAAGCCCAGGGCAAAGCGCACGCCGACCAGAATCGAGGGCAGGGCGCCCGGCAGGATCACCTGGCGAAACAGGCTGAAACCGGACAGGCCGTAGCTGCGGGCCATTTCCACCAGCGCCGGGTCGACGTTGCGGATGCCGTGGTAGGTGTTGAGGTAGATCGGGAACAGGGTGCCCAGGGCCACCAGGAAAATCTTCGCCGACTCATCGATGCCGAACCACAGGATCACCAACGGGATCAGCGCCAGGTGCGGCACGTTGCGGATCATCTGCACCGAGCTGTCGAGCAGGCGCTCGCCCCATTTCGACAGGCCGGTGATAAAGCCCAGGGCCAGGCCGATGCCGCCGCCAATAGCGAAACCGATCCCGGCGCGCCAGCCGCTGATAGCCAGGTGTTTCCAGAGATCGCCGCTCTTCACCAGGGCGATACCGGCTTCGACCACGGCACTCGGCGCGGGCAGGATCCGGGTCGACAGCCAACCGGCCGACACCGACAGTTGCCACACCGCCAGCAACAGCACCGGCAGGGCCCAGGGCGCGAGCCGGTGGATAAGTCTGCTCAAGCTCGTCATGGCGCGGCCTCAGCTCTGGGACACGGCTTTGGGCAGGATGTCGTTGGCGACCATCTCACCGAAGGGGCTGACGTAACCGGCGCTTTTCGGCAGTTCCGGACGCTCGATGTCCAGATGTGGGAACAGCAGTTCGGCGACCCGGTACGACTCTTCCAGGTGTGGGTAACCGGAGAAGATAAAGGTATCGATACCCAGGCCGGCGTATTCCTTGACCCGTGCGGCCACGGTCGGGCCGTCGCCCACCAGCGCCGTGCCGGCACCGCCACGGACCAGGCCGACGCCGGCCCAGAGATTGGGGCTGACTTCCAGGTTGTCGCGGCTGCCGCCGTGCAGGGCGGCCATGCGCTGCTGGCCGACGGAGTCGAAGCGCGCCAGGGATTTCTGCGCGCGGGCGATGGTCTCGTCGTCGAGGTGGGAGATCAGTTTGTCCGCTGCCTGCCAGGCTTCGGCATTGGTTTCACGCACGATCACATGCAGGCGAATGCCGAAGCGCACGCTGCGCCCGAGCTTGGCGGCCTTGGCCCGCACTTGCTCGATCTTCTCGGCGACGGCGGCGGGCGGTTCACCCCAGGTCAGGACCATGTCCACCTGTTCGGCGGCGAGGTCCTGGGCGGCTTCCGAAGAACCGCCGAAGTACAGCGGCGGACGCGGTTGCTGGATCGGCGGGTAGAGCAGCTTGGCGCCTTTGACGCTGATGTGCCGGCCATCGTAGTCGACGGTTTCGCCTTCCAGCACGCGGCGCCAGATGCGGGTGAATTCCACCGAGGCCTGGTAGCGCTCTTCATGGCTGAGGAACAGGCCGTCGCCGGCCAGTTCGTCCGGGTCGCCGCCGGTCACCAGGTTGAACAGCGCGCGCCCGCCGGACAGCCGGTCGAGGGTCGCGGCCTGGCGTGCCGCCACGGTCGGGGAGATGATCCCGGGGCGCAGGGCAACGAGGAATTTCAGGCGCTGGGTCACCGGGATCAGCGAAGCGGCCACCAGCCAGGAGTCCTCGCAGGAGCGTCCGGTGGGGATCAGTACACCGCCGAAACCGAGGCGGTCGGCAGCCTGGGCCACCTGCTGCAGGTAACCGTGGTCGACGGCGCGAGCGCCTTCGGCGGTGCCAAGGTAATGGCCGTCACCGTGGGTAGGCAGGAACCAGAAAATATTGAGGCTCATGGAGTGGTCTCCTAAGAAATACGGTTCAAAGTGCTTTGGCGACAGTTGCCGGCGGGGTCCAGATCACGTCCTTGATGCTCAGCGGCTTGGGAATCAATTTGAGTTGGTAGAAGCTGTCGGCGATTTTCTGTTGCGCCGCGATCACTTCCGGAGTGAGGAACTGCGCGCCATAGCCCTGGCGTTTCACCGAGATCAGGGTGATGTCGGCGGGCAGGCCGAGCAGCGGTGCCACCTGGGTGGTGACTTCCTCGGGATTGGCTTTGGACCAGTCGCCCACGGCACGGACTTCTTCCACCAGGGCCTTGATCACTTCGGGATGTTTTTCCGCATAGGGCCTGGTCGCCAGGTAGAACTGGTTGTTGTCCACCAGGCCGCTACCGTCACGCAGGGTGCGGGCCTTGAGCTGTTGTTCGGCGGCGGCCTGGTATGGGTCCCAGATCACCCAGGCGTCGACGCTGCCGCGCTCGAAAGCGGCGCGGGCATCGGCCGGCGCGAGGAATACGGTCTGGATATCGCTGTATTTCAGGCCGGCGTCTTCAAGGGCGCGGACCAGTAGGTAATGGACGTTGGAGCCTTTGTTGAGGACGACCTTCTTGCCCTTGAGTTCCTGTACCGATTTGATCGGCGAGTCCTTGGGCACCAGGATCGCTTCGCTGCTGGGAGCCGGCGGCTCAGAAGCGACGTAGAGCAGGTCGGCACCGGCGCCCTGGGCGAACACCGGCGGCGTTTCGCCGGTCACGCCGAAGTCGATGGAGCCGACGTTCAGCCCTTCGAGCAGTTGCGGGCCGCCAGGGAATTCGGTCCATTGCACTTGCACGCCCTGGACGGCGAGGCGTTTTTCCAAGGTGCCCTTGGCCTTGAGCAGCACCAGGGTGCCGTATTTCTGATAACCGATCCGTAGCGTCTCGGCTTGAGCTTGAGTGATGGCGCCGAAGGTGACAGCCGCAGCAAACAGAGCGACCAGACCACGACGCAAAATGACAGTGCGCATGGCGCTCTCCTTTTTGCTGTGAGGGTTTTGGCTGCACCTGCTTGCCCGTTGGCGGGCGAGTAAGGCCAGTACATCGATATCGGCTAAAGCGGCTCAGATGCTCCAGCGAGCCGTGAGCAGGCGCTCGTTGAGCAGTGTCGGGTCCAGCGGCTTGGGGCGCCGCGCCAGGGCGCTGTGGAACTGTTCCAGGGCCTCGTTCAGGCGCTGTTTCAGGGCCGGTGCCAGCTGCGCCTGGGCGCTGCCTTCGCCATAGGCGATCTGGCTGTCCTCGGCGAAGATGCCGTGGAGCATCTCCTGGGCCTTGAGCGCCGACAGCACCGGCTTGAGGGCGTAATCCACCGCGAGCATATGGGCGATGCTGCCGCCGGTGGCCATGGGCAACACCACCTTGTGGCTCAGGGCGCGTTCGGGCAGCAGGTCGAGTACGGTTTTCAGGGCCCCGGAGAACGAGGCCTTGTACACCGGCGTAGCGATGACCAGGCCGTCGGCGTTTTCGATCTGTTGCAGCAGGTCGATGATCTGTGGGCTGCCGAAGCGCGCGTGCAGCAGGTCTTCGGCCGGGAAGTCGCGGATCTGGTAACTCACCACTTCCACGCCTTGTTCGATCAACCAGCGTTTGGCCTGGTCCAGCAATACCCCCGAGCGTGATCGCTGGCTGGGGCTTCCTCCAAGTGTGACGACCAGCATGCCGGTAATTCCTTAAAACGTTTGTCGGCGATTCGCGGGCTGCGATCTCACCAAGATGGACAGACCATATCAGTAGATTTATATATCTATAAATCTTATTTTTTCATTTGTTTATTCTTCAAAAGAATATGCGGGTGGCTTTTTTTCCAGGCAAAAAAACAGGCCGTCGAAACGGCCTGAAACCCCTGCATCGTGAGTCGGTAAAAAATGGCTTTCAGCGGTTGGGCTGCGGCGTCAGGCGCAGGTACGGCTTCACTGCGCGGTAACCTTTGGGGAAGCGTTTCCTGATTTCGTCTTCGTCCTTGAGCGATGGCACGATCACCACCTCGTCACCGTCCTGCCAGTTGGCCGGGGTGGCCACCTTGTAGTTGTCGGTGAGCTGCAAGGAGTCGATCACCCGCAGGATCTCGTGGAAATTGCGCCCGGTGCTGGCTGGGTAGGTGATGGTCAGCCGCACCTTCTTGTTCGGATCGATCACGAACAGCGAGCGTACGGTGAGGGTGTCGTTGGCATTCGGGTGGATCAGGTCGTAGAGATCGGACACCTTGCGGTCGGCATCGGCCAGGATCGGGAAGTTGACCACGGTGTGCTGGGTCTCGTTGATGTCCTCGATCCACTTGTGGTGCGAATCCACCGGGTCCACCGACAGGGCAATGGCCTTGACGCCGCGTTGGGCGAATTCGTCCTTCAGTTTGGCGGTAAAGCCCAGCTCGGTGGTGCACACCGGGGTGAAGTCCGCCGGATGGGAGAACAGCACGCCCCAACTGTCGCCGAGCCACTCGTGGAAACGAATCTTGCCGGCGCTGGAATCCTGTTCGAAGTCGGGGGCGATGTCGCCGAGTCTTAGGCTCATGGTGCTGCTCCTGGTGAGTGCGTGATGAGCTAACTGTGCCTGCTGCGGGATTTATTTAAAAAGAATAAATGTCGATTTATTTAGATCTAAATTGAATATTAAAAAGTTCTTCATTGGACGCCGCGCGCGCGCGGGAGCAACCTTGTCCATAGCTTGTGAGAGGGCTAAGGGGATGTAACTCAGTGGGTACTGGGCGCCGTGCTGTCGAAGGTTGGCGTTCGAGGCGAAGCTGAGAGATAGTGTTATGCAGGAGGTGAAGCACTCAGCCCGGCATTGCGCCGGGCTGAGTGTGGATCTCGACTTTAAACGATCACGCTTACAGCAGCGGGATCGAGTAGCTGACGATCAGACGGTTTTCGTCTTGGTTGCTAGTGGCAACGTTGGTACGCCACATCGCGTTTTTCCAGGCGAAGCCCAGGTTTTTGAAGGTGCCTTCAGGAATCACGTAGGCCAGGCTGATATCGCGTTCCCACTCGCTCTTGTCGCCAGTGGTGGTCTTGATATCTTCGCCGTGCAGGTAGATCACGCCAGCGGTCAGGCCAGGTACGCCAACTTTAGCGAAGTCATAAGCGTAGCGAGCTTGCCAGGTCTTCTCCCCGGCACGGGCGAACTTCTGGATCTGCATGTCGGTGATGGTGCTGTTCGACGAGCCGTCACCTTGGTTCAGCCATGGGAAGTCGCTTTCGCCTTTGGTGTACTGATAACCGCCACCGAAGGTGTGGCCGGCAACCGAGTACAGGGCCAGGTAGCTGTACAGGTCGTTGTCAACCTTGCCGGCGGTTACAGGCTTGGCAGCATCGGTGTAGTAACCCGAGGTGAAGTAGCCGGAGGTGTTGCCGTTGGCACCGTTGTCGCGGCTACGGTAGTAGCGCAGGTCGCTTTTCAGCACGCCAGGACCGATCGCCCAGTTGTGTACCAGACCCAGGAAGTTCTGCGAGTAGAAGTCTTTCAGCTCGCCGTAGTAGTACGAAGCGACCAGATCCTTGGTGATCTTGTAGTCGGCACCTGCGTACAGGAACTTGTTGCTGAACTTGCCCTTGGTGAAGTCGGAGGAGCTGTTGGCGCCTGCGATCGACAGATCTTCGTCGTTGCTGGAGTTACGGCCCTTGGCCTTCTCGATTTGACCGAGGGTCAGGGTCAGGTCCTTGATCTCGTTCGAAGTGACCTGGCCACCGGTGAAGGTTTGTGGCAACAGACGACCGTCGTTGGCCTTGATCACCGGGTTGTTCGGCAACAGGGTACCAATCTTCAGCTCGGTCTGCGAAACGCGGACTTTACCGGTCAGGCCCAGGCTGCCGAAGTCGTTGACGGACTTGGCGTTTTTGCCGCCGGTAGCTTCGCTTGGGAAAACGGTACTGCTGTAGTTGGTTTTGGTCGCACCGTTGGAACCGCCACCGGTATCCAGTCGAATACCTTCCAGGGCGATAACATCAAGGCCGAAACCTACAGTGCCTTGGGTGTAACCGGAGTTGAAGCGCAGATCGAAGCCTTGACCCCATTCCGAGGACAAGCTCTGAGCGGGTTTCCCACTACGGTTATCGTTGTTGATGTAGAAGTTACGCAGGCCCAGAGTCGACGTAGCGCCTTCGATAAAACCTTTGGCTTCGGCTTGCGTTTCTGCATAAGCCTGTTGCGCCAAAACCCCTACGGCCACAGCCAGGGCCAAGGTGGACTTCTTCATGGTACAGCTCCTCTCATTTCTAATTTTTGTGTGTCCTGGCCGGGGATCTAGCGTCCCTTTGTAGCCACAGATGCGCGATTAGCACCAGATCGTGACTGGCAAGTCAATCGTAACAAACCATGCCTAGACTTTGGTCTAACTGCCGTAAATTTGGTCCTTGCAGGGTAATGAAAATTTTCATAAACCCAAAAAGAACTATTTCGTCCTTTTTAAGACGATTCAGGAATAAACCGTCTGAGTATTTACTCAGGCCTGAGGTCTGTGTCGGCCTCCAGACTTATTTCTGAAACGTATTTTTGGTCCCCTTTATAGCTCAATCTGTATTTGAGATAAGTTCTCAGGGACAGGAAAGTTCAAAAAGGCGACGCAATCATGGCTAAAGGCTGCCACTCCCGTCAATTTATTACAGCATTTGTCTGATTAAGCCGGACGGCTGACATGTAGCTGTGCCAAGAACCATAGAAGAAAAAACGCGGAACGCACCTTCATTCGTCGGTTTTAGTTCTTTTGTGGATTTTCCGTTGCGCGGCTGACGCTGCGGCACCTCGTAGACACTGGCTGGCGCTGCAAGCGCCAGCCGCCGGCTGTCGCGCTGGCGAGTGTCATGTTTTGACTCATAAGCTAATGCAAATAAGTTATTTATTTTAAGATTCTTAGATCATTTAGTCTCTCGACATGCCGATTCCCGGTCGCCCGTCGAGGAACTTGTCCCATGAAACTGCACGCACCACTCCGCCTCCTGGCGGCCTTGTCCCTGGCCGGGGCCAGCTGGTTTGCCCAGGCCGCCGACGTGACCGTGGCCTACCAGACCACCGTCGATCCGGCGAAAGTCGCCCAGGCCGACGGTGCCTATGAAAAAGCCACGCACGCCAAGATCGACTGGCGCAAATTCGATAACGGTGCCGATATCATCGCCGCCATCGCTTCGGGCGATGTGCAGATCGGCTACCTCGGCTCGAGTCCGCTGACCGCGGCCATCACCCGCAAGGTGCCGGTGGAAACCTTCCTGATCGCCACCCAGATCGGCGCCGCCGAAGCCCTGGTGGCCCGCGATGGCTCCGGGATCAATTCGCCCCAGGATCTGATCGGCAAGAAAGTCGCCGTGCCCTTTGTTTCCACCGGGCACTACAGCCTGCTGGCCGCGCTGAAGCACTGGAACATCGATCCTTCGAAAGTGCAGATTCTCAACCTTGCGCCACCGGCCATTATTGCTGCCTGGAAACGCGGCGATATCGACGCCACCTACGTTTGGGACCCGGCCCTGGGCGTGGCCAAGGAAAACGGCAAGGTGCTGATCACTTCCGGTGAACTGGCCAAGTTCGGTGCGCCGACCTTCGACGCCTGGATCGTGCGCAAGGATTTCGCCGAGAAGCACCCGGAGATCGTCACGGCTTTCGCCAAGGTCACCCTGGATGCCTACGCCCAGTACCGCAAGGACCCACAAGCCTGGCTGGCGGACAAGGGCAATGTCGACAAGCTGGTGAAGCTCTCCGGCGCCAAGGCGTCTGACATCCCCCTGCTGCTGCAAGGCAACGTCTACCCGCTGGCGGCTGACCAGGTCAGCGTCCTCGGCAAACCGACCGCCCAGGCCATCACCGACACCGCCGCGTTCCTGAAAGAGCAGGGCAAGGTCGAAGCCGTGCTGCCGGACTACGCCCCTTATGTCAGCGCCAAGTTCATCACCAACTGATTCCGCCGAGGAGCCGCCGTCATGGCCTTGTTACAGCTGGAGCGCATCAGCGCACAGTACCCCGGCGCGGCTGAGCCGGTGCTGGCGGATATCTCCCTCAGCCTCGGCCCCCGGCAACTGCTGGTGGCCCTCGGGCCTTCGGGGAGCGGCAAGACTTCGCTGTTGAACCTGATCGCCGGTTTCGTCGAGCCGAGTGCCGGCCGCATCAGCCTCGACGGGGTGCCGGTCAAAGGTCCGAGTGCCGAGCGTGGCGTGGTATTCCAGGATGACGCCCTGTTGCCCTGGCAGGATGTGCTGGCCAACGTCGGCTTCGGCCTGGAACTGGCCGGGATGCCCCGGCCGCAGCGTGAAAGCCGCGCCCGGGAGATGCTCGCCCTGGTGGACCTGGCCGGTTTTGACAAGCGCCGGATCTGGCAACTTTCCGGCGGTCAGAAACAGCGTGTCGGCCTGGCCCGCGCCCTGGCGGCGGATCCTCGGGTCTTGCTGATGGACGAGCCGTTCGGCGCCCTCGATGCCTTTACCCGCGAACAGATGCAGGAGCTGTTGCTGCAAGTCTGGCGCCGCACCGCCAAGCCGGTGTTCCTGATTACCCACGATATAGAAGAGGCGGTTTTTCTCGCCACCGAGCTGATTCTGCTGGCGCCCGATCCGGGGCAGATCGTCGAACGCCTGAGCCTGGATTTCGGCCAGCGCTACAGCGCCGGTGAATCGGCCCGGGCGATCAAGTCCGACCCGCGTTTTATCGAAACCCGCGAGCACGTGCTGGCCCGTGTGTTCTCCCAACGCAGCGCCGCCCAGCGGCAGGAGTTCGTATGAGCAGCTATGAATTGCCGGTGACGCTGGCGAGCAAACCGAAAGTCGTGCCGGTGCGCCGCAGCCTGAGCACGCGCTGGATCAGCGTGCTGACCCTGTTGACCTTGGTCCTGCTCTGGTGGGCAGTGACCGCTGCCGGCCTCATCGAACCGTTGTTTCTGCCGCCGCCGGGCGCGGTGCTGGAAAAAGGCTGGTTGCTGGCGACCAAGGGCTACATGGATTCGACGCTGTGGCAGCACCTGGGCGCGAGCCTGGGACGCATCGGCCTGGGCCTCGGCTTTGCGGTGTTGACCGCGATTCCCGTGGGCATCGCCATCGGCCATAACCGCATCGCCCGGGGCATTTTCGATCCGCTGATCGAGTTCTACCGACCCATTCCGCCGCTGGCCTATCTGCCCCTGATCGTGATCTGGTGCGGAATCGGCGAGTTGTCGAAAGTGCTGCTGATCTACCTGGCGATTTTCGCCCCGATCGCCATCTCCACCGCCACCGGCGTACGCACCGTCGACCCGGCCAAGCTGCGGGCCGCGCAATCGCTGGGGGCCACCCGTGCCCAACTGATTCGCCATGTGATCCTGCCCAGCGCCTTGCCGGACATTCTCACCGGCGTGCGCATCGGCCTCGGTGTCGGCTGGTCGACCCTGGTGGCGGCCGAACTGATCGCCGCCACCAGCGGCCTGGGGTTCATGGTGCAGTCGGCGGCGCAGTTCCTGGTGACCGATGTGGTGGTGCTGGGGATCCTGGTGATCGCGCTGATCGCCTTTGCCATGGAGATGGGCCTGCGCGCGCTGCAACGCAAGCTGGTGCCGTGGCACGGCCAGGCTCACTGACAGCCCGCAAGGTATTGACCACGCCGACAGTCCGGCGCGTATATGAAGAGAACGATCATGAGCCTGACCATTACTCCCCTGAGCGCCGCCCTCGGCGCGCAGATCGACGGCGCTGTCTTGAACCGGCCGTTGACTGTCGAGCACCGCGATGCCATCCAGCAGGCCCTGCTCAAGTATCAGGTGCTGTTCTTCCGTAACCAGCCGTTGAATCCGCGGCAGCAGGCGACCTTCGCCGCGTATTTCGGCGATCTGCATATTCATCCGATCTACCCGAACGTACCGGAGCAACCGGAGGTATTGGTCCTCGACACGGCGGTGACCGACGTGCGCGATAATGCGATCTGGCACACCGACGTGACCTTCCTGCCGACCCCGGCGCTGGGGGCGGTGCTCAGCGCCAAGCAGCTGCCAGCGTTTGGTGGCGACACCCTGTGGGCCAGTGGCATCGCGGCGTTCGAAGCCTTGTCGGCGCCGTTGCGGCAGTTGCTGGACGGGCTGACGGCGACGCACAACTTCATCAAGTCGTTTCCTGTCGAGCGTTTCGGCAATACGCCCGAGGACCTGGCGCGCTGGGAGGAGACCCGCAGGAAGAACCCGCCGCTGTCGCATCCGGTGATCCGCACGCACCCGGTGAGCGGACGCAAGGCGTTGTTCGTCAACGAGGGTTTCACCACCCGGATCAACGAGCTGGAGGAGGCCGAGAGCGAGGCGATTCTCAAGTTGCTGTTCGCCCATGCGACGCGTCCGGAGTTCACCATTCGCTGGCGTTGGCAGGAGCATGACGTGGCATTCTGGGACAACCGCGTGACCCAGCATTACGCGGTAGACGATTACCGGCCGAACCGCCGGGTGATGCACCGGGCGACCATTCTCGGTGATGCGCCGTTCTGACCCTGTGGCTCAGAGCGGGTGTTCGCGCCTCGGCAGATACGGCGGCAAATACAGCCCCAGGTACGCATCGAACACCCGCATCCCTTCTTCGGCCATGCGCGGCGTGATCTGGTCGTGCAACTGCACCGACCGCGCATAGACCCGATCCCCCAACTCCATCGCCAAGGCGAACACATCGACTTCCTTAGGTAGCGTCGGCAATTCGAAATGTCGGATAAACAGCTTGTGCATCAGGTCGCCGAGCTCGATGTCGTGCTGGCGGTCGGCCTGGGTGACTTCGGTCAGGCCATGTTGCGCGAGGATCAGCTGCCGCGCTGCCGCATCCTCCTCGTAGATGTTCAGCATCCGCTGCTCCACCAGGCGTGACAGGTCGCGCCAGCTGGTGAGGGCCTGGTGGTCGATGGGCGCCTGCAGGGTGGCGCGAAAGGCCGCGTGGACATCGTTGGTCAGGGCTTCGAGCAGGGCCGGGACGCTGGCGAAGAAGTGATAGACCGAGGACGGCGGGATCTCGGCCCGTTCCGCCACGCTGTAGATCGACAGACTGGCCACGCCTTCGGCGGCAAGCAAGGTGCGCGCGGCGTCGAGGATCGAGTCGATCCGGGCCTGGCTGCGTGCGCGGGGTTTGCGAGCGGTGGCGGGGCGGGTCATGGGGTTCTCCGGCAAGGGCAGCGGGCATTGTACGCGAGGACGCTGGTGTGGTGTCTTGTGGCGAGCGGGCTTGCCGGGACGCCGCGCCGCCGCGTTCGGCTGCGAAGCAGTCGTAAAGCCTGTGACTGTGTTCTACCTGACACTATGAGGTCACTGACTTTGGGGCCGCTTCGCAGCCCAGCGCGGGCAAGCCCGCTCGCCACAGGTGTGGTGTCACCAAGATCAGGCTTGCTGCCACAGAGGCATAAAAAAACGCCGCAGGCGCTAGGCCGGCGGCGTTCTTCTTTATTGCCGCAACCGCTTACACGGTATGCAGGTACCAGTTGTATTCGAGGTCGGAGATGGAGTGTTCGAACTCCTCCAGTTCGCTCTCTTTACAGGCGACGAAGATATCGATGTATTTCGGATCGATGTACTTGGCCATGATCTCGCTGTCGTCCAACTCGCGCAGGGCATCGCGCAGGTTGTTCGGCAGGCTCTGCTCGTTCTGCTCGTAGCTGTTGCCTTCCACCGGAGCGCCTGGCTCGACCTTGTTGGTCAGGCCGTGGTGAATGCCGGCCAGAACGGAAGCCATCAACAGATAGGGGTTGGCATCGGCACCGGCGACCCGGTGTTCGATACGCACGGCGTCGGACGAACCGGTCGGTACGCGAATCGCCACCGTACGGTTGTCCAGGCCCCAGCACGGCGAGTTCGGCACATAGAACTGTGCGCCGAAACGCCGGTAGGAGTTGACGTTAGGGCAGAGGAAGGCCATCTGTGCCGGTAGGGTCTCGAGCACACCGCCGATCGCGTGACGCAGCGCGGCGTTCTGCTCGGGATCCTCACTGGCGAAGATGTTCTTGCCTTCCTTGTCGAGAATCGAGATATGGACGTGCAGTCCATTGCCCGCCTGGCCCGGGTAAGGCTTGGCCATGAACGTGGTGTCCATCTCATGGTCGTAGGCGATGTTCTTGATCAGGCGCTTGAGCAGTACCGCGTAGTCGCAGGCCTTGATCGGGTCGGCAACGTGGTGCAGGTTCACTTCGAACTGCGCCGGGGCACTTTCCTTGACGATGGCGTCGGCCGGGATGCCTTGCTCCTTCGCACCTTCCAGGATGTCCTGGAGGCAGTCGACATATTCGTCGAGGTCGTCGATCAGGTAGACCTGTGTCGAGTGCGGGCGTTTGCCGGATATCGGCGAGCGCGGCGGTTGTGGGCGGCCGTTCACGTTCTCCTGGTCGATCAGGTAGAACTCCAGCTCGAACGCGGCGCAGATGGTCAGGCCGAGTTCGTCGAACTTGCTCACCACTTGCCGCAGGACTTCGCGAGGATCGGCGAAGAAAGGTTCACCTTCGAGTTCGTGCATGGTCATCAGCAGTTGCGCGGTCGGGCGCTTTTGCCAAGGTTCATTGCACAGGGTGTCGGGGATCGGATAACAGATTCGGTCAGCATCGCCGATATCCAGGCCCAGGCCGGTGCTTTCCACCGTCGAGCCGTTGATATCCAGGGCAAATAGAGAGGCAGGCAGGTTGATGCCTTTCTCGTAAACCTTGTGGAGGCTGGTGCGTTCGATGCGCTTGCCGCGCACCACACCATTCATATCCGCAATTAGAAGGTCTACGTACAGAACCTCAGGATGATCCTTAAGGAACGCGTTCGCTTCGTTAAGCTGAACGGCACGCGGGGGTACCGACATGATGCAACACCTTTGTTGTTAAAAATATCAATCATTGATCTTTTCTGGTTTCAGTCAACCCGAACGGCATGCCGAAGTCAAGCGAGGCCTTTTTTGCCCTGAAAAAGCGCTCAAGGGGCTTTTTTGCGGCCTTTTGGGGCAAATTTCCGGGTCGGACGCTCTCCGGTACCGCGGGCTTGAGCGGGCCGTGTTGTATTTTTTACGGGGGTGTTGTGTAAAAAAATGAACAAGGCTAAGCTCGATTGAAACCCATAACAGCAATAATACCGGGGTGCTACATGTCTCGCCTGCCGTTGATCGGCGTTACCGCATGCTCCAAACAGATCGGTTTGCATGCTTATCACATCAGTGGCGACAAGTATGTCCGTGCTGTCGCTGTTGCCGCCAAAGGGCTGCCGCTGATTCTTCCGGCCCTGGCAGAGCTGTTTGAGCCGTCCGATATTCTCGACGGCCTGGATGGCATCCTGTTTACCGGCTCTCCGTCCAACGTCGAACCGCATTTGTACGGCGGTCCGGCCAGCGCGCCTGGCACTGCTCATGATTCTGCACGCGACCGTACCACCCTGCCGTTGATCCGCGCCGCCGTGGCCGCGGGCATTCCCGTGCTCGGTATTTGCCGAGGCTTTCAGGAAATGAACGTAGCCTTCGGCGGCAGCCTGCATCAAAAGGTTCATGAGGTTGGAACCTTCATGGATCATCGTGAGGACGAGTCCCAACCACTGGACGTGCAGTACGGTCCCGCGCATGCCATGCAGGTTCAGCCCGGTGGCATGCTGGCGGGCCTCGGGCTGCCGGCGGAGTTCCAGGTCAACTCGATTCACAGCCAGGGCGTCGACCGCCTGGCGCCGGGGTTGCGCGTCGAAGCCCGCGCCCCGGACGGCCTGATCGAGGCGGTCTCGGTCATCGAGGGCAAGACTTTTGCTTTAGGGGTGCAATGGCATCCGGAATGGCAGGTCACGAGCAACCCGGTGTACCTGGCGATCTTCCAGGCTTTTGGCGATGCCTGTCGAAAGCGGGCTTTACAACGCGACGCCGATGCGTCCAGGAACGCCTGACCGATAATAGACGTCAGGAAACCCAACCCAGAGGCTCTTATGAGTAACAACCTCGACCAGCTCACCGATTGGTTGAAAGACCACAAGATCACAGAAGTCGAATGCATGATTGCCGACCTCACCGGCATCACCCGGGGCAAGATCTCGCCGACCAACAAGTTCATTGCCGAGAAAGGCATGCGTCTGCCGGAGAGTGTGCTGTTGCAGACCGTGACCGGCGACTACGTCGAAGACGACATCTATTACGAACTGCTCGACCCGGCCGACATCGACATGATCTGCCGTCCCGACTGCAACGCGGTGTACCTGGTGCCCTGGGCCATCGAGCCGACCGCCCAGGTGATCCACGACACCTACGACAAGCAGGGCAACCCCATCGAGCTATCGCCGCGCAACGTGCTCAAGAAGGTCCTGGCACTCTATGCCGACAAGGGCTGGCAGCCGATCGTGGCGCCGGAAATGGAGTTCTACCTGACCAAGCGCAGTGACGACCCGGACTACCCGTTGCAGCCGCCGATCGGCCGTTCCGGGCGCCCGGAAACCGGTCGGCAGTCCTTCTCCATTGAAGCGGCCAACGAATTCGACCCGCTGTTCGAAGACGTCTACGACTGGTGCGAACTGCAGGAGCTGGACCTCGACACGCTGATCCACGAGGACGGCACGGCGCAGATGGAAATCAACTTCCGGCATGGCGACGCGCTGTCCCTGGCCGACCAGATCCTGGTGTTCAAACGCACCATGCGCGAAGCGGCGCTCAAGCATGACGTGGCGGCCACCTTCATGGCCAAACCCATGACCGGCGAGCCGGGCAGCGCCATGCACCTGCACCAGAGCATCATTGACATCGAGACCGGCAAGAACGTCTTCTCCAATGAAGACGGGAGCATGAGCCAACTGTTCCTGCACCACATCGGCGGCCTGCAGAAGCTGATCCCCGAGTTGTTGCCGTTGTTCGCGCCGAACGTCAACTCGTTCCGCCGCTTCCTGCCGGACACCTCGGCGCCGGTGAACGTCGAATGGGGTGAAGAAAACCGCACCGTCGGCCTGCGGGTCCCGGATGCCGGCCCGCAGAACCGCCGGGTGGAAAACCGCCTGCCGGGCGCCGACGCCAACCCCTACCTGGCGATTGCTGCAAGCCTGCTGTGTGGCTACATCGGTATGGTCGAGGGGCTCAATCCGAGTGCGCCGGTGGTCGGTCGTGGTTACGAGCGGCGCAACCTGCGCCTGCCGCTGACCATCGAGGACGCCCTGGAACGGATGGAAAACAGCAAGACCATCGAGAAATACCTGGGCAAGAAATTCATCACAGGCTACGTCGCGGTCAAGCGGGCCGAGCATGAAAACTTCAAGCGCGTCATCAGTTCGTGGGAGCGGGAATTCCTGCTTTTCGCCGTCTGATGTGCCGGGCGCGGGTCATGACGACCGCGCCGCTACTGGAATCTAGGAGAAGCGTATGACCAGCAACAACCCGCAAACCCGTGAATGGCAAGACCTCAGTCGCGATCACCACCTGGCGCCCTTCAGCGACTTCAAGCAATTGAAAGTGAAAGGCCCGCGCATTATCACCCACGCCAAGGGTGTTTACCTCTGGGACAGCGAAGGCCACCAGATCCTCGACGGCATGGCCGGTCTCTGGTGCGTGGCCATCGGTTACGGGCGCGATGAGCTGGCCGATGCCGCCAGCAAGCAGATGCGCGAGCTGCCTTATTACAACCTGTTCTTCCAGACCGCCCACCCACCGGTGCTGGAGCTGGCCAAGGTCATCTCCGAGATCGCACCCGCGGGCATGAACCACGTGTTCTTCACCGGTTCCGGCTCCGAAGGCAACGACACCATGCTGCGTATGGTCCGCCACTATTGGGCGATCAAGGGCCAGCCGAACAAGAAGGTCATCATCAGTCGCAAGAACGGCTATCACGGTTCCACCGTGGCCGGCGCGAGCCTGGGTGGCATGACCTATATGCACGAACAGGGCGACTTGCCGATCCCGGGCATCGTCCACATTCCGCAGCCGTACTGGTTCGCCGAAGGCGGCGACATGAGCCCGGAAGAATTCGGGGTCTGGGCGGCCAACCAGTTGGAAGAAAAGATCCTCGAACTGGGTGTCGACAACGTCGGTGCCTTTATCGCCGAGCCGATCCAGGGCGCGGGCGGGGTGATCGTGCCGCCGGACAGCTACTGGCCGCGTATCAAGGAAATCCTCGCCAAGTACGACATCCTCTTCGTCGCCGACGAAGTGATCTGTGGTTTCGGCCGCACCGGTGAGTGGTTCGGCAGCGATTTCTACGGCCTCAAGCCGGACATGATGACCATCGCCAAGGGCCTGACCTCCGGCTACATCCCCATGGGCGGCCTGATCGTGCGTGACGAAGTGGTCGCGGTGCTCAACGAAGGCGGTGATTTCAACCACGGCTTCACCTATTCCGGGCATCCGGTGGCTGCCGCCGTGGCCCTGGAAAACATCCGCATCCTGCGCGAAGAAAAAATTATCGAGCGCGTGCACAGCGAAACGGCACCCTATTTGCAGAAACGTCTGCGGGAACTGAACGATCACCCGTTGGTGGGTGAAGTTCGCGGTGTGGGCCTGTTGGGCGCCATCGAACTGGTCAAGGACAAGGCCACCCGTGCGCGGTATGAAGGTAAAGGCGTCGGCATGATCTGCCGGCAGTTCTGCTTCGATAATGGACTGATCATGCGTGCCGTCGGCGACACCATGATCATTGCGCCGCCACTGGTGATCAGCAAAACCGAGATCGACGAGTTGGTGGCCAAGGCACGCAAGTGCCTGGATCTGACCCTGAGTGCGTTGCAGGGCTAAGTGCTAGGCTCTGAGCCGGAAGTACGGTGTAGGTGCTTTCGCTCAGAGCAATCAGAAAGGGTGGTCTTTTCTTGAAAGGCTACCTTGGATCTTGCCAGACTAGCCTCACTGTTTCGAGTTGCCCGGGAATCGGCCGCCGAACAGCGGGTTAAAAAGAATAAATTGGAGCATGACGCATGAAGGCATTAGGTAAGAACGTAGCCGGCAAGACTCTCCTCGCCCTGTCGTTGGCGGGTGTCATGGCCGGTGCCGCTCACGCGGACGACAAGGTGCTGCACGTTTACAACTGGTCCGACTACATCGCGCCGGACACCGTGGCCAACTTTGAAAAAGAGTCTGGCATCAAGGTGGTTTACGACGTCTTTGACAGTAACGAAACCCTGGAAGCCAAGTTGCTGGCCGGTAAGTCCGGTTACGATATCGTTGTGCCATCCAACAACTTCCTGGCCAAGCAGATCAAGGCCGGTGTCTACCAGGAGTTGGACAAGTCGAAACTGTCCAACTACGGCAACCTGAACCAGTCGCTGCTCAAGGCCGTCTCGGTCAGCGACCCGGGCAACAAACACGCCTTCCCGTACATGTGGGGTTCGATCGGCATCGGCTACAACCCGGAGAAGGTCAAGGCCGCGCTGGGCGTGGACAAGATCGACTCCTGGGATTCGGTCCTCAAGCCGGAGAACCTGGCCAAGCTCAAGAGCTGCGGTGTGAGCTTCCTCGATTCGCCGACCGAAATGCTGCCGGTGGCCCTGCATTACCTGGGCCTACCGACCGACACCCAGAAAAAGGACGATCTGAAGAAAGCCGAAGACCTGTTCCTCAAACTGCGTCCGTCGATTTCCTACTTCCACTCGTCCAAGTACATCTCTGACCTGGCCAACGGCAACATCTGCGTCGCCATCGGTTATTCGGGTGATGTCCAGCAGGCCAAGGCCCGCGCCGCCGAAGCCGGTGACAAGGTCAAAGTCGCCTACAGCATTCCGAAAGAAGGGGCTGGCAGCTTCTACGACATGGTGTCTATCCCTAAAGATGCGGAAAACACCGAAGCGGCCTACAAGTTCATGAACTACCTGCTCAAGCCGGAAGTCATGGCGGCGATCACCGACAGCGTGCGTTTCCCTAACGGTAACGAGAAGGCGACCGCGCTGGTCGACAAGAGCATCACCAGCGACCCGGGCATCTACCCGCCAGCGGATGTGCAGGCCAAGCTGTATGCCATCGCCGACTTGCCGGCGGCGACCCAGCGCGAGATGACTCGCAGCTGGACCAAGATCAAATCGGGTAAATAAGTCGATTTGAGACAACTCCCGGGAGCTGCGCGGCCTTTGGCAGCTCCCGCGGATTGAATGTGTCGTGAATTGCATCAGCGGAAAACTTTGCTGGATCGGTTTATCGAGGGTAAGTTGCGCGCCGGTTTTGTTGCCGGGCTATTTATCAGCCTCGTGGCACGGGCAACTCAGGCCCAACTGTTTTAGAGGACCTCCACTTGTCTATTTGTTTCTTTCGCAAAGCCATGCTGGCGGGCGCGGCGCTGACCCTGGCGGTCAGTGTGCAAGCGGCGCCGACCGTGCATGTTTATAACTGGTCGGATTATATCGGGCAGACCACCCTGGCGGATTTCCAGAAGGCCACCGGCATTGTGCCGGTCTATGATGTCTTCGATTCCAATGAAACCCTGGAAGGCAAGTTGCTGGCCGGGCACACCGGCTATGACGTGGTAGTGCCGTCCAACCATTTCCTCGGCAAGCAGATCAAGGCGGGTGCGTTCCAGAAGCTCGACAAGGCGCAGTTGCCCAACTATGTGAACCTCGACCCGGCGTTGATGAAACGCCTGGAAAAGAACGACCCGGGCAACCAGTACGCCGTGCCTTATCTGTGGGGCACCAATGGCATCGGCTATAACGTCGAGAAGGTCAAGGCGGCGTTGGGCGTGGACAAGATCGACTCCTGGGCGGTGCTGTTCGAGCCGGAGAACCTCAAGAAACTCTCCAGCTGTGGCGTGGCGTTCCTCGATTCCGCCGATGAAATGCTGCCGGCGGTGCTCAACTATATGGGCCTGAGCCCCAACAGCACCAACGAAAAAGACTACAAACTGGCCGAAGAGAAGCTGATGAAGGTCCGGCCCTACATCACCTACTTCCACTCCGCCAAATACATCTCCGACCTGGCCAACGGCGAGATCTGCGTGGCGGCCGGATTCTCCGGCGATATCTTCCAGGCCAGGAAGCGCGCCGAAGAAGCCAAGAAAGGCGTGAACATCGCCTATGTGATTCCCAAGGAAGGCGGCAACCTCTGGTTCGACATGCTGGCGATTCCCAAGGACGCCGGCAACGTCAAGGAGGCTCACGCCTTTATCAATTATCTGCTGCAACCTGAAGCGATTGCCCAGGTCAGCGATTATGTCGGTTATGCCAACCCGAACCCAAAGGCTGGCGCTCTGATGGATCAGTCCGTGCGTACCGACGAAGCGGTTTACCCACCGCAAGCCGTAGTGGACAAGCTTTACGTCAATGCTGAGCTACCCCCGAAAATCCAACGTTTGATGACCCGCAGCTGGACCAAGGTCAAGTCGGGCAAGTAATGCCCGTGGGTCGAACCATCCAAAGCCGGGTCACCCAGGTCCGGCGGCTAAATCTTGTTGGGAGTTTTACAAATGGCAGTTGCCTCCGGCGCCTATAAGAAAGCCCTCGAGGGCGACCAGATACCTAAACAGGTGCTGGTCAAGATCGACAGGGTCACGAAGAAGTTCGATGAGACGATTGCCGTGGACGATGTGTCCCTGGAAATCAAGAAGGGCGAGATCTTCGCCTTGCTCGGCGGATCGGGTTCGGGTAAGTCCACCTTGCTGCGCATGCTGGCCGGTTTCGAGCGCCCGACCGAAGGTCGGATTTACCTCGACGGTGTCGACATCACCGACCTGCCGCCCTATGAGCGGCCGATCAACATGATGTTCCAGTCCTATGCCTTGTTCCCGCATATGACCGTGGCGCAGAACATCGCCTTCGGCCTGCAACAGGACAAGATCCCCAAGGCCGAGATTGACGCCCGCGTGGCCGAAATGCTCAAGCTGGTGCAGATGAGCCAGTACGCCAAGCGCAAGCCGCACCAGCTTTCCGGCGGCCAGCGCCAGCGCGTGGCCCTGGCCCGTTCCCTGGCCAAGCGGCCGAAGCTGTTGTTGCTCGACGAGCCCATGGGTGCTTTGGACAAGAAGCTGCGCTCGCAAATGCAGCTTGAGCTTGTCGAGATCATCGAGCGCGTCGGCGTGACCTGCGTCATGGTGACCCACGATCAGGAAGAGGCCATGACCATGGCCGAGCGGATCGCCATCATGCACCTGGGCTGGATCGCCCAGATCGGCAGCCCGATCGACATCTACGAAACCCCGACCAGCCGCCTGGTCTGCGAGTTCATCGGCAACGTCAACATCTTCGAGGGTGAAGTAGTGGACGATGCCGAAGGTTACGCGCGGATCGCCAGCCCGGAGCTGGAGCGCGACATCTACGTCGGCCACGGTGTCACCACCTCGGTCCAGGACAAGCGTGTCACCTACGCGATTCGCCCGGAAAAACTGCTGGTGACCCCGGTGCCGCCGACCTGCGAATACAACTGGTCGCGCGGCAAGGTCCACGACATCGCCTACCTGGGCGGCCACTCGGTGTTCTACGTCGAGTTGCCTTGCGGCAAGCTGGTGCAATCGTTCGTCGCCAACGCCGAACGCCAGGGCCAGCGTCCGACCTGGGGCGATGAAGTCTACGTCTGGTGGGAAGACGACAGCGGCGTGGTACTTCGCTCATGAAACTCAAGTCACTGGTGAAACGAATAACCCCCAGTGGCCGTCATGCGGTCATCGGGATTCCCTTCCTCTGGTTGTTCCTGTTCTTCATGCTGCCGTTCTTCATCGTCCTGAAGATCAGCTTCGCCGAAGCGGACGTGGCGATTCCGCCGTATACCCAGATCTACAGCTTCGTCGAACAGAAACTGCAGATCATCCTCAACCTCGGCAACTACACCATGCTGGGGGACGACGACCTGTACCTGGCGGCCTACCTCGGCTCGTTGAAGATGGCCTTCTTCAGCACCCTGCTGTGCCTGCTGATCGGTTATCCGATGGCCTACGCCATTGCCAGCGCGCGCAAGGAATTGCAGACCGTGCTGGTGCTGCTGATCATGATGCCGACCTGGACCGCGATCCTGATCCGCGTCTACGCCTGGATGGGCATTCTCAGCAACAACGGGTTGTTGAACGCGTTCCTGATGTGGATCGGGTTGATCAATGAGCCGCTGCAGATCCTCAATACCAACCTCGCGGTCTATATCGGGGTGGTGTATTCATATCTGCCGTTCATGATCCTGCCGCTCTACGCCAACCTGGTGAAGCACGACCAGAGCCTGCTGGAAGCGGCCTCGGACCTGGGTTCGAGTACCTTCAACAGCTTCTGGAAGATCACCGTGCCGCTGTCGAAGAACGGCATCATCGCCGGCTGCATGCTGGTGTTCATCCCGGTGGTGGGTGAGTTCGTGATCCCCGAGCTGCTCGGCGGTCCGGAAACCCTGATGATCGGTAAAGTGCTGTGGCAAGAATTCTTCAACAACCGTGACTGGCCGGTGGCGTCCGCGCTGGCCGTGGTGATGCTGGCGATCCTGATTGTGCCGATCATTCTGTTCAACCGTAGTCAGGCCAAAGAAATGGAGGGCAAGGAATGAAGCGCTTCAGTTTTTCCAACCTGATGCTGGTGCTGGGTCTGCTGTTCATCTACCTGCCGATGCTGATCCTGGTGATCTACTCGTTCAACGCCTCGAAGCTGGTGACGGTGTGGGGCGGCTGGTCGGTGAAGTGGTACGTGGGTTTGTTGGACAACACCCAACTGATGGGCTCGGTGGCCCGTTCGCTGGAAATCGCCTGCTACACTGCGGTGGCCGCGGTGGCGCTGGGGACCCTGGCGGCGTTCGTCCTGACCCGGGTCACCCGCTTCAAGGGCCGCACGCTGTTCGGCGGCCTGGTGACGGCGCCGTTGGTGATGCCGGAAGTGATCACCGGCCTGTCGCTGTTGCTACTGTTCGTGGCCATGGCACAGTTGATCGGCTGGCCCCAGGAACGTGGCATCGTCACCATCTGGATCGCCCACACGACCTTCTGCGCGGCCTATGTGGCGGTGGTGGTATCGGCGCGCCTGCGTGAACTGGACCTGTCCATCGAAGAGGCGGCCATGGACCTGGGCGCCAAGCCGTGGAAGGTGTTCTTCCTGATCACCATCCCGATGATCGCGCCGTCGCTGGCGGCGGGGGGCATGATGTCCTTCGCGTTGTCCCTGGACGACCTGGTTCTGGCCAGCTTCGTTTCCGGGCCGGGTTCGACCACCTTGCCGATGGAAGTGTTCTCGGCGGTGCGCCTGGGCGTGAAGCCGGAGATCAACGCGGTGGCCAGCCTGATTCTGTTGGCGGTGTCGTTGGTGACCTTCCTGGTCTGGTACTTCAGCCGTCAGGCCGAAGAGCGCCGCAAGAAAGCCATCCAGCTGGCCATCGAGGAAGGCGCGGCGGATTCCTGGAAACAGCCGGATGTGCGTCGGGCACGGGTGGCGGAGACTGCGTAGGTCCGCAAGGGCTTCGCGGCGGTGCGGTTTCCCGACAAGCACCGCCGCGAAGAGGCGCTCAATACCGCCGACAACTCCGTGCGCCAGCCATGATGTTCCCGGGGCTTATTCAGCCCAAGGCGAACGCCGGATCACCTCGACGAAATTCATCGGCTTGAAGGTCGCATCCTGGTCCTTCAGCACATCGGTCTTGACGTTGCCGAAGGTGGTCAACGGACGATGGCGCAGGCCCTCGGCAAATGCGCAGATGATGCACTCCTTGAACCCTTCCCCGCGTGGATGCGCATGCACCACCGCTTCGCGCTGGGCGCTTGGAAAGGCCGCGTAATCCATCCCCAGCACATCCATCTCGACCCCGGCCGTGACCAATGCCACCGTCGGCCGCAGATGCTGCGGCACCCCCGGCGTGGTGTGCAGGGCGATCGACAGCCAGACCTGCTCGATATCGTCATCCGACAGTCCATAAGGCTGCATGAACACCTTGGCGGCATTGGCACCGTCGACTTCGAAACGCTCGTCATCGCTGCGGTGACCTTCCACCAGGCCGAGGTCGTGGAACATCGCGCCGACGTACAACAGCTCCGGATCGTAGGCCAGTTGCTTGCGTTCGCCACTCAGGGCGCCGAACAGGAAGACCCGCCTTGAGTGGTGGTAGAGCAGGTCGCTTTCGACGTCGCGGATGTATTCGGTGGTGGCCTTGGCCAGGGCGCTGTCGGGGATCTTGATGCCAGCAATACTGTTGCTCATGTCGAGATTTCCTTGGGGGAGCGCGCGGTTGGCGCCGATGGGTTCAGTCTGGCGCCGGGGCGGGATGGCAACAATCGACACAAGGTGACGAATCCAGCCATTCGGGGCGGGTTCCGTGCCAGCGTGTGCGCGTGATGGAAGCGGCTGTCGCATCGACTGGAGGCTTGCGTTACCGTAAGGTCGACCCTGATAGGGTCTGGTGTTGGAAGCGAAATCTCGAAATCACTGTGTCCCCTGCAGGAGCAGGGCTTGCCGGCTCCCAGGGGATCGCGTTCAACCTTGGTCGATTGGCAGCGAGGCCCGCCCTATGACCCGAACCCTTGCCGTTGTGGTGTTCCCCGGCGTCCAGGCCCTGGATATCTGCGGACCCATGGACGTCTTTGCCGAAGCCAACGACTTCCTGCCTCCTGAGGCCCGGTACCGACTGGAAGTGATCGGCGTCGAGCGCGGCTGGCTGGCCTGCTCCAACGGCCTGGCGATCCAGGCGCATCGGCATTTCAGCGAGGCCACGGAACGTTATGACCTGTTGCTGTGTGCTGGCGGGCCAAGTTTGCCCGGGCTGGATTTCGGCGATGCCTTCCATGCCTGGCTGCGTGGGGCCTGCGCCCGTTCCGGGTGCTTCGGTTCGATCTGCAACGGCGCCTTCATGCTGGCCCGGGCCGGATTGCTCGACGGGCGCACGCTGACCACCCACTGGAGCGATGCGTCGGCGTTGGCGGCGTTGTGCCCGGCCGCGCGGGTCGAGGCCGATCGTTTGTATGTGCAGGACGACCGGCTGTTCACCTCGGCGGGGGTGACGGCGGGGATCGACCTGTCGTTGTACCTGCTGTCGCGGGATCACGGTGCGCAGGTGGCGTTGAAAGTGGCCAAGCGGCTGGTGGTATTCACCCAGCGTTCCGGTGGGCAGTCGCAGTTCAGTCCGTACCTGGCACCCCATGCCGAGGCGTCGTCACCGGTGGCCCTGGTGCAGCAGTATGTGCTGGCGCACCTGACCGGGGACTTGAGCATTGCCGAGTTGGCGCGGGCGGCGAACATGAGTGCGCGGAATTTTTCCCGGGTGTTTGCCCGCGAGACCCAGGTGACGCCGGCGGAGTTTGTCGAGCGGGCCAGGGTGGACGCGGCGCGGGTGATGCTGGAAAGCGGCGGTGCGCCGTTGAAGAGCGTGGCTTACGAGTGTGGTTTTCGTGATGCACATCATATGCGCAGTGTGTTTCAGCGACGGCTGGGGGTGACGCCGCAGCAGTTCCGGCGGCATTTTGCCGGGTTGCTGTGAGTCAGGTGCTCGGCTTCAAGCATCGAAAGCCTCAGGACTTCAGGCTGTCGTAAGCCTCCAGCGCATGCAGCGAGTAGATATAGGCCGCACCGGCATTCAGAGAAATCGCCGTGGCCAGGGCGGCGGCAACTTCTTCGCGGGTCGCCCCGGCCTTGATCGCCGCGTCGGTATGCGCACCGATGCAACCGTCGCAACGGGTGGTAATCGCCACGGCGATGGAAATCAGCTCGCGGGTCTTGGCATCCAGCACATTGTTTTCCGCTGCGGCTTCACCCAGCTTCATATACGCCTGGACCATCTTCGGATTGGATTTGCCCAAGGCGCCAAAGGCATTCTTGAGGGTGGGCAGCAGTTCGGACCAATTGAGAAACATAGTGGTAACTCCTGAAAGGGTAAGGTTAGAGTGGCTTGGCAACGCGCTCAGTTTCCCTTGTCAGATGTCGTCACTTTTGTTCGATTCACTCAAGGTTTTGTCCAAAAGGCGCAAATGAATTCGATCGATAAACTCATCGGCCTTGCTGGGGTCCGCGGCTGCCTCGACCTGCGTTGCCAGTTGCAGGGCGACTGGGCCATGGATCACGCGCAGGAGGGCGTCGGGGTGGCGCCTTATCACCTGGTGCTGTCCGGCGACTGCCTGGCCGAATTGCCGGATGGCCGCTCGTTGCGCCTGCATGCCGGCGATATCCTGGTGCTGCCCGGCGGCGGCAGTCACCTGTTGCGCAGCCAGGGGCAACGGGTGCCGCCGACGGCGATGCGGATCAGTCGTGACGGTCTGTTGCCGGTGCATCGTGTCGGCACCGACCAGGCCGACCTGGACCTTCTCTGTGGCCGCTTCCACTACCAGCGCGAGTCGATGTTGTTCGCCGCGTTGCCGGAGTATTTGTTGATTTCCGGCCGGGAGTTGCAGGCCAACGGCCAGTTGGCGGCGCTGGTGAGCTTGCTGCGGGTAGAGGCCGATGGCGCTCAGGCCGGGGCGCGGTTTCTGGTGGATGCGTTGTCGTCGGCGTTGTTCACGCTGATCCTGCGGGCGTATCTACAGCAGCACCAGCCCGCTGGCGGGACGCTCGCGTTGCTGGCCGACAAGCGCCTGAGGCGGGCCTGGCAGGCCATGCTCGACGAGCCGGCCCATGAGTGGACCATCGACGCACTGGCCGCGTTGGCGAACATGTCACGGGCGACCTTTATGCGTGCATTCGCCGCGGTGGCCGGGGCGTCGCCCTGGGTGCTGCTGACGCAGGTGCGGATGGAGCTGGCGTACAGCTTGCTGAGTCATTCGCACCTGGGCCTGAGCGATATCGCCGTCCAGGTCGGCTACCAATCCCAGGCGGCATTCAGCAAGAAGTTCAAGGAGATCTATGGTCAGGCGCCAGGGCGTCTTCGCCGGGCTGCAAGCTGAACCGCAGCTTGGTGTGGTAGGGATGCTTGTCCTTGAGGCTTTTTGAAGTCGGACGCGATTTTATGGCGAACGGGCTGGTCGGGACGCCGCATCGCCGATCCCGGCTGCGAAGCAGCCGCAAACCGAGCGCCGCTGTCTACCTGATGCACCGGACTCGCCGGTTTCAGGGCCGCTTCGCGCCCCAGCGCGGGAAAGCCCGCTCGCCACAAAACCGCGCCTGGCTCCGGATTTCCTAAACCCAATGTCCTCAGGCAAACCAGCCTGCCACCGACAATCATCACTTACCCGGCAGCAGCTTCAGGACACTGCGGGTATTGGCCGACACCTCCACCTCATCCAGGCGCACCTGCTCATAGCCGCCTTCGATATAGGTCTCGGCCTGGTCGTCGTAATACTTGTCGAACAACACCCCGCTTTGTCCCACCGGGTTGATGGTCAGGCTGTGCTCCGGGTCGGCGAAGTCGATAAGGCGGCGGGTCGACGGTCCGTTGCTCACCGCCCATGGCGCCGGGCCGATCTTCGCCGACAGATTGTTCGGTACTTCATGACTGCCCGGTGCATCGAACGGCCCGACATTGAACAATCGGTCCAGCGGCTTCTGCCGACCCAGCGGATGCTCATGGGTCAGGGTGTGGGCCTTGCCCCATACCCAGCCGCCCGGGTCGTCGCCATAGAGCCCCTTGAGGTGGGCGATGCTCGCTTGCCAGGCGGTTTTCACCGTCTCGGCGCGGCTCTTGCCCCACCACGGCGAATGCTCGTCGGCTGCCAGCCGCGGCAGGGCGGCGTCGACCACGCGGGTGCTCAGCAGTGCATTGAAATAGTTATCGCCGAGCTTGTCGTGCATCGCCGCATAGGTCAGGTCATAGAGGAACTGACTGAACAGCGTGGCGCTGGTGGAACTCATCGGGTAGTCACCCTTCCACTGAGCCAACTGCTCCACCAGTTTCAGCTCCGCCGGGTCCTTCACCACTTCACGCAGCACCGGCAGCAGCGGTTTGAGCAGGCGTGGGCCGTAGTCGGTGGTGGTGCCCAGTTGCAGTTTCTGGCTGTTTTCCAGGCCCCAGCGCACGCTGTTGTCGCTCAGTTGCCGGTTCAACTGCTGGCCGCGATCGGGCAGGTTGTAGTAACCGGGAATCTCCATGCCGGTGGGCGACACCGGCTGGGCATTGGCCGAGACGATATAGCCGCGCGCCGGGTTCTCTTCCTGGGGGTTGGCGCTGAACGGGTAGAAGCCGTCCTTGTCGGCCTCGCCGGTGCTGCCGTCGAGGATAAAGCCCGGATTGACCCCGGCCGGGCGCTTGGGCAGCAGCGCCGCCGCCCACCAGCCGATATCGCCCTTGGCGTTGGCCCAGACCACGTTGAGGCCCGGGGCCTGGATCTTCGACGTGGCCGTACGGGCTTTTTCCAGGGTATCGGCGCGGTTGAGCTCGTAGAAGGCGTCGAGGATCGGGTCCGGGGTCTCGAGAAAGGCCCACCACATCGCGATCGGTTTGGTGCCAGCGTTGGCGCCCAGGGCATCATTGACGATCGGGCCGTGGGGCGAGCGGCGCAGGGTGACGGTGACGGGTGCCTGGCCCTTGACGGCGATCTGCTGCTGGCTGCTGGTCATCTCGACCCACTGGCCGTGGTACCAGACCTGGTTGGGATTGTCCGGGTTGACCTTCTCGGCGACCAGATCGAGGTCGTCGTTCTGGAACATGGTCAGGCTCCAGCCGAACGCCTGGTTATTGCCCAGGAAAGCGAAGGGCACCAGCGCCTGATGATAGCCATACAGCTCGAAGTTCGGCGCCGAGAGATGCGCTTCGTACCAGACCGACGGTGTCGAGAAATGGATATGCGGATCGCCCGCCAGCAGCGGCTTGCCGCTTTTGGTCCGGCTGCCGGAGACCACCCAGGCATTGCTGCCTTCGAACTGCGGCAGGCCGGCGTGCTCCAGGGCCTGGTCGCTCAATTGGGCGAGCGCGCCAAGGCTCTTCCAGTCGGCGTCGGCCAGGGGCGCCGGAGTGCCGAATGCGCCCTGGGGACGCCATTGCAGGTCGAAGACCTTCAGGTAGTCGGCGCCGAGTTGGTCGCGCACATAGGTCAGCAGCGGTTCGGTGCGAAAGGCCGCGGCGAAGCTGTAGGCCAGGTAGCCGGCGATGCTGATGGTGTCTTCGGCGCTGAACGGCCGCTTGTCGATGCCCAGGAGGTCGAACTCCACGGGTTTGGCATGGCCCGCCTGATACTGGTTGATGCCGTCCAGGTAGGCTTGCAGGGCCTTCCAGCCGGGGGACTGCTTGTCGAGCTGGGCGACGTACTGGTCGGCCCGTTCACGGATGCGCAGGCCACGGAACAGTTTGTCGGTGTCCACCAGCTTGGGCCCGAGCACCTCGGCCAGCTCGCCACGGGCCAGGCGGCGCATGATTTCCATCTGGAACAGCCGGTCCTGGGCCTGCACGTAACCCAGGGCGCGGTACAGGTCGGCGTCGTTTTCGGCGCGGATATGCGGCACGCCACGGTCGTCGTAGCGCACCGTGACCGGCCCTTGCAGGTTCTGCAGCGTGACCTGGCCCTGACGCATCGGCTGCTTGCTCTGGACGTACCACAGGCCACCCCCGGCAATGGCGGCGATCAGGACGGCGAGAACGGTCAGGCTGCGTTTCATGCATGAATCCTTGTGGCTACCGGGACTGGGCCGGGAAGGTTTAGCACAGGAGAGTATGGGGATACATCGGCCGAAGGGGCGATTACTGTAAAAAGTCCGGTTCGCCGTAGGGGCTGCATTTTTTTGGCGCAGAATGCATGACCAATGTGGGAGCGGAGCTTGCCCGCGAAGAGGATCGTGAGACCGCTAAAAGCTTCGCGGGCAAGCACCGCTCCCACATGTACACCGCTCCTACAGGGGATCGTGTGGGGGCGACAGCCATGGGCAATAGCAGCCCACCGCCATGTTATGGGTGGCATTCACCGCGCGCCCTTCGCTCAGCGCCTGCAGGATCGGTTCGATAAAGCTGTTGCCGGAATTGCAGGTGGCACCCTGGCTGTAGGGGCCGAAGTAGGCCAGCTTGCCGGCACGGTCCCAGATCGCCACCGCTGGGCTGACCGTCAGGTGCTCGGCCCCCGGCACGCCGGGCAGCGCCTTGATCGCACTCAAGGTGGCCGGCAACTGGCCGTGGGTCCCGGGTTTCTGCACCGAGTAGAACTCGACGCCCAGCGGCGCGAAGCGTTCGATCAACTCCCCGAGGTGCTGCTGGTTACCGACGTTGCACGGGCAGGCCGGGTCCCAGAAGTGCACCAGGCGGATCGGCCCCGGCCCGGCCAGTTCCGCCGGCAGGCTGAGGCTGTCGCCGGCGAACAGCGCGGTCTGCTCGCTGAAGGCGCGGATATAGCGACCTTGGAACCAGTCATAGGCGAACCACAGCGCCGTCGTGCAAACCACGGCGAGCAGGCCGGCGAGTAATGTCTTGTGACGCATCTGGAGCATGCTGATTCGGTCCTCGAAGGTCGCGTAGCTTGCCATGCCTGCCCTGACAGATGAATATCGCAGGTCTGTAAAACGCCTTTGGCGTTGCCGTGCCTTTACCTGGAAAGCCTATGCCCGCCACCTTTGCCGCCGATTCCCTGCGTTCCAGCCTGCGACCCTTGGCCGCGGCGCAGCCGTTGTCGGAAGAGGCCCGAGCCTATCAGCGTTTCTATGGTCTCGACCTGCCCCAGTGCAGTTCGCCGGTCATCAGCCGGTTGGGGCGCTTCAGCAGCGGCGCTTACGAACTGGTGAGCCAGCTCTGGTTGCCGGCCAAACCCGTGGCGACGCTGTTCCTGTTCCACGGTTTCTACGATCACATGGGCCTGTTCCGCCATGTCGTCGACTGGGCGCTGGACCAGGGCTTCGCGGTGATTGCCTGCGATCTGCCGGGCCATGGCCTGTCCAGCGGCGAGCGGGCCAGCATCGACGACTTCGCCCGGTATCAGCAGGCGTTGCAAGACCTGTTCAGCGAGGCCCGCACCCTCGATCTGCCGCAACCCTGGCACCTGTTCGGCCAGAGCACTGGCGGGGCGATCGTCATCGACCACCTGCTCAAGCACGGCAATGGCAGCCCGGCCCAGGGCCAGGTGATCCTGCTCTCGCCGCTGATACGGCCGCGGGCCTGGGGCTGGTCGAAGTTCAGTTATTACCTGCTCAAGCCTTTCGTCAAAGGCATTGCCCGACGTTTCAGCGAGAACACCAACGACCCGGCGTTCATGCCGTTCCTGCAGGCCGACCCGCTGCAACCGCAACGCCTGCCGACCGCCTGGGTCGGGGCCCTGGCCCGCTGGATCCCCGGAATCGAGTCCGCGGCGAAAAGCCCGCGCCGACCGCTGATCGTACAAGGCGAGGCTGACATGACCGTCGACTGGACGCATAACCTCGACGTGCTGCGCGCCAAGTTCGACCATCCCGAGGTGCTGATGCTACCTGGTGCCCGGCACCATCTGGCCAATGAAATCCCGGCCTATCGCGAGCACTATTTCCGTTTCCTCAGCGAGTGCCTGCAGCCATGACCCAAGAGCCCGCCATGACCGAGCGCCTGCCGCAACGCGCTGACTACCGCCACTTCCAGCCGATCATCACGCGCTGGCACGACAACGACGTCTACGGCCACGTCAACAACGTCACCTACTACAGCTTTTTCGACACGGCGGTGAACACCTACCTGATCGAACAGGGTGGCCTGGATATCCATGACGGCGAAGTCGTCGGCTTCGTGGTCAGTTCGGCCTGCGACTACTTCGCCTCGATCGCCTTTCCCGAACGCATCGAGATCGGCCTGCGGGTCGGCAAGCTGGGCAACAGCTCGGTGCAATACGAACTGGCGGTGTTCAAGGCCGGCGAGGCCGACGCCTGCGCGGCCGGGCGTTTTGTCCACGTGTTCGTCGATCGCGCCACGAACCAGCCGGTGAGCATCCCCGCCACGTTGCGCGAGGCGCTTCAGTCGTTGAGCTGAATGATCCCTTCGCGCACCGCGAACAGCACCAGCCCGGCAATATCGTGAATCCGCAGCCGGTGCATGATCTGCGAGCGATGTGCTTCCACGGTCTTGACGCTCAGGCCGAGCCCGACCGCGATGGAGCGGGTGCTCTCACCGCGGGCGATCAGCCTGAGGATTTCCAGTTGTCGTGCCGTCAACGCGACCTGGTTGGCGCGGATCGGCTGGCTATGAGCCTGGCGTACGGCCTGGTCGACCACCAGCGGCACCACGGCCGAGGACAGGTACTGGCCGCCGTGGCGCAAAGCCTTGAGCGCCAGCTCCAGCTCCAGCACCGTGGCGTTTTTCAGCAGATAGCCGTGGGCCCCCAGTTGCAGGCACTTCATCACGAAGTGGCTGTCGGTGTGCATCGACAGCATCAGCACCTTGCTGCGCGGCGCGCGCAGCGACAGCTCCTTGAGCGCCGCCACGCTGTTCATGCGCTCCATGGACATGTCCAACAACACGATGTCGGGCTTGAGCCGCGAGGCCAGCTCGATCGCCGCCTGGCCATCGCCCGCTTCGCCGACGATTTCGTATTCTTGTTGTTTTTCCAGCAGTGCCTTTATGCCCGCGCGAAACAGCGGGTAATCGTCGGCAAGCAGTATTCGACAAAGCATAAGCTCAAGCCCAATGACGCAAAGGGAAGGGCGCAGCCGCCTTGGCGGGCTGCGGTGGTTTATGTCGGGTTCAAGGGCCGGAACCTTGTATCTGGACACTGAACGAAACAACGCGTCCACCGATGGCTAGAGCCGGCTGACTGGCGGGCCGTCGAGTGCCTTTCCGGCATGTGTTGAACAATGACAATCTCCGGACCGTCAGGTGATAACTGCCGAGCCGGATGGTCACACGGCCTTTGTGCCGAGCGAAGAAGTCGACGCCGGGGCGCAGGCACAGCGGCGGCTTCATAGGCGTTCGTAGACTGCGGGGTTGAGCAGCCGCACGGGCAGGTCGAAGCCATGGATGCTTTCCGCATGACCGATGAACAGCAACCCGCCGGGACGCAATTGGTTGACCAAGCGTTGCACGGTGCGCCGTTTTTCGTCGTTGTTGAAATAAATCAGGACATTGCGCAGGAAGATCACATCGAACAACCCCAGGTCATCGGGCAGCGGCTGGACGAGGTTGATCTCCCGGAGGCTGACCCGTTCGCGCAGAGCGGCCTGGACCCGGAAGCGCCCGTTCATCTCGCCACTGAGGCAGTGGCGGTGTAGCCAGCCCTGGGGAAAGTACTTGGCCTGGGCCATGTCGTAGCTAGCGTCGCGGGCCTTCTGCAGCATGCGCAGGCTCAGGTCGCTGGCGAGGACCGACCAGTCGCCGCTGCACATATGCTCCTGGGCGACCATGGCCAGGCTATAGGGTTCTTCGCCGGAAGAGCAGGCCGCGCTCCAGAGTTTCAGCGGACCTTTCCGACCGGCCAGCCACTCGCCGAGATAGTCGAAGTGCGGATGCTCACGGAAGAAATAGGTTTCTTGGGTGGTCAACAGATCCACCACCAGCCTCCGCTCCTTGAGGTTCATCTGCTGGTCGAGCAGGTGCAGGTAGTCGGCGTAGCTGTCGAGCCGGTAATGGCGCAGGCGTGTCATCAGGCGCCCGGCCACCAGCGGTCTTTTGTTCGGCGCCAGGACGATACCCGAGGCGTCGGCCATGAACTTTTGCAAGCAGCGGAATTCGCTGTCGTTGAGCGGGGGCTGTGTGAGCTCGCTGGACATCTCAGCGGCCCAGGGCTTCGAACAGCTTGGCGGGCAACGGCTCCAGGTGCGCTTTGTCGGCGCCTGGCACACTGAGAAAGCCCTGCGGGAGCAGATTCCATGGTTCGCCACTGAGCATCGATCAGTCCTCGTTCGGGGCGGCGGGGTACAGCGATTCCAGGTTCAGCAGGGACAGCAGTTCATGCACCCTGGGCGAGACCCGCGACACGGTGGTCGGCTGGTCGATGGACGACAGGGCCCGCTGGATCGCCAGGAGCAATTGCGCACCGGCGCTGTCCAGTTGGTTCAGGTCGCCCAGGTCCAGTTGCCAGGGGCCTGCCGGCAGCGGTAGTAGGCTGAGCAGTTGGTCGCGCGCCCTGCTGACCTCATACAGGGTCAGGTCGCCGGTCACGTGCAGTTGCGCAAGGGTATCGTCCTTGGCAGGTGTCAGCGAGAACATGGCGTGGTCATCCCAACAGCGGTTCGAGCCGGTGCGCGAGGTCGGTCTCGTTGCTATCGGGCACTGGCGCAAGGGGCGGGACTGGTGCAACGATCGAACGCTGTGTGGCACGCAGGGCGGGGGTGGCCACCGTGACAATGACCGGACCTGCTCCAGTGAGAAGGGACTGATTGAAGAACTGCCCGGCAGTACTTAACTCGATACCTGACCCGACGCCAAGATAGATCCGCATCTCCTGCTTCCATTGCATAGTTCAAGGTCGGCGGATCATATCGGTAGCATATTGATATCAATATCGGGATAACCCTTAATCCGAAGGGACGAACGGCCCGGTTTTCGGGGACGCGGCCGAGCTTTGAAACGGATCGTCAGGCGAGGTATTTGACCATCATGCAACAGCCACGCTGGCTGCTGAAAGAATGGTGCAAAGGCTCTAGTCGGCGGCTTCTAGGAATTAGGCTTAAGGTTCGCCAGCAGAAAAGATGTAATGGAATGTAACTCCTCCTGCCATGAGCACCACGAACCCTGTAGGAGCCGCCTTGCCTTGAGCCATGCATCGTTCTTGCGCCCGCCATCGCTGGCAAGCCGGCTCCTACAGGGTGTATGTGTTGTCAGACGGCTTAGGTGGCCGCCTTATGACGCGTTTCGTCAGTGCACGAACAATGCAATCAGGATGGCGCGCGGGGCGACCGGCTTTATGCATGGGCGGGACGATCAGTCATCCCAATGCCGACGATGCTTGCGATGGCCATAACCGTGACCGCGATGTTCGCCATGGTAGTCACGGCGCTCACCACGGTAGCGGCGACCTTCGCCCTCGCTGGAATTGCCCATGTAGTTGCCCAACGCGCCGCCCGCGCCACCGCCGGCCGCCGAGCCGAGCAGGGCACCGTTGGTACCGCCCATGCTGCGCCCGACAACGTTGCCGCCGGCCGCGCCCAGGGCACCACCGATGGCGGCTTCGCCACGGCTGTGTCGGTTGGCGCCGACCGCGCTGCCACCGGCGCCGCCCAGTGCCGCGCCGATGGTCGAGCCGGTGTTGCCGCCCAGCGACTGACCAACGGCCGAACCGAGTACCCCGCCCAATGCGCCACCGATACCGGCTTCGGCGGTACCACCGGCTGAGGCGAAGCCACTGGCCAGGCTCAGGGACAACAAAAGAATCGACGAGAACTTCATGTGAGAGGAGCCTCCAAGGGATGACGGCGCGATCCTGAGGCTTGTGTAGGAATAGTTACAATGGCAATCCGACGAATAGCACGGCTTGTATACAAAATCATAACTTACTGTTTTTATTGGGGAACTTAGTCGGATTTAGGCGGTCTGAAGTCGCTTGAACCAGCCCGTTTCGCGCGTTCCGCGCCGCTAAAAAGCGTTTTTCCGGACTTGGCGCCGGCTCCAGAAAATCGATTCGCCCCAGCGTTTTTCCATTCCATAGAACTGCTGCCGGTTGGCCAGGTAAGCGGTGTAGATCCGTGCCAGCAGATCGGCATAACCGGGCAATGCTTGCACGTCGCCTTGCAGCGCGCCATGCACGGCCCGGGCACAGTGCTGGCCGCAGTAGAGCGCGGTGGCGATGCCCTGCGAGGACAGCGGATCGAAGGACAAGGCCGCATCCCCGACCGCCGCCCAGCGTTCCCCGTGGAACCGCGAAAGCCTCCCGCTGCCAGCGTCCATGCCATGCACCGAGGTGCCGGGGCGGTAGCCGTGGGCTTGGCACAATCCCCACAGCAGGCGCGTCTGTGCCAACTGCTGCCACAGGCCTTCGCTGTTCAGCAGTTGCTGGCGATCCAGCAGGTCGAGGTCGCTGAGGTAGGTCACCAAGCGCTCCCCCGACGGCAGTAGCACGCTGTACCACCAGCCATGCTCGACCGCCTCGACCAGGGTCCGACCGTCCTGGTCGCTGTCTTGTGAACTGTGCAACAACAGATAGAACGCCACCAGCCGATCATCCGTCAGACGCTCTGCCCCCTGCTGGCGTGCGAATACCGCCGGGCGGCCGCCGGCGTCAATCAGCCAGCGACTGTGGGCCAACTGCTCGTGGCCGTCGCGGGACAGCAACAGCTGGAAACCGTCCTCGGCGGCGGTCTGGCTCAGCCGCGTGGAGGGCTGCACCGACACCCCGATCTGTCGCGCCGCCGCGCGCAGTTGCTGGTCGAAAGCGGCACGGTCCAGTTGATAGCCCTGGCCGTGGGTGTGAAAGATGAAGTCGTCCATGTGCGGCTGGTCCGAGCCCCAAATGGAGACATTGCCGTAGCTGGTGCGGTGCCCGGCGCCGAGAAAGCCGTCGAGCACCCCCAGGTCACGCAGTAGCGAGCGCGCCGAAGGCGGAAAGCCTTCGCCCACCCGAAAGCGTCCGACGGGCGCCGAGTCGGCCAGCAACACTCGCCAGCCCAGGCGACCCAGGGTAATGGCGGTCGCCGAGCCGGCCGGGCCGCCACCGATGATGGCGACGTCGTAGCTCTCCATCTAGACCGGACGGTTTCCGGGTTTGACGGCGCGCGGTGCCTGCAATGCTTCTTCCTGGCTGCCGAAGTTGGCGCCTTTGGGCGGGCGTGGGCCCGCGCTTGGCGGACTGCCCGCCGCGGCAAAGTCGGCGGCCAACTGCGCACTGGCAAAGGTCTGTGCCTGGGCAATGGCCGGGCCATAGCTGGCGACCATCATGGTCTCCGGGTACAGCGGGTTGCCGGGAATACCCTGGCGCACTTCCAGCAGGCCCATGGAGCCGAAGATATCGACCATGGTCTGCATCTGTACGGCGGTCGGGGTCTTTTTCGGCGAGTTGATGTCCAGCGGTGCGTTCCAGTTGCTGCGCTCGGCAAAGGCGTCGCGCCGCTGTTCCGGTGCCACCGAGGGGTCGATGACCAGCTGGTAATCGGCATCGCTGAGGACCTGGTTGGGCACGCGGGCCGGCCAGAACGTCGAAGTGAACGGGTTGTAGGCCTGGTCGTAGCCGCCACGGCAATAAGCGGTATCGGCCTGCCAGGGCAGCCCCATCCAGCGATTCAGGTCACCCGGGGCCTGTCCATACAGCGGACCGCCGACGGCCAGTGCCTGGGTCTGGTCCAGGGTCGCTCCGTAGTCGGGCCGCGGACTGTTCGCCGGACGCTGGCGAATGCGCCAGGGCTTGGCGTACAGCGGCAGGTGGCGCATCGGCCAGGTCAGTTCGCAGCCGGGATGGAAGGCATCGGCCAGGCAGAAGTCGAGGGCCGCGCGGTCGAGCATCGCCGGCTGTTCGGCCAAGGGTACCGAGTCGAGGTGCCCCGGCGGCGGCTCGTTGCTCCAGTCGGCCTCGAAGGTCCCGGCGGCCCAACTGCCGAGGACCAGGTACTGGGTCTGGGTAATCGCCGAATTCTGCCGTGGGCTCTGGTTGGGCACCGAACTCATGTAGTCGCCATAGATCCATGGCCAGGGCAATACGTTGCCATCGGTCGGGTCGGGCTGGCGGAAGCTGTTGAAAATCTGCCGACGGGTTTCGGCGAACAGGTCATAGTTGCCCGGGGCCGGCTTGCTCGCCAGTTGGGCGATAAAGGCCGGGTCTTCGAAGTTGTAGCGGCCGTTGTGGCCGAACTGGGTAGCGAAGCCCTGGTTGACCCATTGCAGGCCGGACAGACGCTGCAGAATCGGGTAGACGTCATGACGGAACGACACCGAGGTGTTCGGCGTCAGCCAGCCGGCCTGGATGAACAGGTCGTAGGTCAGGTCGTACAGGGTGCGCACGGCCTTGACCTGCGGCGCGTAGTTCGGCGGCGCGGTGACGACCCAGGCCGACTCCACCGGGATCGAGCGCCCGCCGATGCTGACCTGGGCGCTGACCGGGCCATCGGAGGTGTCGTCGAACCAGCCGTCGGCGTTGATGAAGCTGTTGCCGTCGGCCGGGTTGAAAATCGGCGTGCCGTTGGGCGAGGCCGAGACGCCGCGGCCACCGAGGAACAGCAGCCGGCCCTGGGCATCGGTGCGCAGTTCGCCGAGGTTGACCGGGGTGTCCTGGTAGTGTCCGTTGAATTCGACGCCACCCTGGTTCGGCCCGCTGATGCTTTGCAGGCCGCCGTCGATGGTCAGGGCCGCGCGGGCCTTGGGGTCGGTGATCTTCGCGTTGCGCAGGGGCAGCACCACGCTGGCGGCTTCGGGGATATCCATCGCCAGTTGCCATTGGTACCACTGCGCCTTGCTGTTGGCGACGTGGGCCGACCAGACGATATCGGCGTTTTCCGCGGTCAGTTCCGCGACCACTTCTCCGGCCAGGTTGTAGCCGTACAACCGGAACTCGGCGGCCTGGCGCTTCAGTGCGCCCTGGGCATCGCGGTAGAAACCCAGGGGTTCGGGCCGGGGCGATGTCACCAGAGGCCCGACAAAGTATTCCGCCTCGCTGTTGCCGACCCGCGCCACGCCGATGGCGGGGTGGATCGCGGCGCTGACGATGCGATTGTCTTTGCTGGGGGAGGAAGGGTTATCGCCGTGATAATGCGTGGTATGACCGGGCGTGATCGACATAAATGCTCTCCGCAATCCGTGCTGGGAGGACAGGCCCGACGGGCGGGCAGGGTCCCTGGGCGGGTGCCGCACATCACATTCGAATGAGTGGATGAAGAGCACCGCCCGCAGACTCTAGTAAAGGAGCCCCGGTTTGTCGAATGGCCTTTTGCTATTGCCCGGGCGGCGAACCACAGCGCTGGTTATAGCGCGCTTCGCGAGGCGTCGATCAGCCCGCCTTGGCCATGATCAGTCCGCTTTCGCTGGCCTGCTCCAGGACAATGGCGACGAACTTGGAGGTCGGGGTGTGGCTGTCGTCGCCGATGCTTTCCAGGGGGACCAGCGGGTTCACTTCCGGGTAGTAGGCGGCGGCCTGTCCGGCGGGGATATCGAACGCCAGCAGGGTAAAGCCCTTGACCCGGCGCTCGCGACCGTCTTCCCAGAGCGAGACGATATCGGCCTTCTGGCCCGGTTTGAAGCCCAGGCGGATGATGTCCGCTTCATTGACGAACAGCACGTCACGCTGGCCCTTGACCCCACGGTAGCGGTCATCGAGGCCGTAGATGGTGGTGTTGTACTGATCGTGGGAGCGCATCGACTGCATGATCAGATGCGGCACCTTGCCGGTGGCGTGGATGCGTTCGTGGATCAGGTCGGCCGGCAGGCTGTTCGAGCGGAAGTTCGCCCGGCCCGACGGGGTGTGCCAGCGCCGCGTGCCGGCGGCATTGCCGAGGTGGAAACCGCCCGGGTGGGCGAGACGCTGGTTGAAGTCCTTGAAACCGGGAATGGTGTCGGCGATCAGGTCGCGGATGCGCCCGTAGTCGGCCACCAGCCAGTGCCAGTCCACGGGGTTGGCACCCAGGGTCGCGGCGGCGATGCCGGCGATGATCGCCGGCTCCGAGCGCATCTGCTTGGACTGTGGCTGCAACTGGCCGTTGGAGGCATGGACCATGCTGAACGAATCTTCGACGGTGACGGCTTGCGCGCCTTCGCTCTGGATATCGATATCGGTGCGGCCCAGGCACGGCAGGATCAGTGCTTCCTTGCCGTGGGTCAGGTGGCTGCGGTTGAGCTTGGTGCTGATCTGTACGGTCAGCTCGCAGTTGCGCAGGGCTTCGAAGGTCCGCGGGCTGTCCGGGGTCGCCTGGGCGAAGTTGCCGCCCAGGCCGATAAACACCTTGGCCCGGCCGTCGAGCATGGCGTGGATGGCTTCGACCACGTTATGCCCGTCGCTGCGCGGCACCTTGAACTGGAAACGCCGCTCCAGGGCGTCGAGGAAGGCCAGCGGCGGGCGTTCGTTGATGCCCATGGTGCGGTCGCCCTGCACGTTGCTGTGGCCACGCACCGGACACAGGCCCGCGCCCGGGCGACCGATATTGCCGCGCAGCAGCATCAGGTTGGCGATTTCCTGGATGGTCGCCACCGAGTGCCGATGCTGGGTGATGCCCATGGCCCAGCACATGATGACGTTCTTGCCCTTGGCGTACATCCGCGCCGCCTGCTCGATCTCCACCAGGGGCAGGCCCGATTGCGTAACGATCTGCTCCCAGGGCGTATCGTCGATGGCGGCCAGGTAGTCGAGGACATTGGCGGTGTGTTCGTTGAGGAAGTCATGGTCGAACACCGACGGCGCGTTCGCCGCCTGCGCTTCGCGTTCCCATTGCAGCAGGAACTTGGCCATGCCGCGCAGCAGGGCCATGTCGCCGCCCAGGGCCGGGCGGAAATAGGCGGTGTTGGTCGGCTTGTCGCCGTTGGTAAGCATTTCCAGCGGATGCTGCGGGTGCTGGAAACGTTCCAGGCCGCGCTCCTTGAGCGGGTTGATGCAAACCACCTGGCCTCCGCGTTTCACCGCTTCCCGCAGCGGTTCGAGCATCCGAGGGTGGTTGGTGCCGGGGTTCTGGCCCCAGACGAAGATCGCGTCGGCGTGTTCGAAGTCGTCGAAGGTCACCGTGCCCTTGCCGACCCCGACACTCTGGGCCAGGGCCACGCCGCTGGCCTCGTGGCACATGTTCGAGCAGTCGGGGAAGTTGTTGGTGCCGAAGGCCCGGACGAACAGTTGATACAGATACGCCGCCTCGTTGCTGGCGCGGCCCGAGGTGTAGAACTCGGCCTGGTCCGGGCTGGTCAGGTTGAGCAGATGCTTGGCCACCAAGGCGTAGGCGGCTTCCCAACTGATCGGCCGGTAACGGTCGGTGAGCGGGTCGTAGCTCATCGGCTCGGTCAGGCGGCCCTGGTATTCCAGCCAGTAGTCGCTCTGCTCGAGCAGTGCCGTGACGCTGTGCTTGGCAAAGAACGCGGCATCCACGCGCCGTTTGGTGGCTTCCCAGTTGACCGCCTTGGCGCCGTTCTCGCAGAACTTGACCATGCCGCTTTCCGGCGAGTCACCCCAGGCGCAGCCGGGGCAGTCGAAGCCGCCGTTCTGGTTGGTCTTGAGCATCATGCGCAGGTTCTTCAGCGCATTGTCGCTGGTCAGCCAGGCCTGGGCGACGCTGATCAGCGCGCCCCAACCACCGGCCGCGCCCTTGTAGGGCTTGTAACGCGGGGTGGGGGTCTGATCGGCTTGTTGATGATTGCTCACGCGGGTTTCTCCATCGCAGGGCTGTAGACCCGCGGCGCATTCTTTTGCGGCAGGTGGATGAGATTGAGGTTGTGCCGGCGCGCCCACTGCAGGGCCAGGCCGGTGGGCGCCGACAGGCTGACCAGGGTCTGGATGCCGGCGCGCAGGACTTTCTGGATCAATTCGAGACTGCAGCGGCTGGTAACAATTGCCAGGCCGCCAGCGGTCGGGATGTTCTGTCGGATCAGCGCGCCGATCAGCTTGTCCAGGGCGTTGTGGCGACCGATGTCTTCACGGCCGAGCAGCAGTTCACCCTGGTCGTTCATGAACAGCGCGGCATGCACGGCCCCGGAATATTGCCCGAGGGGCTGGAAGGCGCTGATGCGCTGGCGCAGGCCATCGAGCCAGGCGGCCGGCGGCAGGGGCGCGCCGGGCAGCGCCTGAAGCTCGGGCAGCGCCTGTTCCAGCGCTTCCACGCCGCACAGGCCACAGCCGCTGGTGCCGGCCAGTTGGCGGCGTTGCTGCTTGAGGTTCCAGAACGCGCGACTGGCGATTTCCACCTGGGCGTACTGGGCCGAGCCGTTGCCGCTGAGTTTCAGGTCGTAGATTTCCGCGGCGTCGGCAATGATGCCGCTGCCGATGCTGAAACCGACGATGAAATCTTCCAGGTCCGTGGGGGTGACCAGCATGACCGCCTGGTTGATACCGTTGTAGGCGATGGCCAGGGCGACTTCTTCGGCAAGCGCCGTCTCAGCGCTTTCGCTGCGTTCGAGGTCGCTGTACTGGTAGCTCTGGCTGGCGGCGGGCGCGGCCGTCGAGACGGCAGGCAGCGCGCAGACCGGATCCTTGGGCTTCATGGGGGCAATACCGGCGCAATATCCAGTGTCAAGATTAGGCGCGACAAAGGGTCGCGTCTAATCGCTAGTACTGATCTGCTAATAGAGCGCGTCGATCAAGCCTTGTTTGATGATTGTTGGCAGAGCGCGAAACAGGCTTCCGCCAGTGCCGAGCGCGGCGCCCCCCGGCGCATGATCAGGCCGAGGCGCGCCAGGGTCCGGGCCTCGGCGATGGGTTGCAGGCGCAGATGCTCGGTCAGGCCGTCAAGACCGCCATGCAACGGCATGATTGCGCAGCACAGGCCGCCATGGACGGCTTGCAGCAGTTGATGAACGGCATCGGTTTGTAGCAGCGGTTGCGGGGTCAGGCCGCGGCTGTGGAAGTTGTGGTCGATGGACTGGCGAAAGTGCATGCCGCTGGTGAGCATGCCCAGGGGCAGCTCGATCAGCGCTTCCCAGCTCAGGGGTTGTTCGCTGAAGCTGAAGAAACGCTGGTCGTAGAGCAGGCCCATGGCGGTTTCGTCCAGCGGCAGGGCTTCGAAGCGCTCGGTGTCCAGGCGTTCCAGGTAGGACACGCCGAGGTCCAGGCGGTTGCTCGCCAGTTGTTCGAGGATCTGCTCGGAGCTTGAGGACGAGAGTTCGAAGCGCAGGCTCGGATGTTGCTGATGCAGGCGTTGCATCAGTTGCACCGGATCGAAACTGGACAGCGGCACCACGCCCAGGCGCAAGGTGCCGACCAGATTGCCGCGACAGGCGGCGGCTTCGGCCTGCAGGCCGTCGTAGGCCGCCAGCACGGTGCGGGCCCAGGCCAGGACCCGCTCGCCGGGGGCGGTGAAGCCTTCGAAACGCTGGCCGCGGTTGACCAGTGGCAGCTCTAGCTCTTCCTCCAGGCTGCGCAGGCGCATGGACAGTGTCGGCTGGGTGATATGGCAGCGCGCCGCCGCCTGGCCGAAGTGGCGGGTCTCGTCCAGGGCAATCAGGAATTTCAGCTGTTTGATGTCCATCGTCGTTCCGCAGGCTGTACAGCCGTGGATTCTAGCGCGCCTGGACTAGGCTTGTTGATTGGTGGATTGGAACCTTGCCGGACGTCACCGATCAGGTCTTTCGCGTCTTGGCGTTTGCATCCAGGGAGAAAGAGCCATGAGCCTTTTAGATACGTTCAAGAAGATATTGAAGCCAGAGTCATCTGACGATAAGCCCCAGCTGTGTTCAGCCATGGCCGACCAGCATGGGTTCGGGCCGGCTCAGGGCCTGCAATATTTTTGAAAACAGCTCTATTACAGGCCTTCGACCAGTGTCCGGTAGTCGCCCACGGCGGCGAATTCCTCGGTGTCCTTGGGCCCCTTGCGGCTGTCCGGTTCGCTGACCGCGAGCAGATGCGCCACGCCGAAACGCCGGGCGCTACGCAGGATCGGCAAGGTATCGTCGATAAACAGGCTGCGCGCCGGGTCGAAGCCGATATCGGCCTGCAGGGCGTCCCAGAACTGCGGGTCTTCCTTGGCGAAACCGTAGTCATGGGAGCTGATCAACCGTTCGAAATACGGTGCCAGCTCGATCCGCTCCAGCTTCAACGACAAGGAATCGCGGTGGGCGTTGGTAATCAGGATGACCCGCTTGCCGGCCTGGCGGATGGCCGCGAGAAAGGTATCGGCATCCGGGCGCAGGGCGATCAGATGCGCCGTCTCCAGCTTCAACTCACGCACCGGCAGCTTCAGCTCGGCACTCCAGAAGTCCAGGCAGTACCACTTCAACTGGCCGGCATTGTCCCGGAACAGCGGCGTCAGCTCCTGCTCGGCCAGTTCCCGGCTGACACCATGCAGTTCGGCATAACGCTGGGGCAGGTGCTCCATCCAGAAGTGGTTGTCGTAGTGCAGGTCCAGCAGGGTGCCGTCCATATCCAGCAGAACGGTGTCGATGTCGCGCCAGGGCAATGAGGACATGGGAAACTTCTCGAACGGTAAAAAGATAGGAGGCAACAGACAATCGGAAAGCCACGGTATAGTAACCCGTTCACGCCCAGGAGCCGCCCCATGCGCCAGAAACCCACCGTCCTCGCCCGCGAAATCGTCGCCAGCAGCCGTTTGTTCCGTGTTGAAGAAGTGCAACTGCGCTTTTCCAATGGTGTTGAGCGGACCTATGAGCGTCTGGTTGGCCGGGGTGCCGGTTATGGGGCGGTGATGATCGTGGCGATGATCGATGCCGAGAATGCCTTGCTGGTGGAGGAGTACTGCGGCGGCACCGACGAATACGAACTGTCCCTGCCCAAGGGTCTGATCGAACCGGGCGAAGACGTGCTGGCGGCGGCCGAGCGTGAGCTCAAGGAAGAAGCGGGTTATGGCGCGCGGCAGTTGGAACACCTGACCGAGCTGTCCCTGTCGCCCGGCTATATGAGCCAGAAGATCCAGGTGGTCCTGGCCACCGACCTGTATGAAGAGCGCCTGGAAGGCGATGAGCCGGAGCCGATGCGTGTCGAGCGCGTCAATCTGCGGGAATTGTCCGCCCTGGTGCAGAACCCGCAGTTCAGCGAGGGGCGTGCCCTGGCCGCGTTGTATCTGGTGCGAGACCTGTTGACCCAGCGTGGAGTGTTTCAATCGTGAGTGAGTTTTTTTCCAATCTGCCGCACCCGTACCTGGCCCCGGTGATCGATCTGGCGCGCCGCGCCGGTGAGGTCATCCTGCCGTTCTGGCGGGCCAATGTGCAGGTCATGGACAAGGCCGATGCCTCGCCGGTGACCGCCGCCGATATCGCCGCCCATCATCTGATTCTCGATGAGTTGACGGCGCTGGACCCGAGTATTCCGGTGTTGTCCGAAGAGGACGCCGATATTGCCCAGGCAGTGCGCGCCGGCTGGCAGCGTTGGTGGCTGGTGGATCCGCTGGATGGGACCAAGGAATTTATTGCCGGTAGCGAAGAGTTCACCGTGAACATTGCCTTGATCGAGCAGGGCCGGGTGGTGTTCGGCGTGGTGTCGATGCCGACCAACGGGCGCTGCTATTTCGGTGGTGCCGGCTTGGGCGCCTGGCGCGCGGATGCCGACGCGGCGCCGTTGCCGATCCGGGTGCGTGACGTACCAGCGGCGGGGGAGGCCTTTACCGTTGTCGCCAGTCGCCGGCATTCGAGCCCGGAGCAGGAGAAGTTGTTGGCGGGGCTGAGCAGCCGCCTGGGCGAGTTGGCGTTGGCGAATATCGGCAGTTCGCTGAAATTCTGCCTGTTGGCTGAAGGTGCGGCGGACTTCTATCCGCGCCTGGCACCGACCTCGCAGTGGGATACGGCGGCGGCCCAGGGGGTGCTGGAAGGCGCGGGCGGCGAGGTGTTGGAGTTGAGCGGCGAACGCTTCAGCTATCCGCCGCGCGAGTCGTTGCTCAATCCGTTTTTCCTGGCGCTGCCGGCCAATGCGCCATGGCGCGCACAACTGCCGGACTTGCTGCGAACACCCTAGAGATCTTTTGGTGGCCTTTAGGGCCTCTTCGCGGGCAGGCGCCGCAAGGTCAACGGGGCTGCCCCGTTCTTCCTGTCAGCGGTGCAGTACGTACTGCCCGCTGAAGTGCACTGCCGTGTCCTCGCTACCTTCATTCACCACCCGCGTCTCCAGGGTCAACCGCGCCCGGCCATAACGCTGGTAGGTCGCCAGGAATTTCTTCCAGACCTTCTCCTGCGGCGCATCGCAGATCACCTGGGCATCCCCGGTCACCGGCAACGGATAGCCGATCTGCCCTTCCTGAATCACGATATGCCCATCCTCGATCCCGGCCTCGCGCAGGCTCAGGTGCAACCAGCCCCAGCCGGCCAGGACCGCGCCGCAATACAGGCTACCGCCGAACATGGTGCTCTTGTGGTTGACGTTGGGCTCCAGCGGCAGGTGCAGGCGCAACTGCCCGGCCTGCCAGTCGAGGACCTTCAGTTTCATCTCACGGGTAAGCGGAATGTCGTGATGGAGGACGGATTCCAGGTAACGCGTGTCGCGGTTCATGCACTGACCTCTTGGTGGTGATTCATTCGAGTTCGTCGCTGGCGGCGCTGCCGACGCTGTCGAAACTCAAACCGTGTTTGCGTAGCTTGTCATGCAGGGTCTTGCGCGGAATACCCAGGGCTTCGGCCAGGCTGCGCAGCGAGCCGTGGGCGCGCGCCAGTTCGGCGGCGATCAGGGATTTTTCGAAGTGTTCCACCTGTTCGCTCAAACTGCTGCCCGGGTGCCCGGCAATGCTCGCATCGAGATGCTCCGGCGTGTTGTCCAGGGCCAATTCCAGGCCGAGGGCGAAGCGCTCCGCGGCATTTTGCAGCTCGCGGACATTGCCCGGCCAGGCATGCCGCAACAACAGGCCGCGCTGCGCCGGTTGCAGGGTATGGGGTGGCAGGCCATGACGCGCGCTGGCTTCGTCGGCAAAGTGCTGGAACAGCATCAGGGCGTCTTCGCCGCGTTCGCGCAACGGCGGAATCCGCAGCGGCGCGACGTTCAGGCGGTAGTACAGGTCGGCGCGGAAACGCCCTTGGTCAGCCGCCTGGCGCAGGTCTTCCTTGGTCGCCGCGATCACCCGGATATCCAGCGGGATCTGCTGGTTGCCGCCGAGACGTTCGACCACCCGCTCCTGCAACAGCCGCAGCAGCTTGACCTGCACATCCAGGCTCATGCTTTCGATTTCGTCGAGGAACAGGGTGCCGCCGTTGGCGAATTCGAACTTGCCGATCCGGCGTTTCTGCGCCCCGGTAAAAGCCCCCGGTTCATGGCCGAACAGTTCGCTTTCCACGACCGACTCGGCCAGGGCGCCGGCGTTGATCGCCACAAAGGGGCCGTTGCGGCGGTTCGACAGGTCGTGCAGCGCCCGCGCCACGACTTCCTTGCCGGCGCCGGTCTCACCGAGGATCAGCACATCGGCGCGGGTCGCCGCCAGGGCACCGATCTGTTCGCGCAGGCGCAGCATCAGTGGCGAATGGCCGACCAGTCGCGCGCTGAGCTCCTGGCGGTCGCTCAGGGCCAGGCGCAGGCTGCGGTTGTCCAGCACCAGGCGGCGCCAGGCCAGGGCCCGGCGCACGCTGTCGAGCAGGGCATCGCTGGCAAAGGGCTTCTCGAGGAAGTCATAGGCGCCGGCGCGCATGGCCTGCACGGCCAGGGGCACGTCGCCGTGCCCGGTGATCAGCAGCACCGGCAGTTCCGGGTCCTGCTCATGCAGCTCCTTGAGCAGTTCCAGGCCGTCCATGCCGGGCATGCGGATGTCGCTGACGATCACCCCCGGCCAGTCGCGCTCGATCTGCGCGGCCAGGCCCTGGGCCTCGGCCAGCGGCAGGATCTTCAGGCCGGCCAGGTCCAGGGTCTGGCTCAGGGCCTGGCGCAGGTGGGGATCGTCGTCGATCAGTACCACCTGGGTCTGGTGGTCGATTTTCATACACTCGAGTCCTCGGGTGGTTGCAAGCTGACCCCCGGCGCGCCGGCGCGCATCCGCAGGGTGATCAGGGCACCGCCTTCGCGGTGGTTGGCGAACAGCAGCTCGCCGCCGAAGGCGCGCATCAGCGAATCGCAGATCGCCAGGCCCAGGCCCAGGCCTTGGGTCCGTGTCTTGGTGGTGTAGAACGGCTCGCCGGCGCGATCCAGGGCTTCCAGGCAGAAACCCGGGCCATTGTCGCGAATCGTCAGGCTGACGCCCTGTTCGGAGGCTTGGGCACTCAGCCAGAGTTTACGCGGCGGGCCTTTTTCAGTCAGCGCGTCGAGGGCGTTCGCCAGCAGATTGCCGAGCACCTGGCGCAGGCGGGTTTCGCCGGCCTGGACCCACAGGGTCGCCGCCGGCAGGTCGCGGATCAATTCGACTTCCATCGCTCGCCGACGCTTGGCCAGCAAGGCCAGGGCATCGTCCAGGGCCGGTTGCAGGGCCACGCTTTCCGGGGCATGCCGGTCGCGTCGGGCGAAGGCGCGCAGGTGGGCAATGATCGAGGCCATGCGCCCGGTCAGTTCGCTGATCAGCTTGAGGTTGCCGCGGGCGTCGTCGGTACGCTGGTGGTCGAGCAGCACCTCGGCGTTTTCCGCATAGCTGCGGATTGCCGCCAGCGGTTGGTTGAGCTCGTGGCTGATACTCGCCGACATGGTGCCCAGGGCCGAGAGCTTGCCGGCCTGGACCAGGTCATCCTGGGCGCGCACCAGCTCCTGCTGGGCGTGTTCGCGTTCCAGCACTTCCTGTTTGAGACGCCGGTTGAGGCCCTCCAGGTCGCTGGTGCGTTCGGCGACGCGCATTTCCAGCTCGCGCCGGGCCTTGGCCTCGAAGGCGATCCGCTCCAGGTAATGGCGGCGCCGTTGCATCATCAGGCCGAGCAGCAGCATCAGCACCAGCAGGGTCGCGCCGCCGACCGCGACAACGGTCCGCACCGGGCGATCGACCAGGGTCCGGGGCGCCAGGATGCTGACGTTCCAGCCGGTTTCCTCGATCTGCTGGGTCTGGGTCAGCCAGGCATCGGGATCGATGTACAGGGGCTGGGGGTTACGGGTCGGGTAGGGTTGCACGGCGGTGATCGCGTCGCGTTCCTGTGCGCTGAGCACACGGGTCGAACGGAAGCGCCATTCCGCATGCGAAGTGAGAATGACCACGCCATTGTGGTCGGTCATCATCAACTGTTCCGGGGTCTTGCCCCAGAGGCTTTCGGTACGGTCCAGATCGACCTTGACCACCAGCACGCCGATGATCTTCTGCCCCTGGTGCACGGCCGCGGCAAAAAAGTAACCGCGCTTGCCCGAGGTGGTACCGAGGCCGAAGAAGCGCCCCAGGTGCCCGGCCATGGCCTCGGTGAAGTAGGGGCGGAAGGCGAAGTTGCGATTGACGAAACTGTCGTGTTTGTCCCAGTTGGAGGCCGCCAGGGTCTTGCCGTTGGTGTCCATCAGGTACATGACTTCGGCGCCGGTCTGCGCGCAGATGCTCTGCAGCAGGCTGTTGGCATTGCTCAGGCGCAGGCCTTGCTCCGGCTCCGCCAGGGCGTCACGCAGCGCCGGCAGGTCGCCGAGGATCTGCGGCAGGACCTCATAGCGATGCAAGGTGCCCAGCAGGTTGGCGACATAGAGGTCGAGGGTCTGGCGGTTCTGGCTGATCAATTCGTTGCGGTAGTAGCGCTCGGCGAGGTGTTCCAGCGGCCATAGCAGCGGCGCCAGGCACAGGAACAGCAGGGCGAGGCTGCGCCAGCGGGGTCTGCGGGGAAGGGTGGGGCTCGTGGTCATGAAGGGAATGCGCCGGTGGAGTCCGACGCATTATGTCTCAGCCCTGCTCTGCAAGACACTCGCGTAATGCGGTACGCCAATCCGGCTGGGCAACCTGCCATTCGCGCAACAGGCGGCTGCAATCCAGGCGCGAGTTCAACGGTCGGCGGGCGGGCGTCGGGTAGGCGCTGGAGGGAATGGCTGCAAGCAGCGCACAGGGCTTGTTCTGCGCCAGCAATTGCTCGCCGATGGCCTGGGCAAAACCGAACCAGGAAGTTTCGCCGCTGGCGGTCAGGTGGTAAGTACCCCAGGCACCGGCGTGGCCGGCCTGCCAGCGGTCGATCAGGGCGCGGGTGCTGTCGGCGATGGTGCCGGCCCAGGTCGGTGCACCGATCTGGTCGGCGACGATGCGCAGCTCCGGCTTTTCCTGCAGCAGCCGTTGCATGGTCAGCAGGAAATTGCGCCCGTGATTGGAGTAGACCCAACTGGTGCGCAGGATCAGGTGCTGGCCCTGGGCCGCGGCGATGGCCCGCTCACCGGTCAGCTTGCTGTCGCCGTAGACGCTCAAGGGGTTGGTCGGGTCGTCTTCGCTGTAGGGTGTCTGCTTGCTGCCGTCGAACACGTAGTCGGTGGAGTAGTGGATCAGCGGGATGCCCAGGCTTGCGGCTTCCTCGGCGAAGATGCCCGGCGCCGTGGCGTTGATCGCGAACGCCAGGTCCACTTCGCTTTCGGCCTGGTCGACGGCGGTGTAGGCCGCGGCGTTGATGATCAGGTCGGGGCGCCGGGCCCGGACCTGCTGACGAATCTGTTCCGGGTGCGCCAGGTCGAGCTGGTCGCGGCCGAGGACGATCAGCTCGCCCAGGTCTTTGATCCGCTGTTGCAGCGCACGGGAGACTTGGCCGTGCGCGCCGCTGATGAGGATTTTCAGGGGGGGAGTGCTCATTCGAACAGGTCGGCCTCGTGCAGGGATTTGCCGTTCAGGTCCTTGGCCGACAGTTGCGGGATGCCAGTGAACTCCCAGTCGATGGCCAGGGTCGGATCGTCCCAGCGAATGCAGCGTTCGGCGCTGGGGGTGTAGTAGTCGGTGGTCTTGTAGAGGAACTCGGCGGACTCGCTGAGGACCACGAAACCGTGGGCGAAACCCTCGGGTACCCATAGCTGGCGGTTGTTTGCGGCGGACAGGCGCACGGCGACCCACTGGCCGAAATGCGCCGAGCTGCGGCGAATGTCCACGGCGACATCCAGCACTTCGCCGGCAATCACCCGCACCAGCTTGCCCTGGGTGTTTTCCAGCTGATAGTGCAGCCCGCGCAAGACCCCTTGCTGCGAGCGCGAGTGGTTGTCCTGGACAAATGGCACGTCGAGTCCGGTGGCTTCCTGGAAGGCGCGGGCATTGAAGCTTTCATAGAAAAAACCGCGCTCGTCGCCAAAGACCTTGGGCTCAAGGATCAGCACGCCCGGCAGGCGTGTTGGCGTCGCTTTCATTGCTGTTCCCCCGCGATGGTGAACAGGTATTGCCCATAACCGGTCTTGCCGAAGTATTTGGCCCGCTCCAGCAGATACTCGCGATCGATCCAGCCGTTCTGGTAGGCGATCTCCTCCAGGCAGGCGACTTTCAGGCCCTGGCGGTGTTCGATGGTCTGCACGTACTGCGAGGCTTCCAGCAGGCTGTCGTGGGTCCCGGTATCGAGCCAGGCAAAGCCGCGTCCGAAGCGTTCGACATGCAGGTCGCCGCGCTTGAGGTAGGCGTTGTTGACGTCGGTGATCTCCAACTCGCCGCGAGGCGAAGGCTTGACCGCCTTGGCAATCCGGATGACCGAGTTGTCGTAGAAATACAAGCCGGTCACCGCATAGCTGGATTTTGGCTTGGCCGGTTTTTCCTCGATGGAGAGCGCACGACCTTCGCTGTCGAAGTCGATGACACCGAAGCGTTCCGGGTCCTTGACCCAATAGCCGAAGACCGTCGCGCCGCTCGGCCGTCGCGCGGCGTGTTTCAGCTGATCGCCAAAATGCTGGCCGTGGAAGATGTTGTCACCGAGGATCAGGCACACCGGATCGTCGCCGATGAAGTCTTCGCCGATCAGGAAGGCCTGGGCCAGGCCGTCCGGGGAAGGTTGTTCGGCGTAGCTGAAGCGGACCCCGAACTGGCTGCCGTCACCCAGCAGGTTGCGATATTGCGGCAGGTCCTGGGGGGTGGAGATCACCAGGATTTCGCGGATACCGGCCAGCATCAGCACCGAGATCGGGTAGTAGATCATCGGCTTGTCGTAGATCGGCAGCAGTTGCTTGGAAACACCGAGGGTAATCGGGTGCAGCCGGGTGCCCGAGCCTCCCGCGAGGACAATACCTTTCATCATGCCAACAGTTCCTTATGATCCAGCGCGCCGAGGCGCTCGCCTTGATAGCTGCCATCCTGGACGCGACGGCACCATTCCAGGTTCTCCAGATACCATTGCACGGTCTTGCGCAGACCGCTTTCGAAGGTCTCCACCGGGGTCCAGCCCAGCTCGCGCTCGATCTTGCCGGCGTCGATGGCGTAGCGCAGGTCGTGGCCCGGACGATCCTTGACGAAGGTGATCAGGTCGGTGAATTTTTCCACCCCGGCCGGACGCACGGGCGCCAGCTCTTCCAGCAGGCCGCAGATGCCACGTACCACATCGATATTCTTCTGCTCGTTATGGCCGCCGATGTTGTAGGTCTCGCCCACCACGCCGTCGCTCACCACCTTGAACAGGGCTCGGGCGTGGTCTTCGACGTACAGCCAATCACGCACTTGCAGGCCGTCGCCATACACCGGCAGCGGCTTGCCGGCCAGGGCATTGAGAATCACCAGCGGGATCAGCTTTTCCGGGAAGTGGAACGGGCCGTAGTTGTTCGAGCAGTTGGTCAGCAGCACCGGCAGGCCGTAGGTGCGGTGCCAGGCGCGGACCAGGTGATCGGACGCCGCCTTGCTCGCGGAATATGGCGAGCTGGGGGCGTACGGGGTGGTTTCGCTGAACAGGTCGTCAACGCCGTGCAGGTCGCCATACACTTCGTCGGTGGAAATATGGTGGAAGCGGAAGGCGCTTTTCTCGGGCTCCGCCAGCTTCGACCAGTAGCCGCGAGCGGCTTCCAGCAGACTGTAGGTACCGACGATATTAGTCTGGATAAAGTCCGACGGGCCATCAATGGAGCGGTCGACATGCGATTCAGCGGCCAGGTGCATGATTGCATGGGGCTCGAAGCGCGCCAGCAGCGCGCTGACGGTGGCCTGGTCGACGATGTCGGCTTGGACGAACTCATAACGGCTGTCGGTGGCGATGCTGGTCAGGGATTCCAGGTTGCCGGCGTAGGTGAGCTTATCCAGGTTCAGGACTTCGTGCCCGGTGTGGTGAATCAGGTGCCGGATCAGGGCCGAGCCAATAAAACCGGCGCCGCCGGTGACTAGAATACGCATATCGGTGTGCCTTCTTCCTTAAGCAGACTCAAGCTGAATGGAGCATAGCTTGTGGGTAGGCGTGCGAGGGTGCAAGTGCCATGGCGATGTATCCGTTTTTACCGGCTGACTTTAGCGCGGCACTTGCGTCTTGCCGGCAGCAGTGGCGATATAGGCAGCCAATAAAAACTTCAGGGAGTCGTTACATGTTGCTCGCCACGTTGATTCGCCGCGCCAGCTTGCCCAGCCCGAATGTCTCGGCGCAGCAGGCGCTGAACCTGCTTGAGGAGCACTACGGCCTCTCTGGAACCCTGCGGGCCCTGGGTAGCCAGCAGGACCTCAATTACCGCGTCGACAGCGATAAAGGTCGGTTTGTCCTGAAAATCTGCCATGGCGACTATGCCACGCTGGAACTGCAGGCCCAACATGCCGGCCTGGCGCACCTGGACGGCCGTGACGGCCCGCGGGTGCCCCGGGTGATTGCCGCGCGCAACGGCCAGGACCTGCTGTCCCTGGAACTGGACGGCATGCCCGTGCACGTGAGGCTGCTGGAGTATATCGAAGGCCAGTCGCTGACCCATCTCAAGCACCTGGGCCGTGACCTGGTGGCGGGCCTGGGGCAACTCTGCGCGCAAATGGACCTGGCCCTGGCCGACTTCCAGCACCCGGGCCTGACGCGCACCCTGCAGTGGGATCCGCGGCATGCCGCGGCGCTGGTCGAGCATCTGTTGCCGGTGCTCAAGGACGCGGATCGGCACGCGCGGGTGCGCGACGCCGCCGCGCAGGCCGCGCGGCACCTGCATCCCCTGGTGGAGGCCTTGCCGGTGCAGGCCATTCACCTGGATATCACCGACGACAACGTCGTCTGGCGGCGTGATGCCCAACGCCATTGGCAATTGCAGGGCGTGATCGACTTCGGCGACCTGGTCCGGACCTGGCGTATCGCCGACCTGTCGGTGACTTGCGCGGCGCTGCTGCACCATGCCGAGGGCGACCCGTTTGTGATACTGCCGGCGGTCCAGGCCTACCACGCGGTCAACCCCTTGCAGCGTGCCGAACTGCTGGCGCTGTGGCCGCTGATCGTGGCGCGGGCGGCGGTGCTGGTGCTCAGTGGCGAACAGCAGGTCGGCATCGACCCGGGCAATAGCTACAGCCGCGACAACCTGGCTCACGAGTGGGAAATTTTCCAGGTGGCCAGCTCGGTTCCGTTCGAGCTGATGGAGGCGGCGATACTGGCCGCCGTCGACGAGCGTTTGGCGCCGATTGCCGACGAGGGTTTCGCGCCCTTGCTGCCTGGGCTGGTGGGCCGCGAGTTCGCGCTGATCGACCTGGGCGTGCTCAGCCCGCATTTCGAAGCGGGCAACTGGGAACAGAGTGGCATCGACGAACGCTTGCTGGCCGAGGCGGCTGCGGTCCACGGCCTGGCGGCCAGCCGCTACGGGCAATATCGCCTGTCGCGGACCCGTCCCGACAGCGCCGGCGAACCGGAGACCTTTCCCCTGTACGTAGCCTTGCAGGTACCGGCGGGCACCACCGTGGAGTCGCCGTTTGCCGGGACCCTGCGGCTTATGGCCGATGGCGCCCTGCAATTGGTCAGCGCGCAACTGAGTGTGCGGCTCTGGGGCGTGAAGGCGTCCATCAGGCCTGGTGCCGCCGTGGTCAAGGGCCAGGTGCTGGGCGAAGCCGCCGGGGCCTTGCGGGTGCAACTGTGCCGCCACGCCGATCTCACCCCGCCGCTGTTCTGCACGCCGTCGCGGGCCGCCGCCTGGCAGGCGCTGTGTCCGTCGCCGGCGAGCCTGCTGGGCCTGGCCTGCGATGCCGAGCCGGAACTGGATGCGGCCGAGTTGCTGGCCCGGCGTGATGCCAGCTTCGCCCGCACGCAAAAGCACTACTACGTCGACCCGCCGCGTATCGAGCGTGGCTGGCGCAATCACCTGATCGACATGCAGGGCCGCTCCTACCTGGACATGCTCAACAACGTCGCGGTGCTCGGCCATGGGCATCCACGCATGGCGGCCGAGGCGGCGCGGCAATGGTCGCTGCTCAATACCAACTCGCGCTTTCACTATGCCGCGGTGACGGAGTTTTCCGAGCGCCTGCTGGCCCTGGCACCGGACTCCATGGACCGGGTATTCCTGGTCAACAGCGGCACCGAGGCCAACGACCTGGCGATCCGCCTGGCCTGGGCCTACAGCGGCGGGCGCGACATGCTCAGCGTGCTGGAGGCCTACCACGGCTGGTCGGTGGCGGCCGATGCGGTGTCCACCTCGATTGCCGACAACCCCAAGGCGCTGAGCAGTCGCCCGGACTGGGTGCATCCGGTGACCGCGCCCAACACCTATCGCGGGGCCTTCCGTGGCAGCGCGAGTGCGCCGGACTACGTGCGCAGCGTGGAACACAACCTGGCCAGGCTGGAGGCAGAAAATCGCCAGCTGGCGGGCTTTATCTGCGAGCCGGTGTATGGCAATGCCGGCGGTATTTCGTTGCCACCGGGCTATTTGCAGCAGGTCTATGCGCTGGTCCGGGCCCGGGGCGGCGTGTGTATCGCCGATGAAATCCAGGTCGGCTACGGGCGCATGGGGAAGTTTTTCTGGGGGTTCGAGGAGCAGGGCGTGGTGCCGGACATCATCACCATGGCCAAGGGCATGGGCAACGGCCAGCCGCTGGGTGCGGTGATCACCCGCCGGGAGATCGCCGAGGCCCTGGAGGCTGAAGGCTACTTCTTCTCGTCCTCCGGCGGCAGCCCGGTCAGTTGTCGTATCGGGATTGCCGTGCTCGACGTGATGGCCGAGGAGAAACTCTGGGAAAACGCCCAGGTGGTGGGCGGTTATTTCAAGGAGCGCCTGGAAGCACTGATCGACCGCCATCCGCTGGTGGGAGCGGTACATGGCTCCGGTTTCTACCTCGGCGCGGAACTGATCCGCAACCGCGAAACCCTGGAGCCGGCGACCGAGGAGACCGCGTTGCTGTGCGATCGGCTGCGCGAGCTGGGGATCTTCATGCAACCGACCGGTGACTACCTCAATATCCTCAAGATCAAGCCGCCGATGTGCACCAGCCGGCGCAGCGTGGATTTCTTTGTCGACATGCTGTCCAAGGTGCTCGACGAAGGCTTGTAAGCCGCATCACCGGAACGCTGCCAAAGCAAGCCGGCGATAGACCGCTCACCATAAATATCGATTCTTATCGGCAAAACAGACATGCATTAAAGGCATTTTTCATTTTTTATCTTTATAAGCCGATTTTTATCGGCTATAAAGTCGCCGTCACCCCCGGTCGAGCCCTTCACGCCCGGCTACTCTCAATCTGTCATCGGTCGATGCCTGGAATCGCCCAGCGCATTCGCCCAGGAGATGATCCATGAGTCGTATCGTTACCGTCGCCGCCACCCAGATGGCCTGTTCCTGGGATCTCGAAGCCAATCTCGAAACTGCCGAGAAGCTGGTGCGCGAAGCCGCCGCCAAGGGCGCGCAGATCATCCTGATCCAGGAACTGTTCGAAACCCCGTACTTCTGCCAGAAACCGAACCCGGATTACCTGCAACTGGCCACCCCGGTGGAAGACAACGTCGCCATCAAGCACTTCCAGAAAGTCGCCAGGGAGCTGCAAGTGGTGCTGCCCGTCAGCTTCTTCGAACTGGCCGGCCGGGCGCGGTTCAACAGCATCGCGATCATCGACGCCGACGGCAGCAACCTCGGGATTTATCGGAAAAGCCATATCCCGGACGGCCCGGGTTACCACGAGAAGTACTACTTCAACCCGGGCGATACCGGCTTCAAAGTGTGGAACACCCGCTACGCGAAGATCGGCGTGGGCATCTGCTGGGACCAGTGGTTCCCCGAGTGCGCCCGCAGCATGGCCCTGCAAGGCGCGGAGATCCTGTTCTACCCGACCGCCATCGGCAGCGAGCCGCATGACAAGAGCATCTCTTCCCGCGATCACTGGCAGCGCGTGCAGCAAGGCCATGCCGGCGCCAACCTGATGCCGCTGGTCGCCAGCAACCGCATCGGCAACGAAGAGCAGGACGGCTACGACATCACCTTCTACGGCTCCTCGTTCATCGCCAATCAATTCGGCGAGAAAGTCGAAGAGCTCAACCAAACCGAAGAAGGCATCCTGGTCCACAGCTTCGACCTTGATGAACTGGAACACACACGCAGTGCCTGGGGCTCGTTCCGCGACCGCCGGCCGAACCTGTACGGCGCACTGAAAACCCTCGACGGATCCCTGGAGTCCTGATCGCCATGACCACTTTGCACAGCACACCGCGCGCCGACGGCTTCCATATGCCCGCCGAATGGGCACCGCAAACCCAGGCCTGGATGATCTGGCCCGAACGTCCGGACAACTGGCGCCTGGGCGGCAAGCCGGCGCAGGCGGCCCATGCCGCCGTGGCCCGGGCCATCGCGCGTTTCGAACCGGTAACGGTGGCGGTGTCCGCCGCGCAGTACGAAAACGCCCGGGCGCGCCTCGACGTACCGAATATCCGCCTGGTGGAAATGTCCAGCGATGACGCCTGGGTCCGCGACAGCGGCCCGACCTTTGTCATCAACGACCAGGGTGAAGTGCGTGGCGTCAACTGGGACTTCAATGCCTGGGGCGGTTTCGATGGCGGCCTCTACGCCCCGTGGAACCGTGACGAACAGGTGGCCGGCAAGATCCTCGAAATCGAGCGCTGCCCGCGTTACCGGACCGAAGGTTTCGTGCTCGAAGGCGGCTCGATCCATGTCGATGGCGAAGGCACGGTGATCACCACCGAGGAATGCCTGCTCAATCGCAACCGCAACCCGCACCTGAGCCGCGAGGCCATCGAACAGGTGCTCGCCGAGCACCTGGCGGTGGACAAGGTAATCTGGCTGCCGGACGGCCTGTTCAACGATGAAACCGACGGCCATGTGGATAACTTCTGCTGCTACGTGCGTCCGGGCGAAGTCCTGCTGGCCTGGACCGACGATCCACAGAACCCCAACTACCCGCGCTGCCAGGCGGCCATGAGCGTGCTGGAAAGCAGCCGTGACGCCAAGGGGCGCCCCTTTGTAGTGCACAAAATGCCGATTCCGGGGCCGCTGTATGCCACTGAAGAAGAGTGCGCCGGCGTGGATGCTGTGGCGGGCAGCCAGGAACGCAACCCATCGGTGCGGCTGGCCGGCTCCTATGTGAACTTCCTGATCGTCAACGGCGGGATCATTGCGCCGAGCTTCGACGATCCGCAGGACAGCGTGGCCAGGGAAATCCTGCAGAACCTGTTCCCACAACACGAAGTGGTGATGGTGCCAGGGCGTGAGTTGTTACTGGGCGGCGGCAATATCCATTGCCTTACACAACAACAACCCGCGCCACACAAAGGTTGAGTGAAGTTGTAACAAAAGATGCGATGCTACAAATGATGGCATTTCTGCATCAGCGCTGAGTACCCCCCTGATCAAACCCGCAGCCCTTATGGACTGCGGGTTTTTTTAGTTTTTTTGCCTGCTGAACTGGCACTTTGGCATAGCTCTTGTATCGGCTTTGTTTATATGACGGAGCGTCTCCTACAGTGCGACGTTCTGTCATAAACCTTAAGTAAGTTAGCCGCTCATGAATCAGGAGAGCGCTGAGATGAACATAGCCAGTGAGCGAGTTTCGCACCCCCTGTCGGTGACGAGCGAGTCGCTTCAAGTCCTGGCTCAGTGGTTGAAAAGCAATGGAACGCGTGCCACCCGTGCTCAGGATCCTCGTCGGATGATTACCGACCGTTACCCCGCAGGCTTGTTCAGCGAAGCTGAATTAGAAGCCTTGCTCGGGGTTTTACAGGGTTAAAAGGACTTTGCACAAAAACGCCGCTGGCCGGAGCGATCCGGGCAGCGGCGTTTTTTATGGCGCTTCCCCGGGCATCGGATCGCTTGATTCGACCGGTTTTCGCAATAAACCAGGAGTCATTCCGGCGTTTTTCGATTGGCCACAAGCGACTAGTCTGAAGGCATCGATTCATTGCTACCTTCGGGAGATCCGCATGGCTGCCTCGAGCGCCCTTCACTACATCTACGATCCGCTGTGCGGCTGGTGCTACGGTGCCAAACCGCTGATCCAGGCCGCCCAACAGGTGTTGCCGGTGGTCCTGCATGGCGGCGGCATGATGGCCGGCAACAACCGTCAATTTGTCTCCTCGAACCTGCGCGACTACGTCATGCCCCACGACCGGCGGATTGCCGAGTACACCGGCCAGCCGTTTGGCGAGGCCTATTTCGAGGGGCTGCTGCGTGACTCGTCGGCGATCTTCGATTCCACGCCGCCGACCCGTGCCGTCCTCGCGGCCGAACAACTGCAAGGACGCGGGCTGGAGATGCTGGGACGCCAGCAGACAGCGCACTACGTCGAGGGCCGGCGCCTGGCCGATGTCGAGGTGCTGCTGGCGCTGGCCGCTGAGCTGGGCTTCGACGCCGAAGCCTTCAAGGCCGCCTTTGAGCGCAACAGCGACGCGGTGGCGGCAGAGCACTTCAAATACAGCCGCGGCTTGTTGTCCCGGGTTGGCGGGCAAGGTTTTCCGACCCTGGCGCTGGAGCAGGATGGCCGTTTCAGCCTGATCGATATCGGTCCTTACCTGGGCAAACCCGAGGCGTTCGCCGCCTGGCTCGGTCAATCGGTGAGCGCCGCCACTCCTGCCGCCATGGGGCCGTCCTGTGGCCTGGACGGCTGCTCTTCCTGAAAAAAGCTGAGCGATGGAGGCTTCCAAGGTCGACTTGCGACACGTTTGCTGTCGGTGGTAGGCATGCAGGTTTTTGAGGTTTACCCGGTAATCCCTTATATTCACTGAGGTTTCACGAAATTGACACACTAGTAGTGTCGCGGATAGGATTCTCCCCACGCCTGTGGCTATACGCCATACACCTAAAATAATAAAAGGCCCGCTGCGACGATTGCAGGCGGGCCTTTTCGTTTGTGCGTGAAGCACCAACACAACATTCCAGCTCGGAGCCGCAGGGCGTTTCTTCTAGCGATAAGGAAAAAAACATGTTGAACAAACGAATCGGCCTGCTCGCATTGAGCATTCTCGGCGCTACCCAGGCCATGGCCAGTGATCAATCGGACTCCAAGGGTTTCGTTGACGACAGCCACCTGAATGTTCTGCTGCGTAACGCTTACATCAACCGTGACATGAAAAGCGGCGCCGACGACAAGATCGAATGGGGCCAAGCGGCCATCGCCACCTTCAAGTCCGGCTTCACCCAAGGCACCGTAGGTGTGGGTGTCGATGCTTTCGGCCAGTACGCCGTGCGTCTGGACGGCGGTCGCGGTGAGACCGGTGCGCAAGGTATCGACTTCTTCAAGCAGGACAACAACGGTAACCCGGCCAAAGACCTGGCCCAGGGCGGTGCCGCGGTTAAATTCCGCCTGTCCAACACCGTGCTGACCTACGGTGACCAGATGCCGGCCCTGCCGCTGCTGAACTACGACAACTCGCGCCTGTTGTCGGAAAGCTACACCGGTACCCTGATCAGCTCCAAGGAGATCGAGGGCCTGGAACTGAACGCCGGTCACTTCACCGCCGAATCGCGCAAGAGTGCGGAAGGTCGTGACAGCGGTGGCCTGAAAGGCATCGACATCCTGGGCGGTACTTATCAGTTCACCCAGCAATTCAAAGCGTCGCTGTATGCTTCCGACGTCGACGAAGAGATGAAGAAGCAGTACCTGAACCTGAACTACGTGTTCCCGATCGCCTCGGACCAGTCCCTGACCCTGGACTTCAACGGCTATCGTACCCAGTTGGACCGTGGCTATGCAGTGGAGCAGAAGTCCCAAGGTCGTGACAACCGCATCTGGAGCCTGGCCGCTACCTACGCCCTGGGCGCCCACTCCTTCACCGTTGCCCACCAGAGCAGCACCGGTTCCAGCCTGCTGGGCTACCCGTACGGTGGCTACCAGCAAGGTCAGGGCCGTGTGGGCGACGGTGGCAACACCATCAACCTGGCGAACTCCTACTGGTCGGACTTCAACGCTGCCGACGAGCGTTCCTGGCAGCTGGGCTACGGCCTGGACTTCGGCGCCTTCGGCGTTCCGGGCCTGACCTACAACGTGGCCTACGTGCGTGGCGACAACATCACCACTTCCACCAGCACCGGTGGTACCGAGCGCGAGTTCTTCAACCAGGTCAAATACGTGGTCCAGAGCGGCCCGGCGAAAGACCTGAGCGTGAAGCTGCGTAGCTCGATCCTGCGTGTATCGGAGAAATCCAGCGAGTACAACGTGAGCGGTAACGAAGTACGCGTGTATGTCGACTACCCGATCAGCGTGTTCTGATCGAGCGACAAGGCTGTAGCAACCTGATCCCAGGTTGAAAATATAACGCCCCGACTGGTTCGGGGCGTTTTTGTTTGTGCGCGCGCTTGCGAGTAATCTGTGGGCCTTGTGAGCCAATGCTCTCCTTGATAAGCGAGACCCGGGCGCCATGACCCTCAGAACCTTTATCGCCCCTCGCCGCTGGTTGTCCCTGGGATTGCTGGCGGTGTTTCTCACTGTCGGCCTGCCCTACGGCTGTTCGCGGCTGGCTTATAAAGAGCGCGAATTGTTGTTCAATATCCAGCCAGGCACCGCGAGTTGGTTCAACGGCGTGCCGGCGGGGGTCAGCGAACTGCGGATTCCGATCAGCGACGGGCTGGCCGGTGCCGACTACCTGCATGCCTGGTGGTGGCCATCGAGCCGGGCGAATGCGCCGGCCATCCTGTACCTGCACGGCACCCGCTGGAACCTGACGGCGCAGGTCGGACGGATCACCCAACTGCGCGACCTGGGCTTCTCGGTGCTGGCCATCGACTATCGCGGCTTCGGCGATAGCCCCGGCAGCCTGCCTTCCGAACGCAGCGTCTACCAGGATGCGGACAATGCCTGGAAGCGCCTGGTGCAACTGCAACCGGACGCCCGCAAACGCTATATCTACGGCCACTCCCTGGGCGGCGCGGTGGCGGTGGACCTCGCCGAGCGCCTGGCCAGTGGCAAGACGGCGCCCAAGGCCGCGGGCTTGATCATCGAGTCGACCTTTACCGACCTGGGCGATGCGGCTCGGGCGGCGATCCCGACCTCGCTGCCGGTCAACTGGATTCTCTCGGAGAAATTCGACTCCATCGACAAGATCAACCAGATCGACATCCCGCTGCTGATCGTCCATGGCACCGACGATCCCTATGTGCCATCGCGCTTCAGCAAGGCCCTGTATGAGGCGGCCGCGCAGCCCAAACAATTGCTGCTGATCAAAGGCGGTAACCATATCAACAGCATGATCCTCGGCAGCCGTGAATACGCCAAGGCCTTGCGACAGGCCTTCGATGGTTTTGCGTCGCCCGTGGCGCGCTGACGCTCTGGGTCAAGACACGCGCAAACCCCAATAAACATTGCGTTCCGTGGATAAGGTACTAGCTTTATGCCTGCACGGATTGCAGCTGTTGGACACTCATGCCATTGCGCCTGCCCCCATCGCTTTCCTGTGCCCAAACCACGAAGTTCACGGTTGCTCCACAGGAGAAACACCATGACAGGAATGCGCAAGGACAGGTCCCGTTATCCGTACTCTCTGGGGCTGCTGGCCCTGGCGGTGATGGGGGCCGCGACCGCGGCACAGGCGGTGGAAGCCTCCCGGCTGTTCAACAACCCGCCGTCCCTGGAACAGCAGGCGCCGACCGCCAAGGTCGTGGAGGGCACGCTGTTGCTCAAGTCCAACGCGGCCTTCCAGGCCCCGCAGCCGCATGTCGGGCGTGAACGGCAGCTGGACCTGAGCATCAAGTACACCAAGAATCATATCCGCGACCCGGCCACCCACGAGGACGTGCCGGTGTTGTTACGCAGCTACGTCGGCACCGGCGTCGACCCCAAGGCACCGTTCATTGCGCCGACCATCGATGTCACACCGGGCGACACCGTGCGCATCACCCTCAACAACCAGTTGCCGGCCGACCCCAGCTGCACCGCCCATGACAGCCAGCCGGACGTGCCGCACTGCTTCAACGGTACCAACCTGCATTCCCACGGGTTGTGGGTCAGCCCCACGGGCAACAGCGACAACGTGTTGTTGTCGATCAACCCCGGGGTCAGCTTCCAGTACGAATACAACATTCCGGCCGACCACCCGGCGGGCACTTTCTGGTACCACCCGCATCGTCATGGTTCCACCGCGATCCAGGTCGCCAGCGGCATGGCCGGGGCGCTGATCATCCATGGCGATCGCAAGCCGAGCCGCGATGCCAATGGCGATATCGACACCCTGCTCAAGGGCGCTGATGGCCGCTCGTTCAAGGAGCGTTTGCTGGTGTTCCAGCAAATTCCCTATGCCTGCAAGGACCCGGCCGGCAACTTCCGCTACAAGCCGGTGAAGGATAAGGACGGCAATATCGTCAAGGACAAGGATGGCAAGGACAAGATGACCTTGGACTGGACCTGCAAGCCGGGCGAAGTGGGGGTTGTCGAATCGTTCGACCAACTGCAGCCTTCCAGCTGGACCGACTCGGGGCGCTATACCAGCGTCAACGGTCTGGTGCAGCCGATCTTCACGGATGCCCGGCCCGGTCAGGTCGAACGCTGGCGCCTGGTTCACGCGGGGATCCGCGACACCATCCGGCCGCTGTTCCGTAAACTCAAGGACAACGCCAAGGCGGACAGCGACAAGGGCATCGCGGCGCTGGCCTCCGCCGACTTCATCAAGGAGAAATGCACCGGCCAACCGATCGACTACCAGGTGATCGCCTCGGATGGCCTGACCATGGAGCAGGCCCAGAGTCGTCAGGTCATCACCATGCAGCCGGGCTATCGCAACGACCTGCTGATCATCTTTCCCGAGCCTGGACGCTACTGCGTGACCAATGAAGCTTCCACGGCCTCGGGGGGTGTCGGCCAGGAGGCCAGTGGTCTTCAACTGCTGGGCTTTGTCGATGTCGGACCGGGGACGAAAGTGGCGGACACCAAGGCGCGCCTGACCCAGGAGCTGGTGGCGGCGGCGGAACGCAATATGCCGGCGGACATCAAGGCCACGGTGGTGGCGGATCTGAAAAAGGACCTGCGGTTTGACAAGTTCATCCCGCACCCGAGCATTACCGACAGCGAAATCAAGGGTGAGCAGAAACTGGTGTTCCTGATCGATTTCAAGGATCCGGACCACACCAAGTTCGCCGTGGGCACTACCGCGGAAAATGCCGTGCCTTATCAGCCGGGGGTGGTTGATCGTCATCTGAAGTTGGGGGACGCGGAAACCTGGGTTCTGCAATCGGCGTTTGCCAGTCATCCGTTTCATATTCATGTGAACCCGTTCCAGGTCGAGAAAATCATCGGTCCGGATGGGGTGGATCTCAGTGAGCCTGGTGCGGTGGACAAGACCGACAAGAACGACGCGCAATATGCGGGGATGAAAGGGGTGTGGAAAGACACGCTGTTCGTCAAAGGCAAAACCGATAACAGCGGCGTGTACACCTTGTATGTGCGGACCCGCTACCAGCGCTATATCGGCGAGTTCGTGCTGCACTGCCACATTCTTGATCATGAGGATCAGGGGATGATGCAGAACGTGAGCATCGAGCTGCCGGACGGGGCGGGTGGGACTACGATGGGGGCGCATCATTGAGTCGAAAGAGATCAGCCTTTCTGCTGGCTGAGACATGAAGTGATGGTCGATATCGGCCCTCCTCGCGGCGACGTAAGGAGGGTCGTATCATTGCCGGGCTTGCAATATGTGGAATTATGCCAATAATCATAATTATGTTTTTTCACATAATTCGGCATAACCATGACGCCTGACCGTCTCTACTTCCCTCGCGCGGTTCTTGCCCAGCAGGTATTGATGGGCTTCGAGAACCAGCTCCAGCAGGCCACGACGCTGTTTGCCCCGCGTCGTAAAGGAAAAACGCAATTTTTGCTGCGCGACCTTGTCCCTCTGGCCGAAGCGCGCGGCTTTGTGGTGGCCTACGCGGATCTTTGGTCCAACAAGGACGATCCTGAACGGGTGATCTGCGCGGCGCTCGCCAAGGCGCTGCACGAAACCAGTCTGCTAACCCGGATTGAAACCTGGTGGGCCAGGCCAAAGCGTTCGCTCAAGGGCATGAAGGTCGGTTTGGGAATGGACTCTGCTTCTGCGGAAGCCGAGCTGGCGGAGGCCGGGATTCCTTCCATCCATGAGTTATTCGAACGCTTCAACATAGCGGGCAAGGGCAAGGCGTTGTTGATCGTTGACGAGGTGCAGCACCTGGCCACCCGCCCGGCCTTCGAAAACTTCACCGCCACACTCCGTTCCTTGCTGACGACCAGCCAAGGCAGCGTTTTCGCGGTGTTTACCGGTTCTTCCCAGGATGGTCTGACGAACATTTTCCGGCGCAGCAAAGCGCCGTTCTATCAGTTTGGTTCGCAACTGAACTTCCCTGATCTGGGCAGAGAGTTTTCGGAGCATTTCGGTCGGCTTTACCGGGAAACCACGAGCAAGGCTTGGGAAGTGGAGCAGGCCTATCGCCTGTATGTCGCCCGGGGCATGACGCCGCATTATCTGCGCACGCTGTTTACCACGAGCCTGACCCAGGGAATTCCGGTAAAGGAGGCCGACAAGATTGTCTGGGCGGGGATGGTGGACGAAGGCCAGTTCACGACATTGCTGCAAGACTTGCCGCCACTGGATCAATTGCTGCTCAGGGGCATTGTTATCGGGGAGTCGCTGTACGCCGATGAGTATCGACGCTCCCTGGCTGATGAGCTGCCGAGCGGGTTGGTACCGACTACGCAGCAGGTACAGGCCGGGTTGGAGCGGATGCGCAAGCGCGATCTGATTGCCAATCTTGGGCACGGGCAATGGTCGGTTGAAGAGCAGGCGCTGGAGAGTTTTTTGCGCGGGGTTTATCGAGGTGGGGAAGAGGAGTAATTGGGGGATGGCTCGTTCGCCTGTCTGTATCATCCAAGCCTCCCCCCTCTCTTTTCCTAAGCTATCTAGGGCTGTAAACGCCGCACCGCCCAGCCGTCGGGGGTGCGGTCATAGCGCAGCCGTTCGTGCAGTCGGTCCTGGCCGTTGCCCCAGAATTCCACCGACTCCAGGCGCAGCTCGAACAGGCAATAACCGTCCGGGCGCGGCAAGGGCGCCTGGGTGCCTGACAACGCCTTGGCCCTGGCGCGCAGGGCTTCGACATCGGTCAGCTCTTCGCTCTGGCGCGACACCGCCGACATCGGGTGGGTCACGTGGGGACGTCCTCGCCAGGCGACGTCGGCCCGGGTATCGCTGAGCCGTTCGGCGCGGCCATTGAGCACGATCTGCTGGCTGGTCTCGCGCCAGTACAGCACCCCGGACGCCCAGGGGTTCTCGACCAGCTCGCGACCTTTCTGGCTGCCAGCATGAGTGCTGAACACCAACCCGGCGTCCGACACTTCAGCGATCACCACGATCCGCGTCGAAGGCCGCCCCCGGGCGTCCGCCGTGGCCAGCGCCAGGGCCTTGGGCTCGCGTACGCCGTAGCGTCGGGCGCGTTCCAGCCAGTTGTTCAGCACGATAAAGGGATTGGCGGGTGGCGTTGCGAACTCCGGGAACGGCGCCTCGATGGTGCCTGTAAGGGATTCCGACAGCAGATGTGCGCTCATTGGGAGTCTCCGTTGACCTGGGTGTTCATATGAAAATCGTGCCTTGGGCGAAGGCCACGCCATTGCCCGATACCTGCACGGCAGTGACCGTCTCGCCGTGCCCCTCGGCCCTGGCGAACATCAGCGAAGGGCGACCGATTTCCACCCCCTGGAGAATTTCGATCTGCTGGCCGTAGTCGACCTGAGCATGACGGATCAGGTGAATCGCCAAGGGCCCCGCCGCCGAACCGGTGGCCGCGTCCTCGACCACCCCATAGGCCGGCGAGAACATCCGGCTGCGCCAGCGTCGGCCAGAACCGGCGAAGCAGTTGATGGCCATGTCGTGGAACTGCCCCAGCGCGCGATGATCGGGGGTCAGCGCCGACAGCGCCGCGACGCTCTCCAGACCGACGAATACATGCCGGGGGCCATTGCGATAGATCTCCACCGGAAAGGTCGAGCCGGCGATCCCCAGGGCCCGGAGCAATTGCGGCATGCGCTCGAAAGTCTCCCAGGTCGGAATCGGCTGCTGCATGCTGCACGCCACCACCCGGCCATTCTGGCGCTCCAGCGCGAAGGGGATGGTGCCCATCTCGGTTTCCAGTTGCAGATGGTCCTTGTCGGTTTCGGCGCCCAGGGCAATCGCGGTACCCAGCAGCGGATGGCCGGCAAATGGCAGCTCGTTGACCGGGGTGAAAATCCGGATACGCGCATCGCCGCCGTGGCGCGGGGTCAGGACGAAGGTCACCTCGGACAGGTTCATTTCCCGGGCAATCTGTTGCATGCGCTGGGCGGGGAGGTCATCGCTGTCAAAAAACACCGCGACCGGGTTGCCCTCCAGCGGGACGCTGGCGAAAGCGTCGATCACTACATACCTGTGCATGGCTTGCTCCATTGTGTTCAAGGGGGTAGCGCTGGCTTACGCCGACAAGGCGTGGCGCATCAGGTCGGCGATGATGCGCGGGCCCTCCTGGGTCAGCACCGACTCGGGGTGAAACTGCATCGAGGCGAAATGCGGCCCGCGCAGCGCATGGACCTCGCCGGTTTCCCGGTCGCGGCTGACCTGCACCAGCCCGAGGCCGTCGACTTCGATACGGTCCTCGCGGCTCTGGGCGGCGAAGGTGTTGTAGAAACCGACCCGCTCGTGGGCCCCGAACAGGTCGATCTGCTTCTGCACGCCCTGGTTGGGAATGGCCCGGCGTTGCAGGTCCAGGCCCAGGCAGCGGCTGAGCACCTGATGGCTCAGGCACACCGCGAGAAATGGTCGTTGCTGGTCGAGCAACGAGCGGATGGCCACGTGCAGATGGTCGATCTTCGGTTGCTCGAGCGCCGTTGGATTGCCCGGTCCCGGGCCCATGATGACGATGTCGTAACCGTCGAAGGCGTAGGCGTCGTTATAGTTGTGCACGCTGACCGCCAGCCCGAGGGCGCGCAGTTGCATGGCGATCATCGAGGTGAAGGTGTCCTCGGCATCGACGATCAGCACCCGCCGTCCCGACAGATCGGCCTGGGACTGCTGGCGTTCCAGGGCATCGCTCAGCCAGAAATCGGCGATCAGCGCATTGCGACTGGCGAGGGCGGCGCGCACCTGGATATTCGAACCGAAGCGGGTGGGCGCCTGGTTTTTCAGCGCCGCGATCAGCCCGGCGGCCTTGGCCCGGGTTTCGGCGGCTTCGGCCTGGGGCTCGGAGTGGCGGACGATGGTCGAGCCGACGCTGATCTTCAATTGGCCTTCGCGGTCGATATCGGCGGTGCGGATCAGAATTGCCGAGTCCAGCGTAGGAGTACCTTGTGCATCGCTGCCGATTAACGCGGCGATGCCGCTGTAATAGGCGCGGCCCTTGGGTTCGTGGCGGCGGATCACCCGGCAGGCGCTTTCCAATGGACTGCCGGTGACGGTGGGGGCGAACAGGGTTTCGCGCAGGATGTCGCGCACATCGCGGCGGGTGTGGCCTTCGATGAAATATTCGGTGTGGGCCAGATGGGCCATTTCCTTGAGATAGGGGCCGAGCACGTGACCGCCGTCGTCGCAGATCCGCGCCATCATCTTCAGCTCTTCGTCCACCACCATGTACAGCTCGTCGGCCTCCTTGCGGTCGGCGAGAAACTGCATCACTTCGGCCAGGTTCGGGCCTGTCGGCGGATAACGGTAGGTGCCGCTGATGGGGTTCATCACCGCCAGGCCGTCCTTGAGGCTGATATGCCGCTCGGGTGACGCGCCGACAAAAGTGCGCTCGCCGGTGTGGATGATGAAGGTCCAGTAGACGCCCTTTTCCCGCTCCAGCAGATGGCGGAAAAAGGTCAGGGCGCGGCTGATCCCGTAGTCGCCGATATCGGCCATGAAGGTGCGCTTGATCACGAAGTTGGCGCCTTCGCCGCTGCCGATCTCGTTGTCGATCACCCGGCTGACAATCTCCGAATAGGCCGCGTCACTGAGGTCGAAGCGCTCGTTGAGCAAGGCGATGGGCATTTCGGGCAGACGTTCGAGCAGGGTGTCGAGGCCGATCTGGGCCTGCTCGGTTATTTGGAGGGAAAGTAATGGAGCTTGATCGTCGACCGCCTCGAAGCCACGCTCGGCGATCTGCCGGTAGGGAATGATCACCAGGGTTTCCAGCCGGGCTTCCCCGGCCAGCGGCTCGCGCAACTCGATCCGGGTCAGTGACGACGGCCGCGAGACTTCGCCGAGTAGTACATCCACCAGGCCCGGGCCATTGGATTCCGGGCGGTACAACAGGGCGAAGGGCGGTGGGGCCGCGCGCAGGACCTGGGCAACAAGACGCTCGGCGGCCAGGCTCATGGCAGCACCTCCTCGGTGGTGACGACCATGGCGCAACGGCTGGCGGCATATTCCAGGGCCATCCAGTGATGTTCCTTGCTGAAGTCGGCGATGGCATCGGCCACCAGGAACGGCTGGATATCGTTCGAGTAGGCGTCCACCGTGGAAATCAGCACGCCGACATGGGCGTACACGCCGCAGAGGATCAACTGGTCGCGACCATGGGCGCGCATGCGTTCCAACAGATCCGAGTTGAAAAACGCGCTGTAGCGCCACTTGGTCAGCAGCCAGTCGCCGGGCGCGGGCTTGAGCGCATCGACCACCTCGCGGTCGGCGGGACTGGCCTGCATGCCGGCGCCCCAGAAGTCCTTGAGCAGGCCGCGTTGGGCCTCGGTCATGCTTCCTGGCTGGGCGGTGTAGGCCACCGGAATGTCCTGGCTCGCGGCCCATCGGCGGATACGCGCGGCATTGCCGATCACCTCGTCACGCAAGGGCGTGGGCAGCGGGCGGAGAAAGTAGCGCTGCATATCGTGGATCAGCAGCACGGCACGCTGCGGGTCGATCCGCCAGCGGGCCAGATTGGCCGGCAGGTCGTGGGCGGTGGGCAGCGCATAGGGGGTGATCGCGGGGATACCGGTCATGGCAACAGACTCCTGTCAAAAGCTTGCATGGGCGCTAGCGGGTGGGTTCTTCCAGGCCAGCACGGTGGTGATCGCCTGCCAGGGCGTCAGCCGCGGGTCGCAGAGGCTGGTGTAATGCACGCTGACCTGGTGGAGCCCGGCGGCATCGGAAGCACACTCGGTGACATCGTCCGGGGTGGTCTCCAGGTGCAGGCCGCCGGCGATCCCGCCAGCCGAGAGCACCGCATGTTTGAAGGCGCTGACTTCGCGGGTGATGGTCTCGACCATGCGGGTCTTGTTGCCGCAGGGCGCGAGGATGGTGTTGCCGTGCATCGGGTCGCTCAGCCAGATGACCTTGTGTCCGGTGGCGCGGACCGCTTCCACCAGCGGCGGCAAGCGTTCGGCGACCTTTTCGGCGCCCATCCGCGCGATCAGCGTCAGGCGCCCGGGTTCGCGGGCCGGGTCGAGGCGTTCGCACAGGCGCAGCAACTGCGCCGGAGTCATATCGGGGCCGACCTTGCAGGCCACCGGGTTCAGCACCTCGGACAGCAGGGCGACATGGGCGCCGTCCACCTGGCGGGTGCGTTCGCCGATCCACGGCCAGTGGGTCGAGCCGAGAAAGGTCCGGCCCTGCTCGTCGTCGCGCAGCATCGGCAATTCATAGTCGAGCAGCAGCATCTCGTGGCTGGTCCAGACCGGCGAGCCGCCGGGGCCGGGACGCTCCTGCCAGCCCAGGTGTTCCATGATCTCGCGGGCGGCCTGATAGCCTTTGAGCAGGCGTTGCGGATCGGGTTGGCGGCTGTCCGAGTGGGCGGCGTGGCTGTTGACCATATCGCCGCGATACGCCGGCAACTCGATCTCGCCAATCAGTTCGCTGGGTTTGGAACGCGGCTTGGCGTACTGCCCGGCGATCCGTCCGACGCGGATCACCGGTTGCTGGGTGACCAGGCCAAAGGCCCCGGCGAGGATCTCCAGCACCGCAGCCTTGCGGGCCACGGCGTCGTGCTGGTTGTCGTTGATGTCCTCGGCGCAATCGCCGGACTGGATGACCTTGCCTTCGCCTTCGGCGACTCGCGCCAGGAGCGCGCGCAGGGCCAGGATGTCCTCGGCCCTGATCAAGGACTGGCTGTCTCTCAGGTGTTGCTGTACGTCCCTCAGGCGAGAGAGATCGCTCCACTGGGGTTGCTGCAATGCTTCACAACCCAGAACCCGTCGCACAATCGTTTCCATGATGAGACCCCTGGCGCAGTGCCGTTAGGTGGGTATGCCTTCGCGTTTGATTTCGGGCACCGGGATATTCAGTGCCCGCAGTTGCTGGAACACATTCATGAACTCGCGGTTTTGCTTGATCTTGCCGTCCTCGAGGGCGAAGGAATGGAGGAAGTGGTTTTCGTAGTAGCCGTCCGGGTAGCCGGGAAAGAGGATCTGCCCGTGGCCTTCGCATTCGACCCAGAAGTGGTTCGGGTCATCGGTTTCGAAGATGCGCACGTCATACCATTCCCAGTCCGGGAAGCACTTCAGCGACCAGACCGCGTGCTCGGCGAGTTTGTCCTTGCCACGAATGACGATCGGCGCGCCGGTGTCGGTAGTCCACAGGCCGCCGCTGCCGTCTTCGGTAAACAGTTCGTGGCGGCGCAGGCGGGCCGGGCCTTTGGTCTGCATGTACTGCTCGACGACCTGGCGGTTCTTGCGGCGAAGCTCGGTGCTGCTTGCAAACCCATCGTGTTTGTCTGGATTGGACATGGTCTTGCCTCTGTTGTGGATTAAGCGGGTAGGCCGGCGCGGCGAATGGTCGGCACGGGAATGCCGAGGGCGCGCAGTTGCTGGAAGGGGTTCATGAACTCGCGGTTGCGCTTGATCCGGCCGTCCTCGAGTTCGAAGGAATGGATGTAGTGGTTCTCGCAGTAGCCCACCGGATAGCCCGGCAGGTTGACGATGCCGCGGCCGTCGCTTTCGACCCAGAAGTGGTTCGGGTCGGCGGTTTCGAAGATCCGCACGTTGTGCCACTGCCAGTCCGGGAAGCATTGGTCCAGCCAGACGCCCAGGGCCGCCAGCTTGGCGTGGCCATGGAAGACCAGCGGGGTGGCGCTGGCGGTGTTCCAGGAGCCGCCGCTGCCGTCCTCGGTGAACAGCTCGTGGCGGCGCAGGCGGGCGGCGCCGTGGCTGTGCATGTACTGCTCGACGGTGGAGCGGTTCTTGCGCCGCAGTTCCGGGGCGTCGGCAAATCCTGTCTGGAGTGCGGTAGTTGGCATGCTCATGTTCCTTTGGGCGTGTTCAATCAGCCGGGTTATTCAGTAATACAAGACAGCTTCATGACGGCGCCGGCTAAATATCAACGCGGTTTTATATAACGGACTTGCTCCAGGAGAACTGGGGTTAAATGGTAAGCGCTATGTAATAAATAATACCGTTCGGTCACAGGGGGACTGTGTATTCCTGTCGAGTCGAACTTGCTGGAGGGGATTTATACAGGGAGACGATTGGGAAAGTTAAGCTACCAGATTTTGTAGGTGTGAAGCTTTTACGCCCGGCTTAACCTCCGCGCGCCCTTGGGAAATGGGGGTGAACGCATTGTCACAGCATAAGCGGGTGGTGCTGTAATTGCAGATAGCCACTTAGTAAATATAAAAATAGGTCGCTCTATAGTTAGCGCAAATGGTTATGGCTTTTTTACGGATGTCCCCATTGACAGCGCGATCAGCTGGACTAGGATGACAAACCGATTCTCATCTTGGGTAGCTAAAATGGACTTAGCACAGCTTTGGGTTTGGGATCTTTATTTCTATTCGCTTTTTGCCAAAGCCATGAACATGGAGGAGTTTACCGGCATCGCGCTGAACGCCATCACCGATCTGAAATTCGATTTCTATGCCTATGGGCTGTGCAGCCTGACGCCGTTCATGCGGCCGAAAACCCACCTGTACAGCAACTACCCGGTGGAGTGGGTGGAACGTTACCAAAGCATGAACTACGCGGTGATCGACCCCACGGTAAAGCACAGCCGGCTGGCCTCGACGCCGATCTTGTGGAGCGACGACATCTTCAAGGGCAGCCCTGGCCTGTGGTCGGAGGCTAATGATTCGCAGCTGCGTCATGGGCTGGCCCAACCTTCGTTCAATGCCCGAGGGCGGGTGGGGTTGTTGAGCCTGGCGCGTAAAGACAAGAAGATCGGTGCCGACGAGTTTACCGAGTTGGCACCCATTACCAGGGCCTTTGCCGATGCCGTCTATGCCAAGTTGTCGGATCTGGAGGGGATGTTGGAGCGGGATAATGATGTCGTGTTTACCGAGCGGGAAAGCGAAGTATTGCGCTGGACGGCGGATGGCAAGACGTCAGAAGAGATTGGCGTGATCATGGGGGTGTGTACGGATACGGTTAATTATCATCACAAGAATATTCAACGCAAGATCGGCGCGAGTAATCGGGTGCAGGCGGTGACCTATGCGGTTGCGCTGGGTTATATCTAACTAAGGTTCGATGCTTGTTGCGGAACAGGGTTGTCAGGCCTGTTCTGCAACAGGGTATTCGGAGTGTCAGGCGCTTTGCTTTAATTTCTCGGGCATAAATAACGCTGGCGCAAGACTGCTGAAGTGACGTTTACGCTCCGTCGGCAGTTGTATCGCGACAATCTGTTCATCCTGATGGCGGATCATCTCGCCGAGGCGTTCATAGTGGACGCCGTTCTTTCTGTAGTAGCGCTCCATGATCTTGCTGACAATCCCGACGATATATTCGGCGCCGGCGTGATGCGCGGTTTCCAGGCACTTCCAGAACAACGGCATGGCCAGTTCCGGGGTTGAAGTGGTGAAGCGGGTCATTTCCCAGATAAAGGCGCTGGCTGGCACACCCTCGGCACAAGTGTGGCTGAAGACACCTTCGAGCAGGTTGGGCGCGGTGGTGGGGATCAGCCGGGCACAACCGATCAGTTCGCGGGCCGGGTTGAGGGCCAGGAGGTAGCGGGCGTGGGCGTGGTCGTAGGCGTCCCATTCACACCCCGGGGCATCCGGGGGCAGGGGCAGTTGCCAACCCAGTTTTTCGACAAACTGCTGATAGCGGTATCGGCCGAGTGACTGCCGCAGACTGTCGCTCATTGAGGACAGGGTGTGCTCTTCCATGTGCATAAGGGCTTCTCTATCGATAAAGGACGGCGGGCGTCGATTTATATAGAGCAGAGGTGGGGGTTTGGCACCTACCAGATCTGGTAGGGGTGGGGCTTTGGGGGGCGGTCTTGGACTGTGGGGCGATTAGAGCGTTTCACTGTTTGGGGCGGTTTCAGCGTTTGCTGAAATAGGGGGAATGAGTGAAACCGTTTGCTTGAACTCACGTGCAGCTCAGCAGCGTTCAACCAGGATGCGAAATTGCCTGCTGAAAAAAGTCATATTTCCCACGGGCTTCAGGCTTTGGAGAGTATTGCAGGCGCGAAATGCCGGGACTACTGTTCAAGCGTCGCTGTCAGTTCAGCGATACGGGCTTGGACACCCGGTGCAAAACAGGCGCACAGCACCGCGAAAGCGGTTTAAGGAGCGTCACCATGACAAAGCAAATTACCCCTGATCTGCCTGCCACCCGCAAAGCCCCCAGCACTGCCGAAAAAGAGATCTACCTGCGTAAAGTCTCCGATGAGATTCCACCCCAAACTGAGTCGGAGCCAGCAATCGCGAGCCGTTTGCTCGATACTCTCGCTTTCACCTGCTCCAAACCGGTCATTCCCGAAGATCCGTACAAACCCACGCTTTTTGCCATACAGCCTGGCGTGAGTGCCCAGGATGCGCTGGCCTACGTGTCTCGATTGCTCGAAACGGCGGAACTCAATGGCGACGAAATCAGCCTGCATACCAATCCCGTCGAGCGAGCGCTGTTCTGGGGCATGCTGCATTCGGTGGAGGTGGCGCGTGCGGTGGTGGACGCTCTGCTTGAGGGGGCATCCCCGTCTAGTCAGGCATAGACCGCGTTGGACCACCATCCGATTTTGAGGTGGTATGGCAGTGGTTGGCTGATCAGTAGGTTGGAAGGCTCATCACAGCTATGAAATGCAATATATGTCAGCAACCTCACCACCAGACGGTCCAGGCTTGGGCCTGTAGCCTCAGTACCTATATCTGGCTGCCGGATCCACACTGATAGAGCTAAAGCGGACCAACTGGACTCTTGTCTGCCTGAAGGGGGCATAGTTCTGGGCGTTCGGGCGTTTTGAGGTGAGGTTTTGCGATGCTATTTTCTGGAATTCCAGAGACGTCTATATCCGAAAGCTAGCTACAGGCCTTGCCTCGCTCTGCACTTGGGAAACGTCGAACAGCCCCAGAATTGCTGCCCCGCCTTCGGGCCAGAATTCACTGTGCGGATCACTAGAGCACTACCGCATTTCGGACATTGCCGCTCAGCGGTCGGGTCACTACGGCGTTTCAGATTTTGCACATGTTCGCGGTGGGTCGCGAGGGATGGAGCGCGCCGGCTGGTTTGCAGGGCATGCATGAGGCCGTCGACCTCGGCCTCCGTGAACACCCTCTGCTGGAATGACTTGATGTAGCGAATAAAGCCAATGCCCTGGGTAACGTTGGCCGGCATCTGAGTCTTGAAGGTACTGCCGCCGACGAAGGTGATGACCGAGTGCAGATGCTCGGCGCTGACGCCAAGGGTGGCTTCCAGGGCTTTGAGGTGTTTGTAGTTCTGCCGCAGCGGGTTCTGGAACTTGAACAGGCGCCTGTAGAGCTTTTGCGTCCACTGTGGCTGCTGCTCGCTGCCAAAGATCCAGCCGCGCATGTTCTTCGTTTCCAGCACGAAGATGCCGTAAGGCGAGAGGAAGACGTGGTCGATCTGCGTGGTGCCATCAGGTGTGTTCAGGGTGACGTTGTGCAGGCGGCGGTAGGTCTGCTTATCCAGTTGCCAATGGGCGAACAGACGCACCAGGAGTTCGCCGATGTACCCCTTGGCCCAAGGCGTCTTGAGCAGGCCGATCAGCAATGCCAGCGGGATCAACCAGCCAAACATGCTCCAGAGCTGCGCGATGATGGGGGTGAAGTTCATAGCCATCACTCTGTTTGAGCCATCGTGGCTGGCGGGAAAATCACCTCTTTGGTGTCGAGATTTTTGATGCTCGACTGCACCTTGATCTCCAACTCCTGCCGACCGGGCGGACCTTTGATATTTTCGTCGGTTTGGAATGTCACGACGTAGCGCTGCCCAGGCCGGAACTCAACGTCAGCCGCGGCAAAGTTGCACATTGCTCCGCCTGTGCCCAAGGCATTCATCGATAGCCAACACCAGCGCAGGGAGTGTTTGCCGGGCTTTAGCTTCAGCGCCTGTTCGCCCGAGACATCCAGTATGGATCGGCGCCCGGCGCCCTTGATCCGCAGGCCATCCACATCGGTTGCGAGCAACAGCCGATGAAAGGGTACGCCCAAGGCTCGATATCGAATCGTATCGAAGTACACGAGCGCGGCTTCGCTGGCGTTGTCGGACAGGTCGTAGGGCTTGAGCTGTTCGGGAGCCCAGTCGCCTTGATAATTTTTGTAGTGGTAGTCTGAACAGCCGCCAAGCAATGCGACTGTGAGCAGCAATGCCGCCCATTTAAGTGGCGTCATTGCGTAGATTTTGAACATCGGTCGTCCTTGAGATCGAGTACTGATTCCTTCAGTGCCGGGCGGTTGTTGCGCCGCTGGCAGCGGTTTTGGTGTTGGGCGCGCAGGTGCTATAGGTAGCGAATCCAATGACCAAAGAAGCTCGAGCCATCATATTGATATTATCAAGGTTTAGAAAGTCGGAATTAACCATGTGCTTTCAGTGGTGCTCGCGCAAAGGGTAACGCCGTGGCTTATCCTCGCCACGGTTAATAACCCGAGGTACCTAGCGGTACGTCATTGCGCCAAAAAAATCTAAATCCATCCTGTTGTTTCTACGATGTTTAGACGTTTATTGCCGGAGTCATCCTGCTGCCGGCTCGGGCTTGGCCGCCGGCGAACTAAACTGGTTGTACCTCTGAAGCAGATGTCTCCAGAGAGGTCAGGAGGTGTCAGATGGCCATTTATGATACTTATCGGGAAATTGAAGAGGCCCTCGGTGTGGTACCGGAGTGGATCAAGCAGATGCCGGAAGGTGGCGCGAACGGATTCTGGGGAGTGGCCCGGGACTTTTGGCTGGCAGATACCAAAATCCCTAATAAGTACAAGGAGTTGATTGGTCTGGCGGTGTCCGGGGCGACCCGTTGCAAGTATTGCACTCTGTTCCATACCGAAGCCGCGCGCTTGTTTGGCGCCAGCGACGAGGAAATTGCCGAAGCCAGCTTGATGGGCGCGGTGACCATGATGGGCAGCACCTTTATCAACGCCCAGCAGATCGACTACGAGCAGTTCCGCGAGGAAACACTGAGTATCGTCCGCTATGTCAAAAATCACTCGCAACCCAAGGCCGCTTGAGCCGTTGCGGGAATCAGCCCTTCGCCAGCTGACGAAGGATCACTTGATTGCAATCACCGGCGATGGTCCTAGGACCACCGCCCGGTGGCAAGCGGCGGTGCTGCGCGCCATCAGCGAACTGATGCGATACGGCGATACCGCCCGCGAAGATAACCAGGACCTGCGCATTCCGTTTGCCAAAGCACTCCATGACCTCTATGCGGGACGCAAGTCCGACGCCGAGTTGACGGAAATGGTGTTGCTGATGCTGGAAGTGGAAAGCGCGCGCCTGCTCGGCAAAGGACCCGAGGCGGGAGCTGCATCTGGTAACAATGGGACAACCTAGCCATAAACATCTGCCAGCTCTGGCCGGTGACGTCTCAGTTATGGTGTGGTTTTTTTGAGGTAAAAACCCGCACGATTTGAGCGTGCTGACTGTGGGGTCAACCTAGGCTTGGCGGGTATATTGGGGGCATTGTAGGCAGGTGTATGAGCTCGTCAACGTCGCGCTGCTGTGAAATTGTAACGGGTAGGCACGAAGGTCAAATCTTTCATCAGTATCTCTACGTTCCGTGATTCGGAACGGATTCATTTATAACACCTAGAAAGGCTTTGATCTGATCAGATCAATGACCCCGCTGTTGCGACACCATCCAATCCGCCGAGACTTGGCATCTTGCCTCAACCAGCCGCTGAATCGTCCGAAAATCATCGAGTAAGTTTCGTGCAAAAATTGGCTCATGGTGGGCAATTCGGTTCCTTAGTCGTCTTACCTGGTTGAGGTCGTCGAGGATCAGCTTTCGATGCTGCGCCACCGTTTTCGCCGTATCAAGATTTGGCAGTACACGCATCAACTGTGGCTCCCATATCCTGCTGTCATGCCTGCTGGTGAACGTCTTTTCCCAAAAGACGAATTTGAGCTCGGCGATGACTTGTCCTGTCGTCTTTACTTTGTTCCGTACTGCTTGCAGGTCACCCAAGGCGTTATAGCCAGGGCTGAGTTGGCGCGGGAGGCTGCGCTCGAAGCCGAGGTTCCATGGCCATCTGGCGCCGCGAGTTGCCTCGAACGCATCCGCTACGGCGTTGCGCACGACCACCTCGCAGATGTGCAGGGGAGATAGCAATGCTCCGCAAATCTGCGCATTCCAGGCGTACAACGCCAAAGCCGCGTCGGCGTCGGGCGCTATGGCTTCATAGGTCGCCATGCGAGCGGGTGACAAGGCGCATCTGACAATATCGGCAATCTGCGTTGACATGACAGGCTTCGATCCTTATAGTTTTTTCACGAGCCACGGGAAACGCGGGCGCAAGCCTCCCCCCGAGGACATATGAAACAACGAAGAAACCTGCCTTTTTGGTGGGTTTTTTCGTTTCTGAAGAAGCAATATTTCGGGCTCGCATTTTTCGTCTGTCATTTGGGCTGCTCCATGAACAGCGCCCCGCGCGAATCAAGGCTGTCGGCTGTGTAGAGCGGCATGATAGATAGCTGAAAAGGAGGGTCAACGCAGGGATTGTGGAAAGATGTTTCGTGAGGGCGGTGTCAGGAGGGAGTGGTCAAGAGCGCTTATTACGTCGTTTGTTACGTTCAGCAGATAAACAAAAGCCCCGCATCGCTGCGAGGCCTTGTTTTGTATGGTGCGGCACCAGGAGTCGAAAAAATCTGTAGGTAATTGATTTGAAAATTAATTTCGTTTCAGAGGTCGAGTTTCTATCTCTAAATCTATCCTTATGAAGGAAACTGGCCTTGTGCATTAATCCGTCAATCCTAGTGAAAAGATCACGCGGATTGACTGTTACAAAGAATGACCAGTTCTCGTCTACCAAATGGGACGTTTGGTAATAAAAGCTAAGCAACTTCCGGTAGTAAGAAAAGTGGGCGTTAGGTGATAGGTTTTACAGCATCCTCACCAAACCATTTTATCGCCGTGGCAATAGCTGTGCTATTTGGATTTTTGTAATATATGGCCAAACATTTTTTTGATCTAGTGGTGCAGACATAAAAAAGTTTTTTTGTGCGCTCTATTACAGAAGCGGTACCTTCTCCTTTAAATATGTAATCGAAGTTATAGCTTGACCAGTTGCCATTGTCTAAAACTACAAGAACATTATCAAACTCTGCGCCTTTGATTTTGTGCTGGGTAGAAAACGGGGTGTATCCTTCAAGATAAGAGTAAAGCTTTTGGAATTCACTAAATTTTACTTTCACAACTCGGTCATATACATAGCTGTTTTTGGTAATGAAAATTGCTAATTTATCATCTTTCCTACAGATGCCTAATTCGTCCGCTTTATCGATTACAGACCCAATGTCAGAGGTGGACATGTTGCGAAGCTGATCAATAATAAGCTTAAGTTTTCGTTTGTCGCCTATAGTTCTTATTTTGAATTCGGTACGCTTCAAGAACTCGTTGTATTTTTGTCTCTCATAGAGGCTTAAGATATCTTGTATCTTGAATAAGTGCTTTATCAGGGCATCTCTTTTGCTACCTGCTTTCGCTGATCCATCGGGGTTGTCTTTTTTATCATCTATTAACGCATCTTTGGTTAAGTATATTCGGCGAAAAATTCCATAGTTCTCCTCCTTTGCTCGTATGAAAAGCTCAGGATTTTCGGCAATGAAATTTTGCATCGCGGGCGTCGGATTGATTTTTTTTGCGTCGACCGGAAAATTATCCAACAGATGCTGAATTACTTCTCCAAATGTGTATGTTGAGAAGTCGTCGGATATGTTATTGGCTTTGATATATTTTTTGATGCGGTCGCGATACTCTAGTACCTTGTCTCCGTCATATATGAGCATTAGCTCCGGGAAGCCCGCTTTTGGTGCAATTAAGTTATGAGTTAAGTTTAGCTCTTTGTTCTCTCTGCTATCGTTAAAGTTCCAGCCTAGGGCCTCTTTAACTTTTGTTAATTTATCGTCTTCTCCTTCACTATAAATAAATCTCACTTCGCCATCTATGACTTTGCCATTCAGCATATTTGGAGCGGTGTCATCAAGTGATGCTTGCTGCTCGAGTCCATCAGTCCTCAATCGGTTTGCCAATTCATAAACTAAACGAGGGTTTCGTCTGTTTTGGGTTTTTTGAACTTCAACGACTCGCTTAAGAGCGATATATTTGTTTAGGTTGCCCACGCCATCTGGATATATTGATTGCATGGCGTCGCCAAAAAAACCGACAATGTTTCTTTTTACGCCTTGCAAGAAATGCTCCAAAAATATCTCGACAACCGCTTCGGAAGTGTCTTGGTATTCATCGATAAATATAAATTTGTATCTATCTTTCGCTATATCACAAAGTTTTGGATGGGACTTAAACATAGCGCGAGCCAGTATCAGAACTTCATCGTGGGAAATTATGGCTTCTCTGACTAATGTATATTCTTTATATTGAACCTCTAGGCCGAGCAGAGTATGAGGATCGAAATTCTCGTCCGGATTTTTTATTGAGTCCGGGTCATCGCTTCTCAATGATGCTATTAACGACCACATTAGCTCGATTTTAAATGGGCGAATTAAGTCCCAAAGAAATTCATGGATGGTGCCGACATTTAAACGAGAGTCGGTAATCCTGCTATTGATTTCTGCCACTGCCGCATTTGTATACGTCATACATGCCACTTTGCTACAAGGATGCTCGCGTAGGACTTGTTTAATGACGTGCACTAACGAATAAGTCTTCCCGCTTCCCGCACCTCCGCTAAGTAAAAAGTTTTCCCCGCTGTCGATGTGCTTGAAAATTTCCTGTACTTCCGGCTCTAGATTTAGTCTTGCTTCAGCCATGTCAATGCCTCCTTGATATATGCAGGAGTAGACCAATTAGAGAACTCAACATCGACGGTAATATCGTTACCACTTTCAATGTCAATAACCGTAGTTGGAGTGATTGTGCTATTAAGCAGGATTTCCATAGCGAAGGAGGGTTTGCTACCCACAGCTTTCGTTGCGCAAGTGTAAGCGTCTGTCTTGGAGTTAGCAAAATCCTTCAAGTGAATCTGGACAAGCGATGGAAATTTTGTATTTCCTATGAACTTTGAATGCTGATCAAAAGCTAAGTCTTTTATGAACGCTCTGTTTATATGGAAGAAAGAGTCCTCAAAGCTTCTCGCATGATAATCTGCACCCGTTGAATCCTTCTCCAAAGTTTGATATGCACAAAATAGGTCGCCACCTTCTTGTTGAGTCCACTTAGAGTTGCTGTCCTTTGTGAGTATCTTATCTTTATAAGAGAGTCCAGTATAGAAAGCTAAGCTTTTGTTGTTAAAAAAGAAGTTTAGAGACGCGTTTGTAGTGGAAGTCCCATGCTCTACTTTGCATTTTTTTAGCTCAGTCTTTGCCGTTCCGTCCGCGTTTGTTTTTGCGACGCCATTGTCATCTAGTACTGGATGCTCATTTGCGGCATCAATATCAGTAATGATGAGTGAGCGTACTCCAATGAAGTTAACAAATTTTTCAAAGATATGTGAGTATGCACCAACCTCAATCATCGATATGTTTTGCGATAGAAGCGGTATGGGGCTCTTTGAGCCGGTACGCAGGTCTTTAATAACATCTTCCTGGTCCACCTTCATCATCATCGCAGGGAGCAAGACGCGCTCGGTGTCTCCTTCGATGAAAATGGCCTTGTCTGCGAAAAATAACTCTGATCTATGTATAGTTAGGTATTGCTTAAGGAAAGTGTAGTGCTGCCCGTCTTCGTAGTAATCTTTCAGGTCTTTTAAATTTTTGGAGGTCACACAGTCATCTGATTTTTTGAAATATTTTATATCTTCAAAGTCGCTTTCTGATACGATGTAGGGCGAGTGGGTACTTAATATTGTTTGTAAGCCCCGAGTAGTACCATCATCTCTTCTAATTCCCGGCCTGAGGAGAGATTTGATGTTTTTTATGAAAATTCGTTGAAGTTGTGGGTGGGTGTGCGCTTCAGGTTCTTCAATGAATAAAATGTTTATGTCTGAAGGTGTTTCATTAACGTCCTTGTGAAAGTCATGAAGTTTAAGCTTTATTTCAAATATCATGCTTATAAGGTTAAGGTATCCTAGGCCGTTGTAATTTTCCGGTAAGTTATGTTCGCCAGCCCCTAGGCCGTACATCACAGTAGTGTTTTCCTCCAGTAAATCACGATGCTGAAGGGATGACACAATTTTGATGACGGAATCATTCTGGCTTACCCCGCCGAATTTTTTAACGTCATCTATAACGTCCTTGAAGATTTTTTCATACACTATATTTAGCTGAGTGTCTGTATCTGTTAGAGTGTCTTTAAATTCTTCTACGATACTTTCGTTGGGGTTAGTTGCTTCCAGCTTCTTGTACATCTTTGCAGATAGCATTGAGAGCGAGTTGTCAGTATCTTTGTTGGATACATTTCGGCGTGCACTGATCCATTTGAAATTTATTAGTTTAGAGATTTTTATCCCTTCGGCATCCAAATCAACAAAATCATTTATGTCGATATCTTTTGTCGTGATGTCATATCGCACACTTCGTCTAGTTATAGAAAAATAACGTGCGTGATTTTCTTTCATGTAGTCAAAAAGGCTTTTTGGGGTTTTTCCCTCGTCAACCTTTTTTGCTTTAACTTTTCTATAATCTGCAGCAATACTTTGAATATCGTCGGGTGTAACTTTGTAATCGAAAGTCAGAACTACAAACTTGTTGTCCGGGTCAAGATCCATAATGACCTTGTCGCCGATATTTCCTAGGTCATCATGCTCATCATACTCAATGAATATTTGTAAGGAGATGCCCAAAGCTTGATTGTTGGGGAACTCGTTATCCACTACCTTAAGTATGTGGTCTTTTGCTTCGCTATTTAGGTCTTCAAAGGTAAAGCTGTTTTTTGGTGCACTACTGCCTATGAATTTTTCTAAGCAAAGCAGGAATGATGTTTTACCACAGTTGTTTTTTCCAATTATTAGCGACAGGTTCTTTTCTAAATCGACTGTTAAATCCTTAAGAAGTCTGAAATTGTGAACTTTGATCTTGGTCACTCGCATTGCAGCGTCCTTTCTTAAGCGATTTCGGTTTATTGTTGTTCCTGCAGTTAAGTCGAGCTGGCAGTTGGATTACTTCTGAGCATCAGGGTGACATTTAAGCTCTCCTTTGCAGGCCATCAGAATCCGTTCTACCCAGTGGTTTGTGCGTAAACGGGTGCGAAGGAAAATGCCAGTGATGGCACATTAGCTACGCTTGGAAGCGATAGCAAGACCCTGAGATAGCAGGGTCCGGCATCCCAAGGCCGAGCTGGAAGGGGCGGAGCTAAGTTGGTGATTTCCCACTCTCGGTGCGTGCGGATTGCCTGCCGGAACCAAAACCTCCTGAGTGAAGGGACGCCTCCATTGTGAGCATCCACGCAAACAGGACATTCAGTATTGGTTGTTCCGAATCTTAATCAATGTTCGCTATCAGCTTAGCGTGTGTCCACCCTCTCGAAGCGCCAAGTTTTACCGAGGCGGATAGCGACTAACTGAACGGTTAGCAGATAGTAATATCGCGTCGGCTGGGTGCGCTGATTTAGGTGCAAATTTAGAAACCATACGAGGTGTTTTTGCTGCCAGGTCCATGGATTATCTCGGTGCCAGCGACTAGCAATCGCCATCTGCATAGCCTTCGCTTGGCGAAGGTGACGCTGGCGCGTGGAGTGCGACCCCGTCAGTACACCTGCCAGGAAAAGCTCCATATCGAATGGCTTGCTCATACTCGACCACCAATGTAAGCCGACACCACGTCGATACGGCGATGCCCTAGCTCGCAGCTGATTTGCAGTCGGGCATCCTGATCTAGGCGTCGGTCGAGTTGATAGCAATGGGCACCGTTGATAGACGCGGGATGATGGGTGATTTGCTCATAGCGTTCGCAAGCATAGGCTGCTCGCAATTCGTGGAAGCCTTTGAGGTTGTGCTTATGGAGGATGTCACGTGCGAAGCGGACGATCCCCTGTTGGAAGCCTAGGTAGCTTTCATCCGGTGCAAGTAGGTTGCGGCTACCGTAGGGCGAGACCTGATGGGCGAATGCCAGGGCATCGCGGATGTAATCGTTCACCGCGATCCAGCGAGGTGCCGACGCGCCTGAGCGGCCACCCTTGGTGCCCTCCTGAATATTAATTCTGTCGAATTTCTCTGCTTCACGCTGTAGCCGTGGAAGGTCGGCCAAAATGGCCTCGCGCAAGCGCATTCCGGCGGCTCGCGCCAAGTGCACGATGGCGGCGGCGCGTGGCATTTGGTGTTCGCAGAGTACGTCGACGATCCGTTTCACATGTTCGCGGTCTTGGCCTTGCGGCACCGATTGACGAACACTGGTGCGCCGCATTCCCAGCGCCTTGCTCGGACACGGTACTTTCACATTCTGATCACCGCGAAGCGCAGCCATGGTTCGGTTCACGCTGGACAATCGGTTTTGCGCGGTGGCGATGCAGATAGTCCCATGTTCCACTTGCTGATGCAGATGCCCGGCGTAGTCCAGCAAGGTCTGCCGATCAATTTTTCGTGCATCGTTAAAGCCCGGCCCATCCTCCGACCGACACCACCGCACAAACGCCTGCCACCGATCACTGTGCGCCTTGACCGTGCCGTAGTGTCCGCCGCAAAACAGATCTTTCAATGCTTGTGAACGAGCCCCATGAAAGACAGGACACCGTTCCCCCCTTAAGATAAGGGATAGGCAAACTGGTATGTTTATGACTAACAGCAACGATAAGGGTGGCGAGCTGCTCGGCCAGGAACGCCGACGCCGCTGGAGCACCGACCAGAAGCTGGCCATGGTTCGAGAGAGCCTTGAGCCTGGGCAAAGCGTGTCCGTGGTTGCCCGGCGCAACGGCATCAACGCCAACCAGCTGTTCCTGTGGCGCAAGCTGTATCAGGACGGAAGCCTGTCGGCGGTTAGTGCTGGCGAGGCCGTGGTGCCGGCGTCCGAGCTGAGCGATGCACTCAAACAGATCCGCGAATTGCAACGGATGTTGGGCAAGAAGACGATGGAAGCGGAAGTCCTCAAAGAGGCCGTGGAGATCGCCCGGTCGCGAAAATGGATTGCGCACTCACCCTTGTTGCCGGGGGACGACCAGTGAAACTGGTCAGCGAATGTCTCGGTGTGTCGCGCTCGCAATTAACGGTTCGAAGCAAGCAATCGATATCGCCCGTCGCACGGCGACGCCGGCTTGTGAACGATACGGAATTGGTCGCCGAGATTAAGCAGCAAGTCAGCGAACTGCCCAGCTATGGCTACCGTCGCGTCTGGGGATTGCTGCGGCGCGCACGTGAAACCCAGTCGTTGCCACCGATCAACGTGAAGCGGGTTTATCGTGTCATGCGTGATCACGACCTGCTGTTGGCGCGGCGTATTAAACAGCCTGGCGTACCGCGCCGGCATGAAGGCCGTATTGCCGTGAAAACCAGTGATACACGCTGGTGTTCGGACGGCTTTGAGTTCCGTTGCGACGATGGTGCAAAACTGAGCGTGACCTTTGCCCTGGACTGTTGTGATCGAGAGGCTATCGGCTGGGTTGCGAGCCCGACCGGCTACAGCGGCGATGACATCCGAGACTTGATGTTGGAAAGCGTGGAGAAGCGTTTTGGCGACCAACTGCCGAACACGCCCGTGCAGTGGCTGAGCGATAACGGCTCGGCCTATATCGCCGAGCAGACCCGTTTGTTTGCCCGCCAGATCGGCTTGCAGCCGGTGACCACGCCGGTACGCAGTCCACAAAGCAACGGTATGGCGGAGAGTTTCGTGAAGACGATCAAGCGAGATTACGTGACGCACATGCCCAAGCCAGATCGAGAAACAGCACTGCGCAATCTGACGATTGCCTTCGAACATTACAACGAGCAGCATCCGCACAGCGCGCTGAAATATAGGTCGCCGAGAGAATTTAGGCGCTTGGCGGCGGCATCAATTTAACGGGGAATTGGTGTCCGGTCTGGTAGGGGCAAGTCCACTGGCGCACGTCTTCAAACTGGCGTGCATGGGGAAATCGATCGGCAAGCACAGCCCGGTTGACGGGGTTGAGTTCAACTTGCCAGGCGGTGCGGTATCCCGCGTTTTCAAATCCGACATCAAAGCCTCCTATGCCTGCGAACAGGCTGCCAAGGGTAGGTTGTTGCATTCCGGTACTCGTGGTTGCGGAGGCTCTTGGCGTTCTGGCGGGAGGCTCGTGGCCTTCAGATGATTGAGTGTCCGGCAGCGCGGGCACTTGATTTGCAAATCAGTGAAGCCGCTGGCGGCGGCGAGCTTGCGGCGGCAGTGGCCGCAGCGGATGTCTTGCATCATCCGGGTCCTTTCAGTTTTCGACCATCTTCCTCTTCTGGTGACGGTTGCTTTGCCTCGATCAGCCTGTAAATCACTTTTCAGAATCACCTGACATACGGCAATGCGGATTCTTAGAAGAATTGTCTTGGTTGCGTTAAAGTTTTCCGTCCCTAGCCCTGCCCGCGAAACATGGAGCGTTTATGCAACCAAAACTCAACTTTACTGATGTTGTACGTGCAATTCTCCGAGATGACCCCATGGGTATGACGCCTCAGGAAATCAGGGCAGTCGTTAAGATTCAATACCCTGAGTACTACGGGACAGAATCACATCTACGTAACGTTCAGAATGGAAATTATAAAGATGTTGACCACGCGGTACTGGCACGCATTTACATCGCATGTCGTAGCGCACCAGATATTTTTGCGGACAAATCTCAGAAGCCTCACAGAATGTCGTTAGAGACGGATGCTGAGCCTACCGAGCTGGGGGCAGAAAATATCATTGAGGGTGAAAGTCTCGAAAAACTGGCTGATGATATCGGTACCCTATATGTCCTCGGAACCAATCTGTTCACAGCCGACGGCATTGAAATCGTCAAAATCGGCATAACCACGGGGCCTGTAGACAAACGGATTACTCAGCTCTACACAACCGGAGTGCCTTTCCGTTTTCGAGTTATTTCTCAGCTGGAGACCACCAATTACTCTAAGCTTGAACAAGCACTACATTGCCTATTTGATAAGTATCGAATCAATAAGGCTCGTGAGTTTTTCACGGCCCATTGTCTAGACCACATACCTGATCTGATCGCAATCCATCAAAAAATTGAACAGAATTGACTTTAAAAAAGCGTCAACGCGCTCACCGATGATGACGGTGCAATGATTCAGATCGACGAATTGTATAGAGTGTTTTTTTGATGTCATACTGGCATTATCGCCAATTAATTAGCCAACCCAAGGACGCTCATGGCCGACTCCAGTACTAGCATTAGCAAAGTCATCACCACCAGCACCACCTTCATCGATAAAGCAGTGGAGTTTCGGCATTTTATGCTGCTGATCTCGTTTCTACTAACACTCGATTCATGCCTGATGATTTTCTATAAAAAAATCTACTGCAATCTTTCGGTAGCTTGAGCGCCCCGGAGGTCAATGCGGCAGGAGCGTTGGTTTTCTTAGGCATTTTTGCGTTTTTGATGGCCTTGTTCTTTCCTGTTTTGCGTCAGATTTTACTCGCAGTGACGGTGTGGACTAAGTTGCTTCCCTCGGCGAAAGACAACCCAATCGATCACGACTATCGCTTTCCGTCCATCACCCGCCAAAAAGCACTAATTGAAAGGGATAAATTAGTCATTGAATTGCTCGATAAACAAGAAGAGCACAGAAGAGATCATGATACCAGTATGAACATCGGCTTTGGTTTGGTGTTTACGTTCGTTATCAATTTTTGGCTCTTAGGAACTAGCCAGGTGTTGACGCTCACTCAAACTGCGGTCACGTTGTTGGATGTGGCCTGGGGCTTTTGGATCAGTGCTTTAATTTATATGGCTTTGGGGATATTCGCTATTTCTTTGATGGTGATACTTGCCTTGTCGCTTAACCCTGAAACCAGTGACAAAATCTACCTGCCTGAGTCCGATGAGGAAAAGGCAGCACGGATAGAAAGAGAGAAAAAAATGCAGAACTCTAATGGTGTCTACCTAGGCTAAGGAATATGCTGCACTGGCTTGAGCTTCGCAAATTTCAAGCCAGTCTCAATATTTTAGGATATCTGTATCGCAGCCATTTGTATTAAACCCAATCGTGTCCTTCCCTAGAACGGCGCTTCGTCACCCTGCAAGGTTGTTACAGGTGAGCCCGCCCCACCTGCAAGCAAGTTGTATAGCGACTGAAGGCGTTCAACCAATTCGTCGAACGTGACGACATGAACGCCTTGCAGTGAATGGCGGTACTGCTCGAACCCTTGGTTTTTTTCGTCATCGGTTGGCTTCAGACCGATGATCACCACGCAAGCAATGGAAGTCAGCACTGGGTTACGCAGGAGTGGGCGCAGCGTGTCGATCTGGTCGGGCTTGACGGTGGTCGTCAGCAAGTTGTTGGACGGCGCCACTTTGTTGTTCGGGGTGACGGCATTGAAGTACTTGGTCACGTCCTGAGGGGCGAGTTTTAAGATGAAATCCTGCCCACCGATCTGAAGGGTGATATCGCGATACTCGGTCATGAAATTTCTGTCCTTAAATAGGGAAAAATGGATGGCCCTTAGTTAACTTTTCCTACGCTCGGTTCGTTGATTCAGCCCCGGTCGGCGTCTAGTGTTGGAACGTCGCTGCAAAATCAGCGATGCGGACTGGACACCCGTGGTTTATTTAGGATTAATCGCACAATGCCGTGAGAACGGTGTCGTTGTGCCTGCGTTATGGCGGGCTGTGCGTGGGACACTTTGTGTGTGCCGGGTCCTAATCCCCCGGTTTGTCCACCCGCGTACAGTTCGCCACCTTTCCACTGGACAAGTGAAAGTTGGTGAACTCCTCTCAAGTAATTCGGAAGGAGTTTTACTCGTGACCAAGAAAATCACCCCCGATCCACCCCCTGCATCCAAAGGTTCCAAGCCAGATGAGAAAAGTGCTCTCAGTCTTGGCGTTGTTGATGCCGCCCGCAGTCCTGTAAAACCAGTGCAGCGGGATACAATCCGTTTGCTCGATACCCTCGCCGTAACCCTTTCCAAAACCGTCGATCACACTGACCCTCTCAGACCTACGCTTTTTGCCATTCAACCAGGCGTAAAAGCTCAGGACGCGCTGACCTACGTGTCGAAATTGCTCGAAGTTGCCGAACTGAACGGCGACGAAATCAGCCTGCATACGAATCCGGTGGAGCGGTCTCTGTTCTGGGGGATGCTTCACTCAGTAGAAATGGCACGGGCTGTTGTGGACGCCCTGCTGGCGGGTTCGGCATCACCCTCTGTCGACAACCACTCACTGGGTTGACGTGGTACGTGCAGCGGTTGGGAGGCTGATCAGTCGGTTGTATGTTCCACCGCACGCGTGACGTGCTATCTCCCCTTGCAGCCACTCTTCTCGGTGGCTGCTTTTTTTCACAGTCGCTCATCGCAACCCCTCGGTTTCACTGGCATCCAGATAGGGCACGCCGTTGATACGGATAAAGTCCGGGCTGGTGACATCGAACGGCACCTTGTGGAGCGTCTTCTGGACGAACGTTGAAACGCGGCGAGGAACGGCTGCGAGCCTTGAACTCAATGGCAGAGTGCATGGGGAATCCCCTGGCCTCTGATTTCAATACCAATCATTTCTCCCAATATCGTGCTGATCGGCTTGCCGGGAAGTTCGGTCGGACGACGGCTGGAAACGGAAAGACGAAAGACGGGGATGCCAAGCCGGTTAGCGCCAATACGTTGAATCATGAATTGGCATATTTGCGGGCTGTCTTCAATGAAATGGAGCGCCTGGGCAAATGGGAGGGGGCCAATCCGTTAACCAAGGTCAGGGCGTTGAAATTTGACGAGACCGAGATGGCTTATTTGAGTTTGGAGCAAATCAAGTCGATGTTGATTGATCTGGATGGACGTTCAGTGGCTGCTGGAGTGGTCGCTCGGATATGTCTTGCCACGGGGGCGCGATGGTCTGAGGCGGAAGGGCTGAAAGCGCGTCAGGTACGTGATGGGCGGATCTACTTTGCCAAGACAAAGTCTTCTAAGAATCGCGCTGTTCCGATTTCTGAGGAGCTTCAAGCGCTGATTAAGAAAACACTGCCGTTCGGCGATTGTTATAAGAAGTTCGGCGAGACGGTGGGCTCGGTAAAACTGGATCTGCCGGCGGGCCAGTTGACTCATGTGCTGCGGCATACGTTCGCCAGTCATTACATGATGAATGGTGGCGACATTCTTACGTTACAGCGGGTGTTGGGGCATGCGTCGCTGGCCATGACCATGAAGTATGCGCATTTCAGCCCAGGGCATATGGCCGAGGTCGTCTGGCTGAATCCGCTGACCGCCTCACAAAAAGCCAAGAAGAAAAAAGCGCAGCAGAAGGGGGTCACCGATCACGACGCATTTAGTAACGCTATCGAAAGGGCGGAGCCGGTTTCGGATGGGGATTAGGACCCTGGCACGGTCGAGATCGACCAGAAAGGTGCCTTGGATTTTTTAAGTGTGGACACTTTGTGGACATTTTCAGCTTTTTGAAAGCGCGAAAACTAAAGGTCCAGAAACGCCAAAGCCCCGTATTACGGGGCTTTGATGTATGGTGCCGGCACCAGGAGTCGAACCCGGGACCTACTGATTACAAGTCAGTTGCTCTACCAACTGAGCTATACCGGCGTGTTAGGGCGACGATTATAGCGATTGGCGAGGTTCTGTAAACCCCTGATATTTGACTATTTTTGCGAAGACGGCTTTCTTGCGATCCGCCGCTACCGACAACCTTGGGCCTTGTCCTGATCCGTCGCCCGTGCCGCCGCGATCACCGCCAGCAACCGGCCCGCTATTTCAGCCGCCTGCTCGGCCGACGCCACGTTGGTAAAACTCATCAACAACCCACCTTCCTCTCCGCCCAGCAGTTGCCAGCGCGACAACGGCTCAATCGACAATCCCGCCACCCGCGCCTGCTCGGCTATCCGGAAATCCGGCACCCCAATCAACAGCCGCACCAGCAGATTGATCCCTCCAGCTTGCGGGTCGACCTTCAATATCCCGCCGCCCAGCTCTTCCAGCGCCTTGACCAGCAACGCCCGACGCACGCTGTACAACTGGCGCATTTTCTTCAAATGCCGAGTGAAGTGCCCCTGGCTCAGAAAATCGCTGACCGTCGCCTGCAGCAGTTCCGGGCAGCGATTGCGCCACAGCCGGGCAACCTGTTCAAAGCGCTCGACCTGTTCCCGGGGCACCACCAGATACGCCAGGCGCAATCCCGGAAACAGCATCTTGCTGAAGGTCCCGGCGTACATCACGCGGTCATGCACGTCCTGGCTCTTCAGCGCTGGTAACGGACGACCGCGATAGCGAAACTCGCTGTCATAGTCGTCTTCCAGCACCCAGCTCGACTGCCCCCGCGCCCAATCCAGCAGTTCCCGCCGCCGCTCCGGGCTCAAGGCCACGCCCAACGGGCTCTGGTGGGCCGGGCTGACCACCGCCAACCGCGCCGTCGGACTCAGACGAATACCGTGCTCCACCCGCAAACCATCGGCATCCACCGGCACCGGTATCAGCTCTACGCCACGATTGAGCAGGATCTGCCGCGCATGCACATAACCCGGGTCCTCGAACCAGCAATCCTGACCCGTCATTTCCAGGCTTTCGCAGACCAGTTCGAGCACGGCGTTGTAACCGGTGCAGATAAACACCTGGTCCGGTGTGCATTGCACGCCCCGATACAAGCCCAGGTACGTGGCAATGGCCGAGCGCAGCGGCGCGTAGCCTCTCGGATCGCTGAAGCCCAGGCCGGCGATATCGGTTTGCCGGGCGCGCTGGGTGATCAGCCGGCTCCAGAGTTTTCGCGGGAACGCATCCAGCGCCGGCAGCCCCATTTGCAGGGGCAACGGTTGATCCTGTTCGCTCGACACGGCGCTTGCCGTTGGCGGACTGGGAGTCGCCGTCACCGGCAGATCAAGGGCAATGACGGTCCCAGCCTGCCCCCGCGCCGTCAGGTAGCCCTCGCTGATCAGCAGCTCATAAGCCGTTTCGACCGTGCCCCGCGCCAGATTGAGTTCAGCCGCCAGGGCACGCACCGAAGGCACGCGGTCACCGGGCCGCAATTGGCCGTCGTCGATGGCGCTGCGAATACGGCGATAGACCACCAGGTATTTGGGCAACCCAGGTTCAGTGGCGGCTTTGGCAATGGGCATGGCGTTTTCCGTGGTCATGCAGAACCGCCGCAGTTTAACCCCATGGCTGGGCGGATCAGCAGCGCTCATGTCCCAAACGGCTTGCTCGATCTTGGCCCTGTTGGCCGATTCCAACGCGCCGCAGACTGCCGGCCATGATTCCACCGACCTCAAATGGGAGCCATCCATGACTCAACGTCTCAATTATCTCGACGCCGCCCCCCTGGGCTACAAAGCGCTGTTTGGCGTCAAAAGCTATTTGCAAAGCTGCGGGCTCGAAGCGCATTTGATCGATCTTGTGTACCTGCGGGTTTCGCAGATCAATGGCTGCGCCTTCTGCATCAGCCAGCATTCCCGCGACCTGATCAAACTCGGCGTGAGCCTCGACAAGGTCCTGCTGGTGCCGGTCTGGCGCGAAGGCGGGGCGTTGTTCGATAGCCGTGAACGCGCCGCCCTGGCCTGGGCCGAAAGCGTGACCCGGGTACACGAAACCGAGGTGCCCGACGAGGACTTCCAGGCCGTGTCCGCCGTGTTCGGCGAAAAGGAAGTGGCCGACCTGACCCTGGCGGTCGCCCTGATGAACGCTCTAAACCGCGTCGGCGTCAGTTTTCGCCTGGTGCCGGCCAGTGTGCGTCAGCAGGAGGAAATCTCCCATGGCCAATGACCTCGAATACGCACTGGTCGAAAGCCCAGCCCAGTGCCGCGAGTGTTTTGCCGTGATGCAGGAGCTGCGCCCGCATCTGTCCGATGTGGAGTCCTTCGTCGAGCAGGTCTTTCGTCAGGGCGAGCAGGGCTTTCGCCTGCTGGCGCTGCGCGAGCATGGGCAGGTGATCGGCCTGGCCGGCTTTCGGGTGACGGAGAGCACCCTGTATGGGCGCTTCGTCTATGTCGATGACCTGGTGGTGACGGCTTCGCAACAGCGGCGCGAGCTGGGCGCCGGGCTGCTGGAGGAAGTGCGTCGTCATGCGCGGGCCTTGGGTTATCGCTATCTGGTGCTGGATACCGGGATGCATATGCCCTTGGCGCAACGCTTCTATTTCCGCCAGGGGTTGTTGGCCAAGGGCATGCACTTTTCCCAGGACCTGAATCCGGGGCGGACGCTATGAGCCGCGCCCTGTTGTTGAACTTCAGCCCCCATGGCACCGCGGCCCGGGTTTATCGCCTGGCCGCCGATGTGCTGGGCAACCGGCCCGGCGTCAGCACGGTCATGCATCGCCAGTTGGGCGGCGAACCGCTGCCCGCCTTGAGCAGCGACTACGCGACGGCCGTGACCTCGGTCGCCGGTATGGAGAACGTCGCTATCCATGCCTCCGAGCGGCAGATCGTCGAGCTTGAGACCAGCGATCTGCTGGTGCTGTGCACGCCGCTGCACAATTTCACGCTGCCCGCCGCGATGAAGCTGTGGATCGATCATGTGGTGCGCATTCAGCGCAGCTTCGGGGTGAACAGTGCAGGGGAGAAGTTTGGCCTGCTCAAGGACCGCCCGACCTTCGTGCTGGTCAGTTCCGGGGGCTTTATCCAGGGCGAACGGGCGCGTCAGCCGGACTTTCTCACGCCTTATTTAAAGGCGATTCTTGGCTCCATCGGTATTCATCAGCTGACGTTTATCTATCTGGAGGGCACTGTCCGGGGGGGCGAGACGGTTGAGCAAGGTTTGGCGGTCGCTCGGGAGGCATTGCTGAGGGGGCTTCAGGTCAATGCGAGAACCTGTAGGAGCCAGCTTGCTGGCGATGAGGCCAGTGAGTCTTGCATCGCCTGAGCGGACGCAATCGCCGGCAAGCCAGCTTCCATAGAGGTTTCTGGTGTTTTCAAGACGGCAGGCAGGAGCGGAAAAAGGCGGCGTTATGCCCGCTGACCAGAACGCTTATGCACAAGTGGCTGGTCATGTGTGCGCTGAAGATGCGAATTTGTGGACCCGTTCTCATCACGGCGCAACTGTCTGTTTTTCCGGAGATTTATTTTGTGAGCAAAAATTGATCAGTCAGCTTTTTACTCTGTAGGCGGCGTTTTCAGGGCGTCTGCGGGAAAAGCATCAACAGACTTATCCACAGGCCGCGTCGTGCGTCAGGGTGATTAATGGCGCTCTGCCAGTAGCATAAGATTGCGCGGCGTCAACGGACTTTCGCAAAATAACCCCAGGCGCACGGCATAGCCTTGCTCCTCGAGGAACAGTGCGCGGTCGAGCACCAGCCAGAGTTCCAGCGGACGGCGGAACAAGCCGCGGAGCAGTTCCAGGTTGCGCACCTGCGCCAGTCGTTGCCAGCCAGCGGCCTCCAATTCCGGCCAGTTCTGCGCGCCGACTGTGGATAACTCCTTGAGCGCGGCCAGGTCGCGGCAGTAGTCGGCGAACGGTTTGTCGAGCCAGGCGCTGGGCAGCGAAGGGGTGGGCAGGTAGTCGTCGGTTTGCCGCAGACGGCGTTGCAGCAGGTCGAAGGCCAGGCGCCGGGCCATGGAGGTGTCGCGCTGGCGGCGGACCCGGGCACCGGCGGTGACGGTTTCGCTCAGGGGCAGGGCGAGGTCGTCCAGGGATAGACGCAGGGGCGAGGTCTGGGCGGCGGCGGATAAGGGCTGGTAGCTCGCGGCGCTGATGCGGTTGTAGCAGCAGGGGGCGATCGCCAGTTGCCGACAGCCGGCGTGGCTGGCCAGTTGCATCAGGCGTACGTGGAGGTCGCCGCAGGCGTGGAGGGCGACCGGGGTGCGTTCGGCGCTCAGATGGGCGGCGGCATCCAGGGCGAGGACGTCTTGTTGCAGGTGCTGGGCCGGCAGATGGTGGTGCCGGCTGAGCTGCTGGCCGCTGGCGATCAGCGCCGGGTCGTATTCCAGGCAGGTCAGTTGCTGGCCGGGTTGCAGCAGGCGGCGGCCAAGGTGGCCTTTGCCGGAACACCAGTCGAGCCAGTGGCTCGGCGCTTGGGTGAAGTCGAGGCGGGCGGCGAAGGCTTCGATCTGTTGCCATTTGCGTCCGGGGACGTCGACGTTCAGGCGCTGGTTGGCCGGGGGCCGGGCGCTGTCGGGAAGGGTTCCGACAGTCGCCAATGCCGCGGACTCAGCCGCCAGCGCGGGGAAGGGCGCGGGGGCAGAGAGGTGTTCCGGGTGGTTGTGGCTGGCTTCGGCATCGTCGAGGCTGCGTTGGCGGAGCCAGGTGGCGAGTTCCGGGTGTTGGCTTTCCCACGGTAGATGAAGGTGACTGAATGGGCGTGGGCGCCACAGGTGCTGGTGCGCCGAGAGGAATGCGTCCAGGGCCTTGAAGCGCGTGTGCAGGGCGGGGCCTTGGAGGATGACGGGCATGCTGCGGGTTCCGGAGTGGCGTCTTTGCGGGTAAGCGCCAATGTAAAGCAATCACGGGATATGTAGGAGCCGGTTTGCTGGCGAAACCAGGCTCCTCAATGACTGGGGATCGACGGCGCCGCTCAATGCGGCGGCCTGGAACGACGGTCAGTGCTTAAGCGCCACGCTAACCGACTCAGCAATCGGAGTGGTTGGATGCCCCAGCAGGCGACTCAGTTGGCGGGAATCATCAAACAGGTCGCCTTTGGCTGCCGCGGCATCAGAATCGGCAAGCAACGCCGCCAACCCTTCCGGCAGGCCTATGCCAATGAGCGCGGCCTTGTATTGCTCCTGGGGAAGATCGTTGTAGACAACGGCGTTACCCGATTGTCTGGCGACTTCCGTGGCCAGTTCCGATAACGAGTAGCTCTCGTCACCTGCCAACTCGTAAACCTTGCCTGCTTGTCCTTCACGGGTCAGCACAATGGCTGCCGCCTCGGCATAATCTGCTCGAGAAGCGGATGAGATGCGACCCTCTTGGGCACTTCCCAGAATGGCTCCATGCTCGACCGCCGGCGCCAGGCCAGCGGTGTAATTCTCGCTGTACCAACCATTACGCAGCAATACGTAACCCAGCCCGGACTCTACCAGCGCTTGCTCGGTGTCCCGATGCTCGACCGCCAAGCCCAGCGTCGACCGGTCTGCGTGTAGCAGGCTGGTGTACGCCAACAGATGCACACCTGCCGATTTAGCCGCCTGAATGACCGCACGATGCTGTGCGCTGCGTTGTCCGACTTCGCTGGAAGAAATAAGCAGCAGCCGATCTACGCCGACCAGGGCGCGATTGAGCGATTCGGGCTGGCCATATTCTGCCTGGCGAACATTGACGCCTTTGGCGCTGAGGTCTTGCGCCTTGAGCGGATCGCGTACCAATGCGACCAGTTTGTCCGGGGAGACGCTTTTAAGCAGCTCGTCAATAACAAGGCGGCCTAACTGGCCTGTAGCACCCGTGACAGCAATCATGAGAAGTACCTTGATTTCAATGGAAGGAATGGTCATCTTACGATTCAAGCTAACTAATAGTAAGTACGTACAAAAAGGTAAGTGTTATGAGCCACCCCGAAAACCCTCCTCATACCTTTTCCGCAAAAGTCCGTCGCGGTGAACTCCTGCAAGCCGATTGTCCATCGCGAGAGGTCCTCAAACATATGACCAGTCGGTGGGGCGTGCTGGTGCTGGTGGTTCTGTTGGAGGGCACACATCGTTTCAGTGAGCTGCGCAGAAAAATCGGCGGAGTGAGCGAGAAAATGCTTTCACAGACACTTCAGGGGCTGGAGGGGGATGGGCTGGTCCATCGGCTCTCTCGCCCGGTAGTGCCGCCCTACGTGGAATACAGGTTGACGCCCCTGGGAAAAGCCGCCGCCGCCAAGGTGGAAGCAATGGTCGACTGGATCGAAGACAACTTGCCCGAGATCATGCAGTTCAGGAGAGAAAGCACGATCGCGGACAAAGAGCTGACCTGAGGATCAGGTGCCCGAGGTAATGGAGGTTGACGATCTGGTGGATGCGGCGCTAGCGGCCCTGACAGGCATCCACCCGCATCCAGCGCTCCACCTGCTTGAACGCTTGCACCAGCAGGAACGAGATCACCAGGTAGAACACCCCCGCGGTGAAGAACATATCCACCGTCAGGTAGTTGCGCGCAATGATGGTCCGGGTCATGCCGGTCAGTTCCAGCAGGGTCACGGTACTCGCCAGCGAGCTGGCTTTGAGCATCAGGATCACTTCGTTGCTATAGGCCGGCAGGCCGATCCGCGCCGCGCGCGGCAGGATGATGTAGACCATCGCCTTGGCCCGCGACATCCCCAGCGCCCGCGCCGCTTCGATCTCGCCCGGCGGGATGGCCTGGATCGCCCCTCGCAGGATTTCCGCGATATACGCGGTGGTATGTAAGGTCATGGTCGCCGTCGCACACCAGAACGGGTTGCGCAGGTAAGGCCACATGAAGCTGTCGCGAATCGCGTCGAACTGTGCCAGGCCGTAATACACCAGGAACAGTTGCACCAGCAGCGGCGTCCCGCGGAAAAAGAAGATATAGGCGTAGGGCAGGGAGCGCACATACCAGAGCTTCGAAGCCCGGGCGATTCCCAGCGGCACCGCCAGGATCAACCCCAGCACCACGGCGATGCCCACCAGTTCCAGGGTCAGCAGCGCGCCCTGGAAGAACTTCGGCAGCCATTTGAAGATGACTTCCCATTCCATTATGTGGTCCTCACAAAACCGCGAGCGGCACGTTTTTCCAGGAAATGCATGCCGGTCATGGCCAGGACGGTCAGGCCCAGGTACATAAAGGCCGCCACCAGGTAGAAGGTGAACGGCAGCTTGCTGAACAGCACGGCGTTCTGCGCCTGGCGCATGATTTCTTCCAGGCTGATCACCGAGACCAGCGCGGTGTCCTTCATCAGGATCATGAACAGGTTGCCCAGGCCCGGCAGGGCGATGCGCCACATCTGCGGCATGATCAGCCGGGCGAAGATTCGCACCTTGGACATGCCCAGCGCCACCCCAGCTTCCCGATGCCCCTTGGGGATCGCCAGGATCGCCCCGCGAAACACTTCGGTGGCGTAGGCGCCAAAGCACAGGCCCAGGGCGATCACCCCGGCGGCGAACGGGTTCAAGGCCAGTTCGGGGTTACCGAACGCCTCGCCCAAGGCGCTCATCAGGTTGACGGTGCCGTAATACATCAACAACACCCAGAGCAGTTCCGGCACGCCACGAACCAGGGTCGAATAGGCGCCCCCCAGCCATTGCAGCGGTTTGTACGGTGAAGTCTTGGCCAAGGCGCCGAGCAGCCCGAGCACCAGTCCCAGGCAGAGGGCGCAGAGCGCAAGCTTGACGGTCATCAGCGCCCCGGCGGCGAGCGCCGGGCCGAATCCATAGAGGTCGATATTCATGGGCAGAGGCAGGCTTTACCAGGGACAGCCGGTACCTTGCGTTGAGGTGCCGGCCATCGGGGCAGGTCAGAGGATGCTGAACGGGAAGTACTTGTCGTTGATCTTCTTGTAAGTACCGTCGGCGATGATTTCCTTCAGCGCGGCGTTCAGCTTCTCACGCAGGGCATCGTCCTTTTTACGCACGGCGATGCCGATCTTGTCGCTCTCTTCCACCGGGTTGCCCTTGAACTCGTAAGGCTTGCCGGCTTCGCTCTTCAGCCATTCGTAGTTGACGTACTTGTCCGCCAGGATGGCGTCCAGGCGTCCGGCCTGCAGGTCGAGGTAGGCGTTTTCCTGGGTGTCGTAGAGCTTGATGGTGACGTCGTCGCCCAGGTGGTCATCCAGCCAGCTGCCGGCCAGGGTCGCGCGCTGGGCGCCGATGATCTTGCCCTTGAGCGAGGCCTTGTCGGTCTTGAACTCGGCGTCTTTCTTGGCCGCGATGAATTGCAGCTTGTTGGAGTAGTACGGGTCGGTGAAGTCGACCGCCTGCTTGCGCTCTTCGGTGATCGACATCGAGGAGATCAGGAAGTCGAACTTCTTGGTCTGTAGGGCCGGAATGATCCCGTCCCAGTCGGAGGTCACGACCGTGCACTCGACCTTCATCTTGGCGCACAGGGCGTCGCCGATGTCCTTGTCGAAGCCCACGACCTGGCCGCTGGCATCCTTGTTGTTGAACGGTGGGTAGGCGGCCTCGATGCCCATTTTCAGGGTTTCGGCAAAGGCACTGGCGCTGAAGGCCATGGAGACGGCAGCGGCCAGAAGGAATTTTTTGCAGGTCTGCATGCGGGTTGCTCCGTTAGCGGTTGCTGGACATGAATTGTTTGCAGCGCGCCGACAGCGGGTTGTCGAACACCTGCTGCGGGGTTCCTTGTTCTTCCACCAGGCCCTGGTGCAGGAACACCACTTCACTGGAGACCTGGCGGGCAAAGCCCATTTCGTGGGTGACCAGCAGCATGGTGCGGCCTTCCTCGGCCAGGGCGCGGATCACGTTGAGGACTTCCTGGACCATTTCCGGGTCGAGGGCCGAGGTCGGCTCGTCGAACAGGATGACCTTGGGCTGCATGGCCAGGGTCCGGGCGATGGCCGCGCGCTGTTGCTGGCCGCCGGACAGTTGCGACGGGTAGGCATGGCGCTTGTCGGCGATGCCGACCTTGGCCAGCAGCGCTTCGGCCACTTCGATGGCCTCGGCCTTGCTCTGCCCGAGCACCCGCCGTGGCGCCTCGATGATGTTGTCGAGGATGCTCATGTGCGGCCAGAGGTTGAAGTTCTGGAACACAAAGCCGATTTCGCTGCGCAGGCGGTTGATCTGCTTGCCGTCGGCGGCCACCAGCTCGCCGTTTTTCGCGGCCTTGAGCTTGAGTTCCTCGCCGTTGACCAGGATCTGCCCCTGGTGCGGGTTCTCCAGCAGGTTGATGCAACGCAGGAAGGTCGACTTGCCGGAACCGGAGGAGCCCAGGATCGAGATCACATCACCGTCGCGGGCGGTCAGCGAGATGCCTTTCAGTACCTCCAGCTCACCGTAGCGTTTGTGCAAGTTGCGGATTTCAAGCGCGGGCGTGGCCTCAGCCATGTGCGGTCCTCATGGTGTTCTGTCGTGCTCCTGCTATTGGCGGCCTTCCTGGCGAGCGCCAAGCTAGCATAGGGAAAAGCCGCTACAGGACGGATGGGTGACAGGTTGTCGCATCGGCACAGCAGTCTGTCGCCCCGGCAACAACCGAACGCCTGTTTGATCCGTCGTCCTGACTCGGCAGTCGCTTAAAAAAAGGCGCGATGGTGCCAGCTTTGGCCAGGGCTGGGAAGGGTAAACCCGCTGAGTGGGCATAGGTGCGCTCTGAAATGGTGCGTTACTTTATTTTATGAGTGTTTCTGGTGCGATAGCGCGCTGGAAATCTGTGTGCCTCGGTAACGCTTTGGCAAATAGCCATTAATCTCAAGGGGTTACGTTTTCACGCTGACAGGGCTTCCAGGCCACGGAAACTGGGGCGATGTAATATTTTGGCGCAATTTTTGCGTAAAAAATAAAATACGCCCCCGTTGGATTCATTTGACACACATTCCAATGTGTAGGGCGCGCTCTTCATTGCAAAGGTAATCTCAATGAGTAGTACGCATAATTCCAATAATCTGGAGCAAGGGCTCAAGTCGCGGCATGTGACCATGCTGTCGATTGCCGGGGTGATCGGGGCCGGGTTGTTTGTCGGTTCCGGGCACGCGATCGCCGAAGCCGGTCCCGCTGTACTGATGGCCTACGCTGCCGCCGGGGCCCTGGTGGTGCTGGTGATGCGCATGCTCGCCGAAATGGCCGTGGCTTCGCCGGATACCGGCTCCTTTTCGACCTACGCCGACCGTGCCATCGGGCACTGGGCCGGCTTCACCATCGGCTGGCTGTACTGGTGGTTCTGGGTGCTGGTGATCCCGCTGGAGGCCAATGCCGCCGCGACCATCCTGCATGCCTGGTTCCCCAACGTGGCGATCTGGGCCTTTACCCTGATCATTACCTTGCTGCTGACCGCGACCAACCTGTTCAGCGTGAAGAACTACGGCGAGTTCGAGTTCTGGTTCGCGCTGATCAAGGTGATCGCGATCATCGCCTTTATCGTGCTGGGTGTGCTGGCGATCTTTGGCTTGCTGCCGACCAGCCAGGTCAGCGGCGTGTCGCATCTGGTGGACACCGTGGGCTTCTTGCCCAATGGCATGGGCGCGGTATTGGCCGCGATGCTGACCACCATGTTCTCGTTCATGGGTACGGAAATCGTCACCATTGCCGCGGCCGAATCGAAAGATCCGGGCAAGCAGATCTCCAAGGCCACCAACTCGGTGATCTGGCGGATCGGCCTGTTCTACCTGGTGTCGATCTTTATCGTGGTCGCGCTGGTGCCGTGGAATGACCCGAGCCTGGCGGCGGTCGGTTCCTATCAGGTGGTGCTGGATCGCATGGGCATTCCGAATGCCAAGCTGATCGTTGACCTGGTGGTCTTGGTAGCGGTGACCAGTTGCCTGAACTCGGCGCTGTATACCGCATCGCGGATGCTCTTTTCCCTCGGCAAGCGCGGTGATGCGCCGGCCGTGTCCAAGCGCACCAATGACAGCGGCACGCCTTACTGGGCGGTGATGCTGTCGACGGCGGCGGCCTTCCTGGCGGTGTTCGCCAACTATGTCGCACCGGCAGCGGTGTTCGAGTTCCTGTTGGCCAGCTCCGGTGCCATTGCGTTGTTGGTGTACCTGGTGATCGCGGTGTCGCAGCTGCGCATGCGCCGTCAGCGCATGGCCAAGGGCGAGAAGATCGCCTTCAAGATGTGGCTGTTCCCCGGGCTGACCTGGGCGGTGATCGTGTTCATCGTCGCGGTGTTGGGCGTGATGTTGTGCCAGGAGGCCCATCGCGTCGAAATCCTCGCCACGGGCCTGCTCAGTGTGCTGGTGGTGGCCGCCGGTTTGCTGGTAGCGCGCCGTCGCCGGATCGAGAAAGCCGGGCGGGTGGTGTTGAACTGAGGCGCTGTGGCGGCTAGCCGGCGGCTTTCTGTAGCGCTTGCGAGGCCGCCACATAATCGGCCTGGAAGGCCGGGCTCTCGATCCAGGCCAGGGCCGCTTCCTCAGTGGCCTCGGTGGACCACTGGCGGTATTCGATCAGTGCCGAAAGGATAAAGTCCGTCGCTTCTTCCTCGCCCTCCTGCTCCAACACCAGCGCCAGCAGCGGATCCTCCAGGAACACGCTGCACATGGCCTGCTGGCTGCCGTGCTCGGCGTCGCGCATTCTCTTGAACAGGTCGGTCAGGTCGACCGAAGCGAAGTCGATGCGGTCGTCATCCAGCGGCAGCGCCTCGGCCGGCTCGCTGGCGCGCCGGGTGCGGTTCTGCTTGGCCTTGGCTTTCGCCCGTTGCGCGCGTTTGTCTTGCTTGTTCTGGGATGCCATGGACTCGGGTGCTTTCACAAAGAGGTAAGCGCGCAATTATCCTCCGTGCGCCGCCGCAATTCCAATCTTCCCCGGTGTCCCCGCCCGCAGCTCGCCTTTCTCCAGCCAGTGCAGCGCAATCGGCCAGAGCTTTTCCTGATACTGGCTGCGAAAAAAAGCGAAATGCCCCACCTCTGATTCATCGATATCTTCCGGCGCCTTGACCCGGGCAAACGGCAACGCCGCCAGCCCGACCGCGCAGCCACCGAAGCTGTGGGCGACGACATCGATGGGCTGGCCGGGATGCTCGCGCGTCGCCCGTTGCAGCATGGCCTCGAAATCCAGCGCGCCCCAGTCGGTCCAGGAGGCCTTGAGCCCGCGCAGCGTGGCCGGGCGCGATTCGCCGATGCCGCGATAATCGTAGGTGATGACATCCATGCCATTGGCAAACAGGTAGTCGGCAAAGCGCGAGTAATGGCGGCAGCGCACCGAGGTTGCGGCATTGATGATCACCACGGGGCGCACGCCAGCGCTGTCAGCGTGGCGCCAGGCAAAGCCGCCCAGGGCGAAGCCGTCGGCGGCCGGTTCAATGAACGCCTCGACGCGGGATGTCGCAGGGTGGTGCGAGTTGTTGATCGAGCTCATTGGCGGCTTCCTGGCATGCAGTGTGTCTGATCCCTGAGTGCAATTGGCGCCCCGATACAGTGCTTGCAGCTGTGCAAATTGATGGCCGATACTGCGGTCGCTATCGGCGCACGGGACGCTCACCTTCAGGCAGCGGCTGTTTCAACAAGGGATTGCCATGTTTCAGATAGACCGCAACAGCAAGACGCTGCTGGTAGACCAGATCCGAAACGCGATCATTGCCCGTATTGAGTCCTTTCAGTGGGTTCAGGGCGGGCGACTTCCCTCTGTCCGCGCGCTGGCCAAGCAACTGGGCGTCAGCATCTTCACGGTGAGCAGCGCCTACGAAGACCTGGTGGCGCAGCACATCATCGAGTCGCGTCCGGGGGCGGGCTATTTCATCCTGGCCTGCCATTCGGTCGGTCCGCTCAAGGACGTTGACACCTTGGTCCCGCCTTCCAGTGAGCACTCGAGTTTTCTCTTCCGGGCGCTGGATCCGACGCAATACGATATTCCCGTCAGTTCAGGCTACCTGCCACTGGCCTGGCTGGCCGACGCGGTCCCGGCCTCGGTGACTGGACGGCTGATTCGTAACACACTTTCCTGCAGCACTCCAGCGCCCGCGGCCGGTAGCCAGGACCTGCGGGCGGTGATTGCGCGCAAGTTGCGCGAGGTCCATATCAACGCCTCCAGCAGCCAGGTCGTGCTCACCATGGGGGCCACCCATGCGCTTTCACTGCTGCGAAGCATCCTGTTGGGCCCCGGGGATTATCTGTTGGTGGAGGACCCCAGTTACCTGTTGCTGCAACTCAAGCTGATCAAGGAGCGTGACTTCAAGATCATCACCGTCCCGCGACTGGATGACGGTCCGGACCTGGCGGCGATGGAAGCGATCCTGATCAAGTATCGGCCGAAACTGTTCCTGACCCAGACCCTGGTTCACAACCCCATCGGCGGCAATACGTCTCCAGAGAAGGGCTTCAAGCTGTTGTCGCTGGCCCGCCAGTATGATTTTCATATCATCGAGGACGATGTTTTTGGTGCCCTGTCGACCCGGCAGACGCTGCGGCTTGCCAGCCTGGATGGCTTCGACAGGACTTTCTATATCAGCGGTTTCAGCAAGGTGCTGAGCCCGGCGCTGCGCCTGGGCTACGTGGTGGCGCCAGCGGCCTTTGTCGAGCGGCTGGTCGAGCAGAAAATGTACAACGTGCTCTGCGGCTCGGCGATTGACGAAACCATAGTGACCTACACGCTGGAGTCCGGTCGTTATCAGCATCACCTGGATACGCTGGGCCAGCGGGTCATGCAGGAGCGCTCAAGGGCGCGGGAGTGGCTGGGGGCTGTCGGTGTGGTGTTTGATGAGCACGGTGCTGAAGGTTTGTTTCTCTGGGGGCGACTGCCGGAGCACGTGAATATCCCGAATCTGGTCGAACTGGCCCACCACGCCAGCATATTGCTGGCCCCAGGCTCCTTGTTCAGCAATACCGGCGAGTATGACCAGTACATCCGCTTCAATGTCAGCCACTGCAATCATCTTGGATTCAAACGCTTTCTCCAGGCGCATATCGCGCCGGTGCTGTCCATCGAACACGGTGCCTGAGCGCGTGGCGCGCGAGCTCAGGCGTTGGTCGTGCTGCGGAGTATCTGTCCGCCTGCCGCTTCGATTATCGAGCTGAGCTTTTCATATTGGGCTTCGGGGATGAAGGCGCCGAGGAAGACCGAGCCGAGACTGCGTTGCCAGAGTTTGAAGTAGCGTTCCAGGCTCATGACCTCGCTCAGGTTCTGATAAGAGAAGATGGTGCCTTCAAGGATGATGACCTCATCGTTGTCCTGCAGACTCTGGATGCACAGCTCGTCATCCACTTCCGAGTTGTTGATGGTCAGTCTGATGTTCTCGATCCAGTGCAGTGGCCTGCCGTCATGGCTAAGCCACACGGCGGGCTCGGCATAAAAGGATTTCAGTGCGGATCCAGTGGTTTTTGTCGACATGGATGGCTCCTGTTCACTTTTTTTCGGCTTTGAACCGCAGGCATGTGCAGTCCAGCGTCCACTGGTTGTTACTGTCCAGACAATCGGCAGCCAACTCTTCGGTCACTTCATTCAAAAACGTATCTTGTGATTCGGCGGGCAGCAGCGCCAAGTAGCGGGCTCCGAACCTTTGCAGCCATTGGGCAATCGAACAATCCAGGGTCACCGGGTGTTCGAACCAGTGAATGCTGCTTACGTGGAAACCCGCGTTTTCCAGCACCCTCTGGTAGGCGCCGGCTGTAGGCAGATAAAGCTGATCGGCGACTTCGAAGTCAAGGGATCTGCGCGCCAGTGAGTCGCGCAGCGCGCGCCGCAGGATTTTCTGATGTCCGGCCCCGGCGAATTCGCCGACAAAGCGCCCACCCGGTTTCAGGGCTTCGTAGATCCCGATGGCCACTTGGTCCGAGCGTGGCATCCAGTGCAGTGCGTCATAGCTCAGTACCGCGTCGAACTCCTGATAGAAATACAACTGCTCGGCATTGCCATGGCGTACCTCCAGCCCTCTGGCCCGGGCGGCTGAAACCAGGCTGGGGTCGTTGTCGAACCCCACCACCTGATTCCCGCCGTGTTGGAGTTGCTCGCTCAGGCTGCCATCGCCGCAGCCGATATCCAACAGCACTTCCCCGGGCTTGAGGCCCAGCAGTTCGAGGACCGCCCTGGCGGGATGATCGATCAAACAGATGTCACGCTCATCCCGCACTCCCGCCCTCTGCTGCGATTCACCGCTCGGACAAAAAGATGTCGAAGAAGTCATGCTCGAGATTCCATTCTAGGGCGAGGGCGGCGCGGCCACCGGGCGAGTAGTCAGGTGCGTTTGGACAACCAGACCAAGATGATGACAATAGCGCAGACTAATGGCGTCAGCCAGTTCCAGGTTTCGCCCATCAGCCAGATCGAGAAGCCGAAGGTGAAGAACGGTTGCAGCAACTGCAGCTGGCTGATGCGCTGGATACCACCGAGGGCGAGGGCCCGGTTCCAGGAAAAGAAGCCCAGCAGCGAGTTGACCAGCGCCAGGAACAGCAGGGCGGCGATACCGGTGCTCGGCAGGTGGGCGATGGTGTTGCTGTCGAAGAGCCACAGGCTGGCCGGCAGCAGTACCGGCAGGCTGATGACCAGGGTCCAGCATATCACCTGCCAGCCCGGCAGTTCCTTGGACAGCGCGCCGCCCTGGGCATAGCCGAAGCCGGCCAGTGCCACGGCGCCGAGCAGGGCCAGGTCACCGATGTAGATGTCGGAAACATTCGACTTCATCACCGTGTACGACATGACCACCAGGAAGCCCAGGCTGGAGACCGCCCAGAACGCCTTGGACGGCCGGGTGCCGGTGATCAGGGTGCCGAAGATCGCCGTCGACAGCGGCAGCGCGGCCAGGACCACGCCGCCGTGGCTGACGGGCACATACTGCATGCCCAGTGCCGTGAGGATCGGGAAGCCGTAGACGATCCCGGTGGAGGTCAGCAGCATGCGCTTGATCTGCGAGCGGTCCGGAAGCCTGGCGCGACCAATGAGCAAAAAGGGAATCGCGGCGAGGGCCGCGATCACCGAGCGAAAGATCCCGACCTGGACGGCGCTCAGATCGCCCGCGAGCATCTTGGCCGCGGGCAGGGTCATGGCAAAGGCTGCTACTGAGATCAGACCCAGGAAGTAGGCTTGCAGGTCTTGACTCTTGGTCTCTGGAAAACTGGCTGCGTTGGCTTGCGTCATGCTGACGGCTCCTTTTGATGGTGGCGGGATCCGGGGCAGCCGGGTATCCGTGAACATGTTCTTCAGGGCGTGGAGGGGTCATTTGCGCTGGCTTTCAACCACAGGCGCAGCTCCGTCTTGAGCAGCTCGCCGTAGCTGTTCCTGAGCAGTACGTTGCGCAGGTCTGTCGGGTAGATGGGCGCGTCGCCATAGATAATGGTCTTGATGCCCTTGCCGTCGTAGCCTTGGAGGCGGGCCTGCTCGACCATGTACGTGAACATGGCGGGGGCCACGAATAGCGTGATATTGCCGAACCCGCTCGCCAGCTCGAACAGTTCGTCGGCCTTGAAATCGCGAGACTCCGGGACGACATGGCGAGCGGCCCGACGTACCTGGGTCAGGTTGTAGAGCCCGGCGCAGTGAGACATCGGCGCGGCATACACCACGACCTCATCGGCGTCGATCGGATCGACATCGGGTGAAAAGCCCTGCGACATGGCCGTCAAGTTACCGTGGCTGAGTATTACCGCCTTGGTGTCGCCTGTGCTGTTGGGGGTGTAGAACAGCCAGGCCGGGTCGTCGGCATGCCGCGGATAAGGTGTGTCCGGCGGCGAAGTGATCGAGGTGAGTGCCCCCATGTCCTCCCGATCCAGCTCGTGGCACCCCAGGGGGAGTCTCTCGGGGGCGAACACCTGGCCGCCGTCGGTGAAAATCAGCCGGGCGTCAGCGTTGCCGACGATCCAGCCGGCCTCGACGGGGTGCAGCTTGCAGTCGATCGGCACTGCCACGGCACCGGCCCACCAGATGGCGTAGAGCAGCTCGAGGTATTCGCAACAGTTCTGCATGAACAGGACGACCCGGTCGCCGGGGACGATGCCGTGCTCGTCAATGAGGTAGGCGGCCCGGTGCCGGACCAAGGCGACAAAGGCGCCGTAGTTGGCGACTAGCTGCTGCCCTTCGAACAAGGCTGGGCGCTTGGGATATTGAAGGCCGGCTTCGTCCAGCCAGTTGGCGATATTCATGCTCGGCTCCTGCGTGCCTGAAGGACAGGTGCACACTAGTCAGCCAGGCGGGGCCAGTACCGGTACGGTTGGGAATAAGCGCAACGAACTGTATTGTTTGCCGACCATGACAGTTGTCGGACGGCGTATTAGAGGGCCTTTGATCGGAGTTGTTCGACCTCTGCCACATAGCGCTCCACCTCTGCAAACAGCCATGCGGAAAACTGATGCTGCTTGGCTTCCAAGTGCTCCTGGACCGGCAACACCAACCAATAGGGATAGGCATAAGGTGACGCGTATTCGGTCAGTTGGACCAGCTCACCTCGCACGATGGCATCATGCACCAGGCTACGGCGGACCAACGCGATACCTTGCCTCAGACGCACAGCCTCCAGTACCAGATTGGAGTCATTGCTGCACAAGCCCGTACGGGGCACGTTGACATCCAGGCCGGCGACCTGGCACCAGGGTTGCCAGGAGTCCATCGTGAAAATGATCGTGCTGGCAACGACCTCCGCGGGTGTCGTCGGTAGTTGCCCGCCATTGAAGTCGGGGGCCGCGACCACCACCATGTCATCGTGAAACATCAGACGCTTTTCCAGCCCCTCCCAGTCGCCACGCCCCATACGCACGCCGATATCAACCGACTCCTGAAGCAGATTCGATACGGTCAGGCTGGCATGTAAGCGCACGGTGATATGCGGATAGTGCTGCTGAAACCGTCCGATCCTGGGCAACAGCCAGGAGCGCCCGAATGAAGGCATTACCGCTACCACCAATTCGGATGCCTTGGGCCGCGCCTGGACCAGATGAGTGGCCTCGGCGATGGCACCCAACGACTGACGGATTTGCAGTGAGTACAGGCGGCCATGCTCATTCACCCGCAAGCCACGCCCCTCGCGAATGAACAGGTTGATACCGACCAACTCCTCCAGCACCTTGATCTGTTGGCTGATCGCCGAGTGCGTCACATGAAGCTCCTTGGCGGCGAGCGTGACGCTGCCTAACCGGGCGACGGCCTCAAAGCTACGGAGACAGCTAAGGGGGGGGACGGTCGACATGTAAGCCTTCCTAACAGAAGTGGTAAAAAATGACTGATATTTTAAAGCCTGCGGTCCATTTAATGTAAGTCAAAGTGTATGGGCAGCCTCGGCAACAGCAGTGGTGACCAGCACGGACTGCTTGCAAGAGGGCTGTGTGGTGAAAAGCGTCTCGAAATTGGTCGAAAGACCCGCTGTGCAACCCATTGAGTCTGCCCACAACTGGGTACAGATTTCTCTGGGACAGACTCAACTGTTGTCCCTGCGATTTGCTCAGGACATTTATACCTATTCAATGACCGGTCGCCACTGGGTCAGCTGGGATGGCTGTGATCTGTTACTGGAGCAGGGGCAGATCATCAAGTTGACCGCCGGCATGGCCTTGATTGATGGCGAAGGTGTCATGCAAGTGGCGCCTGTGAATGCACCTCCGCGCTGGAGCGGCTTTTCTGGGTTGCGCAAATGGTTGGGGCCTCTCTACATGAATCCGCGCACCTTGGCTTTGCGCATCGATATCAACTAGCGATGGGCAACCAATCGGCGCTCTGCAAGGACTTCGGATAATGCCGCTACTCGCTCGTGCAGCAGAAGGCCGGCTGACTCTGTCCCTGGTCATATTGGCCTCGACCTTTTTGATGGGCTCAAGCTTTGTCTCCGGCAAGATCCTGCTCACCGAAGGTTTCCCACCCTTTCTTCTGGTCGGGTGGCGCTTTCTGGTGGCGGCGATCGCTACCTTGCCACTGCTGTGGCTGGAAGGCGATTCGTTGTTCGCGAGCCTTTTTCCCAGGCATTTGCGGCTCAAGGAAGCCTGCATCGTGGGCTTGATCGGGCTGGCCCAGACAGCAGCGGTCATGAGCCTGCTGTTCATGGCCATGCGCACGATATCGGCCTCTACCGCCGCCATTTTGTTGTTCACCAACCCGGTGTGGGTGGCGTTGGCAGGTCGAGTGTTTTTTGCTGAGCCGATCACGGCCAGCCGTTGGCTGGGGTTGTTGCTAGGGGTGGTCGGCATCGTCATGGCTGTCGGCACCGATGTTTCGCTGTCTTCAGATCTGCCAGCGGTACAAGGCCTGTGCTACGGATTGGGCGCCGCGCTCTGCTGGGCGATGGCGACCTTGATCAACAAGCGCAACCACTTGCCGATCGGCGTCTGGGCCTTGAGCTTCTGGCAGATGTTCATCGGCTCTCTGGTGGTGCTGGTGGTGGCTGGCTTGATGGGTGAGCAGTGGCCAGAGCACATCACGGCCAGCCAATGGGGTTGGTTTTTTTGGCTGGCAATCCCGGCTTCCACCGGTTCGTTCGGGCTGTGGTTCGTTGCGCTGAGGCAAGGCAATGCTGGCCGCGTCAGTGGCTTTCTGTTTTTTGCACCCCTGTTTGCGGTGCTGCTCTCTTTTGCGCTGTTGAACACTCATTTGTCTTGGTTGCAAGGCATTGGAGGGGCGTTGATTGCCTTTTCCATATGGTTGGTGAACAGGTAGCCCCCGCTGGGGCCGGGTTTTGAAGCGTCAGTCAGGAGGACTCAAAGATGGATCTGGAAGCCATTGAAGCGTTCTTGGACTTCAATCGACTCAGCACAATTAACGAATGGCGCGCCTGCATGAAGGAACGGGTCCTGCGCCTGGGGTTCAGCCGTTTTCTGTTTTGTTTGAGATCCAGCGTCAAGGCCGACAGCCGGGATGCCCTGGTCATCGGCGATTTCCCGACAGCCTGGAATGAGGCCTACGATCGTGCCGGTTACGCCAAGATCGATCCGGTGGAATTGCACTGCATGCACAGCGTCCTGCCGGTGATATGGACTGATCGGCTGTACACCAGTAGCAATCAGCGGGTGTTACGCGAAGAAGCCGCCAGCTATGGTCTGATCAATGGGGTGACCTTGGCCCTGCATGGTCCCCAAGGCCAGTTCGGCACCTTTGGCCTGAGCATCGACGGGGTTGATGAGCATGTCGCCAAAGTGGTGATCCGGGAAAATTGGCTCGAGCTCTCCTGGCTCAAGGACGTCGCCCTGCAAAGCGCTCTGAAATTTCTCCGTGCGCCCAAGGTGGCCAACGGGGTTCGACTGACCAGGCGCGAAAAAGAGGTCCTTCAATGGAGCGCGATTGGCAAAACCAGTTGGGAAATCTCCAACATCTGTAACTGTTCGGAAGCCAATGTGGACTTTCACTTCAAGAACATCCGCAGAAAGTTCGGCGTGACCAGCCGCAACGCCGCAGTGGTACAAGCACTGTCCATGCAGATCATCCAGGTCTAGAGTGAACGCCGATGTTCGGCATCTCCGGCCAGTGCAGCAGGTCGTCGAAGGGCGAAGGGCTCGCGGTATCGAACGTCAGGAAGCGGGTCTGCAATCCGTTCAAGGGCTCCTCGCTGACCAGGGTTCCCGTGCCTCCTGCCAGGTTGAAGCGGCGTTGACAGGGCTGCTCGTCCTCCGACAGGTCGCATAGGCACTGACGCTTGCCGCGAATGCCAACGCCCAGATACTTGAGGAAGGCCTCCCGGCGGGTCCATAGCCAGACGAACCCCTGCTCTCGTTCCTGAGTAGCGGCGTCCTGCGCCTGCAGCCAGCGCTGCTCACACTGGCACAGGTAACGGCGCATGGCGCTCTGCCAGAACACCGGCGCCGGACCGTCTTCATAATCAAGGCCGATCCGAGTCGACGCCAGCAACAGCAGCCCCATGTGCGCGCCATAGCTCAGGCTGACGAACAGTGGTTCGGGGACGCTTATGGACAACTGCCCCAAGGTATTGCGCTCGATACCTACCTGTGTGGTGGCGCAATCGAGCAGTTGCGCGGCGCTCACTCGCAGCGCAATGCGGCCATTGAGAAAACGTCGCTGCTGGCGGCCTTCGAGTGTGGCGCCGTGGCGGCGTTCAGCCTCGCTCAGTACCGCCAGCCAGGGCGGCGCGGCCAGATAATCGAGGGCAAACATGACCAGCCGCGGAGCTGTCATGGATGGACGGGGCGCAGGTTATGCCGCACTTGCAGACTGGCAAACACGCACGCATAGGCCCCCGCCAGTATCAGGACCGGCAGCAAGGTGCTCAAGGGACGGGGGGTGCCGACGACGGCATGGATGCTGAACAGAATCGCGCCATACAACAACATCGCCAACCCCGCCGCCATGGCCGCCGACTCATAGCGTCGGCTATCGCCGATCAGCCTGCTGATGAGTGCCGAGAAGGCAAAAGTCGCGGCAAAACTGAGCAGCCACTGTGCGAGGCCCGAGCCGAGCATTTGCACCAGCGGCTGCTGGCGCGTGCAGTAAGCCACCCAGCCGCCATACAGCGAGGCGGATACCAGGGAGCTGAAGACTTTCACCCGCGCCGGGTCAGCCAAGGATTTTCTTGAGGGCACTGGCCAGACTCCTTTTCACATGCAACCTGGTGGCGGACACCCTGAGCGTGGCGGCCACATCCCGGACACTCTGGGACGAAATGCTGTGCTCGATGGTCGGGCCAAAGACATACAACCAGTGGGGCAATCCACGGTCTACGCTGGACAGCAACTGGCCAACATCAAAGTACATGATGCGCACCCGCTCGCCACTGTAGGGGTGCTGCTTGCTGATGGGCAGGCAGCGTGCCCCCAGGCGTGTGTAGATGGGCACCAGCAACTCGATGGCATCCAGCACGATGTAGCGGCAGCGCAGGAACAAGGTGATACGACCCAACTCACGCAACAGCGCCAGCATCACCCTGTGCCCGGAATATTCGGGTTTGATCGCCACCCGTGACATCTCGACGAAGCCGCCCTCCCACAGCCATGATGGCAGCGGCGTCGACACTTCGATCTCACAGCGTTGGCGATGTCCTTCATTGATCACCACCCGTCCGGCACCCACGCATTTGCGGCCCAGCCGGGCACTGACCTGGATCGAAAACGGGTCGAAGTCATCCCACAGGCTCTGCGCATCCTCCACCTTGCCCAGGCGGCCATAGTGACGATTGGCGGCCAGACGACACGCCAAGACTTCCTCCAGGCGCCGTGGGGTCTCGACGATACTCACCGAAATCAGCCGATCAACCGCCCGAGACTTGCGCAGCGCGGCGGGCAGGCTATCGAAGGTGAACGCCTCGCGATGACATAGCAGCATCAGGGCCACCGCCTGGCTGGAAGCCAGGTCCAGTACACGGAAATAGCAGGTTCGCCGGCCCTGCCACTCATACAGTTCAAGCACCTGGACACGCACGCGGCAGGCACCGCTCCAACGGCAATTGAAATGTAGCTCCAGGTCCATGCCGGGCATCACCCCGGGGTCGTCCCCCAGCACCCGCAATTCCCCCGCCAACGGGCTCAACTGCCCCACCTGCACCGTCAGGCGACGATTGAAAAACACTGGGCTGGTGGCGCTGGCCGACAACACGCGATCAGCGTGTTCGACCTGCCGGGAAAGACAATCCGGGCGTTCTCCCAGCAGATTGACGGTCAGGCTGGTCGTTGCCGTCGACACCCATGACGCTGTTCGCCAGACCGGCACCGCCGGGCGATGCAGGCATTGCCCATAGGTCAGGCCGATGCTGACTTCGCCAGTACCCTGGACATAGGTCCCGGGTAGCAACTCCAGCATCGCACGGCGCTCGTCCAGGGCCAAAAGCGTCGCCGGCACGCTCATACCATCAAGGTGGACGCGCACCGGGATGCGATGTGACTGACCGAACACGACGCCCCGGATCAGCGGCGACAATGTCGAGACAAACAGGTGAGACGTGGGCAAAAGTGCAGTGCGTGCAGACATATCGTCATCCTGATCGATAGATCACACAGGCGCCCGAGCGGACGCCTGCACAAGGAGGCTCAAGCCATCAGCGACCGGGTAAAATCTTGCAGCAGACAGAATCCCGGTTGCCAGTAACCCAGCTCCGACTTGCTGTTGATGTGCCCCAATGCTCCGAAGTTCACATACTCGCAACCCAACTGCCGGGCGCTGTGCTGGACATATTCCAGGGCGCCATAGGGATCGTTTTCGCTGGTGACCATGATCAGCGGCAAGCGGCTGACCAAATCCTCGGCCGGGCGAAAACCCGTGGCCTCCTGGGGAAACCTGGCGCTACGCGGATCGGGCACCGCCACCAGAAACGCCCCTAAAACCTTGTCCGCCGCTGGCGCATGTTCCGCCGCCCACTCCAGTAACAACAGGCAGCCCAGGCTATGGGCGACCACTACCACCGGGCGCTGGTGGGTCGAGAGCAATTGCTGCAACTCCCCGACCCACTCGTCACGGCTGGGGCTATCCCAGTTGCGATGCTCCAGCCACAGGGTATTGGGGTGTTCGGCCTCCCAATGGCGCTGCCAATGAGTTGGCCCGGAGTTGCCGATGCCTGCCAGAAACAGCCAGTCAAACGCCAACTCAGACTTCATATTCAACACCCACTCCGTCAAACCGCAGACGGTCCTGTACCCGTACTTTGTTGTCCTCCTTGTCATAGCCCTCCAGCAAGCCGGATTCCATCAGGCGAATGACGAACTGTGAAGAGTTCACCTCGCCCACGTCGTTCAGACGTACCATCAGCTCCTTGTAACCAAAGCCCTGGTCATTGAGCGATTGCATCAGTTGCACCAGCGCGTCGTTGACCGAATACTTGCTCATGTCCTTGCCAGCGCCATTGGAGAGGATCTGCTTGAGCTGCAACTTGAAGCTCTGGGGTTCGATTTTGAAGTAATCGACGGTGGCGACCTGGTCACCGATCCAGTCGAAACGGGTGATACGGTTCAACTGTTTGGTCAGGTCGGAAATCCAGCGTACCCGGGCCGGATTGAGTTCGGTGTCCATGAACTCATCGGTGAGGGTTTGGCGCTGGTGCCGGCCGATGGCGATCATGGTTGAGGCGCGGTCTTTGAAATCGCCGATCTGCGGACGGTTTTGCTTTTCGCCATTGACCAGCTGTTCGAACCATTCCTTACGTTTGAGACGCTCATCGGCGGACTCGGAAATCCGTCGCTTGGTCCAGAATTCCGACTCCGGCTCGGTGAACGAGGCGAAGGTGTAGAACGATGCGAGGAACTCGTGGTACTGGTTGTAGGTTTCCCGATAGCTGCGGTTGTACCAGCCGTGCACCTGGGCCTCTTGCTCGGGATGGCTCATCAAGTAGTCGATGCTGCTCGCTGCGCTCACGGCAGACTGTGACGCCAGGTGCACGCCCTGGGAAAACAGCGGGTCGGTGAAGCAGGCCGAGTCGCCGCAGAGGAAGAAGCGGTCCCGGGAGAAGCACTTGGTTTCGTATGACCAGTCCCGGACCAGCTTGACCTCTTCCGAGCGCTGCACGCCATTGAGGATGCCCAGGGCGCGCTCGCTCTTGGCCAGGGTCTGGTCGTAGAAGGCGTCCAATCCTAGGGCTTTGATCTCGGGCAGTTTGCTTTGGTCGACAATACAACCGACGCTGTAGATCCCGTCCTTGAGGGGAATCATCCAGATCCAGCCGTCCTCGAAGGTAATGGAGAACGTGGTGCCGTTGAGGTCATTCTTGAACGGATCAGGAGCCTTGAAGTACGACCACAGGGCCACGCTTTTGTAGAACTCGTCGTATTCGCGCAAGTCCAGTTTGCGTACCAGCGGACTGTTGCTGCCCGAGGCATCGATCAGGTAGTCGGCTTCGAACGTGCTGGTCTCGCCTTTGTGGCGGACCTGCACACTGATGTGGTCCTTGTGTTCGGTATCGACGTCAAATACCCCAGCCTCTTCGAAGACCTTGACCCCACGTTCGCGGCAGGTATCCAGCAGCATCTGGTCGAAGTCCGAGCGCAGTACCTGGATAGCGTGGTCGAAGACCCAGTCCTCAGTCTTGGGGGTGCTGAAGGAGAACGTCCACGGCGCTTCGGTCTTGCCCCACAGAAAGGTCGCCGAAGGCTTCAGGATGTATTTGGCTTCGGCGATTTTGTCGCTCAGGCCCAGGCGATGCAGGATCGACAGAGTACCCGGTAAAAAGGACTCCCCGACCCGGTAGCGCGGAAACTTGTCTTTCTCGAACACCGTAACCTGGTGCCCGAGTTTCTGCAGGGTCAGTGCCGCGATACTGCCCGCAGGACCGCCTCCCATGACGATGACGTTAGCTTTCTTGCTCATGCGGGAATTACTCCTTCAGACCAGTTGAATGATTTTTTGCCGCGCCGTTGAACTGCAATGGACACCCTCCGGGATCAGCTCGCTGAGGACCACGCCGGCCTGTACCGTGACGTCATCGCCGACCACGGTCAGTGGCGTGACCACGGTGCTCAGGCCGTAAAAACCACGACTGCCCAAGGTCACGCTGTTACCGGCGTTAAACATGGGCGAGAGAAAGTTGTTGTCGCCCAGTGTCGAGTGATGCCCCAGACAACAGTGGTAATTGATCATGTTCCATGACCCCAACTGCACGTTGACCCCCAGGTAGCTGCGGGCAGCAATGACGTTGCCGCGACTGTGGTTCAGGTCCAGGTGGTGACGAGCATCGGGATGGACGAAGTTGGGGGCCAGCAGTCGCCCATCGCTGAAGTGCCGGTCGATCAACTGCTGGCGCAGCGCGATCTCGGCTACCCCCAGGACATAACGATGACGGGCGTCCAGCTCCTGCTCGGGCCAGGCTTCGAGCGGCAAGGCACTGGCGCAGGACGGATCCTCGATGGCCAGGAAGCGGATGCATGCCTGCGGCTCGATATCGCGCAGGTAGCTGGCCAGCTCCACAGCGAACTTGCCAGCGCCGAGAATGACGATATCGCTCATTGGCTCACCACCCGGCTCTTCTTGAAGCGGTTGGAGAAGGCGATCTCGTCGACCTTGTTGACCTTCACTGGCAATTTGTAGGCTTCCAGTTGACTGCCCAGGTGCTCGAGCACGTAGCGCTTGAGCTCTTGCTTGCTGGCAATCGCCGTGGCTTTGACATCCATATGCACGGCCTGGCCGGTAATCGCGTTGGGCATGCCGTAGACCAGGCAGTCCTCTATCAGCGGGCTGCCCATAAGGATGTTCTCCAGTTCCATGGGCAACACTTTCAGACCGCCGACGTTGATCAGCTCCTTCTGCCGGCCCTGGATACGCAAGTAGCCCTCGTCGTTCTGCTCCACCAGATCCCCGGTGCGGAACCAACCGTCCGCCGTGACGTTGTCGGTGTCCTGGTTCAGGTAACCGATGAACTGGCTTTGGGTCTTGAGCTGCAGCTCACCATCGACAATCCGGAACTCGGCGTTCTTATCCGTCAGCTTGAAGAAGGTACTGGCGGACGACTGACTGACCGTGGTGCTGATCCCGGTTTCGCTGGTCCCGAAGGTCTGTAGCATCTTGGCCTTGGGGAACATTTGCTGGACACGGGTCAGCAGGCTTTGCTGCATGGTTTCGGTGCCGTAGGTGATCAAGCGTACCGAAGACAGGTCATGCTGTTCCTGATGACGGCCCATGAGGATCAGGTTGAGAAAGGTCGGGCTGACAGGCAGCACCTTGACCCGGTGGCGCTCGATCAGCTCACAGATCGCCTGGGGCGTGCGCTCGCCAGGCAAGACGGCGCAGCCACCCACCAGCAAGGTGTTGAGCAACGAGTTGAGACCACCGATATGGTCGAACAGCAGGAACATCAGAATTGTCGTCGGCTTCTTCTGGCCCTTCTCCAGCTTGGGATCTATCAGGTCGTCGAAGTCATGGAGAATCGCCTTGGGCGCGCCGGTGCTGCCACTGCTGAGCAGCACCAGGCCGGCTCGTCCCTGTTTGCGCAGACGCTGATAGTGCGCCGGCGGTTCATTTGCACAGGTCTCGGCCAGGGGATGAACCCGCAGCAAGTGCTCACGGATTTCAATTCGGTAGCGGCATTGCGCGGCGGTCTGCAGGGTCGAGACGGCGCGCTCGTTCAGGTCCACCAGCGGCGCGACGATATTGCGGTTGATGTACAGCGCCAACAGCGCGGCAATAGCCTGAACGCTGTAGTCGGCATTGAGGATCACCGCCTCGCCGGGCTGCACGCCCTGGGCCTGGAGCGCGGCCCGGGCCTGCTCGACTTCCGCGCACAGCTGGGCATAGGTATGGCTGTGCCCGTCGTGCAACAACGCCACCCGCTCTGCCGGCTCAGCCAGGGCGCTAAGCAACCGCGAGCGGCTCATTGCACACCTCCCAGGCTCAAGGTTTCGCCTGTGATAAAGGCCGATTGCTCGCCAATCAGAAACTCAAGGGGACCAATCACGTCGGTAAACACACACAGTCGGGCTATAGCCTGGCGCTCGATCATTTTCTGTCTGATCTCCTGAGGAAGCGTGCGGGTCATGGAGCTGCGGTACAGCGGCAGCGCCAGGGTGTTGATACGAACATTGAAAGCCATCAGCTCTTTGCTCAGCGTACGGGTCAGTTGCTCGACGGCGGCCTTGCTCGCGGCGTAGATGGACTGACCGGGAATTGCCCAGCGGGTGGCCACGGTCGACAGGTTGACGATGGCCTTGGCCCCTTCGGTTTTCTGCATCAACTTGACCGCTTCACGGGTAACGTTGATCAGGCCAAACACATTGCTGGCAAACAACCCTTGGACGGTTTCTTCCGGCGTCAACAAGAAAGGCGCCATGTTGGCTTCACCGGCATTGTTGATCAGTACATCGAGTCGACCATGGGCCAGCCGTATATGCTTGATCATCTGCCGCACCGCTCGTGCATCATTCAAATCCAGGCAAAAATGGGTATAGCCTTCATGCTCAATACTGCTCTCGCCACGACTACAACCCACGACCTGGTCACCGCGCTGCAAAAAATACAGCGCGACATCCTTGCCTACACCTTTACGTGTCCCGGTCAGCAATATAATCATTTCAATGCAACTTATAACCAATGAGCAGAGGCAGGCTGTAAACAGGCTTTATTTTTTCCGGCTGCAAAGACGGCGATTTGGTTTTTATCAGCGAGGGCACGTCTCGCTTGATCTGGCGCGACAGGGAAATGCGGAAATTACTCAACTCCGCGGCATTCGTCACCAGGCATTGAATACCGAGCATCAGGCATAATTTCAAACGCCAGCTGTCGACGCTGCGGGCAAATAACTCCGGATCACTGATGTATAAAATACGCGCAAAGGGTTCAAACCAGCGCCGGCTCATTTTTTTGACGATCAAATAACAGGCGCGGCCGCTGGTTTCATCGACCACCATCAAATGCCGACATTCCAGTGCCGAATGATCGTGGAAAACCACTTTATCCTTGTCGCTCAACCAGCCTTGTACCGCGCATATATCCGTTTCCAAGCGGTAGCGCCAACGAATTTTCAGCGGATTACCCATGGGATATATCAATAACAAATCCGTTTCCAGATCAGTAAAGCCAAATTTCTTGCTGATCTCATACACATCGGGTGTCGGTGTGTAGTTGAGCAAGGTGACCTTGCGCATGGACAAAGCTGGTAATAACAGCTTGAGGCTTTCCTTGCGATAGTCCTCCTTGACGTACCAGCTGTGCAGTTCGCAGAAACGCTCGTCAGGCCCATTGACCGGCTGCTGGGTGAAGAGCAACCCCAGGAAACCCACGACTTCGTCGCCGTCCTGCATCACATAGCCGAAATAGTCTTCGCCGCCTGACCACGGGTCCTGGAACATGCGTTTGCGCACATTAACCCCGATCCAGCTGGAATTGAGCGTCGACTCACGCAACAACTTGCAGACCGGATACATATCATTGCTCAAGGCTTTTCGCACGGTCACATTCACTGGATGTTCCTCGGAAGTGAAAGGGATCAAGCCAATGCCGGCGCCGACACTTGAGTCTCAGCCATGATGAACTCAATCAGCAACGTAACACTGCTGAACGGACTGATTGTCTGTGAAACGGCTTTTTCCGAAGTCAGGGAAATTTCAAGGCCGAGTTCATCATCCAGGCCCTCTTCGACCGCGGCAAGAAAGCTGACCAGTTGCATGGAATCAAATACGCCGGTTGTGCCATACAGCGCCAATGTATCGACATTGCTCAGGTCAATCTTCTCTTTGCGCGTGGCATTCACTTCGATCAACGCGCTGTGAATAATACTGAATACTTGCTCTCTCATTATCGACCTCCGTCAGGGCAATGGGGAAGTTTCGCTCTTTGTCGGCAGCGAACAGCGTGGCGAGGCAGTCGAAATCTAACAGCTTCCCCGCACTAAAAAAACCTACCCCTTCTGATAGGTTTTTTGAATTCCTCCGCTCAGTTAGGATCAACCGCTAATCCCTTCATTCCAGGTTGGAAGTGCTGCTTTCCGATGGGTGAGTTTTCGCGAGCACCAATAAGGTAGAGCCATGCTATTCGTGCAGATCGTATTCATCTTGTTGGCTGCCAAGGCCGTGGGCGCGTTATTGAAGAAAATTGGCCAGCCGGAAGTTATCGGGGAAATGATGGCCGGCTTCCTTTTGGGGCCGATTGTTCTGGGGTACTTTTTTCCGGGACTCCACCATGCCCTATTTAGGGGCGACGCCGCGATACAGTTAAAAACCCTGAGCGACATTGGCATTCTGTTATTCATGTTTGTTGTGGGCGCCGAGTTTCGCTTTCCGGAAAGCTCAGGGCCGCGCCTGCAGGGCAAAGTGCTGCTAACGGGCGGCTGCAGCATTGTCATTCCCTTCGCCCTCGGGGTGGCGGTCGCGCCGTTACTGTTCGGGGCTTTCGCACCGCCAGGAGTACCGCGCCTGAGCTTTGCGCTGTTCATTGGCACGGTGTTTTCGGTCACCGCTTTTCCGGTGCTGGCGCGCATCCTCAAGGAGCGGCAGATGCTTGAGAGTGAGGCCGGCTCCCTGGCATTGATGTCCGCCGCGCTGAGCGATGTGGGGGCCTGGATTTTGCTGGCCATTGCGGCCATGAGCTTGAAGGTCGACGGCCAATGGCAGGACCTGGCCCTGCGGCTCGGCGGGCTTCTGCTGTTGTGCGTTGCTTCCTTTTGGTGCGTGCGGCCACTGCTCAAAGCCTGGATCGAGCGCATCGGCCATGACGGCGATCCGCGCCTGCTGGTGTTGCTGCTGTGTGGCGCGTTGATTTACGGCAGCCTCACCGACTGGCTACAGGTGCATGCCGTGTTCGGTGCCTTCCTGTTTGGCGCTTGTCTGCCCCGGGATCAGCGGTTGCTGAACATGCTGGTCGAGCGTGTGGAGCACATCGCAGTCATTGTGCTGATGCCGTGCTTTTTTGCCTTGGCGGGCCTCAATACGTCGACAGCGGCTTTTTCCAGTGTGGGCATCAGCATGTTGGCGCTGGTCCTGTTGGTGGCGGTCAGCGGCAAGTTGCTGGGCGGAGCTCTGGGCGCGCGCCTGGCGGGTTACCCGCCGTCAGTGGCAGTTGCGGTTGGTGTGCTGATGAATGCACGGGGCTTGATGGAACTGGTGGTGCTGAAGATCGGCCTGGACCTGGGGGTGATTGGTGAAGAGCTGTTTACCCTGTTTGTGATCATGACCGTGGTCACCACCATGATGACCGGACCGCTGCTCCACCTGCTACACAAACTCGGCGCCAGCCGGCGCCCGCTGAGTGCGCAATAGCCCGTTCTCTCCATCTATCGCCAACAAGGTCTTTTCCGTGATCAAACGCATTCTGCTATGCCTGATGGTTCTGGTCGTGGCCGTCGTTGCAGGCGGCGCCTGGTATGTCCTTAGCAAACAGCCGCAGCGCCAGGGCGTGGCGGCGCTGAGCGGACTGCAGGCACCGGTGCAACTGCGCTTCGATGAGCGGGGCGTCCCCCATATCACGGCCACCAACCAGAGCGATCTATATCGCGCCTTGGGCTATGCCCAGGCGCAGGATCGGCTGTTTCAGATGGAGATGCTCCGGCGCCTGGCCCGTGGCGAACTGGCGCAAGTGCTGGGGAGCAAGTTGGTGCCCACCGACAAACTGTTCCGGACCTTGCGCATCCGCGAGCATGCGGACCTGCAGGTCGCTCTCGCCGACCACAACAGTCCGGCCTGGCAGGCCTTGCAGGCATACCTTGAGGGCATCAACGGGTATCAGCGCGAACATCGCAGCCCCATGGAGTTTGATTTGCTGGGCATCCCCAAGCGTCCGTTCACCCCCGAGGATATCTACAGCGTGGTCGGTTACATGGCGTACAGCTTTGCCGCCGCTTTTCGCACCGAGCCGTTGCTGACCTTCATCCGCGACCAGTTGGGGGAAGACTACCTGAAGGTCTTCGACCGTGACTGGCACCCCAATGGCGCCCTCGCCACGCAGACGTTCAATACTGACGACTGGAAGAACCTCACGGCCCTGGCGCAACTGAGCGAGCACGCCGTGAGCGCCTCTGGCCTGCCCCAATTGGAGGGCAGCAACGCCTGGGTCCTGTCGGGCCGTCATACCGCCAGCGGTAAACCCTTGCTGGCCGGCGATCCGCATATTCGCTTTTCGGTGCCCTCAGTCTGGTACGAGGCGCACCTGTCAGCCCCCGGCTTCGAATTGTATGGTGACTACGAAAGCCTGGTGCCTTTTGCCCTGCTGGGGCACAACAAGGCGTTTGCCTGGACATTGACCATGTTCCAGAACGATGACATCGACCTGATCGCCGAGAAAACCAACCCGGACAACCCCAACCAGGTCTGGTATCGGGGCAATTGGGTCACCCTTGAAGAACACGTGCAGCTCATCGATGTGAAGGATGAGCCCGCGGTTGAACTGCACCTGCGCCGCTCCCCCCATGGGCCGATCATCAATGACGCTCTGGGAGCACGTGCGGGTAGCCGTCCTATCGCACTGTGGTGGAACTACCTGGATACCGAGAACCCGGTGGTCGAAGCCTTCTACGAACTCAATCGGGCCGACACTCTGGACAAGGCACGCCTGGCCGCCTCGAAGATCCAGGCGCCGGGCCTGAACGTCGTGTACGCCAACGCCCACGGAGACATTGCCTGGTGGGCTGCCGCGGCACTGCCGATACGCCCTCTGGACGTCGACCCGGGGTTTGTCCTCGATGGCAGTACGAGCCAAGCTGACAAATCGGGTTACTACCCCTTCAGCGACAACCCTCACGAAGAGAACCCGCCTCGCGGCTACATCGTCTCGGCCAACGCCCAACCAGTCTCGCCCTCTGGCCGGCCGATCCCGGGTTACTACAACCTGCCAGACCGTGGCCAGCGCTTGAACCAATGGCTGGGCCAGGAGGTGAAATGGGACGTCAACAACAGCCAGCGGATACAACTGGACACTCGTACCCTCTATGGCCAGCGGGTCTTGGCGCCGCTGCTTCCGATCCTGCGGGCGCATATCAACGATCCTCAGCAACGCCAATGGTTGGAGGCGCTCGCCCAATGGCAAGGTGATTATCCGCTGGACTCGGTGAGTGCCACGCTATTCAACCAGTTCCTCTACGAGCTGGCGTATTTGACCATGCACGCGAAATTGGGCGATGAGCTGTTCGAGAACCTGCTCAATACCCGGGTGCTGGATGCCGCCTTGCCTCGGTTGGCCGCTGACGAAGCATCCCCCTGGTGGAATGACCTTTCAACGCCGGGCAAGGGGAGTCGCAGCGATGTGGTCATGCAAGCCTGGAATGCCAGCATCACTCATTTGCAAGAGACATTGGGTCCCGATGCCAGCCAATGGCAATGGCGCAAGGCCCATCATCTGACGCAAATGCACCCGCTCGGCACTCAGAAGTGGCTGGGGATGCTGTTCAACGTCGGTCCATTCGAAGTTGCGGGCAATCACGAGGTCCCGGACAACTTCTCTTCACCCTTGGGGCCCGCGCCGTGGGCGGTGAATTATGGGCCTTCCGTTCGCAGGCTGATTGACATGGGCGCCCCCACCCAGGCTTTGGGGATTCTGCCGGTAGGGCAAAGTGGTGTGTTGTTTGACAAGCATTACAAGGACCAGGCGCTGCCCTTTACCCAAGGGAGTTACCAGCCCATGCATCTTTCTGAAGTCGATGTTGCCAATCACACGGCCAGTACGCTTGAGCTGGTGCCGTCGACGTACGGCAACTGAGCCCCTGCCACGTCACCCGGGATACGGGGGCGTGGAGCGCCATTTTGGGGGGGCATGCGAGATGAGCGAACCGGCCATGCCCGCAAAATTTCTAGCTGGCAAGGTAGGTTTTGGAAATCATGGACAACAAAAAACCCGCACCAGGCGGGTTTCTTGTGGGCTTTCAGATGATGTTGACACCACCTGAAACTAATTAGTGGTGCCCAGAGACGGAATCGAACCGCCGACACGGGGATTTTCAATCCCCTGCTCTACCGACTGAGCTATCTGGGCAACGGGGCGCATTAAACTGGTTTTTCGAGGGGTCGTCAAGCGCGATTTCAAAAAATATTTAATTATTACCGTCGCTTACGACCCAAAGCTGTTCCAAGCCTGATTATTCGGCCGGTGGAACGTAGCCTTCGGCCTTGGCGTATTCCTCGCCGGAAAAGAACTTGTCCATCTCGCCCTGGATATATTTGCGGTCTTCACCGTTCATCATGTTCAGGCGTTTTTCGTTGATCAGCAGGGTCTGGTGCTTCAACCAGTCGCCCCAGGCTTTCTGCGAAATATGTTCGAAAATATCCAGGCCCTTGGCACCCGGGTACGGAGGGCGCTCAAGGCCGGGCAGTTCTTCGTGGTACTTGCGGCACATTACGGTGCGGGTCATGACGACTCTCCTGCGTTCAAAACGTCGGCTGCCCGTTTGAGCAGCTTTTTCACCGGGGCGGCAAGGCCCAGGCGCGGCGGGGTGGCGAGGTTATACCAGAGCCAGTCGGCCTCGGCCACGTGATGGGCATTCGCCTCGACCTGCACCAGCCACGGTTCGATGGCCAGCTGGAAGTGGCTGAAGGTGTGGGTCAGGTTCGGCAGCGCCTGTTGCACGCCCAGTTCCAGCGAGTGCTGCGCCGCCAGGTGTTGCAGGTCGTCGAGGTCGTCCAGCTCCGGCAGGCTCCATAATCCGCCCCAGAGGCCGCTGGAGGGGCGTCGGTAAAGCAGAATGGCGCCCTCACGGTTGGCAAGCAGCGGCATCAGGGTGCGCTTCTGCGGCACGCTCTTGCGCGGCTTGGGAATCGGGTAGCGGGTTTCCAGGCCGAGCAGGTGCGCTTCGCAGCCGACTTTCAGCGGGCAGAGCAGGCAACTGGGCTTGCTGCGGGTGCACAGGGTCGCGCCCAGGTCCATCATCGCCTGGGTGTAGTGGTTCACCCGGGTGTCGGGGGTGAAGCGCTCGGCATTGGCCCAGAGCTGCTTGGCCACCTTGGGTTCGCCCGGGTAACCCTCCTGGGCCGTATAGCGCGCCAGCACCCGTTTGACGTTGCCGTCGAGGATCGCCGCGCGCAGGCCCATGCTGATACTGGCGATGGCGCCGGCGGTGGACAGGCCGATGCCCGGCAGTTCGGTGAGTTTTTCGACGTCGCGGGGAAACTCGCCGCCATGCTCGGCAACGACGATCTTCGCGGTCTTCTGCAGGTTGCGCGCCCGGGTGTAGTAGCCCAGGCCCGTCCACAGATGCAGCACTTCATCCTCCGGCGCGGCGGCCAGGACCTCGACGGTCGGCAGCGAGTCCATGAAACGGTCGAAGTAGTTCAGCACGGTGCTGACCTGGGTCTGCTGCAACATGATCTCCGACACCCACACCCGATACGGTGTGATGCCCTGTTGCCAGGGCAGGTCGTGGCGGCCATGACGGTCGTACCAGTCCAGCACGGCGCTGGAAAACTGCTCGGCTCTCATCGCTTGAACAGCCCCTTGAGTGCATCCTTGAGTTCGGGGCTGACCTTGTCGCCGAGCTTCTCGTCGATCTTGTCGCTCAGTTTGTTGCCGGCCATGCGCGCGGCGACCTGGCCGAGGCCGTCCTTGTCGATGCGGCAGGCCTTGGCGCCCAGTTCCAGGGGGCCACGGCAGCGCAGCGGCCATTCGATCCCGGCGAAACGTTCGTTGACCTGGCAGGCCGGGTCCGGCATGTCGCTCTTGTCGCCTTCGACGATGATGCCGATGCGGTAGTCCATGCCCAGCACGCGCAGGTCGATATCGCCGTTGCCGTTGACGCTCAGGCCCGGGATGCGGACTTTCAGGTCCGGGTTGCTGGCCACGCCATTGTGCAGGGTCAGGCTGCCCTTGAGGTCCTGGAACGGGGTGTCCTTGCCCCGCGGCTCGCTGCTCAGGGTCTTGCGGTTGAGGGTGGCGATGCCGGTGCACAGTTGCTGTTCGAGGTTGGCGTTGAGCAGCAGGCCGTCGTTGAGGACAAAGCTGGCCGTGCCATTGAGGCTCTCGACCAGGGCTTTCTGGCTGTTGCCGGAACTGCTGACGTCGCTACCGAGGGTCAGGGCGCCCTTGACCGGTGGCTTCTGTCCCTGGGCCTGCAGGATGCGTTCGATCGGCACCCGGTTCAGTTTGGTTTGCAGGCTCAGGCGCGGCACGTCGGGACGTACGTCGAGGTTGCCCTTGGCGCTGAAGCTGCCGCTGTAGAGCTCGCCGCGCAGATCGCTCAGGGTCAGCACGCCACCCAGGCCGGTGGCCTTGAGGGCGGCGTTGTTGATCGGCAGCTTCTTCAGGGTCAGTTGGTCGAAACTCAGGTCGGCGTCGACGTCGAGGCTGCGCAGGCGTTCGATGGGCAGCAGCTTGTCACTGCTCCAGGCACCCTTGGTCGGGGATTCCGGCAATGGCGAGCTACTGGCGATGGCGTTGGCTTCGCTGTTCATCACATCGGCCTGGCGGACTTTCGAGGCGCTGTCGGCGTCGGCCGATTTCGCCGGCAGGTAGCGGTCGGCGTCGAACTTGTCGGCCTTGAGCTGCACGCGCAGGGATTGCTTGGCGAAATCCTCGATGGCGACGCGGCCAGTGAAGTTGCTGTCATCGAGCTTCAGGTTGAGGCCGTCCAGCACCAGGCTGGTGGGCGTGCCGGTGAGGTGGGTGATCAGCTCGATCTTGCTCAGGCTGCCGTCGGCCACGTTCGGCAGGGGTTGGCCGATACTGTCGAGAAACTTCATCAGGTCCAGCTGGGCAATCGACAGCGTGCCGTTGAGTTGCGGGGTCTTGTTCAGGTCGTTGGCCTTCAGCTCGCCGAGGGCGCGCAACTGGTTGGCGGACAATTTCAGGCTGGTCCATTCGGCGACGTTCGCCGCCATGTCCACCAGCAACTGGCCCTGGGCCGAGAAGGTCAGCGGCTTGCCTTGCAGCGGGTCGCCCGAGAGTTCGCCACCCAGGCGCATGTCTTCGAACTGGTAGCGCTTGAGCACGCGGTCGAAGCGCAGGTTGCCGCTGAGTTCGGTGCGCGCGCGCAGGACCGGCTGGTTGGTGCCGAAGAAGGCGGTGAACTTGAGCGGGATTTCCTTGCCGTCATGTACCGCGCCGGTGCTCAGTTGGATGCTTTCCGAGGTGATCTGGCGGCCGGTCTTTTCATCGTTGAATTCGATCCGGGCGTTGTTCACGGTCAGGCTGTCGATGTCCAGGCGGATCGGCTGCGAGGGTTTTTCTTCCGCGGCGGACTCGGCCGGTTCGGCGGCCTTGTCGGCCTGTGCGGTGATGCTGGCGCCGGGGACGGGGCGGCCAATGTCCTGCCAGTTGCCGTGGCCGTCCTTGTCGCGGTTGAGCCGCAGGTTCAGGCCTTCGACCCGGACATCGCTCATCTGCACTTCACGGCGCAGCAGCGGCAGCACGCGCACCGACAGGCCGAGCATCTGCAGGTCGGCAAACGGCTGGGTCGGGGTGACCAGGGTCGCCACGCTGGCATCGTGCAGCTCCAGGCCCAGCCAGGGGAAAAGGCTCCAGCCGATGTCGCCATTGAGGGTCAGCTCAATGTGGGCCTTGTCGCGGGCAATCTGGCGAATCTCGTTTTTATAGTCGTTGGGATTGAACAGGTGGGTCAGGGCAAAGCCTGCCGCCACGATGATCAACAACAATCCGAGAAGCCCCAGACCCAGGATTTTGCCGAACGCTTTCATGGGCGAGTCCTTGTAGTCAGTGGAATTTGAAATTTAGCCCGCGAGTATAGCGCCGCGGTGCTGGCGGCAGGACACGGATGCTCCTCAGCACGGCTCCAGGGCAATCTGCAGCTTGGCCGCCAGGGCCAGGGCTTCGGGATGTCCGCTTGGTGCCTGGAGTCGCAGTTCCGCGCCGGCCAAGCGGGCCATCCGCGAGGCTTCCGTCACCAGTCGTTCGGCAACCCCACGGCGCCTGGTGACTTTTCTGACGCAAAGTTGGGATAAAAGCCAGAGATCCGCGCGCCGCTCCAGGCGCGCCGCGCCCAGCAGGCGGTCATTGAAGCGCCCGGCGATCAGGCTGCCGTCGGCCAGGGCGGTTTCGATCAGTTGCTGGCCGTCGGTTTGGGGGGCGAAGAGCCAGGACGGTGCGTCCTGGTAGATCTTGCGCAGGTCCTGCTGGTCCTGGTAGGTGGCTTCGGTGAGGGGCTCGACAACGATGGGCATAAATTCCTCGAATGTCCGGGGCTGGCGTTTATGTAGGAGCAAGCTTGCTCGCGATGGCGTTCTTTCGGGCGCCATCTGCATTCGGGGCTGATGGCCGCCTGCGGTGGATCACGAGCAAGCTTGCTCCTACAGCAAAGCAGGGCAGTTGCGTTACATAGAGAGCGTATCAGCCTGGTTGTTCTGCCAAGGGTAAATGTTAACCTTTCCCGGTTCGTCCGTCCCTCTGCGACTGATTGTCGCGTAACAAGCGTCACCCGATAACACGGCCAAGCCTGCGTGCACCAAGGCCGGGAGTGATGCGTGGCCGGCGAACCATTACTTCAATTGGGGGAGACACTTCAAATGAGCATCAGCATTACGGCGGACACTCAAGTCGCCGAACCGGCGTTCCTGTCAAAGGAACGCATCATCGCCAAGCCCGGTTTCAACCGCTGGCTGGTTCCACCGGCCGCCCTGGCCATCCACCTGTGCATCGGCATGGCCTACGGTTTCTCGGTGTTCTGGTTGCCGTTGTCCAAGGCCTTGGGCATCACCGCGCCGGTCGCTTGCGCGCCGGACATGAGCTTTATCGCACAAGTGTTCTCGTCGCAGTGTGATTGGCCGATTTCCATGCTCGGCTGGATCTACACCCTGTTCTTCATCTTCCTCGGCTGTTCGGCGGCGATCTGGGGTGGCTGGCTGGAACGTGCCGGGCCGCGCAAGGCCGGTGTGGTGTCCGCCCTGTGCTGGTGTGGTGGCCTGCTGATTTCGGCGCTGGGGGTCTATACCCACCAGATCTGGCTGATGTGGATCGGTTCCGGGGTGATCGGCGGTATCGGCCTGGGCCTGGGCTATATCTCGCCGGTCTCGACCCTGATCAAGTGGTTCCCGGACAAGCGCGGCATGGCCACCGGCATGGCGATCATGGGCTTCGGCGGCGGCGCGATGGTCGGTGCACCGCTGGCGGCGGCCTTGATGGGCCATTTCGCTTCACCCGCCAGTGTCGGCGTGTGGCAGAGCTTTGCGGTGATGGCGGCGATCTATTTCGTCTTCATGATCGGCGGCGCGCTGTCGTACCGTGTGCCGCCGACCGGCTGGAAGCCCGAGGGCTGGACCGCGCCGGTGAAGAAGAGCAGCAACGCGATGATCACCCACCGTCACGTACATGTGAACGTGGCGTGGAAGACCCCGCAGTTCCGTCTGGTGTGGCTGGTACTGTGCCTGAACGTGTCCGCCGGTATCGGCATCCTCGGCATGGCTTCGCCCCTGCTGCAGGAAGTCTTTGCCGGTAAATTGCTCGGCAACGGCCTGACGTTCAGTCAGCTGGACGCCACGCAACTGGGCCAGATCGCCGCGATCGCGGCCGGGTTCACCGGTTTGCTCAGCCTGTTCAACATCGGTGGCCGGTTCTTCTGGGCCTCGTTCTCGGACTATATCGGCCGCAAGGCGACCTACTTCGTGTTCTTCGCCCTGGGCGTCGCGCTCTATGCGTCGGTACCGAGCCTTGGTCACCTGGGTAGCATCGCGCTGTTCGTCGCGGCGTTCTGCGTGATCCTGTCGATGTACGGCGGCGGTTTCGCCACAGTGCCGGCCTACCTGGCGGATCTGTTCGGCACCCAGATGGTCGGTGCGATCCACGGTCGCCTGTTGACCGCCTGGGCCGCGGCCGGGGTACTGGGGCCGGTTCTGGTGAACTATCTGCGCGAATACCAGTTGAGCCTCGGCGTCGAGCGCGCCGCAGCCTACGACATCACCTTGTACATCCTCGCCGGCCTGCTGGTGCTGGGTTTCATCTGCAACCTGCTGGTGCGTCCGGTGGCCGACAAGTACTTCATGACCGATGCCGAGCTGGCCGCCGAACAGGCGCTGGGTCATGACAAGGGCGCCGACAGCACTACCGTGCTGGAGTGGAAAGCCGCGCCGGGCAGCAAGCCGATGGCAGTCGCCGCCTGGCTGGTAGTGGGTATTCCGTTGGCGTGGGGCGTGTGGGTCACCCTGCAGAAGACGGCGGTGCTGTTCCACTAAAACCCTGTCTTCACCCTGTAGGAGCAGTCGGTCGACGCTCCTACAGGGATTGTGTGCTTGTCCTGACAGGTATATCCCCGACACGCCTGGGCTCAGCCCGTCCGGGAGTTCACCTTGCGTGTTTCTGTTTGCCGTCCGCGCCCCTATAATGGCTGCCTTTTTCGCCCAATGATTTTGCGGAGCTGGTGATGGCCGAACGTAAGGCGTCCGTCGAGCGCGACACTCTGGAAACCCAGATCAAAGCCTCGATCAACCTGGATGGCACCGGAAAGGCCCGATTTGATATCGGTGTCCCTTTTCTTGAACACATGCTCGACCAGATCGCCCGTCACGGGTTGATCGACCTGGATATCGAGTGCAAGGGTGACCTGCATATCGACGACCACCACACCGTGGAAGACGTCGGTATCACCCTGGGGCAGGCCTTCGCCAAAGCCATCGGCGACAAGAAAGGCATCCGTCGCTACGGCCACGCCTATGTCCCGCTGGACGAAGCGCTGTCGCGGGTGGTCATCGACTTCTCCGGCCGTCCTGGCCTGCAGATGCACGTGCCCTACACCCGGGCCACCGTTGGCGGCTTCGATGTCGACCTGTTCCAGGAATTCTTCCAGGGTTTCGTCAACCACGCGTTGGTCAGCCTGCACATCGACAACCTGCGTGGCAGCAACACCCACCACCAGATCGAAACCGTGTTCAAGGCCTTCGGTCGTGCCCTGCGCATGGCCGTCGAGCTCGATGAGCGCATGGCCGGGCAAATGCCCTCGACCAAGGGCGTCCTGTAATGCAGACGGTCGCGGTTATCGATTACGGCATGGGTAACCTGCACTCGGTGGCCAAGGCCCTCGAGCACGTGGGCGCCGGCAAGGTGCTGATCACCAGCGATGCCGCTGTGATTCGCGAAGCCGACCGGGTGGTTTTCCCCGGCGTCGGCGCGATTCGCGACTGCATGGCCGAGATCCGCCGCCTGGGTTTCGATTCGCTGGTACGCGAAGTCAGCCAGGATCGCCCGTTCCTGGGCATCTGTGTTGGCATGCAGGCCTTGCTCGAGCATAGCGAAGAGAACGCCGGTGTCGACTGCATCGGCCTGTTTCCCGGCCAGGTGAAGCTGTTCGCCAAGGACCGGCACGAGGACGGCGAGCACCTGAAAGTGCCGCACATGGGCTGGAACGAGGTAACGCAGGTGGTGGATCACCCGCTGTGGCACAACATCCCGGACCTGGCGCGCTTCTACTTCGTGCACAGCTACTACATCGCTGCCGGCAACCCGCGGCAGGTGGTGGGCAGCGGGCACTACGGCGTCGACTTCGCCGCGGCGCTGGCCGAGGGTTCGCGTTTCGCCGTGCAGTTCCACCCGGAGAAAAGCCATACCCACGGCCTGCAATTGCTGCAGAACTTCGCCGCCTGGGACGGGCGCTGGTAAATGGCCAAGATCAAGCCGCCGATCCTGACCCTCACTCCGGAACAGGAGAACGAGGCCAATCACAAGATCAAGCGCTTCATGGAAGAGCGCTTCGAGCTGGACCTGGGTTCGTTCGAAGCGGCTGAAATCCTCGAACTGTTTACCCGTGAAATTGCTCCGCACTATTACAACAGGGCGATTTTCGATGTGCAGACGCACCTTAAAGAAAGGTTCGAGAGCATCGAAAGCGACCTGTGGGCGCTCGAGAAAAACTGATTTCCGAGTGAAGCTGAAAAAACGACTCTAAGGTTTGCCAGATGCTGATTATCCCCGCTATCGATCTCAAAGACGGTGCCTGCGTACGTCTGCGCCAGGGCCGCATGGAAGATTCCACGGTGTTCTCCGATGACCCGGTGAGCATGGCTGCCAAGTGGGTGGAGGGCGGCTGCCGCCGCCTGCATCTGGTCGACCTGAACGGCGCCTTCGAAGGCCAGCCGGTCAACGGCGAGGTGGTCACCGCCATCGCCAAGCGTTACCCGCACCTGCCGATCCAGATCGGTGGCGGGATCCGCTCCCTGGAAACCATCGAGCACTACGTCAAGGCCGGTGTGAGCTACGTGATCATCGGTACCAAGGCGGTGAAAGACCCGGCGTTCGTCGCGCAAGCCTGCCGCGCGTTCCCGGGCAAGGTCATCGTCGGCCTGGATGCCAAGGACGGTTTCGTCGCCACCGACGGCTGGGCCGAGGTCAGCACGGTGCAGGTGATCGACCTGGCCAAGCGCTTCGAAGCCGACGGCGTGTCCGCCATCGTCTACACCGATATCGCCAAGGACGGCATGATGCAGGGCTGCAACGTGCCCTTCACCGCCGCCCTGGCCGCGGCCACGCGGATTCCGGTGATCGCTTCCGGGGGTATCCACAACCTGGGCGATATCAAGGCCCTGCTGGACGCCAAGGCCCCGGGCATCATCGGCGCGATTACCGGCCGGGCGATCTACGAAGGCACCCTCGATGTCGCCGAGGCGCAAGCCTTCTGCGATTCGTACCAAGGCTGAGGACTGACCATGGCGCTGGCCAAACGCATCATCCCTTGCCTGGACGTCGACAACGGTCGCGTGGTCAAGGGCGTCAAGTTCGAGAACATCCGCGATGCCGGGGATCCGGTGGAAATCGCCCGGCGCTACGACGAACAGGGCGCCGACGAGATCACCTTTCTCGACATCACCGCCAGCGTCGACGGCCGTGACACCACGCTGCATACCGTCGAACGCATGGCCAGCCAGGTGTTTATCCCGCTGACGGTCGGCGGTGGCGTGCGCACCGTGCAGGACATCCGCAACCTGCTCAATGCCGGGGCCGACAAGGTCTCGATCAATACGGCGGCGGTGTTCAACCCCGAGTTCGTCGGTGAAGCGGCGCAGCATTTCGGCTCGCAGTGCATCGTCGTCGCCATCGATGCGAAGAAAGTCTCGCTGCCGGGCGAAACCCCGCGCTGGGAGATCTTCACCCACGGCGGGCGCAAGCCCACCGGGCTCGATGCGGTGAAGTGGGCGAAGAAGATGGAAGGCCTTGGTGCCGGCGAAATCCTGCTCACCAGCATGGACCAGGACGGCATGAAAAGCGGTTTCGACCTCGGCGTGACCCGGGCCATCAGCGATGCCCTGGGCATTCCAGTGATCGCCTCGGGCGGCGTCGGCAACCTCCAGCATCTGGCCGACGGGATTCTCGAAGGTCACGCCAGCGCGGTGCTGGCGGCGAGTATCTTCCACTTCGGCGAGTACACGGTGCCGGAAGCCAAGGCCTATATGGCCGCGCGCGGTATCGTGGTGCGCTGAAGGCAACAGGCCACTGGACAGTATGGCGGCCTCAAGTCACTCTTGAGGCCGCCACGGATTCCGGTTGCCTACTATGTCTAAACGCTTTTTCCTTGCGCTGTTTTGCCTGATCGGACTGTTGTCGGGCGCGGCGGGTGCGGCGGACGCAGCCGATGACGGCATTGTCCTGCTGACGGAGAACTTCCCGCCCTACAACATGGCGAAAAACGGCAAGAACTTCGCCAAGGACGAGAACATCGAAGGCATCGCCGCCGATATCGTGCGGGAAACCTTCAAGCGCGCCGGTATTTCCTACAGCCTGACCCTGCGTTTCCCCTGGGAGCGTATCTACAAACTCGCCCTGGAAAAGCCCGGCTACGGGGTGTTTGTCATGGCCCGGCTGCCGGAGCGCGAGAAGCTGTTCAAGTGGGTCGGCCCGATTGGCCCGGACGACTGGGTGCTGCTGGCCAAGGCGGATAGCCCGATCGCCTTGTCGAGCCTGGAGCAGGCGCAGCGCTACAAGGTCGGCGCCTACAAGGGCGACGCCATCGCCGAATACCTGGCGCAGCACCGATTCAGCCCGGTACTGGCCCTGCGTGACCAGGATAATGCGAAGAAGCTGGTCGACGGCCAGATCGATCTGTGGGCCTCGGGCGATCCCGCCGGACGCTACCTGGCGCGACAGGAGGGTATTTCCGGGCTCAAGACGATCTTGCGTTTCAACAGCGCCTCGCTTTACCTGGCCCTGAACATAGAGGTGCCCGACGCGGTCGTCGCCAAGTTGCAGTCGGCGCTCGATCAGCTCCGCCGTGAAGGCGTGGTGGATCAGGCCTTCGGTCGGTACCTGTAAGGGTTCTAACCGCTCAGCGATAAATGCCCTGCTTGCCGTGAGCTTCGCTCGCCTGGTTGCCGCGCAGGGCGATCATCGACTTGATGTCGATCCAGTCGATGCCCTGCTCCTTGAGCTTGGGCAGCTCGCGTTCAAGAACCGCCAGGGTCTGCGGGTAGGGATGGCCGATCACCACCGCCGAGCCGTGCTTGCGCGCCAGCCTGATGGCTTCCTGCAGTTGGGCGGTGATGGCCGCGTCGGTGCGCTCATTGTCGAGGAAGACATCCCGTGACACGCTGGCCAGGCCGATCTTCTGCGCTTCGGCCGCGGCGACGGTCTTGGCGCTGGTGCGGCTGTCGACGAAGAACTTGTTGCGCCGCTGCAACTCACCCATCAGCCAGGCCATGGCCAGCGGTTCGGCGGTCATGCGGCTGCCTTCATGGTTGTTGATCCCGCTGGTAAAGGGCACGGCCTTGAAGGCCGCGGCCAGGCGCGTTTTCAGTTCATCGAGGGGCAGTTCGGGATGCCAGGCGAAGGGGCCGGTGGCCGGGTCCATGGGCATGTGCAGCATGATGATCTTGCCGGCGGCGTGAGCCTCGCGAGCGAATTCGGCGGCGTGCGGGGTGTCGGGCATGATCGACGGGGTGACCGGCCCGGGCAGGGCCAGCACCCGACGATCCCGGGGCAGGTTCTGCCCCAGGTCATCGATAATCAGGGTCAGGTAGGCCTTGACCGGGACCGGCGACTCGCTCGGCGTCGCCTGGGCAACGCCGATCAAACAGCCGGTCAGGAGCAGCAGCCAGCGGCGCACCTCAGTTGCCGCGTGTCACGCTCAGGCCCTTGAGCAGGCTCAGCGCCTGGCCCAACTGGTAGTCGTCGTCCTGCAGGCGTGGCTTGCTCTTGGTGGCCTTGACGCTCGGCTTGTCGGCGCCGCCGTTGCCGTTGCCCAGGTGACCTTGCAGATCGGCTTCCTTGAAGGTCTCGTCATCCTGGGCGCCGGTGACCTTGGCCTGGCGCACTTCGACGTCGGGGATGATGCCCTGGGCCTGGATCGAGCGCCCGTTGGGCGTGAAGTACAGCGCGGTGGTGATTTTCAGCGCGCGGTCATTGCTCAGCGGCAGCACGGTCTGTACCGAGCCCTTGCCGAAGCTGGTGGTGCCCATCAGCACGGCGCGTTTCTGGTCTTGCAGGGCGCCGGCGACGATTTCCGAGGCCGAGGCGCTGCCGCCGTTGATCAGGACTACCATCGGCACCGCTTCGCTTTCGTCGTGGCCGGTGGCCGAGAAGCGCAGTTCGGAGTTGGCGATCCGGCCCTTGGTGTAGACGATCAGGCCCTTGGTGATGAAGTGGTCGACCACTTCCACGGCGGCCTGCAACACGCCGCCGGGGTTGTTGCGCAGGTCGAGGACGATGCCGTTGAGCTTCTTGCCGTTTTCCTTGCGCAGCGCCGCCAGGGCCTTGGAGACCTCTTCGCCGGTCTTGACCTGGAACTGGGTGATGCGGATATAGCCGTAGCCGTTTTCCAGCAACTGGCTGCGCACGCTCTTGGTGCGGATGATCGCCCGGGTCAGGGTCACGTCGAACGGCGCGCCGCCGTTGCGGACCAGGGTCAGGGTGATCTTCTGGCCGACCTTGCCGCGCATCTTGTCGACCGCTTCGGTCATGGTCTGGCCACGGGTCGGCTGGCCGTTGATCTTGACGATCAGGTCGCCGGCCTGCACGCCGGCCTTGGATGCCGGGGTGTCGTCGATCGGCGAGACCACCTTGACGAAGTTGTCTTCCATGCCGACTTCGATGCCCAGGCCGCCGAATTCGCCGCTGGTGTCTTCCTGCAACTGGGCGAAATCGTCCGGCCCGAGGTAGGCGGAGTGCGGGTCAAGGTTGCTGAGCATACCCTTGATGGCATTCTCCAGCAGGGTCTTGTCGTCCACTGGCTCGACATAGGCGGCCTTGATCCGGTCCATGACCTCGGCAAAGGTGCGCAGCTCGTCGAGCGGCAGCGGGGCCTTGGCGGTGACGGCTGGAGCAGCGGCAGCGGCAGCCGGCGCGGGCTGGGCAGGTTGCGCAGCGAACGCGTGGGGCGCACCGATCACCAGCGCGATCGTCAGGGCCAGCGAGGTGAGGCGGGACAAATGCAACATGTCGAACGAACTCCTGATTAAGATGCCGGCCTATCCTTGGGCGCGGCACCATTGGGCCGGATCACTCGGGTGACCCTGCTGACGTATAGCGAAATACAATGCGGGTGCGTCCTGACCGCCACTGTTGCCTACAGTAGAGATCGACTCACCGGCTTTTACCACATCGCCCGCGGACTTGAGCAGCGTCTGGTTGTGTCCGTAGAGGCTCAGGTAACCGTTGCCGTGGTCCAGGATGACCAGCAAGCCGGCGCCCCGCAACCAATCGGCGAAGACCACGCGGCCACCGTGCACGGCGTGCACCTGGCTGCCGGCGGCGGCGCTGATCATCACCCCGTCCCATTTGGTCCGGGCGTCATCGCCGCGGGTTTCACCAAAGCGCGCAAGCAATCGACCATCAACTGGCCATGGAAGTTTGCCGCGCGCTGCGGCAAAAGGGCCGCCGAAGGATTCTCCCGCGCTCGATACCAGGGCTCCAGGCGTGGTTTTACGCGGTGGGCGTGGGCTGTCGTCGTTGGCGAGCGCAGCAGCCTCACGCTGGCGCTTTTTTTCGGCTTCCTGCTGGGCGAGCAGCGCTTTCTGGCGCGCTTCTTCCGCCTCACGGGCCTGGCGCGCCAGGGTTTCCTCGATGGTCTTGAGGACTTTCGACAGGTCGGCCTGGTCCTGTTCGCGGGCGGCGAGCTTCTGGTCGCGGGCCTTCACGTCGTCATTGAGCTTGGCCAGGGCCGCCTGGCGTTCCTGGCGGACCTTGTCCAGTTCGTCGCGCTGGCTGTCCAGGCTGCTTTTCTGCACCAGCAACTGGGCCTGCTGCAGATTGATGTCTTTCTCGACATTGGCCAGTTGGCGCAGGGTTTCGTTGAAATTCTTCAACTGCTCCATGCGCGCCTGGCTCAGATAGTCGTAGTAAGTCAGGGTGCGGGCGAATTTTTCCGGGTTCTGCTGGTTGAGCAGCAGCTTGAGGTACTCCTGGCGGCCCCCCTGGTAGGCGGCGCGGGCCTGGATGGCGATCAGTCGCTGCTGTTCAGTGCGCGCGCTCTGGAGTTTTTTTTTCTCTCCATCGAGCCGCTGCAGTTCGCTTTCGCTCTTTTTCAGCTCTTTCTGCAGGGCCTCGACCTGCTTCTCCAGCTTGCCCATCTCGGTTTCGGTGCCGCGCAGTTCTTTCTGCACACCGGATTTTTCTTCCTGCAACTTGCCCAGGAGCTTTTTCAGCTCAGCGATATCCTGACGCGTGGCGTCCAACTGCTGCTGGGTTTGTGCGCGCTCGTCGGCAAACGCCGGTTGGAGCAGGCAGATCAGGGCTAGGGCGATAAGGGCGCGAAGCATGGGGCGGGCGACACCTGGGAACGGGACGCCCTAGTATGCCCGCCGCGCGCTGCAAAAAAAACGCCCAAAAGCGGTTGCTTTCAGGCGTTTCCGATAAAGAGGTAGGCCGCGGGTAAGCGGCCGGCCTGATTTATGGCGTTTACAGGTCAGTCAGGATCGACGTACCGGTCATCTCTTGCGGCTGTTTCAGGCCCAGAAGCTTGAGCATGGTCGGTGCGACGTCCGCCAGCACACCCCCTTCACGGACCTTCAGCGGTCGTTTGCCGACATAGATGAACGGTACCGGCTCGGTGGTGTGGGCGGTGTGGGCCTGACCGGTGGATTCGTCTTCCATTTGTTCGACGTTGCCGTGGTCGGCGGTGATCAGAGCTTCGCCGCCGACCTTGTCCAGGGCCTCGACGATACGTCCTACACACAAATCCAGGCATTCCACGGCTTTAACGGCCGCATCGAACACGCCGCTGTGGCCGACCATGTCGCCGTTGGCGTAGTTGACCACGATCACGTCGTAGCGCTGCTGTTCGATGGCTTCGACGATGCGGTCGGTGACTTCGGGGGCGCTCATTTCCGGTTGCAGGTCGTAGGTGGCGACTTTCGGCGACGGGATCAGGATGCGTTCTTCGCCCGGGAAGGGTTCCTCGCGTCCGCCGGAGAAGAAGAAGGTCACGTGGGCGTACTTCTCGGTTTCGGCGATCCGCAGCTGGGTCTTGCCGTTTTTTGCCAGGTAGTCGCCCAGCACGTTTTCCAGGCTGCCAGGGGCGAAGGCCGACGGCGCGGGGATGCTGGCGGCGTATTGGGTGAGCATGACGAAGCCGGCCAGTCGCGGCTGGCGGGCGCGTTCGAAGTCCTTGAAGTCGTCTTCGACGAACACCCGGGTCAGTTCGCGGGCACGGTCGGCGCGGAAGTTCATGAACACCACGGCATCGCCGTCTTCGACCGTGACTTTCTCGCCGATCGAGGTGGCCTTGACGAACTCGTCGCTCTCGCCGCGCTCATAGGCAGCCTGCAGGCCTTCCTGGGCGGTAGGAGCCTGGAATTCGGCCTGGCCGTCGACGATCAGGTTGTAGGCCTGGGCCACGCGGTCCCAGCGGTTGTCGCGGTCCATGGCGAAATAACGCCCGATCAGGCTGGCGATGCGCCCCTTGCCCAGGGTGCGAAAGGTTTCGTCGAGCAGCTCGATGGACGACTGGGCGCTTTTCGGCGGGGTATCGCGACCGTCGAGGAAGGCGTGCAGGTAGATCTTCTCGGCACCGCGCTTGAAGGCCAGCTCGGCCATGGCCACCAGGTGGTCCTGGTGGCTGTGCACGCCACCTTCGGAGAGCAGGCCGAGGATATGCACTGCCTTGCCCGCGGCCACGGCCTTGTCCACCGCCGCGCCGATCGTCGGGTTGTCGAAGAACTCACCGTCGCGGATCGCCTTGGTCACGCGGGTGAAATCCTGGTATACCACGCGGCCGGCACCGAGGTTCATGTGGCCGACTTCGGAGTTGCCCATCTGCCCGTCCGGCAGGCCGACATCCATGCCCGAGCCCGAGATCAGGCCGTTCGGCTGGGTGGCTTTGAGGCGGTCGAGCACCGGCTTCTTTGCCGAATAGACGGCGTTGTAGTCATGGCTCTCACTGTGACCGAAGCCATCCAGGATGATCAGGACCAAAGGTTTAGGCGTGGTAGTCATGGATGGCTCTCGCGGCTGGATTGAAAGGACATGGAAAAAAGAGTCGCAGTTTAAAGCCAAGTTCACAGGCCGTCACCGCCGGGCGGGGTTTGGCCGACCTTGACGGCTGTGTATACTGGCCCACATTTTAACGCCCTGGAACCTCCTGATGGTCGATCACCTGATTGCATTTGCCACTAGCCACTACCTGTTAGCCGGCGCCTTCGTGCTCCTGCTGGCCTTGCTGATTGCCCATGAAATGAGCCGCGGCGGCGCCAGCCTGAGCACCGGCCAGTTGACCGCGCTGGTCAACCAGGACCAGGGTGTGGTCATCGACCTGCGTCCGAGCAAGGAGTTTGCCGCCGGCCATATCGTCGGTGCGCTGAACATTCCCCAGGACAAACTGATGGCGCGCATCGGCGAACTGGAAAAGCACAAGGCCAAGACCCTGATTCTGGTCGACGCCCAGGGCCAGCACTCCGGGACCCACGCCCGCGAGCTGCTCAAGTCCGGTTTCATTGCCGCCAAGCTGTCCGGTGGTATTTCCAGCTGGAAAGCCGACAATCTGCCGCTGGTGAAGTGATATGAGCCGGGTCGTCGTTTATTCCAGTGATTACTGCCCTTACTGCATGCGCGCCAAGTCGTTGCTCAGCAGCAAGAAGGTTGCTTTCGACGAGATCAAGGTCGACGGCAAGCCGCAGGTGCGTGCTGAAATGGCCCAGAAAGCGGGGCGTACTTCCGTGCCGCAGATCTGGATCGGCGACCGCCATGTCGGTGGCTGCGATGACCTGTTCGCCCTCGAGCGCGCCGGCAAGCTGGATGCGTTGCTAGAAGCTTGATTCCCCCAACCCTTTAAAGACCTGAAGATCAAGAAGGATCTGCTGCGATGACTGACCAACAGAACACTGCTGCTACTGAAGAAGAAAGCCAACCGCAATTCTCCTTGCAGCGTATCTACGTGCGCGACCTGTCCTTCGAAGCCCCGAAAAGCCCGGCGATCTTCCGCCAGCAGTGGGAACCGAGCGTCGGCCTGGATCTCAACACCCGTCAGAAAGCCCTGGAAGGCGACTTCCACGAGGTGGTGCTGACCCTGTCGGTGACCGTGAAGAACGGTGAAGAAGTGGCGTTCATCGCTGAAGTGCAGCAGGCCGGGATCTTCCTGATCAAGAACCTCGATGCGGCTTCCATGAGCCACACCCTGGGTGCATTCTGCCCGAACATCCTGTTCCCGTACGCCCGTGAAACCCTGGACAGCCTGGTCACCCGTGGTTCGTTCCCGGCGTTGATGCTGGCCCCGGTGAACTTCGATGCCCTGTACGCGCAAGAACTGCAGCGCCTGCAGGAAGAGGGTGGGCAAACCGTTCAATAAACGGCTTGTACACCCTTTGTAGGAGCCAGCTTGCGGCGATAGCGGCCGATCAGGCGATGCAAGCCTCATGGGCCTCATCGCCGGCAAGGCGGCTCCCACAGAAAAAAAGCGCCTTGTTCGGCGCTTTTTTTGTTTGGGTGACGCCTGTTTTTCAGGCAAAGCCCAGCTGGCGCCAGCCTTCGTAGACCGCCACCGCCACGGTGTTGGACAGGTTCAGGCTGCGGCAGCCTTCGCGCATCGGCAGGCGCAGGCGTTGTTCGCCGGGCAGGGCGTCGAGCACCTCGGCCGGCAGGCCACGGCTTTCCGGGCCGAAGAGAAATGCGTCACCTTCGGCAAAGCGTGCGTCGTGGAACAGCCGCGAACCCTTGGTGGTGAAGGCGAACAGGCGCGGATGGCCGAGACTTTCCAGGCAACTGGCGAGGTCGGCGTGGGTCTTGAGCGTGGCGTACTCGTGATAGTCGAGGCCGGCGCGGCGCAGGCGCTTGTCGTCCATTTCAAAACCGATGGGCTCGATCAAATGCAGGTGGCAGCCGCTGTTGGCGCACAGCCTGATAATGTTGCCGGTGTTCGGCGGAATTTCTGGTTGAAAGAGGATGACGTGAAACATGCACGGCTCCGAAGATGAAGATGAGCTGCATTCTACCCCCGAAGAGGACCCGCGACCGAAGCTATTGCCGCGGGTGCTGGGGTCGCTGGCGATTGTCGGGATGATGGTCGGTCTGATGATCGGGCGCCTGACGGCGCCCGAGCCCCTGGAGTTGCAGCGGGTCGAAGTGGTGCCCGAAGGGGTGGTGCTGTGGTTCAGCGCCGAGCCCAAGGTGCATGGCGAGCAGGTTGACGGCACGGTGGCGCTGCTCTTCGATGCCGAGGGCAAGGCGCAGAACGGCCACTTGCAGGTGGCCGGCAAGGACGCCAATTGGCGTGTGCGCTTGAGTGACAAGGGATTGTTGCTGACGCTGCTGGCGGCGCGTCCGTTGCACGGCGAGTGGGCCGGGACGAAGGTGGACGGTCGCTGGAGATTGGTGATCAATCTCCGGGAGGAATAAAAGAGGGAATCTCCGGCCTGCCTGTACCGAAGCTCCCAGAACCGTGATCGGGCTCGTCGCTATGAACGGATGAGCCCGGGTGTAAAGAAGGGAAGTCCCGGCCTGCCTGTACCAGGGTTCCCAAAAGCGTTTTGGCACTCGTCGCTGTGAGCGGTGTGAGTCCCGGTGTAAAGAAGGGGAGTCTTGACCTGCCTGTATCAAGGTCCCCGAAAGCGTCTGGACTCGTCGCTGTGGGCGGTATGAGTCCTGGTGTAAAGAAGGGAAGTCCCGGCCTGCCTGTACCAGGGTCCCCGAAAGCGTTTTGGCACTCGTCGCTGTGAGCGGTGTGAGTCCCGGTGTAAAGAAGGGGAGTCTTGACCTGCCTGTATCAAGGTCCCCGAAAGCGTCTGGACTCATCGCTGTGGGCGGTATGAGTCCGGGTGTTAAAGAGGGAAGTCCTGACCTGCCTGTATCAGGGTTCCCAAAAACGTCTTGGGACTCGTCGCTGTCAGCGGTGTGAGTCCCGGTGTAAAGAGGGGGAGTCTTGACCTGCCTGTATCAAGGTCCCCGAAAGTATCTGGACTCGTCGCTGGGAGCGGTGTGAGTCCCGGTGTAAAGAAGGGGAGTCCCTGACCTGCCTGTATCAGGGTCCCCAAAACTGGGTTGTATTGGGGTTGTTGCAGGGCGCGTGCCAGTTTTTGAAAAGCGCCAATGATTGCGTTGATAATTTTCAAGATGTGTCTGAAAGCCCCGGAATACGGGGCCTTTCCGCTGGGGTAGGAAAACGCGGGTGAGGCTTGCGTGGCCTGGTTCGCTGCCCGATAGCGGTTCAAGACGCATTGCCGTGGTGCACTGCCCGCTTATTGTGGGAGCCAGCTGGCTGGCGATGAGGTCCGCAAGATCGCTGCAAGACTCACGGGCCTCATCGCCGGCAAGCCGGCTCCTACAGGGGGTGGGTTAACGCCGGCTTGTGCGTGGGGCAAGAAAAAACCCTCTACAGCCTGGCTGTAGAGGGTTTGGCGTGAAGCGACAGATCAGCCCTCGTCGCTGTCGTCCTCGTCGCCGCCATCGACCTTCATGCCCAGCTCCTTGATCTTGCGGGTCAAGGTGTTGCGGCCCCAGCCCAGCAGCACGGCGGCGTCGCGGCGGCGGCCGGCGGTGTGCTTGAGGGCGGTTTCGATCATGATCCGCTCGAAGCTCGGCACGGCGCTGTCCAGCAGGCTGGATTGCCCGCGTGCCAGCGCCTGGTCGGCCCATTGGCGCAGCGCCTGCTCCCAGTTGGTCACCGGTGCCGAATCCTGTGGCAGGTTCAGCAGTTCCGGTGGCAGGTCGCTGATATGCACCTCGCGGCCGGAGGCCATCACGGTGATCCAGCGGCAGGTGTTCTCCAACTGACGCACGTTACCCGGCCACGGCAGGTTCTTCAGGTACTCCTCGGTTTCCGACTTCAGCAGCTTCGGCTCCACCGACAGCTCCTGGGCGGCGCGGGCGAGGAAGTGCTTGGCCAGGGTCGGAATGTCTTCGCGACGGTCGGACATCCGTGGAATGTGGATGCGGATCACGTTCAGGCGATGGAACAAGTCCTCGCGGAACTTGCCGGCGTGAACCAGGGTTTCCAGGTTCTGGTGGGTCGCGGCGATGATGCGCACGTCGACCTTGACCGGCGTATGCCCGCCGACCCGGTAGAACTCACCGTCCGCCAGGACCCGCAGCAGGCGGGTCTGGGTGTCGGCCGGCATGTCGCCGATTTCGTCGAGGAACAGGGTGCCACCATCGGCTTGTTCGAAACGCCCGCGCCGCAGGTTGGCCGCGCCGGTAAAGGCGCCTTTTTCATGGCCGAACAGCTCGGACTCCATCAGGTCCTTGGGAATCGCCGCCATGTTCAAGGCGATGAACGGTTGGGCCGCCCGTGGGCTGTGGCGGTGCAGGGCATGGGCCACCAGCTCTTTGCCGGTCCCGGATTCGCCATTGATCAGCACCGTGATGTTGGAGTGGCTGAGGCGGCCGATGGCGCGAAACACTTCCTGCATCGCCGGCGCTTCGCCGATGATTTCCGGGGTCCGGGTCAGGGTCGGTGCCACGGCCATGCCTTGCTGTTCCTGGGCATGCTGGTTGGCGCGCTTGACCAGCGACACCGCTTCATCGACGTCGAACGGCTTGGGCAGGTATTCGAACGCGCCGCCCTGGTAGGACGCCACCGCGCTGTCGAGGTCGGAATGGGCGGTCATGATGATCACCGGCAGGCGCGGGTGCTGCTCGCGAATCCGCGCCAGCAGGTCCAGGCCACTGGCGCCGGGCATGCGGATATCGGAGATGATCACGTCCGGCTGCTGACGGACCAGGCGGCTCATTACGCCGTCGGCACTGTCGAAGCTCTGGGTGGTCATGCCCTCCTGTTGCAGGGCTTTTTCCAGGACCCAGCGGATAGAACGGTCGTCATCGACGATCCACACGGTTTCACTACGGCTCATGTCGATGTGGCTCCTTGTTCCAGTGGCAGAAAGATCGAGAACGTGGTGTGGCCGGGGTGGCTCTCACACTCGATCAGGCCCTGGTGCTGGCTGATGATGTTCTGGGTAATGGCCAGGCCCAGCCCGGTACCGTCCGGGCGGCCGCTGACCATGGGATAGAAGATGGTTTCCTGCAGCTCGGCGGGGATCCCCGGGCCGTTGTCGATGATTTCGATCTTGGTCACCAGGCGATGGCGCACATGGCCGATGGTGAACTGGCGGATCGCCCGGGTGCGCAGGCTGATACGGCCCAGGCGCAGCTCGTTCTGGCTGCTGATGGCCTGCATGGCGTTGCGCACTATGTTGAGCACGGCCTGGATCATCTGTTCACGATCAATCAGTACATCGGGAATACTCGGGTCATAGTCGCGCACCAGATTGATGCAGCCTTGGCTCTCGGCTTCCACCAGGCTGCTGACGTGTTCCAGCACTTCGTGGACATTGGTCAGCGCCAGGGACGGCAACTTGTTCGAACCGAGCATGCGGTCCACCAGGTTACGCAGGCGATCGGCCTCTTCGATGATGACGTTGGTGTAGTCCTTCAGGCTTTCTTCCGGCAGCTCGCGGGCCAGCAATTGCGCGGCGCCGCGAATCCCGCCGAGGGGGTTCTTGATCTCGTGGGCCAGGCCGCGCACCAGCATCTTGGTGGTTTCCTGCTTGGACAGCTGCGCCTCCTCCTTGGTGATGCGCAGCAGGCGGTCACGGGGATGCACTTCCAGCAGCAGGAGGGTTTCGCCCTGGCTGAGGATCGGGGTCACGGCATAGTCGACGGTCAGGGTCTGGCCGGTCAGCGCCGTGAGCATGGCTTCGCGCTTGGTGAACGGGTGCGCCTGTTCCACGGCCTGGCGCAGGGAGTTCAGGGCCTCGACCGACTCGGTGAACAGTTCGCTGATGAACTGGCCATGGCTGCGCTGGCCGCTGATGGCCAGGAGCATTTCCGCCGCCGGGTTCATGTACTCCAGACGCAATTCGGCGTTGAGCAGGATGGTCGCGGTGGTCAGGTTGTCGAGTAACAGTCTGTGCAGGGCGTCGCTGATGGTCATGGGGACCTCTTTTGGAGCATGGCAAACGGGGCCGGTCCCGATTTGCGCGCGCGAACAAGGCGCCGATACAAGGAAAATGCAAAAACCAAACCAAGGCTCCGAAAAGAAGCGCGAATTGCCTGAAATGGGCGTTTCAGGCGCGATTGGGTGGCGTTCTGCCAGGTTCGGCGGGTACTTTCGAACCAAAATGGGATTTGGTTCGGGTAGGTGTGCAGTTTAGTGCACCAATGTGGTGCCTTGTCTGGCGCGGGTCAGAGGAAGGGGAAAATGCTGCTGCTTTCTTCCGCGGGCTTGTCCGCCAGCGGACATTCCGGCCGTTGGCCGTAGTCGGCGAGCTGGCAGGGGTTGGCCTGGCGTTTCTGCGCCAGCGAGATGCGCACCATCTGGAAGGGTTGGTTGGCCGTGCGTTCGGCGATCCGCCCCTGGTCGTCGAGGATCTCCACCGCGAGCTGGTGGCTGCCGCGGTCGATGTTGTTCAAGGCAAACACCGGGCTAGGGCCGGGGGCCGCGGTGGGTTTGCCGTCCAGCAGCAGGCGATAGGTATGTCCGGGCATCAGCCCGGGCTCGCTGGTAACGCTGACGATCAGGTTGCCTTCGGTGCTGCGGATGGTCGCGTCGGGGTCTGGCACCAGGATGCGTAGCATCTGGTAATGGAAAATCGGCTGGGCCTTGGGCTTTTCCGGCCTGGCGGGTGAAGGTCGGGGGGCTGCCGGTGTCAGCGACAGGCGATTGACCGGTGGCAGCGGTACTGCTTTGGCGCCGGCACGGTGTTGGTCGGTGAAGACCCGATTGCCCTGGCTGTCGATGTAGGTATAGATCTCGGCCAGCGCCGAGCCGGCGCAGAGCGTCAGGAGCGTCAGGAGCAGCGGTAGCAGGCGGAGGAAAGCTCGAATCATGAGTGGCTCAAGGCTTGTGCACCCGCTGCACGGTAAAGGGTACGAGGGGGCTTTGCTGTACGACCTGTTCACCGGCCAGTACCTGGACGCCGAGGGTGTGGTCGCCGCGGTCGATATTCACCAGTTGCAGGCGTGGCACGTTGCTCGGCTGGCCGTAGGGCGCGCCGTCGAGCATCAGGCGCAGCAGGTGCTGGCGTTGCAGGCGCGGTTCCATCTTCACGCCGACGGTAAAGGTGCCGTTGTTGGCGCGCAGGGCTTCCTGGGTCGGGATGTCCGTCAGCTCCAGGGTGCTGTAGATCGCGCCGGTATTGGCGGGTGTAGTCGTCGCAGGTACTGGTGTCGCCGGTGTGGGGATCGGCAGCGTGTTTGACTGCTGCAGACCGACGCTGTTGAGCGGCGGCAGTTCCACGGTCTGCGCGGCGGTACCATCGGGCGGCTGGTTGCTATAGGCCGTGTTGCCGTTGGCATCGGTGTACTTGTAGATCTGTGCGGCCGCCGGCAAGGCGACGGCCACTAGCAGCAAGAGAAGGCTTCGACCCATGGGCGCTCCCGATAGTGGTCCTGGCGGCGGCATCCCGCCGGGTGCTTCAGGGTGTCAGCATAGAGCACAACGTTCAACGGCTTCAGTGTCCGCTGATGCACAGTTCGCCCACGGCGCGAACCAGCGCCAGGTCATGGATCTCATCGGTGCTCAGGGCCTGGCGCCCTTGGGCCAGCCAAGTCGGGCACTGCGGGTCCTGCCGGGAGGCGGAGAAGGCGGCGTAGTGTTGCAGTAGGCGGATCTGCAGTTGGTCGAGGGCCGGGCGGATCTGCTTGAGCAGATCTGGGCGGGCGATGGTCGGGGCCTTGCCCGCCGCGTGCCACTTGGCCAGCAGGGCGTATTGCACCAGCTTGTTGGCTTCGATCTGGGCGGCGAGGAATTGGCTGACGTCCTCGGGGCTGAGCTGATAGGTGGCGGCCTGTTGCGCGGCGTTGGCGATGACTTGCTGCTCGCGCGGGCTGTCCTGGATCGGCTTGCCGCTGTCCCATTTGGTCAGGGCGACCTGGTCGGCGATCTCCAGGCGTTCGCTCATGGCCTGGAGCAAGGGCGCCAGGGATGCGGGGGCGGCTGTGGGCTTCGGGGTTTCGGCGAAGGCGCCGGTGCTGAGAAGAATGAGCAGCAGCGGGCTGGCAAGGCGTTTTGTCAGGTACATGGAGCGAGCTTCGTCCGGAGGGTGGGCACAGGGGGCTGAGTAAACGTCACAAGCGCAGGCAGGCGCCAGTTTCTTTTCATGAAAAAAAATCTGGGCGTGTCCCAATGTTGTTCAGTTAAGGCTATTTGTAGCCGGGCACGGTCTTGTGGCGAGCGGGCTTGCCCGCGCTGGGGCGCGAAGCGACCCCAAAAACCTGTAATCACGGTGTATCGGATATAACTGGACTATGGTTTTACGGCTGCTGCGCAGCCGAGCGCGCCACAAGACCGTGCTCGGCTGCAAATTGCTGGTCCTGGGTTCCTGCATTAAGGGGTCAAGGGTTCGACTCCGAGAGCGCCATGCCCTCGCTGCCGGCATAGAACACCAACAGGTCCACCGGAACCGCGCCAGTGCGGGCGCGATGCTGGATGTTGACCAGGGCCGCTATTGTGTCGCCCTGTTTCAATAGCGTGTTGTGACCGCCTTCCCGGGTCTCCACCCACACTTCGCCGCAGAGGATGTAGGCGGCGCTGGGAATCGGATGGATGTGCCAGCCCAATTCGGTGTCAGCCGGAATATTGACCTGCAGCAAGGTCAGTTCCGGTGCTCCCTTGGGATAGCGTTCATAAGGCGTACCGTCCCAGGAGCAGGTGCTGCGTAGTAGTACCTGGGCTGAAGGGGCAGGTGGGGTTTGTGCCACGGGTGTCGAGATCGAGGTCATGTGTCGGGTTCCAGGTTAACGTCCTTGTACCGCGCGCCAGGCGCGGTGCCTGTGGTTCCCGTCGCAAGGTCGGGAATCCATAGTTAACGCCGCGTCGCGCCGTCCTGCCAGTCTTCAAGCGTTTCAAGAAATCTCGATTCCTGCCCATGAAAAAGGCCACCCGAAGGTGGCCTTTTGTTACGCCGCTTGCGCGAACGCGACTGGATCAGCAGCTGTAGTACAGCTCGTATTCCAGTGGGTGTACGAAGGTGCGGACCTTGATTTCTTCTTCGCTTTTCAGCTCGATGTAGGCATCGATGAAGTCGTCGCTGAATACGCCGCCCTTGGTCAGGAACGCACGGCCCTTGTCCAGCTCTTCCAGGGCTTCTTTCAGGCTACCGCAAACCTGTGGGATTTCCTTGGCCTCTTCAGGCGGCAGGTCATACAGGTTCTTGTCCGCGGCGTCGCCAGGGTGGATCTTGTTCTGGATACCGTCCAGGCCGGCCATCATCAGCGCGGCGAAGGCCAGGTAAGGGTTGGCAGCCGGATCCGGGAAGCGTGCTTCGATACGGCGAGCCTTGGGGCTGTTGACGTAAGGAATACGGATCGAGGCGGAACGGTTGCGCGCCGAGTAGGCCAGCATTACTGGTGCTTCGAAACCTGGAACCAGACGCTTGTAGGAGTTGGTCGACGGGTTGGTGAAGCCGTTCAGGGCCTTACCGTGTTTGATGATACCGCCGATGAAGTACAGGGCGGTGTCGGACAGGCCGGCATAACCTTCGCCAGCGAAGGTGTTCTTGCCTTCTTTGGAGATGGACATGTGAACGTGCATACCCGAGCCGTTATCGCCGTACAGCGGTTTTGGCATGAAGGTCGCGGTACGGCCGTAGGCATCCGCCACGTTGTGTACGCAGTACTTCAGGGTCTGTACTTCGTCAGCCTTGTTGACCAGGGTGTTGAACTTCACACCGATTTCGTTCTGGCCGGCAGTCGCCACTTCGTGGTGGTGAACTTCGACGGTCTGGCCCATCTCTTCCAGTGCGTTGCACATGGAGGTACGGATTTCGTGGTCGTGGTCGAACGGTGGTACCGGGAAGTAGCCGCCTTTGATACCTGGACGGTGGCCCTTGTTACCGCCTTCCACATCCTGGTCGGACATCCACGAACCTTGTTCGGAGAAGATCTTGAACATGGAACCGGAGATGTCGGACTTGAACTTGACCGAGTCGAAGATGAAGAACTCAGGCTCCGGACCGAAGAAAGCGGTGTCGCCGATACCGGTGGACTTCAGGTATTCCTCGGCGCGACGGGCGATCGCACGTGGGTCGCGGTCGTAGCCCTGCATGGTCGAAGGCTCGATCACGTCGCAGACCAGGATCAGGGTCGGCTCTTCGGTGAACGGGTCGAGTACGGCGGTGCTGTCGTCCGGCATCAGGATCATGTCGGAGGCTTCGATGCCTTTCCAACCGGAGATGGAGGAGCCGTCGAACATTTTGCCGATTTCGAAGAATTCGTCATCCAGTGCATCACGGGCCGGCATGGTCACGTGGTGCTGAGTGCCTTTGGTATCAGTGAAGCGCAGATCAATCCATTTAACGTCATGATCTTTGATGAGTTGAACCGACTTCGACATGGTGTCCTCCGGGTGGCTTCGGGCTGGGTAGTGGAGTTAGCCCTGAAAGAGTGGTGATGCCGGCGCGAATATCGGCCATGGCAACCTGCCTCACAAGAGAGCAAATTGCATGCCAGTGCCCCGTGATGGGTTTTTTGCCCCAATCTCAAGCGTTGCAGCGAGCATAGGAGAATTTTCGGGCATTTGCTGCACCATAATAGGTCTTAAAAAATCACAAGTGATCCGTTTTGGTGCGCATAAAACCATCTGTACAATAACTGGTTAAACCTTGAGCAATTTCCGCTATAATCCGCGCCCCCCTTTTTCGGCCGGCCCTTCGCGCGCTGTTTTCATGAAACTTATCGTAAAAGTCTTCCCCGAAATCACCATTAAAAGCCGTCCTGTCCGGATGAAATTCATCCGCCAGTTGGCCAAGAACATCCGTACCGTGCTCCGTGACCTGGATCCGGCCGTGGTGGTGAACGGCGTGTGGGACAATCTCGAGCTGGAAACCGCGCTGAGCGAGCCCAAGGCCCTGCAGGAGCTGACCGAGCGCCTGTGCTGCATGCCGGGTATCGCGCATTTCCTGCAGGTCGACGAGTACCCGCTGGGTGACTTCGACGACATCACCGCCAAGTGCAAGCAGCACTTCGGCGCGGCCCTGCCCGGGAAGATTTTTTCGGTGCGTTGCAAGCGCGCCGGCAAGCACGATTTCACCTCCATGGACGTGGAAAAGTACGTCGGCAGCCAGTTGCGCCGACAGTGCAATGCCGCCGGGATCTCCCTCAAGGAGCCGGAAATCGAGGTGCGAATGGAAATTCGCGACCAACGGTTGTTTGTCATCCATAGCCAGCACGATGGCCTGGGCGGTTACCCGCTGGGTTCCATCGAGCAGACGCTGGTGCTGATGTCCGGTGGTTTCGATTCCACCGTGGCCGCCTATCAGATGATGCGCCGCGGCCTGATGAGCCACTTCTGCTTCTTCAACCTCGGTGGCCGCGCCCACGAGCTGGGGGTGATGGAAGTCGCCCACTTCCTCTGGAAGAAGTACGGCAGCTCCCAGCGGGTGCTGTTTGTCAGCGTGCCGTTCGAGGAAGTGCTGGGAGAAATTCTCGGTAAAGTCGATAACAGTCATATGGGCGTAGTATTGAAGCGTATGATGTTGCGCGCTGCTTCCGTCATGGCTGATCGACTGGACATCAGTGCGCTGGTGACCGGCGAAGCGATTTCCCAGGTTTCCAGCCAGACGCTGCCGAACCTGGCGGTGATCGACTGCGTGACCGAGAAGCTGGTGATTCGTCCGCTGATCGCCAGCCACAAGCAGGACATCATCAACCTGGCGAGCGAGATCGGCACGGCCGACTTCGCCAAGCACATGCCGGAATATTGCGGGGTCATTTCGGTGAACCCCAAGACCCACGCCAAGCGCAACCGCGTGGAGTACGAGGAACAACAGTTCGACATGGCGATTCTCGAGCGGGCGCTCGAGCGGGCCAAACTGATACCCATCGATCGAGTCATCGACGAACTGGGCCAGGATTTGCAGATTGAAGAAGTCAGCGAGGCGCTGGCCGGTCATATCGTGATCGACATCCGTCACCCGGATGCCCTGGACGACGACCCGCTGGAGATCGCTGGCATCGAGGTACAAGCGATGCCGTTTTATGCTCTGAACGCTCGTTTCAAGGAACTGGACCCTACTCGCCAGTACCTGTTGTATTGCGACAAAGGCGTGATGAGTCGCCTGCATGCCCACCATTTGCTCAGTGAGGGGCATGCCAATGTGCGCGTTTATCGACCGAGCTAAGTGCCCGGGGCTGTTTGCCTGTGGCTTGCGTCACCGGCCCCCCGACGCCGCCGTCAAGTTGTAACGGCTTGCCGGACTCTGCTGTAAATCGCTGCCAAGACTTGTCAGCACACCGAATCCTCTGATCGAGATACACAAGTGATCGAAAATCTACGCAACATCGCCATCATTGCTCACGTTGACCATGGTAAGACCACCCTGGTAGACAAACTCTTGCGTCAATCCGGCACCCTGGAGCGCAACGAGCTCAACGACGAGCGCGTGATGGACTCCAACGACCAGGAGAAAGAGCGCGGTATTACCATCCTGGCGAAAAACACCGCCATCAACTGGAACGGCTACCACATCAACATCGTGGACACCCCGGGCCACGCCGACTTCGGCGGCGAAGTCGAACGCGTAATGTCGATGGTCGACTCCGTTCTGCTGCTGGTTGACGCCCAAGACGGCCCTATGCCGCAAACCCGTTTCGTGACCAAGAAGGCTTTCGAAGCCGGCCTGCGTCCGATCGTGGTGATCAACAAGGTCGACCGTCCGGGCGCGCGTCCGGACTGGGTTCTGGACCAGATCTTCGACCTGTTCGACAACCTCGGCGCCACCGAAGAACAGCTCGACTTCAAAGTCGTCTACGCCTCGGCCCTGAACGGTATTGCCGGTCTGGACCACACCGCCATGGCGGAAGACATGACCCCGCTGTACCAGTCGATCGTCGACGACGTACCCGCGCCGAAAGTCGACCGTGACGGTCCGTTCCAGATGCAGATCTCCGCACTGGACTACAACAGCTTCCTGGGTGTTATCGGTGTTGGCCGTATCGCCCGTGGTCGGATCAAGCCGAACACCCCGGTTGTCGCTATCGACGCCGATGGCAAGAAGCGTACCGGTCGTATCCTGAAGCTGATGGGTCACCACGGTCTGCACCGTATCGACGTTGAAGAAGCGGCTGCCGGCGACATCGTCTGCATCAGCGGCTTCGAGCAGCTGTTCATCTCCGACACCCTGTGCGACCCACTGAACGTCGAAGCGATGAAGCCGCTGACCGTTGACGAACCTACCGTTTCGATGACCTTCCAGGTCAACGACTCGCCGTTCTGCGGCCGTGAAGGCAAGTTCGTCACCAGCCGTAACATCAAGGAACGCCTGGACAAAGAGCTGCTCTACAACGTTGCCCTGCGCGTTGAAGAAGGCGACTCGGCTGACAAGTTCAAGGTCTCCGGCCGTGGTGAGCTGCACCTCTCGGTACTGATCGAAACCATGCGTCGCGAAGGCTTCGAAATGGGTGTCGGTCGTCCGGAAGTGATCATCCGCATGGTTGATGGCGTCAAGCACGAACCGTACGAAAACGTGACCATCGACCTGCCGGAAGAATCCCAGGGCGCGATCATGGAGCAAATGGGCCTGCGTAAAGGCGACCTGACCAACATGGTTCCGGATGGCAAGGGCCGTGTGCGCCTTGAGTACAACATCCCGGCGCGTGGCCTGATCGGTTTCCGTAACGAGTTCCTGACCCTGACCTCCGGTGGCGGCATCCTGACCTCGATCTTCGACCGTTACGACGTGATGAAGTCCGGCGACATGTCCGGCCGTCAGAACGGCGTGCTGGTTTCGGTGGCTACCGGTAAGGCGCTGACCTACTCGCTGGAAACCCTGCAGGCACGTGGCAAGCTGTTCGTTGAACACGGCCAGGACATCTACGAAGGTCAGATCGTCGGCTTGAACAGCCGCGACAACGACCTGGGCGTGAACCCGACCAAAGGCAAGAAGCTCGACAACATGCGTGCTTCGGGCAAGGACGAAACCATCGCCCTGGTTCCGCCGGTCAAGTTCACCCTGGAGCAGGCTCTGGAGTTCGTGCAAGAAGACGAACTGTGCGAAGTGACGCCTAAGTCCATCCGTCTTCGCAAGAAGATCCTGGGCGAAAGCGAGCGTACCCGCGCGGCCAAGAAGTCCGGTAACTAAGTCGTTTAGTTAGCTGGCAAAAAAAATGCCCCCGACCGCAAGGTCGGGGGCATTTTTGTTTGTCTGGCTTATGGGGCGTCGCACACCTTGTCAGGGTGGGCGATGCTCCCACAGGGCTGGTGTTTCAAGGGGTGTTGATCAGAAGTTGTACAGCATCTTGTCCGGCGCCGGGCGTTCCGGGGTCTTGGGCTTGTAGGCACAGTAGCCCGGGCGTGGCCCGATTTTTGGATGGTTACGGCAGGTGTCCGGACGTTTTTCGTAGATGGTGCACAGCCGTGACTTGCGATCCAGGTACAGGCAGTCGTTGTTGCTCATGCGCTGCAAGGTGAAGATCTCGGACTTCTGGTTGTAGCGTTCGACGATCCCTTCCTTCTGCAGGCGCTTGGCGATGTTCTTCGGCGGGTCGCCACGCTCGAATTCGTCGACGATGCCGATGCGGATCAGGTCCTTGATCTTGACTTCCACCGGCAAGGTGCAGCAACTGGACATGCAGCCTCCGCACATATGGCTGGAGTATTTCTGCCAGGTTTCGAGGCGGTCGAGTTCCGCGGCGGCGATCAGGGTAGGTTTCATCCGGCTGTTGTCCAGGGTGTATCAGGGCGCGCGATGATACCGGGGCTGGTGGATTTGTGAACAACCTTTTGACGGTTTTTCGTACAAACGCAACTTTGCAGGGAGATTTCCACATGAGTGCATGCTTTTGGGGCAGCATGGGGTCGTCGGCTTTTCCCCGGGTCATCCGTAAAAAACGCCGAACCTGCGTCGTCGCCCCGTGTCGAACCGTCTAGGCTCAGAACACTCGTCTTTCAAATCGTCCATCTCGCTAGAGGTTGTACCGATGTCTCAGGAACCGCTTGTCCGTGAAGCCGAGGTCGCCGCTTTTCGCGACGCTGTCCTAGCCAAACTTACATACGCGGTGGGCAAGGACCCGGACCACGCGTTTGATCATGACTGGTTCGAGGCCATCGCCTTGGCCGCCCGCGACCATATGGTCGAACGCTGGATGGACCACACCCGGCATATCTACCGCAAGGGCCAGAAGCGGGTGTATTACCTGTCCCTGGAGTTTCTGATCGGTCGCCTGCTGTACGACAGCCTGAGCAACCTCGGCCTGCTGGAGATCGTCCGTGAGGCGCTGGTGGAGCTCGGTGTGGACCTGGAGCGGATTCGCCTGCTGGAGCCCGATGCGGCGCTTGGCAACGGTGGCCTGGGGCGCCTGGCGGCCTGCTTCATGGAGAGCATGTCGACCCTCGGGATCGCCGGTCATGGCTATGGCATCCGCTACGAGCACGGCTTGTTCCGCCAGGCCATCGTCGATGGCTGGCAGCAGGAACAGACCGAGAACTGGCTGGACTTCGGCAACCCCTGGGAGTTCGAGCGCGCCGAAGTGATCTATCCCGTGGGTTTCGGCGGCCAGGTGCAAACCGTCACCGACGAGAACGGCGCGCCCCGCCAGGTCTGGACCGCCTCGGAAACCGTGCGGGCGGTGGCCTATGACACGCCGGTGGTGGGTTGGCGCGGGGCCAGTGTGAACACCCTGCGTCTTTGGCGCGCGCGGGCCACCGAAGAACTGCACCTGGAACGCTTCAACGCCGGCGACCACCTCGGCGCGGTCGCCGAAGTGGCCCGGGCCGAGAGCATCTCCAGGGTCCTGTATCCGGCCGACAGCACCGAGGCCGGCCAGGAGCTGCGGCTGCGCCAGGAATATTTCTTTGTCTCGGCGTCGTTGCAGGATCTGCTACGTCGGCACAAGAATATGCACGACTCGGTGCTCAGCCTCGGCGAGCACGCGGCGATCCAGCTCAACGACACCCACCCCTCGATTGCCGTGGCCGAGTTGATGCGCCAGTTGGTCGACCTGCACGATATCGCCTGGGATGCGGCCTGGCAGGTCACCGTCGAAACCCTCTCCTACACTAACCATACCTTGCTCCCCGAAGCCCTGGAAACCTGGCCGGTGGGCCTGATGGAACGCATGCTGCCGCGGCATATGCAGATCATCTACCTGATCAATGCCCAGCACATCGATTCGCTGCGGGCCAAGGGCATCCACGATTTCGACGTGTTGCGCGCGGTGTCGCTGATCGAGGAGGACAATGGCCGGCGGGTGCGCATGGGCAACCTGGCGTTCCTCGGCTCCCACAGTGTCAACGGCGTTTCCGGCCTGCACACCCAACTGATGCGCAGCACGGTGTTTTCCGAACTGCACAAGCTCTATCCGGAGCGGATCAACAACAAGACCAACGGCATCACCTTCCGCCGCTGGCTCTACCAGGCCAACCCGAAGCTCACGGCGATGATGGTCGACGCCGTCGGGCCGGAACTGCTCGACAACCCCGAGCAACTGCTGCTGGGCCTGGAGCCCTTTGCCGAGAAAGCCGGCTTTCGCAAGCAGTTCGCCGAACAGCGCCTGCACAGCAAGCGGGCCCTGGCGGCCCTGATCCACGAGCGTCTGGGGATCGCCATCAACCCGGCGGCGATGTTCGATGTGCAGGTCAAACGGATCCACGAGTACAAGCGCCAGTTGCTCAACCTGCTGCACACCGTGGCGCTGTACCAGGCGATCCGCGCCGAACCGGAAACCGACTGGGTGCCGCGGGTGAAGATCTTCGCCGGCAAGGCGGCGGCCAGTTATCACCAAGCCAAGCTGATCATCAAGCTGGCCAACGACATTGCCCGTACGGTCAACCACGACCCGACCGTGCGCGGTCTGCTCAAGGTGGTGTTCCTGCCCAACTACAACGTCAGCCTGGCGGAAAGCATCATTCCGGCGGCGGACCTGTCGGAGCAGATTTCCACGGCGGGCTTCGAGGCCTCGGGTACCAGCAACATGAAGTTCGGTCTCAATGGTGCGCTGACCATCGGCACCATGGACGGGGCCAACGTGGAAATGTCCGAGCGGATTGGCGAGGAACACATGTTCATCTTCGGCCTCAGCGCCGAGCAGGTGGAGGCGCGCAAGCAGAGCGGCGAGTTCAGCGCGGCGGCCGACGTAGCGGCCTCCCATCGACTCAATGATGTGCTGCAAGCCATTCGCGGCGGGGTGTTTTCGCCAGATGATCCCTCTCGTTATGTCGGGCTGGTGGATTCGTTGATCGACTATGACCGTTTCCTGGTCTGCGCCGATTTCGACTCCTACTGGAATGCCCAGGCCCGGGTCGAAGCCCATTGGAACGACTCCAAGGAATGGTGGCGTTCTGCTGTACTTAACAGTGCGCGCATGGGCTGGTTCTCCTCGGACCGGACTATTCGTGAATACGCCACGGAGATCTGGAAAGCGCTGGATTAACTTTTTGCGGCAAGTTGTGCACCCGGCCCCACTTTCCGGGGGCCGGATCGATATACTACGCGGCATATTTTCGGACGCCGCATAGGGATATCGCGCATGCAATGGATTCTGATGCTGGTGGGCCTGGCGCTGGGCTGGCTGGTGGATTCGGTGTTCACCGACGCCCTGATCGGCGCCCTGTTGGGCCTGGGCATCGGCCAGACTTTCCGCCTGATGAGCCTGGGTCGGCGGAGCGCCGAGCAGATGCTCCAGCTGGAACAGGCGCGAAAAGCCCTGGCGACCGTCGAACTGCGCGTGCGCCAGCTCGAAATCGCCTCGAACAGGACGCCTGGGCCGTCCGTGGCCGCGGCGCTCGCCGAAGTGGCTCCCGAGGTGTCCGAAGCCGCCGCGCAAGCCGTTGCCGAACACTTCCAGGCCGAACACCTCCAGGCAGAACAAGCTGGCGAACCGCTCCCCGAGGCCCAGCGCGTGGTTCCCGAGCTGGTCTGGGAACTGCCGGTCGAGCTCCAGGAGCCCCAGCGCGACAGCCCTCGCTCCGAAAGCGTGCACCCCGAGGTCGATGCCTGGGCGCCGGAACCGCTCATGGCCGAATCCCGCGAACCACAAGCGCCTCGCACCCCACGCGAACCGAATCTGATCGAGCGGGCCCTGGCCGGCGCGCGCAACTGGCTGTTCGGTGGTAACACGGTGTTGCGCGTCGGTGTCCTCCTGCTGTTCCTCGGTCTGGCCTTCCTGCTGCGCTATGCCACCGAAGGCATGGTGGTGCCGATCGAGGCGCGTTACGCCGGGGTCGCCGCCTGCGCCCTGGGCCTGCTCGGGCTCGGCTGGTGGCTACGCCTGCGCAACAGCAGCTATGCATTGATGTTGCAAGGCACCGGGATCGCGGTGCTGTACCTGACGGTGTTTGCGGCGATGCGCCTGCATCCGTTGCTCGACCCTTCGGCGGCCCTCGGCCTGTTGGTGGCGGTCACGCTGTTCTCGGCGATCCTCGCCATCACCCAGGACGCTCTCGGCCTGGCCGCCGCTGCCGCCCTGGGTGGTTTCGCCGCGCCGATCCTGACCTCCACCGGCAGCGGCAATCATGTGGCGCTGTTCAGCTATTTCGCCTTGCTCAATGCCGGCATCCTGGCGATCGCCTGGTTCAAGACCTGGCGCCTGCTCAACCTGATCGGCTTTGTCGGCACCTTCGGTATCGGTTTCGCCTGGGGCCTGCGTTCGTATAAAGCGGAATTGCTGTGGAGCACCGAACCCTTCCTGGTGCTGTTCTTCCTGATGTACCTGGCGATCGGCCTGCTGTTTGCCCGGCGCAAATTGCGCGAGATCGCCGCTGGTCCCGCGGACGACAGCCGTGAAGCGCTGCTGCGCTGGTCGGCTCGCCAGGGCGATTATGTCGACGGCGCCATGCTGTTCGGTCCGCCGTTGGTGGGCTTCGGCCTGCAATTCGCGGTGGTCCGGCACCTGGAATTCGCGGCGGCGTTCAGTGCCCTGGCCCTGGGCATTATCTACATGGGGCTGGCGCGGATACTCGCCGGCGGTCGCGCCTTGCTGCTGGGGGAGACCTGCCTGGCCCTGGGCGTGATCTTCGCCAGCCTGGCGATCCCGCTGGGCCTGGATGCGCGCTGGACTTCAGCGGCCTGGGCGGTGGAAGGCGCGGGCATTTTCTGGCTCGGTCTGCGTCAGCAACGACCGTTCGCCCGGGCGTTTGCCCTGTTGTTGCAGATCGGTTCGGCGCTGGCGTTCCTCGGCAAGCTGCAGGTCGGTGACACCAGCCTGCTGGATGGCGCGCCACTGGGCGCCTTGCTGCTGGGCGGGTCCTTGCTGTTCAGCTTCCAGCAAGTACGCAAGGCATTGCCGGAACAGCTCGCGGCCTGGGAGCGCGGCCTGGCACCATTGCTGGCCTGCAGTGGCCTGGCCTTCCTCTACCTGCTGGCGCCGCTGTTCTTCTTCACCCAGGGCACGGCGATCAGTTGGGCGCTGGCCGGGCTGGCGACCCTGTTTGTCGGCCTGCGCCTGCAATCGCGTAGCTTCCTGTTCAGTGCCTTTGCCGTGCAACTGCTTGGCGGCGCGTTGTTCCTGCTGCGGCTGCAAGGCGCCCAGGGCGACTCGACGGCGGTATTCAACGCCGGCTGGAGCGGCCTGATGAGCGCTTCGTTGATCGGCCTGTCATTGATCGCCGGGATGCTGCTGGCCGCCCGCGACGATATGGTCCGCAATGATGCGCGCCTGCTCCGAGGCCTGTCGGTGGTGCTGCTGGCGGGGCTGGTGCTGATCAACCTCGCGGTGCTGTTCGTCCTGCCGTGGGAAACCGCCAGCGGGGTCTGGGCCGCCAGCGGCTTGTTGATCATCTGGTTGAGCCTGTACTTGCAGCAGCGGGTGAGCTTCGTCTTCGGCTTGCTGTTGCAGGTGATCGGCGGCGCGGCGTTCCTGATGGCCGAGCCCGAGCTGTTCCGCGCGCTGTCCGCCGAGGGCCTGCGACCATTGGCCCACAGCGGCTTCTGGACGCCGATGGTGTTGAGCCTGGCGGCGCTGGTCGCGGCCTGGCGCTTGCAACGTGGCAGCCAGGCCGCGGCCTTCGAGGTCCTGAGCCTGACGGGCCTGTCCAATGTCCTGCTGGTCTGGGGCGCGCTGTGGTGGGGCCTGGCCTGGGTCAGCGAAGTGCTGCGCTTTGTCCCGGCGCATCTGCAATCCCAGGCGTTGCTGGGCCTGGCCGCGTTCAGCGTGCTGCTCTGGACGCTGCTGGCCGCGCGCTTGAACTGGCCGACCCTGGGCCGGCTCTGCACCTTGCTGACGCCGGTTGCCGTGGTGGTGCTCTACGGCGCCTGGGACCCGGCGTATCACCCGGCGGCCGATTACGGCTGGCTGGCCTGGGCGGCAGTGTTTGTCGTGCACCTGCTGTCGTTGCGGCGCCTGGCGCCGATCCTGCCCGCCCAGGCCCTGAGTTATGCCCATGTGCTGGGTTGCTGGCTGATCCTCGGCGTACTGGCGCTGGAGTTGCGTTTTGGCCTGATGAGCCTGTCCGAGCACTACAACGCCTGGCGCTGGCTGGGCTGGGCGATCCTGCCGAGCCTCTATCTGGTGCTGATGGCCGCGCCACGCCAATGGCCGTGGCCGGTGGCGGCGTACCCGCGCGAATATCGCCTCTACGCGGCATTGCCCCTGGCCGTGCTGATGCTGGCCTGGTTCTGGTTGGCGAACACTTTCAGTGACGGTCAGGCCGAGCCGCTGCCTTATGTACCGCTGCTCAACCCCTTGGAACTGGGGCTGATGTTCGCCTTGCTGGGGATCTACCTCTGGTCGCGGAGCGCCGTGGCGCAATGGGCTCTGCGCCGCGATTATGCACAGCTGGTCACCCAGGCGGTGGCCGGGCTTTCGCTGTTCGCCTTTGTCAGCGCGCTGGTGATGCGCACCGCGCACCATTGGGGCGGCGTGCCGTTCAAGCTGGATGACCTGCTGGCGTCGATGCAGGTGCAGGCCGGTCTGTCGATTGCCTGGACCCTGATTGCCCTGGGCCTGATGATCGGTGGCCATCTGCGTCATCGTCGCGAGGTCTGGCTGGTGGGCGCGGCCCTGATCGCCGTGGTGGTCGCCAAGTTGTTCTTCGTCGAGTTGAGCAATCGTGGTGGACTGGCGCGGATCGTCTCGTTCATCGGCGTCGGCGTGCTGTTGTTGGTGGTCGGTTACTTTGCACCGCTGCCGCCGAAACGTCCGGAGCCTGAACCGGTGGATGCGGAAACTGAAGGAGTGTCGTCTTGATTCACAAGTTGAGCCCGTGCTGGTTGGGCGTCATGGGGTTGTGTGCGGCGTTGTCGGCGTTCGCCCAGGAAAAACCCGGCGACTACGGCACCCGGGTGCCCCTGGCCCTGAGTGGCGAGGGCCCTTGGTATCGCCTGGAACTGCCGCTGACGCTGCAGTTAAGTGCGCGCCAGTCCGATCTCAGCGATGTGCGCGTATTCAATGCCGCCGGCGAGCCCCAGGCTTATGCCCTGCTGCGGGAACAGGCGCAGGCGACCCAGAGCCACAGCCTGACGGACGTGAAGTGGTTTCCGCTGTACAACGCGGCCGATGCGCCGCAGGTCACGCCGAGCGTGCGGGTCCAGTCATCGGCCAACGGCACCCTGGTCGAGGTGAGCCCTTCGGGGGAACTGGAGGCCGGTGAAGAAGTGCTGCGCGGCTGGCTGCTGGATGCCAGCGCGATCAAGGCACCGTTGCAGCAGCTTGTCCTGGACTGGAGCAGCGAGCGCGACGGCTTCCAGCGTTTCAGCATCGAGGCCAGCGACGACTTGCAGCACTGGCAGGCCTGGGGCGATGGGCAGGTCGCACGCTTGTCCTTTGCCGATGAACGGGTGGAGCAGCATGAAGTCGCCTTGCCGGGGTTGTCGGCGCGTTACTTGCGCCTGTTGTGGCGGTCGCCGCAGACAGCGCCGGTACTCAGCTCGGCAAAGTTGGCCAGTTCCACTACCAGCAGCCTGCCGTTGCCGCTGGTATGGTCGCAGCCGTTGGCCGGGACGAGCGCCAAGGCCGGGGAATACACCTGGCAGCTACCGCTCGGCCTGCCCCTTGAGCAGGTGCGGGTCGAGCTGGCGCAGGCCAACAGCCTGGCGCCGGTGAACTTGTACGGGCGCCAGGACGGTAATGCGCCGTGGCAGGCGCTGGGCAGCGGCTTGCTCTATCGCCTGACCCAGAATGGCCAGGACGTGGTCCAGGACCAGTTGCAGTTGCCCGGGCGTGCCGTGGCGCAATTGAAGTTGCTGGTCGACGAGCGCGGCGGTGGCCTGGGCGCGCAGGCGCCGATCTTGCGATTTGCGGTGCGCAGCACCCAACTGGTGTTCCTGGCCCGTGGCGAGCCGCCGTTTTCCCTGGCCCTGGGCAACCCGACGGTGAAGGCGGCGAACCTGTCGCTGTCGACCCTGATCCCCGATTACAGTCCGCAGCGTCTGGCCGGATTGGGCAAGGCCACGGCAAGCGGCGGCGCGGTGGCCACGGTGCAGCCGCCGGCGGTACCGGTTGCGCTGGGCACCGATTGGAAGAAGATCGGTTTGTGGGCCGTTTTGCTGCTGGGGGTGGCGGCCTTGGCGGGGATGGCTTTCAGCCTGCTGCGCAAACCGCAGGTCTAGGCGTTTTGCCCGGGACCCCGTGGCCGCCGGCTTGCCGGCGATGGCGGTCGATCAGGCGATGCAAGGCTGACTGGCCTAATCACCCGTCAGCCGGATCCTAAAGGATTGCCGTCGTTCCTGCGGCGTTGGCAATGACCGGGAGCAGGTTATTTGCCGTGCTTTTGGGCTACGCTGAACCCGGTCCTTGAACTCTCCGTGTCGGAACTCGGTCTGACAGGAGGCAATACATGTCGACTCGCGTTAAACTGCGCGGGTTTTCAGCCCCCCATCTCCGGAGCCATCCATGTCCCGCGTTACCCTGAGTCGCTATTTGATTGAGCAGACCCGCAGCAACAACACGCCTGCCGATCTGCGTTTCCTGATCGAAGTGGTTGCGCGTGCTTGCAAGGAAATCAGCCATGCCGTCTCCAAAGGCGCGCTGGGTGGGGTTCTGGGCAGCATGGGGACTGAGAACGTACAAGGCGAAGTGCAGAAGAAACTCGACGTGATTTCCAACGAGATCCTGCTCGAAGCCAACGAGTGGGGTGGTCACCTGGCCGGCATGGCGTCCGAGGAAATGGACAATGCCTACCAGATCCCCGGTAAATACCCGAAAGGCGCCTACCTGCTGGTATTCGACCCGCTGGACGGTTCGTCGAACATCGATATCAACGCGCCGGTCGGTACTATCTTCTCGGTGCTGCGTTGCCCGAATGAACACCTGAGCCAGAACGAAGCCTTGAACGAAAAGGCCTTCCTGCAGCCAGGTACCCAGCAGGTAGCCGCCGGTTATGCGATCTACGGCCCGCAGACCATGCTGGTGCTGACCCTGGGTGATGGCGTGAAAGGCTTTACCCTCGACCGTGAAATGGGCAGCTTCGTGCTGACCCATGAAGACATCAAGATCCCGGCCGCCACTCAGGAATTCGCGATCAACATGTCCAATCAGCGTCACTGGGAAGCTCCGGTGCAACGCTATGTCGGCGAATTGCTAGCCGGCGAGGAAGGCCCGCTGAAAAAGAACTACAACATGCGTTGGGTGGCCGCGATGGTCGCGGACGTGCACCGTATCCTGACCCGTGGCGGTCTGTTCATGTATCCGCGCGACAGCCGAGAGCCGTCCAAGCCGGGCAAGCTGCGCCTGATGTACGAAGCCAACCCGATGTCGTTCCTGGTGGAACAGGCGGGCGGCGCGTCCACCGACGGCCACCAGCGTATTCTCGACATCAAGCCGGACGGCCTGCACCAGCGTGTCGCGGTGTTCCTCGGTTCCAAGGACGAAGTGGAACGGATCACCGGCTACCACAAGGGCTGAAGCCATGTCCGCGCCCTGGCAGCCGTTGCTTGAGTGGTGGTTCGGTTCAGCCGGGACGACCGCCGCGATGGTGGCTGACAAGGGCCGGTTGTGGTTCGGCAAGCGTGACCGCCAGGATCTTGAGGCGCGTGAGCGTTTCGGGGTCCAGGTCGAGCAGGCACTGGCTGGCGATTTGACCGAGTGGACGCAATGTCCCGAAGGTTGGCTGGCGTTGGTGATCCTGCTCGATCAACTGCCACGGATGATCTTCCGCGATAGCCCCAGGGCTTTCTCCGGTGATGCCCGCGCCCAGGCGCTGGTGGCACAGGGGGTGGCTGCGGATTTTGACCGGCGGTTGTCGGCGATACAGCGGGTGTTTGTCTACCTGGTGTTCGAGCACTGCGAGCACCTGGCGGTGCAGAACGAGGCGGTGTCGCGTTTTGCCGCGTTGCTGGCGGAGCAACCCGAGGTGGGTCGGGCGATTTTTGCCGATTATCTGGATTATGCCGAACGGCATCGCGACGTTATTGCTCGGTTTGGGCGTTTTCCCCATCGCAATAGGGTTCTTGGGCGTGAGTCCACGGTCGAGGAAGTGGCGTTCCTGCAAGAACCGGGTTCACGCTTTTAGATTTTCTGTGTAGCTGATGACCCTTTCGCGGCGGTGCGGCGATTCGACAAGCTCCACTCCCACAATATCCGAGTTGTCCGCAAATTTTGTGCACAACCGAAAACCTGTGGGAGCGGAGCTTGCCCGCGAAGAGGCCCTCAGGTCCCCCGCAGATCTCAGATCCGGAAACTACCCACCAGATGCTTCAACCGCGCCGCCTGCTGTTCCAGGTCCGAACAGGCGCGCAAGGTCGATTGCAGGTTTTCCACGCCTTCCTGGTTCAGCGTGTTGATCTCGGTAATATCGACGTTGATCGATTCCACCACCGCCGTCTGTTCCTCGGTAGCGGTCGCCACCGACTGGTTCATGCCGTCGATCTCGCCGATGCGCTGGGTCACGCTGCCCAGCCGCTCGCCCGCCTGGTTGGCGATGCCGACGCTGCTTTCGCTCTGACGCTGGCTGTCGGTCATGATGCTGACCGCTTCGCGGGCGCCGACCTGCAACTCCTCGATCATCTTCTGTACTTGCTGCGCCGAATCCTGGGTACGGTGCGCCAGGTTGCGCACCTCATCGGCCACCACCGCGAAGCCACGTCCAGCCTCACCGGCCCGCGCCGCCTCGATGGCCGCGTTGAGCGCCAGCAGGTTGGTCTGCTGGGAAATGCCGGTGATCACTTCGAGGATCTGGCCGATATTCACCGTGTTGCTGTTCAGGGTTTCGATGTTGCCGCACGAGTCGCTGATCTTGGCCGACAGTTGCTGCATCGCGCTGATGGTCTTGTTCACCACCTGCTGGCCGTCTTCCGCCAGGCTGCGAGCTTCACTGGAGTGCTGCGAGGCGAGGGCGGCATTCTGTGCGATTTCCTGGGCCGCGGCGCCGAGCTGGTTGATCGCCGCCGCCACGCTGCTGGTGCGGCTGGCCTGCTGGTCGGAGTTGAGCATCGACGAGTTGGAGGCGCTGACCACCCGCAAGGCCACTTCATTGACCTGGCCGGTGGCCGAGGCGACTTCGCGGATCGAAGTGTGGATGCGTTCGACGAAGCGGTTGAAGGACATGCCCAGGGTGCCGAATTCATCGTGGCCGTGGATGACCAGGCGCTTGGTCAGGTCGCCTTCACCCTCGGCGATGTCGTGCATGGCGCGTCCCATCAGGTGCAGCGGCTGCATCAGCACGCGGATCAGCATGCCGAGCAGGGCGATGATAATGATCACGGCGATCACCGTGGCGATGATCGCCGAGGTGCGGAACTCGCTGAGCATGGCGAACGCGGTGTCCTGGTCGAGCACCAGGGCGACGTACCAGTCCACCGAGGACACGCCGCTGACATGGGTGAAGGAGATGAACTGGTGCTTGCCGTCCACCTCGACTTCCTTGAGCCCGGCACTGATTTTCGGTGCGCCGGTCGGGTAGGCGTCAGCGAGGTTTTTCAGGATCAGCTTGCTGTCCGGGTGAATCAGGATCTTGCCGTCGGCGCTGACGATAAACGCATGGCCGTGACCGCCGAAGTTCAGCGAGTTGATGATGGCGCTGATGCTGCCCAGGTCGATATCCGCGCCGGTCACGCCGATGAACTGGCCCTGGTGCTGCACCGGGGTGGCGAGGGTGATCACCAGCTTGCCGGAGGAGGCGGCGATATAGGGTTCGGTGACGATGGTCTGTTGGGCGGCGGTGGCGGCCTTGTACCAGCCGCGTGTGCGTGGGTCGTAGTCGGCGGGACGGTTGCCCACCGGAATCGAGGTCATCACGCCCTCGGCGCTGCCGAAATAGCTGAGCTGGAAGTTGCCGGCATAGGCGGGCAGGCCGATGGCGTGCTTCAGGCTGTCCGCGGAGCTACCGTCCGCGGCGATCTGCTGGGACAGCGATTGCAACAGTTGAATACGGCTTTCCAGCCAGGTCTGGATGTTGCTGGTGGTCAGGCTGCCCAGTGCCTGCATCGAGTCCTCGGTACTGTGGCGCAGGGCCGCGCGCTGGCGATAGTCGTTGAACAGGATGAAGCAGGCGAACGCCACCGCGACCACCAGGGCCGCCGCCAACAGAATCTTATGGCTGAACTTGAAGTTTTTGGTCATGAAATGGGCTGTCCACAGGGGGGCTGGTCAACGAGGGGGCGTCAATTTGCCACAGGTCTGCACCTGTGGGGCAATTTCTCTTGGTCAACGTCGGCGTCGGAAGTCCTTGTCCTGCTTTTCCATTGCTCGCCATGGCGGGGCGTAGCGCCTTGAATATCGGCGTACGGGCCTGCCATACAGGCAAAATGGTATTACCTGATTATGTCGACACTCTTGCGCTGAATATTAATTTTCCGGCGACAAAGCCGACGAAGTGCAGGTTTCGTTGAAAAACTCCCTGAAAATCCTTGAAGGAAATCACTGTAAGAAAAGCACCGGGGCTCGGGAACCAGATGGCCCTTTTCTCTTCTAAGCTTGCGGTAGGCAGCCGTGCCCACCTTTGAGCCCCAGGAGTTCCCCCATGTCGTTGCGCTCTCTCGCCCTTTTGTCGTTCTGCGTGCTGTTGGTCGCGTGCAGCAAGGTCAATCAGGAAAACTACTCGAAAATCTCCGCGGGCATGGCCAAGGCCGATGTCGAGAAGCTACTCGGCTCACCCTCGGACTGTTCCGGCGCGCTTGGCATGTCCAGTTGCACCTGGGGTAACAAGAACAGCTTTATCAGCGTGCAGTATGCCGGTGACAAAGTCCTGATGTTTTCCGGGCAAGGCCTGAAGTAAACCGGGGCGAGCGCCCGCGGGAGAAGAACAATGTTGCGTTTAGTGGTTATTTTTTTGGCCGGCTTGTTGCTGGCCGGTTGCGCTACGTCCGGCGACGATTTGGCGCCCAAGACCGCAGGTCACGTCGACCTGAAACGTTACCAGGGCACCTGGTACGAGCTGGCCAGGATGCCGATGTATTTCCAGCGCAATTGCGCGCAGTCGGAGGCCCGTTACAGCCTGATGGCTGACGGCAAGATGGCGGTGTTCAACCGTTGCCTGACCGAGCAATGGACCTGGGAGGAAGCCAAGGGTACGGCGACGCCGCAGGTGCCGGGGCAAGCCGACAAGCTGTGGGTGAAGTTCGATAACTGGTTCACGTCGCTGTTGCCGGGCGTGGCCAAGGCCGACTACTGGATCCTGTATGTCAGCGATGACTACAAGACGGCGATTGTCGGCAATCCGAATCGTCGTTACCTGTGGTTGTTGTCGCGTACGACCAAGGTCAGTGCGGAGACTCGTGAGGAGCTACTGAGCCGGGCGCGCCAGCAGGGTTACGACACCACCCGGCTGATCTGGCGCACGCCGGATGCGAAGATGCCCAACTGAATTCACTGACCTTGTAGATACCGGCTTGCTGGCGATGGCGTCCGGATAGGCGCTGAAAGGCTCAAGGGCCTCTTCGCGGCACCGCCGCGAAGGCGTCAGTTTGGGCGATGCAGGTCTTCGGGTTCAGTTCAGCAGGTCGCGCAGCACCTGGGTGAACGCCCGGGCGCTTTCTTCTTCGTCCGCATGGCGTCCGCCGCGCACCGTCCATTGGCCGTTGACCATCACGTCGCGCACCTGGCGGTCGCCGCCGGCGAACAGCCAGCGGTTGAGAATACCGTCATCCCGCGCCGTCGCCAGGTACGGGTCGCTGCCATCGAGCACCAGCCAGTCGGCGCGCTTGCCGACCTCCAGCCGACCGATCGCTTGCCCCAGGGCCTGGGCGCCGCCATCCAGCGCGGCGTCATACAGGGTGCGCCCGACCATCGGCTGATCGGCGCGGTACAGGCGGTTGCGCCGCTGATCGCGCAGGCGCTGGCCATATTCCAGCCAGCGCAGTTCTTCCACCACGCTCAAGGACACATGGCTGTCGGAACCGATGCCCATCCGTCCGCCCTGGGCGAGGAAGTCCACCGCCGGGAAAATCCCGTCGCCGAGGTTGGCCTCGGTGGTCAGGCACAACCCGGCAATCGCCCGGCTCTTCGCCATGCGCGTAACTTCCTCGGCATCGGCGTGGGTCGCGTGCACCAGGCACCAGCGTTCATCCACTTCGACATTGTCGTACAGCCATTGCAGCGGACGCTTGCCGCTCCAGCCCAGGCAGTCGTCGACTTCCTTCTGTTGTTCGGCGATATGGATATGCACCGGGCAGTGCTTGTCGCTGGCGGCCAGCACCTCATTGATCTGTTGTGGCGTCACTGCGCGCAGCGAGTGGAAGCACAGCCCGAGGGCCTGGGTCGGCTGTTTGGCGAGCAACGGCTGCAAACGTGCGTGCAGCTTCAGGTAATTCTCGGTGCTGTTGATAAAGCGGCGCTGCCCTTCGTTGGGCGCCTGGCCACCGAAGCCGGAGTGGCTGTACAGCACCGGCAGCAGGGTCAGGCCGATGCCGGCGGCGCTGGCCGCCTGGCTGATGCGCACGGCCAGTTCGGCCGGATCGGCGTAGGGCTGGCCATTGCTGTCGTGGTGCACATAGTGGAATTCGGCCACCGAGGTGTAGCCGGCCTTGAGCATCTCGATGTACAACTGACGGGCGATGATGCCCATTTGCTCCGGGCTGATCTTGCCCACCAGCCGATACATCAGGTCGCGCCAGGTCCAGAAACTGTCATTAGGGTTCCCGGCCACTTCCGCCAGCCCGCCCATGGCGCGCTGGAAAGCATGCGAATGCAGGTTCGGCATGCCCGGCAGCAGCGGGCCACCCAGCCGCTCGGCGGCTTCTGCATGGGAATCGGCCTGGACCTGGGTCAGCACGCCCGCGGCGTTGACCTCCAGGCGTACATTGTTGGCCCATCCACTAGGCAGCAGCGCGCGTTCGGCAAAGAAGGCGGACATGGTTCAGCACCCCATCGTGTGTTATTTGTATATACATATACAGACGTTTGCCTGCCCGGTAAACTCCGGCAAGCTAGCCATCTTTGAATCGAACAAGGATTTCCCGTGCCGACTCCGCCTGCCAACCACTCGCTGGCTGCCCATATGGGCGACAGTCCGGCGCCGCTATACGCCCGCGTCAAACAGATGATCAGCCAGCAGATCGACAGCGGAAACTGGCCGCCGCATTACCGCGTGCCGTCGGAAAGCGAGCTGGTGGAGCAATTGGGCTACAGCCGCATGACCATCAACCGGGCCCTGCGGGAAATGACCGCCGAAGGCCTGCTGGTGCGCATGCAGGGGGTCGGTACTTTCGTCGCCGAGCCGAAGAGCCAGTCGGCGCTGTTCGAAGTGCACAACATCGCCGACGAGATCGCCTCGCGTGGCCATCGGCACACTTGCAAGATCATCACCCTCGGCGAAGAGGCCGCCGGCTCCGAACGCGCCGTGGCCCTGGATATGCGCGAAGGGCAGAAGGTGTTCCACTCGCTGATCGTGCATTTCGAGAACGATATCCCGGTGCAGATCGAGGATCGCTTCGTCAACGCGCTGGTGGCGCCGGATTACCTCAAGCAGGATTTCACCCTGCAGACGCCGTACGCCTATCTGTCCCAGGTCGCGCCGCTGACCGAGGGCGAGCACGTGGTCGAGGCCATCCTCGCCGAGGCAGAAGAGTGCAAGCTGTTGCAGATCGAGCCGGGCGAGCCGTGCCTGCTGATTCGCCGCCGGACCTGGTCCGGCCGGCAGCCGGTGACCGCCGCCCGTCTGATCCACCCCGGTTCCCGTCATCGTCTGGAAGGACGCTTTAGCAAATGAGTCAGTTGAAAGTCTTGCGCGCGGCGGATTACCCGCGCATGCCGTGGAAAAACGGCGGCGGCAGCACCGAGGAAATCACCCGGGACGCGGGCGAGGGCCTGGACGGCTTCGGCTGGCGCCTGTCGATTGCCGATATCGGCGAGTCGGGCGGGTTTTCCACCTTTGCCGGTTATGAGCGGATCATCACCGTGCTGCAAGGCGCCGGCATGACCTTGCAGGTCGATGGCCAGCGCACGCGGGCCTTGTTGCCGCTGGATCCGTTTGCCTTCAGCGGTGCGAGCCAGGTGAGCTGCACCTTGATTGACGGGGCGATCCGCGACTTCAACCTGATCTATGCGCCGGATCGCTATAGCGCGCGCTTGCAGTGGCTCAATAGTGCGCCACCCAAGCGTTTTTTCAGTTCGGCGGCGGTGCTGTTGATCTTCAGTATCAGCGAACAATTGCATATCGGCCTGGGTAACAGCCGCTATGAAGTGCTGGGGCGGCATGACTGCCTGCAACTGGAGGCTAACGACGAGTTGCTGGAAGTGGCGGTGACCGGGCGTTGCTGTGTGATCGAGCTGACCCCCGCCTGACAGATGGGTGAGCAGAATGCTGTTTAGCTAAGGCCGAGCGCGGTCCCTGTGGGAGCGGAGCTTGCTCGCGAAGAGGCCCTTGAGGTCGCTAAAAGCTTCGCGGGCTAGCACCGCTCCCACAGTTACGCTTGCCACAAGAACGGTGCATCCACCCCGCCCTATTTTGTTACCGAACGCCCCAGCATGGCGCAAAATCCTGTCTCGGTAACAGCTTCCTGCCTGCAGTCTGTCATCCTCCTGCAATTCCATTGTTCGCCAAAAGCCACGTCCCACGGGCCCTGCGGGCTATTCTGAAAAATTCTTCCGCTCGCGATTTGCAAGTTGGCCGCTTGATTGCATATGCTTGTATGTACAAGTAAAGATGTGTGCGTATGAGTCGTCAGGAAGATTCGCGCACCGCCCCAATTTCCGCTTGTGACGGGCTTTCCCGCACACGCTCGCTCGCCCACTGCCTGGGCTGGTTTGGACGATCGCAGAGGAGTTTTTTTCGTGACTGACAATACCCGGAAACCCACCAAGTA